>SCSM01000009.1 GCA_004322215.1 Bacteroidota bacterium | reverse complement strand
CCTGTTTCCTCTACTTGATTAAAGAGGGGACTTAAGGAGTGGTAAATTAGAAAATTGAAAATTTAATTATAGGGTGAGGTCAATCATGAAAATACATTTAATTTCTATTCTATTTTCTTTTATATGTATATCAACAATTAATGCGCAATGGATGCCATGTAATAATGGATTAAGTAAAAAAGCTGTTAATGGTATTTTAATAAAGGACACCAATATTTTTATTGCTACAGATGTAGGTGTATATTATTCATCAGATTATGGTGATAGTTGGTCAGAAAAAAATTCAGGTATAACTTATCCGGGTATTTCAAATTTAGTTTTGATTGGAGATATAATTTTTGCAAGCACTTTCGGTAAGGGTGTCTTTTTAACAACGGATAATGGCAATAATTGGATTCCAAAAAATGATAGCATAAATAATTATTCTATTTATTCAATGGCAGCTGGTTCAAATAAATTATTTATTGGTACATTAGGACGTGGAATATATAAATCACTCGATAGTGGAAATACATGGATTGATATAACCCAAGAAATAGTCTCTCCCTACATTAATACATTAGCAATAAATGGTAATAATTTATTTGTCGGTATTGGCGGTGGGGCAGGCGTTTATCTCTCTACAGATGAGGGTAATAGCTGGTTACCAAAAGGTAATGGATTAATGGAGATTATTAATCATATCTATATATATAATGATAGTATATTTACTGCTTCCATAGGTGGTATATTTTTATCTGTAGACAGTGGTAATAATTGGTCTTCGAGAAATTCGGGTTTAACTGATACAAATGTTCATCGTATAATAGTATATGGAAATAATTTGTTTGCTGGAACTTTTAATAGGGGAATATACTTATCAACTGATAATGGAAATAGTTGGGCAATAAAGAATGATGGTTTAACTAATTATTGGGACTATTGGATACGTAGTTTTGCATTAGGTAGCGATTACATATTTGCAGGTACAGTTGGAGGATTATTCAGAGCCAGACTTAGTGATTTTGGTATTACGGATGTAAAAGAGCAAGAGCAAAAAAATGAAATTAAAATCTATCCCAATCCCGCTTCTGATGAATTCAGATTGAAGTTTTCGTATCCGATTGAAACAATAGTGCAAATAAATGTTTTCGATTTGCTTGGCAACTATGTTTTAAGCCGAACAGAACAAGCCAGCGAAGGTACAAATGAGAAAAATATATATTGCGAAAGCATGCCCCAGGGCTATTATTATGTTAAAATAAATATAAATGAAATTATAGAAACAATACCCTTGGTGATTGTGAAGTAAATTTTGAATTTAATAAGTCGAACGTCAATAAAAGGATGAAAAAAATAAAAAGCTCCGAATGAACATCGGAGCTTTATTTAAAAAAATAATATAAAATCTATTTTATGATTTTATCTGTGTCCTCAAGTTCCGGAAGGGTGTATGTAAGCTTATTTTCAAACATTTCCTTCATCGCTATAAAAGTTGGCTTGGGAATTCTGTCGAATTCGCGGCTGATGGCAATCTGGTCGAAGTTGACAGTGTCGGTCTCGCCTGTGTCAATAACGTCTGCCATCCTGACATTTAGTTCGGATTTAATGAAATCGTTCACTTGCCTTGCTCTGAACCCCATGGCAACGATTGATTTGTAAATTATCCCCTTTTGGGATTCTTTCATCCTGACTTTTACCGGGTTTACCGTATATATATCCATATTTTTTCCAAAATATTAAAAAATAGAATAGCAAAAATAGAAAATTTTTTTTAATATTGCAACTTAGTTAATCTTGCTTAATTATAAGTGCTTTATATTATGCAAAAACTTTATCATTCAATTAGCGAAGTCAGCGAGCTTGTTGGCGAAGAACAACACATTTTAAGGTACTGGGAAAAAGAGTTCGACCAGCTTAAGCCCAAGAAAAACAGAGGGGGTAACAGGATTTATTCGGATAAAGACCTGACGCTGATAAAACTCATTAAGAAATATCTCAGGACCGATAAGCTTTCATTGAAAGGTGCAAAAGAGCAACTTGCCAGGTTCCTGACAGAGGGACGGGATACAACATTATTCGGACAAATTGACAAATCTGCTTTTGATAGTTCAAAAGAAGGATTATTTGAAATTAAAAAGGAGAATAAGGATTTTGTATATATTAAGCGCAGTGAATTTAAAGATTTGTACAATAATTTGCTGGAAGTATCGAAGATTTTAAAATAGAATAATACAAACAAAAAAAGAATATTTTAAATCTGTAATTCATCATAAAATAATCGGATAATTAATTATTTTACTTAACTGTTTTTTATATTAATAATTTTTTTTGTAGATTAAATTTTTCAGATTTTAAATAATGGAACTAATTATGTTCTGTATAGCTTTATTATTCACATTATTCGCAAAGTAAAGAAGCAGAAATTAAATTATAAATCAAAACGGGGTCAGTTTATATGGTACGTATAACAAAGATATTAATAGTATTATTAGTCGTATGCTTTGTCATAGGCGAACTTGCCTTTGCCAAAGGTCCCAAAGGGTTGACATACAAAATGACTACCATCGGGAAGCATGACGATGAAGTATTAGGTGTGTTTGTGAATGAGGACAATTCCAAGGTAGCCACCTGCAGTCTCGATGAAACAATCAAGATATGGAGCATACCTCAGAGGAAGGAACTATTGACTCTCAGAGGGCATCTCGGACAGGTTAACAATATTTCTTTTTCCGGCAATGACAAATGGCTTGCCAGCGGTTCGAGCGATATGACCGTAAGAGTCTGGGACGTCGAAACCGGGAAACAACTCGAGGTGTTGAAGGGACATACAGACCAGGTAATCGGCGTTTACTTCAGCCAGGACGACAGCTGTACTTTTATTGCCAGCACAAGCTTCGACAAAACGGTAAAACTGTGGGACACCCGCCTTGGGAGCGAAGTAAAAACGCTGAGGGGCCATACAGAGCCGACTAACAACGTTGCTTACAGCTATGACGGAAAGTACCTGGCTTCATGCAGCGATGATAAAACGATAAAAATCTGGTCAACGGATTTGCATACCAAAGAACCGATTATGACATTGAGAGGTCATAATTCACCTGTACTGACCTGCCTGTTCAGCTTCGACAGCAAAGTGCTTGCCTCGTCCGATATGGAAGGATTCATAAAAATTTGGGAAATGCCTTCAGGGCATCTTCTCAGAACCATTAAAGCACATGATGAATTGATTCAGGACGTTTCGTTTGCCGAGGACAATAAAACACTCGTGAGTGCCAGCTTGGATAAAAAATGCAAATTATGGGATATAACAACCGGGAATAATCTTATGACATTCGATGCAAAAGTTGAGATTTGGTCGGTTGACCTCATCAGCGATGCAAGCGTTATCATACTCGGTTGTGCGGACGGTACAGTCAGATTTTTAACTAAACAGAAATAATAAAGGGGAGAGTAAACTATGAAAAATATAAAAATATTGACTGTTGCATTATTCTTGTTCTTCACTGCAGGTATTTTATTTCAAAGTGAAGCGAAAGCACAACTTATTCAAACCGTAGTGGCTTTAACGGGTAATGTGTTCGATGCCGTGAGCAAAGCACCAGTTACAGCAACAATTAAAATCACGGATGAAGGTGGCAAAAGAGTGAACCAAACCCGCAGCAATGCAATTGAAAACGGGACATATTATGTAACCAGCTTAAAGCCGGGGAAAACTTATTTCGTTAATATTACAAAAGAAGATTACTTTGATGAAAAATTCAAAATAACACTTGCGAACACAGATAAATACGAAGAAATATCGAGAGACTTCCTAATTAAACCGAAAGGAAAAGGAGTAAAGATTCCTCTTCCGGTTCCGCCATTCGAACTGAATAAATCGAAGTTAAGATACGGCGCCGAAGACCTTCTCGAAGGAATCCAGAGCACACTCGTGAACAATCCGGATGTAAAATTCGAAATCGTGTGCTATCCCGATAACGATAAGGACCCGAAGCAGAACCAAAAGCTGACTGACGAAAGATGCCAGTCGCTCAAAGATTATTTCACTGCTAACGGTGTCGAAGGAATGCGTTTCAAGATTCAGGGTTCTGCCACTACCGACCCATTGAGACCTCCGCCAACGTCGAAGATGGCAAAAGGAAAAAGATATATCGGTACATCCTATATCGTTGTTACTGACTATTGATATCAAAAAATACATTTAAAAAGCCATTCTGAACATTTGATTTGGGATGGCTTTTTTTTATTTCTGTTTTATTATGGTAAAAAGTTTTTATTTTGCAATTCAATATAATTCAAAATCAAGGATTAATTTTAGGAAATCATATATGAAAAAAATATTACTGTATTTATCAGCAGCAGCATTATTAATATCAATAAATTCGTTTACTTTCGGGCAAAACAGAGAGCTATCAAAAAACGAAATTGACCGGCTGAAAAACATACCGACAAATTATTTCATTGGCCTATCATTTACAAACATGGTGCCTCAAAAGGAATTTTTCGATAATCTTCCGAAAAGCGGGCAGGGATTTTCTGTTTATGGAGGATACAGTGCCGACCCTCTGCCATTGGCTTTCGGATTGGAATTCGATTTCCTATTTAATGGAAGCAATATGGATACTAATTTTAATCAAGGAGTTTGGAAAAATAAAATTTATGAGCAAAGAGATACAGTTTCAACACAAAGTATGGTAATACCTATCAATATATTTGCAAGAATACAACCCGATATAATGGGATATGTTTTTCCCTATGTTGAGTTTGTTATTGGAATGAATATTCTTACATTATCGCAAAATTATAGTTCAACTACTTTTTTTATTGGTGATACATTGAATCCACAAGAAAAATCCGATAGTAAATCAAGTTCTGCATTCTCCTACGGAGTTGGAATTGGTGCTATGCTCAAATTGGTTGACTTTGTTGGTTTGCCTGCCAGTCACTCAAGTTTAAATTTTGATATACGTCTCAGATATATGAAAGGAGACGAAGCATCATATTGGAAAACTGAGAGTGTTGGATTTGATATTAATGATAATCCAACGTTTAAAACAACACCATTTAAATCGAAAACAGATATGCTCATTTTTACGGCAGGTTTTGTATTCAGATTTTAATCATTAATTATAAAGGTTCAATTATGTTTGCAAAATATCTTTCATTATTCGTATTTATTCTCGCTATCTCATTAACCGCGTGTACTACTGCCCGCGAGCATAAACAGAATCTCGGCACTACACAGGAGAATGAAATGACTCTCGGTCAGGTTCAGAAAGAAATCCATAAAGGTATGTCAGGTGCAGAAGTTGCCGAAGCTCTCGGTTCTCCAAACCAGGTAACAAAAGATGAAAATGAGGACGAGACCTGGATTTATGACAAAATTGCAACCGAGGTAACCTACGACCAAAGCTCGGGAGGGTGGTTCCTTATTCTCGGCGGTGAGTCTTACCGTTCGGGTGCTATCAGTTCCAAGCAAAAGACACTGACAGTCGTAATCAAATTTGATGTGAACAAAAAGGTAAAGGCATTCAGTTATCATTCTTCTCAATACTAAACGGGGAACTGAAATGCGTATTTTTATGAAAATAACTGCCTTTTTTTTCCTTGTTGTCTTATGTATCGGATGTACGGTAATGTCTCAGAGAAGCGATTACGATACACCCAAGACACAGCTCCAGACAAGGGAGTTTCAGACAAGGGAGTATGACACAAACGACACGAAGCTTATTATGAAAGCAGTGTTGAATGTGTTGCAGGACGATGGATTTATAGTGAAGAATGCAGTAGTTGACCTCGGCTTACTTTCTGCTTCAAAGGAAATTGATTTACAGAATTCCGGTTCAAAGGATGAATTCTGGTCAACATTCTTCGAGATATTAAGCAAACCAAGCACAAGGAAAGGTCACACTGCCGAACCGACTTACAACAAGGTGAAAATAGTCGAGGTGTCAATCAACGTAACAGAAATCGGAAAGAGGAGCAAGGTCAGGGCAAACTTCCAGGCAAAAATTCTCGATAATAAAGGCAACACCGTACAGGTCTCGGATGTTGAGGACCCAAAGTTCTACCAGGACTTTTTCGCCAAAGTTGATAAGGGTGTTTTCATACAGAAGCAAGGGCTCTAATTAATAATTAAATATATAATTGCAATTTTCCTTTAAGATTATTTAATTTGGAATTATAATTAGCATTAAAAACATCATAGAAAAAAAAATATCTATGAAATCTAAAAAGTACATTCAGAATTTACTTATTATAATTGCTGTTTTATTATTTGTAAAACCGGCTGTGTATTCACAAGAAACACTCCGGATGAATCCAAAAATTCAGGAAAACAAACCTCTCAGCTTTAATATTGGATTATCATATACTAACTCGATACCATTGCATGATTACTCGAAGGATTTATTGAATTCACCTCATGGATTCAGCTTTAATGCCAGTATAAAACCAAAAGATTTTCCATTATCGTTTGGATTGAATTTAGAATATCTCTTTTTAAATGAACAATCATACAGAAATACTTATGTATCCGGAACTTATGCTGATGGATGGACATCAGGGATAACCTTCCCTTTTAATGGACAAGTAGGTTATGGCAGTTTTTTATATCCTGACGATATTTATCATATAATTAATTCAATTGTACCGGTGAGCATTTATACGAGATTCCATCTGTTTAATAATAATTATATTCAACCTTATGCTGAATTCTCTGTTGGTATTAATACATTATACCTTTTTGGAATTCCAAGTTATAAATTCGACAACAGTAATGTTGTTAATCTTAGATTCTATTCTTATTTTCTAACATATTTCTATGGGATTAGTTTGGGAGCAACAATAAATCCCAATGAAATTATTGCGATTTCTAATTTTTTTACAGATTTGAGATTAAACCTCAATTGCCGATACACAAAAGGATTTCAATATAAATACATGAATTATTTTCTAAGCGGCAATCAATCAAGTGAACAGAATATATTTATAGATGCACAAAAACAAATTGATTTTATCTTTTATTCTTTTGGCTTTGAATATCAAATTTGAAATTACTGGAGCAAAGTAAAATTTATTATCAAATATGACGTTGATAGATTAAAAAATGTAAAAAATATATATGGCAACAATAGAAAAAATTCTCGATGATATTATGTCTCTCGATACCGATGAGAGAATTATAATATCAGATATTTTGAATAAAAGACGTATCGAGGAAGAGCGCCAGCAAATTGCATTTCTTGCAAAGGAATCTTTGCAGGAATACCATGCCGGCAAGTATAAGCCAATGACCGCAGAAGAAGGAATTGATTTACTTCACAAATCACTTAAAAGTGATTTATGAGAAAAATTATTTTTACAAATCAATTTAATAAGTCATATAAACATTTTGTCAAGAGCTTTCCATATTTACAAAATAGTATTGATAAAGCAATTCAACAATTGGAAATGGATATTTATCATCCTACTCTTAAAACTCATAAATTATCAGGTTCTTTACTCGGTTTAAGAGCCTGCTCGTGTGGTTATGATTGCAGAATAATTTTTACAATAGAAAAAAAAATCGAAACAGGAGCTGAGGAAATAATTCTCCTTAATATTGGTACACATGAAGTGGTTTATTAATATATAATTTTAATATTAATCACTTCACCACACAAAACTTTCTCGTTAATCTTTCTCTATTATTAATAATCTGTAAATAGTAAATACCGCTTGGAAAATCAGCAGTGCTGATTTGCAGATTATCAATTGATGAAAGATATT
>SCSM01000008.1 GCA_004322215.1 Bacteroidota bacterium | reverse complement strand
AAAAATAATATTCCACTAAATTTATTTGCTATAGACATATATTCACTACGTGAAAATTAAATATACAATTCTATCTCGTAGAGATTAAATGTCTATAGAAAATCATTTCCTCAATACAACTCTTATCCCGTAGGGATTATATCTCCTACCACATCATCAAATATATATTTCTCATTATAATCAACAGCAAACTTTTTTAATATCTCTATATATTCTTCTCTGAATGTTCTTTTCTTATGATGTTGTTCCTGATTCTCGATATACTTACAGACAGATGATATTTGTGATTTAGAATAGGTAAATCCTGAATATCCTGACTGCCACTCAAACTTTCCGGGCATCCACTTTTTTTCATTTATAAAAAGAGATGAACAACGCTTAATTTCTTTCACAAGTGATGATAGAGAATCTTCAGGATTTTGGTTTAATAATATATGAATATGTTCAGACATTCCATTAATGGCAAGAAGTTTATTTTTTTTATTCTTAAATATACCTGTGATATATTTATATAATTCCTCTTTTTTATTTGAAGGAATAATATTTTGTCTGCCTTTAACAGCAAAAACAATATGTACATAAAGTTGAGTATAAGTATTAGCCATAAAATTTTTATCCAAATAATTAGACAATTACATCACCGGTCTCAGCACAGTAATCCCAATATCCGATTCGACACCTTTGATATAATCCGATATAACTTTATCAACTACCACTTTCTTCTTTTTTGATGATGCGTGCATAAACCGTGGTTTGCCGCTTTTGTCTTTCATTATCATACCTGTATGAGAATAGTCAAGCCCATCTTTATTTGTCGCAACTGCTATTATATCCCCTGTTTCCAGCTTTGGCTCAATATCTTTTATTGATTCGCCTGGAATGAAATAATATGTTCGTAAATTAATTTCATACTCAGACTGCTTAATGATATTTATATAATCGGGATGATTCTTCAGCGTCTCATAAAATTCGGGATGTTTGGACATGAATGATACATTCACCGGAAACCGCACTCCGCCAAGCTCCCGGGTAATATCTTTTACAACTCCTTTTTTCACATTGTCATATATCCAGTCTGATGTATAATGAAGGCGTGATGTGTAATCTGTCATTATCCCGCCTCTATAGCGTGTGAATGTTACTTCATTGATTAACTCATCAAAGCTGAAGCGTCCTTTCTTCAGTATCCTCGCAATATCCAGAACGTTTTCATACAATGTAACACAATCCAAACCTTTGAGATTGATTCTGCATATCTCAGGGCCTGGACCTTCGAGCGTAAATGCTTCATAAGGAGTATTGAGAAGCATTGTTCCGATTCTTCCCATCAGCTCACCGGTTGGTAATTCATCCCATTTTTCAGTGATTGCCTTTGATATTATCTTTCTAAATATTTTTACGGTTTCTTCGGAATATATTTCCTTACCCTGAAAAAAGCCGAACAGAGGCATTGTTTTCAACATCAAAGCACCTGCCGCAATAAATCCGATTTTTGTAAACTCTCTTCGGTTCATAATACCACTTTTAATAATTTAGAATTTTTAATTTGAAATTTATAATAAATATTTAATATTAAATTTTTAATTGACAAAACAATGTTTTGTTCCTACAGTTATATTATATTTCATCAATATTTTAAATTTTATCATTTTAAATTCATTAAAAATTGAAAATTAGAAATTGAAAATTAATTAAGATGACAGAACAATGTTCTGTCCCTACAATTATTTTTTTATACCTGATATGGATTTTCCGATTCATAAACTTCATCAATTAATAAATGTCCACTCTCAGCCGCATCCTTCGAAAGCCGGTCGCAGCGTTCGTTGTCAGGTATGTCAGCATGACCTTTTACCCAGATAAATTCAACATCATGTTTTTCCATTTCATTCAAGAGCATTGCCCATAAATCAGCATTCAATGCTTTATCCTTACGGTTTCGCTTCCAGTTGTTCATTCTCCACTTTTCAGCCCAGCCCTCATTAATTGACTTCACCAGAAGCTGTGAATCGCTGTGAATTACAACATTCAATCTTTTGTCAGATTTCAATGCCCTCAGTGCTTCGATGGCAGCAAGGATTTCCATTCGGTTGTTAGTTGTGTGCCTGTATCCCTTAGAAAGTTCTTTTAAATGCTTTCCATACCTCAGCACAACTCCATAGCCGCCGGGACCGGGATTGCCGAGACATGCACCGTCAGTGTAAATAATCACTTTTTTCTGAACTTTATCTTTCGGCTTTTTTTCCTTGAACAAAGTATTATCTTCTTTTGTTTTCTTCATATAACAATTTATTTAAAAATGGAATCAGGCAAAATTAAGATTAATAATTGATGTTATGTAATAAAAAACCTTATAGCACACAATTAGCCTTAATAACAAGTAAACAATTCCTACCACCTACCTTATTAGCTTATTATTCTTGAAATCACATTGAGATAGTGCATCCCCGTGATACTGCTTAATAAGGTTTTATTGTGGGGGATAAGCTTAGTTACTAAGGTTCATAAGGGAGATGATAAGGTATTTTTGTTAATGAATAAAATACTATGAAATTTTCTGAGACTTTTTATAGTTTAATGTGTCATTATAGTTAAGATTGATGCAATTTTTTATAAAAGTTAATAAAATTGACTTTATAAATGAGTATAAAAAATGAAAAAGCTTATTCTTTTCTTCGTTTTAATAATTATCACATCAATACACAGCTATGCACAGTGGGAGAGATGTAGTAAAGGATTATACCGATATGCAGGAATTGATGAGATAGTTATAAATGGCAATGATATTTTTGCAGGTTGGGATGGCATCGCATACCTTTCTACGAATAATGGAGAAAACTGGACAGAAAAAGCAAATGGAATGGAAGGTAGTTTGCAAACATCTATAGCTATAAAGGGAAACAATTTGTTTATAGGCAATGGATTGCATATCTATTTATCTACAAATAATGGAGAAAGCTGGACAGAAAAAAAATCAGGATTACGCGGTTGTTGTTACACTTTAGCAGTAAAAGATAATTACGTAATTGCGGGAACCAGGACTTCCGGCATCTTTTTATCAACTGATAACGGAGATTACTGGATTCCAAAAAATTCGGGATTAGATGACCTTATGTCTTTAGAAATAACATACTTCGCAATATGTGGAAATAATATATTTGCTGCTGGTGGAGGAAGAGGAGTGTATTTAAGTACAGATAATGGAGATAGTTGGACACTAAAAGATTCAGGATTAACTAATACTTATATAACTTCATTGGCAATATGTGGTAATAATATTTTTGCAGGTACTTATGACGGTGTATTTTTATCTACTGATAGTGGAGATATATGGATTCAAAAAAATTCAGGACTAACAGAAACAAATGTTTATTCATTAATAATTAACGGTAATAATTTATTTGCAGGTACTTCCGTAGGCATATTTTTATCAACAGATAACGGCGATAGCTGGATAGAAAAAAGTTCAGGACTAACAAGTAATTGTGTGCTTTCTTTAGCTATAAAAGTTGATACTATTTTTGCGGGCACTTCGGATGGAGTTTTCAGAGCAAAATTATCTGATTTAATAACAGATGTTAAGACAGAAGAAAAAGAAAATGAATCATATATAATTTCCCCTAATCCTGTTTCCGATAAATTGATTATCCGGCAGAAAAATGATTTTAATTCTCCTTATGAAATAATAAACCTGTTAGGTATAAAAGTGTTGACGGGAGAGCTTTCTGGAGAATATACAACTATTAATACTTCACAACTAACGCAGGGTTTATATTTCCTGAGAATTGGAAATGAAGTGAGAAAGTTTATGAAATATTAAAAAGGAGCTATTTTATGAATAAGAAAAAAGGGAAGACTTTCGATTGTCTTGAATTTAAATATAAAGCCAGGAAAGAATTTATAATGAAATTAAGAATCTAAGTCCTGATGAAGAAAAAGTTTATTTTAACCATAGAGTTAAAGAGGGTTCGTTTAAGGATTTTGTCGGATTACTTACCAGCACAGAAAGTGAGAATACAGACAAAATATCCTATGTGAATTAGTAGAATATTACCTGTCTTAATTTTTTTTATTAGGAATCTTTTAAATTTTATTTTATATTAGCCATTGCTTCTGTTCGGGGGGACAGAAATCCTTAAAATTTTTAATTTAAAATTTTCAATTTTCAATGAATTTTTAGAATTTTAAATTTATAATTTTTAATACGTTTTATTCATTAATAATTCTGATATTTTAAATTTATTTTAAATTATAAATTATAAATTGAAAAACGAAGTTTTTCTCATAATTCTGGGGGGATTTATGGAAGTAATAGAATTATATTCTTATCAGCCGGGCTCAATAAAGCCCATACCGTTTTTCTCTATGTCGGTCTCGGCAGGCATTCCTATGCCCGTTGACAGCGATATTGACCAGGTGATTGACCTGAACGAGTTTCTCGTGGAGCATCCAGCAGCAACTTTCTTTGCGCGAGTTAGAGGAGATTCATTGGATGAAATCGGAATCACTGACAACGACATTCTCATCGTAGATTCTGTCGTTGACGCAACAGACGGCAAGATTGTCGTGGCAACAATCAACGGCGAGCTGACAGTCAAGATTTACCGCAACGTTGACGGTGAGGAATTTTTACAATCCGGCAACATGCAGTTTATGCCGATGCGGATAGAGCCATACATTGAATATGATATTATTGGAGTAGTAACAAAAGTTATTCACACATTATAAAAAATAACGGCACAATATTTGCGAATTTCTCAAAACCATTTTGATTTGATTATTGCATTTTAAGGATAGTTGATGAAGGTTAAGAAAGTAGTTGAAGTAAAATCGCATTATAGCTTCGAGGCGCCACTGGTGCCTGCAGGCATTACAGACAGAGGAACACGGCTGGAACAGTTCGATGGAACACTTGCACTCGGTTCGTATCTTTCTCCTGAACCTCGGGATACCTTTTTGGTGAGGGTATCAGGCGAGAGCATGATTGACGAGAATATTTTCAATGGCGACATACTCGTAGTTGACCGCAAGGAAAAGCCGCGTGACGGAAAAGTTGTAATTGCCTCACTCAACGGTGAAATGGCAGTGAAGAAATTCAAAATAATTGAAGGAAAAGTTTACCTGTATTCAGCTAACGAAAAATTTCTACCTATCGAAATTAGCGGATTGATGGAATTTCAGATACAAGGCGTAGTCAAGCATGTGATTCATAATGTGTGATGACAAGGGATTAATCGTTCTTGTTTTAATAATCATTTTATTAATTTAATAATTAATATACCTCATCATGTGTCTCAAGTGTTTCGAGTAATATTATTTCTTTTTTATTTCCTTTCTCATCAAAAATATAATTAAAGCTGAAAATAAGTCTGAGACTATAATTTATTCGGCATGACAAAGAACCTTCAAGTGTTCCTTTAAGTTTATGAGTTTTCAATTTTGGATTGAAGGGGTCATCCGATAAAATTTTGAAAGAATTTTCAAGCTCTTGTTTAAATTGAGGATAGTATTTTAAGTATTTCTTTTTTGCGTTTTCAAAAGATGAAGAAGGTACTAATTCCCAGCTCAATGTTATAACTCCTTAATTATTTCTTTAATAGATTTAGGTTTGAGCTTACCTTCTTTAAACTCTTTTCTTGCGAGTTCAATCTCCTTTTTTAATTCTTCTCGTCGTTCCTCGATAGCTCTATTCCTGATAATTTCAGCCAGCTCAAGCCGGTCTTCAGTTGAGAAATTATCAACTGCTTCCAGAACTTCATTAAACGTATTCATAATAACTCCATATATAATCAGTATAATTAATTGACTAATTTAAAAATCTTTTATTTTATTAATGAATTTTCTTTATTTGGAATTTAATTGCTATTTAGCATGATTGTAAATAATTAATGTGTAGTTCATTTGATTTGGCTATTGTAATCTTTTAAAAATTCTTCTCATAACTGAAAGCCGCTTGAATTTTTGATTGCCTTTGATAATTCGGCTGAATCCTGAGACAAACCGTTATTGCCCGCTTTTATTAAAACATGAGAAGGTAAAATTGCAGTTCTGATTTTTGTTGTAAAAGGTGCTATTATAGTATGAGGTGATACTTTATTTGCTTTATCATTTTGTAAAACAACGGCTGGTCTTATTCCTCCTTGTTCGGTACCGATAATTGGATTTAGGTCAACAAGAACTATATCAAGCCGTTTAATTTCTACCATTTTATTTTGCCGTCAGCAAGAAGGGTTTCATACTCAGTAAGATTATTTAGATAGTCTTTCATATCGAGTTCAGCAAGATTATCATCAGAATAATGATGTGTTTTATTCTTAATTTTATTTTTCCTTGCCAGATTATCAATAAAATCATTCACCTCAGAAAGTAGATTCCGGGGTAAAGAATTTATTTTGCTAATTGTGTCTGTATATACATCCATATTATCTCCATAAAATGATTACGTTGCAATTTAATAAATATTTTGTTAATCAATTTGACTTTTTATTACCTTATTTTTCTCCTAAATTGCATGATTCATTAATTAACTTTTTTACTTTTTTAATGAGCATTATCGTAGCTATTATACTTGGGCTTTTACAGGGATTGAGCGAATTCATTCCCATCAGCAGTACTGCGCACCTGACGATTGCAGGTAAATTGCTCGGATTGATTGACCCCAGCCATCCCGAGCAGTGGACATCATTTATTGCTGTAATTCAACTTGGGACACTATTAGCAGTCCTGATATACTTCTCCAAAGAAATCAGGGAAATCCCATCGGCATTTTTTCGTGAGAATATCAGTGCCGGTAGAAAACCATTGGGTCTTCAATCGCTTAATTCGAGAATGGGCTGGTTTATCATCATAGGTACAATCCCTATAGTTACAATCGGAATTGTTCTGAAAAAAGTAATCGAAAGCAATATTACGAAAGATTTGCTCGTAATTGCATTAGCACTTATAGTCCTTGCTCTCATTCTTGCATTTGCAGAAAAAATTGCAAAGTTCAATAAAGAAATAGAAAATGTTACATGGAAAGATGCATTAATAGTCGGCTTGGCGCAATGTCTTGCTCTATTTCCTGGCGCCTCTCGTTCGGGGACCACTTTGACAGCAGGATTGTTCCTCGGAATCAAGAGAGAAGCTGCTGCAAGATTTTCATTTTTATTAAGCATTCCGGCAGTTCTCGCGAGTGGAATTCTCGAATTTTATCAGAGCTTGAAATACATTAACGGGAGTGATTTGGTGAATATTATAGTTGCTACCTTAGCGGCTGCAATTAGCGGATACGGCTCGATTGCATTCCTTCTCCGCTTTTTGCGCACACGCTCGACATTATTATTCATTATTTATCGTGTTATACTGGGTGCATCTATTATTGTTTTAATTTGGTCGAAAATAATTCAATAAATAAATGATAATAAAAAATTCTAAATATTGTTTTTTACTTTTTATACTGAGTTTATTTACTCTTTTCATTTCATCTTGCAGGAATGAACCACAGAAGCCAAGGAAGGCAATGCAAACACAACAAAAACAAGTGGCCGATATAAAAAAGGGAGAAAAGAAGATTCCTGTTGACCCCAATATAATGATTCCCCTCGACAGGATAACGATTACCCATCGGGCAGAACTAATGACCTCCAAAGGTAGAATAGTACTTGGTTTATATGGAAATGACGCACCAAAGACAGTTGAGAATTTCATTGGTTTGGCAAAGAGGGGTTATTACAACGGAATAAAATTTCACCGGGTTGCCCAAAACTTTCTCATCCAGGCAGGCGACCGTCTCACACGAAATTCACGAAGAATGGAAGACTGGGGTACAGGCGGCGAAAGCATTTACAAAAAAGAATTTGAAGATGAACTCAACCCCGAAACGCCAAGCTACAAAATCGGCTATATAAAAGGCACTCTTGCTATGGCTAACCGTGGTCCTAACACGAACAAAAGCCAGTTCTTCATCTGCCTCGAAGAAGCCGAAAAGCTTGAACACAACTGGACTATTTTCGGTCGCGTACTCGAAGGAATGGATGTGGTTGAAGAGATTTCAAATGTCCATATCCATCCAAGCAGCCGGGGCGGAGATGACGGAATACCGCGAAAGCCTGTTATCATTCACTGGGTAAAAATCAGCAAAGCCACGAATTAACTTTGTCAATATATTAATCACGATAATAATAATTTATCATTTGTATTTAGAAATTATTTAATCCCCGCAGCCCTGTTGAATTGTGTTATTGCGTATTCTTTCAATACGGGGACAGCACTATTAAATGAGGCATCAACTTTCCTTTCACCTTTTATGCTAAGTCCCGGGACATCAACATTCGTCAATCCTCGTATGGCATATTTAGTGCCATTTTCGAACATTAGCAGAATTATATCTTGCGGCGAAACATCGCTTGTGCAGGTTTTAGTATAGATAACTGTAACCTCACCGAGATTATTCTTATCCAGGTCAGTAACAGTAAAGTAATCGGCAAGAAATTCTTGCATGAGATCAAATTCGCAGTCTTTCACGAAATCTGTAAACTCTCTCAAAAGCTTATATTCAGTTTGATTGTAGTTCGCAAAATGATAGCCATGCCAGAACTTTGTTTTGTAGTTCCAGTCATTTGTACTGTCATATTTTTCTGAAGTATTTTCTTCTGTTAGCAGGAAATAATTATCCCCGTTCTTATCCGACCAGTGCAAACCCTGAACCACAGAACCTTTATACACAAGCGAAGAGGGAAAAGATGCTTTCTTAAATTCCAGCACTTTGAATGAGGGTTCGGTTGCAATCTTTTCCTGCTGTTTGGAGCAGGAGGATATAACAATTAATAACCCAATACATAAGATTAATATTAGTTGTCTCATAATTTTATTCCTAAAAAATTAAAAGTTTACACATTATTTGGAAATTAACTAAATATTATATTCAAACATAATTTGTTTAATTTTGCAAAAAAGGAAAACAAATATATGGGAAATAAAACAAGTATTGACATTGAGTTACTTAAACAATTTTGTCAGAAGTATCATATTAGGAAGATTTCAATTTTCGGCTCTTATCTTACTGATAAATATGATGAGTCAAAAAGTGATATTGACTTACTTGCTGAGTTTGATAAAGAGCATGTTCCAGATTTGTTTTCTTTCAGCGGGATGGAATTGGAATTATCCGAATCATTAGGTCATAAAATTGATTTACGTACAGCCGGAGATTTAAGCAGGTTTTTCCGTGACGATGTTTTAAAAAAAGCAAAAGTAATCTATGAGCAATGAAGAAAAAATATGGTTTGAACATATTTTGGATGCAGCAGAGAAAGCTGTGAAATTCTCACAGAATAAATCCAAAGAAGACTTGAAAGATGATGATATGCTTTATTTAGCAACTCTTAAATGTATTGAAATTATTGGGGAAGCATCCAACAGAGTTTCAGAACAAACAAGAAATCAATTTCAAGATATCCAATGGAGAGATATCATTGCTATGAGAAATAGATTGGTTCATGGTTATTTTGATGTTGATTATACAATTTTATGGAATGTAGTTGTAAATAGACTACCCGAACTGATTGATAAAATAAAAATCATTTTACTTAATGCAGACAACTCATAATGAAACGCTTTCGAGTGTTAAATTTTTATAAAATGGCGAAGCGTGTAGAAGTTTATTCTCTTTCCAAAATTCTTTTGATTTGATTATATCATTAAATATTTCTCCTGAACTCAATTCTACTTCAAAAAGAGCATCGAGGATTTTGCGCTTCCTTTCATAATCAAGAATTCCGGGAACAAGGACCAAAAAATCCCAGTCAGATTCACTATGAACATCACCTTTTGCCCTTGAACCGAAAAGAAATACATCTGCATCCGGCTCAAGCTCAGTTACAGCTTTCTTAACCTGATTCAATAATGATTCATTTAAAATAATATTTTCTTTGATTGTATTCATATAAATTATTGAACATATAATTACAAAATTACATTAATCACTATCCAAATCCTCTTTTAATTTAGTCATTCCACCTCGTTTAACCTTATTGGCAGCATAGTTAGCTTTTGCCTCACTGACACGGAAGACTAATTTTTCTCTTTTTGATTCTATTATATTCTTTTCAATAAGTTCTCTGGCATATTCCTTATCTTCGATTGATAAAGAATCAAAATTTTCTATAATATCAGAAATCATAGTTGATTGCATTTTTTCTCCAATAATTAGTTTAATATTTAGACTAAATTATGAAAAAATAATTTTATTCCTAGAATAATGACTTTAATATTATTCATTTGTTTTTATTTATTTTTGTTAAAAATATTCAGGAAATGAAATAAAATGAAAAATAAGAACCTTATAAAGAAAAAAGTCAATTCTACAAAAACATTAAAACCATTGCCAACTGCCTTTTATAATCCTATAATTGTAGATAAATATATAAAATTCGATATAGTGGAAATCTATAGATTAGATAAGTGGGAAGGTGAGTGTGAAAGGAGAATAAATATTGGAAAATTTTGAAATACCAAAAAGAATGGATAGTATATTATATAAATTATCCAAATTGTATAAAACAAAGAGTGATGCATTATTTTATAAAATTATTGTTAATTCTTCTTTTTCAATTATAGAGCAGATGGTTTTTGATAATTGGGAAGGTGGAACTTATGGTCATAGATTAATACTTAAATTACCTGAAACTATTTATTATGAAATTATTGACAAGAAAGAAGATTATGAAAATAAGATAAAAAGAGATATAGAAATTTTCACGAATTCAATTAATAATGAATATCTAGTAGATTTAATTATTGAATCACAAAATAATGATTTTACGGAAAATTGGAGAGAAGAATCAGGCATTTCTGTCGAAAGAAATTTAAGAATTGTGCAGGACAATGCAATCAATAGAATTTGGAGTAATTCAAGTAACTTCAGACTGTTTCTTAGTCATAAAGCAGAATTCAAAGAAGAAGTATCAAAACTGAAAATAAATTTGAATAAATTTGGTATTTGTTGTTTTATAGCACATGAAGATATTGAACCAACTCAGGAGTGGCAAAATGAAATTGAAAATGCTTTATTTTCTTCAGATGCTCTATTAGCTCTAATGACTGATAAATTTCATGAAAGTAATTGGACAGACCAAGAAATTGGAATTGCCATTGGTAGAGGCATACCAATTATTTCGTTGAAATTAGGAACTGTTCCTTATGGTTTTATTGGAAAATATCAAGCTTTGAAAATTAATTTAGAAACCGAATATTATGAAATTGCTTCTTTATTAATTAAAAATCATCCCAAAATGATTGATATTTTTGTTACCCAAATTGAAGAATCAAATTCTTGGGATAAATGTAATATGTTATCTAAACTTTTACCATCTATTCAAGAATTGAATGACCAACAAGTTGAAAGATTAATTCGTGCATATAAAACGAATGTTGATGTAAAAGGCAGCTTTGGTTTTAATGGTTCTAAACCAAGAGAATATGGTAATGGTTTAAAATACGAGTTAGAGAGGATAACAGGGAAGACATATAACTTATAAATAAAAAGACTATGCAGAATTTGTTAAGTTCGTTGTTATCAATCAAGAAATTTATATATTTTTAGTTATTCGAATAGAAGCCGATAACAGGTATACATATGTCAAATTATCTGCCAGTCTCATATTTTTTTAATTCCTCATCAGATACATTTTTAATTTCGCTTTTACTTCTTCCCATATCAATAATAGGACTAAAAGAAGAAATATAATATTTTTTATTATTCAATATAAAGTAAACAGCCCCATTATCTTCTGAACAAAGGACTTTCGCTGATTTAGCGCTTTCCATTTCATTCTTTTTCCCATATTCTTTTAATTTTGCTTTATTAATTGGAATTATATCTTTATTGCTCTTAAGAAAATTAGCAGTCTCAGTATCTGGCAATGAAAAAATATTCTTGTTTTTATCAATATAGAATAAATTTTCAGACTCAATTTCTTTTACAACTTCTCCTATTAGAGTTCTAGTAGCTAAAGTACGTAATTCTAAAACAAATTGAGATATTTTTATCTTTCTTACTAATGGCAAAATAATTGGTATAAATAAGAAACCAAGTCCAGCAAATAAGAAGATTAGAACATAATTGTCAATAAGGAATTTTTTTTTATCAAACCAAAAATATGCTATCAGAAATAGCACACAGACTATAAATGCAATCCAAGATAGACATCTTAATTTTTTAATAATATTTTCTTGATTATCCTCCATCCTACATATATCCTTTTAATTTAATAGAACTTAATAAGGTTATTGAGTAAATGAAAATTTATTATTGATAAACTTACAGCTTTCTAATATTTAAATCAAGTATAAAAAAAAAGCTGCCCACAGGACAGCTTTTCATTATCAATTATTAATTGTCAATTCTCAATTTCCTAAAAACAATCCTACCGATTTATTTGCCCATTCCAATAACGGTCCATACCAGATTCCAAGTACAAGTGTAGGAATCACTAATAGTAAAAGCATAACGATGCTCATTGGTGAAAATGACAGTGGCTCCTGAGTTTCGCAAGTAAAAAAAACCGATGGGCCCAAAAACATAAGTATCATAATACCAATGACATGTAAAATTGACTATGAATAAAATGGGTGTCTCATTATATTCGCAGACATGTTTGTACGCAAAAAACATAA
>SCSM01000007.1 GCA_004322215.1 Bacteroidota bacterium | reverse complement strand
AGAACCGGTTGTGTAAACACCATTCGTTACTGTTCCTGCATTGCCAGTAATATCAATTGTATAAGTTCCTGAGTTGACTACACTCGAGTAATCACCTGCCGACATGTTAGAGGCAGAGATCTGGCTCCAAGTGGTTGATGTAGCTGATGCATTTGTTATTAAAACAGAATTTGCAATACCAGGATTAATTTTTGAAATTGTAATAGCATTATCCTGAATATTTGATGTAGCTACGGATAATAATCCGAGTTTTGAATTGTTTACCGAAGCATCTGCAAGTTCTGTAGCTGTGATTGCTCCGGCTGCTATACCTAACGGGATACTAACCCCATTTCCTGTAAAAGTTGTAGATAAATTCATGTTTTGCCAGACAGTATTTCCGGCAACTGTTACTAAAATATTATCATCAGCTCCATTATTTATTTTTCCGACAGTTATATTTTTATCGGCTATTTTTGCAGTTGTTACTGCAAAGTCTGCTAACATCGGTGTCTGAACCTTGCTGTATGACCAATTTGCTCCATTATATACAAGCACATCATTAGCAAGTACACCTGAAGTATTAAGTGTAATTTCGTTGCCAAGTGAACCATCACCTATTATCGGCATTGCTGTTCTGACTATTGGTTGTACCCATTGCATCATTGTATTCGAATTATTCCATGAAAGTACATATCCATTCTCTGCAAGTCCGGGACTTGAAGGGGATGCAATGAAATGTTCAGGGGTCAATTTACCATAAGTCCAGGAACCAGTTGTCGGACTTAGATAATACATCTCAAAAGCTGAAACACCGCTTCTGTTCAATGTTATCGGATTTGCTGGCTCTCCATTGCCAACAATCGGTAATGCTGTATTCAGCAATTGTGAATTGAAGTTAATCCATCTCATTTTGGGATTTGCTCCTCCATTCCAATCCCAGGAAAGGACATATCCGTTCTCAGTCATTCCAAGTGCAGTATCACTAAACGTATATAAGTTTTCCGGTTTGATTTTTTGAGCTATCCATTTGTCATCGTCATTACTTGGTGTACCATAATTTCTAAAAACATATACCTGGTTATCTTCTAAAGTTGGGAAATCTGCAATTGGAATTCCACGTAAGCCAATAACTTGAGGGGAAGGGAATAGACCGCTTAAATCGCCTCCTGCTCCACCGCCCGGGCTTGGATTACCCCAATAAACTTTGCTGCCATCGTACATAATTGATGAAGCAATTGGAGCAAAAGTTCCGCCGATATGCTGGTGTGCATCTATGTTATCTACATTTACAGCATTCAACGATATTTTATCCTGTGTAATCGCACCAGCATCTATTTTTGAATTTGTTACTGCATTACTTTCTATTTTTTCAGAATTTATTGCATTATCCTTTATAATAGGATTAGGATATTGACCTGTTAAATCACCTCCGGCATCCTGATTTAATCTGATGAAACCAAGTGAGATTAATTTATTCAATGAATCGAGGTTTAACGATGGACTTGGGTAATAGCCGGATAAGAACCCAGATGCTTTTCCCCATGGTATGGCTTTGATGGTCGGGTCCAGCATTGATTGTTTTATTCCGTTCTCAATAATTGATTCTGCAATTACAGCAGTATCTGCTCTTAATGTTCTTAATGACATGAAAGAATAAGGAACAGTAGAAAGCCGTGTCCTCGGGTAAGGATGTGTGTCTCCAATCTTTACTTCAAGCCAATATGTTCTATCAAATGGAAGATTAATCGGATTGACTTCACCTATATATACATTTATAAAACCATTTATTATTTCAACACCCCGGTTTTCCGCCCAGAGGGGTATTACTCCCGCATATTCATCCTGGAATATTGCAAATGTCATGGTCACATAACCATTCATCGGTTTATTATCATTATCCATAACACTCGCCTGATAATTAATTATCCGGGGAACCTGTGAATAGATTATATTCACAGATAAAGCAATTAGCATTACAGCTAACAATATATATTTATTTTTTTTCATATTTTTTCCACTAAAAAAATATTACTTATTAGCTTATATTTTCAATAAAATAAAGCACACAACTATCCAATATCAAAAAATATGCCCTTTTATTTTCTAAAAGTTATTGAAGCTCTAACTACTTTATTATATATGTCTTATAGAGTTGGAAATGTTTATTTTTGAAATTAATTATAGTGAGTTAATCAAAAACTTAATTTTACCTGAATTTGATTTTCATAATTCATCATACACCAAAAAAAAAGCACAGTTCGAAAACTGTGCTTTTCTAAATAGTATTTATTATTATTTTTTATTGTGCCTTGAACCAGGTCGTTCCGTTTGATATTAATGTAGAACCTGCTCCTGATGCTATATTCCCACCAGCAGATAAATTTGCCTGCTGTCCGGAATTATTTCTTATAAATAAAATCTTCCCTGATACGGCAGTAGGCATAGTAACTGCAAAAGCACCTGTTTCAGTTCCTGCTGTAATTTCAAAAACCGAAATATCGCCGGGAATCGTTATTCCCGCATCGGTACCGGCAAGTGTACCGAATGATAATTTCAAATCACCTCCGCCGTCTGTAACAGCAATAGCACTACCGGTTCCTGCACCATTATCAACGGATATACCTGAACCGGTTGCTGTGTTTGACACAGTTAATATAGCCCCCACAGTAGGTGTAATAGTTCCAAGTGCAATAGCACCGGTTGAAAAATCGCCATATATCAAAGGTGGATTTGTACTCGAATTTGCAATATAAAGTTTATTGCTACCTGTTTCGTTATAACCTGCCTGGTAACCCAGAAATACATTGCCGCTTCCTATTGAATTAAATCCGGATGCTTCACCTATTGATGTATTATTATTACCTGATTCATTGAATACAAGTGAAAACATTCCATAAGCAGAATTATTATAGCCGACAGTATTTGAAGCAAGTGATTGATAACCAAATGCTGAATTATTATACCCGCTTATATTGTACCAAAGTGCCTGAACACCAACAGCAGTATTTTCGTTTCCGGTTGTATTATTTTGTAATGATACAGAGCCCAGGCCTGTATTTGCTGTTCCACTTGTGTTGGATTGTCCTGTTAGAAAACCGACAAATGTGTTGTCACTCGAAGCATTCACGTTACCGGCTTGATATCCAAGAAATGTTCCATTCAATGAATTATCGAAATTAATCAAGCCAACAACCTGGATGTCATTGTTCGGTGTAGTAGTTCCGATACCAATCATATCGCCGGTTATTGTTGCAGATGACGAACCTAATATTCCAGTGAAGCTTCCACTCGCTGCCGAAATATTTCCAAGTGTTACGATATTTTGTGTACCGAAATCAGGATTGATTTTTGTTCCTGCTATAGCTGCTGCCGAATTTACGTCAGCATCGACAATCGAACCGTCAACTATCATTGCACTTGTTACTCCGCTCCATTGCATCATGGTATTCGAATTGTTCCATGAGAGCACGTATCCGTCTTCACCCGCACCCGGACTCGATGGAGTTGCTACAAAGTTCTGTGGAATCAGTTTACCATGGGTCCATGAACTTGTTGTCGGACTCATATAGTAAACTTCATAAGAAGCGATACCGGCTCTATTCAAAGTTATCGGATTTCCAGGTGTCCCATCTCCAATAATTGGAATTGCAGAATTTATTGAAAGTGAAGTCGGAGATATCCATCTCATTCTCGGGTCGGCTCCACCATTCCAATCCCATGATAATAAATAATTGTCTTCTGCCGCACCGAGTGGAGTAGTATTATATGACCATAAATTATCCGGTATTATTTTCTGAGAAACAAATTTATCATCCAAAGTTGAAGGAGTACCGTAATCTCTGAAAACATAAACCTCATTATCGCTTGGTGCAGGTATTGATGAAATCGGTACACCTCTCAATCCCCTTACCTGTGGTGATGGATATGTGCCTCCAAGGTCTCCTCCCGCACTGCCGCCGGGACTTGGATAACCCCATACAACATTTGAGCCGTCAAACGTTATTGCCGATGCCGATGGTGCCAATGCTCCTCCGATATGATTCCTCACATCTATGTTATCTACATTAACTGCATCAAAAGCAATCTTTCTTTGTGTGACTGCAGAGTCTGCTATTTTAACTGTTGTAACTGCACTTGACCGAAGTTTTATTGCTGTTACGGCTGAATCACGAATAGAGGGATTTGGGTATTGACCGTTTAAATCACCGCCGGCATTTTGATTAATTTCAATGAATCCCCCTGATATTAATTTGTTTAAAGAGTCAGGATTTAATGTTGGATTCGGATAATTTCCATCCAGATATCCTCCGGCAGGTCCCCAGGGTAATGTCTTTATATTTGGGTCCAGCATATTTTGTTTAATTCCGTTCTCGATTACGGATTCGGCAATTATTGCCGTATCTGCTCTGTATGTTCTGAGCGACATATAAGCGTATGGTACTGTTGATAATCTTGTTCTCGGATAAGCTGGTGCGTCTCCCAACTTTACTTCCAGCCAGTAAGGTCTGTCAAATGGGAGATTGATAGGCACCACTTCCCCCAAATAGATATTGACAAAACCGTTTACTGCATCTACACTCCGGTTTTCTGCCCATAATGGTATTACTCCCGTAACTTCATCTGAGAATATTGCAAAAGTGATTGTTACGGTGCCGTTAATCGGCTTGTTCGTTTCATCCATTAAACTTGCCTGGTAGTTGATTATCTTCGGTACCTGTGAATTGCTCGAGACGATTGATAAAAGCATTATAATAAGACTTGTCATCATGCAGAAGATAAATCTTTTCATTTTACCTCCAAAAATAAAAATGAATAATAATAATTTTTCTATAAAGTGAATTTATATGTATTATATTTTCGCGTTTAAAATTCCTCGATATTCATAATCAGAATAAAATAATAAAATATGCTGCTATAATATTTTTAATTTATTAAATAAATATAATTTGACAAAAATTTATCTGTTCTAAATGATAAAAAAAACACCCGCTCGAATTGAGCAGGTGTTTATTTAATAAAAAATATTATTGACTATTTATTAGTGAACGACACAAACAACGTCCGGGTCGCCGCCGGTTCGGTAAAATGCACCTACTGTCAAACCACCTGCAACTGCCGCAGCATTATTTGCATATATTGGCAATCCGACTACTGTGAAAGGTGTTGCACTTGGAGTTATTGTTCCTACTGCTACTCTTGCCGTACTGAAATCTCCGTATATAAGAGGTGGATTAGTACTGCTATTAGCAATATATAATTTATTACTTCCTAATTCATTATAACCTGCCTGGTAACCAATAAATACATTTCCGTCGCCGGTACTATTATAACCTGCCGTTGCTCCTAAGACTGTATTATTAACACCGGTAATATTTGCATTTAATGTCATAAAACCTATTGATGTATTACTCGTACCGGTTGTGTTATATCCTAAGGAAAAATATCCGTATGCTGTATTATCATCTCCGGTACTTGTCGAAAACAGTGAAAATGAACCGTAAGCAACATTATTAGAACCTGAGATATTATTATATAATGAAGATGAACCGGTCGAAGTGTTATAAGAACCTGTTGTGTTATTACCTAAAGCCCCGGCTCCTGTTGCAGTATTATTGAAACCGGTTATGTTATACTGCATCGCCTGTATACCCGTAGCCGTGTTCCGGTCTCCTGTTGTATTCGAATTGAGTGCCGAATAACCCACAGCAGTGTTATTGCTTGCTCCATTTGAATATAGAGCCCCATTACCTAAAGCTGTATTGTACGAACCGGTTGTATTAGAATACAATGCATAATATCCAACCGCTGTATTATCATTTCCTGTGGAATTTGCAAATAAAGTATTCGCACCATAACTTGTGTTATAATTTCCACCTGTATTTAGATATAGTGCTGCCACACCTCCGGCAGTATTATATGAACCGGTTGTATTTGAATATAGCGATTCATCACCGTTTGCTGTATTATTTGAACCGGTTGTATTTGAATATAACGCCAAATTGCCTGTAGCAGTATTCCAATTACCTGCTGTGTTTGAGTAAAGCGATTGATATCCGAATGCAGAATTACTCCCGCCTGCCGTATTCGTATATAATGCATCCAAGCCCATTGCCGTGTTAAAATTTCCTGTTGTATTTGAGTATAGAGAATTCACACCTGCTGCTGTATTTGAATTTCCTGTTGTATTCGAATATAATGACTGTGATCCGAATCCGGAATTATTATTTCCTGTAGAATTATTGAAAAGTGAATTCCAGCCCAAAGCTGTATTATTACTTCCATTGGTATTATTATATAAGGATTGTGAACCGGTGGCTACATTGCCTGTACCTGTTGAATTATACCATAATGCATTAAAACCAACTGAAGTATTCCAATCACCTGTTGTATTATTCTCGAGAGCATTATTACCGACGGCAGTGTTTTGGCTTCCGGAAGTATTAAACAAAAGAGCTTGTGAACCGACAGCAGAATTATTACTACCTGTGGTATTTGTATATAATGCCGTATTACCGATTGCTGTATTATTATTACCCGTTGTATTGGATTGCAATGCAAATGTTCCATTAGCTGTGTTGTTGCTTCCTGATGTGTTGTAATAAAGTGCTGAAGCTCCTGAAGCTGTGTTATCATTCCCGGTTGTATTTGATTTCAGTGTATTATCACCTAATCCTGTGTTTTCATTCCCGGTAGTATTATTTTGTAATGATTGATTACCCAAAGCTGTATTATTTGCACCGGTTGTATTTGCCTGTAATGACAATGAACCGTTTGCTGTATTGTAACTTCCGGTTGTATTATTAACTAAAGACCGAAATCCTGCTGCTGTATTATGGTTACCTGTAGTATTATAAAATAGTGAGGATGAACCTAATGCAGTGTTGTATTCACCTGATATATTATTCTGCAATGCGGCTGTGCCGAGTGCAGTATTGTGATTAGCTGCAATGTTTGAGTAAAGTGTTCCTTCTCCTATACCTGTATTGAATGAACCGGAAGTATTCTGAGCACCAGAATTATAACCTACAAAAGTATTAAGTGTACCTGAATTAAAATTTCCTGCCTGATACCCCACAAAGGTTCCATATGGAGTTGCAGTCTGAATAGTCAACCATGGAATTGCAAATGCAGGATTTTTCCAACTGATTTCATTGTTTATGCCATCATAATATGCAAGGTATCCGTTGGTCGGAGGAGTTGTTGTAATTGGTATTCCCATAATTGACTTCAGAGTAGGATTCGGGTATGTTCCCGTCAGGTCGCCTCCGGCAGGTCCGGCTGGTGATGCTATATCCCATTCAAAGTTTCCGCTTCTGTAAAATAATACATCGTTTTCAAAAGGGACGTCAGAACTCAAGCTGTTAGGAGTCAGGAATGACGGCTTCCATTTCGTGCCGTCATATACAAAAGTTTGCCATAACAAAGGCGAAGTCGGCGATACAACAATACCCCGAATCTTTGCAACTATCGGCGATAACAACGTACCTGATAAATCTCCTAATAATGCCTCATCGCGTCTGATGAAATTATCATCAACTAAATTAAATAATGTATCTTTATTTAATGACGGATTGGGGTACTGTCCTGTTAGTATTCCACCTGCATTACCCCAGGGAATAGCTTTTACTCCCGGGTCTAACTTCGCCTGGGTGATTGCTCCGTCTACGACTGTGAATGCAATATCTGCCGTATCTGCTTTTATTGCAGAAATGGCATGTATCGTATATGGTGATGATGAAAGTCTGGTCCTTGGGTATGGTGACCCGTCTCCTACTTTTATTTCAAGCCAGTATTGTTTGTCAAACGGCAGATTGATTGGTACGATTTGTCCCATATAGGTATTCACAAAACCGTTTTTTACCTCGACATTCTGTACCTCTGACCACAACGGTATGACTCCGGATGTTTCGTCTGTAAATATTGAAAAAGTCAGTACTACATTCCCGTTAATGGGTTTATTTTGCTCGTCCAGCAAGCTTGCCTGGTAATTTATTAACTTAGGCACCTGAGAAAATGCTCCATTGATTGAAAGTATCGTCATAATCAATACAATCAATAATGCTTTATTCGACATCTTCATAAAATTCTCCCTCAAAAAATTTAAAAAATCATTTTTATTTGTTTTTGTTTTCACGCAATAAATTAGCTATAATTAATAGAAATATATTTTTTTGATTAAAAAGTTTATTTTGATTTACTAAATTAATATTTAGCAACTATTAACTTACTAAATTATTAAATAATTGAAATGTAATCAAGAAAAAATATTTATTGTAAGAGTTTTGATTTTCATATTATCAGGATGGGGCAGCGGTAAAAAAAAAGGGCGAATCGCTTCGCCCTTTAAATCATTTTACTTACAGATGGTTTATTGTATATAAACTCCTGTTATAAACCATGTAGCTCCTGAATAGACCATTGTAACACCCAATTTTTGTCCTGTAGTCAGAACATAAGTAAATCCATTGATTGTTATATCATCATCGCTTGCAGGACATGTATAAGTTACATAAAGAATTTTACCATCTACTCCAGCCGGATTTGTAATTACATCAGTCGTTGCATTATTATCTGATGTTATATTAACGACCGTTACATCATCGGGTATGGTATAAACATTAGCGGCAACTGCGCCACCTGTATATGATGTCTTTATATAACCGCCGCCATCTGTTACTGAAAGTGCGGGACCAGTCGAGGTATTGTTTGCTGTAACAGCCGCTGTTCCGGAAGCACTTGCAAATGAACCTGTACTTGGGGTTACGGCACCTATCGTAGTGTTTTCAATTGTTCCGCCGTTGATTGTTAAATTGTTATCAACCTGTGCGTCGGTCAATGAAGCAACCCACTGGGGTGCAGAACCTGTCGAAGTCATAATCGTATTAACTGCCCCGATAGCAAGGAAAGTTGTAGTATTTACTGCAGTCTGGTAAGGAACACTACCTGCAGCACCACCTGTTAAGTTATTAATGTTTCCGGTAATACCATTAGTTACTGTCAACGCACCATTGATTGTGACGTTATCAGTCGAGAAGTCACCATAAATAAGTGGCGTAGCAGTATTGCTGTTATCAATATAAAGCTTATTGCTTCCTGTTTCAAAATATCCCGCATTATAACCTAAAAAGACATTACCGCCTCCAACTGAGTTACTATAACCTGCCGAGTGGCCAACACCGGTATTATATAATCCGGTTGTATTAGAGTAGAGAGCATCCCTTCCAAAAGCAGTGTTATTATCACCTGTCGTATTTGAATGAAGAACAAAGAATCCCATTCCTGTATTATCGTCACCTGTTGTGTTAGAGAAGATAGCTTCAGCTCCGAAAGCCGAATTATTATTACCGGTCGAGTTATTGTAAAGGACGTCCGTTCCGGCAGCAATGTTATTCGAACCTGTTGAATTGAGATAGAGAGCAGTATATCCTAAACCAAGGTTATTAATACCTGTTGTGTTTGAATATAGTGAACTATGCCCGTATGCAGTGTTGTGATAACCTGTTGTGTTGTTCAGGAGCGAGCTAAACCCATTTGCGGTATTATGATATCCCGTATTGTTGTTACGAAGACTATTATATCCTGTCGCTGTGTTTTCATATCCTGTCGTGTTAGCACGAAGTGAATTAGAACCTGTTGCCGTATTGTAATAACCTGTTGTATTTGAGAACAAAGCATCATTACCTGTCGCAGTATTGTTATCACCAGTTGAGTTGGTGTTAAGTGCATGCGAACCAAATGCAGTGTTTTCAAATCCGCTCGTGTTGGCAGCGAGAACATTCGAACCCAATCCCGAGTTGTCACTTCCTGTTGTATTGGCTGTCAATACATCCGAACCAACGGCAGTGTTGTCATTTCCTATTGTATTTGCATCTAACGCACTATAACCCAAAACAGTATTAAAGCTGCCTGTAGTGTTTACACCAAGTGCCTGGAAACCAACCGCTGCATTATTTGTACCTGTTGTATTGGCACTCAATGCAAGGTAACCGACACCAGTTAAACCGTTAACTGTTGTTGTGGCAGCAAGTGCATTGTAACCTATTGCTACATTTTGGCTGCCTGTTGTGTTGGCAAGAAGAGTCGAATAACCCAGCGATGTATTCCCCGAACCTGTTGTCGTTTGTTGCATTGCAACATAACCGATAGCAGTATTTGCAGTGCTATTTGAAGAGAATAGCGACTGGAATCCTATTGCGATATTATAATGATTTGTTGTATTTGTAAACAAAGCGTCGGAACCAAGTGCGACATTGTAGTTGCCGGTTGTATTTGATATGAGTGCATTAACGCCTAAAGCAACGTTATCAGCACCTGTTGTGTTTGAAAATAGTGCAGATTGTCCAACGGCAGTATTATCAACACCTGTTAAGTTTGTTGTCAAAGCATTATAACCGAAAGCCGAGTTACCGCTTCCGATTGTGTTAGCAGTAAGTGCTGAAAAACCGACTGCAGTATTATTTGTTCCGATTGTATTTGCAAATAATGATAAGTAACCTACAGCAGTCAATCCGCTAACAGTATTTGCCTGAAGTGCATTATAACCAACTGCGGTATTATTGCCGCCTGTACTGTTAGTCAGTAAGGAATTATTACCTACAGCCACATTATTACTTCCGGTTGTGTTGGCAAACATAGATTGTGAACCGTAAGATGTATTGAAATTACCTGTGGTATTTGTAAACAATGATGCAGCACCACCACCTGTATTATCATTCCCTGTGCTTGTAACGAGTACCCTTGAACCGAGAGCAGTGTTATTACTAGTGGTTGCAATTGTACTTAATGAGTTATAACCCAAAACAGTATTGTCATTACCTGTAGAATTTGAATATATAGCATGGAAACCGATACCTGTGTTACGTACACCTGTTGTATTTGAATACATTGCATTATTACCATAAGCTACATTATCAATCGCAGTAGTATTAGAAAACAATGCTCCATAACCGCCTGCTGTATTGCCATTCCCGGTTGTGTTGGTAGCCAGTGCATTATAACCGAAAGCAACGTTGAAACTACCGGTTGTATTCATTGACATTGAAAATTCACCGTAAGCTGAGTTTTGGTTACCAGTTGTGTTACTGTACAAAGAAGAATAACCTGATGCTGTATTGTCTGCACCTGTTGTATTTGCTTGAAGTGTTAATGAACCCAAAGATGTATTACCACTTCCGGTACTGTTAACCAACTGAGATTGATTACCGACTGCTGTATTATTTGAACCGCTTACGTTAGCAGTAAGTGCCCTGAAACCCACAGCTGTATTTGAACCACCTAATGTATTGTTCTGTAATGCTTGGTTACCGAATGCACTATTATTATTTGCTATTGTGTTTGACAACAATGAATTATACCCGAATGCCGAGTTTCCTGTACCTGTAGTGTTAGCCGCAAGTGAAGAATAACCGACTGCTGTATTGTTATTAGCTGTTGAGTTTGCTGTTAATGCATTGTAACCGACTGCTACATTGCTTGTTCCGGTTGTATTAGTAGTGAGGGCTAAATAACCGACTGCGGTATTATCACTCACTGTATTATTTCTAAGTGCCTGGTAACCGTTTGCTACGTTGTTATTACCTGTCAAATTAAACTGCAATGCCTGTTCGCCGGTTGCTGTATTCCTTAATCCGGTTGTATTGCTGTTCATTGCACCATAACCTAATGCTGTGTTATCAGCACCTGATGTATTTGCCTGTAAAGCAATTGTACCTACTGCAGTATTGAAACTTGCAGTTGTATTTGCAGCTAATGTCTGATAACCAAGTCCAACATTCGAACCACCTGTTGTATTAACCAACAGTGATTGATAACCGTTTGCAGTATTATTAGCTCCGGTTGTATTTGCTGCCAATGAATTAAAGCCCGTTGCAGTATTATTAGCTCCGGTTGTATTTGCCGTTAAGGCATTGTAGCCAACCGCTACACCACCACTTGGTGTTGTATTGGCTGCAAGTGCATTGCGACCGACAGCTACATTTTGGCTACCTGTAGTATTTGCAGACAAAGTAGTATAACCAACTGATGTATTGTCATTACCTGTTGTATTGGCTAATTGGGAATTAAACCCGACTGCAACACTTCCGGAACCGGTTGTATTTGCGGTAAGAGCCTGGTAACCGATTGCTGTAAGCCCGCTAACAGTCGTATTGGCAAATAAAGCTGAATTACCAATGGCAACATTATTTCCACCGGTTGTATTATTGAATAGAGATGAAGCGCCGACTGCCACGTTGCTAAATCCGGTTGAATTGGCATTTAGTGCAACATTGCCAACTGCTGTGTTTGAAAATCCTGTAGTATTATTCAATAGTGTAGAATTACCAATTGCAGTATTTCCACTTGCAGTGTTAGACTGTAACGCACTATTACCTAATGCAGTATTTTGATTGCCAACCAAATTAGCACTGAGTGCAAAATAACCAAGAGCAGTATTTTGAATTCCGGTGGTATTCGATAACATTGCACTGTTGCCGACTGCCGTATTTGGTGTTCCTGTTGTATTTGCAGTTAATGCTAAATAACCTAATGCTGTATTATCACTGACCGAATTATTTCTTAAAGCCCTATAACCTGTTGCTACGTTGTTATTACCGACTGCATTGAATTGCGATGCCTGTCCGCCAGTAGCTGTATTTCTCAATCCGGTTGTGTTACTGTTCAAAGTTCCATATCCGATAGCAGTGTTATCAGCACCTGTAGTGTTCGATTGTAATGCAATGGAACCGACTGCAGTATTATTAATACCTGTGGTGGTTGCAGCCAAAGCATAAGCACCGTTTGCAGTATTATCGCTTGCTGTTGAATTCCAATATAGTGCTGCTAAACCGGTTGCTGTATTATTATTTCCTGTTGTATTTGAATATAAAGCACTGTAACCATTTGCCGTATTAAACTGACCGGTTGTATTTGAATATAAGGCAACTGCACCTGTTGCTGTATTTTGAATACCTACTGTATTTGAAAATAAAGCCTGGTTACCTAAAGCTGAGTTTGAACCACCGGTTGTATTTGCTGTTAACGACTGATATCCGACTGCGATATTATTTAATCCGGTTGTATTTGCATTTAAAGATAAAGAACCAAATGCTGTATTGAAATTACCGGTAGTATTTGCAAATAAAGCTCTGAAACCACCAGCAGTGTTATCATTACCGGTATTCGAGACGAGTACCTGTGAACCAAGAGCTGTATTGTTGCTGGTTGTTAGTGCCATGCTTAAGGAATTGTAACCTATAGCTGTGTTGTCTGAACCGGTTGAGTTTGAATATATTGCATGGAAACCGACACCGGTATTCCGCGGTCCTGTTGTATTTGATAACAATGCATTATTACCGAAAGCGACATTATCATTTGCTGTAGTGTTAGAAGTAAGTGCTCCATAACCTCCTGCTGTATTGCCATTCCCGGTTGTATTTGCACGAAGAGCATCAAAACCTATTGCTACGTTAAAATTTCCGATTGTATTAAACTGCATTGATTGAGCGCCATAACTCACATTCTGACTACCGGTAGAATTTGAATTCAAAGCATAAACACCTGAAGCAGTATTAAATGAAGCTGTGGTATTTGATTGTAGAGCACCCCAGCCTGTTGCAGTGTTATCATTACCTGTTGTGTTTGCTGCTAAAGATTGATATCCTGCTGCAGTATTATATGTACCAACAGTGTTTGATAAAAGTGCATTAACGCCGAACCCGGAGTTACCTGTTCCTGTTGTATTAGCACTCAATGAATAATTACCTGTAGCAGTATTCAAAGTACCAGTTGTATTTGATAATAAAGCGTTATAACCTACTGCAACGTTATCAGCTCCTGTCGTGTTATTCTGAAGTGCTGCATAACCGTATGCATTGTTGAAATTACCGGTTGTATTAAACAAAAGTGCATTCCAACCGAAAGCGTTATTTCCACTTCCAGTTGTATTATTTCCTAAAACCGAATAACCGACTGCTGTGTTGTTGCTTCCTGTGGTATTCACCATTAATGCACGATAACCGACTGCTGTATTCGGTGAACCGGTGTTGCTTTGCAGTGCCTGGAATCCTATTGCAGTACTTCCGGATATGGTGGATTGGCTTTGTAATGCCTGGCTGCCGATCGCAACATTATTGGCTCCGGTAGTGTTATTACCCTGTGCATTGGCACCAATTGCGGTATTATCACCGCCTGTTGTTGTGCCGTATAATGCCTGGTAACCGTTTGCAGTATTGTTATTACCTGCTGTATTTGTATAAAGAGCAGCATAACCAAATGCAGAATTATTTGAAGAGGTTACGTTACTATAAAGTGAATTTGTACCTGAAGCTGTATTGAAAGCTCCGGTTGTATTACTATAAAGTGCATTATATCCGTAAGCAGTACCCCCGTTTCCAATTGTGTTGGAATAGAGAGCGCCGTCTCCGGCAGCCGTATTAAAACTTCCACCTGTATTTGAAAATAAAGTGTTCGAACCAATTCCTGTATTATTACTGCCGGTTGAATTTGCACGAAGTGATGAAATTCCAACCCCGGTATTATTACCTCCTGTTGTATTGGAGAAAAGTGCAAAGTTACCGTATGCTGAGTTTCCGCTTCCTAATGTATTGTTATAAAGTGCCGATGAACCGGTTGCAGTATTAAAGCTTCCTAAAGTGTTAAAATATAATGCTTGAGTTCCATTAGCTGTATTGTTATTCCCTGTTGTGTTATTTTGTAGGGAATTATAACCAATTGCCACATTATTAATACCGGTCGCATTATTCAAAAGGGCGTTAGCGCCTACAGCCGAATTGTTGGCACCTGTTGTATTTAAATTAAGTGCCTGTGAGCCAAATGCACTATTATTATTTGCAGTAGTATTTGAATATAATGCATTATCGCCGAAGGCAGCGTTGTTTGTTCCTGTAGTATTGTTATAAAGAGCATTATATCCTGTAGCCGTATTTAAATTACCGGTTGTATTTTGGTTTAATGCAAAACGGCCTACTGCTGTATTTTGTCCGCCTGTAGTGTTTAACTCGAGTGAATTAGCTCCTATTGCTGTATTATCTGTTCCTGTTGTATTGGAGTACATTGCGTAAAAACCATCCGCCGTATTGTAATTCGATGTTGTGTTACTGAACATAGAATAAGAACCGGTTGTTGAATTATAACTACCGGTCGTGTTATTTACAAATGCATTGTATCCGATTCCAACGTTATTTTGTCCTGTCGTATTGTTTAGTCCTACTTGATAGCCAATAAAAGTATTGAAAGGATAAACATCCATTACTGTAATCCATGGAATACCTGAACCTTGATTTTTCCATGCAAGTTGACCATTCAAACTATCATAATAGAAAATATAGTTATTCAAAGGTGGTGTGGATGTTATTGGGATTCCATGGATTGAAAATAATGTTGGGTTAGGATATGTTCCTGTCAAATCTCCTCCGGCTGGTCCTGCAGGAACAGGAATTTCCCACGAAAATTGCCCATTTCTGTAAAACAGAACATCACCGTCAACAGCTGAATCTGCAAACAAGCTTTGGGGAGGTATAAGCGATGGCTTCCATAAATCACCATTATAAATAAATGTTTCATAAATCTTTGGAATAGTAGGTGAAACAGGAATACCTCTGATTTTAGCTACAGTAGGCAAACCAGCAATTCCTGAAAGGTCACCGAGTAATGCTTCATCGCGTCTGATAAAATTTTCGCTAACATATTTGCTAAGAGAATCCTGATTCAATTGCGGATTCGGATATTCTCCGGCTAAAACACCGCCTGCAGGTCCCCATGGAAATGCCTTAACACCGGGATCTAACTTTGACTGTGTGATTGCCCCATCTACAACTGTCAATGCAATGTCGGCAGTATCTGCTTTTGTTGCAAGTAACGAATGTATCGTGTATGGTGACGATGTTAGTTGTGTCCTTGGATATGGTGTACCGTCATTTACCTTTACTTCAAGCCAGTACTGTTTGTCAAAAGGTAAATTGAGTGGAACTGTGTGTCCGAGATAGGTATTCATAAAACCATTGCTGACATCAACATTCTGAACTTCTGTCCAAAGAGGTATCACTCCCGATGTTTCATCATCAAATATTGAAAATGTTACTACTACTTTACCATTTACTGGTTTTGCGTCTGCTCCAATCAGGCTTGCCTGATAATTCATGATTCTTGGAATCTGAGCTACAGAATTGTTAACCAATAAAAATATTGTTAACAAAACTGTAATGATACTACGAAGAAAAATCTTCCTCATTATGTAGTTCTCCTTTATTAAATTAAACAATAAATATTATTTATTTTCTTTATCATAATGCTCTGAATATACTATTAGATTTATTTAAGAATTACCATTATATTTCTTAATGAATATGATTTGGTATTAGATGTGGGGCTGAAATTCAGTTCATATAAATACGAACCTGAGGATAATACTCCTCCCAATTCATCTTTGCCATTCCATGGCAATTCCTGTTCCCCCATATTTTGGTATCCATTATATAATGTCTTTATTACATTCCCTGCCATGTCATAAATTTTAACTGTAACATACCCGCTTGTAGGCAAATTGTATTTTACAACTGTTGAATTACTGAATGGATTCGGAAAGTTTACAATTTTTCCATATTCTGAGCTTGTTGTTTCTTCTACTCCTGAGAAGAAGTCTCCGACTGGCACCCAAAAGCCCTGATAAATATCTACTGTCATATTGTTATATACCGGTTCGGTCCCGGCTATTTTTTCGATTGCGATTTGGCCGGTAATTCCTGACATTTTGATATTGGCATCATTTACATTAGCAACCATGCCACCTGTACCAATTACAAATCTGTCCAGTTTGACTTCCTGTGCATTCGATTTTATTGATGCTAAGACTAATATCCCTGCGGCTAAGAGACAGCATATAATTCTCTTCATTTCGGACTCCTTAAGTTATTATATAATTAATTGTTATTTTCTATTTTAAATCTCAGTTCCATTACAATACAATACTCTAAAACAGGTATAAAGACAATATTTATGCCAAACAATAACCTAACTTTTACTGCATTTTATTGCAATATTTAAATTTATCATTAACGAAAATACGATTTTTAAATATAATTGTCAAAAAAGTTTTTGAAAAATCCTATATTGTTACAATACATTAATTCAAATTTTGACTTACAATTTTTATATTAATTTTTTGAATTATCATTGCTGCATGGCAAATATAATATAAATTATTGTGGAATCAAAGAATTAAACATCATTTTTTTTATGTAATACTATAAAATTTTATTGATATAAAAGATGAAATTAACTTCAATTTTAGGCCATAGTTCAGAGTTGTTGAGAATTATCAGGAAATCATATCAGCCATCGGATTTGATTGCTTCAGATTTTTTCCGTAAAAAGAAATATATCGGCAGCTCGGAAAGGAGATTCATTTCGGAACTTGTTTTTTCAACATTGAGGGGATTTCGCTTGTTTGAATATTGCATGAACAATTCAGTGAAAAATATTCGTAGCATATTATATTCCGATAATGAATTTCTTATTTTGGTAACTTCACTTTATATATTTGAATATTATGAAAAGTATCATTCGATTTTTCACCCTTCATCATTGGCATGCAAATTTTATGAAACTGATGATACTGAATTATTCCAAAACCTGAAAAATGCTGTGATTGAAAAATTTGAAATTGATATTAAAATATCAGAAGAATTTTTTAAAAATGTTGAAATAAAATTTAATGAATTAGATTCGGTTGCTCGTCAATTGTTGCATAAAAATAAACCGTTGGTTGATAATCAAATAAAGATATTATCTTTAAGATATGCAATGGCTGAATGGATAGTCGAAAATTGGTTAAAAAATGAAAATTTCAAAATGAGCATAAATGAGGTTTGCGAGTTGTCCGAATCACTATTGTCCCCGGCACCGCTTACGATTAGAATTAAACTTTCACAAATTTCGCGTAATGAAGTTTTGCTATTTCTTAATAGAAATAATCTTGACTGTAAAGAATGTTCAATAAGTCCTTCCGGTATAACACTTGGCAAGAGAACTCAACTGACTACCCTTGATATTTTCAAAAAGGGATTAATCGAAGTTCAGGATGAAGGCAGCCAGCTAATTAGTTATGCATTAGCTCCCGAAAGAGATGATAGGATTCTCGATGCTTGTGCCGGTGCCGGAGGGAAGTCCCTGCATATTGCTGATTTAATTTCGAATTCAGGTAAAATTACTTCAAATGATATTGATTTCAGAAAATTGAATGAACTTTCTAAGAGAGCAAAACGAAGTGGATTCGATTCAATTAAAGTTGAAAATATGAGCAAAATAAAAAGAACTTCGAATCAAAATAAGAATGAATTAAAATATAAATTATTTGACAAGGTTCTTGTTGATGTTCCTTGTTCCGGCATGGGAACGGTAAGAAGAATGCCCATGCAAAAATGGAGGCTTACACCGGAATTGTTAAAAAAACATTCTAACAGACAATTAAAAATTTTAGAGGAGTATTCCCGGTTTGTATGCGATGGTGGTGTACTTGTTTATTCTACTTGCTCGTTAATGGCGGAAGAAAATGAAGAAGTTATAAATAAATTTCTTTCTCAGAATAAGGATTTTCAACCATATCCTTTAAAACCTGCATTTGATAAATTTGATATTAAGATTGACGGTTTGAATGTTCATGATTTTACTCTGCGGCTTATGCCTCATAAACATGGTTGTGACGGATTTTTTATTGCGAAATTTATTAGAGAAAATTAAATGAATTCATATAATAACATCGCGTGTTTTGTACTTGATTTCGGTGGTGTGCTTTATAACATTAGTCATCAATCAACATATAAAGCATTTTTTTCATTATCAAAAGATAAAGAAAAATTCAATTCATATAAAATGAAAGAGTATTTGAATGATGAATTTATATTCCGGTTTGAAAAAGGATTAATATCACCTGAAGAATTTAGGTATTTGGTAAAGAAAAAGTTTACGATTGATGCTGATGATACGAAATTCGATGATGCATTCAATACCACACTCTTGGGTATTAAATCTGATGCTATAAGAAATGTGAGTTATTTAAAGAATAAAGGGAAAGTTTATCTGTTGAGTAATACCAATAAAATACATTTCAATCATTTTAAAAATGAATGTAAGGAATTATTTGATTTATTTGATGGATTATTCTTTTCTCACTTAATTGGAGCAAGGAAACCTGAACCCGAGATTTTTAATTATTTATCCAAAAATACCGGAATCCTACCGCAAGTTTCTTTATTTATTGATGATTCTGCTGAAAATGTTGATGCTGCATTAAATTTTGGATTTCAAACATATCTTGTTGATAATACAAATTTTCTGTCAGATTTAATCCACAATGTTTAAATAATTACATAAAACAATCTGACAATTTCAAAAACAATTCTTAATTTGAATTCTTAAAAAAGGTATTGAAAGAAAGATATTAATATATGGCTTCGATATGGGATATACCATTTATTGTTACTGATGTTGAAACAACCGGCTCGAGTGGACAGAAAAATAGAATCATAGATATCGGATGTGTTACTCTTCTTGGGGGGCAGGTAATCAACCAATATGACACGCTGATAAATCCACACCAGTTTATTCCGTTTTATATAGCCAACATGACGGGCATTTCTAATGAAATGGCTGCAAGGGCTCCTGAGGAATGGGAAGTAATGACAGATATTATGGAAATACTCCATCAGCCAGAAGCGGTTTTTTCAGCACATAGTGTTCCATTTGATTTCTCATTTGTAAATAATCTTGTAATTAGGAATAGTTTTGCTCCTTTGGAAATGCCTACATTATGCACTCTTAAACTTTCAAGAAGATTAATTGCAACAAGTCAGAAAAAAAATGTCGGAGACCTTGCTCAATATCTCGGTATTCATGTTAACAATCGCCACAGGGCATTGGGAGATGCTCTGGCTACAGCTCAGATTTTAGCTCTGCTTCTCGAAAAAGCTGAAACAGAACATGGTATTTCGACTATCGAAGAATTAATTTCATTCCATAATAAACCGGCAAGGCATTTCAGAGCTTCGTATAAGACATTTAAAAGAGTTGAAGAGAAGCTTAATCAAATTCCAAAAGAACCCGGTGTGTATTATTTTCTCGGCAGAAATAAAAACATCCTTTATGTCGGAAAAGCGAAATCACTTAAAGATAGGGTTAGGTCTTACTTTAATGAAGGCGCACTTTCATCAAGGAAAATTGCAGATATGACAAGAAGAATTTACGATATTAAATGGTCAACCACTGAAACCGAGTTAGCTGCATTGTTGCTCGAATCAAAAGAAATAAAACGCATCAAGCCGTATTTTAATAGTGCGGATAAATCTTATCAGAAATATATGTTTTTGAAATTAAGCAAGGATGATTTTCCAAAATTCGAGATTGCCGATACTATCGAGCCGGATGGTACAGAATACTTCGGTCCTTTCAGAAGTAACGGTTTGACTCAAAATATTCTCGAGTTAATTAACAAACAATTTAAATTGAGGGAGTGTGACGGGGCAATCAAACCGAATAAAGAAAATCAGCCCTGCTTTTATCATCAGATTTCGAGATGCAACGCTCCCTGTTCCTTACTTGTATCAAGAGAAGAATACCTCGAGGAATTGGAAAAAGTGAAAGCATTCCTTAGTGGTTTTTCAGAGGGGATTATTGCTCAGCTTGAAGAGAAAATGATAAAATTTGCAGATGAACTGGAGTTTGAAAAAGCATCACTTGTGAAAAATCAAATCACTCAATTGAACAGATTGTTTTTAAGAAGACAAAGAGTTCCAACATCAATAAATAAAAATAACCTGATTGTTGTAATTCCTGTTTCATCGAGAGATAAAACTATTGAAATCATTATTATCGACAGGGGAAAATTGATTCACCAGGAAATAATCGGAAGGAAAGCACCGCTCGATAATTTAATCAATATTGTTCGTGAAACCTTTTTCATTCCCACTAAAAGAAACATACTCGATTACTCTTTGAATGACATTGATGAAATCAAAATTGTTTCTTCATGGTTAAACCGGCTTAACGGTAAAGGAAACTTTATATATACTGAAAATAAATCCGAAAATTCAGTAATTATAGAAGTTGAAAAGACAATAAGAAATTTCAAATTCGTTGAAGATGAAATACAGTATTAATTCAATTAACATTTATTTCATTTGTACTCACATAAATTTTACAATTCATTTTATTTTGAAACAAATCGAAAAATTTTTCGTTTTAGCACAGAAGTAGTTTTTGCAGAATGAATAATGTAGAATGTAAAATTTAAAATTCAAAATGAAATTTTTTTTTCTGATAATTATAATAATATTTTCTGTTTCTCAATTGAAAGCATTAGAACCCGAGCCGATGGCAATAAATGCTACATTTAACGGGTATGTTCTCGATAGTGCAACGAATGAAACTCTTGTAGGCGCCACCGTTGCTTTCAAAGGGACAAAGCTGGGAACTTATACTAATAAAAGCGGGTATTTTTCCATCACTAATATTATACCCGGAGATTATACGATAATCGTTTCATATCTCGGATATGAAAAGAAAATTCTTAAAATCAAATTTGGCGAAAGAGAATCGGTTAGACGTGAAATTAAATTAAAACACGATGGAATTAAAACACAGGAAATTTCAGTCGAAGCTGAAAGGGAAGTCGAAAAAAGAGAAATAACAATAAGTAAAGTCAATGTTCCTATTGAGCAACTTAAAGAAATCAGAATCGGCGGAGAATCTGATGTATTCAGGTCTTTGCAATTTCTGCCGGGTGTTTTAACATCATCCCAAATATCTAGCGGATTATATATCAGGGGTGGTTCACCTGACCAAAATCTTATTCTTGTTGATGGCTCGGTTGTATATAATCCAACTCACTTATTTGGATTTATTTCCACATTTAATTCTGATGCTATTAAAGATGTTGAATTAATAAAAGGTGGTTTTCCTGCTGAATACGGAGGTCGCCTTTCTTCTGTTCTTAATCTTACACAAAAGGATGGTAATCAAAATAATATTGACGGTACTGTTTCATTAGGGGCATTGTCATCAAAAGCATCACTCGAAGGTCCATTATTTAATGGTTCATGGTTTATAAGTGGAAGAAGAACTTATCTCGAAATTATCAAAGCATTTATTCCCGACGACCCGACAAGCCCTCTTCCTGATTTTCATTTTTATGATTTGAATGTCAAAATTTCTCAAAATTTCGGAAGTAATGATAAACTTTTCATTAGTGGTTTTATGAGTGCTGATGCATTAGCCATGGATGGATATGGTATGAATATGTCACTGGATATTGGTAATCAATTACTTTCAACTAAATGGACTCACATTTTCGGAGATAATTTATTTACAGTACTGAATTTTAGTTATAGTAAATATAAAAACAGATTTTTTGGCGACCAATCCGGTTATGAATTTTTAATTGATAACAATATTACAGATTATACTGTTAAAGGTTCCGTTGAATGGTTTACTTCTGACGTTTTAACAACAAAATTCGGTTTTGAATCTACAAAATACACTTTCGGTTATCTTCAGAATTTCACAGGTGATGCAGATTCTACGAGTCCCGGAAGTAATGGTGGAACTTTGAATTTGCTTGTTGATGACTGGAATCACAGCTTGTTCGGACAATTAAATTATAGAGTGTTCGACTTGCTGTCATTGCAGGGTGGACTGAGAGTTAATTATTGGATGCAAAGAAATCTTGTTACTTTGGAACCAAGAATAGCTCTCAGATATCAATTCCAGGAAAATATTGCTTTAAAAGCTGCTTGGGGGATATATCATCAGAATCTGCGACTTGCTACTATGCCAGATTTTTCCTTTTTCGATACCTGGCTCCCGACAGATTCAACTGTTCCTGCAAGTAAATCCAATCACTATATTTTCAGTATTGAAACTAATCCTGTGGAAGGTTACGACCTGAACTTTGATGTGTATTACAAGACTATGAATAATATAAATGAAATTAATATGAATTCCCTTGAAGGTAGTACAGTCTCCGATGTTTTCTATATTGGGAATGCCGAATCTTATGGTGTTGAAGTATTTCTGCAGAAAAAATTCGGGAACTTTACCGGTTGGTTCGGTTACTCACTCGGTTATATTTATGCAAAATTTCCTCAAATCAACAATGGAAACGAATTTCGCCCAAAGTACGACAGGAGACATGACCTGAAACTTGTCCTTCAATATAAGCTGAATGATGAATGGGAATTTGGCGGTTCATTCACATTTCAGTCAGGGCAATCATATACAGGTGCAACATCACGTTTCCAATCGCGGCTTATTGACCAAAATTATGGCAGGGGAAAAATTTTTCCATCTCAAAGATTTGGATTAAGACTTCCCCCTTCTCATCAGTTAAATATAAGCGCAAGCTATTCATTTACGACTTTTGGTTTGCCTTCGAAATTGATTCTCGATGTTTATAATGTTTATAACAGGAGGGATATTTGGTTTAGATATTATAATACACAAAAGGAAGAAACTAATGTTGAAGATGTTAGATTATTACCGATACTTCCTTCAATTTCTTATGAACTGAAATTTTAAGTATGATTATTATTGGATTTGATTATGAAATTTATAAATTTTAAAAAAATATCATTTTTGTTCACGGCATTATTATTTATTTCTTTGATTAATGCTTGCGAAGATGCTATACCTACTGATTATATCGAACAAAAATTTGTCGAAGCATATCTCATTGTTGATGAGCCGATTAGAAATATTATTGTAATGAATACTCAGCCAGTCAATCAAAAATTTGATTATGCTCATAGTCTGATTAGAGATGCCAATGTAAAAATTATCGGCGATGGCAGGGAATTTATTTTATCTATTGACACAGCCGGCGAATTGGGATATTATTATCCCGACACAACATATCTTGTGAAACCGAACACACTCTATAAGATTGAAATCAGAATCCCCGGCTATACTGAATTGATAACTGCTGAAACGAATACTCCATCAAGGTTTAAATACATCAAAACAAGTGATTATTACTTACAATATCCTAAGGATACAGTTAATTTACCACCACTCGATACATTCAAGTTGGAATGGGAAAAAGTGCCTGGTATTACCTTTTTCATATTAAATTTAAAATGTCTCGATACAATTGAATACGGGAAATATTTAATTCCGCAAACCGATGAAAAGAACCGTAGAATCGAACGCCCTTGGAATGAGGATTGGATGTTTAAAGAACAATCAAATACTGCCCCGATTCCAAATACAAAAACACCGGTTGTATGGATGTCATTCAAATGGTTTGGATTACATGATGTTTCGGTTTTTGCTCCGGACTCGAATTATTTGAAATGGTTTCTTCAGAATACTATAAAAAATCAATATGACCCGCTTCTTGGCAGTGTTAAAAATGCAATCGGTGTTTTCGGCTCATGCTCTGCCGCAAGAGATACATTTTTCCTTAAGAAAAATCAACCTTAGTGTAAGAATTTTCAAGGAATTTAAAATTAATCAAAATATAAAAATTTCCTTTTCGTATTTTTGTAACGGTTATCTTTTCCTCTTTTAACTCCCTTGAAAAGAGGAGAAAATAACTGAAGGGCTGATTCAGCCCTTGTTTATTTTTTTTTATGAAAGGAAAAAATGAAAAATTATAATGAGCTATTAAAAATTGACTCAGAAAACATGTTTGAAGTTCTGAAAAACTTCCCTCAACAAATCAAAGATGCAATTGATATTGGGAAAAAAATAAAACCTGATTTTAAAATAAATACTAATAAAATAATTATACTCGGTATGGGCGGCTCGGCTATCGGTGGCGATTTACTCAAATCATATTCAGAATATACAAATGGAGCTGACCATTTGTCAATCAATGTTTACAGGAAATATGATATTCCTGAAACGATTGATGAAAATACTTTTGTTATCGCAAGTTCATATTCAGGTGGTACCGAAGAAACCATCAATGCATTTAAACAAGCAATAATGAAAACTAAAAATATCGTAATTATTACGACAGGAGGCGAACTCGGTAAGCTCGGCATAGATAATAATATACAGGTAATTAATATCCCATCCGGGTTAATGCCCCGATGTGCCTTAGGATATTCCTTTTTTGTCATGCTTTATGTAATGATGAATTTTGGATTATTTAAAACCGAAGCTATTAAAATAACTGATAATGCGATAGAAGAATTAATTAATGTAATAGAAGATAAATCAGCAGAGTTTTCTAACTATGAAAAATTAAATAGTGCAATAGCGATAGCAGAGAAAATCGAAGGGAAAATTCCGATTATTTATTCTTCAATAGAAAGATTTGATGCTGTAAACCTTCGATGGAGATGTCAAATCCAGGAAAATTCAAAAAATCTTGCTTTCGGTAATTATCTGCCGGAAATGAACCATAATGAAATTAATGCTTTTAGCTATCCCTCTGATTTGGTAAGAAAATCATCTGTATTATTTCTGAGGGATAATGAAGATAATCCACGTGTTAAAATCAGATTTAATGCATTAAAGGAGTTATTGAAGAATAAAATTGATATAATGGAAATTGAGGGAAATGGTAAACATTTGTTAACTCGAATGTTTGAAGTAATTTACCTCGGCGATTGGGTTTCATATTATCTTTCCTTGATTAATAGTGTTGACCCGACTCCTATCCCTCTAATTTCAAAATTAAAGACTTTACTTAGTCAGAAATAATGAAATAAACCATTGATATTTAAGGAAAAATAAAAAATTAAATTATTTTAATTAATCACACAATGAATTGAATTATTTGGTAGTTACAATTATTATTATTATTTTTGTAGTTCCTGAAATATTAATTTTTATAATAGGCGGTAAATATGGCTATTAAAAGGAGATCGAGAAGGGCGAAGTATTTAACTCTTTATTCACCCTTTCTTATGAAGGAAACAAAACACGAGTTAATAGGTGAACCTATTGAAACAGATAAAGGGAGACATCAATGGGCTCGGTGTACAAGAAGCAGACATTCTCAGCTTGTAAATCTCGATGCGATTGAAGCTGAAGTTGATAAATCAAGGGCAGTTGTCCATATTTCAAGAGAAGATGCACTTAAATATTCCCCTAAAGAAGAATATCAGGTCGGCGATGTCATTTTCCATTCGATTTGGGATGATGTCGGTATTGTTAGAGCAAAAGAAGTTACAAGCACTGGTGGTAAAGCAATACTTGTCCAATTCGAAAAAAACAGCGAAAAAAGATTAATAGAAAATTTTTCAACTAAAATCAGGAGATAATTTGTGATTGGCGTAACAATTCAAAGCAATGAAAACATTGACCGCGCTTTAAGAAGATTCAAAAAAAAATATGAGAGAAGCGGAATACTCAGAGACTTCAAAAAAAGAACTGCATTTATGAAACCATCAGTCGAAAAAAGACTTTCTCGGCTTAAAGCGGCAAGACGCCAGCAAAAAGCCATTATGGAAATGGAATAATAAATTTTTTATTTTAATATATTGATTGAAAGCCGGATTTTTTTAATCGCGGCTTTCATTTTTATCCTTTTTATTTATTAATCAGTATTTATGAATTTGTATATATTCAAACCGGATACAAACTAACCTTTATACCAAAGCATTATCCTTTAAATCATTAGAATAATTTCACATTACTTTTCCGGATGAAGCAAAGTAAATCCGGGATAAACCGTAAACTGAATTGTGATTCACTCTATATTCGTTGGATTTTCATGCCATTATTTGTAACACAGGTAACCTCGTACTGTGCCGCAGGTCGGAAGCCACTGAACCCAGTATTATATCACTCAGGTAACGATGCCCGTGTGTAGCCATGGCGATTAGGTCACATTTTTCTTTTTCTGCTAATGCCAGTATCTGCTTAGCCGGTTCACCATAGAGAAGTATTGCTTTTACATCAAATCCCTCTTTTTGAAATTCCAGTTCCCGGCGTTTCAGGTATTGGTAATCGTCTCGCATCTCCTCTGATTCTCCGAGGTCTTTTTGATTTCTTGCCATGAACCCATCGGCTACATGCACAAAAGTTATTCTTGCATTTGTAAGCTTTACCAGAGGACGTATATGTTTTAGTATTACTTCGTCGGTTTTGCTATTATCAAGAGGTATTAGAATATGTTTGTACATTTGTATTCCTTTCGTTTTTTTAACATCCTATTTGAAAAAAGCAATAATGAATTGATACAGGAGATAAGCATTAAGCACAATGATAATAATGGCAATGCTCCATGCAGTTAATTTAAGCCAAAGCGGGTTTACAAATTGTCCCATTTTTAATTTGTTACTTGTAAACATAATAAGAGGTACAACAGCGAAACTTAATTGAAGAGAAAGTACCACTTGTGAAAGAATAAGAAGACTGCCAATACCGCTTTCACCATACAACCCTGCAACGATAACAGCAGGAATAATAGCAATCAGACGGGTCAAAAGGCGGCGCACCCATGGGCGCAACCTAATATTCAGAAATCCTTCCATAACGATCTGTCCCGCCATTGTGCCGGTTAATGTTGCATTTTGGCCCGAAGCAAGAAGAGCAACCGCAAAAAGAATGCTTGCGAGAGGTGCTCCAAGAAGTGGGGTTAGCAACATATAGGCATCATTGATGTCGGCTACATTTTGATGTCCTGAACCATGAAAAGTCGCGGCGCTGAGAATTAAAATTGCAGAGTTAATAAAAAGTGCGAGCGATAATGCAATAGTCGAATCAATTGTAGCGAACTTGATTGCCATTTTTTTACCTACTGTTGTATGCTCATATTTGCGCGTTTGCACTATACTGGAATGTAAGTAAAGATTATGGGGCATCACTGTAGCTCCAAGTATTCCTATGGCAATATAAAGCATGCCTGGATTAACAATTATTTTCGGACTTGGTATAAAACCACCTAATATTCCCTGTATTAATGGATTGGATACAATTAGTTCATAAAGAAAACTAACTCCAATAACTCCAATTAGTGCAACAACCAGGGCTTCGATATAGCGAAAACCTTTGTTTTGCAGGTAAAGAACAATAAGAACATCGGCTGCTGTAATAATAACACCTACTACCAAAGGTATTTTGAACAGCAGATTTAGAGCCACCGCCGAACCTATTACTTCAGCAAGGTCGCAGGCAGCAATTGCTACTTCACAAATGAGCCATAAAAAAATGGAGAATTTTCGTGAATAGCTGTCACGGCATGCCTGGGCTAAATCACGACCTGATACAATTCCAAGCTTTAATGAAAGATGCTGTAAAAGAATAGCCATCAAGTTGGAGAGCATTATGACCGAAAGAAGCATATAACCAAACTGAGCACCTCCAGCTAAATCGGTAGCCCAGTTACCAGGGTCCATATAACCGACAGCAACCAAAAACCCAGGACCCGAAAATGCAAAGAGTTTACGCAAGAATTTAGCAGAAGGATTTACGTGTATAGTGGCATTTACTTCCGGGAGCGATAATGTCTGCGCTTCGGTATGCCAACCTTCAGATTTGTGAACAGGAGGGATTTTATCTGTCCCTTCATCGGTTTTATTTATATCTATATTATCATTGGTTTCTACTGACATTGAGTTTACACATATTAACTGATAAACATAACATTTTTTTTATTCTATTCTATTCAAAAACAGATAATATTCATATTAAATCAATACTACTTTTTTTATTGCAATATATTTTCATTTTTTAATTTTAAATTATTTCCTCATCCAGGGTAAATTTTCAAGGTCAACATTCCCACCGGACAGTATAATCCCTATTCTTTTTGTTTTCAAATCTATTTTATTTTCGAGTAAAATACCGAGTGTGATTGCCGATGACGGCTCGACAATTATTTTCATTCTTTCCCAAATCAATCTCATTGCCTTAATCACTGAATCATCAGAGACGGTTATAATTTTATAAATATTTTTCTTAATAATTTCAAAAGTAAGTTCACCGAGTGAAGTAAATAAACCGTCGCAAACTGTTTTTGGATTGACAGATGGTACTATTCTGTTTTCAATTATTGAGCGGTATGCATCGTCGGCTCCTTCCGGCTCTGCGGCTATCACTCTTGTCGAAGGTGATATTGCCGAGATTGTAGTTAAGCTGCCGCTTAGCAAGCCACCACCACCGACAGGAGTAATAACATAATCTAAATTTTTTACATCTTCAAGTAACTCGAGTGCTGTTGTACCTTGTCCTGAAATAACATTGAAATTGTTATAAGGATGTATGAATGTTGCTCCTGTTTTACTAACTACTTCATCAAGTGTTGATTCTCTTGCCTGCAGAGTCGGCCCGCAAAAAATAACTTCGGCTCCATAACCTTTAACTGCTTCAACTTTTACTTTTGTTGAATTAGAAGGCATAACAATAAATGCTTTCGTCCCTCTCATTTTTGCTGTGAGGGCAATTGCCTGTGCATGATTCCCTGACGAGTGAGTAGCCACTCCTTTTCGGATTTCCTCATCTAATAAGGAAAAGACAGCATTCGTCGCACCCCGAAATTTGAACGCCCCGACTTTCTGAAAGTTTTCACATTTGAAATAAACATCTGAACCAACAATTTTGTTTATACTAATACTTGTCAGCACAGGTGTCCTATGTATATAATTTCTAATCCGTTCTGCAGCAAAACGCACATCATCTATGGACGGTAATTTTATATTATCCCCTGCCATTCTATTTAATCCAAATTATTTCTTTAATCTTTTTTAGATTTGCATTCATTATTTTGTCAATTATAACAATATTTGATTTAATTGAAAAGATTGAAAATTATTAAGGTGTAAAAAATGGAAATAAATTTAAAACTCGACAGGAAAATGAGAATCATCGGCACATCCGAACTTGGCCACAATACTATATTCGATACTCATCCATCTGCAGGCGGAGAAGACACTGCTCCGACACCGATGGAAATTCTCCTTCAGGCGATGGCTGCCTGCTCATTTATGGATGTCGTAAGCATCATCAGGAAAAAGAGAAAAGAAGTAATAAACCTCGAAGTAAAAGCTGTTGCCGTCAGGGCAACAGAACATCCTAAAGTTCTTACAGAAGTTCATTTGACTTTTGTCCTTACAAGTCCCGATGCTGAACAAAGTGAACTTGATAGGGCAGTCGAATTATCACAAAAAACATATTGCGGTGCCTCTGCTATGTTCCAACGTTCGGGCTGCAAGGTTACATGGGAAACAGTAATTAAGAGACCTTGATTTTTTATCCAAAAATAAATTTCACCAATATAAAGATTGATGCTATTCTTATGTATCTTTTATTTATTGATTTCAAATTCATCCAGGATTTTTCCGTAAATATCATATACTTTGAATTTGAGTGTTTTCGGTGAAGCATCCACTATTGCATAATGATATTCCTTAGCTGATTTCTTTACATAATTAGAACTCCCGGGTGAATATAGCGGCGCCCCGCCTCCACCGATAACCAAATGACAAATCTTCCCCACAAGGTTTCTCTGGTAAAAATGCGAATGTCCTGCAAGCACTACTGATACATTATTCTTCTCGAAAATTTCCTCGGATAAATCATAAAGGGATTTATTATCGCCATGTCCGCCTGCACAATAAACCGGCTCGTGCAAAACAGCAATCTTCCATATTTTATTTGAATTTTTCAGGTCATTTTCTACAAAATTATATTGATAGCTTCCTTTTTTGAGTGATTCTTCTGAATTCAAAATAATAAAATGAATATCCCCATAATCAAACGAATAATAATCATTGGAACCGGAAATGTTCGTATTAGCTCCCTGCAGGAATGCTTCGCTTGTCTTGCCTGATGCTTCGTGATTACCGAGTGAATTTACAAATGGAACATTTTTATCCAGTGCCAATTCTGCTTCTGTAAAAAATTCGTTTTTCCAGGACTTGTATTTGCCGTCATAGCACAAATCACCTGTATAGACAGAAAGGATGGGTGAATGTTTTGCAATTTCCTTTGAGATTATCGAATGTATTTCCGGATTTGAACGGCAATCGCCCATCACTGCAAATTTGAAAGAAGAACCGGGCTTGGTTGAAAAAGTTAATGTACCAGAAAATAATTTTTTCCCGTCATTTAAATTATAAGTATAATTTTCTCCCGGTTCAAGATTTTTTAAAGGAACCCGGTGAACAAAAACATTCTTCTTTTCTTTAACTTTTACAAAAAATGAAGTTTTGGCTGACAATTGAATTGAAGGGCTGTTTTTATGATAATTAATATAAACATCATCTTTTGAATCAGTTTCTACCATAAGCGTAATACTATTTTGTTCCGGTGCCTGCAAATAGGGCTGCATCAGCACCCTTGCATTTAAACTTAAAACCTGGAATACAAATAAAAATATGATAAATTGAAATATAAAAATTATTTTTCTCATTTGATAAATCTAATTTATTTTGAGTAAATAATAAAGAAATTAAACGGCAGAACATTGCAGGTATTGTAAATCAATTACGAATTATGAATGAAATTGAATTGGATTGCAGCTATGGATTCTGAACCAAGTTCAGAATGACAAAGTAAATTGAATGATGAATTTATTCAAACCAATGAAAATTGTTTAGCGGTTGGAGCCGGTGAACCAAGTAATAGTCCTTCGGAATTTAAGTCTTCGTCAATGTCGGGCCAATGGATTCCAAAGCCGCCACCTGAGATTTTCCAATTTTTTCTTTGCTTTATACTCGCATTAAAAAGACGCGGATAAAAAATAAGTGGGACAGATATAATTCTGCCATCCATCAAACCGACGACTATTGATTCGTCTTTAAAGTCAACTGACTTTATTCGTGTGTCTGTTTTATTAACTAAAGTATTCATTCCATTCTTCCAAAAATGATTCACGATTATTGACGATTATTCTGTAAATTTTATTTAATTCTATTGCACTGAATCCAATATTTTTTGCTAATGTAACTGGTTCTAACCAGAATTTTACTGAACACATATCTCTGTCAACATGAACATGTGGTGGTTCTGATGTTTCATGACTATAAAAATAAAAACGATACGGACCTGATACTAATAAAGTTGGCATTCAATTATTTTATAGAACATTCAAAAATATAATTTTATAATTTAATAATAATTTGAAGAATAGAAAAAATTATATTACTATTTCCCTGATACAATAAAATTAAATAATCGCGAATTGAGTGATATTATTTTTCTTGATACTACTCCGGCAATAAAACAACCTTTCCCCTGAATACTTTCACCCAGCGGGGAACGGAATCGAATAATATTACAAAAACAGAGCCGATAATTATTAATGTCAAAATTATATTAATCGCACCTGTCACTTCTTTACCCGGCTGGTCGAGCATTGGAATAAACAAATTGGTAATATTCATATAGCCGGCAGTAACGGTTACTATTCCAACGAATATGAGTGGCACCAAAGTAACCCATACATATTTAGTTTTTCCCCTGTTTAAAATATATGAAGTTCCTACAACGAGTGCCGCAGTAGCCAGTAACTGATTTGCTGAACCGAACATGGGCCAGATGGTCGAGACAGAGCCGGTGTAAATAAAGTATGCCCATGCAAAGACAATTACAAGCGTAGATATAATTGAGCCCGGCAGCCAGTTTGTGTTTGCAAACGGTTTCCAGAACTGTCCGACAAATTCCTGTAGTATGAATCTCGAAATTCTTGTTCCTGCATCGATTACAGTCAGAATGAATAATGCCTCGAACATGATTGCAAAGTGATACCAATAGGACATCAGACCTTTCAATCCCGGGATGGCAGAAAAGATTTGAGCCATACCGACTGCAAGAGATACGGCACCACCCGTACGGCCTGCAATTTCTTCACCTACTTCTCTGCTTAATTCTGCAAGATTGGTTTGTGTGAATCCCATTGCCCTTAATTGGTCGGCAACTAACGGGAATTTATCAACAGGTACATTGATTTGGAAATAATCGAGCGGGAACAAACTTGTAGCAGCTATTAAAGCAAGTATTGCAACCAAGCCCTCAATGAGCATAGAGCCGACTGCAATCATTTTTATATCTTTTTCCCTGTAAATCATTTTCGGTGATGTGCCTGATGAAACAAGCGAATGAAATCCGGAAATAGCACCGCAGGCAATTGTTATGAACAAATACGGGAATAATGGACCGGGAATGATGGGACCTCCACCCGATACAAATGATGTTACAGCAGGCATTTTTATATTTGGAGCAACTACTATTACTCCGAATGCAAGGAAGAAAGCTACTGCTATTTTCATTATGGAACTTAAATAATCTCTCGGCGAAAGCAGGAGCCATACAGGTAAAATTGATGCCAATGCACCGTAGATTGCAATCATTATTGTTAATGTGTGATGGTCGAATGAAAAATAAGGTGCGAGGAAAGAATCGGGAATATACTTGCCTATTATTACAGATGCAGTTAAAAGAATAACTCCAATAATAGTTGCCTCTGCTGTTTTCCCTTTTCTGAATTTGAACATCCATACACCCATGAAGAGTGCAATCGGAATTGTCATAGCAATAGTGAATGTACCCCATGAACTTTCCGCAAGAGCATTAACTACAACAAGACCTAATCCGGCAAGTGCAATTACCAAAATAATAAGTGTTGCAATAGAAGCAGTTATACCGCTTACCTTGCTTATTTCCCTATGTGCTATTTCGGCAAGAGATTTTCCGTCATGTCTGACAGATGCCACAAAGATTACAAAATCGTGGGCACTTCCCGCAATCACAGCACCGAGTATAATCCATGCAACACCGGGGAAATATCCGAACTGTGCAGCTAACACCGGACCCACTAAAGGACCGGCACCTGCAATTGCTGCAAAGTGATGACCGAACAATACCCATTTGTTGGTAGGAACATAATTGTGATTATCGTTAAACCTGTGTGCAGGTGTCTGTTTCAGGTCATTTATAACTGCGACTTTTGATGCAACGAACGAGTAATAAAATCTATATGCAAGAGCAAATATTGCAAGGGCTATAATGATTAACGGCATAGCATTCATAACGGCAACCAATCCTTCTTTTCACAAACATATATTCTATTCCAATCATATTAAGACATTACAAAAATTCATAGTAATGCTATTTTAAAACTGTAAACTTACGAATTAATGAGTTCTTGTTAAAATGTGGGAAAATTATTTGAATTTGTACTTGGAAACACAAATCTAAGGTAGTAATTTTATTTTTTTATTAATGTCAAATTGAAAGGCAATCCAATGAAAAAAGGTCTCTCATTTATAATTTTTATGTTATTGCTTACTACATTTTCCTGCACAAAGCAGGGTGATGCAAAAAAAGAGGGGGAAATTATGAATACATCAGAACTTCCATCAATAGCTGAAAGAGTTAAATCTTACGCTCCTACAGATATTAAAATTGATATATCCACGATGACTGATAATCAGAAAAAATTAGTCCAGTTGCTGATTGAAGCCGGAAAAATTGCTGATGAAATTTTCTGGCAGCAGACTTCTTACGATGCCATCTCTGTTAGAGATTCATTGATGAAACTGAATAATCCGGATGTTAAAGATGTTTTGGAATATGTGAAAATCAATTACGGACCTTATGACCTAATCCATGAACATCAGAGATTTGTCGGCAATGGACCTCAGAAAAGATTCGATGGAGGAACATATTATCCCCAGGATATGACAAAAGAAGAGTTTGAAAAATACGTTAAGGATAATCCCGGACAAAAAGCTGAGTTGGAGAGCCAATATACAGTAGTGGTGAGGGATGGAGCAAAACTGAAAGCAGTTCCTTTCCACGAGGCGTATCCGCTTACAATTAAGCTTGCCGACAAATTGGAAGAGGCGGCTAATTATGCCGACAATCCTACTTTTAAGAATTACCTCTTGCTCAGAGCCAAAGCTATCAGAACGGATGATTATTTTGAAAGCGATATGGCTTGGATGGATATTAAAGGAAGCGATATTGATATAGTAATCGGTCCAATTGAGAATTATGAAGATGCTATGTTTAATTATAAAACTGCTTATGAAGCTGTCGTGATGATTAAGGATGCTGAAGCTACTAAAGACCTTGCTATGTTCAATGAGCATGTACTTGCCTTCGAGAAAAATCTTCCTTATGATAAGAAATACATACGCGAAAAAGTGGGGCAGGGTACACAAATTAATTTCGTGAACGTTGCTTACTTCGGCGGTGACTGCCAGAAGGGGATCAAGACTATAGCAGCTTCATTGCCGAACGACCCGAAAGTTCGTGAAGCAAAAGGGGGCGGAAAAAATTCCATGTATAAAAATATGATGGAAGCAAAATTCGATAAAATTGTTGTACCGATTGGACAAAAGATATTGGAGCCATCTCTCGTTCCATTTTTAGATAAAAAATCTTTTATCACTTTTGTGACATTACACGAAGTGTCGCATACACTCGGCAGGGACATTGTTTTCGGCACTAAGGATATGAGTGTCAGAAAAGCAATGAAGGAGAAATATAGTGCAATCGAAGAGGCAAAGGCGGATATACTTGGTTTATATAATCACAAAATTCTCGTTGATATGAAAATTTATGATAATGATTATCTGAAAAAAACTATGGTTACTTATCTTGCCGGTCTATACCGTTCAATCAGGTTCGGTGCAGAGGAAGCACACGGTAAAGCAAATCTCATCCAGCTTAATTTCCTGAGGGAAAAGGGTGCAATTATTAAAAACAAAGACGGGAAATTCGCTTTTGATGAAAAAATATTCTTTGAAAAGGTTGCCGAACTTGCCAAAATGCTTTTAACAGTCGAGGCAGAAGGGGACTATGCAGGTGCAGTCAAAATTATTGAACAATACGGTAATATGAGCGATGAAATCAAAGAAGCGATAAACTCTCTAAAGGATATACCGAGAGACTTAGACACAAGATATGAAATCATTGGAACTAAAGGCAAATAATAACGTAATTAAGATAATTTGAAATTTGAAATTTAAAATTTAAAATGAATTTGAAATAAATAAATAAAAAATGATAAAATTGAAATGATTATGGTAAAACCTAATAAATAAATAATTTCTATTTGAGTTTTGTTTTAAAAATTTTAAATTATAAAATTAAAAATTGATTGAAAATTAAAAATTATAAATTGAAAATTTTTGTAATGCGGTTGATATTTATTAAAATGCTTTAATAGAATTACAATTTTAGGAAAAGTTTTATGGCGAATATTAAAATCACTAGAACTCAAAACTCCAGGATTGGTTCGGTTGACTGGAACAATCTCGGATTCGGTGTTTATTTTTCTGACCACATGTTTGTTGCTGAGTATAAGAATAATCGTTGGAATGAAGGAGAAATCCTGCCTTATGGTCCCATGTTGATGGAACCGGGCTTATGCACATTGCATTACGGACAATCCATTTTCGAAGGTTTAAAAGCTTACAGGTGTGTAAGCGGAGGAATCAATATTTTCAGGCCCGATATGAATGCCAAGCGGCTCAATCATTCAGGAAGCAGGGTTTGCATACCGGCTTATGATATTAAAAACAATATCGAAGCAATCATCGAATTGGTTAAAGTTGACAAGGACTGGGTGCCTCAAAAGAAAGGACAGTCTCTATATATAAGGCCTGTGGTTTTTGGGTCGAGTAATTTCCTTGGGGTACATTCATCATCGGATTATCTGTTAATTATAATGACTTCACCTGTTTCATCATATTATCCCGAGGGTTTGAATCCCGTTAAAATCATGGTTGCGAGCGAGTATGTCAGGACAGTCAGGGGAGGGCTCGGCTCATCCAAGACTGCTGCCAATTATGCCGCATCGCTGCTTGCGAGTGCTAAAGCCAAGGAATTGGGATTCTCCCAGGTTCTGTGGTTAGATGCCGTTACCCGCAGCTTCGTCGATGAAGTCGGTGCTATGAATATCATGTTTGTGATTGATGACGAACTGGTAACTCCTCCGCTCGAACAGGGAACAATACTCGCAGGCGTTACCCGCGATACGGCTTTGGTGCTTGCCCGCGAATGGGGAATGAAGGTTTCTGAGCGGGCTCTCGGCATCGATGAAGTCTTTGCAGCAAATGAAAAAGGTAAATTGCAGGAAATCTTCGGAACGGGAACTGCCGCAATTATTTCTCCTGTCGGATTGCTTTCATATAAGGATAAAACAATCATCATAAATGAGCAGAAGATTGGTCCTGTAGCACAAAAAATGTATGATACAATTACCGGTATTCAATACGGCGAATTAGAAGACAAGCACGGCTGGAATATACATGTGGAAGTTTAAAAAATTTATTGAAAATTGAAAATTGAAAATTATTTTAGTGGGTGTGAATTCTCTTGTGCATTATTCTACGGGAAAAAATGTGGTAGGGGTGATTCATTTTCTACTAATATATAATCCCTAACGGGATAACCTCAATTCAAAATTCAAAATTCAAAATTTATTGAAAATTGAAAATTGAAAATTGAAAATTATTTTAGTGTGTGTGAATTTTCTTATGCATTATTCTTCGGGATTCCTTCAGCTTTTCGTCATCGGCGAGAGCAAGCAGCCGCTGGTTCAAACTACTGTCGTTTTCATTTTGCAATTGCTTTGCAATGTAGGTAATGACTTTAGCAGGAAAAATCCCATCCTTCTCATAATCGTTGCGATGCGATAATAAAATTTCAGCAGATTCTGCACAACTTGTTGCGATTTCATTCAAAGTCGAATAAGTGGAAGAACGGTGAATGTTTTCGGAAACATAATTTTGCTTAGCTTTATGTAAGGAATCTTTTTCGTGTGTTAGTCCCCAATCGGCAGCCAAAGTCAAGCCGGCTAATAACAGGTGGGCAAATGCACTGCCGTCGGGACTGCGAAGTTCAACCGTCTGCCTGCTTTCATGATTCGCCAGTTCTGTCTTTTGCTGCGGATTAACTTTCTTGGTAAGGTTGCTGACATTCGACCAGCCGAGGGGAACCCTGATTAAAGCACTTCGGTTTCGTTCGCTCCAGCAGACCTTAGTCGGTGCTTCCTGGTTGGGAACAAGCCGTAGGTAAGAAGCGGAAACCATATTGCCGAATGATGTCATGCTCGGAGCATAGCGGCATAATCCGCCAATCAGCATTTTCGCCTGTTTGGAGAGTTCGCCTTTATTGCCGACCATTGCATTTTTTCCATTCTTCATTAATGCAAGGTGAATGTGCATTCCATTGCCGGCATGCCCGACTTCGAGCTTCGGTACAAATGTTGCGATGTTACCATGTTTGTATGCAATGTTCCGGATAATCCAGCGGGCAAGCACTATGATGTCACCGCAATCTTCGACTGGTGTAGGAAGAAATTCTATTTCTACCTGTTCGGCTTTTTTTCCGTTCAGTTCATCGAAATCGCTTTCGATTTTTTCGAGGCAGCCGACTTCGTGGTGAGCATATTTGATGTTGCCGGTAATCTGTGAAAGATGAAGGAGCATTTCATCGAGCAATTCACCTGATTTCACAAAGGGCGGGCTTGCGTGATAGCCCTGCTGCTTGTGCAAAGGATAGAGCCGGTCTGATGATTCGCTGACGAGATAAAATTCGAGCTCACCCATTGCATTAAGTGTGTAACCGGAATTTTTATTTAAAAGCTTGCTTGCACGTCTCAAAATATTATCGGGAGTGAATTCAGCAAGATTGCCGTTCGGGTCCAAAAACCTGCATACAAAGTCGAGACTGTTGCTGGAAAAAGGATTGAGGAATGCGGTTTTGTATTCGGGAACGACGTATAAATCGGAACTACCGGAATCAACGATATCCTTGAATAACGATGAGCCGTCAACTCTTTCGCCCTCGGTCAAAACTAATTCTGCCTGCCTTTTATTAGTGATTGGAATTTTCAGTTCTTTTATTTTCCCGTCCATTGCAGTGTAATGGAAAGTAATTCTCTGAATTTCTTTTTCAATAATAACTTTTATTAAATCTTCTCTTGTCAAGTCCTCCCTGTTTTTCCCTGTAATGAGTGAAATTGGGCTTTCGAGAGCAAATCTTTCAACTTTTTTTAACATTTTAAATTACTCCATTTTCAAATTTTCATAAATACACAAACAATAAAATTAATAATAAATATTGTACCATTTTTAAGAAATCGGAAATAGTTTGATGAACTTTTTATATTCGGATTAATTTGTAACCTTGTGTTTTTGCTTTTTAATGCAGAAAAATAATAGGGAACAATCTCCTAAGTACATTTATTATATGTTAGTTGCATTTATATAAAATAATCCCGGTTGATAATTATTACATAATTCTAATAATAACTTTTATACTTTGAGAGACCAAATTTTTGTTTCAGAATATTTTTCTTAATTTAGATGTTTGATAAATTGAATTATAAAAATCTATATAAAGCAAAGTGTTTAGAACGAAAATTAAATATTACTTAACAGATTCGGATATGGAAAATTATCTTGTTAAAGGAGCATTTAATTTACCCAAAACCCGGGCGAGTAAAATAATTCAGTTTAAGCATTACCAAACCGACGCACCTGTCTAAATAGAAATTATTAAGTCGAAGAAATTTTCATAAGAATATATATTTTTTACAATTAAATTTTAAATAATAAAGGAGTCTTGATATTGAAACGAGATTTTTTAAGTGTTAGGGATTTCACTACAAATGAAATTTGGGAAACTTTTGATTTGGCTCTGAAGATGAAAGCAAACCGGCTTGGATATATTGATTCACTTAAAGGTAAAACACTTGCATTGATTTTTGAGAAGCCGTCATTGAGGACAAGAACAAGCTTTGATGTCGGCATACAGCAATTAGGCGGTTTTTCACTTTATTTATCACCCAATGAAATAAACCTTGGTAAGAGGGAATCAGTTTATGATGTAGCTAAGAACCTCGAGAGAATGGTCGAGGGAATTATGATTAGAACTTATGCACATCAAATTGTTGTGGATATGGCGAACAATGCTTCAATACCAATCATAAACGGATTGACAGATTTTTCTCATCCGTGCCAGGCGATGGCTGATTACCTGACTATTCTTGAATTGAAAGGCGGTAAAGAAAAAAATATTAAAGGATTGAAGTTGTGTTATGTCGGTGACGGAAATAACGTTGCACATTCATTAATGTTTGCAGGAGCGAAGTTGGGAGTGAATGTTACTGTTGCATGTCCAAAGGGATTTGAACCGAATAAAACAGCAATTGAATTATCAAATGAAGATGCAAAACTTACAGGTGCAAAAATTGAAGTTGTAAATGACCCGATACAAGGTGCTAAAGGTGCCGAAGTCATTTACACAGACGTTTGGGCTTCAATGGGACAGGAAAAGGAAGCCGAAGAGAGAAAGAAGATATTTAAGCCGTTCCAGGTTAATGACGAGTTGATGTCTCATGCAAATAAGGATGCGATATTTATGCATTGTTTACCCGCACATCGAGGTGATGAGGTAACTGACAGTGTAATTGATGCACCTTATTCGGTTGTGTTCCAGGAAGCTGAAAACAGATTGCATGCTCAAAAGGCAATTATGTACAAGTTGATGAAATAAGGTGTGTCGTGGCTTTAAAAGCATTAATAGCAGTCGGAGGAAATTCATTAATTCGTGCAGGTGAACGTGGTACTCTGGACGAACAGATGTTCAATGCAAGGGCAACTGCCCGGAGCATTGCTCAGATGGTTAAACTTGGCTGGCAGATAGTCATCACTCATGGGAACGGTCCACAGGTTGGAGCCGCATTACTCCGTTCGGAAAGGGCTGCAACAGAAGTCTATACCCATACACTCGATATGTGCGTTGCCACGACTCAAAGCGAAATAGGATATATTTTGCAAAGAGCAATGGTGTTTGAAATGAAACAGTTCGGGTTGCATAATCCTGTAATAACTATTCCGACCATGGCAAGAGTAGATGAAAACGACATTGCATTTCAGAATCCCACGAAGCCGATAGGACCCTTTTACTCTAAGAAAGTTGCAGAAGATAAACAGAGAACGCTTGGCTGGGATATTATCGAAGATGCAGCGAGAGGTTACAGAAGGGTTGTTGCTTCTCCCGAACCAATAGAAATTCTTGAGCTTGATATTATTAAGAATGTACTTGATTTAGGAATAATTACAATTGCTCTTGGAGGCGGAGGAATTCCTGTTATTAAAAGAGATGGAAATATAATATTGGGTTCGGAAGCAGTAATCGATAAGGACAGGTCATCGGCTTTGCTTGCACAGGGTTTGGATGTTGACTTATTTATTATCAGTACAGATACAGACCAGGTTTATTTGAATTATAAAAAACCGAATCAGCAGGGTATAAAAAAAGCAAGTGCAGATGAAATGGTAAAATATCATCAGGAAGGACATTTCGCTCCCGGTAGTATGGGACCCAAGGTTGAATCGGTAATTAAATTCCTGAGGAATGGGGGTAAGAAAGCCATTATAACTTCTTATGAATTTTTAATGGATGCCCTTGAAGAAAAGGCAGGAACACATATTGTACCATAAATAAAAAAATTAACCTAATTAGAAGTGAGCATATTATGAAATTGAAACATATTGTAGAATCACAGCAGTTTACGGTTCCTTTGATACTCGAATTGTTCGAGAGAACTGACCTGATGAAGAAAGTTGTTGCCCGAGGAGGTACAAAAGACTATGAAAAGAAAGTAATAGCTTCTTTATTTTATAAGCCATCAACAAGAACGCGATTTTCTTTCGAAGCTGCAATGTACCGTCTTGGAGGAAAAGTTCTTTCAACAGAACAGGCAAAGGAATTTTCTTCGGAAGTAAAGGGTGAAATGCTTGAAGACACAATCCAGATTGTAGCAAATTACAGTGATGCTATAGTACTCAGACATTCTGAAGAAGGTGGAGCAAAAAGAGCTGCAGCCGTTTCACCTGTTCCAATAATAAATGCAGGTGATGGTTCCGGAGGACAGCATCCGACACAAGGTTTGCTTGATTTGTACACAATATACAATGAATGTCATGCTCTCGACGGTTTATCTGTTGCCATCATCGGTGCTTTAGACCAGGGGAGAACAGCACGTTCACTTGCTTATCTTTTGAGCAAGTTCGAAAGGATTAAATTATATTTCATCGCACCCGATGAACTTCAAATAAAGCCGGATATACTTGAGCATCTTGATGAGAAGGGTGTATCATATCATCTCTCATCAAAAACTGATGATATTATAAGCAAAGTTGATGTGGTTTACCAGACAAGAATTGATAAGGAGCGGCTGAAACACAAGGATATTGATTTGACAAAGTATAATATTGATACGAATGTATTGAAGAAGATGAAGTATAATTCAATCATAATGCATCCGCTTCCGAGGTCAGTAGAAATTAATCCGGCAGTTGACAGTGACCCGAGGGCGGCATATTTCAGGCAGGCAAGGAATGGATTGTATGTTAGAATGGCATTACTTACAATGCTTTTTGATAATGAATAACTCATATTAGGATTGTGTGTTATTATAAGAGTAAAAATTTTTAATTTTTAATTTTTATTGAATATTAAATTTGAAATTTTTAATGCATTATTTAAAAAATGAAATTGGTAATATGAAAAATATTCTTATTAAGGATAAATGCATAAAAGATTAAAAATTGAAAATTTGTTTATTAAAAATTCATTATAAATTAAAAATTGAAAATTATAAATTATTATAAAAATATATTCTGCGGAGACTAATAAATTAATTTAAGAAATAAATAAGAGAGATTATGAAAACAAAAGATTTTATAGAATTAGAAGAGAAATACGGAGCACATAATTATCATCCTCTGGATGTAGTTGTTACAAAAGCAGAAGGTGTTTGGGTTACTGATGTCGAAGGGAAGAAATATCTTGATTGCTTAGCCGCATATTCAGCAGTTAACCAGGGACATTGCCACCCAAAAATTATGCAGGCATTCACAGAACAAGCAGGGAAAGTTACTTTAACAAGTCGTGCTTTCAGGAACGACCAGCTTCCTTTGTTGTACAAAGACCTTCATGATTTGACGGGATATGATGTTGCTTTGCCAATGAATTCAGGTGCAGAAGCAGTTGAAACAGCAGTGAAAGCAGCAAGGAAATGGGGATATAAAGTTAAAGGAATTCCTGAAAATAAAGCTGAAATAATTTGTGCTGAAAATAATTTTCACGGAAGAACTGTAACAATTGTAAGTTTTTCGACAGAAGCACAATATAAGGATGGTTTCGGTCCGATGACACCGGGATTTCCAATTGTGAAATATGGCGATATCGAAGATTTGAAATCCAAAATAAACAGTAATACAGCAGCATTTCTCGTAGAGCCAATTCAGGGAGAAGCAGGAATAGTTGTACCTCCTGCAGGATATTTGAAGGAAGTTGAAAAGATTTGTAAAGAGAATAATGTGCTTTTTATATGTGATGAGATTCAATCGGGATTGGGAAGAAGCGGAAAACTTTTCGCTTTTGAGTATGAGAAAGTCAGACCTGATATGGTGATTATCGGGAAGGCATTATCGGGTGGCTTCTATCCTGTTTCAGCTGTGCTTTCGAGTAAAGAGATACTTGGAGTATTTAAACCGGGAGACCATGGTTCAACATTTGGCGGCAATCCGCTCGCTGCAGCGGTTGCGAGAGCTTCATTGAAGGTATTGGGTGAAGAAAAACTAATTGAACGTTCATTTGAGATGGGAAATTATTTTATTGAAAAATCGAGAACAATAAAAAGCAAACATTTGGTTGAAGTGAGAGGCAAGGGATTGTGGATTGGTTTTGTTCTTGATACCAAAGCCAGACCATATTGCGAGAAGTTGATGGATGAGGGAATTCTATGCAAAGAGACACATGATAATGTGATTCGATTTGCTCCTCCTCTTGTAATTACAAAAGAAGAAATTGACTGGGCTTTCGAAAGAATCGAGAAAGTCGTTAAAGCATTAGATTAAAAAGTTAGAAAAAAATTTGTTGAATAGTTATGGAGATTTTATGAGTTATAAGAAGACAAGAATTATTATTATCGGAGCGGCGGGAAGAGATTTTCACAATTTTAATGTATGCTACAGGGATAATTCCAAATATGAGGTTGTTGCTTTTACAGCGGCTCAAATACCTGATATTGACGGGAGGAAATATCCAAAATCATTAGCTGGAAAATTATATCCCAAAGGTATTCCGATTTTCGCAGAAGAAGAACTTGAAAATTTAATTAAAAAATATAATATTGATGAATGTGTGTTGTCATACAGCGACCTTTCTTATGAAACTGTAATGCATATCGGTTCGAGAGTAATGTCAGCCGGTGCAAGATATTCAATGCTCGGTTCTTATCCTACGATGATTAAATCGTCAAAGCCGGTTGTATCAGTTACGGCAGTGAGAACCGGATGCGGCAAGAGCCAGACTACACGTGCTGTCGTAAGGGCATTGCTCGATATGGGGAAAAAAGTTGTTTCAGTCAGGCATCCTATGCCTTACGGTGATTTGGCAAAGCAGAAAGTGCAAAGATTTGCTAAATATGAAGACCTGCTCAAACATAAATGTACAATAGAGGAGATTGAAGAGTACGAGCCGCATATTGCGATGGGTAGCGTGATATATTCGGGCGTTGATTACGAAGCAATTCTACGTCAGGCGGAGAAAGAAGCGGATGTAGTTGTGTGGGATGGCGGAAATAATGATATGCCTTTTTACAAGCCGGATTTTTCAATCGTCGTAGTTGACCCGCTAAGACCTGGAGACGAGATTGGTTATTATCCCGGTGAAGTAAATGTGAGAATGGCTGATGTTATAGTAGTCAATAAAGTTGATTCTGCATATCCCGAAGATATAGAATTTGTATTGAATAATGTCAGAAAATTGAATAAGAAAGCTATGATTGTTATGGCGGCTTCATCACTTGCAGTTGATGACTCTTCAATTATTTATGATAAAAAAGTACTTGTTGTAGAGGATGGTCCGACACTAACACACGGAGAAATGGAAATCGGTGCCGGAACAGTTGCTGCACGCCGGTATGGTGCTGCTGAATTAATTGACCCGCGTCCATACATTGTCGGTAAGCTGAAAGAAACATTTCAGAAATATCCTGATATCGGTGTTCTTTTACCGGCTATGGGTTACGGTGAACAGCAATTGAAAGACCTGGAGGCGACAATAAATAAGACTAACTGCGATTCGGTGGTTATAGGTACACCGATTAATCTTGGAAGATATATTAAGATTAAAAAGCCGAATACGAGAGTATATTATGAGTTGACTGAAATCAGCAAGCCGACGATAGCAGAACTACTAAAGAAGAAGTTTTGAATTTTGAATTTTGAATTAATGTTATCCCGTTAGGGATTATATATTAGTAGAAGCAACAGAAACCAAACAATAATCGTTTTCCCGTAGGGAATAAATATTTGTTATTCAGAAAATTTTGAATGTTGGATTTTGAATTTTGAATTTAAAATAGCAATCGAATAATTGTAATGACAAAATATTCGAAATTATTTGAAAAGATAAAGAATAATCCTAAAAATGTCAGATTCAATGATTTGAGAAATCTGCTAATTGAAGATGGATCCATCTTAAAGAGAATAAGAAAAAAGATATGAGGAATAAAATGAAATATCCGATTTTAATTTATCCTGCTGAAGAAGGTGGATATGTTGCTGAAATAATATCTTTTCCCGGCTGTATAGCACAAGGAGAAAGCCAAATGGAATGTTTGAATGAACTTGAGATAGTTTCTGAATATTGGATAGATGAGTATTTGACAAATCATAAAAGTCTGCCTGAAACCCAAAGCACTGTGGAGAAGCTACTTAAATTTAATCAATATGAATTTGCATGATAATAAATTTTGAATTTATTTACCTCACTCTCCCGATGAATCGGGATTTCCGTTACACTACAACCTTGCCCTTCTTCGAGGAAGGGGAATTGATGTGGGTTTTATGGTATGGAATTGTGCAAAATTAGGTATGAATATTTTCTAAATTAATTTTTTATATTCTTCAATTGTTAAGCCAGAACCTTTGATTATTGCCCCCATGGTATAAGCATTTATCGGATTACTTCTTGGTATGGTTATAACATGTTCACCATCAGTCATTGTGATATGTTTGCCTTGTCTTGCAATCCAAAATCCGGCTTTTTCAAAAGCATTGATTGCACGCTGATGATCAATACCTTGTAATTTTGGCATGAATTATACTTCAATCAATACTAATTTTTCATCTTTGATTAATTCGTTTTTTACAGCGAGATATTCTTCGATAGCGTCTTTTATATTTGTCATTGCTTCTTCTTCAGTATCACCCTGTGAGGCACAACCAGGCAGGTCTTCGCACCATACAGCGTAGCCTTCCTCGTTTTTCTTTATTTTAATTTTGTATTGCATTGAATAGTTATAATAGTTTAACTTCAATTTTAGTAACGAAAATATTTATTTATTATTATTATTAAATTAGAAAATTAAAATTTAAGTATTAATTCCGTGAAGTGGAATATATGGTAAATTTTATTGAATAATCCCCCTGAATCCCCTTTAGGAAAGGGGGATTCAGGGTTTTTAATTTTAATTTGTCAGTTCTGTGGAACCACCACCGAGTTCATCGGAAATCATTTCGCCCTTCAGACCGAGGTGCTCTGTGTCTTCTCCGAGTTTGTCGGGAGTGAGTTGCGGAATAATTTCTTCGGTTTTGATGATTTCGCCTTCAATCATTTCGAACTTCAATTTTTCCTCTTCTTCGATTTTATCAGCGATTATTCTCGTTCCCAGTTTAAGGTTACCGACGAGCATTAATTCTGCAAGTTCGTCTTCGACATATTTCTGAAGAGTACGCTTCAAAGGTCTTGCACCGAATTTATCATCGAAGCCCTTTTCAACGAGGAAGTCTTTTGCTTTATCTGTCATTTCGATTGTCATACCGTTGATTTTCAGGCGGTCTTTCAGCAATGCCATTTGTATGTCAATTATTGAATATATATGCTCCCTCTGAAGTTTTTGGAATATGATAAAATCATCAATCCTATTGATAAACTCGGGATTGAACAATCTCTTGATTGATTCCTCGATTGTTGATTTCACGTGTTCATTTTCATCTTTGGGAGTTTGCTCTGTAAAGCCGATTCTTCCGCCGAGCTTGATATCGCGAGTTCCGACATTTGATGTCATTATGATAATCGTATTTTTGAAATCAACTTTTCTGCCAAGGCCGTCGGTTAAAGTACCGTCATCGAATACCTGGAGTAGGATGTTGAATACATCAGGATGTGCTTTTTCAATTTCATCCAGTAATATGATCGAGTAGGGTTTTCGCCTTACTTTCTCAGTAAGCTGACCGCCTTCTTCGTAACCGACATATCCCGGAGGAGCTCCGACAAATCTCGATACTGAAAATTTCTCCATATACTCACTCATATCAATCCTGATGAGGGCTTCTTCTGTATCGAACATTACCCTTGCCAAAGCTTTTGCCAATTCTGTTTTACCTACACCTGTCGGTCCGAGGAACATAAATGAACCGATTGGACGCTTGGGGTCTTTCAAACCGGCTCTGGCTCTTCGGATTGCCTTTGTCAGCAATTCAATTGCATCATCCTGACCGACGACATGACCTTTAAGTAAAGCAGGAAGATTTTTCAGTTTGTCAGATTCACTTTCAGCAATCCTATTAACAGGAATACCGGTCATCATGGCAACGATGTCTGAAATATCATCTTCTTTAACAGGGAAGTAAGTTTTACTTGCATTTTTCTCCCAGCTTGTTTTCGCAAGCTCGAGTTCAGTTTGAACTCTTTTTTCCAAATCTCTTAATCGAGCAGCTTCTTCGAAATTCTGATGCTTGACTACGAGATTTTTCTGTACTTTTATTTCTTCAATTTTTTCTTCAAGAGTTAATATTTCTTTTGGAACATCAAGATTTAGTAAGTGGACTTTTGCACCTGCTTCATCCATAACATCAATTGCCTTATCAGGGAAATGTCTGTCAGTGATATATCGCTCTGAGAGCCGTACACAGGCATCAATTGCATTGTTTGTAAATCTTACGTTATGATGTTCTTCGTACCTGTCTTTAATGTTATTAAGTATAGTAACAGTTTCTTCCGCAGTCGGCGGGTCAACGATAATTTTCTGGAAACGCCTGTCCAAAGCACCGTCTTTCTCTATGTATTGCCTGTACTCATCGAGTGTGGTAGCACCGATACATTGAATTTCACCACGCGACAAAGCCGGTTTGAACATATTAGATGCATCGAGTGAACCGGAAGCACCACCTGCTCCGACTAAGGTATGCAATTCATCAATGAACAGGATTACATCAGTTGCTTTTTCAAGCTCATTCATTATAGCTTTCATTCTTTCTTCGAATTGACCTCTGTATTTAGTACCTGCTACGAGTGAAGCGAGGTCAAGAGATACAATTCTCTTATCGAATAATAGACGAGGCACATTTCTACTGATAATTCGGAGTGCCAAGCCCTCGACAATAGCTGTTTTACCTACACCCGGGTCGCCAATCAGAACAGGATTATTTTTCTTCCTGCGGCAAATTACCTGGGTTACTCTTTCAATTTCTCTCGTTCTACCGACAACAGGGTCGAGTTTGTTTTCGAGAGCAAGTTTCGTAAGGTCGCGACTGAAATTGTCGAGAACAGGAGTTTTTATTGATTCTCTCTGCTGTGTTTTTGGTTTAGCCGAACCGTAAGCAGGTCTCGGCTGCGAACTTGGTCTGCCTGTTATGATATTGTCGAGTTCTCTGCGGACATCATCGTATCGAACATTGAACTGAGACAGTAATTGTGCAGCGATGTTTTCATCGTCGCGAAGCATCGAGAGCAGTAAATGTTCAGTTCCAATAACATCTGATTTATATAGTTTAGCTTCGAGATAGGTTATTTTCAGAACTTTTTCAGTCAATTTTGTCAATGGTATATTACCGATTGTAATAGTTGAGCTTGAAGTTCTGACTGAATCTTCGATAGCTTTTTTCAGTTTATATAAATCAACGCCAAGATTCTTGAGGATTTTTACGGCGATTCCTTCGCCTTCTCTTATTATACCGAGAAGAAGATGTTCGGTGCCTATATAATCGTGACCAAGCCGAAGAGCTTCTTCCCTGCTTAAACGAATGACATCGTTTACTCTATTCGAAAAATTTCCTTCCATTTTATTTTCTTTTTAAATTCAACATTCTAATAATTTCTTATATCAATTTTCATTCCTACATTCTTTGACGGAATAATTTAATAAATATTTGTCTTGATTAGATTTTATGAATATATTACTGTGAAAAACATAACAATAACAAAACTTTTTCAGACAGAGTAGTATTAATTCATCAATAAATAAATAATTTTTTCACAACATAAACGATAATACACACAGAATGTTTACAAATTATTTTGGATTATTAAATGTTTGAACCACAAAGAGAAAAACTGAATGAACTGAATGACCGAACCGCCCAGCTCAGGAGGTTCCTTTGACATCGAAGGCAAGACCTTAGAACTAACCGAAAAAGAAAAATTATCGCAAGACCAAAACCTTTGGAATGAACCTTCAGAAGCCCAGAAGGTGATGCAAAGAATTTCCGAACTGAAGGAATGGATTAATATCTGGAATGAAACTCAGGCATTACTACAGGATTTGCAGGCACTAATCGAACTTGCCGAAGAAGCAAAAGATGAATCAATGGAAACTGAAGTAAACAATGAAATATCAGAAGTGGAAAAACATCTTTCAGAACTTGAAATAAGGAATATTCTTTCAGGTGATGATGACGAAAGAGATGCAATTCTTACAATTCACTCAGGTGCTGGTGGTACAGAAGCACAGGATTGGGCAGAAATGCTATTGAGGATGTACACACGCTGGGCTGAGCGTCACAATTACAAAGTATATCTTGTTGATGAACTCGAAGGTGATGGTGCAGGACTAAAATCAGCGACTATAGAAGTGAACGGGAAATATGCTTATGGTTATCTTAAAGCAGAGAATGGTGTTCACAGATTAGTAAGAATTTCCCCATTCGATTCAAATGCAAGACGGCATACATCTTTTGCATCGGTTTTTGTATATCCTGTTATTGATGATAATGTTGATATTGAGATTAATCCTGTTGATGTCGAGATGGATACTTTTCGTTCAGGTGGTAAAGGTGGGCAGAATGTGAATAAAGTAGAAACAGCAGTACGGCTAAGGCATATTCCGTCAGGTATTGTCGTTTCTTGTCAACAGGAGCGCTCTCAGTTTCAAAACAGAGAAAATGCAATGAAAATGCTGAAATCAAGATTGTACCAAAAAAGAAGAGAAGAAGAAGAAGCTGCTAAAGCCGCAGTTGAAGGCACTAAGAAAAGAATTGAATGGGGGAGCCAGATACGTTCTTATGTATTTCAGCCATACACTATGGTTAACGACCATCGTTCCGAAATGAAGAGAACTGACATCAATTCAGTGATGGACGGTGACCTGGATGATTTTATTAAAGCATATCTGTTACTAGGAGAGTAGTATCCACTAAAATGTATAAAAAATGGTGAATATATTCACCATTTTTAATTAAATTCGGTGAATTGAATCACTAAATATCATAAAATTTGGTGAATTGGAGAAACAATAACACCTGATTTTTCTATTTTATTACAATGAGCAACTGAATTAATCTGTTTTCACCTCTTTGAACTGTAAGAAAATATATTCCTGAAACGATAGATGACAAAGGTAATTTTATTTTATGTTCTCCATTCGTTAGTGCTCCTACTGGATAATTGGCAACAATTCTACCAGTCAAGTCATTAAGAAAAATGTTAACAGGAAGGTTCTTATCATCATCCAAAATTAATATCAATATTGTTGCCTCATCTTTAATAGGATTTGGTGCGATAGATACATTTAATAATGCATTATTAATTCTTAAATCATCATCAACATTAACAGCACTGCCACTTCCTCTTATTGACAGAGTATCAGAACTATTAATCACAGAATTCGATTGGATGATTAATTTCATGTTATATGTAACTGCTTCTTTTGGTGCAAAAACAATTTTAATGGTATCAGTACCGGAAGGAGGAATAATCATTGGAAGATTCATTTCGGTTATAGGGAATATTCCGGCAGTATCATTTTCCACAAAAATATTGTTAATTATCAAATCACTGTTACCTATATTTGAGATATCAAAATCTCTTACACGCGTTTGTCCAACCTGGGTTTTAAGGAAGAAAACAGAACTTGTTGAAAACCGGATTTCGGGTGCAGGTCCATCGCATTTCCCATTGAGTTTGACAGCATAAGAGTTAGAATTATATGCATTGGATATTATTCTCAATTCTGCTGAATATTCTTTTAATTCTTTTGGTACAAATGAAACAGAAACGTCCCTGCTTCCTCCCGGAGGAATAATAAATTGTTTATTCAAATTCAAGCAAGTGAATACAGCAAATGTATCATTCTCTATTTTTAAATCACTTACAGAGAGTGGCAATTCACCTGTGTTTTGCATACCAAAATGTAAAACTCTTACGGAATCGATCCAAATAGCGGGGAAACTCAGTTCATCGGTAGTTGTAGTTATAAGCGGTTCTGCATGATAACCGACGCCGCTCAAATCAAATCCCTTGACCGGTGCATTGTATGCATCGGATTCAAATTTCACGACTCCTTTATACTCAGCCCTGTACTTTGGTGAAAAATGAACATTGAATTTTCTTGTTTCACCTGGTCCAAGTGAAAAGTTTAATTGAAAATTAACAGAATAAACAGATGAATCAGAATCGTCAATATACATTTTTGATACATTCATTGTTGTATCGCCGATATTTTTTAATGTGAAACTTAGTTGTTTGTTTTCACCGGTGTTGACAGTGTCAAAATTCAGCAATGTTTCTTCAAAAGCAATTAAAGGTTTTTTACCCTGCCAGGGTTTGACAAAGTTGTACAAGCCCATAGAATCAATTTCGAGAATTAAATTCATGGGAGGATTATAAACAACTGTATTCGGAGAATTCTTCAGGGACCAACGTACAATAATTGAATCAATCCTGTTGTTTTGTCTGAGTCCTAAGTTTCTTATGAATGGCTGCTGTCCTGAAAAATGACCAAGTCCTGCCTGTATTTCTGAAATTTGATTTATTCCATTGGAACAAACAGTAATTCTCGAACCAAGTCCACTTTGATTAGCTCCTTGAGGTTGTTTAAGTTTAATTGAAGTCCAGTTGTTTTTATTGCCAATATCATTCCTTAATAAAATTAATTTCATGTGAGTTGATTCCACCAAAACTTTCCGAGTTTGTCCGTCTATTAATGAATCTACATACGTTGTATCCCTGATTTGCCTGCTGACAAAAATGTCAACATCACCGTCCAAATCGAAATCTGCCGGCTCAATAGAATGACACTCTTTCATATTGAAATAACCGAGTGCTTGTGTTATATCATCTAAATAATGTTCTTTGTTTTGTTTGCAAATATAAAGACGTTCCTGTCCCTGCAGGTTTGCACTGGCATAGCCCATCTGACAAATAGCCAAATCATGCCATCCGTCTCCGTCAATATCGAGCCACTGACCACCCTGGTCGCCGAGGTGTGACTCCACAGGAGCATCACGTTTGATTCTATCCAATTCCCATACATATTTAAATCCACTGTCTGGACCTTGATTAACCGAGATATGAGTTCTGCCTTCACCGGGATTATAGCCGCCATGAACCTCAACCTGGAGTAAATCCATATCACCGTCATTGTCGAAATCCCCTGACTGTGCTTCCCACTGGCAGAGGTTTTGGCCGTGGTCACCACCAACAAATTGTCCTGTGTAACCAAAAAGCTGTGCAACATCTGTGAAAGTACCGTTATGGTCATTTCTGAAAAGACTACCACCGCTTCGACAATATGCAGATGTTATAACGTCTTGCCAGCCGTCATTGTTCCAGTCGGTAATATTCACACCATACATTGGTTCCCAAACATTTTGAATACCACTATTTTGAATGAAAGTAAATGAGCCGTCGCCATTACCTTTGAATAGGACATCCGGCTGTTTGATTTCATTGAGATAATCATAGAACCATGTGCTGATGTACAAATCAATTTTTCCGTCAAGGTCATAATCGAGGAAAGCAAGTCCTGTGGAGTTGATTAAGCCGTATTGATAAAGTCCGTTGTTTGGAACAAGTGTGAAATGTCCGGTACCGTCATTCAATAAGACCTCTGACCTGTCACCGGGGTCGAGTGAGTCGAGATACATTTGCAGACGGTGATAATAGATGCTTGTTACCAGGTCAACATTACCGTCATTGTTTACATCGGCAAGTGCGGCAATATCCACAACCCTGTCTTGCTTCCCGGGATTGCGGTTTGAATTGATACCCGAGCTGTCCGTGAAATCAATGAAAATTCTTTTTGTAGCAGAATTTAAATCCGGATTCGGGACATTCAAATACAAATGATAGCGGTTCTTATTGATATTTCCGCTGCCCCAGAGTAAATCGGGATAGTTGTCGTTGTTGACATCCACAAGCAGAATACGTGTACCGAGAGTTGAGTCTAATCCCGCTTCGTGAGATACATCCACAAGCCAGGAGGAGTCCTGGGAGTGGAGGAGATTGGATGAAAAAATTAATATTATTACGATAAATAAGTATAGTAATTTCATATTTGAATCAAGACTTTTTATTTTAACACACATTGTTATTTTCACTTTTTTCTTGGATAAGTTTATGAACATACTCCTTTAATGAAGATTCATCAAAACTATACCCATTTGGTACAAATTTTTCCAAAAACATATATGAAGGTTCTTTTCTCAAGAATTCTAATTTTAACTTAATAATTTTATTATCATTAGAAGTATTTTTATTTTTTATTATTGAATTTCTACTCTTTTTTTCAATATTGATTGGTCTAAAGAAAATCATTATTTTACCAATATTACATTTAGTATTGAATAGCTGAATCATACCTTCCTCGTGGTGAATGAAACCACAATCTTGGTTTTCTTTCATATTGTTAACCAAATATTTTGCATATGCTATGGTAACATTTAATTCCAACTTACTGAAAAAAACTTCAGCATATCCATTATTAACAATATGAATAATTGTTTTTAAATAATTGAAATCATAATCATTAAATTCCAAAGGTACTTTCATTTGGATTATGAAAGTTTGTTGGAAAAATAATAATAATTTTAGAAAATCTAAAAACCAAAGTTTACCTTTAGCAACTTTTTTTGGTTTATAATTATCTTTAAAAATCTCAAAACCTATTTCATCGGAAATAATTTTAAATTCACCACCTTTATTAAGGTTTATAAGAAATTTAAAAGTATCATAGGCTGCTTTAATATTATGACCTTTAACATCAATTTTAATATCAACTTTTCTTTTATGTAGGATTGGATTATAAAGGTAATTTACTTTTAAAGGATTATTAGTGTCATTATATGATAACAATATTTCATCAGTACCTCTTCTCACCATGCTTAATGGAATTTTATTTAAAGAATATATTACTCCATCTAAATCTTTATATATAAAATTTACTATTAATGGGGGTATAATATTTGTTAAGGGTGAAAAAATTAATTTATTAATTTTTTCTGGAAAATATGGTTTAAGTTTTTCGGGTATTTTTAAATTTTCTATATATTTCCCTTCAATTTGAAACGGAGTCCCTTTTTTGATAAAATCATTATATTGAGTTAAGAAAAATGACTGTTCATTTTCAGAATCAAATTTTAATAACGTATTAAAAATCATAGGTTCTTTAAAATGTGAATCAAGCCTTTTTGGAACTAACTCTGTACTAACTGTATTTCCATGAATTTGTGGTATCAAAGACCAATAATCACTTGGAAATTTTTTATAAGATCCAATAGCATCAATTAACTTTCTGGGGGGTTCTCTGGAATCAAGAGCATCAATTACTTGTGGAAAATATCTATCAAGTATTGGTGTATTTTGTTTAACAATTTTAATGATTTCCTCCCATCCAATATATGATAATATAAAAGGTAGATTATTTTCAATTTTAATTTTTTCGGCTTTTTTAATAATATCTAGATCATGTTTAAAAGTTGAAACTAGAATAAAATGTTTTATTTCCAATCCTGATTTAGATGCATTAGTAGCTTCATTTTTTATATCTTTTTCTAATCTATTTTTACAACTTTTATATTGATTAACAATATCACTAGAAATATATTTACATTGAATTGCTGTTTTTGTTTCTGATGAATAAATATCTATACCTTTTTGTGCCTGACCTGATCTGCCAAAAATTATGTATGTATTAGTCCTTTCTTTTGCATTAAAGCAATCAGCAATTAAATCTTCGAATTGCTTGTAATCAATTAAATCGGATACTTCGAAATTCATTTTAAAATTACTTTCTTAATTTATACTTCCTTTTTGGCTCCATAATCTGCAACTGCACACCTGTTGGTATTGTATAATCTATCTTTTGTTTTGGGAGCATATAATTCGATATTAATGCTTCTGTCATAGCATTTCGGTTTTTCTCGCTGGCTCCGACATGATAAAAATGCTCCTTTGTTTGTATGTTTTGCCGAATATATTTGTCAATTTCCTTGTTACTTCTATATTGGTTGCTGTGCCATGTCGAGAGGATATACTTACAGTTTGAATTGTCTAATAAATTGAATAAATCTTTTTCATCTTCCTCGTTCCATGAATCGAAATAATCAACATGCCTTCCTAAATAAGGCGGGTCGCAGTAAACAAAATCATTTTTATTGAGTTCATTCAACGTTTCCCTGAAATCCCTGCAAACAAACTGCCAATCTAATATTTTCACAGCTTGTGAAATGTAATCTATCTGATTTACAATTTTTGTTATGTATGCTTTTGAGAATCTATTTGGTTTGTGACCGAATGGAACATTGAATTTACCATATCTATTAAATCGAATCATTCCGTTAAAGCATGAGCGATTTAAAAATAAGAAGTCAAGGGATTTAAAATCCATATTAAATCTTTCACGAACTTCGTTGAAGTATTTCTGCCCGGATTTAGCAAGTTTCATACCTTCCAATTCCAGGAAATATCGTGCTATAGCTGGTGTGATTTCACCCGTTTTAACAGCATTATAAAAATTGATTAAATGAATATTTGTGTCTGCAAAAATTGCTTTATGAGGACGAACATTAAATCCAACGACACCTGAACCCATGAATGGTTCAATCCACCTGTCAAACTTATTATCAGATAAATTATCTTTTATCCAGCTTACAAGTTTGGTTTTTATACCCTGGCATTTTATTGGAGGAACAAATATTTTCATATTTTCCTTCCTCTTTTTGCTTTTTTGTTAATATTTTCAGATTTAATTCCTCTGTAATTTAAAAATTCGACCAGCTTCGTAATTTTCTTTTCGATTCCCTTGTCATTTATAATTGAAATTTTTCTATAATTCATCCAATAATCATCAAATATTTTTTCACCTAGTTTCTTAAAGGTTCCATTTCCGTTGATAATGTCTTCAATTTTATTTATACTGCCAATATTTGCAGTATTTCCGGAACCGCTCTTGTCGCTTGCTATTTCCCATTTCTCGCAAACGAAAAATTCAAAATCCTTAATTACAGAAGAAATGGATTTTAATTTATCAATTGAATATACTTTTGTTTCATCAATATTTTCTGGGGCATTTCTTGTATAAATTATACCTAAACAAAAATGACCTAAATATTCATTATATGGAAATTGAATATTTTTCTTACTGCTTCTGTTTATGAAATATTCACCATGGGAGCCAAGAGTGAATCCATTACAGAAATCAGGATTATCGGGTAAACGATAAGTAGTTTTAAGGTCAATTGCGAATTTAATATTATCGTTTTGTGAATGAATCAATGAAATGTCTGGATAATAATTTTGATGGTCTGGTAAAACAAGTTTAAAGGAATTTTCTTTTGCAAAATCTAAAAGTTTGGGAAAAATATGAATTTCTAAAATTTTTGAAATAATTTTTGTATCTGCAGATATAGTATAAATATTTTTGAAAACATCAATAAATCCCTTAATTGTCCATTCATTTGACTTTGTTGAAACATTTGATTTTAATGTCTGAACGAAACCCTTAAGATTTTCTTTGAAATCCTGCTTCAATTCTTCAATCTGAGATTTTGATAGATATTTTTTCATGTTATAGCTCAAATTTCATATAAATCAATATAATTTACCAAATTATTTATAATTTATTGCCCTGAAATTTAATAAATTTGTAGTTTATAATATGACAAATTTTATTTAAAAATTCTATGCTTCAGGTCGTACAGCATCAAAAATCGGGGGTGGTTTCTGTTGAGGAACTTCCTGCCCCCTTTTGCATGAAAGAAGGAATACTTGTAAAAACTGCTTTCTCTTTGATTAGTGCAGGAACTGAAAAAACCTCAGTAACTGGCGCACAGGCATCGCTCATACAAAGAGCTAAGAAGCAACCGGAACAGGTTAAGACTGTTTTTGATAATATCAGAAAAGAAGGGTTGATTTCAACTTTTAACAAAGTACAGACGAAGCTTGATTCTTACAAGGTATTGGGTTATAGTGCATCGGGTATTGTGCTCGAATCGGGATGTAACGAGTTTTCTGTCGGCGACCGTGTTGCCTGTGCAGGAGCGGGAATAGCAGTACATGCAGAAGTGCTAACCGTTCCGAAAAATCTTGCCGTAAAGATTCCTGATGGAGTATCTTTCGAAGAAGCGGCTTACACAACAGTTGCTTCTATAGCAATGCAAGGGGTACGTCAAGCCGATGTCCGATTAGGTGAAACTGTTGCTGTGATTGGATTGGGGCTAATCGGACAAATTACTGTTCAACTTCTCAAAGCTTCGGGCTGTACAGTCATTGGAATGGACGTCAATGAAGAATTATTCGATAAAGCACTCGAATATGGTTGTAATGCTGTTTATCCGAGCAATACTGATTCTGTCAAGACAATAACCTCTTTGACTAAAGGTATCGGCTGTGATGCTGTGATTATAACAGCAAGTACACCATCGAATGAACCTATTGATTTGGCAATAAAATTATCAAGAAAGAAAGGTAAAGTTGTTATTGTCGGTGATATCGGAATTACTATTCCACGTTCCCCGTTTTATGAAAAAGAGCTTGATATTAAAATATCATGCAGCTATGGTCCAGGGAGATACGACAGCAACTATGAACTGCTTGGGCAGGACTATCCTCCTGCTTATGTGAGGTGGACTGAAAACAGGAATATGCAATCCATACTCGAGTTAATGTCTCAGAAAAAATTAGATGTAAATTCCCTGACTACACACATTGTTCCAATTGAAGTTGCAACTGATGCATATGATATGCTGACAGGAAAAATTGAAGAAAAATATCTTGGGATTTTGATCAAGTATAAAGATAAATCTGTAGATTTGAAGAGGACAATAACAATGCCTGTCAAATCAGAGCCAAAGCGAGAAATAAATATCGGATTCATTGGTGCCGGCTCACATGCACAATTTTATATTTTGCCGAGTTTGAAAGCAAATGATATTTCTCTTGTAGGAGTTTCTACTTCTTCACCTGTTGAGTCACAATCCGTAGCAAAGAAATTCGGATTTCATTACAGTTCGACAGATTCAGAAGAGTTAATCAATAATCCTGCTGTTAATACAGTTTTTTGTGCTTCATGGCATAATACTCATGCTAAATATGTACTTGAATCAATTAAATCCGGGAAACCTGTATTTGTTGAAAAACCCCTTGCAATCAATCCTGATGAGCTCAGAGAAATAGATGAAGCAGTGTTGAATAGCAATGGCAGAGTTATGGTCGGCTTCAACCGAAGATTTTCAGAATCATTCAGGGAAATAGCAAAGTTCTTTGAGTTCAGAAAAAATCCGATGTTCATTTCATATCGAGTCAATGCGGGATTTATTCCCAAAACTCATTGGATTCAAAATCCTGAACAAGGTGGAAGAATTATTGGTGAGGTATGTCATTTCGTTGACTGCATGGTATTTCTGACAGGTTCAAAACCGGTTCATATATTTGCCGAATCGCTTTCATTCTCCAGCCAGGAAGCAATTGACAGGGATAATATAGTAGTAACTATTAAATTCTCAGACGGCTCGACCGGGGTGATAAATTATCTTTCAAACGGGGACACTTCAGTTGATAAGGAATATTGTGAAGTATTCTGTGAGAACAGTATTGCAGTGATGAATAATTTTGTCTCCGTAGAATTAGTTAGGGGAGGAAAATCCAACTGGAAAAGATTCGACGGAAAAAAGGGACACAGAGAAGAAATTCTTGCGACAATTGAATCAATAAGACATGGTAAACAAATGCCTATTAATTATGAAGACATAAGGGCAGTAACTCTCACTACATTCGCAGTCGATGAATCATTATCAACCGGAAATATTGTTCAGATAGAATATTAATATAATTCATCTTAATTACTCAAATAGTTCAAAATATAAAATATATTTTACCGTCTAATATTAGCTTTATAGATTAATCGAATTACTGAAATTAGTTTTTTTAAAACTACTCTCAGCATTAGGAGTTATTAAATGCCTTTAAATAATGTACGAAATATAGGTATTGCTGCACACATTGATGCCGGCAAAACAACTGTGACTGAAAGAATGTTATTCTTCACCGGTGAAACACGCAAATTGGGAGAAGTGCATGACGGCGAAGCCACAATGGACTTTATGAAGCAGGAACAGGAGAGGGGAATTACAATTGCCTCTGCTGCAATTTCCTGCAATTGGGAAGATAATCAGATTAATATAATAGATACACCCGGTCACGTGGATTTTACAGTTGAAGTGGAACGTTCACTTCGTGTTATTGACGGAATGGTTGCCGTTTTTTGTGGCGTAGCCGGGGTACAACCGCAGAGTGAAACCGTATGGAACCAGGCAGACAGATACAAAGTTCCCAGGATAGCATTCATCAATAAAATGGACAGAACCGGTGCGGATTTTCACGAAGCAGTTCAGTCTATGGATAAATATCTGAATGCAAATCCAGTCCCCTTTTACATCCCAATCGGAGCAGAAGATAATTTCAATGGTATGATAGATGTAATTGAAAGAAAAGCACATTTATTCACAGAAGATTTGAAAAGAAATATTGTTGAAGTTCCAGAAGAATACAAAAAGCAATGCGAAGAAGCAAGAACTTTCATGATAGAAAAACTTGCTGATTATAATGATTGTATAATGGAACTTTATCTCGATGGCAAGGAAGTTCCACCAGATTATCTGAAAGAAGCGGCAAGGGACGCTACGCTGAAACTCTTGATTACACCTGTCTTTTGCGGGGCTGCATATAAAAATAAAGGAGTTCGAACATTACTTGATTCAGTTGTTGAATATCTTCCATCACCTATTGATAAGGGTGCAGTTATGGGTATTGACATTGACGATGCAGAGAAAAATCATCCGCGTCATCCAAGCAATAAAGACCCTTTTTCAGCACTTGCATTCAAAATCATACATGACCCGTTCGTAGGACAACAAACATTTGTGAGAGTGTATTCAGGTGAAATCAAAGCAGGGATGCAGGTGATGAATACAACAAAAAATCAGATGGAGAGAATCGGCAGGATTATGAAAATTCATGCAAAGGAAAGGGAAGAAGTTGATACTGCCTACCCAGGGGATATAGTTGCTTTCATTGGAATGAAGAATACGAAAACAGGAGACTCGCTTTGTGACCCGAAGAACCCGATTTTCCTTGAATCTATATTTATACCTCCATCCGTAATTGAAATGAAAGTTACACCTGCAACAAAAAATGATGAGAAGAAGCTGGGTGAATCTCTCAGGAAACTGGCAATGGAAGACCCGTCTTTCCACTTTCATTTTGACCCGGAATTGAATGAAACAATTATTTCAGGAATGGGTGAGCTTCACCTTGAAATAATAATTGACCGGCTGAAAACCGAATTTGGAGTTGAACCACAAGTGGGAGAGCCGTCCATTGCTTATCGTGAAACAATAACAATCGAGGCAGAAAGTAATTACCGGCACGTCAAACAGACCGGAGGCAAGGGACAATTCGCACATGTAGTATTGCGGCTTGAACCAAATGACGGTAAAGGTTTTGAATTTGTTGACCATATTAAAGGTGGTGCTATTCCTGCAGAGTACATACCATCGGTAAGGAAAGGAATAGAAGCAACACTTGAAGAAGGAATACTTACAAAATCGCCTGTTGTTGATGTCAGGGTAGTGCTTGTTGACGGAAGTTTCCATGCAGTTGATTCATCCGATATGGCTTTCAAAACATGTGCATCAATTGCTTTCAAGGAAGGTTTTATGAAGGCGAATCCTATTATCCTCGAACCGCAAATGAAAATTGAAATCAACACACCTGATGATTATATAGGAAACGTTGTTGGCGACCTAAGCAAACGCAGAGGGAAAATCGAATCAATGAGACGTTACAGGAAAGGTTCTCAAAAACTTAACGGATTTGTACCATTGAAGGAAATGTTCGGCTATGCTACTGCATTGAGAAGCATATCGAGCGGAAGAGCTAATTACTCTATGGAATTTCACAAATATGTAGCTTTGAGCAAGGATATACAGGAAAAAGTGTTGAAAGAATTCCAGGAAAAAGAGAAGGAAAAACAGAAATAAATTTTAGTAATATTTATCAATAAATTCCCTGTCAGGAGTAACTCCTGACAGGGTTTGTTAATTTATTTTACAGGGAAATATATATGCGTGATTAATTTATCCTCTGGAGTGCTGTTCGGGTCGCTGATGTATTGTTCCCAGGACCTTCCGTTAATTTCAAGTTTATTATCTTTAATATAAGCAATGATTTTATCGTAAGCAGGTATCATATTATTATAAGGTCCTGTATATACTGCCTTGACTACTTTGCAAGCAGGAATGGCCGATGCAATGATTCTTCCTTCGAGTTTGGATTTATTATCCACAACAGGAAACGATGCTTCAAATGAATAAATATTTGTGTAAGAATTCATCAGTGACAAAGGAGCGCCGGTACACTGAATTTTGTTTTTTCCGCAAAATTCCGCAATTTCTTTAAATGCCTTAGTATATGCCGCTGATATTTCATTCATTTCCATTTTGCAAGAATCAAGCACTGAATAAAGCTTTTGACCCGGGAATTGCTCGATTGTGATTGGGATACCGGAAATCATTTTATGGATTTTTTCTGCCATTACCTTTAAAGACTTCAAACCCTTATCGTATTGTGGACCTGCCATGCTTTCCATAAACAAACCAAAGTATTTAAAAAACGGACTGTTTCCGAGGTTAGCATCAAATCCCCATACAACTGTAGTCTTTCCGTTTTCTTCAGTCAATTTAAAAGGGGAATAATCATTTCCCTCATCACCGAAATTTAGCTGAACCTGAATGTATTTATTTGGCTCTGATTTGATGATTTTCATTTTTCCTTTTCCAAGGTCTGAGACTTTACTGTCCCATTCATAAGTAGAGCCGACTCCAGCCGGACCACTTACCTTGTATTTCATATTCGAGTCCATACTTGTCCAGGGTGACCATAGGTGGAAATTGTGCATGTCATTTAGAATGCCATATACAACAGAAGCAGGAGCATCAATTGTGATTTTCCTTTCCATTGATACTTTGGAAGGCAGTAACAGCCCTACAAGAACTATTAATGCAAAAAGAGAAACTAAAATAATGAGTATAATTTTTAAAACTTTCATAAAATCCTCCGAGTGGTGAAAAAAATAACGAATAATTGATTATCTACACCTTTATATAAATTTTTTCTTAGTAAGTGCCATTTTTGCACATACTGATTATTCATAGTAATTTATTTTTATTATTAATCATGTAATGAAATGAGTATTTTTAAGAAAATTAAGACGATAGAAAATAAAAATATTTACTCATCAAATAAAATTTTTTAATTAGTAATTAATTTTTCTCCTTTCACCCACACCTCACTGACATGATTCACAGCAAAATGATAAAATATATCAGTGTATGAAGGTGTATTACAAACAATGAAATTTGCTTCTTTGCCGGGTTCGAGCGAACCCATTCTGTCAGATAATTCGAGTGCGGCGGCGCCGTTCAGTGTAGCGGCAGATATAGCTTCTTCGGCTGTCATTTTCATATTGATTACAGCAAGTGATAAAATGATTTGCATGTTTTCTGTGAAGCAGGAACCGGGATTGCAGTCTGTTGCAATTGCAACCGCAAGACCTTCCTCGAGCATCTTTCGTGCAGGGGCATAAGGCATCCTTATGAAGTATGCGGTACCGGGAAGAAGAGTTGCAATTGTGCCTGACTTTTTCATGTCTTCTATACCTTTATCAGAAATGAAAAGGAGGTGGTCGGCAGAAACTGCAACCATCTTTGCCGCAAGTGATGCTGCAGAAACATCAGCAAGTTCATCTGCATGTACTTTCAGCTTCAAACCTAAATCAAGAGCAGTTTGGAATATTCTTTCTCCCTGTTCTATAGTATAGTATCCTTTATCAATGAAGGCGTCGCAATAATCTGCCAGATTTTGCTCTGCAACAGCAGTGAGCATTTCATTACAGATTAAGTCAACATATTTATCTCTATTGTTTTGGTATTCAGGCGGGATATCATGTGCTCCGAGAAAAGTGGATTTTAATGTAATCGGAACCATATCCTTTAATTTCTTAATTGCCTGGAGCATTTTTAATTCATTTTTCAAATCGAGTCCATATCCGCTTTTTATTTCCATTGCTGTAGTGCCGTGACGTAATGCACTCATTGCAAGTTTGAAACCATTTTCGACAAGTTCATCAATTGAGGCATTTCTGACTGCATTAACAGTTGCGATTATGCCTCCCCCTTCAGCAGCGATTTCCTGGTAAGTTGCACCACGAAGACGCTTGGCAAATTCGTTGCTTCTGTCCCCTGCAAAAACAATATGAGTATGAGAATCTACAAATCCCGGTAGGATAGTGTTGCCTTTCATATCTACTATTTTATCAGGTTTGATTTCACCAGATTGGATATTTCTTTTTGCTTCATCAGTAGTTCCCACCCAGATAATATTATCATCGAAAAGCAAGGCACCGTCTTTGATTTCACCGATGTCTGACATTTCGTATCCGCATTTTTTTAGACAGCCATTTGAATTAACGGTAACGAGAGAGTTGATATTTGTGAATAATGTTTGCATATTTATTACAGGTATTTATCGCCTTTTTCAGTCCGTATTTTCTCGACACATTTCTTTACATCCTGAACTTTGTCTTTCGGACAAATCAGAATAGCATCATCAGTTGCAACAATGACAAATCCATCTAATCCGAAACCAGCTATAATTTTGTCTTTAATAGATGCATTGATAATCACTGAATTTTTTGTATCTATTATTGCTGTATTACCCTGAATAATATTTCCATCAGAATCCGGCTTTTTTACCCTATCGAGAGAATCCCATGAGCCAATGTCATCCCATATAAATGTTGCTTTAGTTACAACTACATTATCTGCATTTTCCATCAAGGCATAATCAATTGAGATATTAGGATAAGACTCGAATATAGGAGTAATCCTATCGAGTGCTTCCGGCAAAGCAATCCTGGTTTTTTTTGAGTATCCTTTTCGAATATCTTCAATTTTGCGACCTATTTCAGGAGTGAATTTTATCATTGTATTAATAAAAGTATCGAGACGCCAGAAAAACATTCCGCTGTTCCAAAGATAATTTCCTTTTTTTAAAAATTCGTTGGCTTTCTCAATACTTGGTTTTTCGAGAAATCTGACTACTGGTTTAATATCGGGATTTTTTGATATCTTAGAAAATGGTTCATTCACTTCGATATAACCATATCCTGTCTCAGGTCTGTCCGGTTGAATACCGATGGTTGCAAGAGCAGGATTTGATTCGACATAATTCAAAGCTGATTCAATAGTGCGAATAAATTCATCATTAGGATAAATGTTCTGGTCTGCAGTCAATACAGCTATTGATATTTCTGATTCACTGGATCCTTCATCTTTATATCTTTCGGCGATGAAACCGGCAGAAAGAGCAAGACAGGGGGCAGTATTTCTCTTTAATGGCTCAGCCACTATGTTCTCAGGAGGAAGCTCTGTCAATGCTTTCCTGATTGGCTCTAGCAGAAGCTGGCTGGTGATAATAAATATATCATCTTTACTAATTAAAGGCGTGATTCTTTCAATCGAATCCTCGAGCATAGTTTTTTCTGAAGCAAGACTTAGCAACTGCTTCGGTTTTTTTGCACGGCTTAGGGGCCAGAATCGCTCGCCTGAGCCGCCTGCCATTATTACTGCTGTTCTTTTCATTTTGTAATAAGAAAAAATATAAATTTAAGATAATTGAAAAGCAAATATAAGAATTAGAAATTTATGTATTAATTCGAAATGGAAAAAAAGACCCATTAATTATCGGTTTCTTTATAATTCTGATTTATAAAACTGCAAACTTATAAAAAATAGGCTTATATCTTGGTTTCGGGATTTTCTTTTTTTCTTTTTTTGCAGCTTCTAACCAAGCTTCCTTTGCTTCTAAGACTTCTTTCAATGCTTCATTTGGGGTATTTCCAAAGGCAGAACAAAATTTCAAATCCGGTATATCAACTATATATCCTTCATCTTCATCGCTGTAAAAGATATTTATATAATAGTCTTTCATTTACTTTAAATTTAAATAAAGTATTTTTATTTATTTAAATTACTTAATACTTATCTTAATATCAACTCTTCTTCTCATTTCATTTGATACATCCGGTTTATCATCTATTCCTTTTCCTTCGATTTCCCATTTAATTTTATCGAGAAAATTCTGATATTCTTCAGAATCTATGAGTTTAGATTGAATAAGTAAATATGTGTTAAATGCTCTTAATATAGAGAGTAACTCATTGGACATTAGTTCTCCACGTTTGATATGGATACTGAAATCCTCATCATCAATGTCATCTTCGAAATAACGTGAATAATCAGAAAGTGTACGCGGGTCAGCGTAACCGGTAATATGAATTGTAATTTCATTCTTTCCGGATGTGCAAGGAGCGGTTAACTGTTCGATTGACTTAAGAATATTTTCGACAACATTTGTAATGCCTTCATCAACTTTCAGAGACAATTCATCATATTCAGGACCGGGAAATTCTATGAACTTTGTTGAATCCGCTATTCCTATGATATTGTATGCGAATTTCATTCTCAAGCCCTCGAGATTATCGCTTGTGTTTGGCTTGTAATAGCCGGTAACGAAGAATGGCACTGCAAATTCTTCTGTCTGGAACATATTTTGTTCTTCAGGGAGAGTAAATTTTACCTGTAACTTTACCGAACTTGTATCATTGCATGGAGTGGTGATGTCCTGTTCGAGAGCAGTATTTGCCAAACAATTATTATTATATTTTAAAGTATATGTTTTCAGAACTTCGACCGGGAATGAAAATTTTCCATTTTCAGAAATGATTTGCTCAAGCAATTTAATTTTATTGTTATCATAAAGCCCGACTATTCCATTTAATGGTATTCCTGCGCCGTTACCGGCAATCTCACCTTCAATTGTAACCGGACCGCATAAGTCAAAAGAATAAATATCAAAACCACCGCAACCACCCTTACGGTTGGAAGAGAGAATGAGCATATTATTCCAAATCGCAGGTCCTGATTCATCGAAGTTTGTGTTAATCGGCGACTTCATTTTTCGCGGTTTCTGCCAGCTTCCTTTTTTCACCGGTTCCGCTTTTATAATGTCATAAGTAGAATCACCACCATAACCTTTAGATGCAAAATACAAGTATCCATCTGGAGCAATCAAAGGTGCAATATCTGCCTTAGGTGTATTGACATCTTTCCCCAGATTTACCGGGTCAGCCCAGGAGCCGTCTTTTTGCCTTGCACTTAAATATAAATCAACATCACCGATTCCACCCGGTCTGTCCGATGAAAATAATAATATGCTGCCATCAGAGGATAATGAAGGATGTGATTCGTAATTTTCCGTGCTGATTTTATATCCCAGAGGAACGGGATTAGACCAGCCATTACCTGAATCAACCGAAACAAATATGTCCCTGTTACCCTTTTTTGTTTTTGGATTGATTGCAGCAAAATACAGTTCTTCAATACCGGTTTGTTTATTTAAATAAAAAGCAGGCGAAGAGATTTTCTGGAATTTATTTAACGGTAAATTTTTATCTATTACAGGGTAAGTAAATTTTCCATCAATAATTGGAGACATGAAAACAAGTTCCTTATCATCAGATTCTTCACGAGTGGAAGTAAAGTAAAGCGTATCGCCATAAACGACAGGCAAATGGTCATCCATTCCTGTGTTGATTGTGGTTCCAAGATTGCCGATTTCCAGTTCATCGGGACACGGTGGAACCGATTTACAGGATATAAATACCAATGCCAGAAGGATAGATAATATTCTAATTTTCATCATATTTTCAAAAGTTAAAATAACTTAATTTTATTTTAGCCGAATAAACCCTAATTTTGTTAGATTTTTCGGTACTTTTTACCAAAAGTTAATATAAATAAGGATAAAGAGCAAAAATTCAGCCAATTAATCAGGATAAAAAATAAATAAATGCGTTCAACAATAGCAGTAATTAATTTAAGCAATCTGAAGCATAATTTAAACCGCATAAGAGAACTCGCACCAAATTCAAAGGTGATGGCAATAGTCAAGGCAAATGCTTATGGTCATGGCATAGTCGAAATATCCAAATCGCTTGAGAAATTCGGTGTTGATTATCTTGGAGTCGCTTTTGCAGATGAGGGGATAATCATTAAAGAAGCAGGTGTTAATGTTCCTGTCGTCGTACTTGTACCAACATTTCCGGACGAAGCAAAGAAATTCGTTGAATATGATTTGCAGGCATCGGTTTCTACATACGAATTTGTACAGGAATTATCAGCAGAAGCCATCAAAGCAGGTAAAAGAGTGCCAGTCCATTTATGTATCGGTACGGGTATGAACCGCGAGGGTATTCAACCGGTGGATACTGTTCAATGTATGGAAAAATGCAATGGCATGAAAAATATCAATTTCGTAGGTGTATGTACTCATTTTGCAACATCATCTACAGACCCGGTATTTGTTAAAAGACAGTTGAGATTATTTAATGATACACTTGATTCATTGAAACAAGCCGGGTATAGTTTTTCAATTATTCATACGGCAAATTCCGGTGCAATAGCTAATCATCCTGAGTCGCATTTTTCGATTGTAAGACCCGGTATGTCAATTTACGGTTATCCGCCAATACCCGAATTATCAGATAAATTTGATGTAAAACCGATTTTAACTTTAAAGACAAAAGTTGTGATGATGAGGAGAATCAGGAAAGGTGAATCAGTAGGTTACGACCGGCTTTTTATATCTCCGGAACCAACAACAATCGCAACTATTCCGGTTGGGTATGGTGACGGTTATTTCAAAACGCTAACTAACAAATCGCAATGCCTTATTAATGGGAAAAGATATAATCTTGTCGGAACTGTATGCATGGATGAATGTATGGTTGATGTCGGTGATGATGAAATCAATGTGGGAGATGAAGTGGTTTTGCTGGGTAAACAGGGGAATGAAGAAATAACCGCATTTGAACTGGCAAATAAAATCGGAACAATACAATATGAAATCCTGACAGCAATATCTGCTCGTGTTCCACGCTTATATATTGAAGAATAAGCACTTTCATAATGTGGAAAACTTTCATAGGATTTTTACTATTTTGGTATGACTTACTATTAGTGTACTAAAAAAATTTGAAAATTATTGAATAGTCACTACTTTTAAGTAGTGGTGTCTTATTCTGTTTGTAACGGGATTTATCCCAATATAAATAATTGACTAAAGTCATAATGCCTGTGTAATTGGCACCCACTATCTGAAGATAGTGGCTATTCAAGTATAATAAATAAAATAATTTATGTATAAATTAATATTACCGAATTTTGAGGGACCTTTTGACCTGCTCCTTTATTTCATCAAGAAGGATGAAATAAATATATATGATATTCCAATTGCAAGAATAACGGAGGAATTCCTCAAGTACATCCGGCTGATGCGTCTATTCGATTTAGAGCTTGCAGGAGAATTTCTCGTAATGGCGGCAAACCTGATGTATATTAAATCCCAGTTACTGTTGCCGAGGGAAACCGGTGGAGAAGGGGTAGAAGTTGAAGACCCGAGGACATTGCTTGTCCAGAGATTAATCGAATACAAGCAGTTTAAAGAAGCAGCACGAGACATTTCGATGATGGCGGAAAACAGCCGCTATTATTATTATAGACACCTTTTCGAAGATTTTATGCAAGGCGATGCAGCAGAAGATAACGTTTATAAAAATGCAACACTTTTCGATTTGATTAGGGCTTTTAAAAAGGCAATTGACAGGAAAAAGCTGAGTAACCAGCAACATCTTGTCCAATTGATTTCGATTACCGTAGAAGAAAAGATTGCATTTATTATGGATAAGTTGAAAATAAGAAAGAGGATGAATTTTATGGAACTTGTTGAAGATGTTAAGTCACATCCTCATATTGTAGCAACCTTTCTTGCGGTACTGGAACTTACTAAATCGCAAAAAATTGTTGTCAGACAGCCGGTATTGTTCGATGAAATTGTTGTAGCCGCTAAAACGTCATTTAATTTAAATTGAATATAAAATAAGTAAACTATGGAATCAATAAATAAACAATTTTTAAATTTATCGAGAAACGAACAGAAAGCTGTAATTGAAGCATTACTATTTTCTTCTGAAGAGCCGATGCCTTCAAAAATTCTTTATAAAACATTGGTAATAACGGGTTCAGGTTTTGCACCTGTTTCAAACGATGAAAATAAAGAAGGGGAAAACCAGGAAGAGAATCAAATTTCGCTTGCAGAATCTGTCAGCGAAGCAATAAAATTTTCTCCCGATGATTTGTCGGAATTAATAAATGAAATCAATACAGAGCTGGTGGAAACAAACCGACCATTCCAGATAGTAAATTTAGCTGGAGGGTATGTATATTCGACCAGACCTGAATACGGTATGTTGCTTCAGCAAATTGTCAAAAGTAAAATCAAGAAAAGATTATCGCATGCAGCCCTCGAAACTTTAGCTATCATTGCCTACCGACAACCGGTTACCAAACCGGAGATTGAGCAGGTAAGGGGGGTCAATTCAATTGATGTGGTTAATTCGCTTATAGAAAAAGGATTAGTGGAAATTGTCGGTAGGAAAGATGTACTGGGTAAACCGTTATTATATGCAACAACTCAGGAATTTCTGAAAACTTTCGGATTGAATGGGCTGGAAGATTTACCGAAATTACGCGAACTCGAGGAATTATCACTCGAGCAGGAACAACCTGAATCCAACATTGAAATAGTTGTAGATAAGAACCTCGAAGAAACTTATATTGAACTTCCTGAATCATTGAAAGAAAATATTGAGAAACAAGAAGATGATGAAGAAAACAAATATCCTTCAAATGATAATATAAATTCTGATTTCATTCCAATGGATACAGAACAGATTTCAGATTGATTTTGATTTAAATAAGTTTCATTCTTTATTTTCACAAAAAAGGGAAATAAAATTATTCACCTTAATATGCTAATTCAATTTTTGAAATATCAAATTTTTTCATTTGATATAATTCTTTCATTACTTTTTCTTTGTGAACAATATCCGTATCCTTCATAATTTCTTCAAGATGAACGGGATAAACCTGCCAGGAAACTCCGAATTTATCCTTTAGCCATCCGAATTGACCTTCCTCACCTCCATGTGTAAGTTTACTCCAATAATAATCAATTTCCTCCTGTGTTTCGCAATTTATCATCATTGAAATTGCTTCATTAAATTTTAATTTGAGGACCTCCATTTAATGCAATAAATTGATGTCCGTCAATTTTAAATTAAACTGACATGGCAGTTCCTTCGTGCTTATGGTGGAATTCAAAACCTTCCTTGTCGAAACGGGTGATATTGCATATTTTAGAATTTTTGAAAATTGTTACATAGAAATTCGCTGCCTCTTCTGCTTCTGAATCATACCAAAGGCAATTTATAATTAGTTGTTTTATTTTTCGCGAAATATTTAGTTTTATTAATCAATGAAATCATTTTTGAAAAAGTAATTTAGTAAAATTGGATTTAAATTTAATTTAGATTAGACCAGCAATTCTAAGCTACCTTGCCTTGGGTAGCTAATTTCACCTTCTTTTGTATGGGTTTGAATTGTAATTTCAATTTTGATTTCGGAGTTTGAATCCGATATAAAAGTTGATTTAGAAATTAATAATTCAATTATGTCATGGCTTGAAATCGAGAATCGTTCTAATGATAATTTCTCATCGGATTTTATATCGAAATTATTCTTTTTAAGTGTCAGGATAAATTTAACAGGATTAAGAAAATGAACAACAACTGAATCATCGAAATCCATTTCTTTAAGCAAGTCAAAACGTAAATAAACATTTTCTTTATCAGAGCCATACCACAACTTTTTTAGAAACTCACCCACCTGATGCATTGCAGTCATAGTGGATTGTGCATCATAATAGCCGGCTTTTATCCATTCATCATCTGAACTTATTTTTCCGTCAATAGAGGGAGAAACATGTCCTTCCTGCTTAACTACTTTTGCAACCTCGTATTCCTTACCTATTGGTATATTTACTTCTTTAGGTATTTCTATGCCAAGCAATTTGTAAATATTTCCGATATGCCATCGAAATAAAATATCGAAATCACCTTTGTTTTCTGCTATATGTGTATCGCCATACCACCAGAACCAGTCAGAACCTTCGGCAATATAGACTTCTTTCATCACTTTATTCAATGTAATTTCATCGAGTTCTGTTTTTTTGCTTTCTACTGATTTTCTCACCATAGCCAGCATGGACCAGGCATTGCGGTGGTCTTCATGTCCTATCCAAATATTGAAATCAGCATTAATCCATGAGCCGGCACGGACATTTTCCAGAGGAGGTAAATAATCGAGATTCTCTTTTAAGGTTGCGGTTGAACATGTAACAGTTTTCAAAGTATCAGAATTCGATAATTCTTCAAATAATGATTTAAGAAAGGGCAATCCGTTATATTGATAAAACTCCCAGCAGTTCTCACCATCGAGTATAACCGGTACAACTGCATGCTTCAGACAATCCTCGCCTCTTTTATTAATCAGTTCATTCCTGATTGCATTTAATCTCCCGATAAAATCTCTCGTGGCATCATGCGGATTCCACTTAGAGTATAAAAATCCGATAGCGTCGGATATCGAATGGTCTCTGAAAAGAATTGCGATTTCTCCATTGTCATTTATGAATTTTCTTGGAAAATATTTTTCAGTGTAGTCATATTGTTTACCAATAGAGGCAGCAAGCACGCCCTCATCGCTTGCTGTCCATTTCAATCCTGCGCTAATCATTAAATTAATAACATCATCTGAAATCGAACCTTCGGAGGGCCACATTCCAATTGGTTTGATACCGAGCAGCCGGTAATAATAATTAATCGCACCTTCAATTTGAGCTTTGGCATCTTCAGGAAATGAGAAATTGTTCTCAGGTAATTTTAATCCGGGTATAGATTGTTTGGCATTCTGAGTATTGCATAATAATGGCAGAATCGGATGATATAGCGGTGTACAACTGATTTCAATTTGATTCAGTGACTGAAGCATTTTCATCTGATTATTGATTTGACTCAGCACTTCATTTTGCAAATCCAGAACAAGTTTTTTTTCTTCTTCGGTAAAACCACTACCTTTATTAAAAAGGCGTTTTACCGGTTTTCTTTCTTTTGAGAAATAACCAAACCAGGTCAGGTTATACCAAACCTGCAAATCTAACCAGTCTTTTTCTGTGAATTCTAATAATGCAGCGTCCTTACTTTGAGCTTTATCATAAAGCTCTTTGTATCTATGATATGGGAAAATCATATTTTCTTCATTACACAGAAAGAATAGACGCAATATTTCTCTCTTATTTGTTTCAGATAACTTGGATGGCTTTATATTTGTGAGCCGTTGTATTTTGTCCGATGTTCTTATGTTAATGTAATCATCGAGCTGCATACTAAGAGATGGAACAAGGTTTATCGTCTGCTTAACATTCGGATATTCATAAAATAATTCGGGCAGGTCCCAGTAATCCTTGACACCGTGAAACCGAACCCAGGGGAGAATTAACTCGCCGTCTTTGTCATAATATGGCTGATGATAATGCCACAGGATTGCTATTTTTAATGGAAGCATTTTGATTTTTACCTAAAAGCCAATTCCAAAACTAATACCATAAACCAGTGTGAAATGTTCTTTGACATAGTCAACATTGAAACCCGGAGTAATTGCAAAATTTCCGATATATATGTCATAACCAACACCGGCACGAACGAGCATCTCGATATTATCCTTAACTACACTTACACCGGGAGCTAACAAAAATTTCAATCCGTGAACCGGATGAATGAAAATCGGAATACCTGCAACATACTCCTTCTCTTCGGTAAATACTGCTTCAGCAAAAATCCCTAATCCAAGCAAATAATTGATTTCCTTAAATCTATGCTCAAACTCTAATCCTGCTGTCGCATAAGTTTCTTTTGATTCAGTAAATGTAGTAGCTCCTCCAAAAATACTAATATGATTAGAATGTTCTTCATGTTTTGATTCATGAATCGATATTTCAATAACAGAATGTAGAACACTAATTTCCACCCGGTTATTTAAATCATTGCTTTCAGGAGTATCATTTGGAGAAATGGGCATCTTTGAACCTTCGGCTTTTTCAATAATTCTATCTCCGGTAATTCCTTTTGACAGTAAATAATCGGAAATCATTTTTACTCTTTCTAAAGAGGATTTTTCATTTTCATCCGATGTTCCCGAATTATCCGAATGACCGGATACTTTAACGCTGAAATATTCATTTGCATGCATATAAGTTGCTAAGGCATCGAGATAACTTCTAATTTCATCAGATAAAGCAACAGAGGGATTAAAATTTGTAAATATTTTTGACTTACCGAAATCATAAGATTGTGAATAAGAAGTAGAATTAATAATAATGATTAACAAAGTTAGTAGAATTAAATTAATTTTCATTTAAGCCCCAAATTTATCATATTTTTACTAATATATTATCCAACATAAACTGGCTCCAAAGCCTACATAAACTTCACTTTCACTGATTATGTCGCAACTCAGTGTCGGCGTTAGAACCAGAACAGGGTCAGCATCCCTGTAAATAAATGTTTCCCAGCCCAATCCTGCCTGAAGAAAAAAGTTTGCCGTATTTTTAGTTTCTTCTTCAGGTTGAGTCCCGGGTTTAAATCTTGAATAAACAACTCTTTTTGTGATTGTAACTCCAGGAGTAATGTTTAATCTCAGGTTCATACTTGTTAATCCATGCCAGTACAAAGGGATGCCAAATCCATATTCGGTTAAATCTGAAAATATCATGTGAATATTAAATCCGAACCCCATCGAGGATTTTATTTCACGATACTCATATTCACCAATAAGAGTGAAACCGAAAAGCTTTTGTTCCATTATTGATGAGCCGCCAGCATAGATGCCTGTATAATGAACAACTTTACCTGTTAATGTATCAATGGGTCTGAATTGTGCTTTTAAAGGTAAAAGATATATAAAAGTTATAATTATTATAATGTAAATTTTCTTCATTTTCCTTTAGTTTTAATTAAAATAAATTCCCCAATTAAAATTTACAAATTAATTGTAAAACACAAATTTTTTTTCATATTCAATGATTGTATTTTTGTTAATTAATTAAGTATAGGACTTTGATTAATAATTAATAAATCGCAAAATACATATTTTTTTAATTTTATTTTATCAATATTTTTCAAAGTAGAAGAAAATATTAAGTATTCATTCAGGAGATAATCAATGCAGGAATTTAAGAATTACATTAATGGTCAATGGGTATCTGCTAAAAGCGGCCAAACATTTGAAAATATTAATCCCGCAAATCACGGGGATATAATCGGTAAATTTCCCTTATCCGGTCAGGATGATGTAAATGAGGCAGTAGCCGCTGCAAAAAAGGCGTTCAAATCATGGCGGCTTGTGCCTGCACCCAAAAGAGGTGATATGTTGAGAAAAGCAGGTGACATTTTTTCACGAAGGAAAAAGGAATTAGCAAGGATTATGACTCGTGAAATGGGCAAGCCGACTTTTGAAACCGAAGGCGATGTTCAGGAGGCGATTGACACTGCATATTATGCTGCATCCGAAACAAGAAGGTTATTCGGTAAAACGGCACCAAGCGAGATGCTAAATAAATTCAACCTTTCATTCAGAGTTCCGGTCGGGGTATGCGGTATAATCACTGCGTGGAACTTCCCTGTTGCTGTGCCTTCATGGAAGATATTACCGGCAATTGCAGCTGGAAATACCGTAGTGTATAAACCATCGAAGGATTCGCCGCATTCAGGTGTAATATTTGCTGAAATTCTCGAGGAAGCGGGAATTCCTCCAGGTGTATTTAATGTTCTTCTCGGAAAAGGAAGTATGGGTAATCTAATAGTTGAGCATCCCGATGTGAATTTAATCGGTTTCACCGGTTCGACGAGTATTGGCAATCAAATCGGCGAAATATGCGGAAGGACAAATAAAAAATGCTCTCTCGAAATGGGTGGTAAGAATCCCCAGGTAGTTATGCCATCAGCCGATTTGGATTCGGCAATCGAGGGTGTTCTTTGGGGTGCTTTTGGTACGACAGGACAGAGATGTACTGCTACTTCACGTCTGATTATTCATAATGATATTTATAATAAATTTATAGATTTACTTGTTGCTAAAGCAAGTAAATTAAAGTTAGGAGATGGGTTGAAGGAAGGAACCCAGGTAGGCCCTGTTATTCATAATACTGCATTAAACGAAATTGATAATTATGTTAAAATCGCTGTTAAGGAAGGCGGGAAGTTAGTTCTCGGAGGCGAAAGAGCTACTGAAGGTGAATTGGTAAAAGGTTCATTTTATAGACCTACAATAATAGTTGACATCACAAAAGACATGACAATCTTTCGCGATGAAATCTTCGGTCCGGTGCTCGCAGTCAGTAAGGCGGATTCATTTGAACACGCACTCGAACTTGCTAATGGAGTTCAATATGGTTTATCTTCATCAATTTATACAAATGATATTGGTGAAGCATGTATTGCAATGAGGGACATAGAAGCCGGTATAACTTATATCAACAGTCCGACTATCGGTGCTGAAGCACACATGCCATTCGGAGGAGTTAAAGGTACAGGCAACGGTCATCGCGAAGGTGGCTGGACTGTATTTGACATTTTCACAGAATGGAAAACCGTTTACATAGATTACTCCGGGAAATTGCAAAGAGCACAAATTGACAATTATTGATTTTTTTTTATTCCCCCTCTGAAAAGAGGGGGAATGATTATATGAATCTAATAATTTTTTCCTACAATACGAAATATTTCAACCCTGGTTATACTGTATGTTTTATCAGAAATTTTATTCCAACTTTCCGGGAACAAGATAACTTCGGTATCATCATGTTCTGCAACAAAAATTCCATTTTTATTTAATAAATTCTCAGAATTAATAAGAACAACCATTTGATTTAAGAAATTTGCTTTATATGGCGGGTCTGTAAAAATCACATCAAATTGTGTATCAGGGAAATTAATTTTTAATTCTTTAAGAAATTTTAATGCGTCATGTTTCTGAATAATATATCTTTTATCATCAATTCCGAATAGTTTTGCAGTTGATTTAATAAATTTTACGGATTGAATATTCTTATCTACAAAAAAACATTGTTTGCATCCCCTGCTGAGTGCTTCAAAACCCAGCATACCTGTACCCGCGCAAATGTCGGCAATAATTAAATCATCGAATGATATGTGATTTTCCAGAATATTGAATATTGCTTCCCTGACTTTATCAGTTGTGGGCCTAATAAAAGCGGGAATTTGCTCCTTGATTCTCCTGCCTTTCAAATCACCTGACACAATCCTCATTATATTAATTTTATCCTGTTGTGGAACGGTGGAATACATGCACCGATGCACGGTGGGTAAATATGAGCAGCTCTCGAACAATAATCTTTCTCCCTGTCGCTAAGCGATGCTGTCATCATTCTGAAGGCATTTAATCTTCCGATATAATCAACACTGGATGAAAGTACTTCTTTTGCTTTATCGAGGATTTCTTTTGTAAGTGAGTAACCGAAGAAATATACCAAATCAATTTTATCAATATATTCTGATACTATTCTTGTAAATTCAGAATGACAAATATCACAAATTGATTCATTATCTTTATACGACACAAGATTATAATATAAGGGCTTTTTTTCTTTTATGACGCTAATATCTATAAATCTTTTTTTGATGCCGAAGAAAGCAACAGCTTTGTCAGAATGTTCGGGATAATTATAAATAAAAGCCGAATGAGTATTAAGCTGGCTGATTTCGACATTTTTAATTGGCAAATCCAGTGGTTCCAAAAGTATTTTGCAGGTTGCATAAATATCCTTTGGTATTATAATTCCCATTAGCATTAGTTTCTTATCCATTCCCGGAAGTAATGGTATTACCGTTGAAGTGAAATCATGATAATTAAACTGTGGAAAATTCTGTTTAATTTCCAATTCGACAAGTTTTTTCAAATCATTCATTGAAATATTTTCATTACCGGGAAATTTTGATACAAGTACATGCTCAGCAGGTAAGGTAATGACAAGCTGTTCGATTTTTTCGGGAATTAGCTTTAGTAATTTATGGTATTCATTAATAGCTGATTCTAAAATATCATCTTTTGCAGTAAATAAATCAATTCCATGTTCGGTTGAATTAACATGAATCAGCCGAAGCCCTTTTGGGGTTTCATCAACAACAGCGATATAATTTCTGTCAGCACTAAAGAATAAGGATAAGATTCTCATATCATGTATATTATCGAAGAATAATCATTTTTTTTGTTTGTTTCTTATTACCGGATTCCATAGTATAAAAATAAACTCCGGATTTTAAATTCGATACATTCAATCTAATACTATGGTTACCGGTATGGTAATATGTATTTGTAATATTTTTAATAAAGTTTCCGTGCATATCATATAAATTGATGATTGAATTGCCGGGTTTCTCAGTTGAAAATTTAATATCCGTATAATCTTCTGCAGGATTTGGTGAATTCTGTTCCAATGAAAAATAATTCTCCGTGTTTCTTGAATCATTACCACTAATTGAATAATATGCGTTAAAGACTCCGCTGCCTTGTGTGGCGATTACAACTAAACCGTCTGTGTTTCGGGTATCGATATAATCGATAATTGAATTTCCTATTGTATTGGAAGCTTCTTTCACCCAAACCGTATTGGAGCCAACAAGTTCTGTTGTTGAATACAAGCCGGTACTTGTACCTGCAAAGTAAACCGTTTTGCCATGAAATTTCAGGATTTTGACATATCTGACAGATGGTCCCAAAGTCCCTGTTTCATAATTACCCTCAAGATTTCCTCCCTGTTTTGTCCAATTCATTCCTCCATCGGAGGAATAAAATATACTTAGGACAGCATAATTAGAGAATACTACAAAAACATTGTCAGAATTATCCGGCTCAGTTTCAATGCAGGATATAAAACCAAAGAAAGGGAAGTCCTTACAAGTAATTTCATAAGGAGAATTTTTGTTGCTTCTTGGGTCATCCAACCTAAATACTTTACCATTACTTGTTCCGATATATAATCTCGAAGAATCTGCTTTTAAGGCAGAAACATACGAAGAATAGCCAATTTTATCAGCAGAAATTTCCTCCCATCCTTCTTCAACTCTGCTGCTATCGAATGCTGAAACCGAAATGTCATTTTTTCTCCATACCTGGTTCTTAGCAGATAAATACAAGGTTTTTGAGTTATTAATATCCAGAGTGAAGGTAGTATAAAATGAACTTTGTGACCACTCGATTATGTTTGGTCTTTGCATTATGATTTTATTTCCTTCAATGTCAGATGTAAAAATGTAACCGTAATAAATAGAACCGATAAGGAAATCGCCATTATCGGCGATTGCAGTTGACATACCATCACCTCCGTATATAGTTTTCCATGACTGGTCGGGGTCATCGGAATTCAAAACCTGGGATGCATTATCCTGAAGTCCACCAAAGTATAAACCGTCATGATTTCCTTTATGGTCAATTGCAATGGTATAAAATTGTGAAGTTATCAATCCATCGGATGAATAATTCCATTTAACAAAATCATCCATGCAATTGATTGTAACCTGAATACCCCCATCATTAGCAACAAACATGGTATTGGGATTAGACGGAAGAAAAGCAATACCGTGCATATCGGGATGCAATTCATTTACAGTCCAATCATAAGGGTAACCGCCTATATTTTTATTTGTTGTTGAATCATTGAATCCATTAGTTGTTCTAAACATGCTTGTACCACCGAGGAAAAGTACATTTTCATCATCCGGTTTAACTTTTAGTACGAGAGCATAACCTCCTAAAGTATTTAAACTGTTATCATCATAATTATCTGTTCCTTCACCGGGCAAATTTGCTGTTTTTGTTTCCCATGTCCCTTGCCCTGTTGAAGGATTAACAGTAAATTTATATAATCCATGATAAGACGGATAAAATGCCTGTATGGATTTGGAATGTTGTGGAACCTCGGTAATGACATACAAAACATTATGATTCGAAGGAGCTAATGCTAATTTAATAACTCTGGTTTCGGAAGGGAAATCATCAGGAGTAATGTTTATCCAGTTTATACCGTTTGTTGATTTCCAAATGCCGGTATATTCCGGCTTTTTGCCTGAACTTGTAAATGTACTTAATGAAGCATAATAAATGCCGTTATCGGTCATTGCTATGTCAGTAGAAAAAGATTTTTTATTAGTGTCTCCAAGGACCATATCCCATGAGTTACCACCATTTGAACTTCTCATTATTGCACCATAACAGGCAGCGTATAAAATATCTTCATTAGCACTCTTTTTATCAATTTTTATATTCCAAATACCCTGGAAAACCTCACTCAGTTTGCCATTCAATAGACATTGTGTTTTCTTTAACGGGAACCAAGACGAACCGTTATCAGTTGATTTATAAATTCCATTACCCAGACCAATTGTCCTGACTGATGTGGTAATTCTTCTGTCGGTTGTACTTAACAATTCCCCTGAACCGTAATACCAGATATTATTTTTACCCATTCTCAAATCCTGTGCTATGCAAGTAACACCCAGTAAATCATCAGGGGAACTTGTTCTAATCCACGAATTGCCCCTGTCAATTGATTTCCATATACCACCGGATGCACTTCCAGCCAAAATTACATTTTCATTATTTATATCAAATTCAATAGCTAACATTCTTCCGCTTACATTCTTAGGACCCATCGAAGTCCATTGCTGTGAAAGGGTAACATCTTTGTTTTTCATTTGAAATGATTCTCTTGTCGGTATTTGGCTGGAAAATTCGAGCTCCCTCTGCCTTGCATTTTTAGGAATAGAATTAGTATAGGGATTTCGGATTTTCATAAATTCATATTCGGTTCGAATTAATGCAAGTTCGGCTTTTGATAATTTATGCATTAATCGGGTATCCACATTATAATAAATATCATTGCTGTTATTCTTTATATTAAATAAAAGAAATACAGATGGTATTAACGTTAAAAACAGATATATAATGATTAATTTAATTTTCATCACTTATTAATCGAAAAAACTCTGTAGAATTTACTTAAATATAATAAATTTTTAGCTATTATTAAATGATTTTATAAATTGAAAGCTCAACATAAACAAATTTTAAGAATTATTGAATTTTTTAAATGAAAATACTATCGAATGATATAAAATTGAATGTCTCCGAAATATTTTATTCAATTCAGGGAGAAGGTACGAGGGCAGGTTTACCTTGTGTCTTCATTCGCTTACAGGGTTGTAAATTAAGGTGTAAATGGTGCGATACACCTTACGCCTTGAAATTTAACGGTGACAGCAGCAAAATGACATTCAGTGAAATTATTGAATCAGTAAAAAAATTCGGTTGTAAATTTATCCAAATTACCGGTGGCGAACCATTGAACCAGGAAAATGTAATACCATTTATGAAGCTTTTATGCGATAAGAAATTAACCGTTTCACTCGAAACAAGCGGTGCTTTCGATGTTTCTGAAGTAGATAAAAGAGTAATTAAAATAATGGATATTAAGTGTCCTGCATCGGGTATGGTTAAGTTAAATAAATTTGAAAATATTAATTACATTAATAAAAAAGACGAAATCAAATTTGTAATTGCCGATAGAAAGGACTTTGACTGGGCAATGGAAATCATTAAACAGTATAAATTAACTAAAAAGACTACTAATATATTATTTTCACCTGCTTTCGATATAATTGAACCTGTAACACTTGCTAATTGGCTGCTTGAAAGTAATATTAAAGCAAGATTACAGCTTCAAATTCATAAATACATCTGGGAACCGAATACAAGAGGAGTTTGACAATCAGCAATTGGATTCCTCGATTTTCATTCCAAATAATTCCATATCTTTGATAAACTGTAACGGCTCTACAAAATTTGATTGGTACCATACACCGGTATTTTCATCTCGAACAAGATATTGTTTAATTGCAGCAGCGACAGGAATTGCAGTCATTTGATAAGCATCTTTATTAATTAAATTCATTTCAAAAAAACATTTTCTTCCGTTTTTAAGGCCTTCTGATTTTAACTTTAGAATTATATTATATGGCGGCTTGGAAAAATGTTTTAATCCGAAGACAAACATTTTGCTAACCGGATTCAAGGCAAATTTTCCGAAGATTTTTAATAGAATGACGGCAAGTGGCAATATAAAATAATCAACAAACCAATTGAATCCTGATACATAAAATCCAGTTTCATTTAAGGTATTGAGTTTCTCAGGTAAATCATTCATTTCATCGAGATGCATCGGATAAAACTTCTGCTTACCGTAATCTTCTCCAAAATCAACCTTTTCGGATTCGGAATAAGATAATTTTTTCCAATTGTGATTTTTATAAGTCAAGGTATTAAAATTTTGAAATTCTTTTACAAATTCCAAAATTGTTTCTTTAGAAAAAGAGTAGTTTTTCCAGTTAATTTTCATCAAACCATATACATTTGCCATTTCAATATAATCATACTTTGTTGATGCATATTTAACCAAAGCGCCCGGAACACCGGGATGAAAGCCGCCATCAGTTATAAAGCAAAGTCGTTTATCTTTAATAATGTTTTCTTTTGAAAATAAATAATCATTTTTCTCTTTTGATATATTTATATCGAAGTAATCAATACCGGCTTCGATTGCTGTGTTAATTATATTTTTATAATATAGAAGGGTTGACGAACAAACAATAACCATATCAATCTTTTTGAAAGCAATAGTGAGCATATCAATATTTTCAGCGTCAAGACTCTTAAAGAATACCCGGTTTCCTTCAAATAAAATATTTAATTTATCTGAAAGCATTTTCGATTTCTCCAAACTCCTACCGGCAATGATAATATTACAATCAGTAAATTTTAAAAGCAATTCGACAACCTGTTTGCCGGAATTGCCATAACCTCCGAGAATTAGAATATTTTTCATATTATTAATTTAAACATTAAAAGGTAATATTTAAAAAATATTTTTTTTATGAAACAATTATTTTTATATTTCGTAAAATAACGAAATGAAAATGAGGAAATATGAGAAATTATGTAAAAATATTTAAAGCTTTGTCGGATTCAAACAGACTTCGAATACTTAAAATGCTCGAAGACTGTCCTATGTGTGTATGCGAAATCAGGGCAGTACTGAATCTGGCAAATTCAACTGTATCGAAACATCTTTCATTGCTTAGGGACGCCGGATTCATTCTCGATGAAAAAAACGGAAAATGGGTTGATTACAAGCTTAATGACAAAACCGATGAACCTCAGGTTAGAAAACTAATGAAACTTATGACTGAATGGTTAAACGACGAAGCAAGAATTAAAGCCGATAAACGAAAGCTTGAAATTGTCGATAGAAATAAAATTTGTAATATTTAATCAGGTAATTAATAAAAATTATATAGAGATGAAGATATTAATACTATGCACAGGAAATTCCTGTCGAAGCCAAATGGCTGAAGGATTTTTAAAATCACTCGATATTACTCTTGATGTCTTTTCTGCAGGAACTGTACCTGCAACAAAAATCAGTTCAAAAGCTGTTAAAGTAATGAATGAAGTAAGAATTGATATTACTAATCAATATCCGAAATCTGTTGACCAATTTATTAATGATGATTTTGATTATGTAATAACAGTATGCGACAATGCAAAAGAAACTTGCCCTGTCTTCACAGGGAAAGTAAAACATAGGTTACACATAGGATTTGAAGACCCATACACATTTACGGGAAATGAGGAAGAAACGATGAATAAATACAGGGAAGTTCGTGATTTTATTATGGAAGAATTTAAAGAATTTTATAAACATTATATAAAGGTGTAAAATGAGAACGGATGAGGAAATAAAAGAATTGGTTAAAGAAAAATACGGTGAAATAGCGAGGCAATCATCGAAGCAGAAAGCAGGTGCAGGGTGCTGCGGAAGCGGTCCTTACACGATAGATTACTCGGTGATGAGTGATGATTATAAGCCGATTGAAGGGTATTTCGACGAAGCTGATTTAGGTTTGGGATGCGGATTGCCAACAGAGTTCGCAAAGATTCAAAAAGGTGAAACAGTTCTCGATTTGGGTGCAGGTGCCGGTAACGATGTATTCATCGCAAGAAGATATGTCGGAGAATCAGGCAGGGTTATTGGTGTAGATATGACACATGATATGCTCGACAAAGCAAATGAAAATAAAAAGAAGCTTAAATTTGAAAACGTAGAATTCAGACTCGGAGAAATCGAAAGTTTACCCGTTGATAATGATACCATAGATTTAGTAATCAGCAATTGTGTATTAAATCTTGTTCCGAACAAGAAGAAAGCTTTTTCGGAAATATTCAGAGTACTTAAAAGTGGTGGAAGATTCTGCATTTCTGATATAGTTCTGAATACCATTCTCCCGGACAAGTTGCAATCAGCTGCTGAAATGTATGCAGGATGTGTTGCTGGTGCCTTACAAAAAATTGATTACCTGGACATAATTAAATCATCCGGTTTTGATAATATTCAGATTGTAAAGGAAAAGAATATAAAAATTCCATCATCAATTCTTATGAATTACCTCGATTTAAATGAGATTGATGAATTCAGGAAACACATTAATCCAATTGTCAGCATAACTGTAACAGCAGAGAAAAATTGAAACAGGATAATGGAAAAATATTGTGTTATAAATGTTTATTGTTGAATAAATTAAAAAACTTAAAACTTAAAACTTAAAACTATTAAAACGAGTTCTCAATGGCTGAAATTATGAAAAAGCTGTCTTTCTTAGACAGATTCTTAACACTCTGGATTTTTCTTGCAATGTTTGTTGGAGTTATATCGGGATATTTATTCCCGGGTATAGTTGGCTTCTGGGAGCAATTTCAATCAGGTACGACAAATATTCCAATTGCAGTGGGATTGATTTTAATGATGTATCCACCGCTTGCTAAAGTAAGGTATGAAGAGCTGGGAGATGTTTTTAAGAATTTCAAAATTCTCGGATTGTCACTTGTTCAAAACTGGATTGTCGGTCCTATACTAATGTTCTTTCTTGCTATTCTTTTTCTCCAGGACTATCCGCATTATATGGCAGGCCTGATTATGATTGGTCTTGCGAGATGTATTGCAATGGTAATCGTCTGGAATGAACTTGCCAAAGGTGATACTGAATACGCCGCTGGACTTGTTGCATTCAATTCAATATTCCAGGTGCTGTTCTTTTCTGTTTATGCTTATGTGTTTATTACAGTTTTGCCAAAATGGCTTGGACTTCAGTCTTTCAAGGTTGATGTTACTATAGGTCAAATTGCTGAGAGTGTTTTTATATATCTCGGTATCCCTTTTATTGCTGGAATAATAACAAGATTCACTTTAATCAAAATAAAAAACAAAGAATGGTATCATAAAAAGTTCATTCCGAAAATCAGCCCGATTACATTAATTGCCCTGCTTTTTACAATAATTGTTATGTTTTCATTAAAAGGGGAATACATAGTAAAGATACCGCTCGATGTTGTGAGGATAGCTATTCCGCTACTGCTTTATTTTGTTATAATGTTTTTAGTATCATTTTATATGGGAAAGAAAATTGGTGCTGATTATTCGAAAACAGCAACATTGTCATTTACAGCGGCAAGTAACAATTTCGAGCTTGCTATTGCAGTCGCAGTTGCTGTGTTTGGAATCAATTCGGGAGAGGCATTTGCTGCAGTAATTGGTCCATTAGTTGAAGTTCCTGCTTTGATTGCTTTGGTTAATGTTGCCTTGTGGTTCCAAAAGAAATATTTCAAAATAAATAAAAAAGAATTATTGCAGGTTGAAGTAAGCAAATAATATGAATACAAAAGAAGAATCAATAATAATTTCTAAGCCAAAGGATTTTGTTTATAAATATTATATTCCAATTCCTATCTTAATTTTTTGGATTTTATTTTATTTATATCTTAAAAGTTTTTCCGACTTTATTGTTTATGACCTTTTTGGCATGGCTGCAGGAACTCATCTGACGGAATCAATCAGGTTTTTCATTTATGAAGTCCCGAAAGTAATGCTTCTCCTTGTGTTGATAGTTTTTGTTGTCGGAATAATAAGGTCATATTTTTCACCTGAAAAAACAAGAAAAGCTCTCGAAGGAAAGCCATTGTTTCTTGGAAATATCATGGCTGGTACTTTAGGAATTATTACTCCATTTTGCTCTTGCTCGGCAATTCCACTTTTCTTAGGTTTTGTCGAATCAGGAATTCCATTAGGTGTAACTTTTTCATTCCTAATTGCAGCACCGATGATTAATGAGGTTGCTGTTGTTTTACTATTGGGATTATTCGGATGGCAGACAGCATTGATTTATGTAACGACTGGATTGGTCATCGCGATTTTATCAGGATGGATTATTGGAAAATTAAAGCTCGAAAAATTTGTAGCCGATTGGGTATATCAAACAAAATCAGGAAGCGTAGAAATCCCTGGACATAGAATATCATTCACCGATAGAATTGAAGCCGGATATACGGCAGTAAGAGAAATTGTATCAAAAGTATGGATTTATATTGTTGTTGGAATCGGAGTTGGTGCTGTTGCACACGGTTATGTACCTGAGGATTTTATGGCTTCTTTTATGGGAAAAGATGTTTGGTATTCGGTCCCATTGGCGGTTTTAATCGGAATTCCCTTATATTCAAATGCAGCTGGAATTATTCCGGTCGTTCAGGTTTTACTCGAGAAAGGTGCTTCTTTGGGTACTTCTCTTGCTTTTATGATGGCTGTAATTGGTTTGTCTTTACCGGAGACAATTATACTAAAAAAAGTATTGAAGATGCCTTTAATATTTATATTTATAGGTATAGTTGCAGCGGGAATAACGATAGTTGGATTTTTATTTAATTTGATTTTTTAAGTTCATAAATTTATAAAATTTTATTTGTAAACTTTTTGATTGTTATTTTATTATGAAAATGATATTTAAAACATTGTTTATTGTTATTATTTTCCTGTTCCCATTCCAATTATTTTCAAAAGATAATCAAACCAGGATTGATGTAATCTATTTCCACGCTACGATAAGATGCCATACTTGTCTGACAATCGAAAACAATATCAGGAATTCATTGCTATTAGAATTCGGGAAAGAACTTAAGGACAGTACAGTAATACTAACATCTTTAGATTTTCTCCTGCCGGAAAATGAACATTACCGGGAAAAATACAAATTCGATACGCAAACTCTAATTATCAGCAAAAAGGAAAATGGCAAAGAGATTCAATGGAAAAACCTGGAAAAAATTTGGGATTTTGTTAATGATTTTGAAAAATTCAAGAAATATATAAAAGAAGAAATTAATTTTATAAGGAGTGCAAAATGAATATTAAAATTTTAGGTACGGGATGTGCAAAATGCATTTCACTTGAGAAAAAGGTTAGAGAGATAGTTTCAAATTACAAATATGATGCTACGGTTGAGAAAATCACAGAACTCGAAGAAATAATGAAATATGGAATTATGATGACACCCGGTCTTGTAATTAATAATAAGGTTGTGAGCTACGGAACAATACCGAAAGACAACCAGATTGTTCAATGGCTAAATGAGGCACTAAAATGAATAAATTAAAAATTATTACGGTTTCACTTATATTTTTATCTATCTGGTTTAACATCTATTCGCAGGAAATTAAACCAAAAATAACTTTCCTTGAAATTGGCTCTGTTACCTGCATTCCATGCAAGAAAATGCAGCCGATATTGAAATCTATTGAAGAAAAATACGGGAACCAGATAAAGATTATTTTTTATGATGTCAAAAAATCTGAAAATCAAAAATATGTACAGAAGTACAGAATAAGTTTGATACCGACACAGGTTTTTCTCGATGAAAACAATAACGAGATTCACAGACATGTAGGATTTTATCCTGAACAAAATATTGAAGAATTTCTTCAATCGAAGGGATTAAAACCAATTAAAAAGAAGGATGCTGATGATTGAATCAATCTTTAATTTTCTGAGTGAATTACTTTATCAAAATTTCTTGTTTGCAATAATATCTTCACTCCTGTGGGGCATATTAAGTATTTTATTAAGCCCATGCCATCTCTCAAGTATTCCGCTAATAGTAGGATTTTTGAGTTCACAAGGGCAGATAAGTACAAAGAAGTCTTTCATTCTTGCTTTGAATTTTGCTGTCGGGATATTATTAACAATTGCAATTATCGGCGGGATTACGCTTTCGCTGGGAAGATTAATGGGTGATATCGGAGCTTTAGGAAATTATATTGTTGCTTTTGTTTTCTTTACATTTGGATTATATTTACTTGATGTCATACGATTACCATGGGACAGTGCAAGTATCGGCAAGACAAAATTCAAAGGTAATTTTGCTGCTTTCGTTTTAGGATTAATATTCGGAATCGGACTTGGACCCTGCACATTTGCATTTATGGCACCTGTATTGGGGTTAGTATTTGAAATATCACAAACAAATTTAATTTTATCAATTGGATTACTATTTGCTTTTGCTTTAGGGCATTGCATGGTTATTGTAATGGCAGGAACACTTTCCAAAAAAGTATCTGATTATCTCAGATGGACTGAAAATTCTAATGCCACAAAATATTTAAAAAGAATATGCGGTGCATTGGTGCTCCTTGGAGGATTTTATCTGATTTTTATAACAATTTAAAGATTTATAAAAATATAAGCAGTATTAATCTGCATTTTTGTTTTTGCCGGAAAAAATAAGAAATAAGTAATAAATATACCGATACTATCAATTCTAATGGTCATTTTATATTAATGTTAATAAAAAATGGGGAAAAATCAGGTTTTTAAAAGATTTGTTTTTTTATTAACTTGTATGATTATTCATTTTTAAATAAAAGAAAAGCAATAAAGTAATTGTAATATGTTTTGGCATACAGAACCGAGTGATGTTGTGATGAAAAATTTTGGGGTAATCCAGGAAACCGGATTATCATCAGAACAAGTGATTGATATGCGTGAAAAATTCGGAGACAACACACTAATTTCAACTAAAGAAAAACCTGCATGGGTCTTATTACTCGAACAGTTTAACGACCCGGTTATATACATCCTTATAGTTGCTGCCGTACTGAATGCTTTTCTTGCCGAACTAAAAGACACTTTTGTTATTGCTGCAGTTGTCATTTTAAACACATTAATCGGCTTTGTCCAGGAGCGAAGAGCTTCCGATGCTTTAAATGCATTGATGAAGATGACTGCACCGAGTGCAAGGGTTATAAGAGACGGGATACAACAGATAATACCCGCAGCCGAAGTTGTTGTTGGTGATATAATAATACTTGAAAGCGGAGTCAGGGTACCCGCTGATGCCCGGTTAATCGAATCCCAGAATTTATTGATTGATGAGTCAATGCTGACTGGGGAGTCGTTTTCAATTACAAAAAATGCAAATGCCATTATAAGCAGGGATGCACCTTTGGGCGATAGATACACTATGCTGTATTCAGGTACAATTGTACAGAAGGGAAGAGGAATTGCAATAGTTACTGCTGTTGGTAACCAGACAGAATTCGGGAAGATTTCCGTAAAAGTCGCAGAAGCGGAAGAAACAGTATCTCCGCTTGGAATCCAGATGGCTGCTTTCGGTAAATTTATAAGCATATCCATAATGGCAATCGTTGTAATTATTTTTCTAATAGGTTACCTTCGGGGCAATGACTGGCTGACGATGTTTCTTACGTCTGTCGGCTTAGCCGTTTCAGCTATTCCTGAGGGATTGCCTGTCGCTGTTACGATTACTCTGTCAATCGGCTTATCGCAAATGGCTAAGCAGAAAGCTATCGTAAAAAAACTTGCTGCCGTTGAAACACTGGGAAGCACAAATATTATTTGTACTGATAAAACCGGTACTCTCACAAGGAATCAAATGGCAGTCACAAGGATTTACAGCGGTGGTGAACTTTTTGACGTGGTTGGCTCCGGTTATTCAAAGGAAGGACAAATTTTTTCTCAACATAGCGGTGAGCAGGTGTTTGCCGATGATTATTATGCTTTGAATCTTACTGCGTTGGTAGGTTCTTTATGCACAGAATCTGTAATCAAAGAAAATGGTACTGATTGGGAAATTACAGGCGACCCTACTGAAATTGCTTTAATGATTGCTGCAAAAAAACTCGGCTTCAATTCCAATGATTACCAGGTTAATGTTGATATTCCGTTTGAATCCGAAAATCAATTAATGGCAGTCAGAGCATTCTCTGATAATAATAGCTATATTCTCTCAAAGGGTGCGCCCGAAAAGATATTGAACAGGTGTACATCGATGATTGACATCAACGGGGCTAAAATACCTTTGAATGTTGATGGTGCGAATAACATCATACAGATTTTTTCTGAGAAAGGTCTGAGAGTATTAGCACTTGCATACACCGATGAATCGGCAAACATACCACTTTCGCTCGATAGTCTGAAAAATCTGATTTTTATTGGATTTGCCGGCATAGAAGACACAGTCAGACCCGAAGCAGTCGAAGCAGTCAGCAAATGCCGTAATGCAGGAATCAGGGTCGTTATGATTACCGGTGACCATGCAAAAACAGCCCAGTCAGTTGCCAAGACTGTCGGTATAGGAAAAGGTAAACCGAAACCTGTCGCAATCAATGGTGTGGAAATTGATAAATTGACAGATAAAGAACTTTATGAAAAAGTTCCTGATATTGATGTTTATGCCAGAGTTGCCCCTCATCACAAATACAGGATTGTCAAGCAGCTTCAGGCGAGAGGAAACATTGTAGCGATGACAGGCGATGGTGTCAATGATGCTCCTGCACTGAAGCAGGCAGATATCGGGGTAGCCATGGGCAGTGGAACCGACGTCGCAAAGGAATCTGCTCACATGGTGCTGATAGACGATAATTTTGCTACGATTGTAAAAGCTGTCAGGCGTGGAAGAGTTGTATTAAGAAATCTCCAGCATATTATATTATATATTTTATCTACAAGTTTCGGTGGATTGCTAACGATTGCAACTTCAGTCGCATTTGGTTTCCCGTTACCGGTTTTACCTGCTCAATTGCTGTGGATTAACTTAGTTACAGACGGTACATCTACATTTCCGCTCGCTTTCGAAAAAGAACACGGTGATGTGATGGTGTTCCTGCCTCGCAAAAAAGACAGTCCTTTAATTAATAAGAGAATGGTATTGCAAATGATTATTTCGGGTTTGATAATGATGATTGGCACATTAATCGTATTCAATTATTATCTTCCTGATACTGACATAGCAATCAATCCGGAATCACATGATAAAGCAAGGACAATGGCATTCTGCATATTAGCATTTTTCCAGATTTGGAATGTACAGAACTCACGTTCATTCGATAGGTCATTGTTTATAAACCTGCCTTATGCAGGCGGAACGAAAATTGACCGGATCAGTCCTTTCAAAAATCCCATATTAATTGCTGTTATGCTTCTTGCAATTGCTTTGCAGATTTCAGCAGTTGCAATTCCTGTTATGAATGAATTGCTCGATACTGTGCCGCTGTCATCAAATGAATGGTTAATCGTAATGTGTACGACGTTTTCAATTATAATAATTATTGAGATTTATAAAATCTGTGTTGCATTAATAAATAAAATGAGAGGAACGATGAGACAGGATGTTAATATTGAGGCAATTAAATTCTATAAATAATTTGATTGAAATTCTTCAAGCCCGGAATGTAATTTTTCCCATTCTCCAATTTTTAATTCTAATTCGTTTTTTAAATCCTCAAATTCTTTCTGCTTCCTTTTACTCTGTCGGATATCTAAGTAAAAATCCGATTCAGTGAATTCTTTTTCTATTATTGAAATTTTTTCTTCTATTTCTGCAATTTCCGATTCACATTTTTCAATCCTTTTCTTTAGTTTGTTTTCTTCTCTTTGAAATTTCTTTTTTTCTTCCCTATAAATTTGGGACCCTGTTATCTGTTCATTTTTAAAATTATTATTAATATTATTATCTCTTTGTTCCACATCTCTTAATGATTCAATTTTTTGTTTTTCCAGAAATTCATATAAATCTCCGGGGTATTCAATTAATTGATGATTCTTAAACATTACGGTTTTATTAGTTAAGCCATGAAGGAATTCCCTGTCATGCGATACTATAATCAAAGTGCCTTTATAATCAATTAATGCCATTTTCAGAACATCTTTGGATACCATATCCAAATGATTGGTCGGCTCGTCCATAATTAAAAAATTGCAGGGTTGTAAAAGCAATTTTGCTATTGCCAGTCTCGATTTCTCACCACCGGATAAAACTTTGACCTTCTTGTAAATGTCTTCTCCTCTGAATAAAAACGCACCGAGTAATTGTCTTAGTTTAGTTCTGATTTCGCCGGTTGCGGCTCTGTCAATAGTATCAAAAACAGTATCATCGCCGGACAAAGCATTTGCCTGCTGCTGTTCATAAAATCCGACTGAAATATTATGACCGATTCTCTTTTCTCCTAGGTATGATTCCACTCCTGCTAATATTTTTGAAAAGGTCGTTTTGCCTTCACCATTTCGACCTATGAATGCAATCTTATCCCCTTTCTCAATTGAAAAGTTTATATTGCTTAATACTTTTTTATCTCCATATATCTTATCAAGGTTGATGACCTCTGCGACCATTCTGCCCGAATTGGGAGCACCGGGAAATTTGAACCTGATTGATGCAATATCAGTTTCTTCAACATCAATTCTTTCTATCTTTTCGAGCATTTTGATTTTGGACTGAACTCTCGTTGCCAGTGTAGCTTTGTATCTGAATCGCTCGATGTATTTTTCCGTTTCAGCTATATGTTTCTGTTGGTCTTTGTAGGCATTTATCTGGTGTTCTCTTTGCTCCTCCATGAATTTAATAAATTCAGTATATGATTTATTAAGGTCATATATTTTGCCGTTTGAAATTTCAATCGTTCTGTTTGTTACCGAGTCGAGGAAAGTTCTGTCATGAGAAACAAGCAAAACCGAACCCTTATAATTTCTTAAGAAATTCTCCACCCAGATGACTGAATCTATGTCGAGATGGTTAGTCGGTTCATCGAGTAAAATCATATCAGGCATGCTGAGTAAAATCTTAGCAAGTTCAATTCTCATCTGCCAACCACCGCTTAATTCATTAACCTTCCTTAATAAATCCTCTTCATCAAATCCAAGTCCTTTCATTACTTTTCCTATCTCAGCTTCAATACTATGCCCGCCAAGTATAGCAAATCTTTCATGCAATTCACTTTGTTCCTGAATTACTGATTTATAAAATTCACTGTCAAAATCTGTTCTATACTTTAATTCATTTGTAATTTCTTCTAATCTTGTTTCAATTTTTTGTATACTATCTAAAGCGGTGTAAACTTCATCTCTTACGATTTTATTCGAACTTATATCTGCTTCCTGTGGCAGATAACCTATTCTATATTCCTTAGGTTTGATAATATCGCCTTCCTCAGCCCGCTGCTTACCGGAAATAATATTTAAAAGTGTAGTCTTACCGGAGCCGTTCCTTCCGATTAAACCAATTCTTTCTCCTGCATTAACAGAAAAAGTTACACCGTCGAAAAGGTACCTGTTTGCAAAATGTATTGATAAGTTTGATACAACCAACATAATTTCTATATTAACTAATTATTAGTTTATTTTTAAAAGTGAATCAAAAAATATAAATGTTAAATTACTTTACTACTCTCCTATCAAAAGGAATCCCCCCCATGAATAAATATTATTATATTTTTCCTTAAGAGTTAATTGAGTTTGTCTGAATGCCTCCCTTTTCGATTTTCCAGACAGCCAGTTGTCATAGAAAATATTCAGAAATTCTTGTTTTGGTTCATTGTTTATTTTCCATAAACTCATTATTATGCTTTTTGCTCCTGCAGATTGAAAGGCATTTTGCATATTTGTTATACTATTGTCATTCTTTATCTCACCGATACCGGTTTCACAATCTGAGAGAACTACCAGTTCAGTGCTATCAAGATTGAGATTCATTATTTCATAAGTTGTTAAAATTCCGTCATCGATATTTGAGTGTCCATTCAGGTTTTTATTAATATTATTAATTCCTGAAAAAATGAGAAATGACCTTAATAGTGGATTTTCGGGATATTGTATTATTTGCATTCCGGAAGTTCTTTTTATATTAGCATCAATATCTTTTAAAAACAATCCTTGAGTTGCTAAATGAAGTACTCTCGGATATTGAACAGATTTAACGGCTTCTTCGATTGCACTTGCTCCTGTAAATTCATGAATATTCCATCCTTTTGCTTTCAATTTTTCACTGATGAATTTAATCCCTGATTCGGATTCGGGATATGGAGATATTCCTACTTTCAGCAGACTATCCACTTCGGAACTTAATTCATTTATTTCATTTTTACGTATTGATTTATATTCCCTGGCTATGACCTCAAGAGAATCCTTTTCAAGATTATATTGAGGATTGCTGAATAAATAAGCATTCGGCTCTATTCCTGAATTTTTTGATTTGAAATTTATGATATCAGATGTATTGGTAACAAATCTTATATCCAAATCTTCAATAACATATTTTTTTGTATCAGGATTAAATAAAGTATTAATGTTAATTTTATTAAAAATACCATCAGTTGAAAGGTAAACCGTTTTTATTTTTTTTAATTGTTTATTAATATTTTTCCAAATGTTATTATAAATATTTGATAATATTTTTTCTGATACAGCTGTTTGTATTTCTTTATCGGGATTATTAGTGTTATCCTTCAATTTCTGTAATGTATTCGTGTACAATGTTGCCAGATTATTTTCTATTTGATTTCCGTTTTTAAGCAAAACCATTTTAGGGCTTTTCTTAGTATCCTTTGTTATTATAAGGGCAGCATAAGCAACAGAATCAAAAAATCCGGGAATATTAACTGAAGGATTATTACTGTTTTTTATATCGCCGAATATTCTGAATCTGATTATTTCAACTGCCGCTTCATCATTATTTAATTTATCTCTTATTTCTTCCCATTTATAATCTTTTTTCTGTAATTCTATTCCGAAATCCTCAGATTTATTAGAAATTTCCTTTTCTATTTCATTTGCAGAATTATTTAGAGAATCAAAATTAATTCCCCTTTTTTCAAGTACTTCACTTGAAAAATTATAATAACGCGCTATTTCATACCTTAGATTTTGCCATACTTGAAATGATTTCACAAGTGAAGAATCACCGCTTTTTAAAATATTCTCCCGAATTTTTTTGTGGAAATTAAACAATAAAGATTTTGTTCGAATCCTGTAATTATAGAATTCACCGGTCATTTCATTATTATCACCTGAACTTTTTGATAAATAAGAACAGAAATGTTCAAAAAAACCATTGAACGGAGCTATAAAATACCTTCTATCATTATCATTTAAAGTTGGAAATATTAAATTGATATTCCTGATATAAATATTCATAGCTTGTTGAAAATACTTTGAAGCCAAATCATAATTACCTATCTTTTCATGCAATCTTGCCAGCATACATATCGTTTCTGCAAATTCAGAGTGAAATTCGCCTCTATATGCTTTCTTTAGGTTTAAAACTTCTTTATATAATGAATCCGCAATGCTGTAATAACCTTCAAATTCCAAAACCTCAGCCAGATTGTTAAGATACACTGCATAGCGATAATTAAATCTTCCTGATTTCTTTTCGATTAACATCAATGAATTTTGTAATAAAATTTCTGCTTCCTTATATCTCCCCAGATTTTTGTAAATTTCTGCCCGATTATTCATCAACATCGGTCTGTCAGGATATTCATCTCCGTACAGTGATTTATATATATTTTCACATTCATCATATAATTGAAGGCAATCCTCGAATTTTCCTTTATTCATATAAACATCTGCCAATGAATTGAGATGAATTGAATATAAATAAGTTTTTTCCAATTTTAAATTTTTAAGAATATCAATTGATTGTTTACTGTATTCTTCTGATTCATCAAACCTGTTCATTGACTTGTAAAGTATTGATATCCTGTTGAGCAGTGATGCAAATTCTGATGAATTTTCACCATAGTACTGTTTATAAAATATCAACAGTTTTTTATATAAATTTTCCGATTCATCATATTTATTAGTTAATGAATAATCGTATGCCAGGAAGTTATAATTACTCATAATAAATAGATTGTTATCACCTGACTTCTGTATAAGATATTGCAATCCATATTTGAGCAAACCTTCTGATTCTGATTCTCTTCCTGATTTTGCATAAATCCTTCCAAGGTCAAGGCATGCTTTAGCATAATTATCACTTTTTACAACACCTTTTTCATTATATTCATTTATCACATGTAATAAAAATTCTTCTGCATCACTGTACAGCTCTTTAGATTCAAGTGCCTGAGAAACATTTGATACATTTTCTGCATAAGCATCATTCATTATTCCGTAATTTTCCTTAATTGATTGCAGAATTTTAAAATAAGTCTGACTTGCTTCGATTCCTTTATTTTCTGCTGAATAAATCCAGGCAAGAGCCTTCAGCGCGTTCGCATATTTTGGGTCATATTGGCTCAGCAATTTTTTAAATAATTCGGTACTCTTTAACGCCGTATTTTCTGCCTCGTTATATCTCTGTAAGTATAAATATATTTGTGCCAAATTTAATAATGTCTCTGCGTATGATATACTATTTGTTCCATTAATTATTTGAGTTTTCGTACTGTCAAGTTTGGCATAGTCTAATGCCTGATAGTAATTTTTCAGAGCAAAATTTATTTCAACGAATTTTTTAATTACAGAAACAAAATTGCTGTCAGTATTTCCATATTTGTTAATTGCTTCATTCTTTGCCTTTTCTGCCCACAATAATGCATTTTGATAATCTTGTTTACTGATTGCCGAATCCACATTTGTCATCAACTCCTTTAATGACTGTGCATTAAGATAAATCGAGAATAAAACAAATGTTATTAAAAAAAGAATTGTTCTCATTATTTATACCTTATAAAAATTCTATACAAAAAGAAAAAATAATATTTAGTTATTCTTAATTTAGAAAACGTAAAATTAAATAAAATTATCTAAGCTAAATATTAAAAATAAATAATAAATAAAGCAGCTAATAACAACAAAAGTTTTATTATTTTTAATCATAAATCAAAACAATAGATATTAATTATTCGTCAATTTAATTTCAGATATTATTGTCTTAAATTAATAATTATGCAATTATCGAAGCCAAGAGTAATAATTATTGGTGGTGGGTTTGGTGGTTTGACTGCTGCGAAATCATTGAAGAAAGCAAATGTTGATATTGTATTGATTGACAAAACAAATCATCATTTGTTCCAACCACTATTATATCAGGTAGCAACTTCAGCTCTTTCACCCGGGGATATTGCGATTCCCTTGCGTTCCATTTTGAGAAATCAAAGAAACGTGCAGGTAATAATGGATGAGGCACTGAAAATAGACTTAAATGAAAGAAAAGTATTCTTCAAAGACGGCGAGCTTCAATATGATTATCTGATACTTGCCCCGGGTTCAAATCAATCTTATTATGGACATGATAACTGGGAAAAATATGCTCAAGGTCTAAAGACTTTAAAAGATGCATTAACAATCAGGGAACAGGTCTTAAAATCATTTGAATATGCAGAAAGGGTATATGGGAAGCCGGAGGCAAAGAAATATCTAAACTTTGTAATTATAGGCGGAGGACCGACAGGTGTCGAATTGTCAGGTGCCATTGCCGAAATTGCCCGTAAAACAATGTTGCCTGATTTTCCTATTTTAAAATATGATGATATTAAAATTTATCTTATAGAATCACATTATAGATTAATACCAAATTTTCCTGTTGAACTTTCGGAATATACTTATAAGTCGTTAACAGAACTGGGTGTTAATATATTATTAAATACGAGAGTAACAAATATTGACTACGACAAGGTTTATACTCCGAATGAAATTATCGAGACCTCGAATGTAATTTGGGCTGCAGGGAACGAAGCATCGGTTTTATTGAAATCATTAAATGTTGAACTTGATAATTCAGGCAGAATAATTGTAAATAGTGATTTCACAATTCCCGGTTTCGATAATGCCTATGTTATAGGTGATTCTGCACATTTTGTTGATTTTCGGGGAGATTTACTTCCGGGTCTTGCTCCTGTTGCTATGCAGGAAGCAAAGTATGTTGCAAAATTGATTTCAAACAGGAAAACCAATTATAAACCTGGTCAATTCAAATATTTTGACAAAGGGAACCTTGCAACCATAGGAAAAGCAAAAGCAATTGCATTATTTGGAAAAATAAAATTTTCCGGTTTTTTTGCATGGCTCGTTTGGTCATTTGTCCACATCTTATTCATAATAAATTTCAGGAACCGGTTCAGGGTAATGTTTGAGTGGTTCTGGTATTACATTACCAATCAACCCGGAGCCCGGCTTATCGTGTATAATAAAGAAAATAACCGTAAAGATTAAACCGATTATTAATTTCAACTACTTGATGTAACAAAAAATATTTTTAAAAATTTTTGATTTTTTTAAAATAATATTTGTTAGTTAACGTTAACTAACTTATATTTGTATTAAAAAATAATTGAAATTATGAAAAGATTAAAGACAGAATTAAGACAGGAACAGATTATTGATGAGGCAATTTCTCTCATTCACAGCAATGGTTTTTCTGCATTGTCAATACGTGAACTTGGTAATCAAGTCGGTATTTCGGAAGCCGCCATCTACCGTCATTTTAAAAGCAAGGACGAGATAATTAAGGGAATCATAATAAGGATTCACAGATTAAGCGAGGACTTATTTATTTCACTCGATAATATTAAACAAGCAGATAAAAAATTAAAGCATTTCATTCTCTACAATATGAATTTATTTACACAATTTCCGGCACTCGTTTCGATTTTCATGGCTGAAGAAATTTTTGAGCATAACACAACCGTTTCAAATGATTTGAAATTGATTATTAAAAAGCGGCATTCTACTTTGTTAAATATTATTGACGAAGGTATTATGCAGGGGATTTTTATTGATGTCGAAAGTGAGACCGTAGCGGCGATGATTCAGGGGTATATCCGCTTAACTTTGCTCAGATGGAAACGTTCGAACAATAATTTTTCATTAATTGGAACCGGAGAAAAATTTTTTAAAATATTGCAAATTCTTTTGAATAAAAATAAAAAACATAATTAACAATTTTTATATATATAGAGGTAAAAATATGTCAGCAACAGATATTTTAAGACATGAACATCAGGTGGTAATGCTTGCACTCTCGGGTGCAGAAAAACTGCTTCATGATATAGAATTAAACGGGAAAGTCAATATTGAAAGAATCAGAAAATTTATTGATTTTTCAAGGCATTTCACTGATGGATGTCATCACATCAAAGAGGAAAAATTACTTTTTCCTAAAATGATTGATAATGGATTTGACGGAGATTCTGGTCCGGTTGGAGTCATGCTCTATGAACACCAGGAGGGTAGAAAATTTATTAAAAATATGTTCGAAATTGTTTCAGTAAATGATGATTTGGAAAAATCGGACATCGAAAAGTTATCATCCAATCTTAGGGGCTACATTACTCTTTTAAGAAATCATATTTATAAAGAAAACGAAATTCTTTTCAATATGGCTGATAATGTACTAAGACCTGAAATTCAGGAAGAGCTTGTTCAATCATTCAATAAAGTTGAAACTGAGGAAGTTGGTGAAGGAGTACATGAACGCTTTCATCAAATTGCGCACGAATTGGCAGAAAGTTAATATTCAATAATTTTATATATAAACAAGGAAAAATACCATGAAGAAATCTTTTTTATTTTCGTTTATACTCTCAATCTTAATTGGCTCCGTATCAATTCAGGATGCTTATTCGCATTGCGATACAAAAAGCGGTCCAGTTATTAGTGCAGCAAAAGAAGCCATAAAAACAGGGAATGTTAATCTTGTTCTGATTTGGGTAAAACCTGATGCAGAAGAGATAATTAAAAAAGCTTTTAAAAATACATTAGATGTCAGAAAAACAAATCCGAAAGTGCAGGAACTTGCCGATAATTATTTCTTTGAGACGCTCGTCCGAATTCACAGGCAGGGTGAAGGCGCCCCATATACAGGTATAAAAGAAGACACTGAAATAGAACCACCGATTCAGGCATCTGATAAAGCTCTCGAATCAAGTTCTGATTCAGATGTCCTCAAGTTGTTGAACCAACATATTCAGGTAGGTGTTTCAGTTAAATTTAATAATATGATTACTGCAAAGAACTTCGATAAAAATAATGTTGGGGCAGGCAGGGAATTTGTAGAGAAATATGTTACATTCATGCACTATGTCGAAGGAATCTACAATGCTGCTTCGAAATTGCCGGCACACTCGGTAGAGCATTCACAAGCTGATGGTCACGGTAATGTAAAACATGAAAATGGAACAGTTAGTCAAGCGGTTCATTCAACTTCGGAACATGACACAACAGGACATTTACTGATTATCGGTGCTACAGTACTGGTTGTGGCAGTACAGATTATTACATCTAAAAGAAGAAAAGTATAAAATTTTAAATTTAAATAATAAAAAATGGAAACAATCACTTATAAAAATTTACCGGTGAATCCAAATCCTCATAATGTGGATGTCAGGATTTTATTTCAGGATGATAAAATTCAAATTTTACATATTACTCTTAATCCGGGAGAGTCCTTGCCAAAACACACAATGAATTTAAATGCATTATTTTACATACTTGACGGTTCGGGCATCGCCTCTATCGGCAATGAAGTTCAAGAAGTGTCCAGGGATACATTAATACCCAGTCCCGCCGAATTGGAACGTGGCTGGAGAAATAACAGTGATAAGCCCTTGAGGATCCTGGTAACGAAAATTCTTAACTTATAATAATGATAATGACTTTGGGGAGTGCATAACTCCCCAACATTTTTTAATGTTGATATTATAATCATATCAATTTCGATTTCTTATTTTTTGTTATATCCAATTATAAATTCAAAAAAAAATTATCAAAAACCTACTAATACTTCTATATATAAACTAATTCCGAATCTTTTATATGAAATATTAAAAATTCTTATAAATATTTTATATCAAATCTTATTAATAATCTTCAAATAATATTATGACCGTACCAAAATTCTACGAATACTTATATTGATTATCTAATTCTCTTAAAAATATAAAATATTTCTATACAGTATTGATTTTTTATTTATTTTTATTTATATTTATTTTATACAAAAGAATTTTTTACTAATGTAATATCGTAGTGGTATTGAATAAATATTAAGATTTGTTTAGTAATAAGTTTATAGGTTTATATTTTTACTAATATGACAAATGGAAAATTTAAGAGAACTATTGTTATTCCATTGTGATTCACAGCGATATGCTGTTCAATTGAAGAATGTTCAAAAAGTAATTTCTATCGTTAATATAACACACTTGCCAGAGGCACCGCACTTTATTCGAGGTATTATTAACGTTCAGGGCAGATTTGTTCCTGTTGCAGATATACGGCTCAGAATAGGTATAAATGAAAAGAATATTGAACTGTCAGACCAAATCATTTTAATTAATACACCAAACCGTCTCATAGGATTACTTGTGGACGAAACTGAAGGTATTGAAAGAATATCGGAGGATGAAATTATGGATTCGACTTCGGTTATACCGACGCTTAAACATATAAAAGGTATTTCAAAATTAAAAGATGATATTATTTATATATCTGATGTAGATGATTTTTTATCGTTCGAAGAAGAAATAATGCTTAACAAAGCTTTAGAAAAGCTTAGTTAGCTTATGTTTATATTATAGTACAATTAAAATAATCAATAGATTATCGCTAATTTATGAATCGGATTCCCGAGAAAACCGCATATTTGCTTAGCGGATTTATATCCTCTAAACTCGGTCTGAATTTCCCAAAAGAAAGATTCGGCGAACTTGAACATGGCTTGTATAACGCAAGAAAGGATTTCGGCTTCGATGATTTCTCAAAATTTATTGAGTGGCTGCCTGATTCCGGGCTTACAAGTAACGAGATAGAAAAACTTTCAACACATTTTACAATAGGTGAAACATATTTCTTCAGGGATATAAAATATTTTCATTCGGTCGAAAAAATTATTAAAGATGAAATTTTACCTGTCAATACCGTAAAAGATAAAAGATTGAGAATTTGGTCCGCCGGCTGTTCTACCGGAGAAGAGGCATATTCAATTGCAATTATGCTGCACAGAATTATAAGCGATATCGAAAACTGGAAAATAACTATTATGGCTACCGATATCAATCCGAAATCATTAAAGAAAGCAAATGATGGTGTTTATAAGGATTGGTCTTTCCGCAATTCCCCGGATTGGCTGAAAATTAATTATTTTGATGAAAACCCCAAAGGACATTTCAAAATCAAGAAGCAAATCAAAGATATGGTAACATTTGTATACCATAATCTAGCTCTTGACCCATTTCCTTCGATGCTACACAATTTATTTGCATTCGACATTATATTTTGCCGTAACGTAATGATGTATTTTACCCAGGATTTGATGAACAAATCCATTGAAAAATTCTTCCATTCGCTAAGCGATACCGGCTTGCTGATTGTCAGTCCGAGTGAGGCTTCTCATCTTTTGTTCGGTGCTTACGAGACATTGTATTTCCCGGATGTGATTTTGTATAAAAAGAACAAAACGGATTATATTCCCGAATCTTATGTTTTTAAACCCCAGGAAAAATTTATACAGATAGAAAATGAATTATCTGAAAATGATTTTTTAAGGATTCAGAAATTTCCAAGGATTGTAAATCTTATACCTAAGAAAATTAATAAAGAGCCGAAAAAAATAAAAAAGGAAGACAATTCCTTAACTCAGTCAAACCAATCATTGGAAATTGCCACATCCCTGTTTGACAAAGGTGATTATATAGGTTCCGAAAAAATATTAAAATCTTTTTCAGAAACAGAAAATAAAAATTCAGATGTAATTATTTTATTAGCTAAAATTGCGGGAAACAGGGGATTATCCGAAGAATCAATCGCCTACTGTAAAAAAGCAATCGAAATTGACAAACTGAATCCCGAACCATATTATCTCCTCTCAACGATTTCACAGGAATCCGGAAAATACGGAGAAGCTGTTGATTGGCTGAAAAAAGCAATATATCTCGATTCCAGGTTCGTGATTGCTCATTTCGGACTTGGAAATTTGTTCCTTAAACTGGGAAAAATAACTGAGTCGAAAAAATATTTTAAAAATGCAGGAAACCTGCTGAAAAATTTTAATGATGACGAAATTATTCCTGAATCTTCCGGAATCACTGCAGGCAGATTGAAAGAAATTATTTCACATTTATCCGAATCTATTTATTAAGGTGAATTAATGACTGAAAAAATGACAAAGAGTTTTGATTGGGAAAACATTAAAGAAGTTGTTAGGAGGTCTGAAAATATCGGTATGGGGTATGCCGATGAAGCTACAATAATTAAGATTCTGAAACAAAGGGCAATCGAACTCGCTAAAGAACCTTCGATTAAAATGGATGTCGAATTAATTGAAATTATCGAATTTCAGTTGTCAAATGAAATTTATGGTTTTGAACTCGGCTATGTAAAAGAAGTTTATCCGTTAAAGGAGTTTACCCCGGTTCCTTGCACACCACCACTCATTGTGGGAATAGTTAATGTTCGTGGCAAAGTTGTTTCCGTAGTGGATATTCGCAAATTTTTTTCCTTACCGGACAAAGGAATTACAGACTTTAATAAAATTATCCTTATAGAAAATTCGGAGATGCAGTTCGGTGTACTTGCTGACTCGATTGTTGATGTTTGCTCGGTCAGGGTTGATGAACTCCAAAAAGAAGTTCCCAGGGTCAAAAGTATCAGCGATGAATTTCTGAAAGGCGTTACGAATGACGGTGTAATTATATTGAATTGCGAAAAGATTCTTACTGATAAAAGGTTTATCGTTAAGGATGAAATCGGTTAAAAGAAAAATAAATCTGAAATGTGATTTATTTGATTTATATGATTAATGTGATTGAAAATTAAATAATCATTAAAATCACAATAATCAATTTTCTGACATTTAAATGAAAATTATATGATATTGTAAAACTTTTATATGGAGTTGTTATGAAATGGCTGATGAATATGGGTATCCGCAACAAACTGTTGTTTGGTTTTGGAATAATGATAGTATTGTTGCTAGGTATAGTTGTGATTGCTAATAATGTGATAAGTGAAATGCAGAAATCACAGAATACAATTTTACATGATGATTTTGAAGCTGCTATAGCGATGAAAGATTTACGTGCTAATCAAAATGGTAATCGTTCAAATTTACTTATGATGATTATACAAAAGGACCGAAGCGAACAGGAAAAGTATTATAAGGATATTCAGGAGCGAAAAGAAATTAGTGAATCATTTATAGACAAATTAAGAAATTATATAAACAAATACCCAAAATTAAATTCTAAATTTAATGAATTTGTTGAAATTCGAAGATTATTCAATGAAACAAGAGATAAAGTACAAATACCTTTAATTTTTGCAGGTAATACACAGGAAACCATAAAAAATGCTTTAGGTATTCAAGCTGAACGCAATCAAAAAATGAAAATATTAGCCGATAATTTAATAGTTGAAATTGAAAATATCGCCAAAAGAAATGTAGATGCTTCGGATAAGGATGCAGCCAATGCGAATACATTATTCATAATTCTTGCAATAATTTCTGTTGTCTTTGGTTTTGGGATTGTACTGATATTCAATGGTTTAATTGCAAAGCCATTGAGGGTTGTATCTACTGTATCAGAATCTGTTGCAGGTGGAGATTTGACAGTCAATATACAAGCCACTGAACGTAAAGATGAAGTAGGATTACTAAATCAATCCTTCAGGAAAATGGTTGATGCCTTTAAAAATATAACGAAAGAATCAGCCGAAGGAATCAATGTTTTATCTACATCAGCAAGCGAAATAGCTGCAGCTTCTGCCCAGGTAGCCCGCAGCGCTTCCGAAACTGCTACTGCGATTACCGAAACGAGTACTACTGTCGAAGAAGTAAAACAGACTTCTGATTTAGTCAGCCAGAAGGCAAAATACGTTTACGACCTCGCTGTCAAAACTGTACAAATATCCGAAAGCGGAGCCAGGTCTGTCGAAGAAAACATCGAGGCAATGAACCTCATTCGTGAACAGATGGAAAGCGTTGCCGAAAAGATTATTCTGCTTAGTGAAAAGGGACAGGCAATCGGAGAAATAGCAGCATCCGTAAACGATATAGCAGAGCAGGTAAACTTATTAGCTGTTAATGCTGCTATCGAAGCAGCAAGGGCAGGCGAGCAGGGCAAGGGATTCAGTGTCGTAGCTCAGGAAGTGAAAGAACTTGCCGACCAGGCAAAGAAAGCCACTTCCCAGGTTCGGATGATACTTGGCGATGTACAAAAAGCTACAAGTTCGGCTGTTATGGCTACCGAACAGGGGAACAGGGCAGTTGAAAACGGTGTAAAGCAAGCTATGGAAGCCGGCGAATCAATCAAGATGCTTGCCGACAATATTTCCGAAGCCAGGCAGGCAGCGACACAAGTATCTGCATCGACACAACAACAGTTGGTTGGTATGGAGCAGATTGTCGTTGCTATGGATAGCATTAAGCAGGCAAGCTCCGAAAACGTTGCAAGTACGAGACAGGTTGAGGTTTCTGCTGAAAACCTGAAATCGCTCGGTTCAAAATTAAAGGAAATTTCGGAAAGGTTTAAAATATAATTAACATTTAAAAATTTAACGATTCACAATTTTAAAAAAATAATGTGAATTTTTGATTTGTTTGATTAATATGACAGAAAATTAACAAAACGATGGATGCAAAAGAAAAAGAATTTCAGAAGAAACTGTTGGCTACTTTCCGTATAGAAGCCGAAGAGCATTTGAAGCATTTGGCTAATGGTTTACTCGAGCTCGAAAAGCAAGACAGTGATAATTCCGGTGTAACTATCGAATCGGTTTTTCGTGAGGTCCACAGCTTGAAAGGTGCTGCCAGGGCAGTGAATTTAAGGACAATAGAAAAACTGTGTCAATCTTTGGAAAGTGTGTTTTCTGCTATGAAAAAGGGTGAAATATCGCCAATGGTTTATATGTTCGATATTTTTCACTCTGCCGTCAATCAGCTAAGTGATTTGCTTCTGATTACCGATAGCGAAGTCAAAGCCAATATCTTAAAAAATATTGATTATATTATTTCATGTTTAAGTAACATATTGAAATTTCCCGGTAATGATATTCTTTTTAAAAAACCGGCAGATGATAAGTCAATACATGATTTTCAGGAAGTTTCAGAATCAGCCCCGGGTGTGGGTGATTTTCAAATTGACTCAGGTTATCTCAGAATTTCTGCCGAAAAATTAAATTCCCTTATGCTCCAGGCGCAAGAGTTGCAATCCGTCAAATTGCAAAATAAAAGAAAGATTGATGAACTGGCGGAATTAAATGCTCTGATTGAAAATTTAACTAATCAAACCCAAACTATCAAATCACAGTTTAAATTACTTCATTACGCATTAACTCATAAAGAATTTAATATAGATGAAAAGAGTAGGAAAGAATTTGATGGTGTAATGTCTAAATTATCAGGATATTTCGATTGGAGTACAGATTTCATTAAAAATCTTGACAGGAAAATAAGAGCCATACAAAGCGAGCAAATTCAAAATGGATTTATGTTTGGCATTATGGCGGATAAACTGCTCGAAGATATGAAAATTATACAACTCCTTAAGTTTTCATCTTTGCTCGAAATATTTCCGAAAATGTTAAGGGACCTTGCAAGAGACAAAGGGAAGGATGCAATTCTTGAAATAAGCGGGGCGGAATTTGAGATAGACAGAAGAATTCTCGAAGAAATAAAAGACCCATTAATTCATATCATTCGCAATTGCATCGACCATGGAATTGAAAGCCCGATTGAACGAAAACAAAAAGGCAAACCCGAAGGCGGATTAATTAAAATAAATATTTCTCAAAAGGATGCCGATAAAATTGAAATCGAAATCTCTGATGATGGTTCGGGTATTGATTTAAACAAGGTTAAAGTTTCTGCAATAAAAATCGGGTTAAGTACACAGGAAGAATTAAATAAATTAAACAGAGAAGAGCTAACCCAGATGATTTTTTTGTCAGGTGTGTCAACTAGTCAGTTCATTACAGATTTATCCGGAAGGGGATTGGGGCTTTCAATTGTCAGGGAAAAAATTGAAAATCTGAACGGTGAAGTAAATGTTGAATCATTCGAGAATAAAGGAACAACTTTCAAATTAATTTTACCCGTTACCACATCAACAATAGGTGGATTAATAATAAAGGAATGTGAACGGCAGTTTGTCATTCCCTCGATATATATTGATTCTGTAATCAGGTTGAAAAAAAGCGAAATAAAATCCATAGAAAATCAAAATATGTTTAAATATTCAGGGAAATTCATACCGATTGTCAAACTCGCAGAAATTATCAAAATACCCGGTAAAACAAAGCTGAATGGCATGGCTGATGCTCTTAAAATAGTAGTTTTGAACTCCCAACAGAAAAAAATCGGCTTGCAGGTTGATGAAGTTGTCAACGAGCAGGAAATAATAGTTAAAGAGCTGGGGAAGCAATTGGCAAGAGTCATGAATATTTATGGGGCAACGACTACCGGCAGCCGGGATTTGATTTTAATTCTCAATATTCCCGATTTGGTAAAATCTACGGTCAGTATGCCTGAAATTTACAAACCGCAGCAATCAGAAAGCGAAGAAGAACACAGACATAAAAAGATTCTTGTTGTCGAAGATTCGATTACTGCAAGAACTCTTTTAAAAGGCATACTCGAAACATCCGGCTTTACAGTAGGCACGGCAGTAGATGGTTTGGATGCCATTACTAAATTGAAAGGTGAAAGTTTTGATATGGTAATTTCCGACATCGATATGCCTAATATGAATGGATTTTTACTAACTGAAAAAATTCGGAGCGATAATAAATTATCCGATTTACCTGTTGTATTGGTTACTTCTCTCGATTCGCGTTCAGACCGTGAACGTGGAATCGATGTTGGTGCGAATGCGTATATTGTGAAAAGCAGTTTTGATGAAAGTAATTTGATTGATGTTGTCAAAAGATTAATCTAATCTAATATTTTGAAATAAATAATTGTACATCTTCAAATGAATAAATAATATTGTAAAATTAATAAACAGAATGAAAAGATTTTTGTTTCAAAGGGCTGGAAAGCATGAAACATTAATGGCAAATATTTTAGTTTTTTTTTAGATAAAATTCCATAATGTTTGAATAATAAAGGGGATTAATGATAAAAGTATTGATAGTGGATGATTCTGAGGTCGAGCTTGAATTTTTGGATTTTATGCTAAGCTCTGACAGTGATATTAAAATAATTGGTAAAGTTAAAGATGGTACTGAAGCTATTGATTTCCTCGTCCATACAAAACCGGACGTTATTACGATGGATATCCACATGCCTAAAATGGATGGTTACGAAGCAACCAAAATCATCATGGAGACTAATCCAGTTCCTATCGTTATTGTTAGTGCAAGTTCCGGTACGGAAGTAGATAAGACTTATGAAGCCATATCAGCAGGTGCTTTGGCATTTGTTGAAAAACCTGTTGGGTTTGACCATCCCAATTTTGAAAAAGTCAAAATTCAATTGATTCAGACAATTAAGTTAATGTCTGAGGTTAAGGTGGTTAAAAGAAGATTCAAGTTGATGGAAGAATTGAAATCATCGAAGCCGGTAACTAATCATTTTGGCGGTTTAGTTCCAAAGGAATATTCAATGATTGTAATCGGTGTATCAACGGGAGGTCCTGCAGTATTGCAATCGATATTATCGAAATTACCGGAAAATTTTTCAATTCCGATTATTATTGTTCAGCATATAACCACAGGATTTTTACCCGGATTGACTGAATGGCTTTCAACTTCTACTCCACTTAAATATAAAATCCCGCAAAATAATGATGTCATTGAACAGGGATTTGTTTATTTCGCTCCGGACGATTTTCATCTGGGAATTGCTCGGGATAACAGAATAATTTTATCAAAACAAGAAATGGAAAATGGATTAAGACCTTCCGTGTCTTATTTATTTCGAACTGCGGCAAACATAATCAGGGAAAATCTTATTGGTATTATATTGACCGGTATGGGGAAGGACGGTGCTGCCGAACTAAAATTAATTCGTGATAATGGTGGGTTGACAATTGCACAGGACAAAGATACATCTATTGTATTTGGTATGCCTCAGGAAGCGATTAAATTGAATGCTGCTCAATATATATTGCCGCCCGAAAGAATTGCTTCACTTTTAATTAAGCTTGCATCAAAAAATTAAGGAGAGATATGATGAAAAAAAAGAGTAATGAGAAATCGAAAAAACAGGATATACTTATTGTTGAAGATAGCCCTACTCAATCTCTGAAACTTAAGCAATTACTCGTTGATAAAGGTTATTCAATACGTCTCGCAACTAATGGAAGTGAAGCCCTTTTACAAGTTAAGAAACAATTACCTGATTTAATACTTAGCGATATTATGATGCCTGTTATGGACGGATATGAAATGGCAGGTACATTAAAATCAAATCCGGAATATGAGAAAATTCCGATTATACTTCTGACTATGCTCGTTGAATCCGAAGATATACTTAAATCCCTTGAATGTGGTGCAGACATGTATATCTCAAAACCCTATGATAATAATTATCTCCTGAGGCATGTTGAATTATTGTTGTCAAATCAGCCGGAAATTCATGCCTCTGAAATGAAAAGCGGTGAGTTTGAAATAACTTATTACCACAAAAAATACAAAGTCAAAGCGGAGTTTTTCAAAGTAATTAATCTGTTGTTTAGTACCTATGAAACTGCCGTTTCAAAGAATAAAGAGTTAACCGATGCACAAAATGAATTAATCAAGCTCAATAATAATCTCGAAGAACTTGTAAATCAAAGAACCGCAGCATTACTCGATGAAATTGCAGAGCGTAAAATTGTTGAAAGAGAACTACGTAAAAGCGAAGAAAAATACCGCACACTACTTGATACCCTGCAGGAAGGAATTTGGGTTATTGACTCCAATGATATTACAACTTTTGTTAATGATATTATGCCTGCCATGCTTGGATATACAAAAAAGGAAATGTTCGGGAAAAGCATATTTGACTTTATCGACGTAAGAAAAACCGAATATGTCAAAAACCAAATCGATAGGCATAAGGAAGGAATATATGAACAGATTGAATATGAGTTTGTGAAAAAAGATGGCACAAGAATACAAACAATATTGGAAACCGGACCAATCTTCGATGATAAAGGAAATTATAACGGTACAATTGCAGGTGTCATAGATATATCCGAAAGAAAAAAGCATGAAGAACAATTGAATAATCTGAATATTGTTCTGAAAGCAATAAGAAATGTCAATCAATTAATTGTCAGGGAGAAAGACAAATCCGCATTAATCAGACAAGCATGCAATCTTCTCGTTGAAACAGGTAGTTTCCGCCATGCATTTATTTCATTATTCGATGAATCAATGAAACTAATTGATTTTACTTATTCGGGAGATGTACCGAATCATAACAAAATCAGGGAAAGTTTGCAAAAAGGAGATTACCCGCTTTGTTATAAGGATGCCCTGGCAAATCCCGATAAAATTTCGACTAAGCATCCTATTCGTGATTGCAAAGGATGTGATTTTTTTGAAAATAAGTCGCTTAATGATACCAAATCATTAACATCAATTCTATTTTTTGAAGGTAAAACTTACGGCTTTATCACTATTTCGGTTTTTGAATATTTCATAGAAATTGAAGAAGGTTTCAGAATATTAGAAGAAGTTATCGGAGATATTTCCTATGCACTTCATCATTTTGATATCGAAGAAAAACGGAGAAAAGCAGAGGAGTACATAAGATGGCAGGAAAAATATTTTGAGAATCTCCTGGAAAATGCTAATGTCTGGTTAGATGCGATCGATTCTGATGGTAAACTGGTTTTTTGGAATAAAAAAGCAGAGGAGATTTCGGGATTCAAAAAGGAACTTTTATTAGGAAATAGTAGGAAATGGAAATTAATGTATCCTGAGGGTAATAAAGCAGATGAACTGCTCGAGTTTTGCAGGAACATCATCAAAAATGGAGAAATCATTAAAGATATTGAAACGGAGATTAATACTGCAGATGGTGAAAAAAGGATTATTGCTTGGTCATCGAATTTGATTAAAGAAGAGGATGGTCAGGTTTCGGGAAGTATGTTTGTCGGCGAAGATTTAACCGAAAGAAAAAAAGCAGAAACAGATTTAATTGCTGCAAAAGAACGTGCCGAAGAAATGAACCGCCTTAAAACCAGCTTCCTTGCTAATATGAGCCATGAACTTAGAACCCCGATGAATGGCATTCTCGGGTTCTCCGAAATTTTACAGCTTGAAGACCAACTCGAAATCGTTAGAGAAATAGCAAGTGTAATCAATAAGAGTGGGAAAAGATTGATGAACACATTAAATTCCATATTGAATTTATCGAGAGTCGAAGCAGGGGAACTCAAGCCGCAAAAGGAAATTGTCAATTTAATTGATGTTGCATTCAATACGGTTGAACTATTCAGAATTGAGGCGGAAAAAAAGAAAATTGATTTAAACATGGAATCGGAATTTGAATCTTTGCTTGTACTCACCGACGAGCGAATGATTAACGATTCGCTCAACAACCTTGTGAACAATGCCATCAAATTTACTAATGAGGGAAGTGTAACAGTCAAAGTCAGTAAAGAAATAACTGATAAACAAGAATGGGTGATTATTGATATCATTGACACCGGAATTGGAATTGACGAAAAGGATTTTAATACAATATTCGATGAATTCAGGCAGGTTAGTGAGGGCTTAAGCCGTAGCTTTGAAGGAACAGGACTTGGATTGACGATATGCAAAAGATATATTCATTTTCTCGGTGGGACTATTGATGTTAAAAGTAAGCTGAATGTTGGCTCTACGTTTACTATTAAATTACCTTACCTTAAGGATTCAAAATCTGATTCGGCTAATTCGGACCAGCTCGATAAAAAGCAGTCACAAAATATTCCAATTACTAAAGTATTAACCGAAAAGAAAAAATTACTTTATGTCGAAGATGATGATGTATCTATAAAACTTTTGGAAATACTCACAAAGGATAAATATTTGATTGATGTGGCAAGAAAAGCTAAAGAAGCAATCGAAAAAGCAAAGACAAATTTATATAATATGATTCTCATGGATATAAATCTTGGGAAAGGTGAAAGTGGAATAGATGCAACAAGAGAAATCAGAAAACTTGACAATTATAAAAAAATTCCGATAATTGCCGTAACTGCCTTTGCCATGTATGGTGATAGGGAGGAATTTATAAACTGCGGCTGTGATGATTACATATCGAAACCATACAATCAAAATGAATTGCTCGAAATAATTGATAGGTATTTATCTAAAGACAAATAATTTATAAATTGTAAAATTAAGTACACCCTGAGGGTATTAATTGACTACCTGAATTAATAGATGTATACTTGCTTTTTGCGATGTCGAAAAATATTTACGGACACTATAACGGACACTTTCATTAATTTTAATAATCGGATATATTTATTTTGATAATCAATATTTGAGTCAGAGTTAATTTGTATTACACACTCTTTACAAAATCAGTATATTCTTCTAAGTCTACCGAATTCCATATTGCATCTCTATGCTCATAGGGGAAAAGTTTCTGATGTAAAGCAATAAAAGAAAGCTCGTTATTGTTTATTTGTGCATGTGTGAAACACTTTTCTACATTATCACCTGTTAGGTTAAGTAATTCATTTGCTGAGTGGTCATAGAAAAAGTAAACACAAGGTAATCCATCTTCATCTATCGAATCAGATATAAATTCTCTCAGTTTTTCAATGCTGTCGAATTTTTTGTCATAAGTCAGAAGCCAACCGGCTGTTGTAGTGGATGTTGCATTGGTTGTACTTATTCCAGGGAAAAACAATGAAGAATTTCCCAAAGACAAATCTTTTAGCTTATCCTCGTCAACACAGTTCTTATTATAAAGAATAATAACGTGGCTTTCATGAATCGGGGGATACACCACATCTTCTTTTAATTTTATTACCATCTTGTTTCCTTAAATTGATTGAATCTTTACCAATTCAAACATAAGTAGAATGATGACGCAATGTGGCGGTATATTCAATTAGTCAAATTTTTATAATATCTGCTAAATCCTCTTCCTTAGCTCCTATAAAACTAATACACTCGACAATTTTATATTTTATTAAATTTGCTAGACTCAAATCTTTATCCAATACGATTGCTTTTTCTGAATTAATTTTGAATTTGAAGGCAATTTCCGGTGAAAAATTAAGAGAAGGAATTTTTGTATTATAAAACTTCTCCTGCATTTTTTCCATAGCATTATTGTCATAATTTATAATATTGTTTTCATTTAATTTAGTTAAAAAAGTATCAATTTCATTTCTTTTATACATCCTAATTTCTTCTTTATTGTTTTTCCAATAATCTAAATATGCATCAACCTCTATCTTAGATTTGAAAAAGACTAAATTTTGACTTCTAAAGGAAACATGTGGATTAGGTTCAATAAGCCATCCTTCTCTTTTTGGAATGTCTAAAGTTAAGGTTTTATCATATAAAAATCTTGATTGCCTAATTGTACAGCCGAAGCAAAATATTAATTCTATATACCAGGAGCTATTATCATTATTATAGTTTAGAATTAAACCTATCTGAGAAATTTCATTAAACTTTTCTGATAGATTTATTATATATCCCCAACCTCTGTGGTACTCAATAAAATCTTCATCTGTTACTATTGATTTTAGTAAATTTTTTATTCTATTGTATAAGATGTTTTCAATATTTTGACATAGACCAAAATTAATGAATGGATTATATTGAGGATAGTTGTCATTAATATAAAATAAGAAATCATTTATCATCAATTTTTCTTGTGAAGACAAAACAGGCAGTACAAGTAAATTATTTAATTTGCGTATGATTTCTTTCCATTGCAGTATTACCGGTATGCCAATAATTAGAGTTTCGTCACTTAGATTTTTCCCGGATGGTGATAATTGAGCATCCCTTACATTTTGAGATTGTGGCTTCACTTCAATTATTATTGTTATTTCATTACCAATTGTGATTATTCCATCGTACCGGGCATCTCTGTTAATTCTGGCAATATTTATTTTCTCATTTTCAATATTTTCATCAGTTATCAACACAGAAAGCAGTAATTCAGAATTGATTTCAGGATTTATTTTTTGTGTTTCAAATTTCCATTCTTCATTAATCAAATCATCCAAATATGGCAAGGAAATCTCAGTATATGATTTAGAATTATTTAACTGTTTGAAACAATAATTATAAAAAATTGATACAACATGAAAAGAATATTTCATCAAAACCAAAAATGTTCTTGTCAATTGGTCTTCATAATATGGTTCCTTAGAATTGTAAGGATTAAAATAATTAAGCCGTTCCATTTAAAATTTCTCCATATGTAATTATACAATTATTATTTATTATTCCATTTTAAATTAAACCATTAATTTTCCGGATAATAAATTTGATTCTTTGTTCTTTTCTGATTCCCTAAAGATTGATTATGTGAAAATACTGCTTCAGTATTTGTAAAATACTTTATATTATTTTTCACATATTCATGTACATCCCGCCAAGTTATGATGCCAAATTTATTTTTGGCATCAGACCAGTCTTCTACATAATGGATATAAGATAAATCTGTTGAATGATTCATTTCCTTTTCAGGAATCAATGCTACATAAAAACAATTATCAGTTCCATGATTCTTAAATATTTCAATAGCTTCTCTTACAGTCTCATTTTTTCCTATAGACCTCTTTCCATTTAAGCCCTTTGGAGATAATTCAAGTAATACTTCTTCATCATTTGAATTAAGAAATTTTATCAAATGATACTTATGATATAATTGAGTAAAAAGATTTGAACTGTGTCCTTCAGCCTTCTCGCCCTTTTTTATCTGATTGACACCAAAGACAAAATCTTCATAACTTTTCGATAATAACCACTCATTTTCAGCACAAACCTTTGCTTCAATGAAAATAATTGTGTTACCTATTGTATTATCTTTGAAAAGCAAAACAATATCAGCATCACCAAAATCTGAGAAAGACTGTTCAATAAAAATTGTAATATCATTTTCGAGATTTACATTGAAATCAATTTTCTCTGTTTCTCGAAATGGGAAAAATATTAATTTTAAAAACTCCTGAAAGAGATGAGCTTTACCGAATTTCATTTCATAGAATAAAGAATTAACAATTCCTCGTTCTGAATAGCTAAGAATTTTCATATAACACCAAATTATTTATTAAATTTAAATTTTTAAATCTTGCTCTACATCCCCACACACTTTCTCGCAGAACTTCCGCCCTGATTTATATATAGTAAGTTTATTTCGGTAGTATATTGACATTGTAAAATAACCAATTATTTCATATACTCCAACAATCCAAAATATTTCTCTTTTTTGATGAAACCTTCGGTGCGAACCCAGTCCTCAATTGCATATTTCCTGAAGTATCTGAGCATCGTTGCTTTGTTCATTGTCGGATGTTTCAGAAGATACTTTGCCATTTTCAATAGCAATTCTTTGTTCCTTGTTAATATGTCCTCTGCTGTTTGCCTGCCTTCTTCTATAAGTTCAATAGCTTCATTATCGTACTTTTCCTTGTAGCGGAAGTAGCTGTTTGTACTTGGCGAAGGATTCTGTATTGAAATCGGAATACTGCCCATTCCATCCTCCTTTATTGAATCAATAGCCAATGTAGTGATTTTATTAATATCCCCGGAACTGCCTGTGCTTACATTATCTTCGCCGAATACTATTTTTTCTGCTATAATTCCTCCAAGCCCAATGGCAATTCTATCTTTCAGCAGTCTCCTGGTCATCATATCAGTAGGTGTATTATCCTGAAGAGACCCGCTATTATTTGATACAGAGGAATAGCACGATATTTTAACAGGTACAATATGTGTGATTAATCCGGCAACAATAGCATGTCCGCATTCATGAACTGCAAGCAATGACTGTCTGTCATCTTTCTTTATTTTCCTGTGTGGCTCAATCTTGAGTTCGGCAGGATATTTTCTCTCAAATGCAGGAACGGCATTGCCATTATAGAATTTGATATGATGTTCACTGTTTTCGAATAGCCACTCAAGCTTGCTGATTTCTTCATTCTGCTCCAAAATATCATTAATGATTTTTCCGGTGGTTGATTCAATAAGTCTATCCAATGTTGTAAGCACAGGTCTTGCTCCCTGAGTAGGATAAACACCTTCTTTAAAAATAATATCTTGAAGGGATGCATCAAAAATTATGTTCAGACCGAACATGTTTTGTACTTTTTGTTTAAATTGATTAAGATTCAGTTCAATTAGTTTACGATAGGCTTCAGAGCTGAAAGCAGGATAAATAATATGATTATTACCGAGCCGGGAAATCTGTTCATTTCTAAAACGTTTTTGCAGTGCCATTTTAATATCATTAATATTGATTTTCAAGGTTTGATTGTAGAACCAGTCCGGGTCGTTGTCCGGATTCATATCAGAACTGAAGTGGTAAACTTCATCGAGGTTACCGACATTGAAGATTAGAAACTTGCTCATATCATACTCTCTGGGCTTATTTCCAAATTTTATTATACTGTCAATATATTCAATTAACTCAGATGGCTGTTTGTTCATAATGAACTGTTCATATTCTGTTACATTATCAAACCCTGAATTATCGAGTTTATAAATGTCATCATAATAATTTCTTGGAAATAAATAAACATCCCCAATCTCTTCTTTATGCCGATTTTTATAATTGTAAAATTCATAACTACTACCCAGAAATAAAGTACTTTTGTCAACCAGGTTTATAAATGATTCCTTATTCTTAACAATCATTCCGTTCTCAGCTTCAATGTTTCTTCTAATACATTCTTTAAGAATTTTTTTTAAATCCTGAAGTCTATATATACATCTTGGTTTATCAAAAACTGTAAATTTCCCTTTATCCAGAATTTCCCATAATATTCTCGAATTTGAATGATTCTTTTCATTTTTCCCTTCGTTAATTGTTCTGCAAAGCTGAAACTCATCAAAACATATAATACCTGAATTACCCAACACATGGTCGAAATCATCTGTTAAAATTGCTTTAATATTTCCGGAATCGGAATAATAACCCATATCAAGATTAATATAAATATCATCTAAATCCAATAGCTCGACTACTCTTTTAATAAGAGATGTCTTGCCGATGCCTGTCATACCCCAAAGATTTATTATAAGTGGTTTCAATTGGTATTCGCTGAAAAGATACCATGATTCGAATAAATATATAAGTTCATCAATAACTTTGTCGATGCCGACAAATTCAGTTTTTAGAATTTGTTGTACTTCCTGAAGTTTTTTTTTCTTATTGATTATCTCATTTTGTTTCTCAATTGATAATTTCATAATTCACCTATAAATTAAGTTTAGTGACTGTTGCTTTTGACTCAAAATTAATTTATATTGCGTCATAAAGTGGCATAATTAAAGGATAATTTAAATTATGGCTAATACAGAAGAAAAATCAGAGCAGGCAAGAAGAGTGTTAATCATCTACAACCTTTTTTTGCGGGATATTAAGCTTACATCAAATGTAGTGCTGGAGAAAATAAATGAGGAATTTGGAGATGTATCAAAACGCAGTGTACAGCGTGATTTGCAGGTATTGAAAGATTCCGATTATATTCAATCCGAAAACAAAGGCAGAAACAGCTTCTGGCGTCTCAATAGAGGCAAAAAGATTACTCTTCCCACACAAATCAAAACAAGCGAACTGCTTTCATTCTATATTCTCAAAGCATACCTTAAAACATTCAAAGGAACAGAAATTGAAAATGATATTAACAGTTTGACAGCAAAAATAGAATCACTTGCTCCGGGTGATGCTATCCTGGAAGATGCCCTATATTGGGACCAGAATCCCGGCTTCTACAATTACCAATACAAGCACAAAATAATCAGCAAGTTACTTAATTATATTAACGAAAAAACATGGGTTAAAATGGAATATGAAAAAATGTGGGATGAAGGGATTGTAAGAAGCTATGATATTTTTCCTGAATCGTTCTTTACTTACGGAGGGACAATCTACCTTATTGGGTATTTGTCGAAACATAAGGCATTCCTGAATTTTGCGGTACAAAACATCATCAATCTTGAAGAATCAAGTTATCAATCCAGGAAATATCCTGAGTTCGATTATGAGAAGTTCCGTCAGGCAAGGTTTGCTGTAATGGATGGTGAATTATCGGATGTGGTTCTCAAGATAAGAAAAGACTTTGCTGTATACTTTGAAAACCGTACCTGGCATCCTTCACAGAAAGTAACTTCTGATAAGACAGGAAATATGATTTTACGTCTTAAAGTCCCACTCCAGCCGGATTTCATTTCATGGATTCTCCGCTGGACAGAAGCTATAACAGTGGTATCACCCGAATCACTGAAGCAGCGATTGAGGAAGATATATGAGGAAGCGATTGGGAAATAGAAATAAATATTTTCAATTTAAACGGAAAAAACTACTTGTTAGTATTGAAAATATTATCTAATTTAATGCTTTAATAAAACAATAAGCAATAAAAATAATATAGATTTACCGAATTACTTTTCTTTGAAATAGCTTTTATTATTGATTGATACCAAATTCTTTAGAATGTGAAATAGAAAAGAATTTTGTTTTAATATAAAAAATAAATTTTTTATTTATGAGGATGCATAAGCTATAAACTTATAGCTTGTTCTAAATATTTGTAAGTGTATTCTTATTATCGTTCTTCTGATTAAATCGCTAATTTCAGTGCTTGAGTACAGTAAGAAGACACGTCTAGATAACTGTCTGATTTCCATTTTGTTTCACTTACTGTGTTTAGCGATACTATTCAGAAGAGCAAAATTGTGGAAATATCCTTTTTATTAATAAATTTTTGGAGGTATCATGTCGAAATATTCTAATTTATGGAAATCAATCTCAAAAACTGGAACAAACCTTGCCAAAGAAGGTTTAAAAGAAGCCAAAAAACATAAGAAGGAGATTATTACAGGTGTTGCTACAGGTGTTGTTGCAGCTGCAAGTAAATATGCAACAAATGAGGTGAATAAATCCGGTTTTTCCTTTTTTAGAAAGCCATATTATATAGCTTTTAAAACATTAAAACCAGAAGATATAGATAAATTTAAAAACCAAATGGTAGAATTAGGCTATAAGATTCAATTAATGTATTCAAGAGATGATGATAATTATTATGGAAAGATTTTAAACTATTTTCACTCTGTTAAAAGAGCTGACAAATTTACTTATAAGCTACCTTTAGGATTAGCTGAATATTATGTTACTGAACTTGACGAATATGAAGTAAAAAAACATTAAATAATATTTAACTTGTTAAAGTGTTACAAATGGAAAAAGTATCAACTGAAATAAAAGATATCCGTGAACAACATTATTTCTTTGCTCAAGGTTTTCTTTATGATTTTATACAAAGACATCCTGATGCGAGTTTAGATATGTTCAGCATAGAGTTTTGGCGAGATTCAATTCCCGAACACCTTAAAGAACTTTGGGATGTTACATTTTCTGAAATTCAAGAATTAGATACGAATGCAGAGAAAATAGAAGTTGATAGATTGCCTTATATAGTAAAAGTAATTGATGAATTTCTGACTATTGTTGTAATTACACTTCCTGTCCCCCAAGAAATGACTGAATCTTATTATGTTGGTATAATTTATCGAAAAACAGATAAGAACTCTGAACCGAATTTCCGGTATTTTACTTTAGAGTACCATAACAAAAGAAAATCAGCAATCTGTGAATTATCGGAATGCAAACATACACTTTGGGGATTTACCAAGAATCTTAGTGTTGATGAATTCATTGAAGAAATTAAAAGTATTGTCATTGAATAGAATTATTATGTGGCATAAAAAAAATTCAGACGGAACATGGATTGATAAGGTCAATCAACTTGAACAAAGTGCAGAAGTGAATTTGCATGATATGGTTATTGGGTTTTTTAGTGGGAATTTGCTCAATAAGGAAAATTTACGTCAAGTAATAATGGATGTTATAGAATTTGCAAACAACCATCGGGATACCTTTTGTTATGAAAGGGAAGAAAATAAAAATGAAATACCACAAGAAAAGGCAAAAGATGATAATGCAACTATTGTTTCACTATCTTCATGTTATGTTTATCAGCGTGTAGCTGAGACCATCGTTGAGGAACTCGGAGATTTTGAGTTTGCCCGACAGGTATATAAACAAAGTGAAGAACTTGCTGTCGATATTGAAGACTATTCAGGTTTGGCTGATTCCATTCTTCTGCATTTGAAGGATGAGGATTGGTACAACAATCTAATGACGAAAGCATATTCTATGGTCAGTAATTGTGCTGATGTTTTAGCTATTGAAAGTGAATTTTCTGATAATTGAGGTTTTGCCAATTTCGGAAAAACCTCAAAATCAAGCTCCGAAAAAAGGTATGGTATGATATTTTACCACCATTCTAATATGTTTAAAAACTTGCATCGCCACAATTGATCGGACTATTTATTATCATAATTTTTCATGAAATTATCATTTACTTCAATGACTTCAATAGCACCCAAAACTACATTATCTGTAATCCCATACGCAACGAACAGATCGCCCTAGACGCTTATCCATGCCATAGCCGTTATTGAAAATATTTGAGTAGGTATTGTCAAGTACCCTATAGTGTGCACCTGCCTGGTAAAAGCGGTCTGGTTGCCATTCCGTAGAGGACCACCATTCTCCGATTTCTCCTATACCGCTATAGTGTGATGTATCGAATCCGGCGTCGAAGGTGCGGAATCCTCCTGGTAGGGCAGTAAAACCGGATACGTTATTTGCTCCTTCATTTGGGGTTTTCCAATGCGTTGTTCCAGTCTCTTTCATCCTTCCTCCTACTTGCTCTGGATAGCCTCCCCAATATTGATGAATATTAGTTTCGAGTTCTGTCCATTCTCCTTCACTGGGTACATGCCAACTCGTAGGCGCTAAGCCTCGGGGATCATTCACCGCATACCAGTTATATAACTTGCCATATATCGCCCCAAGAACCGGGTCGTTGTTGTAATAACACCACGCTCCCGTTGTTAACTTTGACCAGGCTACTGAGTCCTTTACTTCAGGTATAATATCACCATTCCTATAGTGGTCAACATCAAGATTCTTTTTCATCCATATTTGACCAAATATATTTATTGCAATTGTTGTATCAAATATATGTACAATAAAATCAACTTCATTGCTTTTCAAACCATTTACTATAACTGAAACTTTTCCGCTTGTTGCGCCATTTGGTATGTTTACTTCTATTACATCATCACTCCATCTTGAATAAACACTTGCGACTGTTCCGTTAAAATTGACTATGCCTTGTGAAAAACCGAAGCCTGTTCCGGTAATGGTAATTAAACCTCCGATACAACCTGCAGATGGTGAGAGGGTTGTAATTTTCAATGATAATTCAGGATTTGTAGTATTATCTTTCTTACAGCTAATCAAGAAAGATAATGAGATGATTAATATTACAAAAATTCTGTAACACATATTAACCTCAAAAATTATAAAAATAAAAATAGAATAATTTTAATATGAAGAAATTTTTCATTTTATTATAATTATTTTTTCTATACTAAATTGATTACCATTTTTAATAATACAGAAATAAATTCCGGTTTGCAGGTTGCTTACATCAACTGTAAGATTATGCTCACCAGATCCGACAAATTTATTGTCTATTAATTTAGCAACTTCCAATCCTAATTCATTTATCAAATACATAGATATATACCCTTGATTGTACAAATCATATTTTATTAAAATTTTATTTGATGTTGGATTTGGAGAAACTTTAAATGTTGTAGTTGGCTTATTTTCATTTTCATTGACTCCTGTTTGTACACAATTCAAACAGCTATCCTTTATTATAGCAGAAGGATTCACTGAAGTTCCAAGATATACCCTAAGATAAATTTCATTTGATTGCGTGGCATTCATTTGCATGTTTTCCCAATTATTAACAATAATTTCATGGGTTTCATTTCTATTTATTTGTAATCTTTCAAAACTGATACTATCGAATTTGTTACCAAAATTATTTAATGATAAATAATAAGTCTTTAATGAATTAGGATTATAAATAATAAAATTTTTTGCATTATTTATAAATTTAAAATTTAAAATATCATCAGGTTTTAGCGTACAATTTATCAAATTAACAACTTTTGAACCTTGAAAGACTAATGAAACATCGAATTTATTAATTAAAAATGGCGAGTAAATACTAACACTATCATTACTCTGGTCAATGTAAAATTTTTGAAAATCATTTGTTGAATTCGTTATAAAATTACTACAAAAGCCGATATTTTCCCCTAATACAGTCAAATAATTGTTAATCGTACTTTCAGGTTTATAGGTAATAGAAATTTTATTGTTGGAATTTGGAATATTATAACCAATTATTAAGCTTTCACTACCTGTTATTGGAAAAATTGGTATAGCCCCGGGAATGTTAGTATTATTAAGTGAACTATTATTGATTTGTTCATTATTTGAATTTGTTAGAACTACATCTGAAGAGGGATTGAAATAAATATCATAAAAATTGGTTTCTGACAAAATATTATTATATAGGTTATTTTTTATTACTACTCCAGCTTTAATTCCAGGATGAATAGGAATACTATACTTTTCAATGTCAATATCTGGTATAAATAAACCACCTTTCTCTTCAGGATTTTTATTATTTTTCCAAGAATTATCATCAACATCCACTAAAATGCATTGATTAAAATCATTTGGATACCTGTTGTCATAAATAAACACAGAATCTATTTGATGGCTTGACTGAATATCTATACCTCTTGAAATTTTATAAGGTACAACTGAATGTCCGCAATCTTTGCCATTGCCATTCTTCCAATAATAATTAAGACCACAATTATGGCTTTTATCATTTGTAAAACTTGTCTTTAATGCTTCTACTGTTTGATTTGGTGTATATTTATAAACATCCCGAAAATGGTTGGAAAATTCTGAACTAAATTGATAAAGAAAATACTTATTAATTGTAGTTCTTGATTCACCATTAATTGGAATATCATAAGTATGAATAATGTTATCAGGAAGTTGAAGATAATTGGAATAATATAATAAGCTTGAATTAGTAAAACCATAACAAGAACCACCCCAAACATCAGATATTCTTTTCCATTTCCAAATTGCAAAAGGATTAAACCATCTATTTAAAAAATAAGCATAATCACTTCCAAATGCATTAACAAATAAATTCCAATCAGGAAAGATTTCTGGGGGTATTGATTCACCTGATAAATAGCCAGCATAAAATTTGAAAATTATATCATCATATGGTTCATTAGATCTAATACTTTCCCACCAGGAATGGGGCCAAATGTTTTCTTCAGAATTATTAAATCTGAAACCATCTGGATTTGGTTGAAAATCGATCTTATCTATTATACAAAAATCGGCACTCACTCCAAAATTATTTAAATTTTTTGAATCAATTATTTTTATTTGATAATTACAGCTCAAATTAAAAGGTATTACCCATTCTGTATATAAGCCGACAGAAGCATCAATATCATCAGCAATATTTATCCATTGTTGATTATTATATGAATAATAAATATTCACTTTTTCAATGTTTTTTGCATTCCATTTAATTATACAATTTTTTTCCCCACATTTATATTCTTCACCTGACTTTGGATTAGTAATGATAATTGATGGAGTTAATGTATCAATAGACAATTTAATCTTGACAACAAAACCATCACCAAATCCATAATTATATGATTCATCAAAAGCCCCTGTTGTAGTTTGTAAATCTTTACTTTCAGTATCACCACATAAATATACATTACCTAATTTATCTATTGCTAAGCCAGTAAATATATCAAGTCCACCACCACCATAATATGAACCATATAGTAAATCACTCCCATCTGAATTAATCTTAGCAATAAATGCATCTGGTAAAAAAGAATATGTTGTTTGAAATGCATCATTTGTTATTGGTAAATTTTTAGAAGAAGTTACCCCACAAATATAAACATTTCTGAATTTATCTATTACAATATTTGATTTCCACTTGTCAATATAATCCATATTCTCACCATTTACTTCGCCTGCATCACCACCATAAAAAGTTGAAAAATGATATTTTGAAAGATTTGTATTGAATTTTGTAATAAAACAATCATACCCATTACTCCCTTTTCTATATCTGCAATAAGCATTATTAGAAGTTGGTAAATTATCAGAAAGAGTATATCCGGCTATGATTACATTATTTGAATCGTCTAATACTAAACTTTTTCCCCACTCATTTTCATTACCGCCAAAATATGTAGAACTTATTATATCTGTACCTCCAGAATTCAATATAGAAACGAAAACATCCATTTTCCCAGTTCCATTTATTTTTTCTCTGCAATAAGAATCGGAAGAAGTAGGATAATTTTCAGAAGTTGTTTCACCGATAACATACGCATTTCCTTGATTATTAACCGCAATGTCATTTATATATTCACTTCGGTCTCCTCCAAGAAGTGTTGAATAAATTATTTCGGGAGTTTCCAAATTAAATTTTGCGACAAATCCATCATTTAACCCTTTGGTATTTCTTGAAAAAGCTCCTTCTGTTGTCGGAAAATTAATTACATGCTCTTGTCCAGCTATATATACATTTTTATTTGAATCAATAGCTAAAGCAGCTGCAGAACACCCATGTCCAAAATAAGATGAATAAATTAAATCGTTACCGAATTTATTTAATTTAGTAATGAATGCATCACCAGATGGTTCGTATGTGTTTTTTAATGCTTCAGAAGTACATGGATAATCATTAGAATATGTTATACCAGTAAGGTAAATATCCATTTGATCATCAATTTTCATTGCTCTTAAATAATCTTGATCTGACCCACCAATTAAAGTGGAAAAAATAAGTTCAGAGCCAAATGAATTTAGTTTACTTACGTATAAATCTTTATATCTTTGAATTCTTTCATAAGCACCTACTGTAGTTGGAAAATCATTGGAATTTGTATAACCTGAAACAATTACATTTTGTGATGAGTCAATACAGATTGCACGTGCAAAGTCATAATCTTTTCCACCAATATAAGTTGACCATATTAGTGGATCAATTACTAAAGCCAAACTTGAATCATAATTCTTAATAACGAAGCCAATCGTCTCATCATAATTAAATTTAAATTTGCATTCTACTTGTTGTTTTAACCCATTGATTTCCTGATAAGCATAAATATTTTTTTGTTCTATATTTCCAAGGCAGGTCTCAAAAACCAATTCGCCTTTGTCATTATTTCGCATTCCACTATGTCCTTTGTAAAGCATTTTAATTTGTGATAAATCAGCCCCAGCATTTATTATAATGTCATAACGAATCCTGCCATTATCGAAATAGTATCGGTTGTCTATACCTCTATATATATTTTTTACAACTACTTCTCTATAAACAGGTATATAAGAAATCCATTTAGATTTGTCATTACTGCAAAAAAAATTATAATAAGTATCCTGCTTGTTGCATGGTTCATAAATTGCGTTGCATAGTTGCCCTTCAAATACCATTTGAACTACTTGACCGGTAAAAGTCTCTTGCAAAATATCATCAGACAAGGATTCTGATTTTGAATCAAGCAATTTATTTTCCTTAGAAATAACATTAGATTTTTCAATATTATAAAAATCATATACAACGCCATTAGTAGTTATCCAGTAATTCAGACCGTTGAGTTTAGCCAGATATTTAATTTCTTGATTCCATTGTCCCTTGTTTTCGATGAAGTAATTATTTTCGGTTTTATTATTATAATATGGCTGTGGAAATACAAAAGATAATTGTAATAGAATTAGGATTATAGACCAAAGATAGAAAAGCTTATTCATATTTCCCTCATGATTAAATTGAAATAAAATTATAAGAAATAATTATTCATCAAATATACATTTTTAGAATTTTTAATGACTTTATTTCACTCCCCATATACCCTTATTGTATAAACATGCACCAATCCTAATATCGAGATTACCTGATTATCTACATGATGAAGTTTAACTATATTACCATCTTCCATTGCTGATGATATGCTTGCATCTCCGAAAGAAAACAACCACAAAATTGTAACGACCGAACCACTCCCTTCTTTTCTGAACTTCACCTCATTATTTTGAGGAATATTAACAATATAATTTCCCGGTGATTTTGATGCAGTGATTAAGGTCCCATAGCCGGGTGAGGCACAGGAGGAGATGAAAATGACTAATACAAGAAGCAATGTATAAAATTTTAATTTCATAAACCACCTAATTTATAACTTTTATTTTGATATATTTTTTCTATTACCTGATATACCTGTTAAATATACTTTTCTATTAACTGGAATTATTTCACCACTTGGATAAATAATTTTACAAACCTCATAGACATCACCTAAGTGGAAATTTGGTTCTTTCCCGCTTGTTGTTAAACTATATGGTCCAAAATTATTTAGTTTATTTTGACTTGTAACAACTGAAATAAAAGCATTAGTTGGACCGACCGCTCCGTGGTTATCATAATAATGAATATATAGTGTGTATTCACCACTTAAAATGTAATTAGGAATTGTAATATGTTCAGGTCCCCAGCCATTAACATCATCGATATCTAAGAAGGCACCCCATAATGGATTTTTATGAAGGAAATAACAATCGATATCGGTCCAAAGGTCATTAATAGTACTATTTGGAGGTAATAAATGTAAGTCAACGTCTGAATCATCAGTATTCCATCTTAATTCTGTGAATAAGGCAAATGGGTCAAAAATTCCTTGGAAAACAATATCTTTAGATACTTCAATAGCTCTTGAATTATTGTAATCAAAGCCAAAACATACAATTTTAATTCTATTCTCCCCACTTTTAATTAATACCCTTTGTTCAAAATTATTATCAATAGTAGAAAGTTGTGATGTTATTCCATTAATCTCTAAATAACCTCTTTCAAGTTCTGCATTCATCAGTGAGCCAGTAACAGTTAATACACGGTCTCCATAATCTGCACCATTTAAAGGGCATAGTAGATCAATATAAATATTATTATTGATTGGATTACCTATTATTTTTCTTCCCAATACATAATTGTTTCTTGGGAATAATTTCAAATTAGCTTCATAATTTATTGTCTCATTTCTATCTGGGTTGGAAAGGTTGAAATATTCATGTTTTGCTTCAAATGGTAAATCATCAATTGCTTCACCGACGGTCCTTCCACAAAGTAAAAAATCAAATAGTAATTTACCTGATGAAGCTCCTATGCTATTCTTTTCATCCCAACCAAGATAAATGGATACTCCTTTATTATATAAAACAGTAGCTAAATCGAAACCTTTCAAAGATTGACATGCTACAGTATAAAAAAATGAATTTGGAAAAGAATTAATATTATATATTTCATCAATAAATTTACTGGATAATCCAATATATTCAATTTCTTTTTCTATACCTCCTCTTAATTCTTTTCTGCCTCTAGAAAATATAATTTTCTCATTTCTCCATTGCTCTTCAATATCTATTGAAAGTGACATCAAGTCTTTATTTATTTCACCACTTAAAAACCAAGTATAATTACTATTAAATCCGCCATGAGTAATTAAAAAAATAACTCCATATTTCGTAAGTTTTGTTTTAATAAATTCAAGATTGAATGATTCACCATTAATAATGTCTACTTCAAACCCATTGCCCTGAAAATTATTCTGAAGCTCTTGTATAATTTCTTTGCAATAAGAATTATTTTCATCATTATATGCCTGATTTATTAAACATACCTTTTTATTACCAATTATTTCATTTATTAGGTTATTATCAAGGTTTTTCCCAAGCGGTATTTCTTTACTCTTAGAATTTTTGTCAACTTTGTTTATCCAAGGTGGTTTAATAAATATAATTGGTTTCGTCCAATTAACAGTTCCACCATTTTTATATTTAACATATAGATTATCTCTGTCATACCAAAAATAATCAATTGTTGTATCTGCATTCAAAATCAGATCTAATTGCTCAAAGGAAAGAGAATCATTAATAATTATATCATTGAATTTATCAGATATATTTCTCATACTTTTAATAATATTCGATTTTTGCTCACTAGTTAAATGCTGTTGAGATGTATCAACGGGTATATCAAAACGGTTACATCCAATGAAAATCAACATTGATAGATATATAAATATTTTATTAAATTTTATATTTTTCATATTTTCTCCACTTTAAAAACTAAAAACAACACCACCGGATGCATAAGTCAATCCATAACCGGTTTCAAGGAATACACCAATATTTTGTGAAAAGAAATATCGAAAATCAACAATGCCGCCATAAAGAATTTTTTCTTGTGATACATTTATTCCAGTTAATGGAGCATTAGCACTCAAACTATTATATCCAATCATTAAACTTGAAGAAATATCCCAATCTTCACCTTTCCACATCCTTAATAGCAATCTCAAACCTACTATCCTATAGTCAAATTTTATATTTTGATACAACTCACTTGAATAACCAAGAAATAATCCTATTTCATAGTTTTCAGATACTCTATAGTTCATCGAAATACTTATTGGTGGAAATCTCATATCTCCTATTCCATAAGTTGAACCAAAACCGACTCCAATCATTGAAATGGCATTACCATGGAATGAAGGAGGGATTATTAGAGGTGGAGGTGTAGGGATTTTAACCTTTTCCCATATCTTATCAACAGTGTTTCTGATTTCTGATATTTCGCCGCTTACTTCTTCGACACGTTCCTCTAAATTATCTACTCTAATTTCTAATCTGCTAAGTCTTTTCTCAATATCATTATTTGACTCTGATTCATCTGGTGGTTCATGATCAGGTTCAGGACCGGGGTATGTTCTCTCTTGTAGTTCTGGTTCAAGACTGTTCTCAATATCTGAAATAACCTTCTTCACTGCTTTTGGACTGCCATTGGGCAATGTAATAATTCTTTTATAAATATTATATGCAGAATATAAATACTGAAGTGCTGTTTCATATTCTCCAATATCTTTATAATAATAACCATAAAATTCATAAGCAACGGCAATCCAATATTCATTATTATTATTTTTAATAATATCATATCCTTTGTCGAGATAATATTTAGCCAATTCATAGTTATTAGCTTCACGCCATGTATTTCCCAATTTTATGAACTGGCGTCCATTGTCTAATGTCAGATATTGTTGCTTTAGTGACTTAGTTACGAAATTCCCTCTACAAATGAGATTATAACTTGAAAGGATAATTACAGCTAAAAGGATGATAAATGATTTCATTTTGAACCTCATAAACTTATTGATTATACTTTTTCACCTATATATCCTCTCCTTCCCCCATCGGTTTCAATTATTTTTTGATTTTTTATAAAATATTCCGTAAGTTTATGTTTGTAATACATTTACTAAACTTTTCGTTTGTTCTTCCGAAAATATATGAAACCTGATGAACCGAAAAAGTATATATGGATATAGATAAAAGAGATATTGAAAATCAATTGTTTATTGATTTCCGTGATAATGGGAACAATAATAGTTTTGAAGAGCTGTTCCGGCTTGTCAAGCCCTGGCTGTTTAAGATGATTTATAGGATTGTTGCAGATTATGACGATGCTAAAGATATTATGCAAAATGCTTGGATAAAATTGATAAACTCAGGTGATAAGTATGACCCGAAGAAAGGTAATATAAATAACCTTATATTCACTATTGCTAAGAATGAGGCATTGCAATGGAAACGGAAAGACAGGATTGCCGAGAAAAATTATCAAAATTATTTAGGAATTAATGCTAATCATATGAATAATAATAATCCGGAAATTTTGCACTTATTTTATGAAAAAAGCGAAGCAATGAGAAATGCTATTAGTAAATTGAATAAGGATTATCAGGATGTGATGTTGTTGTATTATTATTCTGATTTAAGTGTAAACAAGATTGCCGTTCAATTGAATATTCCGGAAGGAACAGTGAAAACATGGCTCGATAGGGGCAGAGAAAAACTAAAAAAATATTTAAAAAATTATTTAGGCAATAATTAAAGGTGAAATAATGCCTTATAAAATAGAAATAAAAGACATTGATTCATTTTTTAAAAATCATTTTGATGAGATTCCAAAACGGGATATATCTCCTGATGAAGAAAAAGAAATGATAAACGAAATAATGATAAAAAGCCGTTTACTAAAAAGCCAAAAGCCAGGTTTTTTTTCAATGCAAGCAAGGAAGCTCAAGGTATTTACTACTAATATTTATGATGGATTAAGAATTGGGAATATTAGAATTTTATCTCCTCAATTTGCATTTCCTATTATTTTCATTATCGGCTTATCGGTTTTTCTTATACTCAAATATTCAAGCAAAACCGAAAAATCTCAAATGATTATTACTGAGAAGTCGAAAATTGAAAAACAAAATAAAGAACAGGAATCTTATACTGAAAAGCAATCACAGGAACAGGATTTTGCCAAATTAGAGGTAGATAAAGAATATGAAACAATTTCTTTAAAAGCAATACCTCTGATTTATTCTGATAGGAGTAATTCACAGGATTCTTCCATAAGCGAAAATAAATTGCAAAATGTGTTCTTGTTAATTCGGGATGTATTAAAAGAAAATGGTATTAAAGCGATACAAAGCAAAGGGAAAAATATTATTACTGAATGGGTAATAAATATTGATTCAAAAAAAAGCGAAGAATTGCAATCGAGATTGATTTTGAATGTCAATAAATCACATAATAGAATTGTTGTTAACATAGAACAGAAGCCAAAAGAAAACTTAATCACAAAGAAGAAAAACCTTAAGAATGTATATAAGAAAATAGATGCTGAAGTTTATCAATTGATAAAACTTAGCAAATAGATTACGTTTTTATTAACACAAAATAAATAGTTATGAGAATTATCAATATTATTTTCGTTTCTATCTTATTAATATTTTCATTTTTAGCTGCTTCCTCACAAACATGGCAGGCATTGTACGATAGTGCCAACACATACATTAATATAGAAGATTATCAATCTGCATTGCCAATTGCAGAAAAGGCACTAACTCAAACTGAAAAGGTATTCGGTAATCTGGATTCTAATTATTCAAAAACAATTGCAATGTTAGCAGAATTAAATTTAAAGTTGGATGAATATGATATTGCACTTCAATATGCTATAATGGATACTTCACTTAAAAGAAAAATTTATACCGAAAACAGTTTAGAATACGCTAACAGTATTTTTGAAATAGCAGCAATTCAATTGAAGAAGAATAATTATTTAGATGTTGAAAAAATGATAAGGAGAGGTATAGATATAGTTATCAATTTTACAATTACATGGAAATTGGATAAAACGATTGATATTGGAAGTTGTCAATATATAACAAGATTATTACCAATGCTTAGTTATTATGCTGAAAATGTTGATGAAGAATTTTTTGATGAATTTGTACTAAAATTGACTGCAAAGATTTTTGTGGAAAAGTATGGTAATGATAATTTATGTTATGGTTGGGTAATAAGGTGGCTTGGCAAATATTATGAATATAATAAAAGATATAAAGAAGCAATAGAAACCTATAATTTATCATTAAATCTTGCTTTAAAGTATGAACCGATTAGTCAACCATACACACCTTTGAATTTTTTATCTGAAATATATATAATATTAGGAAGCATTAGAGATGCTTTAAAATATAATGAAAAAGCATCTAAAATTAAAAACATTAATGACATTATATATCTTGAGACAGCTAATACAACAAGAAGATTTGGTGTAATTTATACCGGTTTAGGTGAATATGAAAAAGCCGATTCCTTTTTTTTATTAGCGGGCAAACAATTGGAATATGTTTATTCCGTAAGAGATCATTGTCAGGAATGGTACTTCTTCGAAAGAAAATATTTTGCTTATTACCAATTTGTAATGTCATCATATAATAATGAATACGCCAATTTATTTTTTAAAAGGGGGAAATATTATAATGCAATTGAATTGTTTAAGAAAGCTATTGAATGGATTGAACTTTCAAATGGAAGAAACAGTTATTTTTATTACAGATACAATTTCAATTTAGCAAAAACTTTTGTTGCACTTAACAGATTTGATGAAGCTGATTCCCTTTTATTAAAAGTAATTAAAAATGATTTAATGAGGATTCAGTATGCTTTTTCTAATTTAAGCAGTAGTGAGAGAATTGCTTTCCTTAAAGATTTGAAAAAAGACTATGATTACTTATGTTGGTATGTTCTATCTATACGATATAAAACAAATCCGGAATTAATACAGGAACTTTACGACTATAATCTTACATTCAAAGGGTTATTACTATACAAATCAAAAAAACTTCACGATTTTATTTGTAATACTGATGATGAAGAATTAAAAAGAAAATATATTGAACTTGAGCGAAAAACTAATTTATTATCTAAAATTTATCATGCTTCACAAAATCCAAATACAAGAATTAATACTGATACATTAGAACAAAGTATAAATAATTCAGAAAGAGAATTATCCTTGAGTTGTCCATTGATGTATCAATACAATCGGAGTAAAAATATAACTTGGAAAGATATTCAATTCACATTAAAGGATAATGAAGCTGCAATAGAAATAATCAGATTCAGGCATTTCGGTAAAGTATCGAATAAATACAAATCGGATGTGATGGAGCCGGGATTCACTGATACAATAAGCTATGCTGCTTTGATTATTAAAAAAGGATTGAATTCACCTGAATATGTATTAATTGAGAACGGAAATGAACTTGAATCTGCTTCATACAAGAAATATATGTTTGCGATGAACCCCAAGGATTCTTTAATTCATAATCACATTGAAATTAAAAAATATTTAAATAATTTACCTATAGTATTGAAAGAATTAAGAAATGGATTTTGGGGTAAAATTCAGGAAAAACTATCTGGAATCAGCAAAGTTTATCTCTCTGCAGATGGAATATATAATAAAATTAATCTGAATTCTCTTTTTTCATATAACAATAATGAACATTCACCTGACATATATCTTTTATCTTCAACAAAAGATTTAGCTGAAGAAATCACTCATAATTTATCTTATAATAAAAAAGCAATTCTATTTGGTAATCCGAATTATAATTATAGAATGGATAACAAGAATCTATTAGAAATTAATACTGAAAATAAAGATGATAAAAGTGGTGTTTCACTCAAACGCACAAAAGATGGAAATTTTTGGACAGAATTGCCTGCAACAAAAAACGAAGTAAAATCTATCAAGAAACAATTCAATTTAAATGGCTGGCAAGCGAGTGCTTTTATTGAAAATTCATGTTCTGAAAGTGCTATTAAGGAAATTGTGAGTCCCAATGTATTACATATAGCAACTCATGGCTACTTTGATGAAGACCTAAATGCAAAAGAAGATGATTATTCCATATTGAATAATCCTTTACTTCGTTCTGGTTTGGTCTTTGCCGGTGCAAATGATGTTATTAAATTATTGCAAAATAATTCTGATACAAACTTTCTTCAATATAATGATGACGGATTGCTTACTGCTTATGAAATAATGAATATGAATCTCAGTAATACTGATTTAGTTGTTCTCTCTGCCTGTGAAACGGGATTAGGTGAGGTAATGAATGGAGAAGGTGTGTTTGGCTTGCAGAGAGCTTTCCAGGTTGCCGGAGCTAAAAACATTGTGATGAGTCTTTGGGAAGTGGATGATGAAGCCACACAAAAATTGATGACATTGTTTTATGACAATTGGTTGAAAACAGGCAATGCACAATCATCATTAAAAGCTGCACAAAAGGAAATGAAGAAAAATCCTAAGTACAGTCATCCTCGCTTCTGGGGAGGTTTTGTGGTGTTGGGGAGGGATTGAGGATAAGGTTAAAAGCTATTATCGAATAAATTTTTACAAGATTATTGTTTTAAACAAATAAATTATGTACTTTTAAATAAATCATTTGTAAATTTCATAGGAATTTATTATGAGAAAGATTTCATTTGTCATCATACTATTATGCTTTCTTTATAGTTCCTTCTGCCAAGAAGCATTTTGGAGTAAATTGCCAAAGTCATTAACAAAAGCACAGAATCCACAATTCATATATGCTTTTGGACAGAATGTAATTGTTTGGGATAATCCTGATACTTTAAGAATATCAACAAATTCAGGTGTTACCTGGAGTCCTAAAAAAATTAATTTATTATACCAGAATAATCCATATCAACCGATTTTTGTGTTTTTCATAGCTGCAGAAAGTGGATATGCCTGTTCTAACTATTACGTTTGGTATTATACAACGGATCAAGGCGAAACTTGGAATCGAAGTAGTTCAGAACCTTTGGGTACAGATAAATGTCCGGATGCTATAGGACATTTTCAGTATTTAGATGAGAATACAAGTTTTTTTTATAATAATAATATGGTTTATAGAGCTACAAATAATATGAGAACAATTGAATCCTTGTTCCAAGGTAATCCTCCTAAGCCGATATATCATAATGAATTTAAAGCTTTTACATTTAAAGATAGAAACAATGGCTTTTTGGTTGGATTATTTAAGGATTCAATGAATGGTTTCAAATATGGTGGATTAAGGACATCGGATGGTGGCAATTCATGGAGGATTTTTGAAGACACTCCTCCTGAAAATCAGGACTGTCATGGCAATATTACGAGTTGGTCGATTTCATTCAATCCCAAAAACTCAAATCAAATCTGGATTGCAACTGATAATTCAATATGTCCAAACAACCCTATTGGAACATTATTTAGAACGATACAAGGTTGGAGTAGCGGAAATAAATATTGGGAAATATATGATGTTGATGGTATAAAAAGGTCGAGTAGAATAATGTATCTTCAAGTTCTTGGGGATAGTTCAGTTTGTTTTTTTAATGAATCTAATGAATTGTGTATAGTACAAAATTTAAAAGGTAATTCCTTAGTTTGGAAATTTAATTATACACTCATTAAACATTTAAATCTTCAAACAATAGATTCTGGATGGGCCTGTATAGGAAATTATATCTATCATTATTCAAATTGGTATAATGGTATTAAAATTCAAGATCCATTAATGGGTAGTGTAAATTCTTTACCTGGTTATTGGGGTCATTCTATTTATATTGCAGACCCTGTGGATGTTGTGAATGGGAATTATTATCTAAATGAAAATGATTTTGAAATTCCAGGGAAATTTGGGATTTCTTTAGAGAGGACATATAACAGTCTGGTTGACACTACTTTAGCTTTTGGTAGAGGATGGAATTTCACTTTTGGAGCAAAATTGTTATTTAGAAAATATCCTAATGTAAACGATGATAGTCTCGATTATATTATTCTCAATAAAGGAGACGGCTCAAGAGTTTATTTTCTTAATAATAATAATGGGACTTTTACAGAACAAGAGTTTAATGGTATGTTTTTGCAAAAACATACTTTTAACTTGGATTCTTTATTTTTCATAAATAACCAATTCCTATATAAAAGCAGATATGGATTTAAATACAACTTTGATAGCAGTGGCTTATTATTATCAATATCTGATAGGAATAACAATCAGGTTGTTTGTGATTATGATACAAATAATAGACTAGAAACAATCACAGATCCAGTACAAAGAAAATATACAATCTATTACAATAATTCAAACCTAATATCCCAAATTACCGACTGCAAAAATAGAAGTACACAATATTTTTATAATCCGGACTCTACTTTAAATGCATTTGTTAATCAAGTCGGTGACACAGCAAAATATGAGTATGATTCAAATAAGAGACTTATCAAATATTATGATTTTAGGGGTAATTTATTTGTTACTAATTTATATGGTGATACTGGTAGTGATTCAAACAGAGTAATACAACAAACAAATGTTCTTGGAGCTGTAACATTATTTAAATATGATACCAGCAACCATAAAACCACTGTTTTTAATTATAAAGGAGATTCAACTATTTACTTGTGGGATGTTCATCATAGAATAACATCTCAACAAACTCCAGATAGCAAAATTGAATCTTATACTTATGATAACAAAAATAACAGGGATACTTTGAAAGATATGAATGGCTATCCTTACAGTTACACTTATAACCAGTATGGAGATGCTAATTCTGAAAAAAATGCTTCCGGTAATATTCTGCATTTTGACTATGATTCGCTTGGAAATATGATAAAAATGCGGGATACATTAGGAACAATAAAGACGATTGAATACAACGATAAAGGATTACCAACGGTTGTTTATGATGGGAATAATATACCAACATATTTTGAGTATGATACTTCTGGATATGTTGTAAAAGAAATCAGGGTTTTTAATGGCGACAGCACTATTATTACAAGAACTTTTGATTGTTTGGGTAATAAATTGAGCGAAACAGATCCAAACAGTAACACAACAATTTTTGAATATGATTCAATGAATAGATTGATAAAAGTTACAAAACCAAATAATATCATTTTACAATATAATTATGATGCTAATGGAAATAAAACTTGGGAAAGTGATGGTAACGGTAATATCACAACCTATAATTATGATGCAAATAATAATTTGATTTCGGTAAATCAACCATTAGGAAAAACAACCCAGTTCCAATACGATAGTTTAAATCTTAAAACAAAAATGATTGATGCGAATGGTAATATCTTTATTTACAAAAATGATGAAAACGGTAAACTGAAAGAAGAAAACCCACCTCAAGGTAGAATAATAAAATATGGTTATGATGCTAATGAAAATATGATTTGGAAAACAACTCCAGAAGGGGATTCCAGCATTTATACATACGATAGTACAAATCTACTCATCCGGGAAATTAATCCCAATGGTGATACTACCAAATATATTTATGACCAAAGAGGTAGAAAAATTGCTTCATATAATTGCTGTGGTGGCTCATATACTCAATATAGCTATGATGGTAATGGAAATACCATATCAAAAATTGATGCTCTTGGAAGGCAAACAACCTATCAATATGATTATAATAACAAACTTATCAAAACTATCCTTCCAAGTGGAGGATACGAGTTAAACACTTATGATAAAAATGGAAATTTAACTTATAAACAAGATATTCAGGGAAAAATCACTCAATATATATACGATGCTAATAACAAGGTTAAATCAATAATTGATTTCCAAAACAGAGTTTACAATTATCTTTATGATAATAACTTTAATCAAATCGCAGTAATTGACCCTCTTAATGATACAACTAAATTCGTTTACGATGGTTTAAACAGATTAACTTCTACTATTAATCCTTTAGGCTATTCAGATTCGACTGTGTACGATAAATTAAATAATAAGCTCGAATATAGGGATAACAAAGGGAATCCAATCCAATACACTTACGATTCATTAAGTCAGCTTACCAGTGTTACTGATGCACTTCAATGTAAAGTTGAATATCAATATGACATATCAGGGAATCTTATTCAGATTAAATATGGGAATAGTAGAACTGTAGATGGTTATGAGTATGATAAAATGAATAGAAAGACCTATGAACCGGACCCACCGACAACCTATATATATGATAATCAAAGCAATATGATTCAGGAAAAAGATGCAAATGGAAATATTATTGATTTTGACTATGATAATGCTCACCAATTAATAAGAAAGACCTATAATAATGAAGATGTTAATGAATATACATATAATCTAAACGGCTTGATGTCCTCCGCAACGGACAAAACTGGAAGAATTGAATTTCAATATAATGAAAAAAATCAATTAATATCACTATTATCCAATGGTGATACAATAAAGTACGAATATCAAGGTCCAAACAGAACAAAAATGGTTTATCCAAATGGAGATACCATTGTCTATTCTTATGATAATAATAATATCCTTACAGCCATAAATAATATTCAACTTGACTACTATGAAAATGGACTTGTTAGAAAAATACTACATACAGATAAACTGGCAACAGAATATAAATACAATAATGCAAACTGGATTGAAAGTATTACTAGTAAAATAAATGGGAATATTTCTTTTGGAGATAATTATTTATATGATTTAAACGGGAACAGGACTCAGCATATTAAGACAAGACCCGGATTAGATAGGAAACTTATCTTTATTGAAGACTCTCAAAATAATTTAGCTTTATCAATTTCAAATCAATTCTTCCCAAATGGTGCAGATACAATTATTGTCTGCCCAAAATATGGCTTTGAATCTTATATTTCGATGTCCCCAATGTTTTCAAGTATAAAAGTACCTGTCGTTTTTGTTGACCCGAAAGAATTGATAGCTTCACCTGACGAATTCAACGAAATAAAAAGATTATTTTCGGGGATTACTAAACATGCAATTCTAATGGGAGATGAAGCGATAATTACAGATAGAGTGAAATATGAAATCGAAGCTCTTGGAGCTTCAACAGAAAGAATCTATACAAAAGACAGAATTGCTTTAGCAGTAAATATTGCAGAGAATCATTCAAATAAAAAGGGCACATGCTTCCTTGTTGATTCAAAAACACCTTATGATGCAGCAATGCTATCATCAATTTCAGTGCAAACAGGATTTCCGGTACTACTTACCTATCCAAACGATATTCCACAAGAAACACTTAATGGTATGCAGAAATTCGGTGCCAAAAATGTGTATTTGTTGGGACAAAATTATACGGATGTTTTCAGGGCAAAATTGAAAGAACAAAATATAAATATTATTAAAGAATACAATAATGACTCACCTGAAATAAATGTTATCAATATTTTGAATGACAATGCAAATAAAATGCCTGTTACTGTAAATGTTTGCCTGGGAGAATACGATAAATTCCGTGAAAACATTTCGTTGGCATCTGCTATTACAAAGAATAAAGGTTTATTAGTTATTTCGGACAAACCTGAAAATTATCCTGCCCGGCTCTATTCAATTTACAATTCCGGTATTCAGATTGATACGATATATATTTTAGCAACAGAGAATCTAACAACGAAAACAAGACAGGATTTGGATACTTTTTGCTCTCAGAATATTGTAAATACAGTCAATTATTCTTATGACGGAATGAACCAGCTTACATACGAAGCAGGTAATTATTTTGAAAGTAAAGCATATTCTTATGATAAAAATTATAACAGGGATTCTCTCATAACAAATGAGAAGGATACAACAATATATACCTATAACGAAGACAGGCTTACCATTGCAGGAAAAACTAATTTTGAATATGACTCTGCTGGCAATACAATACTTGAAAAAAACAACAATGATTCTGTAAACTACAAATGGGATATAAGAGGAAGGTTGATTGAAATAACAGATAAAAAGGGTAATAAGTATGAATATGTTTATGATGCCCTTGACAGAAGAATAGCAATAATCAATAATGGAGTAAAAACAAAAGTTGTTTATGGTGATGACCTCGATGCAATCTATGATGTCAATACACAAACAGATGACACAACATTCTATATAACAGGCTTTGGTATAGATGATATTTACCAAATTCAGAATGGAGACAAAAATTATTCGGTTTTGAAAGACGGGCTTGGAAGTCATATCGGTTATGTTGATGCCAATTATAATGTTGTAGGGCAGAATGATTTTGATGGGTTTGGAAGAGTAAATTATTTATCTCGGTTAAGTAGGTATTCTTATACTGGAAGGGAGAAGGAAAAGTTTAATGGTTTATATTATTATAGAGCAAGGTTTTATAATTATAAGATGGGAAGATTTGAAAGTAGGGATAAACTAAATAAAAATACAAACTGTAAACCTTCTTTATATTCTTTTATTTATGTAAAAAATAATCCAATTTTACTAATAGATCCTTCAGGTAATACTCCTGTAACAGTTCCAGATTCACCACCTTGTATATTAACATGCTTTAATCCACTAATACCATCAGTTGGAATACCACGAAATCCAAATGTTGGCACAGGTTATGAAAATGTATATTTTTGTTCTGGAGTATGTAAAACAAATAAATTCATTCAGATGACAATTACTGAGTCGGGAAGTATTAGTGGTGTTGAATTACATTTAGAATCTTATATAGAAACAAAGGTACCTGAAGAATTTCTTAATGGTACATTAAAAGTTGGAGATTGTGTCATTTCTCAGGAAGAAGCTGGACCAGCCTTAAATGCTGGAATTAGTAAAGGAATATCTGCTGGACTAGACTGGGAGGATAAAGGCCATTTAATACCAACTGTAAGTATCCTTGGTGTATCTTGTAACATAGAAAAATTGAAATTTGGTTTTGATCCACTTGATTATTTAAGTCTAGGTCCGTCAGTTACTGGAAGATATGATAAAAAAATTACAAGAACAATTTGTCTAACAAAATTTGTAAATCAATAAAATAATAAGGATTAGTTATGAATAATTTAAATAAAACAAAAATGATATTAATTTTATTTTTTTTATTATTATATATGGTTACATTCATTTGTAAAGGTCAAATTATTTCGCAAAACATAATATCTTTGTTTGAAAAAAATATTTCTTCATTCATTGTTTGTAACTCTAAACCAGAGTACACAAGATATAAAATATATAGAAATGAAAAATTCCAATATATCAAAACACTAACAGAAAATCAATTCACAATTGCAATCTCATCAGGTGATATAAACTCAGACAAAAACTATGAATTGATTTTTGCTATCCCTGAAATAAGCCAAATAAAAATAATTAATCCTGAAACTGATGCCGAAAAGGTTTTCAATGCTCCACAAAATACTACCTATTTCAATTTGTCCAACATCTCCGATTTAAACGATGACGGATATAATGATATTATTGCTACAACAAACCAAGCCGGTCAGATAGCATATTTCTACAGTTCTTCTGATTTAACCGGAGATTTCCAGATTCTTGATATGAATGATAATGATATTAACTACAACTCAACTTTGTCAATCTTTTCAAAGCAGGGTGAATCCTTCATAGCTATTGGCTGTCCTTATTCTGTAAATGACAATGAAGAAGCAGGAAAAGTTCTAATTTATAATTGGAACGATGGAAATCCACTATTAGTTAAAACATTATCAGGTAAAGAACCTTTCGGGAATTTCGGAGCAACACTAGCAGCAATTGATATTACCGGTGATAGTATTCCTGAATTGTTAATATCAGCAACATCCGAAGGAGAAACACATAACGGCAGGGTTTACATTTATGATTTATCTAAAGGTTTTGATGTTGAGCCTGAAATCATTAATGGACTTTCAACTGATAGTAAATTTGGATTCTCTTTAACAGCAATTGATCCATCACTTGCCGGAGTTGGAGGGTTCGCAATCGGTGCAGTTAGAGAAAGCATTGGTAATAAAGATTTGGTAGGGGCTCAGTATTGGTTCAATAAAACAAATAATATGGGAACAACAAATGATGTTATAATTTATGGTAAAGTGGCAGGAGATTTTATGGGCTGGGCTTCCTGTATGGTTCAGAGATTGGAATTTGGTCCCGAAGAAACTGCTTCTGCATTAATTTATTCAAGTCCATATAACAATAGCGATGTTGATACAATAATTGGCAAAATCCATGTATTAAAACTGAAAGATAATCCAATGTCAGTTGATGATGATATAAACTCTTCAGTGAATAGTATTGAATCATTTGAAATTTTCCCAAATCCAACATCCGGAATAACCACAATAAAATTTAAACTAAGAAAATCAGGAAAAGTTAATCTTTCAATATTGGATATAAATGGGATTACAAGATTAAAAATTGATGATAAGAATTTATATCTTGGCAGTTATGAATATTCATTTAATAGCACTCAACTTTCATCAGGTTCATATTATTGCAGGTTAATGTTAGATAATTTTGCATTTATAAGAAAGATTGAAATACTTAAATGATTTTTTTAAGTATGTAAAATAAGTTTGCTTTTCCATTGAATTTTTCAATCTTTTTATAAAATAATATCACAAAATTAAAGACCTAATTTCGTCTTTTGGTTGAAAATAATTTTTGTTAATGTTTTTATAAATTTCAAATATTTTTTTACATCACTTTCAATAATTGTACCCGGTCTATACTGTTCAGGTGGTTCGTGTACCAGTTTATTTCTGACTTTTCCCCACTCAATTAGTTCGATTTTATATTTATCAATGATAAATCCTTTTCTTTCAATTTCTTTTACTTTTGATTTTAATCCAATTAATTCTTTATTGGGAAAAAATTCCTGTTTTAAGATACCCTCAAAAATGCCTTGTAACCTAATCAGACAGAAGTGCCATAAATATTCGCACTCTAAAAAATCATAATATGCAACATCTGAAATATGGTCTTGGTCTGCTTTCTTACCCAACTTAATTATTTTTTGCATTGTCATTGCTAACCTATCTTCAATGATATTTTTTATTATCCTGTAAGTATAATCATAATCTTTAATGCTAAGACCATAAACCTTTTGGTAGAAGTCTTTTAGTTCTTTTCTCATCTTCACTCCGCCTCAAATTTCTAATACTCTTTCCAGCTCATATCAATATCTAATGAAAATAGATTTGTAATTGTATTTGATATATTAAAAATTAATATCATCATTCAAACCCAATTCTTTAAGAGCAGCTTTAATATCATCTATTGTTTGTTCGGAGAATTTAGATTTATTCTCTATCTCCAAACTTACTCCAATTTTGATAATAGAAGTGCCTGCATATTTAGCAATTATTTTTTGATAGAAGTTCATCCACTTTAAATACGGAATTTCACCTTCCCAATTAATTACATTTTTTCCTAATGGTTGTTTAGTTTCACTCCCAGGCTTCTTCTGTTCCAATATTGTTACCCTTGCATCAGATTTGATTCCATTTGCTTCTGCAAATACTAAAAATTCTCCTTCATCTTTACCGGAAGTGAATAACCCATTATTTTCTATAATTCCTCCGGTTGCATTCCATGTAACTTTTGGAATTTCACATTGCTGTCCGTACTGGTCTTTTCCTTTAGCAGAAAAAGAGAACTTCTGACCTTTTGTTATAGTAACATACGATGGTACTATCTCTAAATAAGTTAGTATAGGAGGTTCTATATGTTTTCTTGCTTCATCTGCCTGGATAATAAACATTTCATCAGAAAATTCAATTTCGTTTGCATTTAAATCGGTTTCAAAATAAAGTGGTTCATAATGAATATCAGATGTTTTTCCAATATATGCAAACACACCTCCAGAAACACCTCTTGAAATGGTTTCCTTTAATCTTTCAGCATTAAGCAGTCTTGGGAATATAGGTGAGGCAAAGAAAATGTCCTTAAGAGATTTGGTTGACCATTCTTTAATAGCAGGGGGCCAATTCCTAATTAAAAAGTTTGGATTGACAGCATCAGTAATTTCCTCGTCCTCTTTTAATCTGTTAATAATGAATGATGGCATACTATCCGAAGAACTTGAGTGAATCAAACCCAGATCTTTATATATAATCGAATTGTCTCTGCCTAACATTCCCACATTTTTATATGTTCTCCATATCGTTTCAATTAAATCTCTTTTTGATTTTTTAAAATTCTCACTCAACTCTCTTTGTTGGTCCTCACTCAGTTTACTAATTTCATTCACTTTAATATCTTCCCAAGCTAATACCTTTCTCGCATCTTCTATTAAAGAATTTGACGAATCAGGTATTATCCATATCAAAGCGGATTTATAAGTTCTGCCGGACCGACCGTAATCTTTTGTGCAAGATTCAATAAAATTGGTCGTAGCTTTGCTGTTGAGATGTTTATCAATTGCCATTACAATCAATGTTAATTGAGGTCTATCAGGAATTTGATTTGATAGCTCTGGGAACAATATTCTCTCGATTCCGGGTTTGGCAACAAATACTTTAGCAATTTCTTCCTTAATCAATTCATCAATATCTTCATCTTTCATACTTGCTTGTCTATCCGAAAGAAGTTTATTGAGGTTAGGTGTTAATCCAAATCTATAGCTATTCTTTTCAATGTTTAGATAATAGCAGTTTCGAGACAATTCATCTAAAACGGTTTCTACATTTCCTATGTCTAATATAGGCTCAGAGACTGCAAGCCTGATTTCAGGCAATGTAGCAACTTTATTTAGTTGGCCTCCGGATGATTCGAAGAATATAGATGTTGATACTTTTTGATGTAATCGGGCTTTTTTAATTGAATCAGTTGATTCTTTATCCAATCTTCCGGCAAAAGAATCATTCTTTCCTGTTATGTCTGATAAAACTGCTACTTCTAATTTGGATTCGCCAAGTTGTTCAAATACTGCTTGCCTGAATAAAGCATCTTCTAATGGTGCAGTCCCTAACCCAATTAATCCATCAGAATGAGAACCCTTAAAACCGTTAATAAAAGCGTGGGATACCCAGAGTGCAAGTAACCTTAGTATGCCTCTGGTTTGTTGGAACCTCGGTAATGACTGCCATTTTCTTTCAAATACAGAAATTAATGCCGGGTGGAAGGGATAACATGAGTAAAAAGCTTCTCTTGAATTATCAATTGGGAACCAATTTGGAATCTGATTACGATACTCTAATATCCAATCAGAGTATTCATTACAAGTAGCTATGGCTTCTTTACAAAGACTTACTTTTCCATCTACTGAAATTTCTTTTGAATCCCATTCAAACAGTCTCCTTCTAATAATTTCAATGGTTTCACTATCAGACGATATTATAAAAGCCTTGCCAACCCTATCGAGCATCTTTTTAAGAATGTTAAAATCATTAAAATCTTCGGTTGACATTTCTGTATCAGACTTCGGAATGGATATTACTAATGAAACATTTTTTTTACCTCGTACAGTCTCAGACAAGCTCTGAATAAAATCATATAATTGTGTTGAAAGTCCGCTTTTTCGATTTCTACTGATATAATTCATAACTTCATCCATCAAAATCAGACATGGACTACCTTCTTTAAACAATTCACGAATCACATCACCAGCCGGAGCGATTCCTTTTCCATCGTGAGCTTTCATTATTTTAAAACCTTCTTCGCCACGCAATTGGAAAGCTATCTCTCCCCAGGGAGTTTTTCTAAGAGGAATTCCATCATCTCCTCCTCGTCCTCTTAACGAATCGAATTCTGTACCGACAAATACTGCTGTTGAAGCTTCAGGAATTGATTTTACACCGGCTGAACTTAATAATTTATTGACGCCCATCCAAGAATGAGAAGCACTTCCGTTTTTTGCCAAATGATATAGCAATGTTAAAGCATGGGTTTTACCGCCTCCGAATTGTGTACTCATATTGAATACAGAAGATGTTTCGGTAGTAATTCCCGATAATCTTCTTATTGTTTCACAAGCAAGTTGAGTTAAATTTTTCGACAAAAAAGTTCTTTCAAAGAACCTCTCTGGATTTTGATAATCTTTTACTGCATGTCCATCCCTGACATGGTCTAAATGTACGGCAAATTCGGAAGCATCAAGTGGTTTTCCTTCCCTCAAATCCTCTCGAGGAGTTACTATTTTGTACCAAGGTTTAATTGACATAAATTACCTTCTGTATTTTTTTTTCTATATCATTTTTCAAAAACTGTTATCGAGAATCTCAATTTTAATTAATAGAACATCTCTTTATTTTTCAATGAGTAATATTATTTTCTATCAAATTCTCTGTATCCTCTCTATATCTTCTCTAGATTGTCTCTAAAACCTTTATAGTTCTTTATCATTTTTATTTAAGTAAAAATACATACATAGTTAATTATTCACACTGTGAACTTACCTAGTTTAAATTACTTTCTTTTTCTGATTAATTAACTACTTTACAATGTTAGTTGCTTTATTAACAATGTCTACTACTCCTAAACCTACAATTAATCTGCCTGATATGGGTTTAACTCCTGTTAAAATTACACCTATCTGAAAATATCCAGAAAGATCTAAACAAATACCTCCTGACATTGAATATGTTCCCTCTTCCTGCAGCTTTGTAGTTACTAATAAAATATCAGTACTTAAATATGGAAAAATATCACTGTTAAAATTGAACTGAAAAAAATTATAACCTAGAGATGGTGTGAATTCTTTTAATGTCCACTCTGCCAAATCACCACTAACTATCTTGTAAAGAACTGGAGGTGTAATCATTCCATTCCACCAACTGAATGGTTTGTCAAATCTAAATTTATAATCTATTGGATCTAGTACAATTTCAAAAGTGTCTTTCATCGCCTTAGTACCGTCATCTTTTTTATATTCTATTTGTCTTTTTTCACTGAACGTAAATTTTGATTTTATATTTATTATTCCGTAAGGTAATAGATTAACTTGTGCTTTTTTTGCTTCTTTTGCAATTCTTTCAACAGAAATTTTGAAACCTTGTATTCCAGTAGATAAATCAGTAAAGTTCCAATCAATTTCATTATTTAATTTAATAGATGTATTTTTTGATCCTACTCTATCTGATGACAACCAAATTTCTACATCTTTGTTATTACTAAGTGTATCTGGGACCATTAGGATAGCATCTTCTTTTTCAAGGATTTTTTTGTTTGAAATACCTATAGATTGAACACTCCATAAATCCTTTAAACGATCGTCTTCATCAACTACTTTCTTGACTTTTACATGTTTTAATGGCCCCTCAAATATTTCTTGAGTAGGAGAAATCGTACTACATCCAATAAATAATGCTAATGAACCAATGGAAATTACAATAAAATATTTCATAAAATAACTCCTATAATTTTATACAACATAATTACTTATTAAAATTTCTATTTATAATATTAAATGAAACAATTTATACTTAACTTACGATTAATCCATTAGTAATATGAATTTAATAACCCAAATCCTTTCATTTTTTGCTAACACACCATCCACACAACGTTTTTCATCAGTGATAAAAAAAATACAGTCAAATTTTGTGCAAGTTCCAATAAAAAAATATCTCATATAAAGTCTTTTCCCGATAATTAAATATCATTTTAATAATTCATTGGTGCCATTTTGTAAAATCATTCATTATCTGTTTGTAAATATTCATTAATCCAGTTTGAATATTATCTATACCTCCACCATCTCGATATCCTTCTGAGATTTTCTGAATTCTGGTAACTGTATTAGGATGGGTTAAAGAACCCCACATACTAAACATTAATCTTTGAGAAATTTGTAAATCGCTACTATCAGCCCCTAATTTTGCAAGTATAAAACCACTATAATAGTCAGATTCCCATTCTTTTTGCCATGGATGTTTAAACACTAACCATGGATCTTGTGAGTTATCACAATGATTGTATTTATGATGTCCCAATTCATGTGCGAATATACTTAAAGCTACAAATTCATTACCACACCCGAATTGAATCTGAGTCATAAAATTTGGATTGTATAACATATATCTCTTATACCCATTAAATTGATTAACCATTATATAACCATTCCATACAGCTTGAAAAATAGGTTCTGAAATAGCCATTGCATTTGGTATATAATAATTAGCTTTTAATGTTATATCCGGTCCTTCATAATCACTTGAAGCTAATACTTTATTAAATATTTGCAAAGCGTAATCAGAGGGTTCTTGATTATAAAAGAAAACATTTACATTACCCCAATTCTGACTAATACAAAAATTGGTAGTGTTAATAAGAATAACTATTAAGAATAATGACTTTTTCATTTTTATACCTCAATATATATAATTCAAAACCCAAAACCTTTCTTTTTTGCCAAAACGCCATCCACCCAACGTTTTTCATCGGTGGTTGAAGGATATAATGCAGATAGCGATTGAGCAAGCTTCCAATAGCGTGTGTCTCTGCCTACACCTTCTTCAATCAGCATCCGTTTCAATGCTTCGGTTCTTCCTGAAGCAAATAAGAGCATTGATTGATGTACTTTATCCAAAACAGTTTTCCCGGCAGTAAAACCCGAATCTCCGGTATCTATTTCTATTTTGTATTCTTGCTTCATAACTTCGTCCATTTCCTTGAACAGATTCGACTGTACTTCTTTTTTTTGGGGTTTGGCTTGGAGAGCCTGATTATCTTTGCCAAACAGATATTTCATTCTTTCGGATACAGGTAACAACCTTGCTTTATCTCCTTTTACTTCGACCAAATGACTTAATTTTTCTAAATGAGCTCCAAGTCCTTGTGCAATTTTTCTTGCCGCATCGTACTCAAGCAAGAAACCCGATAATTTGCCTTTGGGTTTTGACTCTTCATCATCTTCATCTTGGACTTCTTCATCTTCATTATCTTTGCTTTTACCATTTCCGTTAGTTGATAAAGTCCAAAGCCAAATAGCAGTCAGTCTGGCGTCTTCTTCAAATCCCAATGAATCGGAATCTTTGAGAATCAACTTTAATGCTTCTTTGGCAACTGCCGCCCAAACTTGTTCAAGGTATTCACGTAAAGTTACAACATCACCATTTGTTTTTTCAACTTTTGAATACCTTGAAAAAATTTCCAAAGCTGGACCTATACATGCAAATATAGCATCTGCTCCTACAACACCTTCACTTGCAAGTCGTGGCATCCAATCTGCAATTCGTTTTGGTAATTCTGTTAATACTTCTCGCCAGTCTCCAATTTCTTCTGTAACGCTACCATCTTCATTTTCACGTGGACGACAAACTAAATGTACAGAAGAAGCAAGAGCAGCAGAATCCATTGCCCTCATGCGTGATGACATTTCAGTATCAATAGGCCATGATCCAGTTATAACCCATCCTGCTTTTAATGTTGCTTCAATAAGATTTTCCCAACCAGAAGTACTTTTATGAGCAAATACAATTGTTGCTATGCCATGTGGGATTAAAATACGTCTTGAATTATTAAAAGCAGATTGCATTTTATTTTCATAATTTTTTGCATCTTTTTTATTATTATTTTCATCCAATTCATACTTATTCATTATGGCTTGTTGAACCTTTGGGGTTAAATCATCCTTAAAAATATTAGTTAATAGGTTTTCGGTACCACGTCGTAACCATATATAAAAAAAATCAGATAAATCAGCATAAGAAATTGCATCATAATAAGGCGGATCTGTAAAAAAGTATGACACACTATCATCTGGTAATTTGTTTTGAGATGCATCCATCATTTCAGCATTTCCAGGAAAGATATTAGAAGCATTGATATGTTCGATAATTTTTTCAATTAAATTAATTTGATTTATAGGATAATTTTCATATAATGGATTAACTTCTGCAAAATCCCAGACCATTTGAAGAGTTTGCATACTAAATGCTCCTTCTGTTCTTTCAACATCTGAACGCCACCTTGTTACAGATGACATATTTTGAGAAATCTTACCCAATGCTAATAAAATAATGTTCAATTCATTTATATGTGTTAATACTGATACTTTATGAAAATAATTGGAATAATAAATTAATGCTAGTAATTGCCTTGACATAAATAAGTCACACCATTTTGTAATACCATATTTTTGCACCCTAAATCCAAGAGCCCCATCTGACAGAAGAGGTTCATTAGGGATTTTACTTATTGATAAAGAATTTGATTCATCATTTTGAATTGATATAATCTTTTTCTTAGAATGAATAATTGAAATAATATCTTTAGGATTTGGCAGTCTGTATTTTTTGTTCAAAGAGTCGTTCTCAATTAAAACAACAGTATACATTCTTGCATCATCTGTTCCCCCTTTTCTTCCTCTAAGTTGCGTTCTTGCTGATGTAACAGGTGTTGTAAATCCACAGCAAGGACAAGTAGTAGATCCCCTTTTTACTGTCCCTTCAAAACTTGGATTTTTTACCTCAATTTCGGGATTGTCCTGTTTAATCCATTTTTTTCCGTCTTTCTTTATTATTTCAAAATCAACTTTTTTTTCTTTGGGATTTGGTATAATTTGCAAAGCAACAGATTTATTACTTTTCTTTACTAACCATAAAGAACGCATTAAAGGTACTTCAGCACCGCAACCGGGACCTTCACATTTTATTGTCCTTGCCCAAAGATAGGCAATAGGTGTAGAGCCGTCTTCATCTTTTGGATAAAACTCGCCAAGCTCTTTTTCAGCTTGTTCTTTTATCCAATTTCCCCATTTGCGAACTTCGTCAGCAAGTTTTTGTCCGTATTTCGGTATATATTCCAATACTACTTTATTAAGCAGAACAGCCACAGGATTCAAATCCGAAGCAAAGGCATCCCCACCGACACGCAGTGCCTCCAAGGGAATCGAACCTCCACCTGCAAAAGGGTCAACTACAAGAGGACGAGTACCGGGAAGTCCTCCCAATGCTTCGTGTGAGGATTGTGTTAAAGCTCTTGCAGTTTCAAGGTAGTCTTTTTGAGTTGAATTATCCCAATTGGCAAAGTCCGCAATAAAATCAAGTAGAGCAAAACGAAGTATATTCAGATGAGTCGGATTTTTTGAATCTAATTTGTTTTTTGCAACAGCATTCCACTTAGCCCAAATATCCTCAGAACAATGCTCTCTCAAATCTATTTCGGATGCTGCTTTTTTAGCAAAAGCATTTATCAAATTAGTAGCATCATCACGAAATTTTTGTGGGCATAATTCATCAACCGGGTCAATCCAGAGAGATGCACACAAAACAGCACGACAGGCAGCAAGAGGACGGCGGGCCCACCAAATATGTAAAGTTGAGATATGTCCATGCCTGATTGACTTTTCTCTACGGGCATGAGCCGATATTCTCTTTATAGGTAAATCTACTTCAATGAGTCGTTTTGGATATTTCATAATCTTTCCGTTATACCGATGCTTTAAGAACTTTGTCGGCATTAATTGAATAATGTTCTATTTTAATTATTGGATTCCAACCAAGTCGTGCCGGGTTTTGAATAATTTTAAGCTCAGGTTTGCCGGCACAATTGAACACTACATAAAGCCAGTAATCTTTGCCAAGCCTTTCTGCTGTTTTATATTCGTTAGAAGTTACTGCTATATCACCAATACCAGACCTTCCTTTTACCTCAATGAATCTTACTTCTATAGCTGTCTGTGGATCTTCCGGATGAGGTCGCCTTGATATTAAATCGAAACCTCGGTTTTCTTTCTCTACACTCTTGACTTCCCAGCCACGCTGTTCCTCATATTTAATAACGAAATCAATTGCAAATTTTTCGATTTCATCATCACGAACCATATTTTGAATTTCAGGAGTTTGTCTCTCCGGGTGTGGAAGTATCCAAGCTCTGCCTATATGTTGAACATCAGATATTGTACAGTTCCTTTCCATTTCTAATTCAGATAATCTTTTTTCAAGGCGATGATTAAGAACTTCAAGTTTATCTTCAGAGTTGCTTAATGCTTGCTTGGTCCCAGCACTCGAATCACCTTTTTCAATTCTTTCATAAAGTTCAGCGAAACGAATATTCTCACAATTTATAAGCTCATTTAAGCTGATTTGGACATGGTTTTTTATGATTACAATTTCTTTTTCACGATTAGCAGTTATCTCTTCTAGTAACGATTTGAGAGGATTTTCGATTAGAAATTGTTCAACACTGTTTTTATCGGGCAATAAGCTATCATCAGGCAAGTTTGATTCTTCTTTTGCAGGAATAATATCAAGAAATATTGTGGGTTGCTTAACTGATATATCACCGTTAATTGATGTTTCAGCAACAAACAATCTTCTTTGAAGAACATTGCCTCGTCCATCATGTATTGATGCAGTAAAAACATCTAATCTTGCAGGTTCTTTTTTATGAATATCGTAAAACACAGCACCATTTCTAAGTTCTTCAGTAAACTTTTGAACAACATCTTCCCTAACAGTCTCAAAAAGGGGATGTCCGGGTGTTACCCACTCAAGTGTAGGGTCTTCGGGCAAATACTTTTTATCAAAAGTTATTTTTGAATATTCCTTGCCTAATTTACCATACTTCATTTCCAGTTGTTCACCGATAGTCCATAGGTTTCGTGGTACTCTACCAATCCTGTAAATATGATTATCGGATTTTGCTCCTTTTGTAGAAATACTATTATATTTTGAAGCCGAAATAAAGAAATCTTCGATTACTTCAGGAACTAATCTCCTTTCCTTTGCTTCAGAGGCTTTTCCTACAATAGCCGATAAGTTTAATTCACGTTTTGCTAATCCTTCTAGAGTGGAATTAGTAATTTTTTTAAATTTTTCAATATCAATATTATCAACGATTCGTTCTTTGATAAGTTGTTCTGTCATGTTATTTTTGGCATACATATCCCTTAACATTTTTTCGAGAAGATTTGATGGGAAAACATCACCTAGAACATTAAAGACAGTACCATTTTGTTTTGGATCAAGTGCTATTTCGATTTCTTTGATTCTTTCAAATAGCTTGTCTAAAACTCTTCCTTCTCTGGTATTTGTAGAAACGAAATTGATTATCAAACAATCCTTTTCCTGACCGTACCGATGAATACGCCCCATCCTTTGTTCAAGCCTAACAGGATTCCAGGGAATATCATAATTTATCATAAACCAACAGAATTGAAGATTTATTCCTTCCCCGGCGGCTTCTGTAGCAACTAATATCTGAGCATTTTCCTTAAAATCCCTTTCAGCAAATATTCTTGTGTTTGGTGTATCTCTATCGCCTATTTTCATTCCACCATGAATCTTAGTGACATTTAATCCCCAATCTATTAACTTTCCATAAGGTCTTCCATCTTTACCATCACCACATAAATAATCAAGAGTGTCTTTGTGTTCGGTAAATATCAGAAGTTTCATGCTTGGATCGCTCAAAACACCCTTCTCAGTAATAACCTCTCTCAGTTTTACCAATTTTGTTTCTATTTCTTTTTGTTCAATAATTTTAGCTTTATCAACTAATCTACTTATTATCGTTATTTCTTCCTTTAATTGATTGGGGTCAATTGAAGCAACAAGCTCCTCAAGCTGATTCATTATTTCGAGTTGTTCTTCTTCAGTCAAATCATCAAAATCTTCAGGGTATTTTTTCTTCATCAAAGTTTGACGATACCCATCCGGGTCAGCAAGAATGTCTTCACGTTTTTCTTTCATTCTCTCCAATGAACGTCGAACAGCGTAGGTACTGGAAGCAAATCTACGTTGCAACATAGCCATAGTAAAACCGAGAGCCCTCCCACGAGCAGAATCATCAGTTGATGCTTTTATTGATTGGTCTTCGACATAGGTAGTCAAATCGTCATAAAAATCTATCTCATCAGGTGTAAGGGTGAATTTTGCAGTACTAACATTTCTTTTTGTAAATAATTGTTTTACTTCTCCGGTTTCAGGATCCGGGAATGAGACAAGTGCTTCTTTTACCCTTCTTAAATAGAATGGTGCTTCTCTTTTATTCATAGCTTCGTCAATACTTTTAACATCGCCATAAACATCTTTATCTAATAATTCAAGGAACAATCTGAAGTTTTCCGGGTCTCCTTTATGTGGCGTGGCTGTCATTAACAAATAATGATCAGTTAATTCAGATAATCTTTTACCAAGGTCATAAGCTAATGTAGTTCTGTCGGAACTATAAGTACTCATTTTATGTGCTTCATCAACAATGATTAAATCCCAATTACTTCGCATTAAACTTTCATTTGCATCCTCGACTCTTGAAATCCAAGAAATTGATGTGAGAACTTGATTATGTTCCTGCCAAGGATTTGAGCCGTAATTTGACCTGAGAACATCACCTCTTATTATATCGAATTTTTCTCTGAATTTATCTTTTAATTCTCTCTGCCATTGAAATGTTAAATTAGCAGGAGCAACAATCAAAACTCTATCAATAAGACCACGAATTTTTAGTTCTTTTATCAGTAATCCAGCCATTATTGTTTTACCGGAACCTGGGTCATCAGCAAGAAGAAACCTTATTCTTGGTAGCTTTAGAAAATAATCATAAACTGCTTCGAGTTGATGTGGTAGTGGGTCAACTCGTGCTATTGATAAACTAAAGTAAGGATCATATTCATAGGCAAGTCCAAGTCTTAAAGCTTCCACAACCAAACGTAATTTATTCGGGTCTCCATCAAAATGCTCAATATCATGGATTATTTCAATTTTGGTTAAAAGCTCATTGTCAATAATAGGTTCATATAATTTACTGGATTTTAATCCCTTGCCAACAAGTTTGAATTTGGCTCCTAAAGAAATTGTGGTGATAACTTGAACCTCTTCAGGAAATATCGTACTCTTAAGAATAACATTGGGTTTGATTTTATTAATTTCCATAACAATTCAATTTATAATATTATAATTCAATTTCCATTAAATAACAATTGACATGTATATTTTTGAATCAATAAATAGTAATCTGAACTATTCCTATAAGTTCTAACCTTTTTCTTTTTAATAAAATTAAGGTCTGTACTCATTACTCGTATCCTCTGAATGAAATTAAAGGGATGTAAATTTAATTAACTATAAATATTTATAACCCAAAAACAAATATAATATTTCCAAACTGTAAAATCAAGTAATATTAAGACAAAACAGTTGAAGTTATAATTTTTAAAGTGGAGATAAATTATTTTTTTAATTTTATCTTAAAATACTTAGATTGATAAAAAGAAAATGTTAACTGAATACGAAGGATATATGATTGGTGGCCCAACATTTGAAATATATAATCATTTCACTAACAAGTACGAGAAGCATAATCAGGCATTCTCAACAATGTGGCAAGAATTGAAAAAGGAAATTGGAGGATTCAATGAGCCTAAAGACAAATTGAATTATCTAATCACAGAATATAAAACTGCTCAAAATTTAAGAAATCAATATATTGAAAAGATAAAATTTTATTCTGATAAAAACAACAAGGTTGAAGATAAGTTACAAACGACAATTTATTTTAAAGAAACCCTCGGTTATTGTGAAAATTATATTGTCTTAATAACCGATGAGATTATGCGTTATGAAAATATTGTTGATGAATTTAATAAATTAACCATTGGATTGTTTGATACTGAACCGGAGAAAAAAAGGAAGATTGATATTATAATCGGACATTGGCAAGAAGAAAAATTCTGCTGGCATGAAGATTTACAACAATTAGTAAATATTATTTTGGATCTTAGAAATAAAACATCAATTCGCCCATATAATGATAATGCTTTAAAGGGGCTTATTTCTGATAAATTCTTATTTAAATGTATGCCAATTAAATCATTCGATTTGAATACCCAATTCACCCGAGCAAACAAACACTTTGATGAATTCAATAATTATAATATTGCCAATATTATTAATCCTTATATTGATGATATTACTGATATTATATCTCGTTTAATAAATTAATTTCAATTTTATACACATTTCTACACTTAAATGCACATTTCGACTTAAAACATCTATAAACTGTTCTTGTCTTTATCTCAAAAATATTTAATATAAAATGAGGTAAAATTATGGAAAATCAAAATTCATCAATGCCAAACATAGAAGAGCTGAAGCTAATTATAAGCGAGGCCCTAAATGAACACGAATTAACAAAATTAACTGGTAAACAATTGCCGGAACAATCTCAAAAGATTTTTTTAACTCGTAAGCAATTGTGTGAAAAGCTCAACATATCTTTACCGACACTCTGGAAACACATGAAGCAGGGGATTTTACCATACGTAAGAATAGGGCGAAAAATAATTTTTGACGAGGAAATTGTTTTTAAAACTCTTGAAGAAAATCAGAAAAAATTAAATTTTTCAAACAGGTAAGGTATGGCTCGCATAAGAACGATAAAACCTGAACATTGGAAGGATGAGGATATTGCTAAAGTCTCGATGCAAGCAAATTTACTATATATAGCCTTATGGAATTTCGCTGATGATTCAGGTTGTATAAGAGATGATTCCGATTATCTTAAATCAGAGATATTCGCTTGGAGAAAAGATGTAAAGTCACATCACGTTCAAACGTGGCTTCAGGAATTAAAAGAAAAGAATTTTATTATACCTTTCCAATTTAAAAATTCGGATTATTTATTAATCAGAACTTTTAATGAACATCAAAGAATTGATAAACCACAAGTTTCCAAGATACCACAAGATGTCATAAATCAAGTTATTAAGCAATACGAAGATAAATTTAAATTATTACTTAACCATTCTGAGAATCATCAAGGAATCATCCAAGAGCCTTCGACGAATAATCCACTACCTTTACAAGAACCAGTTACGACATATAGTAGTGTATTGGTTTGTAAAGGAAATGAAAGTAAATGTATTATAGAGGAAGGGAAGAAGGAAATTATACCACCGGAAATAAAATTTATTCCACAAATGGAAGAAATTATAGATTATTTTTCCGATAAACATGAATTATCAAGGGACCAAGCAACTTTAATAGCCGAAAAATATATTGCAGTCCGAAAAAAATTCCAGTTACACTTCAAGTCAAAATACTTCTGCAATAAAAATGGGATTGAAGTAAAATCGCTTGAAGAATTGGAACTAGATTTAAATGTTTGGTTAGCAAACGAAAAAAAGGAATATGATAAAAATATTATTAATAATAAAAATGAAAGGATGACTACAGATGAAAACAGAAAATATCTCGAAAAAGGAAGTTGATAAAAGGATGCTAATGGACTTCATTAATGAGTGTGCCATATTATTTAAAAAACTTTACGGTTATGAAACACCTTTAGATACTTTATCAGAAATAACTGATATACTTTATAAGCACGCACCACTTATTTATAAGAATAAGGATTTTATTTTGACTTCTATTGCAATTGAGGATTTGCAGTATAGAAGTCCAAAAATATTAATGCTTAAAGATTTCAACCTGACTCCGGAAAAAATCAATGCGATTAAAAATATTGGAATGAAGGTATTCACCGAAGAAGAAGTTTCACGAATTTTAAAAAATTTTAATAATAAAAAAATTCGGGAATTGGAGGAGAAAATTGAAAAACTTGAAAATGAATTAAGGATTGAAGAATTTAATTGGAAAAACTTTCCTGAGGAAAAAACAAAACTTGGTTATCAGGATATAATGGATTTTCTTAATGATGAGATGGATAAGAACACTAAATTATCGGAAGAAAATGACAAGTTAAAAATGATTATTAGAAGATTGGAACAGCGATTTGAGAATAAAAAATTTGAGAATATCTCATTGAAATCTGAACCGCCTTTGACAGTTGAAAATTATAAGGTTGTGGAAAACACATGATAAAAGTTGATTATTGTCAGAATTTTCATGATAACTACAGAAATTATGCAATAATTTAATGAGCAAAGTTAGTCGTCAAATTGCCAAAGCATTATGAACATGCAAGAATGAAATGTTTTAATTGGATTATTAATAAATATTAAGGTGATTTTATGAAAGATGATGTGAAGCAACAAGATTAAATGATTATTTGGAAAATTTCATTGAATTGGAAAGAATCAAGAATAGCTATTTGCCGGAATATAGGTTGAAAGATGTTCAAAACCATTAAAAATGAAGATTGATGAAGTTAATGAAGTAAAATGATGCATATTACAAGGAAATTCAGGAGAAAGATTGGTTAATCAAGACATTGGAGAGTCATTTACGCACTGCTAACTTATTGAAAAATGGTAATAAGAAATTTCTAATAAGAAAACTTATTTGATAATATGCCTTAAAAATGGGTAAAATGAGTTACAATTTTCACACATAATTTAATATAAAATCAATAATTTCTACTAATTAATATATGGTTTTCAGTGGTTATTAGCAATTTTCATCACTTTTCATTAATAAAGCAGCATAAATTAAAAATATTTTAGCAAAAACTTAATTTTAAGTATAAAGGATACATTAAATTTTTTACTTAGCATCAATAAAAATCATTAATTATGATTGAAATTTTATGCGTACTTATTGACTACTTTTAAGGAGGTCTTTACTTCACTAATAGAATACTTCTGAAACTTATTAAAAAGTCATTGGTTCCAGTGGGGAATATGAAATTGGTACGATGTGGTATTTTAAGTATCATTGGTCATTATCACTGCCATTCCATTAAATTCCTAAGAAATTTATCTGGTGGATTAAGTTTACTTCATTCAAAAAAAGATGAATGATTAAGCAGCATCAATCAGGTGTTAGAAAAATAGTTTCATCTATGTTAAAAAACTTTGCAAAACATCATTATATTTGTTAAGTTATATTCGTGAATAGCTTAATTTAACAATAGAATTGTTGCCGAACAACATTAGATAAAAATAACTCATATATAGATAGGTTCTGCTTTGAATGCTATTATTCAGGTTTTTATTAAGATAATTAACTGAACAATGATGAAAATTTCCTCATATGAAATAGTAATGCAAATCTCTTGTCACAAGAGCCGTTCAGCTTTCAAAAAGTATATTAAAATAGTGTATACAGAAGTATTAGATGCAATGAGAAAAATGTGAACCAAAATTATATTAAATAGTCAAAGTTAAAATCTAATATCGTTGATATATTTTATATTAATAAGTATTTTATAATCGCTATATATTTTCTTTCTTTTTATTATTAAGTTTGTTAAATTTCCAAAATGTTGAACAAGGTGTATCTTATCAGAAATATTTGTATCGATTTTAATAAATTTTAAAGGGAAAGAATACAATCGATGAGTCATCAGAGTGGTATCATGGAATTATGGAAGGAAGCACGTAACGGTGATAAAAACTCCGAAAATCAACTTTTTTCAAACCTATATGCAAGATATTTGAAAATTGCGAAACATATAATATGGAACGAATACAAAATTGACGATGAAGTTGAAAAGGATCGAGAAGAAATTGTTTCTGAAACAATAATTGCTCTGTTAGATAAACTTAGAGACAGTAATTTCATATTAGATAAAGGTCTTTTGCAATATTCAAACGTTATTTTCAGGAATAAAGTATTTATTTATTTTAAGAATAAAGAGAAGGATAAATTGAAAGAGACAATTCAATATGATTGTGAATCCGATATTGAAATTCCTGACTTTGATTCAAAGGGTGAGAATCCAGAAACTGATGACCTTTTGCAATATATTAAAGTGGTCATCACTAAGTTAAGTAATGATTGTCAAAAGATATTTCTTGCTTTTCTTAATGGATATAAAATAAAAGAAATCAATATGAAATTTTTCCCAGGGACTCCCCGAGCTACAATAGATAATATGGTTTGGAGATGTAGGAAAAGTTTGAAAAGCGAATTAAAAAAAGAAGGGTGCTTAGATGGAATGTACTAACCCTGACATGGAAAAATTAATTGCACGTTATGAATTTGGCTTGCTTTCTGATGATGAAAGAAGAGCTTTTGAAGCACATATTCTGGAATGTGATAAATGTTTCGGCGACCTGTATTCTATGTCCGGCGTTTTTGATACCATGAAAGATAATTCCAAAGAGTTAATATCATTATTAGAGAAAAGCATAAATGAGAAAAAGAGTTTTGTTGGAACTCGTCAAAAAAAAACCGATAATAAAATCTCTCAATTCCTATCTACATTAGCAATTCTACTCTGGATAAAACACCGTACATTGACAATTAGTTTATCATTAGTTCTGATTTTAATGATTACAACTTTAATTACATGGAATGATTTTTTTGGAAGCAAAAAGAAAATTGAAATTGCACATTTAAAAAAAGATAAAATTGAGAAAATCGTTAAAGAACAAACTTTAACAAAAAAAGAACAAACAGTAGAAACAGATTTAGCAGAAACAAGCAAGAAAATTTCCTCTTTAGCTGTTATACAAAAAATTCCTTATAAACCTATATCACTAATGAACTCGAGAGATATTGATGAGGTTGATAACCCATTTGAAGATGGGATGAAGTTGTATAACACAAATAATTATCCTGAAGCAATTAAAAAGTTAGAAACAGCGTTATCTGAAGATACAAACCAATCAAAAATACATTTTTATCTCGGCTTATGTTACCTGCTCGATAGCAACAAAAACAAAGCAATCAAAAAGTTTCAGATTGTAATTAAAATTGATACCACAAAAATATACACTGAGAAAGCTTTCTGGTATCTCGGCAATACTTATTTATTGAAAGGGGATGGAACAAAAGCCATAAGTGAATTTGAAAAAACTGCGGCTATGAAAGGCGAATACAAATTGAAAGCAAAAGAAATGATAAGAAAAATTAATGAAATAAATCAGGGTATTAAAAGGTGATTTATGAAAGCTTCATTTACAATATTCATGAAATTGTTATTATTAACAATTTTTATCTCTTTAATTTCCTGCTCAACTATTAAAGAGGATTTTATAAAAGACTGGAACAAGGTTCAATTAATTAGATTGGATGAGAATCTGGATGAATTAGAGCTGTATTTAGATACAATAAAATTAAAATACAAGGACACTGAATTTGAAAGCCAAATAGATAGTCTTTTACAGGTAATCAATCTTGAAAAAATGCAGGAAATCAAAGAAAGTAAGTATAATCCTTTCCCCCAAGACTCAGGGGATTGTTCACATCCAAACAAAAAATACACAAAAATAATAACGTTCAACGATACAAAATATATACTTACTCTACGTTATGTTGGTGTTGAAAATCAAAGGTATTTAATACCTCCTCAAGGGAAAATAGGAATTAAACTTTTAAATGGTTCTTATGACGTATCTGCGTCTGTGCCACCAGAGTATTATGTTCGTGATTTTTATGGCAAGCATAATTTAACAGGATGCGAGTATGATTCAAAATTTTATATAATAATCAAATGACATCAAATAATTTATTATTTGGGAGAAAACCATGAAATTATATTTCTTTTTTTGTTTGAATTTATTTTTATTATGTTCAGTTCAATTTCTTTTATCTCAAAATAAGGCTGAATTGAAAATTAAAATTTTTGCTACTATTTCAGAGGATACTTTAATAACAGAAGTTAAAGATTCGGTGATTTACAGAAAAAGCTTAACTGCCGATAATGTTGATATAAATTATATCCAAGGTGGTGGTGTAGGTAAGGTACTTGAGGCAAAGAAGGAGGTATTCCATACTATTCAACCAAAAATTGTTGCTCCTCTTATTCTACAAGGTAGTGGTTATTATGATACTACTTTTAAACATTTGAATTATGGTTCTATAAAAGCAAGTAACTTACCGGGCTGTGTTTCAATAAATCAAAATGGTATCGAAAATTGGGGTGGAGTTATTTTTGATGGGGGTAATGATATTAAAGAGAAAATTCTTGACCGCTTGTATAGAGTACCCACAGGTGCTGCTCAAATTAATTTAAAAGGAGAAATGGATATGAGCTATAAAATCTATCTACCTGACTCTGTGATAATAAAAAACGTGTCGGATAAAAATACCTGGATGATTGTTAGGTATTTAACTACATCAACAAGAAACCATAGATTAGATTCATCAGGCGAACAGGAATTGAATTTAGGCGGCATTCTTTTTATTTATGCAAAACAGAAACCGGGAATGTATCAAGGGGAATTCATTGTGAAAATTGTTTATAACGAGCCTGTAATAAAGTATGTGAAGTAATGATTTTTAAAATTAAAAAGGTGAAATTATGAAAGCTTTAAGTAGATTATTAATTACTTTGGGTACTTCGGCTATATTAATATCAACAATTCGTATGATTGCCTATATAGCCTTTCATGATCAAATTTTTGATTTTACTTTAATAGTAATTTTAATTTGTTCTGGTTTTTTTATCATCGGAATAATTTTAGTAGTAATTGGGAATTATTTAAATAAAAAATACGAAATGAAAAGCATTAAAGGTATCGATCCTGTTTGCCACAATTGTAGTACAGTTCATAAGAGAACTGAAGTAATTAAACAAATAAAGAAACAATCGCCCCATATTTTAGACCGTTTAGTTTGGGATACAAAATACAAATGTGTTAAATGTGGAACTGAAATTGGAATTTCTGGCGTTAGAGGAGAATAAAGTTATAGAAATTATTTGGAGATTGATGAAATGAAAACAAAATATTTATCACTAATACTTTACCTCTTGTTCCCTTTAATATGTAATATTAATGCTCAGAATATTAGTAATGATTTGAAATCTTTAGTTGTCATGTCAAGGGAATATTATAATAATGGAGATATGGAAAAAGCAATCGAATATTTGAATAAAGCAAAAATTGAATATGAGAAAATATTCGGGAAAGGAGATTCAAAAGATTATGCATTTCTATTAGATAATCTTGGATATTTATACTATAAAGCAAATGATTACGCTAAAGCAGAACCATTAATGAAGAAGGGTATTGAAATAGATAGGAAAATACTTGGAGAAGAACATCCTGACTATGCTAGCAGTTTAAATATTCTTGCAATGCTTTATTATGCAATGGGACGCTATGAATTAGCAGAGCCATTATATAAGAAGGCGGTGGAAATATATAGAAAAATACTTGGCGAGGAACATTCCGACTATGCGAGCAGTTTAGACAATCTCGCGGAGCTTTATCGAGTGATGGTACGCTACGAATTAGCAGAGCCATTATATAAGAAAACGATAGAAATAAGAAGAAAAGTACTTGGCGAAGAGCATCCAGACTATGCGGCGAGTTTAAACAATCTTGCCGCGCTTTATTATGCAATGGTACGCTACGAATTAGCAGAGCCATTATATAAGAAGGCAGTGGAAATAAAAAGAAAAATACTTGGCGAAGAACATCCGGGATATGCAACGAGTTTAAACAATCTCGCTTCACTTTATCAAGCAATAGGAAGCTACGAATTAGCTGAACCATTATATAAGAAGGCGATGGAAATAAGAAGAAAAATACTTGGCGAAGAACATCCAGACTATGCTGCGAGTTTAAACAATCTTGCCTTTCTTTCTTATGCAATGGGACGTTACGAATCAGCAGAGCCATTATATAAGAAGGCGATGGAAATAATTAGAAAAACGCTAAGTGAAGAGCATCCCTACTATGCGAGCAGTTTAAACAATCTTGCGGAGCTTTATCGAGCAATGGGACGCTATGAATTAGCAGAGCCATTATATAAGAAGGCTATGGAAATGAGAAGAAAAATACTTGGAGAAGAACATCCAGACTATGCTATGAGTTTAAACAATCTTGCGACGCTTTATCGAACAATGGGACGCTACGAATTAGCAGAACCATTATATAAAAAGGCGGTGGTAATCTATAGAAAAAAAATTGGCGAAGAACATCCAGACTATGCTATGAGTTTAAACAATCTTGCGGAACTTTATCAAGCATTGGGACGCTATGAATTAACAGAGCCATTATATAAGAAGGCTGTGGAAATAAGAAGAAAAATACTTGGCGAAGAGCATCCCGACTATGCTATGAGTTTATACAATCTTGCTAATCTTTATAATGCGATGGAACGCTATGAACTAGCGGAAACATTATATAAGAAAGCAGTGGAAATTTATAGAAAAAAACTTGGTGAAGAGCATCCTTACTATGCGACAAGTTTAAACAATCTTGCTAATCTTTATAATACAATGGGACGCTATGAATTAACAGAACCATTATATAAGAAGGCGGTGGAAATCTATAGGAAAATATCTGGCGAAGAGCATCCCTACTTTGCTACAAGTTTATATAATCTTGCCACGCTTTATTATGCAATGGGACGTAACGAATCATCCGAGCAATTATTCATAGAGGAATTAGCAATTTATATAAAACAATTAAATAAAAATTTTCCCTATCTCTCAGAAAAAGAAAAGCAGCAATTCTGGAGTACAATGAGTAATAACTTTACGGTTTTCAATTCATTTGCCATCAAAAGAATGAAAGAAAATCCTGCTATTGTTGAGACTATGTACAATAACCAACTCGTAACAAAAGGAATGTTGCTCAACTCCACAAAAAAAGTGCGTGAAAGAATTAAAAACAGTGGTAACCAGGAATTGAACAAAAAATTCGATGAATGGCTCGATTTGAAAAACTATATAAATAAACTTTATAGTTCAACCTCTCAGGAATTGATAAAACGGGGTATTAATCGAGATTCCATCGAAAACTCCGCAAATAACTTAGAGAAATATCTATCCAATGCTTCTGAAGAATTCAGGCAAGCTTACGAAAAGAAACAATACACATGGCGGGATGTTCAGTCAATCCTGAAGGATGATGAATGTGCAATCGAAATTGTCAGATTCAATTTATTTGACAAACGCTGGACTGATACGGTTTATTACGCTTTCCTAATCATCAAGAAAGACAGCAAATTGCCGGAGCTTGTACTTTTCGAAAATGGGAACGAACTCGAGGGCAGTAAACCAAATGATATATTTGGGAAGTACTCAATAGTATTTAAAAATGGTGAATCTATTATGAGCCCTGTCTATTTCGATGCTTACTGGAAACCGGTTCAGGAAAAGCTGAAGGGAATTAAGAAGGTATATATTTCGCTGGATGGAATATATAATAAAATAAATCTGAATGTGCTGCTTAATCCTGAAACAAATAATTATTTAATAAAAGACCTCGATATATGCTATCTGACAAGCACCCGCGACCTGCTCGAAGTTCAGAAAAAGTCAACAGAACAGCCCTCGACCGCAAGCATTTTCGGATATCCGAAGTATAATCTCGATTCGAAGGAATATGAAAAATATGCAATGAGATACGATATGAAAAGAGAATTTGATTACTTTGGCAGTTTGAGGGATAGTTTGGCAAGAAAAGGAATTCCTGAATTGCCCGGAACAAAAGTAGAAGTTGAAAAAATTGATAAAATATTAAGAAGGAATAAATGGAAAACCGAACTCTTCATAGGAGAGAAAGCACTCGAAGAAGAAATCAAAATATTGAATAGTCCGACGATACTGCATATTTCAACGCATGGTTTCTTTTATTCAAGTAAAGATATTTATGAACAGTACAGAAGCGGCAAAATTGGCTCAAAAAAGTTTGGTATGGAAACCAGTAAAGTATATGAGAATCCTCTTTTGCGTTCGGGATTAATCTTCGCTGGTGCAGATGCAGCCTTTAAACAGGAAGCAACTGAACGAAAGACAGAAGATGGCTTTCTTACTGCCTCGGAAGCAATGAATTTGAATTTGGATAACACCGGGCTTGTTGTTTTATCCGCTTGTGAAACAGGACTTGGTGACGTTCGTAATGGGGAAGGTGTTTATGGCTTGCAGAGGGCATTCATCGTTGCAGGTGCAGAGAATCTGATAATGAGTTTATGGAAAGTACCCGATAGTGAGACTCAGGAATTTATGAGTATGTTTTATGAAAACTGGATAGAAAAAGGTATGAGCAAGCGTGAAGCTTTTCGCAAAGCCCAGTTAGATATGCTTGCTAAAGATGAGAGACTAATAGTATGGGGTGCGTTTGTGATGGTAGGAGAGTAAATTTAAAAAATTTTAAAAATGTATTCAAAGAGAATTGTTTATAACGAAACTGTTATAAAGTATGTGAAATAATGATTTTTTAGATATTAAAAGGTGAAACATTGTTTGAAATTGGAATTTTATTTGATATCGATGATCTTGAAGGAGGTTTTTATGGATACAAGGCTTACAAGATATTTATGAGTCATTGTAGAGGTGAAAAAATTCCAGCAACTACTATCTTTGATGGAGATACAGCAGAAACAATTAGGGGTCAAGCAAATCATTTCTGTATTTCTGCATATACTCTAATTTATTCAAACATTATGTATATTAAGGAGGTGATGAGTTTAGCTACAGATAAAGGGCTTTTACCTCTTAAAAACCGTTTTATAGAGGGTCAGGTTACAAATATGACAGGAGGTTATCAACCACTCGTTCAAATTGGAGGAGTGGATGAACAAGGTAGATTTGTTACTAAAAAATGGTCACGAGTTGATGAGGATCTTTGTAATGAAACAGGATGGATTTATGCACCAGAAACAATTGATGAGGTAATAAATATTTTTCTTCCTTTAGGAGAAACACCTGAAAAAAGAGCGATAGCAGCTAAAATTTTAGGAAAGTATGGATTTAATAACGTTCAAGCAGTTGAAGCCCTCCAGAAACAGCTCAGAGTTGAACAAGTTGATGAAGTGAAAATTGCATGTGAAAATGCTATTAATACACTTCAGAAAACTAACACTAAATCTATTCAAACATTAATAGAAGAAAAGAGAAATTTTCCCAAAAAGGCTTGGTGGCAATTTTGGAAAAAGGTACCTAAAGAAGAAGTGCAACAAAACAACAAGGAATTTGAATTGATTACTATCGGAAATCAAGTCTGGATGAAGAAAAACCTCAATATAGACCATTATAGGAATGGTGAACGAATTCCACAAGTTTCAAATACAGAAGAATGGACAAACTTAAAAATTGGGGCTTGGTGTTATTACAATAATGATCCTGCTTTCGGAGAAATTTATGGAAGGTTATATAACTGGTATGCTGTAAATGACTCCAGAGGATTGGCACCTATAGGTTGGCATATTCCATCACATGAAGAATGGAAAGTGTTATGTAATTATTTAGCCTCTTCAAATAAAGAAGTAGGAGGAATTTTAAAAAGTGTTGGAAATAAAGAAAAGGGGGATGGTATTTGGTCTTTCCCAAATGAAGGTGCAACAAATTTAACAGGATTCTCAGCAATACCTGGCGGATACCGTAGTGTCAAGGCTCTTATTGAAAATTATACAAAGTATGTATTTTTTGGGGGTGAATTTTATTCCTTAGGAGAAAACTGTGAGTTTTGGTCAACCACACCTGAACCTAATAGCACAAATTCATGGATTTGGTCTTTGAATTATAATAACCCTAACCTGTGGATGAGCATGATTGATAAAGCTTCTGGATTGTCTATTCGCTGTATCAAGGATTAAATAAAATAAAGTTATTATTATTAATAAAAGGAAGTTTGTAATTATGTCAAATTTAGGATTTTGGTTATAATAAATTAATGTGGATTGAATGGGTTCAAAATCAAATAAAAGAAATATTTAATTTAAATTTAAAGAGGAAAAATGGTAACTATTTTTAAAGTAACTAGATATATAGGGTATATGATAGTAATGTAAAAAATTATACATTTAATTATTTTCATTAATATTATAGGAGGAAAAAGTCATGTATACTTGTAATATTTGCAATAAGAATTTTGAAGCTCATTTTAATAATGAGTCAATGCGACTTAGTAAAATGGTCGGCGCTAAATGTTTTAACTGTGGCCATGTTTTTTGCATTGAGCATAATCCATGGAATGATTTCAGATTAGAAACTCCGTGTCCTAAATGTGGAAAATCAGCTAAAACGCTCTTTGAAGGGCCGGCAGATAAGTAATAGAATAATTTTATTAATATTCAAAGGTGAAAATATGTTTTTAAAAAATTTATTTAAGAAGAAGCAAAAGGTAAGCAATTATCAAGGGAAAGAAGAGAATCTTAACAAAGCTAATGAGAAAATTGAAATTGGAAAAAAGGACGATACTGAAAAAACAGTTGATGAAGAAAAGATTATTGGAACTATCAACCTTGATTATATTGTAGGTCAATCTTATGTTAAGGAGGGCTTATATAAATCAAATGTAGGAACTGAAAGAATTGGTTACTTTGATCCTAGGAAAGTTGTTCTTAAAAGAGTTAAAGAAGGTTGGATGTGTACCTTTCCACCTGATGGTTTAAATCGAGAAGAAGGAATGGAATTTGCCTTTAAAATCGGATTACTTCAAACAGCTTTAGGGATTACTGGAAATGCATTCGGTTTTGGAGCTACCCCTCAAGAATTACAAAAATTTCTTATTAATATTTCGGAAGTTGGAAAAGCAAATGAAGGTGCAATAGCAAAATTGATTTATGAAGAGACTGTCTATCCTTTCTTTGAGCTTTATTCTGCTGATGAAAAAGTTGTAATTATTGAGGATGTTGAAAAAGAAGTACTAATGAATTCCATAATTAATTTCTTTTGTACAGAAATAGATGTAAAAAAAGCAAAAAATTTGAATGATTTGAAAAAATGTTCATTAGAAAAAGTTAACAATTTAAAAGCTTCAAAAACTTGAAATATGTTTTATTATAATAAATTATTCAAAATTTAAAGGTATTGATATGTATATTTATGTAAAAAAAACAGAATCAACTGAAAGTAAGTTGAAAAACTTAAGTGAAGAACTTTATAGTGGAGCTTATGCAAGTGAAGGTTTAACAGGTTGTCGTTTTGCTTTCACTCTTTTTTCAAAAGGATATGAGGAAGAATTTTACCGAATCAACTTTGAAAAAAGTGGGACAGAGATACAATTAGCTTTTCTTAATATTATTTTTTCTCCCTTTTCTGATTACAAATTCGAATTTATTAGAATTGAACCCGCTGAGGATGGGGAAGCATACGAAAGAGAGGCAATAAATTTGTGGTTGCAAGAGCATGAAAATTCTGATTTACCGCAAAAAGTCGAAAACTAAGATAAGCAATTATCACTACATCTTTTCAAAGTATTTTGAGCTTGTGATGCTTCAAATGAAAATGGAATTTTGAAAAGTATAATAAAATTTCATATTTTGGTTTACAGTTGGGTCTAAAATTATATTTACATTATTTCAATAAATATAATTACTTATTTAATTTCACCTGAAACAAAGTTCTATAATATAAGTGCTGGTATAATATCCAGCAAAAGCAGTATAGAAGAAAAATATTCTATCTTTGAAATATTTTTCACAATTTCAATAATTCGGATTTTGTCGGAGTATATTTAAACTCTTTCAATCTTATATATATAAAGTTTTCTGCTGCGGGATTGTCTTTTAAATAATTATAGAATTTTTCAAAGACTTTTTTAAAATTTACATGGTGAAAATATGCTTGTTAAAAGAAAAAACATTCTCATTTGGACATTTTTGACAATTCTTTTCCTTATTCAAAATTACACAGTTTGCAAATGTCAGCTAAAAGAGGAATATCTTGATTTTCTAAGAAGCTCCTATTCAGAAAAATATGATGAAGCTATCTCATCAGGTATGAATATAATAGACAAATATCCTGATTTTCCTTATATATATGAATCTATTGCACTAACTTTCAGAGATTCAAAACAATTTAAGAAGGGGATGAATATTATTGATTCGATTTTGAATTTTCATTCCAAAAATGGATACTTATACTTTACAAAAGGTTTACTATACAAATTTCAAAAGAAATATGATTCTGCTATTACCAATTACAATAAATGCTTGGAACTAATTCCTCGCTTCGAGACTGCCTATTTTCACCTTGTTGAAGATTTTCAAAAAAAAGTTGATTTAGAAAATATATTGAATTTAATAAATAAAGAGATTCAAGACGATTCATCAAATTCAGCTGCATTTTATGGATTAGGCTGCATATATAGAAAAATGAAGGAAACTAACAAAGCTATTAAATCGTTTGAACGCTCTCTGAAAATTAATCCGGAAATACCTTATGCATATTATTTAATAGGTGTGTTATATCATAAAAACTTTCATGAATATGAAAAAGCATTAGAAGTGTGGGATATAGGGAAGGACATTTCTGAAAAATTAAATGATTTAGAAAACCAGATAGGTATGACCTGCAATGTCGGTAACACATTTAAGGATATCGGTAAACCTGATAGTTCTTTAAAATATTACGATAAATCTCTGAAATTAGCTGAAAGAATAAATAAAAAAAATGAAGTATTCAGAATCCTAAATGGAATCGGAAATACACTTAAGGACATTGGGAAACCAGATTCTGCTTTAATTGTTCACAATAAAGCATTCGATATCGCAAAAGAAATTAATGATAGCAATAATATTTGGATGATAATAGGAAATATAGGTGCTGATTATAAAGATATATCCAGTTATGAAGAAAGTATTAAATATTCCAAATTAGCATTGAAAATGGCAATTGAACTTGGTGATTCGATGAAAGTATTTACAAGTTGTTTGAATTTGGGAGCTACACTTAGTGATATTGCCAATTACGATGAAGCATTGATTTATAATAACAGAGCTTTGAAAATTATTTATACTACTAACGATAAAAGAAGTATTTGCGATTTATTAAATAATATTGCTATAGTTTATCGAGCTAAAGGAGAAGCCCGAATAGCCTTAGATTCCTTACAGAAGTCTTTGGGAATTGCAAGGAGTATCCCATCATTAATACTTGAATCACAGATACTCGGTAAAATTGGTTACGCATATACTGGGCTTTGTGATTATGCAACTGCTTTAAACTACTTGCTAAGAGCATTATATATGTCAGACAGCTTAAACCTTAAGCTATCGAAGGGGACACTTCTTGGCAACATTGGTTTAATTTACAAGATATGGGGTGATATTCCAAAGGCATTAAGTTATATTAATCAGGCAATCATCGAGGACACTAAAACTAGTGATTTAAGAGGTGTAATTCGCCACAAAATAAATTTAGCCAACATTTTTGAAGAACAAGGGAACTACATCGAAGCTTTAAAAATTCAAAAAAAATGTTTAAACATTTCAGACTCAATTGACATATTGGATTATTCATGCATATTTCGACAAAATATCGGAAATGTTTATTGTAAGCTTGGAAAATTTAAGGAAGCAAATGATTATTTCTTTGATGCTTATAAAATAGCTAAATCAATCTCAAATAAAGATTATATATTAAGTATTTTATTCAATTTAGGAGTAAATAAAGAACGTGATGGTGATGATTCTACTGCTTTAATAATTTATAATGAGGTACTTGATTCCGCTGAATCATTCGGTAACAAAGATGAAATGGTGTCTGCGTTGATAGCTATCGCGAATTATTACCAGAATAATGATAACTATTCGAAAGCAAGGGCTTTGTATAATAAAGCATTTTTAATTGCAAAAGAAATTGGGATTAAAAAATGGATAGGTAAGATATACATGAATCTTGGAGACAATTACTTTAGTAATAAAAGATTGGACCCTGCACAAAAATATTATTATAGGGCGAATGAGATTGGTAAAGAATTAAATTCATTTCATTTGGTTTCTCAATCATTCGATAAATTAGGTAATGTCTATTATGAAAAGAGAGAAATGGATAAAGCATTAAAGTTTTATCAACAATCAATAAATGAAATTGAATCTGTTAGAGAAAACTTAGAAATTGAAACTTATAAGACATCATTTATGGAAGGAAAATATTCAGAATATGAATCTATTATTTCGCTTTTAATAGAGATGAAAAGACATGAGGAAGCATACAGTTATCTGCAAAGATTCAAAATGAGAAATTTCCTTGATATGATGTCTCCCGATAGACTAACTCATAATGTGGGAATACCAACTCAAATGCACGAAAAGTACAAAAATTCAGAACTCAAAATGAGAAATTATAATTTAATGCTCGCCTATGAAAAATCAAAGGCATCTGAAAAACAAGATTTAAAAATAATATCTGAAATAAATGACAGTCTGAAAACCACAAAAACAGTACTTGAGAACCTGATTGATGAAATCCGCCTGAACCATCCTCATTGGGCAGAACTTACTGGAAATGCAAAAACACCTGAATTAAAAGATATACAAGAAAATGCTATAAGTGAGGGAGATGTCATAATTGAATATTATGTTAGTGATGCAACTGTTGCCGCCTGGATTATTAAGAAAGATACAATCAATTTTATCAAATTACCTACAAACCAGAATGAGATAGAAAAATTAGTAATGGCATTCCGCCAGCCATTTATTGATGCCAAGGAAGGTAAAATAAACAACCTGGCGGACGTAAATTTTGATGTTGAGAAATCCAATAAACTTTACAAAAAAATATTTAAACCTATTGAAAAATTTATACCACAAAACACAGAGCTTATTATCGTGCCGGATGGCATTCTACATTATCTGCCATTCGACGCACTTGTTACAAACAAAGAAGAAAAGACAAATGATCAAAATATAATCTTTTCCAGATACGAAAACCTCCATTATCTAATAGAAAAATATTCATTATCCTATGTCCCTTCAGCAAGTATTTTAACTTTAAGAAAAGATTCAACCATTAAACTTAAAGAGCAAAACCAAGACAGTCTCTTAGCTTTTGGAAGTCCCGACTTCGGTCCCTATTTAAAAAAGGAAAAGGAATCCGAGGATAAATATAATTTTCTTTTGAAGAATAGTAAAAGTCTTGCTTTTAAGCAATTATCAGACAAAGATGTTATTGAGGTATCAAATATAGTCAAACCTTCAGCTATATTTATTGGTAAAAAAGCAACTGAAAAGAAATTCAAAGAAAATGCGAAATATTACCCATATATTTATTTATCAACCCATGCATTAGCAGACGAAATCCAGCCTATGTATTCCCTAATAGCTTTGGCTCAGGACGACAGTCTTCAGGAAGACGGATTGCTACACACTTATGAAGTATATAATTTACAATTAAATGCTGACCTTGTTACTCTGAGTGCTTGTGAAACAGGTTTAGGAAAGCTAAGCAGAGGAGAAGGTCTTATTGGTTTGACAAGAGCATTCCTATATTCCGGTGCAACATCAGTACTCGTCAGTTTATGGAGTGTAGATGAAACAACTTCAACAATAATGAAATACTTTTATCAAAATATTATTAATGGACTTTCAAAATCCGAAGCATTAAGACAAGCAAAGCTGATGCTCATCAAAACAAGGGAGAACGGTATATCTTTCTCGCATCCATTTCTTTGGGCTCCATTTATCTTAGTGGGTCAACATTGAAAGATATTTAAATCATTTTGATTACTTTAAATCGAATAATAATAATTGATTGAATAAAATAATTATACTCATTTAAAAATATTTTAAAATTTATATGCAAGATAATGCCCTTTTGTGGAACATACATATTAAAGGCAAGGTAACAGATTTTAAAAAATTAATTAAGGAGAGTATCATGAAAAAGGGTATAATTACTTTATTAGCATTCTTTTTATTAGGTTTTATGACAAATATAGCTCTTTGTCAAAAATGTGATATTTCAGCAACTCCAAGGGAAGGACCAGAACCTCTTAGTGTACAATTTACACCTATTATTACCGGTGGTACACTTATTTCCTCATATTGGAAATTCGGAGATGGTTATACTTCTTCATTAGATTACCCAATTCATACTTATAATGATTCAGGTTCATATAATGTTGTTGCTGAATTTGAGATAATGTCTGATGATTATCCAATACCAATTACATGTAAACATACAACATTAGGAGGATTTATTAAAGTTACCGGTGCCAATCCTTCTCCCAAAATTGTTGTATCCGAAGATACATTAAATTTCATAGGACCAGTTCAATTTGATACGTTGTATTATGATACTTCTCCATTCCGTGGAGAATTAGATGGTTTTCATTATTGGTATCCAAATACTAGAATGGGTATGCTGATGAGCCCACTCGCTCTTTGTAAAATCCAAAAAGTTCAGGTTTATTGTGGTTCAAAAAAACAAGATTTCAAAATTGGCATCTATGAATTTAAAAATAATAAACCGGGTATTAGGCTTTTCGAATCTCAAATCTTAACATCAAAAGATGAAGGCTGGTTTACAGTAGATATTTCAAATAATAACATTGAAGTTGATAAGGATTTTGTTGCATCTTTTAATATGATTGATACTATTGCAACTTTAGGATATAATAAGTGGTTCCCTTTTGGAAGAGCATGGCTTTATGATGGGACTGATTGGTTTAATTCCTCTGAAACATATTTCATTAATACAATAGTTAAATATAATGTTCCATTAAGTGAAATAGGTACTATTAGCCTTAAAAATATTGGTTTAGAAAATCTTAATATCACTAAAATCATATCTGATAAGGATTGGATTACAGATATAAATCCTGATACATTAATAATCCCTTACAAATCAGAAAAAACGGTTAATTTTTCCTTTGATTATTCTAAAGCATCCTTGGGATTAAATTATGGGAAAATTTCTATTTTTTCAAATGATCAAGAAAAGCCTCAATATGATATTATTGTTGTATTAGACAGACTATTTGTTGGTGTTGATGATAAAATAACTTTTTCAAATCAAATTCTAAGTTTATCTCCGAATCCAACTCATAACTTTGTAGAAATTAAATATAAAATTAATAAACCATCAAGTGTTACAATTTCTATTTCGAATAATCTGGGAATTGAAGTTAAAAGATTAATTGATAATGTTTTCATAGAGCAAGGTACAAATAGTTTAGCTTTTGATGCAAGTGGCCTACCTTCAGGTGTCTATTACTGTACCTTAAAAACAGATGGATACACTCAAACTGTTAAACTTTTTGTAACTAAATAATAAAAAGAATAATATTATAACGGAGGATATATGAAAAGCAAATTGATAGTTATCACATTAATTGTAGTTTTAATATCTATAATGAACAGCGAAACGACAGCTCAAGTACAGCGGATGGGAATATTACATGGTAATTATAATATTGGTCCAAGTAGTTCAATAAGGGTCAAAACGTTTTGTGTTGACCCGGATAGAAGTGTACCTTCTGAAACTTCTTCATTTTCGCATTCATTATTACCTGATCAAAAAGCCAAAGTGATTTTTAGTAAACGTACAATGAGTCTTCAGGATGCAATCAATGGTTATCTGATTGAAATAAGAGGTATAAATTTAATGGGAAGCATAAAGGATACAGTACTGATTAAATCATTATCAGAAGAAGACAGAGCCTATTTCCTTTTTGCTGTGGATATTATTGAAAATCCAGGTAAAATTACTTTTAAAAAATTACTTAAAATATATGATTATCCATTAATGAGAAGAGCGATTTCGGATGAAGAACTTCAAATGATAGATGAGGTAAAAACCGAGTATGAATCAATGTCTTCAGTTGAAAAAACCATGATGGATTCATTTTTATCTGCTTGGATGTCAATGTTCCTTGAACCATTAATTCAAGAATTAAGAATATCGGGTGATTATTCAGGACTACGTTTTATTAATAAAACAAATAAACCGATAAGAATTGAATTATCAGAAAGTATAATATTGGGTGAAGATTCTGAAGGTATTGATGAATTGAATAAAGTTATTGACTATTTGAATAATTTAAGTAAGGATGATTTAAACAATATGACAATTCATCAAAGTAATATTTGGGATTTGAGAAAGTAAGATATTTGGTGTTGTTTTATGTTCAAAAATCTCAATTCATTTAAATGGCGGAAATTTTATAATAAAATTTAATCACTAATTAACTAATTCTTTACTTTATAAAGACTAATATGAAAAAAACCCTAATTATCACAGCAGTATTATTTTTTATATCTATGAATAGCAATATTTTTTGTCAAACGGGACCAACTTCCTTGACAGGTAAAAGTGCAAACCGAACAACTTTAGTTCCCTTCTTAGGAGGTGTGTTACCAATTAGTGACTTAGGAGAACAATATGGATTTGGTTATCAAGCAGGATGTGGTGTCAATTATCCAATATCTTCATCAACTTATATTGGCTTAAGAATATCATATAACTTCATTCCAAGAAGCAATAATGATGTTTCTTATACTACATCCGGTGGCGTCTCAAATATTCCAATTAATTTAATATTAAAAGGAAATTTCACTTCAAAAAGCTCACTTCAACCATATTATCAACTTGGTTTTATGTTAAATATATGGGATAAAAATTTTACTCAGGAGAATGAATTTAATCATTATACTTATGTTGGTAATTGGACGAGTATCGGTATAAATTTTGGATTAGGTATTAATCAACCAATTTCTGAAAAATTATCATTAGATATTTCCCCAATGCTTAATATTGATTTAGATGAGGGTACAGCTATGTATTTAACTTTTTCAGCCGGATTATCTTTTGAACTATAATTTTTAATAAAAATGTGTGCATTATGAAATTAATATTATTGTTATTATTTATTCTGCTTTTCCTTTCATGCAGTAATTCGTCAGATTCTGATGAAACGGTAAAAGTACCAGAAATCGTTGTTTCAGGAACAAATATAAAAGCAGGTGATACTGTAATGGTTTCAGTCAAAACCGCCGGGATTAATAATTTAAAATACCATTGGTCGGTATCATTAGGAAATACAGGCTATTCATCTGCTATTATTGAATCAGAATTCAATAATAGCTTTAACGGTGGAACTTGGATTAAGTTGTGTCCAAAATCATCGGGAGAATGGGAAATTGAGTTATTAGCATATCTCCCGGCAGGTGACCATTCATATGAAGGTTCGGGTGGAAGGAGGGTCTATTATTGGGACGATGGAATACATTGCTTTTTGGGGAGTGAGTATAAGAAATACTGGAATAAGAATACAAAAATTGTAATTGTATCGGAATAATTTTTCGCTTTATTGTATAAGAATTAAATATAATAAAAATAAAATAATTAACCACTTAATTTTTAATTCATTAAGGGATATTATGAAAACAACGTCTTTTTTCGCCGTCTTAATTGTTTGTGCATGTTTAATAACTTTTATGCAGTATGAAGCTCTTGCACAGGCACAACGCATGGGCATTCGTACAGGTATTTATAAGGCTCCCGGAAAATCTTCTGTAAGAGTGGATGCAACATGTATTGACCAAACAAGAAATGCTCCGTCAGGTAATAACTATTACAAATATGTTATTTAGGGAGATAGTTCCGCCACCATTAAAGTTGGTAATCAGATAATGTCCTTGCAGATAGCCATAAAGAAAAAGCTGATATCAGTTTCAGGTAATAAAATGACTTTGAACGAATTTATGAAATTAATGGAGGATAAGATTGATAAGGGTAAACTGCCTGACGGCGAAAAGAAAATTTGGAGTAAATTGGTTTGCTACTGGAAGGAAGCTCCTGAAGAAGATAAGGAAAGTGTTAGTGATTTCTTTACTTTCACAAGACTGAAAAAAGCAGGCTGGATTAGGGTTAATAATAATAGCAATATGATATTAACTCCAAAACAGCTCGAGAGTCTTGGACTAAGTAATTATTTCAGGAATCAAAATAAAAGTATTGTTAATTCTGACTGTAATATAAGTAATTCTGAATATTTTAAGGAAGATTATGAGTATAAGTATGACCCTACAATAAGGAAAATTCAGAATGACATTCAAAAAATCATTAGCAATCTATCTGACTTCAGAACTATGGAAATTACCAATAATACTTCAGACAGTATTGAAATTGAATTCAGGAGCTTTGTTATTGTAGGTGAAGATGAGGAAACTTTAGGTTGTGTACATCAGGATATATTGAGCAATCGGATAGTAAATGACCAGGGACTTGCATGGTATTTGACCACGCTAAAATATCAGGAAATTCTTACTGAGCTTAAATTTTACAGCGGTGTCCCAAATGGGATTCTAGATGATGTGACAAACTCAGCCATAAAGAAATTCCAAAAATCCAAAAAGCTGAAGGAGACAGGAATCATTGACAGCAAAACAGAAAAAGCAATTTGTAAGGAATATTATAAACTAAATGATTTTGATTAAATAATAAGTCATAATTTTAAAAAAAAATTATAGGAGGTTATTATGAAAAAATATTTTACTGCATTGTTTATCCTATTATATATATCGGTGATTATATCATCCTGTGCTACCATAAGTAGCGAATGGGAAAAGGCAAAATCCATCAACACTATTGACGCCTATAATGCTTTCATTGAAAATCACCGGGGAACTTTATTTGCAGACTCCGCTATAATAAGATTGCAATATCTTAATTCAAAAGAAGAATGGGAAGAAACTCTATCTATCAATACTATTGACGCTTATGATGCTTTCATCGTGAAGAATCCGGTAACTATCTTTAAAGATTCCGCCTTGAATAAATTGCAATATCTTTATTCAAAATCTGTACAGGATGCAGTTTCCAATACTCTTCCAATCGCTAAATTAGATGTTGATTTGGTTAACCTTTATACAAATAAATCCGAATTTGTAATATTTGAGCATATCCTCGAGGAACATTCATCTGAAGACCCTGACCCAATAGTAAGGGGAGATTATAATACTCTGGAAAAATTAGAAGAGCTTGTCAAGTCACGCTGTTCAAAGATACTGAGTGCAGTTATTACAAAAGCAACTTTTCCGAAAGAATGTATTTTATCTGTTGAAATGAGGCATGGTGTGAGATTAATTGACCCGGTAACAAGACAAAAGATAAGAGACGAGGCGAAAACTTTATTTAAGGTCAATATATCCAAAGAGACGATTAAAAAACATGATTGGTCAAACATCAGCAATGATGAGGTAATGAAGCTATGGAGCGTAAAAGAAAATATAATTCCCAAATTAATTATTACGACAGAATATTAATGATTTTATTAACAAATAATTTTAGGAGGATGTCATGAAATATTATATTTTATTTTTCAACTTAATTTGTGTTTTATTTACTACTGCTTCTGCTCAAAGCGGATGGAATTTAAAAAGTGTAGAAGGATTCGAATCTTCTCGTTTTACAGATTTTCACATTTTTGATAAAAATAAAATGATTATTACAACTGATGATGGAAGGATAATCAAAACAAATGATGATGGTAAAATATGGAATATTGTTAAAGATAACCTATCTGAAAATTTAAACTGCGTTTATGTAAAAGACAATTTTGCTTGGGCAGTCGGCGACGATGGTGCAGTATTTTATTCAGAATCTGGAGGTGAAGCATGGAAAAGACAAAATACAAATGTTACAAGTGAGTTGAAATCAGTTTTTTTTATAGATAAGAATAGAGGTTGGATTGTTGGGGATAATAAAACAATATTAAAGACAACCAATGGTGGTATGAATTGGGAACAATTGGTCGAAAATGAAAGGCATGTCTTTTTAGAAGATGTTTATTTCTTTAATAATGATGAAGGAATAATAGTTGGATTGGAAGATATTTATATAACAGCCGACGGAGGTCAAAATTTTGCTAAAATATCTTTGGGTGTAGGATGGATTAAAGATGTTCATTTTATTAATAGACTGAATGGATGGGCTTCAGGTATATCAGCATCAAGAATTTCAATTAGTGAAGATATTTGGGGAGATATAAGTATTGATATAGATAATCAAAAGTCGGCAATATGGAGGACCACAAATGGAGGTAAAGATTGGATTAAGTTAAATATAGAAGGCGATAAATGGATTGATAATATTTTCTTCATTACTGATAAGATAGGATGGATTACAAAAAACTCTCAATTATTTTATACATCTGATGGAGGGTCATCCTGGGTTGATAAAAAAGATTTAGGTGAAAGTATTGAATCTATTTATTTTTTAAACACAAATGATGGATTTGCAGTTACATACAAGGGGAACTGTTTTAATACATCGGATGCCGGTAAGAACTGGAATAAAATAATAATTGACACTTCAAAATCTTTAAAATCTATATTTTTTTCTAACAATAATACAGGATTTATTGTCGGTAGCTCTGGGATAATAATTAAGACAACTGATAAGGGTATTTCTTGGGTTAAAAAAAATGAAGGAGCATATTTATCTTTAAAATCAATTTATTTTGTTAACGATCAAGTAGGTTATGTTGCAGGTTTTAGTTTTGTTGAATTTCAATTAGGTGATTTTATAGGTGTTAAAGGATTAATTTTAAAATCTACTGATTCAGGAGATTCCTGGTCTTTATTAGAAAATAATTTTAAAGAATCTTTAAAATCAATTTATTTTATTAATAATGATATTGGTTGGGCAGTAGGAGACTCTGGTGTTGTTATTAAAACAAGTAATAGTGGTGAGTCATGGTTTAATGTTAATATATTTAATGATAGCAACAATATTGTTAATAATTGTAAAAAAGTATTCTTTTATAATCCGTTAAATGGTTATATTTCTTTGGAAAAACAAATTTGGTATGGTTCTTCTGCATCAATATTATATTTAGTCCTGAAAACAACAGATGGTGGTTTAACATGGCAACAAATGAATTTACCAAATAATGGATATGTTACTGACATTATTTTTAAAGACAATACAGGATGGATGTGCGGTTATTATATATCAAAGACTTTGGATGAAGGTGAATCTTGGAATTCCAGTTTTATTCCTTGGTCCTCTCAAGATAACACTCGTCGTGGTTTTTCTAATATATTTTTTGTAAACGATACAATCGGTTGGATTATTGGAGGTAGATCTATATATAAAACAACAGATGGTGGTTTATCATGGTATAATCAGAAAATAAATGATTATGTTTATTCTCTAAAGAAAATATTTTTTCTTAATGAGAACGAGGGTTGGATTATCGCTAATGATAATGCTATATTAAAAACTGAAAATGGGGGAGGAAATTTAGAAAACAAACAACATGTTTGGATTTCTCAATATTTTCCAAATAAATACCAGGAAAATTTTTCTGATATTTCTTTTATAAATGATTCAACAGGTATTATTGTTGGTTCAAATAAAATTTTAAAGACAATAAATAGTGGGAATTCATGGAATGATATTATCTCAATTAATGATTATATGAGTTTTAATTCTCTATCGTTTTTAAATGATTCAATAATTTATGGAGTTGGTTTTGAAGAAAAAATTGCTAAATCAACTGATACAGGTGAAACCTGGGATATTATTAAAAAAGGAGAATGGGGATTTGACTATAATAAAATTATTTTTACTAACGATAATGTTGGATATATATTCGGTGAAAGAGGTGTTTTAAAATCAACAGATTTTGGAAATAAATGGAATAATATATTAAATAAAAAAATAACAACCGGTTATTTTCGAGACAGTAATCAAGGATGGATAATAGTTGCTGGAAGCCAAAATGTTGAAAAACCTTGGCTCAATTATAGAGACACATTATATAAAACAACTGATGGAGGCTCAAGCTGGAACGAAATAAAAACAAATTTAGATAAACATTTTGGTAACGTTTTTTTTGTAGATAATAATATAGGGTGGTTAACAGGAGAAGGGGTATATTATACCTCAAATGATGGAAAGAATTGGATAGAACAATTCGATGAAGAAGGAGAAAGTATTCGTTCATGGAATGGTAGTTTTATATCTAGTCTTAAAGGTTGGATATTTGATAGTTATAACCAATTTTATTGTTATACCACAGATGGTGGAAAAAATTGGAAAAATTATGGATTAACTGGTGATGGTGTAAATTCAACTTTCTTTTTAAATGAACTTGATGGTTGGTATGTTGGTCAAGAGTGCATTTTTAGAACAATGTATCATGACAAAATTCCTTTATTCTTAAAGATAAAATCAAATACAAACATTTTTCAACAGGGCGACTCAATAGTTTTTAATTTATATGTTTTGGATTTCAAAGGAAATTTGGTTAAAGATGCAAAAATTTTTGTTATTGATAGCTTAAATGATATTACAGACAATTTGCAAACTAATGAAAGTGGTGAAACAATTTTCAAATCTTATATACCAAAAAATGCGGTACCAGGAAATTATCATTTTTATTTTAATGCTTCACGTAGTGGGTTCTATTCAAGTAGAAAATACGCTAAAGAAATCAAGGTTTTAGAAACAACTGATGTGATTAACAACTTCAATAGCATATTTAGTTTTATTATATCACCAAATCCCACTGATGATAAAGCATTTATTCAATATAGTCTAAAAGAATCAAGTATCGTTTCAATAAATGTTTATAACTTACTTGGTAATAAAATATTAAATCTAATTGATAATGTTTTCATTGAGCAAGGTACAAATAGGATAACTTTTGATGCAAGTGGTTTGTCATCGGGTGTGTATTTCTGTACACTAAAAGCAGGAGATAAGATTGAAACAGTAAAATTTATTGTGATGAAATAGAAATAAAATAATAAAATGGAGTTAAAATGAAAAAATTTCTTTATATCTCGTCAATTGTATTCTTATTATACTTCAACCTGCAAGCAGAAGAGAAGAAGATAGTGAAGCCGGAGTTGGTGGTACAGACGGGACATACAGCCCTTATATCAAAAATATGCTATAGTCCTAATGGAAGATATTTAGCAAGTGGTGACATTGACGGATTAATCATTTTATGGGATATTTCACAAAATAAAGAACTATTTGAGATTAAAGGGCATGAAGGGAAGATTCATTCTTTGGAAATTAGTCCTGATGGAAATTTACTAGCAAGTAGTTCTTACAATGAAATCAAAATATGGGATATATTAAAAGGCAAAGAAATAAGAACTATTTTAATAAAAGAAGAAGGAGAATTAAATTTAAAACTTAGCCCGGACGGAATGTATCTTGCAAGTGTTAATTGTGAAATAGGTAGTTATCTTGAAAAATCAATAATAAAACTATGGGATATAAAAAGTGGCACTTTAATAAATTCATTAGATAGTAATTTTTTAGTATTGAACTCTATAACATTTGTTCCAAATAGTAATAAGATCTTATTTGGAAGTAAATATGGTTCAATTTTGGTATGGGAAGATTTTTTAACTAAGAAATGTTATGAAATAAATTTACAACCCGAAGATGCAGAATCCTATATAGTTTTTAGTCCAAACGGTAAATATGTAGCTCATAATCATTCGGGTTCTTTAAAAATTTGGGATATAGATAATTTAATTTTAGCACCATTTCCAACATTCGATTCTGCTTTTAAATTTCCAGAAAGATATCTAGCTATTACAAAACCCTCAATAACTAAATCATTACTAAATGTTGAAGATATATCATCGTTTTCATTTAGTTATGATTCAAAATATATCGGTTATGTTAAAGAAAGAAACATATTATGTATTAAAGAAATAACCACTGGTAAAGTAATCGGGGTGGTTAGAGGAAATAAAAGAATTATATCATCAATCTCATTCTCTCCCTTCGAATCAAATGTAGCAACTGCAAGTTATTTGGATCCTGACATAATTATCTGGAATTATTCAACTGAAAATATTGTGCAAAAGCTTAAAGGATTTATTAATAAAATCGTGGATATAAGTGTAAAAGAAGACGGACATTCTATAGCTTGTTTTAATAACGATAATAGTATAAGAATTTGGAACATTGTAAATGATATTAGAATTAAAAAACTTTACAATGATACAACCCCGATTTCATCATTTTATTATAGTCCAAAAAATAATACTCTAATTATTGGGATGGGAAACGGAACAATAAAATTATATGATATTGATAAGTTTAATGAACGTCTACAAATAAAAGGGCTTAAAAGTGAAATTTTGACTATTTCATTAAGTAATAATGGTCGCTTTTTAGCATGCAGTTCATCAGATACAATATTATGTCTTTGGGATTTGAAAAATAGAGCAGAATTAAAAAATAAAAAGATTAAAGCAGATATATCTATTGAATTCATTGGTGAAAATTCCTCAATAATTGGAATAGGAACAAAGGAAATAGTACATTGGGATTTAAAAGAAGACAAATGTTTTTCATTGACAAATGGTTTTTGTGAACATTATTCAGAGTTTTATTTATTCAGTAAACTGAGTCCTGATAGAAATTATCTTATTACTTTCGGGAAAGATTTCAATTATGGAAAACCAATTCCTCATGAGGAAAGAAATGGCTATATTTACTTATTGAATCTTAAGACCCATGAATGCATTAGCATTTTTGCATGGGAAGAAGATGGTGATTACTATTTAGCTAAAGAATACTTGGAGTTAAAATTAAGAGAATATGATGATTTTATTAGAGAGTGGGCTCTAGATTTCAATAATAATTTGGAAAATTTTAGTTATTATTATAAAATGAATCAATGGGGTCGAATTTTAGGTTATTATTATCGGTTTGAAAATGATAATATAATTATTGAAAATAATGATAGATTATTTAAACCAAGAAAATATGATTACTCAACAAAAAATCGATTAATATATTTTGATAAATTAAATAAAGAAATCACATCATTATTTTCAATTGATTCAACTGACTATATAATCACAACCCCAGACAACTACTACACTTGCTCAAAAGGCGGTTACAAAGGTGTAGCTTTCCGTATCGGGATGCACGCATATCCATTCGAGCAGTTCGATTTGAGATTGAACAGACCTGATATTGTGCTGTCAAGATTAGGTTATGCTTCGCAAGAGCTAATTGATGCTTACCATGATGCTTACTTGAAAAGATTAAGGAAAATGAAATTCAAAGAAGAATGGCTGAAAGAAGATTATAACCTGCCAACTGCCGAAATTACAAATAAAGACGGCATCGAATATCTATATGACAAAAAAAAGGTAACTCTCAAAATAAAAGCTACAGATGAAAACTACACACTCGACAGAGTCAATGTTTATGTGAATAATGTTCCGATTTATGGGAGAAACGGACTCGATGTAAGAAACCAAAAAGTTAAGCAAATACAAAAAGATGTAGAATTGACATTATCTCAAGGCTCAAATAAAATCCAGGTATCTGTTCTGAACGAAATAGGTGTCGAAAGCCTCTTCGATACTAAATACATTGAATATAAAGTCAAAGAGAAAAAGCCAGATTTATATGTAATAGCTATTGGAATTTCAAATTATGAATATTCAATGACTAACTTTAAATCCATTGATTTGAAATTTGCCCATAAAGATGCAAACGATTTATGCAGTATATTTAAAAACCAAGCTAAATTTTACAATCAAATACATATTATACCAATGCTAAATCAGAATGCCACAAGAGAAAATATTTTAAAACTCAAAGACACACTACTAAAAACCAAACCCGATGATGTTGTCTTAATTTCATTTTCCGGGCATGGGCTTTTAAATGATAGTCTTGACTATTATTTATCAACATATAATATAAACCCTTGTGAGCCTGAACAAAATGGATTAGCATTCGATGAGCTTGAGAATATTTTGGATTCCATACCAGCCCGACAGAAGCTATTATTTCTCGATGCCTGTCATTCGGGAGAAGTTGATAAAGAAGATATTTTAGCAATGGATGAGAATAAACCAGCGCCGAAGGATAATATAAAAGATATTTACTACAGAGGTGATGTAAAGGCAATATGTCCGAAAAAGACAAAAAAGAAGCTTGGAACAAGCATTACAGCAGACTATCTGAATGAATTATTCATTAATTTGAACAGAGGCTCAGGAACGATAATAATTTCAGCATCTAAAGGAGTCGAGACAGCAAAAGAAACTGCAGAAAAGCAAAACGGACTGTTCACTTTTGCTGTATTGAAAGGATTTTCAAAGGACATAACTACTAATTCACTTTTTGCCGATTATGACAAGGACAGCAAGGTAACAGTATCTGAATTACGAAAATTTATAATTAAAGAATTTGATAAATATCGTGAGGTATTCAAACAAACGCCTAATGTGCGGCAGGAAAACTATGAGCAGGATTTTCCTATTTTTTACTATTAAATAAAATTGATGTTATCTAATAAAAATTTCTATAGCAATAAAATGTTATGAAAAAGCAATTATTGAATTTAATAATCATCTTAACCATTCTTCCTTTATATTTACATGCAGGAGGTTCGGGAAATAAAGATAATCTCCCTGATTCAACATTGAAAATCATAAGTATAAATACTGACTCTGCTAATATCGGAGATATTATTACAATTTCCGGTTTCGGCTTCGGTTCCACACAAGACACAAGCTTTGTATCCTTTAACAATATACAAGCAAGCGAATACTCAAGCTGGAGCGAAACGGAAATCAAAGTAAAAGTGCCTGAAGGAGCCATAAGCGGAAAAGTTGCGGTTATGGTGAATGAGAAGAAAAGTAATGATGTTGATTTTTCTGTCATATCCCTAATCGAATCAGTTCTTATCCCTGCAGGTTCATTTCAAATGGGCAACATGGGGTTATATTATGTTGAATATACTGAAATACCGGAACATACTGTTACATTGACTAAATCATTTTATATGGGAAAATATGAAATAACACAGAACCAATGGAAAAAAATAATGGGAACAGAACCCAGCAAATTCAAAGGGGACAATCTTCCTGTTGAAAGGATAAACTGGTATGAAGCGGTTGAATTTTGCAACAAATTATCGGAAAAGGATGGACTTACGAAATGCTATACAATAATCGGAACAGATGTTACCTGCAATTGGAATGCAAACGGCTGGCGGCTCCCGACAGAAGCTGAATGGGAAAGGCGGGAACAACAACGGACTTTTACAGTGGAATTCTAACTAATGAATATTGTAAACCAATAGATGCGAATTTGGACAGGATAGGGTGGTATTGTGGTAATGCAGAAGGCAGCACACATGAGGTAGGTCAAAAAGAGCCGAATAATTTTGGTCTATTTGATATGAGCGGTAATGTATGGGAGTGGTGCTGGGATTCGTATAATTTAGCTTACTATACCGAGACAGCGGTAACAGACCCTAAGTGTGAGACAAAAAGGTATAACAGTGTTGTGCGTGGTAGTCACTTTGGCTATCATGCAAGCGATTGTCGTTCAGCTTGGCGCGGCTACGCGCGCCCGAGCACCCAGCTCGGCAGCGGCGGTTTTCGGGTAATGCGGACTTATTAACCTTTACTCTTAGCACTTTTATTCTTTTTCTTTTATTTCTTTTCTTTTTTAAAAAGAAAAGGAGTTAATGAAAAAAATGGCTTTTCTGTGCGTTATGTGAGGGATAAATTACTAATGAATTATTCTTTATCATTAAAAATTAATTTTAAATATTTTTTAGGAGAATAATAATGAATCCTGTCAAATCAAACAAAATATTAGCTAAAATATTAATTTCAAGTTTCATAGGATTGCTTGTTACTGTAATTATTATTACTATTTGGGAGTCTTTCAAATCTGATGATCTATTGAATAGTTATTCAAGAAATGAGACTTATGAAGCATTTATAGTAATAAGAATTCTGCTATACTTTATAACATCAATTATTTTTATTATTTGGTTTTATCGGGCTTATAAAAATCTGGAAAATATTGATACACCATTGCAATATAAAAAAAGTTGGGCAATAGGAGGATGGTTTATTCCCATAATAAGCTTTTTCTATCCAAAAGTAATAATGAATGAAATCTGGACAAACACACAAGTTTCAAGTGACCAAAATTATATTAAACCAACTACTTATGTGACAATTTGGTGGAGTCTTTTTTTAATAAGTAATATTTTACCAATAATTTTAATGAGATTTAGTAATTCTTTCAGCATCAGTGAATATCTAACATATAACTTATTTTCTAATTTATTAACAATGATAGCTATATCATCAACAATATATCTGGTTAAAACTTTATCCGGATTTGAAACTTATCTTTTTAATAAATATGAAAAATTTGTAAACTCAGATGAGTTTCAGGAATTAATTAAAGAAAAAGATAACATTTGAAACAAAGATGCAATCCTTTGCAAAAATTTTATTAGTTATAAGATAAATTCTAGGATATTGTAAGGTTAAAATTTGAAAAAAATAATATTGTTTTTCACTGGTGCCCGACAAAAATAAATGGCGATTTTAAAAAATAAATTTTAAATATTTTTTAGGAGTTGTAATGAAAAAATATTCTTTATTATTTTTAATTTTCCTTTTTTTATGTTCATTCTCATTTAATTTAGATGCACAGCCCAAAAAGAACGACTATAAAGGCATCGGATTCTGGGCGCTCGACAAAGAAAAGGAAAGCGGCTTTGAAGTTAGTGATGATGCATATTTACTACTTGATAGCATAGTGAATACCTGTAAGTCTAAAATTCAAATCAAGACACCCTGTTATTATGAAGAAGCAATAGCTATCCTTGAAACAATAGACTCTGTAATCAGAAGCTATAATATTGTATATGATACTCTAAAACTATTTTCAAAAGCATTGGAAAAAAGGAAGATGGATTGCCAATTTTTAACTTTAACTTACCTAACTATAGCTGAAAATTTATCTTTACCATTATTCAGTATGTTAGCTCCTAATCATGTTTTTGTTTGTTGGAATGATAATACTGAAATTTACTGGGATGTAACATCGCATAAGGAGACATCAAAGCAACATTATATAAATTCATATCATATCAGTGAAGAAGCTATATCAACTCTTGCTTATTTAAGTGCATTAGATTATAATAAGTCCAAAAGTGGAGTATATAATTACATAGGGATTGCAAAAGCAGATTTTAAAAAAGATTATATAGGGGCTATATCAGATTTCACAAGAGCAGGTGATATTAATCCGAAGTATTTAGAGGCTTTAGTCAATCGTGGGAATATGAAAGTATTTTTAAACAAATACGAAGATGCTATTTACGATTATACAAAAGCAATTAAGATTAATCCGGAGTTTGCTAATGCTTACTTCCTTCGGGGGATTGCTCAAGATAAATTAGGCAAATATAAAGAGGCTATTTCTGATTATACAAAATCAATAGATATTAGTATTACTTTTGCACTTGCATACTACAGCCGGGGGGTTACGAAAAATAAATTAGGCAAATACGAAGATGCTATCACCGATTTTACGGAATCAATTAAGTATAATCCGAAACTTGCTGAGGCTTTCTACTCACAGGGATTTCTGAAATATGAATTAGCGAAATATGAAGATGCTATCAATGATTTCACAAAGGCGATAGAGATCGATTCGAATTATGCTGTTGCAAATTATAAAAGTGGAGAGATAAAATATGAATTAGACAATTGTAAAGGTGCTATAGATGATTTCACAAAAGCGATTTATAAAAATCAGGAAATTTCTAAGACTTACTATAAGAGAGGTTGTGTAAAAAATGAATTAGGTGATTGCAAAAGTGCTGTTGATGATTTCACCAAAGCGATTAATAAAAACATGGAAAATGCTAAAACTTATTATAAACGAGGGCGAGCAAAAAATGATTTAAGTAATTGCGAAGGTGCTATTGATGATTTCACTCATGCGATTCAATTAAATCCGGGGTATGCTGAAGCATTTTTAAATCGGGGACTTGCTAAATATATTTTAAAAGACTATTGGGGAGCTATTGATGATTTCACAAAATCAATTGAGATTGATTCAGAGTACTCTCAAGCTTATTATTATCGAGGGATTGCAAAATATAAAGTTGAAGATAAAGGTGGCGGTAATGCTGATATCAGAAAAGGAATTGATTTGGGCAAAGATATTGAATACAACAAAGCTTTTTCACTAAATGAGAAAAGAGAAAATGTTAATAGGAAACCTGAGAAAGTAAAGCGTGATTTGGATTGTTTCGAATGTTATCTTGATAAATTTACAAAAGCGATACGTAGAAATCCTGATCATGCTCATCCCTATTTCCAACATGGAAGTGCATTATTATTAATTGATGATTACAAAGGTGCTCTTGCAGATTTCAATAAAGCAATTAAGCTTGATTCAAATATAGCTGAGTATTATTACTATCGCGGGATTGCAAAGTTTAACTTAAAAGATAATAGAGGTACTATTCCAGATTTTAATAAAGCGATTAAACTTGATTCAAACAATGCTGATTATTATTACAATCGCGGACTTGCAAAGTACAAATTAAAAGATAATCGTGGTGCTATTGTAGATTTTAACAAAGCAATTGAGATTAATCCTAAGTCTGCCGAAGCTTATTGCAATCGGGGAATTGTGAAATATTATTTAGAAGATATGCGTGGTTCTATAGATGATTTCACAAAAGTAATTGAGATTAACTCAAATTATACTGAAGCTTATTTCTATCGTGGGCAAGCAAAGTATAAATTAGATTATAAGCATGGTGCTATTTCCGATTTCGACTATGTTATTGAACTTAATCCTAACCATTCAGCTTACATTAATCGTGGAGTTGCCAGGTATGAATTGGGAGATAAAGAAGGAGCATGTAAAGATTGGAGTAAAGCCGGTGAATTGGGATATATGGAAGTTTTTTTTTATATTAAAAAATATTGCAAGTAAGAGTGGTTTTTATCGTTGGTTGAAGAAACATTCGGGGAAAGTATATGAGAAATAACTGTTATTTAATATTAAAGAAGAATATGAGTAGAACATAAGTGTATACGAGAGCCGCAGGATAACAAGAGCTTTAAGATCAATGGGCCTTATTGTTACTAGAATCAAATATCGAAGATGATGACAAAGAATGGAAAAAAGGCAAATACGAAACGTGAATTCAAATTAAAAACTGATTCTAAGCGTAATCTTAGGGTAGCTCAAAATTTACTTGATATGAGGTTGAATTGTACCTAAAAAGTGGACAAGAAAGAAAGGCATAAAAATTGAATATTTTAAGAGCCATAAACTAAATAATTATATTAGTTCATCAAAGAATTGGTATTGTTAAATATGTAATTTGACATAATCCTACTATAATAATCAAAATAGACAATAAATTGACAATTAGTAATTATTTGCAATAACCTGAAAATTATACTAAATTTATGAATTGGAAATTCAACTTATGACATATAACTTATGATACTCCCGGAAGAATATGCCAGACAGAATATTGATGCTCAACTGATACAGATCGGCTGGGCGATTCAAGTTTATAAGCATATCAATTTGAATGCTTCTATTGGTATTGCTGTCCGTGAGTATCCTACTGACTCCGGGGCAGCTGATTATATGCTCTTTATTGAGGACAGCCCTGTCGGGGTAATCGAAGCAAAAAAAGAAAGCACACTACTAACTGCTGTGCATGAACAAGCTATCCGTTATGCTTCAGGTAGAATAAAATGGTTTGTAAATAGTAAACCACTTCCTTTTATCTATGAATCCACAAGCAAAGACCATAAGGCATTCATGGCTGGCCTGAAGCTTGTCTATAAGGCGGATACTAAATCAATAGCCGAAGAAGAGATGAATAACTTAGAAGAAAAATGGGTTAAGAAATACCAATTGTTATTAAATCCTGGAGGAATAACTGGGATAATTTAACGACCTATTTTGCTTATACAGCCGAGATTCGCAGGCTTATCTACACAACAAATACGGTAGAAGGATTCCACAGGAAGATCCTCAAGGGGAGCAAGACAAAGGGACCATTCACCAGTGATATGGCATTAGTCAAATTAGTCTGGCCTACATCAATGGAAGTTATGAATAAGTGGACACAACCAATGCAGAATTGGGGTACTACTGCTCAACAGTTGGCAATCAGATTTGGAGACAGATTTAAATACAACTTAGAGGTATAAGAATAGTCACGGGTATTTTGATTATAGTTTAAAGTGCTTTTATCATTCGTTTTGCGAACTCATTATCCGACACATTAAATTATAATCGGATTTTCTTTTAAAGGTTTATTTTATTAATTTTATTAATCGGATATATTTTTTTAATAATATTCATAAAGGACAGAGTTTAGTTTACACTACCATTGGAATCTTATATCCAAGCTCTTGTTACTTCCTCTTTTGCAACATTATCCGTAAGTTTTACATACCTTTTAAATGATTTATAATCTTTATGTCCGGTTATTTTCATTACAACTTCAGGTCTCATCCCTTTCTCAAGAGATAATGTTATGAAGGTTCTGCGTGCAGTATGTGTTGAAAGCATTTCATACTTGGGTAAAATCTTTTCGATTCTTTCACTCCCTCTATAAAGAATGTTTTTAAATGGTTCATCAATTCCGGCTCTGATACCAATTTCTGTAAGGTAACTGTTCATCTTTTGATTTGATACAAATTTAAAGTTCAACCCATCTAAATTGTCAAGTAATTTTCTTGCTTTGGGGCTTATCGGTATATTGATTTCATCTTTGGTTTTAACAGTTCTGATAATAATAAAATCGTTTTTAATATCTTCCTGAGTCAATTTAATTAAATCAGAATATCTAAGCCCGGTATAACATTGTAATAGAAAGACATTTTTGATATTATTTAGTCTATCACCAAATGATAGGTCTAAATTTTCGATTTTCTTTAATTCGGCATCGGTTAAATATATTGATTGGCTCTCTTCTTTAAATACTTTAAAATTTTTATATTCATTATTATCATGAATTTTTCGTTGATAACAGAAATTCATAAAAGTTTTAATATGCTTTATGTAATTTCCGGCTGTATTATTTAAATATTGATTTTTATTTATTAAGTAACTTAAGAACTTATCGTAGAATGAAATATCAATACTTGTGAAAGTAATTTTATTTTTATATAACGATTCAAACTCTTTCAATTTATTTAAAGTTGTCCGATACGCTTTGATAACATTAGATTTTTTAGTTGTCTTACTGGATTCAATGAAATTTTCAAATTGTTCAAAAAAAGAAACTTTTTCAAGTTTTCCTTTCTTAAATTTCTTATCAAAATTTTCCTTCAAGTAATCAGATGTTATTTCAATATTTCTTGCTTTTGCATCTCAAATAGTTGCCTCGACAGATGATTTAATTGATTTAAAAAGGTCATTGAGTTCAGATGAACCGGTTGTATTCCTATGGGGCTTCTTGTTTTTCAATATTCCAAAACTTAGGATGTATCTTTTCTCCGGTTGAAATTTTTGTTCTTTTTCCATCAATAATGATTCTTAAAAATATGACTGTTCAATTATTACTCGAAGGTTTATTGAGGTAAAAGCCAATATTTGCCATAAAAAGTGTCCGTTAAATTTTTTTAAAATTTTAGTAACGGGCACTTTATTGTATATTGTTTTAATTTCATTTTATTTTGATGAATGAGTAAAGCAAGTAAAATCAAGTAATTTCAGAGATTAAAGTAAAAAGAGGTAAAAGAAGATTAACCTAAATAAAGAATTAAGTACACCCGGAGGGACTCGAACCCCCAGCCCTCTGATCCGAAGTCAGATGCTCTGTCCAATTGAGCTACGGGTGCATTATTCAAAATTAAAGTTTATTTCTTTTATTTCAAATTCAATTACAATTAATGAAAAAGGAGGTAAAATTTACCTCCTTAAAAAAATGATGAATTAACTCTGTAATTTCTGTTTCCAGAATTTCATTTTCAAATTAAATAATCAAATCAATTACCAGGAACGTCTCCTGTTTCCATATCCGCCGGTGCCGGTGCCGTTGCTTTTGTCTCTGGCTTCGTTAACCGAAATTTGTTTTCCATCGAATTCGGTTTCGTTTAGTTTGCTGATAGCTGTCCTTGCTGCATTATCGCTCATCTCGACAAAACCAAAACCACGCGACCTTCCTGATTCGCGATCAATAATCACCCTGGCTTTTTGTACTTCACCGTACTCGGTGAATAATTGTTTTAAATCCTCATCAGTTGTTGCAAACGGGAGGTTTCCTACATAGATATTCATAAAAACTCCAAAAAAAAATAATATTAAAAAATCACAGGCAATGCCTGAAAAAACTATAAATCTAAAATCCAAATATTAAAAAATAAAACCTTGGTTTGCTCTAATAGATTAACAAAAGAGGAATCTATTCAGTAAGCTCAGGATTTCAACGATTCAAATATACGTAATTATTTGTAAAATAAAAAGTTCTTTTTATTATTTGACTATTTATCACTTTTACTGAATATCAATTTGATTTGCTTTATCTCTTTTTTTGTAAAAAATCCCAATAACCAAAGTAGCACAAAAAATAAAATTAATCCGCCTAGCCTGATTGTAAATGAAGTGAACAAAGTTAAATTTTTTGTTATAAAATCTACACCAAAATAAATAACAAGCATTGTTCCGAGAATCATCAAAATCCTTTTCCAATCATAAGTCATTGGATATACTTTTCTTAGGAATATATAAAGTAACACTGCACTGATTATGTATGCTCCCAGCGTCGCAAATGCTGCCCCCCAATAACTGAATATTGGTATCAGTATTAAATTCAATCCAATATTTGCAAGAGCGGCTACACCAATTGCTATAGGAAGATATTCTGTTTTCTTTTCAATGTGAAATCCCGCTGCAAAATTATTATATACACCATTGAAATAATATGCACCCAAAATTATAGGAATAATCCCCACTCCACTCCAATAAACAGGATTAATGAATTTTCCTCCGACAAATGGCATTCTTATAATGAATCCTATAAAAAATCCTGTCAAAATAAATACTACCGCACATACTAAAGTGAAATATGTCAACACTCTCGAATACAGTTCCTTAGCATCCTTGTCCTCGTACCTGCTAAGATAGAATGGCTTCCAGGCATATTCGAAGACACCTACAAACAACATCATCGGGATTCCGAGCCGGTAATTTACAGTGTACATCGCCACGGATTCTGAATTTGTCAATAGTTTTAGGATTGGCCTGTCTGCAATCTGAAGCACCATCATTGATAAAGTTGCGGGAAGTGTTGGTAATCCGAATTTGAGCATCTTCTTCATCAGACCCCAATCTATCTTCAAAATAATGTGCCTGATGATTAAAGGAATGAAAATCACAGCACCTATTATATTGGCAGCAAATTGGGAATAAAAAACTCCTCTCGCTCCAAGTTTCATTATCACAACAAAAATTGCATTCGAAACAACTGCTATAACTATCAGCACTAGTTTCGTATAAGCAAACCTCATCGCTTTTCTCGTCATCCGCAGATATGCATAAGGAATGAACATTATAGCATCCAGAAAAGGAATCAATGCGGCGATTCTTATTAATTCCGGTCCTTCTTTTAGGTTAGTGAAGATTGGTGCTATCCTTGCCGATAAAATTATAATTGTAAGAGATATTATTCCGCTTACAAACGCTATTGACATATATGATAATGTAAATACCTTTTTTGTTTCATTAATATCATCTTTCTTATAGAAGCGGAAAAAAGCAGAGTCCATTCCAACGGAATAAACAATATTGATGAATGCCACCATTGAGAATATGTAGATAACATCCCCGTATTCAGTTCCTGAGAGGTAATTGGAATATATTGGTGTCAAAAGAAAAGTAAGAAAGCGTCCAACAATTGTTGAAACGCCGTAAATCAATGTATCGGAAGCAAGCGACTTTATTCTGCTCTTCATTTATTCCAAACTGTGAAAAATAATCTTGCAAAATAAAAAAAAGCCCCCACATTGAATAATCTTTCAATTTGAGGACTTTCAAAAATTCAATTTCCTATTGTCATTCTGAATTCGGTTCAGAATCCACTTTTGATTTCTTTTTTGTCGGAAATCCCAAGACCAATCCCATCAACGCACCATACAAGGTTGTCATATACCCATTGGAGGTTATCGGACAAGAACCACTGCGGCATCCTACAAAATAATAATAAGCATACCCTAATCCCGCACCAATAGCGGCGAATAATCCGATTTTAATATATTTATTCAATATAATTCCAAATATTAAAGTCCCTCTCCGCTCGGAGAGGGATAAAGGGTGAGGTTAAAAAATCAATTTACTACAACAAGTGGTCTCGCAACACCAAGAACCTGCTCGATTGCCTGCATATACCCTTCCTTCGGCAATGCTCCTACAGACATCTGCGGCTTATCGTTCAAAGGGCAGAAAAGTACAGAAGGTATGCTACGAATTCCAAATGCAGCGGCAAGCTCCTGCTCCTTGTCTGTATCAATTTTGTATATATCAACCATTCCGTCGTATTCCTTGGAAAGTTCCTCCATAATAGGTCCTACCATCTTGCAGGGACCGCACCAGTCGGCATAAAAATCTATAATACAGGGTTTATCCCCTTGGAACTGCCATTCCGATTTCTTCTCAAAGTCAAACACTTTTTCCAAAAAAGTCTGCTTATTCAAATATTCCATTTTTACTCCAAATCTATAATAATTTCAAAATACAAATTAATTTAATCTATTGACGGAGATTATAAATAATTATTATTGCCGGGAAGGAATGTAAGGGAATTTAATTTATTTTTAAATACCATTTGTATTGCTTTTCATGATTATACTACATACAATAGATAATAAATTTGATTATTTTAAATTTGTAAAGTTATGATATCAGATTTAAACATATTAGTATGTGAAAATAAAATAATTAAAATTAAAGTTGTGAAATAACATAGTTAGAAATGAATTATCAGCAACAAGAAAATAAACGCACAGAAATAATTTCATCATGGGTTAAGCTTTTTTCAGATGAATTATTTTCATGGGCTATTTATAAAACATCTGATAGAGAAACAGCAGAAGACCTTGTCCAGGAAACATTCATGGCTGCTTATCAGTCTTACGATAGTTTTATTGGAAACAGCTCACCTAAGACATGGCTCATATCAATACTGAATAATAAAATAAACGACTACCACAGAAAAAGATTCCGTTCAACTTATAAGATTGAAAGCCATTTTTTAAAAGAAAACGATAACAATTTCTATGATTATTTCTTTGATGATGATGATAAATGGAAAGATGAAAGAAAACCCGGTGTGTGGAGTAATTCTGATGAAATCTTATTAGATGATACTGAATTCAATGATGTTTTACATAAATGTATAGAAAAATTACCACCTAATTGCTTTTCCGTAATTCAATTGAAATATATAAATGAACAGGAAGGAAAAGATATTTGTAAGGAATTGGGAATTTCACCGTCTAATTATTGGCAGATATTGCATAGAGCAAAATTACAGCTTAGGGAATGTTTAGAAAATAATTGGTTTAAAAGATAATAAATGAAAAAGTTAATGAACATATTTATGTTATCCTGCAAGAAGGCAACGGAATTAATTGAAAAGGAATTTTCTTTTAAATTAACAAAAACAGAAAAATTTAAGTTGCATTTTCATGTTAGTATGTGCAATGCCTGCAGGACATACCAGAAGCAAAGCAAGATCATTGATGAATCTCTACATAACCATATAAATAAGCTCCACAAACACCAATCTGAACTCTTGTCAGAGGATTTTAAAGATATAATCATCAAAAATTTAAAAAGATAAAAATTTTTGTCAGGAATTACTTAAAACAGCGACTATTCGGTAAAGTAATTATTTATTCACATTTATCGAGGAGTTGTTATGAAAAATTTATTTATTAAAGCAATATTAGGAGGTATTCTTGCAACCGCTGTGATGACATCGGTTATGTTTATTGCACCAATGATGGGAATACCCAAAATGAATCCGGCAGCAATGCTATCCGGAATGATAGGAGTGCCATCTATTGTAGGATGGTTAATGCATTTTATGATTGGTGCCATTTTCGCTATTGTTTATGCATTGATTAACTTAAATGTACTTGAGAAAATAAATAATAAGATTATAAAAGGAGCCATTTTCGGTTTAGCCATTTTTGTTTTTACACAGATTACCATGATTATGATGGGTTTTATATTCAATATGCCGAAAATGAGTGGAAGTATTTTACTGACAATGATAGGTAGCATTTTGGGGCATGTTGTTTATGGTATTGTTGTCGCTTTAATTCTAAAAGAATCAAGAGAACATTTATTACAAACTGCTTTAAGCTGAGATTAAAAAAATTTTAATTAACTAATTTTTAAAAAAATATTAAAGGTGTTTTATGAAAAAATATTATTTATCTCTACTAATAATAAGCATTGGACTTATCATAGGATTAAGTTCATGCAGCAAGGATAATACATCATCACCGTTGACACAAGAATTTATTGCCGATGACAACTCATTTGGTGATTTTATGAGTTGGCAATTGATAAAAACTAACCAGGGACCTGATCCATTATTAGGTACAGCTCATGCAGGTAATGACTCGACCGTAACAAGAAAGACATATATTAAAAATAATCAGGATAGAGTCAATGGTTCTTTTCCCATAGGTACAATACTTGTAAAACATTCAAGCAATCCGGCTGGTACGGTTAATGAATTTACTGCAATGGTTAAAAGGGGAAATAATTTCAATCCAAATGGTAACGATTGGGAATGGTTCATGTTAATGCCCGATGGAACTATTGCAACAAAAGACGGGATGAAAACACGTGGTGCTAATTTAATGAATGGTATGTGTGTTGGATGTCACAGCGCCAATAAAATTAAAGATTTTGTTTTTTCTAAATAATTTTAAATAAGTAAATAAATATTTTAAAATAATTTAATAACAGGTGGTTTTATGATAAAAGTATTAATGGTCACGGTATTTCTTGCACTGATAACTGTATTAGGTTATCCTCAGAAATCTTATGCAAAAACAAAAAAAGAATTGAAGGAACAATTTTGTAAAGGAGTATGCAAAGACAGTAATATTGTAAACATACATGATGAAAAAGGTCATGTCTGTGGAGCAGAATGTAAAGCTGGTATTAAGAACAATCAAACTAATATAATTTTAAAGGAGCATACCTGTACCTCAGAATGTAAAGATGGTAATCATGTTTACAAACATGGAGAAATAGGTCATGTTTGTGGAACGGAATGTAAAACTGACATAGGAAAAAATCAAATAAAAACCGTATTAAAGGAACATTTATGCAATGAAGGATGTAAGGAAGGTAAACATGATTACAAGCATGGTGAAAAAGGTCATGTTTGCGGACCGGGATGTATGAAATAAAATTATTTATATGATTTTATCAGGCGTCAAATTAACAAATTTGACGCCTTATTTTTCAAATAATAATTTTTATTTTTTAAATAATAACATTCAAAACAATACCCCCCAATTTGCCTACCTCCCCAATCCCACGTAATTTTGAGTTTGGCTACGAGCCATAAATGATTTGAGTATAATTATGAGTTTGTTATGAAGAATTTTGCGATTAAAATTGACCCTCTGACGAGTGAAGAGTATTACGAAGTTTATTTACGCGGGCAAAAGCTTTTGAATGACCCTTTTCTGAACAAGGCATCCGCTTTCACACAGGAAGAAAGAATGTCGCTCAACCTCGAGGGATTTTTACGTTACGAAATTTCAAATATTGATGTGCAGGTGGAACGCACCTACGAAGCGTACCTGAAAAAGCCGACTGACCTCGAAAAATACATTTACCTGCAAGGGCTTCTGAACAGAAACGAAACACTGTTTTACAGGTTTTTACTTGAACATCTGAACGAAATGCTCCCTATAGTCTATACACCAACAGTCGGAACTGCCTGCCTCGAGATGAGCCATATTATGAGGCGGTACAGGGGTATTTACATAAATCCCGAAAACATTTCAGCTATTGACAGAATTTTCCAGAATATAAACCAGCCGGATATATATCTTATTGTCGTTACAGACGGAGAGCGGATTTTGGGGCTTGGGGACTTGGGGTCGGATGGTATGGGAATACCCATAGGCAAGGTGAATCTGTACGTTGCGGCAGGAGGCATACATCCGATTACGACACTACCTATATCGCTGGATGTAGGTACAAATAATGAACGACTCCTGAATGACCCTCTCTATCTCGGTTACAGGAAGCCACGTCTTGTTGGAAAAGAATATGATGATTTTATTGAAAAATTTGTTCTTGGTGTTAAACGTAATTTCACGAATGCACTTCTCCAGTGGGAAGATTTCGCAAAGCACAAAGCATTCATGCTGATGGAACGTTACCGTGACCGTATCCTTTCTTTTAATGACGATATACAGGGTACAGGTGCCACTGCACTATCTGCACTGATGACTGCTATGAAAATTAAAGAGAGCAGTTTCAAAGAGCAGAAATTCGTAATTGTCGGCATGGGACAGGCAGGTTCAGGTATTGCATTCAATATTAAATCAATGCTGATGGAAGAGGGTTTGAGTGATGAAGAAGCAACCGGACTTATATACGCTGTTGACCAGTTCGGATTAATTACGGATGATATACCGACACTCGAGCCACAGATGAAAGTATTCGCTCAAAAAAGAGAAAATCTTACCGTATGGAAATTAAAGAATGAAAATGTTATCACCTTGAAAGATGTTGTTAAAAATTCAGGTGCAACTGTTCTTATAGGAGTTACAGCCCAAACTGGAATGTTCGACAAGGAAATAATTTCACAGATGGCACAAAACACAGAACGCCCGATTATCTTTGCTTTATCAAATCCAACATCAAAAAGCGAATGTAAGCCAGAAGATGTGATTAACATCACAAAAGGAAAAGCCATGATGGCATTCGGCAGTCCCTTCCCTTCGATTGAAAATGAATATGGTAAATTTTATACTTCACAGTGCAACAACATGTATATATTTCCCGGAATCGGCTTGGGTGCTTTGATTGCCAAAACACCGAAAATCACGTTCAGGATGTTTGTTGCCGCAAGCAAGGAACTGAGCAGTATGGTTACCTGGGACCAGCGTCACCAGGGATTGCTCCTTCCTCCATTGGATGATATACGTTATGTGTCATACAGAGTAGCAAGGGCTGTTGTAATAGAAGCACGCGATTCCGGCTTAGGAAGAATGATTGAAGATGTTGAAATAGACAAGTTAGTCAAAAAAGCCCAGTGGAAGCCGAATTACCTGCATTACAGGTATGGGGGACCGAAACCGGTCTCTTTTTCTGAGCCGATGTACTAAAATAGAATACTGGATGTTGAATTATATTTTATTGAAATGGGGGTGAATTGATTACCCCTGTTTTTTTATCTGGTATTAATCCCAAAAGGATAATAAATTTTCAACTGAAAATAAATAATTTATTTCGAATGACTTCCTGATTTTCAATAAATTTAATTCTTTGTTCTTATCATTTATTGATTCGGCGCAATTTGCTGAACCTACTATATTCCCCAGATAGAAAGGAAAAGCAATTGCCGAAAGGAGAATCCCTGAAGGAGTATTGTTATTCCTGAAAAGAGAATAAATTCCTAAGCCAAATAATCCGTTTACAATTAGCGATGAAATACCTTCTTTGTAATATCCACAATACATATACCCGGTTCCGGGGAGAACAGTACTGAGCAAACCTGCCATAAAAGGAGACTTGGTCCTATAATCGCTGCAATCCATAATCATTTTTTTTATTAATTCGATGGAATCTTTTGCTGTTTTATAGTTGAATACTTCATCTGCCAGGTCAATCGGCTCTTCAAAATTATTATCTTTAATCATTGAATATAACATTAACTTTTTTATGATTCTCTTTTCTTCAATACTTACCGGTAGATTTCTTTTACAGTATTCAATATTCCATAAGTTTGCATCCTGGAAATCATTTATTAGATATGTAATAAAAAAGGTATTCCAGTTTTTATTTTTATTCTTAAAAGTATTTTCATAATCATAAGAATTCATCGCTTTGTTGAAATTATTTAGACAAGTATAATTTACAGCAATTAAAACATCCAAATATTTACAGAATTCAGAATCATTGCAATTATATTGCTGTTTATACAATTCTGAGATTGACAATAAAAATTCTTTTTTACTGAACAAAAATTTTGAATATCCGAGAACAGAATCGGATTTTATTATAATATCATTCTGTGGGTTTGTTGATTGAGATAAACCTAATGCCCAAAGATTGCCATCGCCAATAATATAATTTTTTGAAGCAGGGTCTAATAATTTGTTATTTGATACAGGATAAAAGCTGGGGTCGGCTTTTCCTCCACTGCACCTGATTAATCTGTCTCCGGTCATCGTGATACCGGCAAAAAAGCCATATTCATTAATTGCTTCTCTTGAATACTCCGAACATGAGGGTTCGAATTGACAATGACCGATAGGCGATTTGACAGGGGAGATTAATTCATGATAAGAATTAAAGTAAATTTTTGATACATCACTAAAATAACTCTGTGAGAAAACATTCGCCACAACTAAAAAAAAAATAAATATTTTTAACACGTTTTAATCTCCCTTTGTCCCTATCAGTTATTCCCAGGTAATGTTGACAGAAGCAATCGAATTGCCATCCTCATCGAAGATATTTATTCCTCCGAAATTATCGAAATAATTACGCTCATTCATTCCGACACCTTTTACCAGAATAACATTTATTCTGTCTGGGTCGATGTCATAAGCGTTTCCGGTCGCTAAATCTACTATAATTCCAATAAGACCGCCACAAAGAATATTTCCCCAAAACCAGCCGGATAACGATTTTCCCGTCGTTATTTTATAAGTCTCATATCCGGATTTTGATATTTCAAAATAATGCGCTTTTCCTCTTTGTAATTTCAATGAAGAAGGTGTTTTTCCTACATCTCTTCCATCAACTTTAATGCTTGCCTCAGATGGTTCAGAAATAATTTTTACATCGTCCCGGCTACCATTAATAATTGATGCACATGATGTTAACAGGAGAAAAACTACAATTAATAAACAAGATATTTTTTTAAACATAAAAACCTCCAAATTTTATTATTTTTTTTGAATGAAATAATATGTATAACTGATACAATTAATTGCATTTAAATAATAGAAACTGAAAGAATTACTCCGGTGAGAAATCCGTTTCTTCAATATAATTTATATTAATCCGGATGAATTATTAGAATGATAATTTGATATTATATTTCGTCCGGTAATCTTTAAATATTTTATAATTTTTAAATTTATTTATAGCACTGCTTATTAAAAATAATTTAATAATGATGCAGAATTTATATTTATTGTGTTTTATCAAGAATAGTATTTCGGAAATTTAATTTGTCCTTTATTTATTTATATGATATTACATTATTTTAAACTTAAAGATTTTTTTACTTTTATGCAAAAATTTTATTTGCTTGTATTTCCTCTTTAATATTCTATTATTGAAGTTTATTCTGACATTCAAATTGTAATCTACTTCACTGCTATCACCGAGATTTCTATATGCGCCCCCATTGGTAATCCCGCTACCTGTATTGTTTCGCGTGCAGGGAAATCTGCTGTGAAGTATGTCGCATATACTTTATTCACAGGATTAAAATCTTTGATGTCGGTTAAATAGATTGTTGTTTTAACAATATTTTCAAATGTACAATTTGCAACTTCAAGAATATATTTTATGTTATTTAATATAATTTCTGCTTCTTTAGAAGCTCCTCCTTCGGCAATCTTTCCTGTAGCAGTATCGAGTGCAATTTGCCCGGATAAATAAATAGTACTGCCTGCTTTGATTGCCTGGCTGTAAGGTCCGATTGGCTTTGGCGACTTATCAGTCAATATAACCTTTTTATCTTTTGCAGATAAGTTGATTGTTAAAATCAAGCATAATATAAAAATTAAATATTTCATTTCTTCCTCACTAATTTAAGATTTTGACATTTCCGTAATTGCTTCGACAAGAATATCGAGGTCTTTGGTTGACGTGTAAACATGCGGAGTTACACGCACCCCCTTTATATTTTCCCAGTCAATCGGTGTCGTATGGATTTTGTATTTATTCAATAAAGTGCTTTCGATATCACCCGGTTTCATTCCATCAATCGAGAATATAGCCAATGCGCAGGAGTAATTCGGTTCGAGTGAAGTCTGAAGTTTTACCCTGTCAATTTTAATTGCCTGTGATGCCCAATAATTTTTAAGATAACGCAAGCGTTCTTCTTTTCTCTTTGTAGTAATTGCATTATGAAAATTGATTGCATATCCGATACCATGTTCTGCTGGAAAGGAACGTGTTCCTAATGATTCGAATTTTCTTATATCCTCACTTTCTGGCTTATCGTTTGGATATAGTGGCCAGATATTTTTAATGTTATTTTTCCTGACATATAACATTCCTGTGCCGAATGGGGCGCAAAGCCATTTGTGCAAGCTTGTTCCGAGATAATCGCAATTCAGATCGTCAATTCTATAATCAATATGAGCAAACGTATGTGCAGCATCAACAATTGCCTCAATACCCATCTTATGCGACTCATCTGCAATTTTTCTTGCGGGGAGAATCTGTCCGCTCCAGTTAATCATATGTGTAATATTGACAGCTTTTGTTTTCGGGGTAAATGCGTTTTTGAACTGTTTTACGATTTCATCATCATTATCTAACGGGAGATTAAGATTTACCCATTTGATTACTATACCATCACGTTTTTCTCTTTGCTTCCATGCGTTGATGACATTGGGGTAATCCTGCTTTGTCAGTACAATCTCATCACCTTTTAGAAGATTCAAACCGAAAATCACAGTATCCAGTGCTTCGGTAGTGTTTCTGCATATCGAAATTTCTTCGATTGAACATCCTGCCAAATCAGAGAGCCGTTTTCTTAACATCTCCCTCCCTTGGTCAAGAATCCTCCACATATAATAAGATGGTCCCTCGTTACACATACGATTGAATGTATCGAATGCATCCTGGACAACTTTGGGCTGAGGGCTGACACCACCGTTATTCAGATTGATTATATTTGGATTAACCGTGTATGATTGCTGTACCCACGCCCAAAAGTCCTCATCCGTTGCGGATTCTTCAGGTGTTGCACCCATGAATTTGCTATATGCACCTTCCACAGTTTCCTTTGCTTTTGCATCAAAAAAAGAAAAAAACGGTGCAGCCGTAAGGAAAACACCAAGATATTTAAAGAAATCTCTTCTTAAGGATTGCATTTTAACCTCACAATTGATTGTTTGTACATTTTGAAATACAATAATATTGATTTTTATTGATAAGACAAATTCTAAATTAATTTTTTCTTTAAATAGTCACTGAATTTAGATAAATTAATTTCTTCAAATCTTATGTTTCAGATAATTTAATTTGTTTTGGCTGTAAAAGATAAAATAGAAGTAATAATTATATCATATAACTCATGCAAAATGACGCTCGATTGTATTGGGTCTGTTTACAATACATCAAATGGCATGGATATTGGAATCACACTTGTTGACAATGCCTCTACCGATGAAACATTAAACGAAGTCAGAAAAAATTACCCGCTTGTCAATATTATATCGAATGAATCGAATCGGGGTTATTCTTATGCAGTCAATGCAGGAGCTAAGGATAAAGATGCTGAATTTATTATAGTTTCGAATAATGATGTAATTTATCATGAAAATTCAATTGAAAAGCTAATTACATATTTAAAAAATGATCCCGAAACTGCAGTAACAGGTCCGCAGCAGGTGTATCCCGATGAAAGCTGGGAGTATTGCTATGGCCGGCTTCCGGGAATAATTCTTGGATTAAAAAATCTGTTACTTATTACATCAATTCAGCAGAATTGGCAACGATTAAAATGGAAAAAGAAAAATGCAGGTATGAAGCCGATAAAAACCGGGTATATTGACGGAGCTGTAATGGCAATCAAAAAAGTTGTGTTTGATGAATTAAATGGATTCGATGAAGACTATTTTTTCTATACGGAAGAAGCTGATTTCTGCAAAAGAGTTTGGGATTTGGGTTATATAGTCAAGTTTATACCAGATGCTGTTGTAACACATATCAGGGGAGGTAGTTCTGCACGTATGGGTTTTGATGAAAAAAAGGTTCATCAATTTATAACAAGTAAATTCATATATTGTATCAAGCATTTTTCGTCTCTAAGAACAAGGATTTATGCAGGGTTAGAAATTGTGCATAATTATTCGATGATTTTATTTTGGAAACTGATAAATTTGCTTTTTGTTAAGCGTGAAAAACAATATATTAAATCTAAAATTAAAGTGTATAAAGTTCTTGCCCTGACTTGGAATGAAGTTCTCGGCAAATATTTAAGAAGTGAATTAATTGAAAATAAAATTACAAGTAATAAATTGAAGAAAGAAAATATATGAAAACAAAGACAGAACAAACATCTGTGGTGGAACACACCGTACCCGAAGAAAAACTCAAAGCCGTTAAATTTGCGATGGAACAAATTGAGAAACAGCATGGCAAGGGATCAATTATGCGACTTAGCGATAAAAATGTCGTCCAGGTTGGTTCAATCCCAACAGGTTGTTTCTCATTCGATGCGGCTATCGGTATAGGCGGGGTTCCGAGAGGAAGAATTACCGAAATTTTCGGTCCCGAATCTTCGGGTAAAACAACTGTCTGTCTCCATGTAATTGCCGAAGCACAAAAGCAGGGAGGAATTGCAGCATTTATTGATACTGAGCATGCTTTGGATGTTAACTATGCGAAAAGAGTCGGTATTGATTTAAATAACCTTCTGTTATCCCAGCCGGAATTTGGAGAACAGGCACTCGAAATCGTCGACACACTTGTCAGAAGTGGAGCAATTGATGTGATTGTCATTGATTCTGTTGCTGCATTAACCCCCAGGGTCGAAATTGAAGGCGATATGGGCGATGCACAGATGGGTTCACAGGCAAGATTAATGTCTCAGGCAATGAGAAAACTGAATGCTGCTATCGGGAAATCGAATACATGTGTGATGTTCACTAACCAATTGAGAAGCAAAATCGGTGTTGTTTACGGTAACCCGGAAACAACAACAGGTGGCAATGCTTTAAAGTTTTATGCATCTGTAAGAATTGACATCAGAAGGAAAGAAATTATAAAAGAAGGCCAGGAAATTATCGGTAACAGAGTAAAAGTTAAAATAGTAAAGAATAAAATTGCACCTCCATTTAAAGAAGTCGAATTTGATATTTTATATAATGAAGGTATCTCGAAAATCGGTGATATGATTGACACAGCCACCGAATACGGTATAATCTCAAAAAGTGGCTCATGGTATACCTTCAAGGGAGAAAGAATGCAGGGTAGAGAGGGTTTGAAAAAGGTACTTGGCGAGGACCCGAAGCTCTTGGAAGACCTCGAATCGCAGGTAAAATCCGCCTTAAATATGCAGGTTGATAAATCCATCGAAAAAGTGCTGAGTGAAAAAGAATGAGTTTCACTTTCAATATTTGAATAATCTGATTCTGAAATGGATGATGAAATCAGGATAATATCTGTAAAAGCAAAAAAGAACCGACAAAACTGTATTATCATTTTTAGTAATGATGATACTTTTAAATGTTCTTATGATATTGTTCTGAAATATAAATTAGGAAATAACAGTATTATTTCTTCGGATTTATTTTCAGAAATAAAAAAAGAACAAAGAATTTACGATGTTAAACAGGTTGCTTTCAACTATGTTTCATACAAACCCAGAACTGAAAAGCAAATCAGGCAGCGTCTGAAAGAAAAGGGATTTGAAAAAGTAGAGTCTGACTCTGCAATCGGGTTCCTATCCAAATTTGACCTTGTTGATGATGAAAAATATTCAAAGCAATTCATCGCTGATTATTTAAAAAGAAAATCAGTGGGTAAATCAAAATTAATATCCGAATTGCTCAGGAAAGGAATTGACAAAGCATTAGCGGAGGATTCCGTCGAGAAATTTTTTTCGAAGGATGATACATTAGAATACGCGATGAAAGCCGTTAATAAAAAATTGAGGGTTATCCGTCATAAACCATTAGAAAAGCAAAGGGATTCATTAATAAGATTTTTGTTTGCTTCTGGATTTGACTGGGATATTATCAGAATTGTATTAAAAGAAATTAAATTCGGTGTTGATGAATGATAAAAATAAAAATGATAAATATTATTATAATTCTTTTTGTGATTAGTTATTCAGGTTTACTTTCAATTTCCGATACAGATACAGTTAATACCTGCAAGGAAAGACTACCGAATGAGATTAATGGCTATCAACCGGTTCTTGTTCCGGTTCTTACTCCTGATGGGAACAGGTTGTACTTAGACAGGAAATCTCATCCCGCAAACAGAAATGGCGTAAAAGATTTCGATGATATTTGGTATTCTGACAGATTATCTTCGAATAGCTGGACTGAACCCAAAAACCTGCTTGAATTAAATACACCCGAATCCGATGTGTTGTTTTGGATTTCTCCTGATGAAAGAAAAGGACTTGTTTATGGAATATATTCTGATGATTATAAAAATAAAAAACAAGGTTTTTCATTTTCAGAATTTGATGGAGAAAATTGGTCTAAAACCCTTCCATTAAATATTAAAGATTTTTACAATGACTCTTTGAATTTTTATGCGACTATGTCTGCAGATGAGAATGTACTGATTATTGCTGTCAGCAGAAAGGACGGCTTTGGCGGCTTAGACCTTTATGTTTCTTTCCTCGATGAAAAGAAAGATGAGTATTCCACACCTCAGAATTTAGGCAGGGATATTAATACAAAATTTGATGATGAAGCTCCATTCCTTGCTTATGATAATAAAACATTATATTTTTCATCAAATGGACTTAAAGGTGAAGGAGAGCAGGATTTATATATGACGCGGCGTTTGGATGATAGCTGGAAAAAATGGAGCAAACCTGTCAACCTGGGAAAGAAAATTAATACAAAATTTGGTGAACATGGTATTTGTCTGAATTCGCTCGGAGATTCGGCTATTATTGTTTCTTATGATACTGTAAGCAAAAGAAAAGGTCTGTATAGTATATGCTTACCCAGGGAATTTCAACCGGAACCATATACAATTTTAACAGGAAAAATAGCATTAGAAAATTCTGTTGATTCTGATAATATAGTCTTGATATTTGTGAATGATAAACCAAAGCAAAAAATCAATATTGGAAAATTAAAGAATTATGCAATTGTACTGGCTGATAATATATTTTATAATATTAGATTCGAAGCTATAAATTGTGGTATAATTGAATATGAATTAGATTTAAAAAATAACAAGAAATCTCAAATTATTAAACATGATTTAATTTTTCACAAACAGGTAATTTCAAATAAAATTCCTACTATTTATTTTGATTATGATTCCTTTGATATTAATAATGGAAATAAAAAGAAATTAGATGAATTAATTCCAGAGAAATTACATACAGGGAAAATTGAAATTATAGGGCATACGGATACTTCCGGCACTGAACATTATAATTTTGAATTATCTAAAAAAAGAGCAAATATTGTCCGTGATTATTTGATTCGGAAAGGGTTTAATAAAAACCACATTTTCATTTCAGCTAAAGGAGAAAAAGAACCTATTTCTACCGATAATTCTCAAAACAGAAGAGTCGTAATACTTATTAAGTGAATGATATTATTCAATTAAACAATCATTGCCAAATTAATAATAATATTGATTTTATTAAGCAATATTTTCAAATTCTGTAATTGTTTAGTAATTTGCAGTTTCGTTATAAATTATTGTATTATGTATGTTACATATAAAATACAATGTTAGTAATTAATTTAAATTTATTGTTTTATGTTTATGATGACCGAAATCTCTAATTTTAAATTCTTAATTATAATTTCTCTGACTCTTATTTTATTTTCTTGCAAAGAAGATTTTAATCAACAGGAATCATCCCAAAAGAATTTTGGAATAAAAATAATTAAATTATCGAAACTGGAATTTTCTATTGGCGATACGATTGAAATTTATGGTAAGAATTTCGGTGCAAAAAGAGGGAGTAAGGTCGTTGTTTTTGACGGAACTGAAGTACCCGATAACGGCTATTTGAACTGGAACGATAGTACAATCGCTGTAAAAGTACCGGAGGATGCCATTAATTTGTCTGCCGAAACCGGGCTGATTAATTTATCTTTATCAAATTTTGGTAATATTTATATTATCAACAAAGAAAGCAATCAACTGAGTTATGAGGTGATTAGGCCTTGGTATGAAAGTGTGATAAGTTATTTTGTGCAAATTTCACTGTTAATTTCAGTGATTTTCATTTACTTGCAAATCAACAAAATTTGGAAACGTAAGCACGAACGGGAAGTTGCGGAAAGTCAATCTTTAGTAGGGTTATCTATATATATTGCAAACTGCGTACTTTGGGTATTTTATTATGCATTTGTTCAATTAGATGAAAAAAGTCTGGCTGATACTTCAATATATATATTCCAGGGTTCTATTTTATTCATGATTGGTACTGGAATTTTTGTTAAGGGACAAAGGAGATTGGGCTTGTGGAATTTGATTAAACAAGCTCTAAGGTTGGAACGTAAAGAAGCTGACTATTTATTAAAAAAATGGTTCCGTCCTGCAAATGCTGAAGCAATCATAGGTATTCTTCACCAGATTGCAATGATTGATGAAGAATACGACCCTAAAGAAGCAGAATTAATAAAAGCATTTGCAAAAGAATGGAATATCGAATATAATCCCGATAAAATGAATCTAGAAAGGCATAAGGATACCGAAGATAATTATATACGGCTCAGAAAAACAGTTGAAAAATATTTAGACCGTGAACCGCCTCTCGAACAGGTTGCTCAATTGAAGGATATGATTACTACAATGATACAGGCAGATGAAAAAATTACTTATGAAGAAGAAATGATTAGTTCCGAACTTCTGCCTATGATTGAAAATTACCTGAAAGGCGATGAAGGTACGATTCAGTATCTTGTATTAATTGTACCGCAAAAGCCAGAGCAGGAAGAATCTATCCTGGAACTTTTGCCGAATGCCGAGAAAATTTATACATCAGGCGGCATGGCTTATATGATTGATTCTTTCTATTCTAAAAAATTTGCAGAAATGGTCTGCAATCAATACAGGGAGATTAATTTCTTTACTATTGTCAATACACCTGAAGCATGAATTATTTATTGAATATTGATATTCAATTATCGAGATAAAGTAATGGCAAGTTTTATTAATATATTAAGACAAAATTCACTCAAAATTTTAATTCTGTTATTTTTTTTCATTTTCCCACACACCACTTTTTCTCAAATAAAATATAATATTGTCAATACGCAGGGAATAAGAACCATTCATAATTCTGAAGTATTAAACAACATTTCATATTTACCCTTGTCACAAATATCTCCGGTTCTGTTTCCGGCAGGTCAATATGATGAATCAAAAGGAGAAATAAAACTTAAAAATGGCTTATTAAAAATTACACCATTATCATTTTACATTGTTTTTGATAAAGGTATAAGCGTCAAAGCCGCTCAGATGAATACACCTGCAATTATCATTAAATCAGAACTTTATGTACCTGCCGTTTCATTTTTCAAATCACTTGAAACTATCGAATTATTTGCAGTTGCACAAAAAAATGAAACCTTTTATTTTAATATCAAAGGTGATTCTAATCAGGTTACTGAATTATTTGAGCCGGAAACAATTTCCGGGAAAAAGCAATTTGAAAATGACTTAATTGATGAAAAGTTACCAATTAAGTTTAATAAAATTCAAAATGTAAATTTTAAAAAATTTTTCAATGAGAGTTCTGATAGATTAAAGAAAGGATTGCTTGCAATAAAGAATTTGAATGAAAAGGAAATATCCGGTAAACGAGTTTATGAACTACAAATTCCGGATAGCAAACAGAATTTAAAAGAGTATAATGATAAGTCATTAAATCCTCCGATGAAAAAAAGTGTCCGGGAAGATAAACCTGTCTTTAAGGGAAAGGTTAAACCAATCGAAAAAAAATATCCACCAAACCTGTATGTTTTACCTCAAAATCTTATCAGGAAAGAATTGGAGGAAGGAATTGAAAACGACAGTTTAAAAAAAAATGATTTGAATGAAATAAAATCACTAAAAACCGATTATGACTTATTTGCCTCGACATCAATGTTCTCCATGTTTGCACTTCCTCAGTTTATAAAAATCACATCAGAATTAGTTGATGATACACTAATCATACATCTTTTCGCTGATGGATTTATAGAGTCGTACCAGGCACCTGAATGTGCCGGAAAAAATTTGACTTTGAGAATAAAAAATGCTGTTAATTCCATAGATGATTACAAAAATTTAAATGGAATTGAAAGGGTCAATTCTGAAGTTAAAAATGATTTACTTATTTACCGAATAAAAACTGAATATAATTTAATTAGTTGTTCATCGAAAAGAAATGGTTCTAAAGAAATTATTTATTCTTTACTCTTAAATAAACCGAAAGATGTTGTTAATAATAAAACAGATGTAGAATCAACAAGTACCGAAGATGTAAAGCCGGTAGGAACAGGTTTCGAGAATGAAAAAAAGAAATGGGCTTTGGATGTTATAGTACTTGACCCGGGACACGGAGGACACGACCCGGGCGCAATAAGTATAAACGGATATAAAGAAAAGGATTTCACTCTTGAAATCGGATTGAAGGTAAGGGATTTGTTGAAAGAAAATATGCCCGATACAAAAGTAATAATGACACGTGATGATGATACTTTTATAGAATTATACCAACGAAGACAAATCGCAAATAAAAATAAAGGGAAACTTTTCCTTAGCATACATCTCAATTCTGCACCAACGAAACCCTCTGCGTCGAATGGATTCGAAACCTATATTTTGAGACCGGGAAGAAATGATGATGCAGTCAGGGTGGCGAATTTTGAAAATTCAGTGATTAAACTGGAGAAAAAGCATGAAAAATACAAGACATTGACTGAAGAGGAATTGATTATTGCAACAATGGCTCAAAGTGCATTCGTAAAATTCAGCGAGCTTTTTGCTAAAATATTGCAATCGGAAGTTGAAAATACTACTCCTATGAAAAACAGGGGAGTGAACCAGGCGGGATTTTATGTGCTTGTCGGTGCATCTATGCCAAATGTGCTGTTTGAAGTTGCATTTCTTTCGAACCAGGAAAACGAAGATTATGTTAATTCTAAGAAAGGTATAGATGCAATTGCAAAAGGAATATATAATGCTATTGCACGTTATGCTGATGATTACGAGCGTCTTTGTAAATAGATTTTGCCAGAGAATCCTTTTTATTAAAATACACGTATTTATTAATTATTGAAATATCCTTCTTAGTATATTCGAATCGGTCTATTATATGGGGTAGAGTTGTTATCGTAATTCTGTTTGCTTCACCTATCGAATAGCCCCCCGGTTTGAGGACTGTATTTCCATCGAGGATAACTTTTCCGAAATTAATTTCCTGGCTCTTTCCCTTATATAAATAATCTAATCTCTTGTTTAAAATCTTCGACTGATATGAGCCGTTTTTGTTAAGTAAAATATCAGTATTTGGGTCGTAATCAGACGGATTTGCAAAAGCGAAAATTCTTGCCGGTTCGTTGTCAACAACCATTATGGGAGTTCCCCTTTTTACTACTGAATAAAGTTTAGCTCCGTCTTCTCTGCTGATTCTGATACATCCGTGAGAAGAGGGTGCTTTTCCAAGACGCCAGTAATATTTATTTCCATTCAAGCCGTGAAATCCAATATTACCGTTGAATCCTATCCAGTTTATCAATTCTGCATTTTCAAATTGCTTGGATATTGCCACAGGAGATTTTGATTGCACTGTATAAATTCCGGTCGGTGTATCTTTACCTTTTTCCAATCTGCTTGTTCCTGATGAAATATTAAAACTGACACAACTGTCATTACGAAATACAATTTCAACGTTTTGATGTTTTAATGATAATATGATATAATAGTCGCTAAGAATGAATATTGTGTCTTTTGCAACAGGATATGATGGAATTAGTGGTGTACCTATATATTTTGTATTTATTTCAAAATTGTCATTTCGTACTAAACCCGGTGTCATAAGACAGACAGATAGCAAAAATACTATTGGAATTAATATCAGAAACTTTATATTAAAATTCATTTTTCAAAACTTATGCTTATTTTTGATTGCTTAAAAAAAAGCGTGTCAAATTTAAGTGTTATCAGAGATTTTTACAATAGTTATCGCAAGAATATTTTAATGGCAGGTAAAATAAAAATTTGTGTAGTCAGAACTGACCGTCTGGGTGATATGGTTTTAACTCTTCCTATGTGCAAAGCTCTGAAGGATAATTGTCCGAATTCGGAAGTGTCAATAATTGCAAGAAGATATGTAAAGCCCTTACTTGAGAATTGCCCCGTCATTGATAATGTTTTTTTTATAGATGATTATGAAAATGGAATTAAGGAGATATTCAAAAAAAATATATTTGATGTGGCTTATTTCCCAAGACCCCGGTTGAACGAGTGTTTTTCAGCTTACATGAACCGAATCCCATTAAGAGTAGGTACAGCTTACAGGTATTATTCACTTTTGTTTAATCACAAAGTATATGACCATAGGAAAACTGCCGAATATCACGAAGCCGAATATAATACCCGCCTTGTTGCTTCGGTACTGAAGAAAGATGTCAGAACAGAATTAGTCAAGCCGTTTATTAATAATGCTGCAAAAGAAAAGGTAAATAATATTCTTAATTATTATAACATTGATAAGGAAATAATAATTATTCATCCCGGTAGCGGTGGGTCTGCATTTAATTGGAAACCTGAAAATTTCGGTGAAGTTAGTAATATTCTTAACACCGCAACTAATTATAATATTATAATTACCGGCATAAAAGAAGAATTTGAAATTTGTGAGAAAGTTACAAAGTATTGTCCTGGTTCAATCAATTTATGTGGTAAGTTTGATTTGTGGGAAATGCTCGCTTTAATATCCTTATCCAAATTATTATTGGCAAATTCGACCGGTGTTCTGCATATTGCCGCAGCTCTTGATATCCCTGTGGTTGGTATATACCCTAATTCTCCACATTTATCCCCCAAAAGGTGGGGACCCTATTCAGCGAAGTCCAGAGTTGTTTGTCCGCCTGACAATGAAAACGAGAATGAGAGGGATAATATGAATTCAATTCCTATTATGAATGTAGTAAACAATTCGCTGGAATTACTAAATCTTATTTAATATTTTCTCAACTTTTACTATATCCTCTTTTGTATCAACTCCGATAAGATTCAAATCGGTTTCCATGCAAAGGTATTTTGCCCCATTCTCCAAAAGCCGCAGTTGTTCGAGCTTTTCAGATAATTCTAATTCTGATGGATTAAGATTGGAAAATTCCTGCAATGATTTACTCGAATATGCGTAAATCCCAATATGCTTCCAATATGTTCGATTTGTCAACCAATTTTCCTGATTAATATCCCTTAAATAAGGAATCGGACTTCTCGAAAAATATAGTGCTTTGCCTGCAGAATCTACAACTACTTTTACAACAGATGCATCAAATAATTCTTTATTGGAATTTATCTTTTTTATCAGTGTCCCGACGTCAGCATTTGAATTTGAAAAATCATGTATCAGTGAATCAATCACTTCCGCTTTTATTAATGGCTCATCGCCTTGCAGGTTTAAAATTATATCTGCATCTTCATTCAGAATTTTATACGTATATGCAATCCTGTCGGAACCGCTCTGGATATTCGTAGGAGTCATCAGCCATTCTGCACCGGTTTTATTACAAAATTCAGCAATCCGTTCATCATCGGTAGCTATAACGGTTCTGCTTAGAGTCGTAGATTTAATTGCAGATTCCCACACCCATTGAATTAATGGTTTTCCTGCAATATTTATCAACGGCTTCCCGGGTAATCTTGTTGATTCATACCTTGCAGGTATAATACATATTGCTTTTTTCTTAATTGTTTTCACATTCATATTTATCCATAACTTTCATCTGATTTTACATCCTGCATTTTTCAATATCATTCAACACTCAACCCTCAACACCCAACACTTCTAAAAGGGTGTCCATTTAAAACTGACAAAAGGTATCATATATGGAACTGTTACAAAGGTTATTCCGAAATCCGATGAAAAGCTCGAATTGCATAGCCGGAAACCGAGCAGTACAGCAGTATTTATCGGTTTTGCTACGTTGCTGTTCCAAAGTTCACCGATTAAATGAAAGTCATGTCGCTTTGTCAATTTCGTGTCTAACCCTAACGCTATCCCAAATGAACCGTCCTCATATATTAAATTAATCCTGTTACTACCGAAATATAAGTCATATACATCCTTGCTCCCTGTTTTTGCAAAGACAGATGCAGTTAGTTTAGTTCTACTCAATTCTACCGTTCCGACTCCATAAAGATGAATGAAACGGTTATAACTATTGACAAAAGCCAGGTTTCCTCCGATTGCTAAAGTCATTTTTCTTGCGACATCCTCAAATTCGAGCGATAATAAAGACAACTTGACATTCATAACAGATATTTGCTGATTTGATGAAATCCCCGGTAAAAATGAATGACCGGCAGTTATCGATACTATATCTCCGATACCTACACCCGCATACAAAAACATCAACTCATACATCCCTATGAAATGATTATTGCTTATTGGCTCTGCTGACGGAAGCAGGTAAACACTGTGACCATGTCTGTAATGCTCTTCTTTTGCTGTTATCTCGACAATTTGATTAGCAAAAATAATTGCATTTCCGACAACAGTTTTTAATTTAATTCCTTCCCCGTCTTCCGGGTCATTAACCATTTCAATCACAAAACCGGAAATAATATCACCGTTATTCAATCTTAAGATATATTCCTGGTCCCTGTTTGGAAGAATCCCTTTGAGTATGTCATTTTCAGAGTATAAAAATGATGACAACAATATAAATAGCAATAAGTATATCGAATACCTTATTATTTTCAAATTTCCTCCGGTAAATTTTTTTTCCAAAATAAGCAAAAATGGATAATAATGATATTTATTGTTGAATTATTTGAACTTGACTTTTCAATGCAAGCTGTCCGCATGCAGCATCAATATCTAATCCGCTTGATGTACGTTGGAATGACTGAACTCCGTTTTTAAGCAATTCCATCCTGAACCATTGTATCTTTCCTTTTGATGCCGGCTTCAATCCTGCTGCAAAACCTGTCGGATGTGTGAATTCGATTGTATGGAACGGAATCAGGTTTACTTTCGTGGGAACTCTTTTTGCAAGTTTTGATAAACGTTTTATGTCTTCAGCCCTGTCATTCAATCCCTCGAATAAAATGTATTCAAATGTTATGGGGGTCTTGGTTTTCTTGTAATAATATTCAACGGATTCTATTAATTTATCGAATTTCCATTTTTCTGCAGAAGGCATTAATTGCTTTCTCAGTTCCTGCTCGGGGGCATGAAGTGACAGTGCGAGCTTAACCGGAAGATTATCATCTGCAAGCTTAATTATCTTTGGTGTCACACCTGATGTGGAAATTGTAATTTTTCTCTTTTTTATTAATTGAAGCTCCGGGTTTGTGAGAATTTCTACTGCCGTTTTGACATTATCATAATTCAGAAGCGGTTCTCCCATACCCATAAATACAATGTTTGTGAGCTTATGCCTTGTTTGTTTTTCTACTGCCAATACCTGGTCAACTATTTCAGAGGCAGTAAGATTCCTTTTGAATTTAAGCTTTCCTGTGGCACAAAAAGAGCAATCCAAAGCACATCCTGCCTGGGAAGAGACGCACAATGTTCTCCTGTTTCTTTTATCTTCATCTGTATATTCGCAGGGAATTAGAACCGATTCGATTGCAGAGCCATCGTTTAATTCAAAAAGAAATTTTATTGTTCCGTCGGATGAGTGTTGTGTTCTTGTACTTTTAAATGAAAATAAATTAAAATCTTCAATTAGTTTTTGACGTAATGCTTTAGGTATATTGGAAATCTCGTCAAAAGTATTAATCCTTCCTACAAATATTTCATGGAATATCTGCTTTGCCCTGTATTTCGGCTGGCCCACAGAAACAAGGTATTCCTGCAGCTCAGTAATTGTAAGATTTTTAATATATTTTTTCATAGTTTGTTAGTGTGTACTTGCCTCTAACCAATTTATCCTTTTATTAAACTTTTTTTAAGAAATTGAACTAATTAAACAAATCCTCAAATAATAAAATTTATCAATTTATTTGGAACGAAAACTACCTTTTTTATTGTTTTCCCTTCGATGAACTTTTGAACTTTTTCGTCTGATAGAGCCATTTTTTGTATATCATCCCGGGGTAAATCAATTGCAACAAATAGTTTTGCCCTGATTTTACTTTGCACCTGTACGACAAATTCAATTTGTTTCTTAGTAGCTTTTTCTTCATCAAAACCGGGATACTGCTGAAGAACAACCGAATCATCATGTCCCATTATATGCCATAATTCCTCTGCAATATGTGGTGCGAAAGGCGTTAAGCAAAGAATAAATTTCTCCATGGCTGCACGTGGCTTTATATCCGATTTAGTAAATTCATTTACAAAAATCATCATCTGGGATACGGCAGTATTAAAATGCAAATCCTCTATGTCCTCACTTACTTTTTTAATGGTAAAGTGCAGTATTTGTTCCTGTTCCTGCGAAAGCTCAATGTCCTTTACATTCTCAGAAAGATTTCCATCCTCATTTGCAATCATTCTCCAAACACGATTTAGGAATCTGTTTACACCTTCGATTCCACTTTTTGACCAGGGTTTTGCATCCTGGAGTGGTCCAAGAAACATTTCGAACATTCTCAGTGAATCTGCTCCGAATTCTTCGACTACATCATCAGGATTGATTACATTTCCGAGTGATTTCGACATTTTTCTTCCGTCTTCACCTATAATCAATCCCTGGTGGAATAACTTTTTGAAGGGTTCGATAGTAGATACATATCCATAATCGAAAAGTAATTTATGCCAGAATCTTGCATATAGAAGATGCAGGACTGCATGCTCCGCACCGCCGACATATAAATCAATGCCATCGGGTTTCATCCAGTAATTTTCTTTTTCTTTATCACAGAAAATCTCATTATTATTCGGGTCTATATATCTTAGGTAATACCAGCATGAGCCGGCCCATTGGGGCATCGTATTTGTCTCGAATCTTGCTTTTTTACCGGTTTTTTTATCTGTGAAATTTATCCACGATTCGACTTTTGCCAATGGAGATTCGCCGGTTCCCGATGGCTTGAAATCAGGAACTTCAGGCAGCATCAAAGGTAATTCATCCAATTCCAGATTACGTTTGGTCCCATCCTCAAAAAACATTATAGGTATAGGTTCTCCCCAATACCTTTGTCTTGAAAAAAGCCAGTCCCGAAGTTTATATTGAATTTTTCTTCTACCGATTTTCCTTTTCTCTAACCATTCGATAGTTTTTTCAAATGCTTCAGTCGTCATTAATCCATTAATAGAAAATTCTTCATTTTCAGAGTTATAACCAATCCCGTTTTCGATAAAAGCAGATTCGTTAATATCCCAATCAGAGCCATCCTGAGGAGCAACTACTTTTACAATCGGCAATTCGAAAGTCTTTGCAAATTCATGGTCTCTTTCGTCATGCCCGGGTACTGCCATGATTGCTCCGGTCCCATAATGCGATAGAACATAATCGGCTATCCAAATCGGGATTTCATTATTTGTTGCAGGATTTATGGCATAAGCACCTGTAAATTCCCCTGTCTTTTCTTTGCTTAATTCTGTCCTCTCAAGGTCGCTTTTCATTGAAGCTTTGAAAATATATTCTTCAATCTTTTTAATATTTCCCTGGGAACTTATTTTTTTTACTAATTCGTGTTCCGGTGCAAGAACCATGTAAGTTGCCCCGAAAATTGTATCTGGTCGTGTAGTAAAAACTAAAACTGATTCGTTATGCCCCTTCAATTTAAATTGAATCTCAGCACCCTCGCTTCTTCCAATCCAGTTTTTCTGCATTTCTTTTGTCGAGTGAGGCCAATCAACAAGTTCAAGGTCATCGAGTAGCCGTTGTGCATAAGCTGTAATGCGAATCATCCACTGTTTCATCGGCTTTCTTTCTACCGTATATCCTTTCTCACGCCATTCGTCAACCTCTTCGTTTGCGAGTACCGTGCCAAGCTCCTCGCACCAATTTACAGGTATCATAGCTATATAAGCCAGACGCTTGCTGTCAATATATTCGTCTATTTCTTTTTGTAATCTGTATTCCTTTGGAATTGGTAATTCACTAATATGTCTGGCTTTATTCAGCTTTTCATCAAACCATGAATTATAAATTTGAAGGAACATCCATTGTGTCCATTTATAATAACCCGGGTCTGTCGTATTTATTTCTCTTGACCAGTCGTATCCCAATCCGAGCATCTTGAGCTGGTTTCTGAATACTTCAACATTTGTATTAGTTGCTTCGCTTGGGTGGATTCCTGTTTGCATCGAATATCTTTCGGTCGGCAATCCGAATGCATCGAATCCCATTGGATGAAGGACATTAAATCCTTTCATTCTTTTATACCTGGCAATTATATCGGTTGCCGTATAACCTTCAGGATGGCCTATATGCAATCCCTGTCCGCTCGGATAAGGAAACATATCGAGAATATAGTACTTCGGTTTGGAAAAATCATCTTCTATTTTATAAACATGCTCTTTTTCCCATATTTTTTGCCACTTTTTTTCTATATCATTAAAAGGGTATGATGCCATCTTGATTTTTTACTTTACAACTAATACAAACTACAAATTTACGAAAAGGTTAGCGAAATAAATTGAATGAAATGGATTTCTCGCGATTATTGGGTTAAAGTTTTAATTTATATTCATTGAATGATGATAAAATGAATAAATTGTTTCTCCAATATTATTAATTTTGAAATTATTTAAATTATTCTTTTTGGTTTTAGATAAAAATTTTTTTAGAGAATTTATGAAAAGTTTGATAAAATTTGTATCGGCATTTATTTTTATTATCCTGATTTTTAATTTCCAGTCCTGCAATGAAAAGAAAAATCAGAAGAAAGAAGTGCAGCAGGTTATTAAGTTAACACCGACTGAATATAACGATTCCATTGTTGGATTCCAGGAACGTGTTGTTAAAAAAGTACTTGACTTTTCAAATAATTTTCAAATGCTCGATACCATTCAGAGGCAGGCAAAACTTAATGATGTAATATTAGAAATTGATAATTCACTTGCCATCCTGAAACAATTACCACCTTTTTACGGCAATTCGAAACTAAAAGAAATTTCAATTAAGTGGCTCAACTTTTACAGGTCTGCTTTTGACATCGAATACCGTGAAGTATTGAATATTGCCAAAAAACCCGAAGGTGAATTAACAGAAAATGACCTTATACGAATGAATGACCTGACAAAAAAAGTTGCGGATTCGGAATTGGTTGTTTATAAAGAATTTGAAACTATTCAACAGGAATTTTATAAACAATTTAATATTCAGGGAAAACAAAACGAGCTTAATCGGGAAATTGAAAAATCCGGTAAAAAAAGTAAATAAATGTTTTTATTTCAATAATATCACTATTATAAAAAATTAAATTAAACAAGAATTGAAAAAATTCCATTTGTTTATATAAATTGGCATATTATTTTATAATAGAAAACTGTATATTTCTCTGATAAGATTTGATGGGCAATATTATTATTCTTTGTTTCGTCGGGAAATAAACACAATATGAAAAGAAATTGATTATTCATAAATCCTGAGATTAATATGAGAAAAATTATTATACTTTTTTTACTTATGATTTTGACTGTTTCTGCTTATGCTGCAGGGCAAAAATTCAGAAACGGCGTATTTTTCCATTATACAGTCGGTGAAAGAATTTGGGGACCTAATCACGGTTCAACGAGTGTTCCGAACGAAATTCACTTGTATAACAGCTCGCATGGTTTTACAGGTGTTGATTCATTCAAACTGGTTCGAGAAGTCTTTCCGGCTGACGAACAAAATAATGAATGGTACAGATGGAAGGAAATTTTTGAAAATACCAGGTCCGAAGCGGACATCAGGCCCTTTATAGACGCCAATAAGATTCTTATAATCAAAACAAATTACTTCGGCTCTGAAATGACGTCATGGGGTAGTGTTGACGATACTGCAGACCCAACGATAAAATCGGTTTATAATTACAAGATGCATTTGAGAAAGATTGTCGGGCGTATGAGTGTCAATAGCGATAAATTTTTTGTGATATGGACAAACCCACCGCTCGCAACTTGTCCTGATTCCCAGGCATTGCTTGTTCATTATTTTTGCAAATGGTTAAAGGATACTCTTGCCACAGGCAAAGACCTTGTGTTTGGAAAGTTCCCTTTTAACATTTATGTATTCGATTATTTTCATAAAGTAACCGATGCTAATTCAAAATGGAAATTAAAGACCATCTACCAGGCATCTGATAATGTAAATTATCCCGATTCTGCAGCTACTGCTCTTGTTGCTCCGGCATTGGTGTCGGAGACTTTCAATGCAATTCTCTTATTCGAAAATTATTTTAATCCTGATATGATTTCCACACCGGTTTTGGTTACTCCGAACGATACTGCAAAAAATGTGGCTAAGAATGTAACGTTAAGATGGAGAAGAATTCAGTTTGCAACGAGATATTCAATACAGATTGCTTTAGATTCCGGATTCACCAGTATAATCGAATCTGATAATAGTGTCCTCGATACTTTTTACACTGCTTCAAATCTCTATTATAATACTAACTATTTCTGGAGAGTTAAATGTTATAACTATGGCGGAGAAACCAACTGGTCTGTCAAAAGGAGTTTTACGACATCAATTGCCCCTCCGGGTATTCCGGGGTTGATTCAACCCGGTGATGAACAATCAAATCAACCTGTAAATTTGTTTTTCTCATGGTCTCAATCTGTTCCTGCTGCTGAAAAATTCAGGTTCCAGCTTGCCAGGAATTCTAATTTTACCAGTATGGTACTGGATAGTCAAAATATTACAGCTACCTCGATTATTGTGATGAATAAGCTTGATTCTTCGAATACTTATTATTGGCGGGTAAAGGCAAATAATATAGGAGGTGAAAGCCCTTGGTCTGAAGTTTGGAGCTTTACTACCATTTCAGCTTACCCGGGAATCGTTACTCTTGTTGAGCCGGAGAATAACACAATTAAACTGAACTTATCGCCTCAATTCAGATGGAATAAATCTTCGCTGGCTACAAAATATTTATTCCAGTTGGCTACTGATAATTCATTTACCGATATTGTTAATAATGACAGTACGGTAACAGATACCCTCCATACTGTTACTCCTGATTTATTAAATGATATGACTTATTATTGGAGAGTGAAACCGTTCAATAGCACTGGACCCGGAATTTGGTCTCAAACATGGGCATTCCATACAATCATGGCAAAACCGGATGCACCCGTATTCGTTTATCCTGCCGATGGAGATATTAATGTTCAACTGAGACCTAAATTCTTATGGAATATTTCAACAAGGGCTGAGAGATATCCAATACAGGTTTCTCATGATTCCGGTTTCACAAATAAAATTTATGACATTGTCATCGTTCAGGATACTTCATACACCGGTGATTTGGATTTTCAGCGAAACCAGGTTTATTGGTGGCGGCTTAAAGCAATCAATTATGCAGGTGAAAGCGATTGGACTTCGAGTGCAAGTTTCACGACCTTAGTAATGGCTCCAACTGCAACGCTTTTAGTGACTCCTCCTCCCGGAGATACTTCTGTTCCTGTGCTGACGTCATTTACCTGGTATTCTACTCCGGGTGCTGATTCATACGTATTACAGGTTTCTAATGATTTCAGATTTCTTATTTTATATGTTAACAAAACAGGTATAACGGATACTACTTATACTCTCGAAAATCCTCTCGATTATTTAAAGGAGTTTTATTGGAGAGTCAGAGCGGTTAATGTAGGTGGGGAAGGACAGTGGTCTGATTATTCCAATTTCTTCACTGAACAATTTACTGCAGTAGAAGATGAATATATTGATGATTATTTTTCTGTTTCACCCAATCCTGTTTACAATACTTTTGAATTGAAGTTCAATTTGAATCAGGAAGAATATGTAACTGCCACTTTATATAATATCTCCGGACAGGAAATTTCAAGATTAGTCAATAGTTGGTTCGAGCCGGGTGAACATAAAGTTAAAATTAACTTAAACTCCCTGAATTCAATTGCAGGGAATAACATTTTAATTTGTAAACTCAGATTAGGCAATAGAACGAAAACAATCAAATTAATCAGGAATTAATTATATTGAATTTTATTGTTCGTATTTTTGAGCGGTATGAATTGTCATTCCGCTCATTTTTTTATAAAAAAAACTTTTTCATAAAAGTGAAATTATTATATAAATTTATAATTTTTGGTTCAATTTTAATTGCATTACATTTCAATTCTTTTGCAAGACAAAGAATTAATGAGATTTATCTTGATAAGCAGGATGTTTTTGATTCATCGCAAAGCGATTGGTTCTTTGCCGCTCCCCTTGCAAATTCTCTCCATGTTTTGACAAAAGATTATGTTATCGAAGATGAACTTTTATTCGATAAAGATGATGAGTTGGATTTCGATGATATTTACGAAACAGAAAGAAACCTGCGATTGATGAAACTTTTCACTTCGGTAAAAATTGAAATTGATACAATCAATGATTACTCATGTGATTTGATTGTAAAAACCCAGGACAGGTGGTCAACTACACCAAATATTTTATTCGGTTCCGGTGGAAATCAGACGAATTGGGGAGGAAAAATCGAAGAAAATAACTTAGTCGGAACAGGTACGAGTGTTTTGCTCGAAGCACTCCACCGTTCCGAAAACAACATCGGTTGGCAGGGAAGAGTTGAACTATATCAGAGAAGATTATTCAGAACTGAATTCAGTATTCTCGTGAACATTCTTGCACACAAATACAGAACTGAACAGGATTTATCCTTTTACAAACCTTTCAGGACATTATCAACTGAATGGTCCTATGGTTTTACCGGGAAAAATCATTTCGGTAATGAATTTAAATACGACGGCAATTATGAATTGATGCAGTTCCACGAAAGGAATTATCTCGGCTGGCTATCCCATTCTTGGAGAAGAATGGATAGGGTATTTGCCACGGTAGCATTGGAGTTGAACGATGTAAACAGGGGAAAGCCGGAGTTCGGCAGGGCTTATGATAATTCAGGGAGATTTTACATCGCATTTTCCTCTGTGTCCGAAGATTATATCAAGACAAACAATCTTAATCAATGGCAGGATGAAGACCTTCCGATTGGCGGGTGGGGAACTGCTATACTCGGAAAAACATTTGCGTACAAACCCGGAAGCTATGGTCTATACTATGCTGCAGGGCAGGGCGAAAAATCTTTCCTATGGAAAGATTGGTATTTTTTCGGACAGTTGACAGGTGCAAGTGGTTTCAGCAGTGGCTTTGGTGTTAACACTTATGAAGAATTCATGGGATTATGTTTTTTCAAACCGAATCACGAATCAATTATAGCTGCGAGAATAAGGCAGCAATCTGTCTGGAACTGGGATGGATTGAGACAGCTCGTTCTCGATAATGACTATGGATTGAGAGGATATGAAGTAAATAAACTAAGTGGTGACAACCGAATAATGGCAAATCTTGAATACAGGTATTTCCCGGATTTTAATATTTGGTTTCTGAAAGTCGGTGCAGCATTATTCTGGGATATAGGGTCTGTTTGGCAAAGGGAAAGAGAATTAATGAATGCACAGTGGCATAATTCTGTGGGATTGGGGTTGAGATTGCAAAATATGAAATCAACCGGCTCCACAAGTATTTTCAGGATTGATTTTGCTTTTAATTTTGATGAGAAAAAATTCGGAAGCATTATTTTCACTACCGACCAGCTATTCTCAGTTTTTAAGAAACATGAATTTAATTTACCTCAATTGTTCGGTACCGAATTCGACTATGAATGATTCTTCTTAATTAAATAAATTTTCACGGAAATCAAAAGAATGGTAAATTTGTATTCCCAAAAACTGCGGAAGTGGTGAAACTGGTAGACACGCCATCTTGAGGGGGTGGTGCCTTACAGGTGTGGGGGTTCGAGTCCCCCCTTCCGCACAATCAATCTGCCGGTTTATAATAATCGGCTTTTTTATTTTGATTTTTCTTTTTTTTTTCAGATTTTGAATTTGAATTAAATTGATTTTACTTTTCGATAATTTTATTGAGGTTGCTTTATAAAACAATTAATTCTAATATCAATCATTTCACTCATTATATTTTTCGGTTGCGACCAAGGTCTTGCACCGAAAAATTTATCGGAGAAATCTTTTCTCACTGGTACTATCGTTTATGTAGGAGGAAAAGATGCCTGGCCTAAGGATTCTATGATTGCAATTCATGTAGCTGCATTTATTCATTATCCTTTCACCGATTCATTAGGAATTATTAAGGAAATTTTAAATGGCAATGCAGATTTTACTATTGATTCATTACCGCTGTATGTGGATTCTTCGACCTTCTCTCTTGAATTAATTAATCCTCCGCCACCCAAATTGATAAAATATATTGGTGTTGCAAGACAGCTTGATTCGTTGATTTATCATCAGCAGGTTGTCGGTGTCTATACCGAATCCGGCGATAAAACAAATCCTTCGTCGCTCATGATTCGTGAAGGTAAAACTTATAATATCAGGATTGAAGTTGATTTCAAAAATCTCCCACCCCAACCGGGTAATACCGCAATTTTCAAGGGAAAGAAAAATGAAAGCAAATAGATTTACAAATATTATCCTTTTCATATTTCTTTTTAATTGTGCCTGCATTTTTGCTGACAGCAATAGAGGTGTTATATGTGGTAAAATAATTGATGGAAAAACAAAATCCGGTTTGCCGGGTGCGACAATTCGCTTGGAAGGGAGCGGCTACGGTGCGTTAGCAAACAAGTATGGTGATTTTAAAATTAATAATGTCAAGCGTGTAAAATACAATTCTATCATTTCTTATGTAGGTTATGAAACAAAAAAATTAACACTTGACTTAAGTAAATCCGATTCCATATTCGTTACAGTTGAACTCCAAGAAGAAATCATACATACCTCCGAAATTGTTGTTTCTGCTAATAAGAGATTGCAGGCGGTTCAGGACGTTCCGATTTCCATGTCAGTGTTAGACAATAAAGAATTAAAAGACAGGAACATTATACTCGTTGACGATGCACTGAGATATATACCCGGTATTAATCTCAATGGTGACCAGGTAAGCATTCGCGGTTCTTCCGGATTTGCTTTTGGTCTGGGTTCCCGCGTTGCCTTCCTTCTCGACGGCATGCCTTTCGTTTCGGGTGACCAGGGCGATATCAAATTTGATGCAGTTCCCGTTTTCGACATCGAAAGAATCGAAGTTGTCAAAGGAGCCGGCTCTGCTTTGTATGGTTCCGGTGCTTTGGGCGGTGTGATTAATATAATAACAAAAGAACCGAAAGAAATTCCCGAGTCAAAAATTCAATTGCACGGCGGATTTTATTCAAAGCCGAAATTTCAACAGTGGGTCTATTCTGATAAAACATCCACTTTCGAAGGTATCAATGCCGGATTCTCTCAAAAGTTTAATTCCTTGGGAATTGTTCTGTCGGGAGCATTATTAAAGGATGATTCATACAGGAATTTCGATGAGTCGAACAAATGGAATTTGTTTTCAAAAATCAAATATGATTTTTCGGCTCAAACTTATCTTAATATCACCGGCTCTTATTCTTATGATAAATTCGATGCATGGGCTTATTGGAACAGTTTGGACAGTGCCACAATTCCTCCGACGGGTACAGACACAAACGAGAGAATAATATCATTGAAATCAACTTTGTTTGCCGAAGTCAGGCACATTTTTAATAACGGCGATTTCATGCTCGTCAGGTCTGGAATTTACTCAACCGATTTCAGCAATAATCCCGATAAGCCCGAAGAGAACCGTGCTTCGAAGGCAAATTCAATTAATTCGGAAACTCAGGTCAGCAATAAAATCCTCCATAATGTTTTGCTGACCTATGGTATTAACCACATCCTGAATAATGTCGATGCAAACATCTACGGAAAAAAATCACAGAACATTATCGCAGGTTATTTCCAGGGGGAATTTTCAAATATTGATATGCTGGTTATTACTGCAGGCGGAAGAATTGATTACGAAAAAATCAATGGAGAAGATACTAATAATTTCGAATTCTCGCCTAAAATCGGATTGTCTTTCACATCTCCTTGGGGAACAATTTTCAGGTCTTCGGTAGGTAGGGGCTTCAGGGCTGCTACCGTTGCTGAAAAGTATGCCACTCTCCGCTACAGCGGATTCTCTGTCCAGCCGAATCCTAAACTTACCCCTGAAGTAAGTTGGTCCTACGAAATAGGTGCAAATCAATATTTCGATATTCGCAAAACTCATATATACTGCGATATTTCTTTTTTCGAAAATGATTTTTCGAATTTGATTGAACCGCAATTCGATTTCAGCAACATGGGGGTAATCAATTTCAAAAATATTACCAAAGCGAGGATACGCGGCATCGAGGCAAGCATTAAAACAATGCTATTCGGTAAACTCGGTATTGAAAGCTCGCTGGCTTACATGGATGCCATGGACCTGACAAAAAACGAAAAACTTAAATACCGTTCGAAATATCTTTGGTATAACCGTATGCTGCTTCCTCTCGGTTTCCTCGAATTTCAGCTCGACCACAGGTATTTGAGCATAGTCGAAAACATAGATGAGGGATTGATTCTCATAAAAAACAGCGATGCCCGTGTCCCTGTGAATGTCCTCGATGCAAGAGTGATTTTTTATTTATCGAAAATCACATCGTTGCCGTTAACATTTACATTCAACATAAAAAATCTGCTGAACTATTATTATTTGGATATGGTCGGCAACCTCGCACCATTCAGAAACATCAGCTTGCAGGTTGAAGCAAATTGGTGAAAGTTGGGAATAGTGAATTGGGATTTGTTACTAAAAATAAACAGCGAAATCTGATTAATCCGCTAAATCCTTGTTCAGACAATTTGAGATATAAAATAAAACCATTACTCAAAACTTAAAACACAAAATAAAAATCCTTTTAAAACCATTTTATTTTTATATCATCCCCCCCTCTTATCTTTGCCCCGTTCGTTCTTTGACAACCAACAAATGAAAAATGTAGGGGTAATTCACGAATTGACCTAATGATTGCATAACCAAAAATCTTGTCTTAAATTGTCTCATCAAATAGGACATCAATAGGACAAATTGAGACAAAATAGGACAAATATTCCAAATTAGTAATTATTTAACTCCTTACAAATCAATTTTATTTCTAAAGAGTAATGCTAAAATAAAAAAAAGTGAGACAAATAGTGACAAAACAAGACAATTCCAAAAAAATTCAGAGAAAATCCATATAATATTTAGCGTATCTCTATGAAATAATAATCAACTCACATTTACTTTCACCTCCGATTTCACAAATCCCAATTCCTATTTCCCATTTCTATAAATAACAATTGATATTATAATAAGAAATGAAAAGCTGATTACACACATTAGGATTGCCGAGGGAATATTTAGATTGTAGGATTGCGAATCTAATTGCGATAAGGACGGTGTGTACATTACGAGCACAGCAACGGCATTGTTCAGGAAATGAAGTATGATTGGAATGATTAGCGATTTGGTTCCGTAAGCAACAACCCCGAGATAAAGACCGATTGTAAGAAGTGGAATAATGTTTATCGGATTCAGATGTACTAAAGCAAAAACCAATCCTGATATCAAAATGGCGAAAGAGGGCTTCAAATCTTCTTCGAGCGAACGCTGATACATTCCCCTGAATAAAGTTTCTTCGGATAAAGCGGGTATTATTGCTCCTATGGCTAATGCTTTCATCATATCGAAAAATCCGTTTCCTCCAAGTATTTGATTGTATAAATCTTCGATTGCTTTTTCTGTTGTTTTATAAATTTCCTGGAGGAATTCGGGGATTAATTTATCCTGCAAAAAAAGATATGAGGTTTCAAATAAAGATAATACAATGATTCCTGTAAGAGATAATATTATAATCAAGAGTGACGGCTTCGATTCGAGCCGGAACAATGTTTTGAACGTAAGTGGAGAAAATCGTGAAAATATCAAAGCGGGAAGAAACATTAACAGCAACTGTGCCGAACCCTGTAGGTAAGCGAGAAATTTCCCTTGTTGAAGCGGATTGACAAGTTCAATTAAAATGCCGCTGAAAAGGTAAATGCAAAGTATAATGACCAAATATTTGTTTGCAAATTTTACATTCGGGAATTTCGGCTCTAAAGCTAAAGATTGAAATTCCTTTTGCGGTTCGATGTTTTCCTGCATTTACTTGCTGTCTTTCTGTTTGATTACATCGAGCATTTTATTATAAACGACGTCTTTTTTAAAGTACATCTCCTCTGTCAGATAATATTGTTCGAGTTGCTTCCCTTTATAATAAAACATCAGCAGTTGACCAAAAGGTGCTGAATCGAAAGAGCCGAAAAGCGATTTAATTATATTCCTGTCTTGCTTATTACTCGCCACTAAGTATGTAGGAATATAATCCTGGGCAATCAGCAATCTGATTCTGTCATCATTCAGTACATTAGCAATATAATTCTGTTGATTGAAACTTGTGTTTAGGAACACTAAGAGAATTTTGCCGTTATTATTTGCTTCGTTTTTTGCATCATTAAAATTGAGCCATGAGTCAATTATTTTATAAGTGGTATCTGTCATCCATAAATAAAGTAATCTCGCATCGGCACCGGGAAATCTCCTGATTTCCTTTCCTTTGGGCGATAGTTCAACTAAAGCCGGAATTCCTTTTATATCGAATTGTTCTTTGGCGATTTTACTGTTTTGCTTATTGTCGAGAATGATTCTTGCAAGTATGTATTTCGATTTCAGCATGTTTTTCAGGGAATCGTTTGAGAAAACATCCCTGTCGAGCCGCTTGCAATCTTCGCTCCAGATGGAATAAAAATTGAGAAGAACCGGCTTGTTCTTTTTTGCGGCAACGATTAATGCATCATCATAGCTGAGCCAGTTCAGTGGCTGTCGTTCGGGTACGAAATAGAGTATGAATGCAAAAACGGTAACGGCTAAAAATGCAATAGCGAAAATCCTCGAATATGTTTTATCATTTTGTTTCATCAATCTACTCCCTTGTCAATCTGGATAAATGTAAAATTGTAAAGGGCAAGGGCAATGAAACCGAATAAGGAAGAAAAACCCCACAATAATTTTTCAAGTGGAAATTTAGCATTAGAAGCAATAGATTCGGCTGCTTCACGAAATCCACCGGGTAAATAAAAATCCGAAATGAGCATTGCGATGTTACTGTCCCAAAAATAATTATTGACGATTGATGATAATATGCTGTTCGAAAGCATCCATATAACCAGGATAATTACATTGACAAATCCGGGCATCCACATACTGAATAATGTACAAATTGTAATGTATGTAAACGCTTCACCGAGATACAGGGCATGAATCCCGATGAATCCCGGGAAATTGAACTCAATTCTTATTGGAACAAGAAATGAAAGTATAGTTACAGGCAGAGTTCCGATGATTAACATTAAAATAAAAATTGTCAGTGAAGTTGAGATGATTTTTGTCAATAAGTAATCGGCTCTTGTTATTGGTCTGCTCAATATAGTTCTTATCCAATGATTTTTTATATCGTTTGAAATTATTCCAGCCCCGAATATGAGAGATAGCAATGGAACAAGAATCGAAAATCCCTGCGACAATAGTGCATTGATATTAAGTGCTGGGATCGGTCCCTCGATGCTGTAGGCACCCACAAAATAGGGAATGAAATTGACCAACAAGCTGATGAATAACAGAACTGAAGATATGATGATTACAGATACATTCCACATCTTTCTGAATTCGAGAAAAAGCAATTTTAATGAAATTCCGGTCATAGTGAAATCCTTTCATCTTTGAATTTTCTGAATGCCTCTTCGAGAAAGCCGGTTTCCATCGTCTTCATATCATAATCTCCAACTAAAACTCCTTCGTTAATGAATAAGACGCGGTCGCAGATTTTTTCTACTTCAGTAAGATTGTGAGAGCTGAAAAGTATTGTTATGCCGTCTCTTTTCTTTGCCTCGATAAAATCCCTAAGCTCAAAAACAGAAGGAGGGTCGAGGAAAGCAGTCGGTTCATCAAAAACCAGTAATTCCGGAGTCCCAAGAAATGCCTGAATGATTTCAACTTTTTGTCTCATTCCTCTCGACAGTGATTGCAGCATTTTTTTATAAGAAGAAGTCAAATGAAATGATTCGAGGAGATACCTGATTTCGGAGTCAGAATCTTTAACACCAGCCAAGTGAGCATTAATTTTTAGGAATGTTCCCACATTTACCGATTTGGAAATGTATTGCATATCCGGCTGATAACCGAGCTTTTTTCTTACAGATAGATCATCCGGCTTTTCGCCGAAAATATTCACATCTCCTTTATCTGATTTGAGAAAACCCAGGATGATTTTCAGTAAGGTAGTTTTCCCGGCACCGTTAGGTCCGATTAATCCGGTAATCTCATCCTTATTAATATCGATAGTTAAATCCTTCAAAGCATGAGTCGGATATTTAGATTTTGGCTTATAGGTTTTTGAAACATTATTTATGCTTATTGCTAAAGATTTCTCCATTACATTTAACGATTGATTTTATACTTATTTATATTATTTAAAATTTATCGGATTACAAATTAATATAGTAATCAAAATAAAAAAAGCGTAGCAACAAAAAGTCACCACGCTTTTATTTTTTATTTTACTTCGATTAGTGAATCAATCTTACAGTTTCCTGTTTCATTGCACATTGAGGGAAGTAAATTCCGTCAATACCTTTTGGTTGATAACCATCCTTGATTATGTGAACATTGTAAGTCGAAGGATGGCATAAACCTTCGAAAATAACCCAGCCCTCATCGTTTGTTGTGCCTTCGTTTTTTAGATTATCGCCAAGAAATACTTTTACTGTTGCACCCGAAATCGGATGTTCGGTTTCATTATCGATTACTTTGAGTTTGAAAACAGCAGTACAGCATGTATCATTGGAATTATGCTGAAGTTCTTTGACAACTTCTTTTGTTTGATTACATCCGAGTTCTATTTCGAATTCAATATGCTGGTAACCTTCTTTAATAATATCCATTACATAGTTGCCTTCGCAAAGTTCACTGAAAATGGCAACACCGTTTTCAACTGCTTTTGTCGCTATCAGATTTCCATTATGCCATAATTTAACGGTTGCCCCATTCAATGGCTCATGTGTATCCTTGTCTTTCGGAAAAACATGGAATTGTCCGTGGCAGCAAGAATCCTGTCCCTGCTCTCTTTGCATCAGACGAGTTTCTTCAATAGTATGATTGCAAATCATCGTTACATCGAATTCATCAGATTGATAATGGTCTTTGGAAATTGTAATATGATAAGTACCTTCACACAATTCAACGAATTTTGCCAAACCTTCCTGTACAGATTTCTGATAAAGCAAAGTTCCGTTATGCCACAGTTTTACTACTGCACCGTTCAACGGTTCATTATTGTCTTTATCTTTCGGGTAAACTTTAATCACACCTCTGCAACATGTGTCCTTCATAACGAGAAGCTTGTGGAAATAAACGGTATCATCACAACCCATGCTGAATGTAAATTCATTTCCCTTATAGTTTTCATGGTTGTATGATATCTGATAATCACCCGGGCAAATAAATCTGAATACAACCATTCCTTCTTCATTGGTTTTATATAAACTTAGCTTCTGGTTCCCCTTCCATAAACTAACAGATACATTTTGTATGGGAAGACCGGTTGCAGAATCTTTTGCATTAAAGAAAATCGCTCCGTTACAGCAAGAATCATGTTCGCTTTCCAATAATTTGGTAAACTCTTTAACTTCATTGCCTGAAATTTCTACACCTAATTCCTGGTGTTTGTAACCATCCATTAATATATCGAATGAATATTTTCCTGCACAAAGCTCTCCGAAAAGGACAAAACCATTTTCTACAGTCTTTTGTCCTTTATACTCGTCACCCTTCCACATCTTTACGGTGGCACCATTTAAGAATTGCTCGTTCTTTTTGTCTTTAACCCAAATTTTAATCTGGCTTTGACATGGTTCTGAATGTGGGACCATTTTCCTTTCAAATCGCATAGTGTCATTGCAATTCATTTTGAAAGAAAATTCAGGTGTGAGCCAGCCTTCTTTATGAAGAGAAACTCCATATTCCCCTTCACAAATTTCCCTGAATACGACCAAACCCTGTTCATTAGTCTTATACTCGGAAATTTTTTGCCCGCCTTTCCAAAGCCGTACTAAGACATTCGGAAGCGGTGTGTTGAATGCAGAATCGAGAACGGTAACTTCAATGACCCCTTTACAACATGAATCCAAACTTGCCTTGGTCTGTAACTGTTTTGTGATTTCTTTTGTTTCATTACATCCTATTTCTGCACTGAATTCGATGTGTTGGTATCCTTCAAGTAATATATCAAATCCATAAGTTCCTTCACAAATTCCAGTGAATTCCGCAACACCGTTTTCAGATTTCTGTTGCATTATTAATTGGCCATCTTTCCAAAGCTTAACAAGAGCACCGTTCAACGGCTGGTCATTTGACTTGTCTTTCGGATAAATTCTAAAAATACCATGGCAGCAGGAATCATCTGTTGGCTTCAATAAAATAGGAATATCAACTGTATCATCACATTCCATGTGAATTTGAAATTCCTTGCCATAGTATTTGTATTTGAATATTGAAAGTTGATAATCAGATTCACAAATTCCGGTGAATGTAACTTTGCCTGCATCATTGGTCTTATATTCGCTTAATTTATGATTGCCTTTCCATAACCTTACTGTAGCTTCGTTCAATGGCTGTTGTGTCGCCGAATCAATAACAGTAAGACTGATAACACCGTTGCAGCAACTGTCATGCTCATCATTTGACAGTAGAAAATATGAAAAGTCAAGAGTGTCGCAATCATTCAGCTCGAATGCTTTTTCAATTACTTTGTAACCATCCTTTGCCAATCTAATCCAATAGTTTCCGGCACAAACATGTTCAAATACCAGGTGCCCCTGGTCATTCGTATATGCTTTCCTGATTAATTTGTCACCCCGGTTTAATCTGACTTCCACCCCCGAAAGAGCAGAACTGTCGAGGTGCTTAAAAGTCCTAATCGTTAATTGACCGCAGCAACTGTCCTCATGAAGAATTTTAATAGGAACATTTTTCCTGTCATTTTTACCAATAAAGTTGGAAGCTTTTGCCTGAACCGGTTTGAAATCATCATGCGATATTTTCAAATCAATTTTGCTGACATCATCAGGCATTCCGTTTAAAAGGAATTTCCCGTCTTCGTCAGTTGTATCCGAACCAAGCAGTCCCTGAATAGCAGTACCGCTGTTAATTGCTTCGATAATTGCATTTGGAACACCATTATCCTGCTCGTCTTTTATAATCCCTGCAATCTGGTTATTGTTTGTAGGATTTGTGTTATTGTCTTTTGTGCAAGCAAGAATAAAAATAAATGTTAGAAAAATTACCGGTAAAAAGAAACGTGGTAAATTTTTTAAGAAATTCATAGGTCCCTCAAGATTATTTATTACTAAATTATAAGAATTTGCACTTCATAACATAAGGAATAACACAATTTTTATAAAAAGGTTGCAAAAAAATTAAAAATAAATTAATTTTTGTATTATAGTGTTAATTAATTAGAAATTAAGAACTTACTTATATTATTCCCGATTTTGATAAAATAAATTCCCTGAATATAACCATTCAAATTAAGATTATATTCATTTTGATTTAATGAAATTTGTACTTTTTGCATCAATTGACCATAAATATTATAGACATATAAATATTCGTTACTTGTTAAATTTTTCTTAAATCTAATTTTTAATGCATTATTTATTTTATTATGCTCGACCTGGAACAAATCATTCTCATTCTGATTATCAAATACATTGGTTGCCAACGGAATAAATGATACAGTATCACCCGTGTAATTGGGTACGGCTATTTCATTTTTAATTGGATTAAAGTATATGTCACTCGGTCCCCATAAACCGGTTTTAAAAACGGTAAGATTATTAATATCTTCAACACTGAACTTTAGGATTTTACCAACGCTATCATAAGACATCATATCTTCCCAACATGCTACATAAAAGGTACCATTCCCGTCTGTTACAATACCATCGAAATATTTATAATTTGAATAATCATATTTAGTTTCACTCCAGGAACTCAAATCAAAAACGACAATTTGTGCAGAATCCCCATAAGTAGTTACATATAATTTGTTTTTATCATAAATTATACCATTGGGCCAGGTGCTTTGTTTAAAATTATAAATCAACATAGATTTGTCAAGAAGATTGTAAATGAATAATTTTTTTTCAATAATGTCAGTAAAATATATATATTTTTCATCATCAATTGTCAAATCAACTAATTTAGAAGCACCTTCTATGACAGTATCCTTTATAAACGAACCATCATCTAATTTAAACCAAACTAAAGCACTGCCATCGACGACAAGTAATGTATCCTCGACAATCAACATTCCCCGCGGTTGAGCCATTTGCCCATCAATAAAAACAGTAAGCTCATTTGAATTGCTTAATGCAAGAACTTGTCCCGATTGAACATTGGAAATCAAATACCTATCTCTTGCTGCATCATAAACCATGCTTTTCGGGTGGCTGTATTCCTGTGAAAATAAATTGGTAAACAAAATAACCGTAAAAATCACAATGAGTAGATTAGCTATTCTTTTCATTTTAACCTTCCTAAAATAATTTATAAAACTCTCTGTCTATTTCAAAGCAGCAAATAATTTTCAATTATATAATTAAATTTTGCTATGAATCCAAGTATAAAATTGGAAATTTTTCCACAGAAAACAAAATCTGTGTTGAGAATTTGTTTATTTTCGATTATTCAATATGCTTACATTTGTTTCCCATTAGTTTTCAAATTAGATAAAAAATCAGGGTAATAATATGAGCGGTTCATACATTAACGAGTTCGACAATGTATATCCTTATGCAAAAAAGTTTGGCGGGGGGAGAGAAAAATCACAAAAGATTGATTTTGAATCTTTCGGTTCAAAAATTCCTCCTCATTCACCCGAAGCGGAGATGGCTGTAATCGGCTCTATGATGCTCGAGCAGTCCTCGATTGCCAAGGTGATTGAAATCCTCGATGTCGAAAGCTTTTACAGCGAAGCAAACCGAAAAATATATGATGCAATTCTCGGTATGTTCAACCGCAAAATTGATGTTGATATTATTACTTTATCGGAAGAGTTGATTGCAAGAAAACAACTCGAGGAAATCGGGGGAACTGCATATTTATCGGATATAAACCGCAAAACACCCACAGCAGCTAATGTCGAGCATTATGCAATGATTGTGCAGGAGAAATATCTTAAGAGAAATCTAATTTCAACAGCAGGAAAAATTCTTTCGAGTGCTTATGATGAATCTACCGATGCACTCGAAGAAATTGATTATGCGGAAAGCGAGATTTTCAAATTGTCCGATAAAAGATTTCATAAGGGATACGTTAAAATCAAGCCGATTGTTTATGATGCATTCAAGCTAATCGAAAGCCATGCAGAAGAAGGTAAGGGGGGAATGTTGGGTATTCCTTCGGGATTCAAAAAAGTTGATGACTTTCTCGGCGGGTTCCATGCTTCTGACTTCATAGTGATTGCCGGACGTCCTTCGATGGGCAAGACTGCACTCGCATTGTCAATGGCAAGAAACATGGCTGTAGAATATAAGAAGAAAGTCGGTTTCTTTTCCATTGAGATGGATTCACAGCAGTTGGCTCTGCGTCTTCTTGCGGCTGAAGCCAAAGTCAATGCGAATGATATAAGAATCGGAAAGGTAACTGTTGATGCCCTTCATAAAATTGTAAAAGTAATGACAAAAATCGGCGATGCACCAATAATAATAGACGACAGTGCATCTCTTACGATTATGGAGCTTCGTGCAAAGTGCCGCAGGATGATTGCCGAATACGGAGTTGACATTGTAATGGTTGACTACCTCCAGCTTATCAGGTCGCCGAAAGCTGAAAGCCGTGAACGTGAAATTTCAATTATCTCGCAGACACTGAAGCAGATGGCAAAGGAACTGAAGATTCCGGTTGTGGCTCTTGCACAGCTAAACCGTTCGAGCGAGAAAAGGGAAGACAAACGACCTATGCTTTCCGATTTGCGTGAATCGGGAAGTATAGAGCAGGACGCAGACGTTGTTATGTTTGTCCACAGACCGGAGTACTATAAAATCAAAACCTACGAGGACAACACACCTACGGAAGGCACAGCCGAAGCTATAATAGGCAAGCACAGAAACGGTCCTGTCGGAGTTGCACGTCTCGCATTTGTCAAGGAGTATGCAAGGTTCGAAACACTCGCCTTCGAGTACCAGGACATACCTGAAGACCTCGTCAAATTCGATGCAGACGAAGAGGAAGAAGAGCCGGTGTTTTAGGTTGAAAGGAAAAATCAAAAGTAATGACCAAAGCTAATACCTATATATGGAATTATCACCCCATTTGGGAATATAATAGGAGTAAATGAAGTTCTAAAAATTGAACCACTATCACCGATATAACGATAACCAAATACAGAGATAAATTTTATTACCTGAGATGGATATGGAAAATCTTTATGTTCTAGTTGAGACACATAATCAAATAAGCCACCAAAACCAAATTCAAAGCAATATTTTTTTCCAATTAAAAAATTTAACATGACAGGTAAATCAAAATAATTTAATAAAAACAAGGTTGAACCAATTCCGGTTCTTATATTAATTTTATCAATATAGATAATATTATTAATAATATTATACTCATAATTAAAAGATACACCTAAACCTGAACCCCAAATTTCTATATACCACAAGTGATCCCCTAAACTATCTTGAGGATGAACATCAGCTGACTTTAAATTGAATACTGAAATAAATGAAATAAAAATAATATATAATATTTTATAATTCATAAAATTCTTATAACGGACATTTAACTTTTTTGGGGTCTAATGGAGTACCATAACAACATTGTAATTTACCATAAGGTTCAGTAATTAATTTCTTACCTATATAATCACCTACATCATTATATATACATTTATAATAGCAGTAAAAACTATTTAAAATTTATTTTATATTAAACTATCAATTATTATTTTATAATCCAAATTCTTTTTTCCTAAACGCAAAAAAATTACGCAAATATTTTTAATATTTGGTACTTAATTTTTTGGTAAAGTCAGTTTTTCCTCTTAATTTTGATGTCTTGATTATTTTGGATGACGTAAAGTGTTTGAAAGTTTAACAGAAAAACTTGAATTAGCTCTGAAGCGTTTTCGCGGTCAGGCAACTATAACAGAAGATAATATCGAGGAGGCAATGCGAGAGATTCGCCGTGCCTTGCTCGAAGCGGATGTCAATCTGAATGTAGCTCGTCAGTTTGTAGAAAATGTAAAGACAAAAGCAATCGGAACAGAAGTAAAAGGAACACTTTTACCCGAACAGGTAATTGTAAAGTTAGTTCATTCCGAACTTGTCGAAATCATGGGAAATAAGCGGGCAGACCTTGTCTTTTCGCCACATCCTCCGACAGTTGTTCTTGTTGCCGGTTTGCAGGGTTCGGGTAAGACGACATTCTGTGCAAAGCTGGCAAAATCACTGAGGAAGAAGGGAAGACAGCCGTTATTAGTATCATGCGACGTTCACCGTCCGGCGGCTATTGACCAGTTGAAACAGCTTGGGCAGTCTGCGGGATTGCCTGTGTTTGCGTATGACAGCACTAATCCGATTAAAATAGCAACCGAAGCAATTAATTATTCGAAGCGATTTGCAAGAGATACTGTCATCATAGACACTGCCGGTCGTTTGACGATTGACGAAGAGATGATGAAAGAGGTTGTTGAAATCTCAGATGCTGTGAAACCGACTGAAACTCTTTTCGTTGTTGATGCGATGATTGGACAGGATGCGGTAACGACTGCAAAGGCATTCCACGAGAGATTGAATCTAACAGGAGTAATACTTACTAAGCTTGACGGAGACACAAGAGGCGGTGCGGCATTATCCGTACTTTCTGTTGTCGGAAAACCGATAAAATATGTTGGTGTGGGGGAAAAGCTTGATGCACTCGAACCATTCCATCCCGAAAGAATTGCTTCGAGAATACTCGGAATGGGTGATATTCTCACTCTTGTCGAAAAAGCAGAGTTGGAAGTTGATGAGAAACAGGCACAGAAGCTTGAAGAAAAGCTCAGGAAAAATCAGTTCACATTCGATGATTTTCTCGAGCAGATGAGAACTATAAAAAAGATGGGTTCCATCAGGGATTTGTTAGGTATGCTGCCGGGAATGGACAAAGCATTAAAGGGTGTGAATGTTGATGAAAAGAATTTTTCAAAAGTAGAAGCGATTGTACTTTCAATGACAAAATCAGAAAGGAACAATCCGAAAATTCTGAATGGTTCGCGAAGAAAGAGAATAGCTGACGGAAGCGGTAATACTATTCAGGAAGTCAACCGGCTGCTGAAACAATTCGAAGAAATGAATAAGATGATGAAGAATTTTGCACGTGGCAATAAAATGAAATTACTCCAGGGGCTTGGCATGCCTAAGGGCTTTAACAGGTGAAAATAAAAAATTATTATTTATTTATAAATTATTAAGGTTAAAAATGGTAAAATTAAGATTAAGAAGAAAAGGGCGTGTTCATCACCCCGTTTATGACATTGTCGCAATCGACGAGAGAGCAAAACGCGACGGTGCATTTATAGAAAGATTGGGCTATTATGACCCTCATCATCAGCCATCGGTAATTTCGATTGACCCGGACAGGGCAGTTTATTGGCTGAGTGTGGGTGCACAGCCGACAAACCTCGTAAGAAATCTTTTGAGCTACGAAGGAATTTTGCTCAGAAAATATATGGCTATGAAAGGCAGTAACCAGGTAGAAATAGAGGAAGCTGTGAAACTTCATAAAGAAGTTGCAAAGGCAAGATATTTCAGAAGAAAAGATTTACGCAAAAAGAAGGTAAGCGATAAGGAAAAAGCAGCAGAAGCGGCAAAGAAAGAAGCAGAGAAAAAAACCGAAACTCCGGCTGAGCCAGAAGTGAAAGCCGAATCCGCAGAATAAAAATGAGTAAGAATAATAAATAAGAACCAAATTTCTTATTTGGTTTCTTTTGTATTTACATGGTTGATTGAATAAAGTAAAACATTATATATGTACGATTTCGAATTTAAAACTTTTGAAGAGATGACACCCGGTGATTATGCCCGTGTCGGGTTTATGTCGGGTTTGGAAGTTCACCAGCAATTACTGACTAACCATAAATTGTTTTGCAGATGCCCTGCCGGATTATACAGTAAAGATTATGATGCCGAAATATTAAGACACATGAGACCAACACTGTCCGAATTGGGTGAGTACGACGGCACAGCTCTGATGGAATTTAAAACAAAAAAAGATATTATTTACAGGATACATCATGACACTGTTTGTACTTACGAAATGGATGACACACCACCGTTTCAAATCAATGAGCAGGCGCTCGATATTGCCCTGGAAATTGCTTTGATGACCAAATCGAAAATTGTAGATGAAATGCACATAGCAAGAAAGCAGTATCTCGACGGCAGCATTCCAACTGGGTTCCAAAGGACAGCAATTGTTTCAGTCGGTGGTGCAATTCCTTATAAAACCCGTGAAATAAGGTTAATTCAGATGTCAATCGAAGAAGATTCATGCAGGGAAGCGTCAGATGTTGGTCATAAAAGGGTATATATTGCTGACCGGCTTGGTATGCCTCTTATTGAAACAGTTACTTATCCTGATATGAAGACTCCTTTTGAGGTAGCTGAAGTCAATGACATCATCCGCCGGCTTTCGAGGTGTACTGGCAAAGTAAGAACCGGGGTTGGTGCTGGAAGAGAAGATGTTAACGTCAGTGTTACAGGCGGAACAAGAATTGAAATAAAAGGTGTTCCCAGCATTAAAAGAATTCCTCTGCTGACTTATAATGAGGCAATGAGGCAATGGAACCTGTTAAGAATCAGAGAAGAACTGCATAAAAGAGGAATAACTCAGGATTCATTCGGATATAGGATTGATGATATAACGAAATTGTTGAGAAAAACATATTATCAGCCAATAAGCAAGGCAATCGAAGAGGGCATGTTCGTGAAATGTGTTACTCTCAGGGGTTTCAAAGGAATACTCACAAGGAAAACCCAGACTGATACTTATTTCTCAAAAGAATTTTCCGATAGGGTAAGAGTAATTGCTTGTTTAACAACATTACCAAATATAATTCATTCCGATAGTGCAGAAAATACATTATCAACTTCAGAGGGCTTGAAGATAAGAAAGACAGTAGGAGCAACCGATGATGATACGTTAGTGATAGTCTGGGGAAATCAGCAGGATTCCGAAATGGGAGCAAATGAAATTGTAATCAGAGCAAGAGAGGCAACTATAGGAGTACCTTCGGAAACAAGACAGGCACTTCGTGACGGTACAACCGGCTTTGAAAGAATTCTTCCCGGTCCGGACAGGATGTATCCCGACACTGATTTACCTCCGAAAAAAGTTACAAAAGAACGGCTGGATACTATTAGGTCCGGTCTCATCAAACCATACTGGGAGTATGAAAAATGGTTTGAGGAAATTAGTGTACCAAAAGATTTAAGAAGAGATTTATCAGGTTCGAAGTTTGTCAGGTTATTTGATAAATGCATCAAAGAAATGAAATTAGAATCTAAATTTGCAGGCATGGTATTGATTCAATATCCAAAAAGATTAAAACGAAAAAAATTGGATACCGACTTACTTAGTGAAAATGATTTTCTTAAAGTATTTGAGCTTTACAAAGAAAATAAAATAGTTAAAGATTCGATTTTGGCTTTGCTTGAAAAAATAATATCGAATAATGGATATTCAAATGAACTGATAGCTGAACCATGCTCAACAAAAGAATTGGAGGATGTTTACAAATCGGTCAAAGATGAATTAAAAGGGATTAAAATTATAAAAGAAGAGAAAAGAGAAAAGATTGTAATGGGTAAGATGATGAATCATTTACGTTTAAGGATTAATGGTAATGAAGTGTATGAATATGTCAAATCCCGGAATTTTGGAAGATAAAAATGGAAGATAAAGAATTATATAAAGGTTATAAAGGAAAATCATTCGAAACACTTAAAAAGTTTAATGCGATGATTTGGTGCGACGTTGAAGTCAGCACATCTGATGGTGATTTTATTGGAATTATTTTACCGCGTTCTGAAACAGCTGACCCGAATCATATTGTATTGAAATTAAGGTCTGGTTATAATATCGGTCTCGCCGCAAACAAAATTTCAAATATTAAAGTTAACGGAAGAAAAGAAATTGAATATAAAATACCCGAAAAAGAATTTCCATACTCACCGAAAAAGCCGAGAGTGAAACTTTTAGGTACAGGAGGAACAATTGCAAGTCGCCTGGATTATCGCACAGGTGCGGTAATTCCCGCTTTTTCTCCGGGGGAACTTTATGGTTCTGTACCCGAGCTTGCGGATATATGCAATCTTGAAACTGAAAAGCTTTATGGTGTATTCAGTGAGAACATGGGTCCCGAACAATGGAAAGGATTAGCTAAAGCCATTGGAAATGAAATTGAAAAAGGCGTGCAGGGTATTGTAATCGGACATGGAACCGATACAATGCACCATACTGCTGCAATTCTTTCATTCATGGTACAGAATTCTCCGGTACCGATTGTTATGGTTGGCTCCCAGCGTTCGAGCGACAGACCTTCTTCGGATGCGGCATTGAATCTTATGCACAGCGTTAAAACTGCTGCCGAGAGTGACATTGCTGAAGTTATGGTATGTATGTTTGGTCCAACCTCAGATAGTTATGGACTGCTTCATCAGGGTACGAGATTGAGAAAAATGCATTCGAGTTACCGTTCTACTTTCAGAACAATCGGTGACATTCCTATTGCAATGGTTGACAGGAAAAAAATTACACCTCTAAGAAAAGATTACAATAAGAGAAGAAATGATAAAAATGTCATTATCAACACTGCTTTTGATGACAGAGTAGCAATCGTTTACTATTATCCAAATATGAAACCGGATATTATAGATTCACTTATTGATAATGATTACAGGGGTATCGTTATTGCCGGTACCGGCTTGGGACATGTCAATAAGCCGCTCTATCCATCATTGCAAAGAGCCAAGGATAAAAACATAGCAGTTTATATGACTGTTCAAACACTTTGGGGATATGTTCAGATGTACGTTTACGATACTGGCAGGGATATGATGGAGCTTGGTGTAGTTCCTACCGCAAACATGCTTCCGGAAGTTGCATATATGAAACTTTGCTGGGCTTTGGGCCAATCAAATGACCTTGATGAAGTAAAGAAAATAATGTTAACCCCAATTTCGCATGATATAACCGAAAGAGAGCCAAGCAACGGCTACCTTATTTATCAGGGTGGTATTCCTGAAGTTGAGGAATTTATTTCAAAGTACAGGAAGTAAATATTACATATATTTTTCCAGAATTTGAAATGCTTCTTCCAAGTTCTTTCCAAAGCTTATTATCCCTTCGGGATGTCCTCCCATCACGAGAATTTTATGCTTAATAATATCAGAAGATTCAAATAATTTTATTATTTCATTTGCCAGTTCGGATGTACCATATTCTGCATATTCAGGTGTTGTCGGAATTTTATTCTTAAGCTCATTCCATATTTTCAAGTTATGAATATGTAAAACTGCATTTGCTTCTTCACAGGCAGAATAAATTGCAGCATGAGTTAATGATTCAGATGATGCCTGAACAGGACCTTTGCAATGAATTAAATTCTTTTCAAGAGCAAAAAAAGTAACAAGTGTGAAATCATTTTCATCTGCTATTTCTTTATTCCCTGTCTGCGAGCCGCTGATGATAAATTGATTAGACTTATATCTAATGCTGATATTACCATAACCAATACCATCTTGACCAATACCAATAAAGTTAAGAGCGAATAAATGATTTCTCCAGTGAATAATATCATTAAGCAGACTTAGCTGTAGAGGTTTATCCTTAATCCATTTACAATTAAATTTTATTACACCTTCACTCATGTTTCACTTTTTTATTTTATCTGGAAATAATTCAGCAATGCTATCTTTATTTGCTTTGCAGATTCCTCGTTCTGTGATTAAGCCAGTTACTAATCTTGCAGGCGTTATATCAAATGCGTAATTTAGAGCAGGGCTTGATTCAGGTGGTATCAATACATTTACAATCTCATTTTTATATAATCCGTTAACATATCGCACTTCATCCGGATTTCTTTCTTCAATCGGGATATCCTCTCCATTTTCGATTTCCCAATCAATACTGGAAGAGGGGAGAGCAGCATAAAAAGGAATATTATTATCATAAGCTGAGAGAGCTTTCAGGTATGTCCCGATTTTGTTTGCGACATCCCCCGAAGCGGTTGTTCTGTCACTTCCGACGATGACAAGGTCAACCATTCCCTTCTGCATTAAATGCCCGCCTGCATTATCTACTATAACTGTATTCGGAATGCCATTTTCAGTTAATTCCCATGCTGTGAGTTTTGCCCCCTGGTTCCTCGGTCTTGTTTCATCTACCCAAACGTGAATCTTTAAACCTCTTTCCCGGGCAATGTATAATGGGGCTAATGCTGTACCGTAGTCAACAGTTGCAAGCCAGCCGGCATTGCAGTGGGTTAATATATTCATTGTAGTGGCATAAGATTCTATGCCCCTACTTTTATTCTTTACTAATTTTTCAATTATTTTAAAACCATGTTCACCGATTGATTTGCAATCAGCAACATCTTTGTCAGCCATATCTTTTGCTTTAATTCGAATTGTATGAATGATTTCATCGATATTATCTAATCCTGAGATTGAGGATAACATCTCATCAAGAGCCCAGAACAGATTTTTAGCTGTTGGTCTTGTTAATTTGATTTTTTCGGCAGAATCGAAAATGTATTTTTTATTAAAACCTTTCTTTTTCCCCTCGATAGATGAGATGTATAATCCATAAGCAGCAGTTATTCCAATCAGGGGTGCACCTCGTACGTGCATCTCCTGAATTGCTTTTGTGACATCATCTACACTTTTCAGAGTTTCAATTATAAATTTGTGAGGGAGCCATCTCTGGTCAATTATATTAATAACACCTGGCTTATTTTCATCTTTCCATATTGTTCTGTAATATTCTTTTCCTACTTTCATAATCTAATATTAATTAATTATAATATATCAGCAATAATTCCTCATGTTAAACGGATATTTTAAAAAAAAATGTAAAAATTTATTGTAACTTATCGAATTTTTGTAACTTTTTTATATATTCATAACTCTTATATATAAAAGGAGTGTGATTCTTGAGTATATTTTTTAAAAAACTGGAGAAAACATGAAAAAGCTTCTTTTTTTGCTTGCAATATTAAGTGCATTCCTTACTAAATCTTATGCACAAAATACTCAGTTAATCGAAAATCAGGATGACAAAACATTGTCTCCCTATTTCTTTGTTCAGAGCGGGGATTCATCTGTCGAGCAGTTACCATTATTATCAACATCTGCAGATGTAAATATAGCAGGTGTTATTGCTGATGTGAAGGTAATACAGGTTTATAGAAACACAGGCAAGAAACCGATTGAAGCGATATATATATTTCCTGCTTCGACTCGTGCTGCAGTATATGGTATGACAATGACAATAGGAGAACGTATTCTGGTAGCTGAAATACAAAAGAAAGAAGAAGCACGTAAGACGTATGAGAAAGCTTTAAAAGAAGGAAAGAGTGCCTCACTTCTTGAGCAGCAAAGACCGAATGTATTCCAGATGAATGTCGGGAATATAATGCCCGGAGATACGATAATTGTTGAATTAAAGTACACCGAACTTCTAATTCCTACAGATGGAATTTATGAATTTGTATATCCTTCTGTTGTCGGACCAAGATACTCAAATAAATCTTCAGATTCATCAAAGCCCGGAGACAGGTTTGTCGAAACACCTTATCAGCACGAGGGAGAAAAACCCACTTATTTGTTTGATGTAAAAGTCAATATTGCATCTGCTGTACCATTGGATGATGTTGAATGTAAAACCCATAATGTGAATATTGAAAAAATCAGTCCTGTTCAGTCATTCATTACTTTAAATGAAACAGAGAAAAAAGGTGGAAACAGGGATTATATTTTGAAGTACAGATTAACCGGTAATAAAATACAGTCAGGATTATTGCTCTCAGAAAATGATAAAGAGAATTTCTTTCTGTTAATGCTACAACCACCAAAAAGGGTAGAGCCGAAGCAGATACCTCCACGTGAATTTGTTTTCGTAATCGATGTATCCGGCTCAATGCACGGAAAGCCACTTGACATTTCAAAAGACATGATGAAAAAGTTATTAAGAAATCTGAAACAGGGAGAGAAATTTAATGTGCTGCTGTTTTCAGGCGGAAATGAAGTTTTATCGGAATATTCGATTGATGTATCGGAAAGAAATATTCAAAAGGCAATTGATTTTATCAATGCACAGAAAGGGTACGGAGGAACAGAGCTACTTCCTGCATTGAAGAGGGTATTTGATTTACCAAAAGAACAAGGAAAATCAAGAACGATAGTAATTCTAACCGATGGATTTGTTGATGTCGAAGAAGAAGCATTTGATTTAATAAGGAGTAAATTGAACCAAAGCAATGTTTTTGCGTTTGGAATCGGCAGCAGTGTGAACAGGTTTTTGATTGAAGGATTGGCAAGGGTTGGAATGGGAGAACCGTTTATTATCACAAAATATGAGGATAAGGATGCTACGGTTGATAAATTCAGGAAATATATTGAATCGCCGGTGATGACTGATATAAAAGTAGAATATGACGGATTTATGACTTATGATGTTGAGCCGCTGTCTATTCCCGATGTTCTTGCAGAAAGGCCCATTCTTGTTTACGGGAAATGGATGGGACATCCAACTGGAAACATAATTGTAACAGGTATTTCAGGTGATACAAGATATAAAGTAGATATTGGTGTTCAAAAATTTTCAACAATGACACAAGGGGATGCACTTAAATATCTTTGGGCAAGAAATAAAATTGCAATTATTTCAGATTACAATTCCATTAGGAACAAGGAAGCAAGAAAAAATGAAATTACGGATTTAGGTTTGAAATATAATCTTTTGACAAATTTTACTTCATTTGTTGCAGTGGATTATATTTCGAGGAATAAAGATTCTTTGGTAAAAGTTCAGCAGCCACTACCAATGCCCGAAGATGTTACCGATTTTGCTGTTGGCAGAGGGAATCTGGGAGCAGCACCAAAATTGATGCAAAAAAGCATGGTGAAAACCGAAAGTGAAGTTGATAATCCGCTTATTCCGACTGAGAGAAAAACAAGTGACAGAGACCCCGGTCCTTATGATTATGTAGCTTTCGACAAGCGACCCGAAATAGATTTGGAAGCTTTGAAAAAGAATATTGTTTACCCGGAAATTGCGAGAGTTTTGGTTATCGAAGGAAAAGTACAGATAAGAGCAATGATAGGCAAAGATGGAAAAGTTGAAAAATCTTTAATTGAATATTCTGATAATTCTTTACTTGACAATGCGGCAAAAGATGCAGTGGAAAAAGCTGAATTCACACCTGCAGAATCTAATGGGAAGGCAGTTGTATGCTGGGTCAGCGTACCTGTACAATTTAAAATTGATGATAAAGACTTTCCTATGAATTTTGTCAGGGAAGATTTCAGAACAACTCCATCGGGATTAAAATTCAAGGATATAGTTATTGGGAATGGGGAGCCGTTACAGAAAAATCAGAAAGTAACAATTCATTATAAGGGATACTTATCAGACGGTACGAAATTCGAAGAAACTTTAGCATCAGGCAAACCATTATCATTTGTAGTTGGAAAAGGAGAAGTAATCAAAGCATTCGATGAAGGATTATTGACAATGAAAGTTGGAGGTAAGAGAGTGCTTGAAGTGCCGTCTGAACTGGCTTACGGACATTCAGGATTGGAAGGGAAAGTACCTCCTGATACAAAAGTTTATTTTGAAGTGGAGTTGATAGGCGTTAATTAAAAAATTTTGAATTTTGAATTTTGAATTATGATAAAAAATTATTTATCCGTTTAATCATTGTAACAAGGGATTTATTAAGGTCTAAAGTTACATTGAATTTTGTTTTATTAAAATAATTTATATTTTATTGAAACATTTTACGATTTTTTGTGTTATTTAAGTAGGAGTGGCGGCAAATTTTAAAATTTATTTATTTTTTGAAACTTTTAGTCGTCTAATGTGTCATTGTATATATAATTGATGCAATTTATGGAAATGTTTGTTAGTTTGGCATATCGATAATAGCAATTGATAGCAGGGGTAATTCGCGAATTGCCCAAAAGTTGGGGTTCAGCATCAATCAAAAGAGCAGAGAATATTTTTAAAATAAATTAAATTTTGTTTAAAATAAATAAAAGGTAAGAATATGAAACTGAAGATATTCGCACTGCTTGTTATTTTTATTGCATCGTCTTGTCTTATAAATGCCCAGGGTTTCAGTATTGAAGCATATAAGGACTTCCTGAAAAAGTACGAAAATATGACTTCGGAACAAATGTACGAATTATATCCTGTCGGTTTATTCAACAAAACAGTTCGGTATCAATCGAATGATGTAAATTATTTCGATTCTATTAATACAAAATACGATCTCACTGATTTTGAAAAACAATTAATAGATAAGCATGGATTCATGGTCTCGGAACGACTTTCCTATCCTTCATTTTGGGATGCATACCGTGATATTTGGTACAAAGACTTACCCGTTTTTATTTCGACAGATGCTATTCTTCATGCTTTGCACATGTCTTATGATGCAATCTTGAAAGACCTTGAAGTTTCTATTATTATTCCTAAATTAGATACTGTATTGAGAAAATTTCATGACTATTTACCTGTATTAAAAGAAAAATATTCATCCAATCAAATGATGCAGCAATCTTTAAATGATTATGATGTATATTTTACTATTGCTCTGAAATTACTTCAAGGATATGGTATTGAACCGAAATTTCAGGAAAATACTAAAACAGTTGATGAAATTATGGAATTAATTTCCAGCTTAGGAGCTACTACATATCCACTCTTTTCCTATACATGCAAATGGCTGGATTTCAGTCAGTTCACAGTTCGCGGTCACTATACCGATTCTGAAAAATTAGGAAGATATTTCAAATCAATGATGTGGCTTGGCAGAACAGAATTTTATTTGATTGCACCTCAAACAATTGATTGTATTCCGACATTTGAAGATGTACAAAGACAAATAATTGATGTTGCACTTATTTATAATGCATCAGAAGAATTAAATCTATCAAAGCCAATAAATGATATTGATAAAATAATAAAATCTTTGGTTGGCGAATCGGATAATGTACAGTTACCACATATCGGAGAATTAATTGATGAGACAGGATATTTGGATGCATCTGAATTCAGTGATTCAAATAAAGTAATAATTTTCCAGGAGATATTGGCAACAAAACCTTATTCCGAGCAGAAAATTCTATCTCAAATTCTTTTTGGAGGACCATTTTCTGTTGGTGAAATCAAACCTGCATCATCATTTCTGCTCTTTGGCCAAAGATTTATAATTGATTCTTACGTTTTTTCTAATGTCGTTTATGATAAAGTATTATCTCGAATGTTGCCTTCATCATTAGATGTACTGTTTGCACTTGGAAACAATGGAGCAGGTGATTTGCTTAAGCCAGAACTTGATATGTATAGATATTCATTGAATTTATCTGGTTTGAGATATCTAATTGATAGTTATTCTCCTGATTTCTGGAAGCAATCATTTTATAATGGCTGGTTAAATACGATTAGGACTTTAAACGCTCCATCAATAAGTGATAGAGGAAAATATCCTGAATTTATGCAAACTGCTGCCTGGTGGCAGGAGAAAATGAATACTCAACTTGCTTCATGGGCTCAATTAAGACATGATAATTTATTATATGCAAAACAATCATATACCGGTGGCATTGGGTGTTCAAATCCTGATGCATATTTGGAACCTATCCCTGAATTTTATAAATCTATTTATGACCTTGCAATAATATCAAGTGAACGGCTTATTGAAATATTAAATGAAGGTTATTGGGATGAGAAAAAAATTAAAGTAAAAGACTATTTTGAAAACCTTAAAAATGTGATGGATACACTTTATTCAATAGCTTCAAAAGAATTAGCTAATGAAATTCTTACAGAAAAAGAATATGATTTCATGAGAAGTATTTATGGTATATATATCGTGGATTGGGGATGCGGAACTACAACTGAACCATCCGGCTGGTTTGCTTCCCTTTTCTTCAACGAAAGTCAAGATGCGGAAAAACAAGATTTTGTAGTTGCAGATGTACATACAGCACCAACCGATGAAAATGGTGAACCCGTTGGCTGGGTAAAGCATGTCGGAACAGGTCCGATAAATCTTGTTGTAATTACAGTAAAAAATAATGAAGGGAATTTGACATCATTTGTAGGTCCAGTGATGAGCTATTATGAATATACATCTACAAACTTCAAACGGCTGACCGATGAAGAATGGAAGGAAAGTATAAATGAGTTACCTGCTAACCGTCCTTTCTTTGTCAATTTATACCTTGCAGATTCAAACGGTCAATCAAGGGAAATTAATCCTGTTTCACTTCCTGTCGGTGTTGATGATGGCGATGTTACATTTACGAAGCAATTGAGTTTTTCAAATTATCCAAATCCTTTTACAAACTCTACATTAATTAACTTTATTTTACCACAAAATGATAATGTTTATAACGTTAATGTTGATGTCTTTGACATAAACGGGAAATTAATCAACAACGTATTCAAAGGTACAATTCCATCCGGAAATTACATGAGTAAGTGGAATGGTACAAATATGAAAGGTGCCAGGGTTAATCCAGGTGTTTACCTTTATGTTATTAATCTTAACGGAGAAAATTATTCAGGTAAAATGCTCATGAAATAAGTTTATTTTTACCTGAAATATTATAATATAATTTGTATTATATTAGAAAAAATCTAACAATTATATAAAAGGGTGTGTTATGAAAAGAAAATTATTCGCACTGTTTGTTATTTTTTCTGCATTGTCATGCCTGTTACTGGCACAAAATTTCAGCCTCGAAGAGTACAAAAATTTCCTTAACACTTATAAGAACATGACTACGGAAGAAATGTATAGTTTGTATCCTGTCGGTTTATTCAACAAAAAAGTTCAGTATCAATCGAATGAAGCAAATTATTTCGATTCTATTAATACAAAATATAATCTCACCGATTTTGAAAAACAACTGATTGATGAGCATGGATTCATGGTTTCGGAAAGACTCTCATATCCATCATTTTGGGGAGCATATAAAGATATTTGGGAAAAAGACTTACCGGTTTTTATTACAACTGATGCAATTCTACATGCCTTGCATATGTCTTACGATGCTATTTTAAGAGATCTTGAAGAAGCGATAATCTTTTCAAAATTAGATACATTGCTTGAAAAACTCCATGGACATTTGCCTGTATTGATTGAAAAATACAAAGATTATCCCGATATGCAGGAAATGTTAAACGATTATGATGTTTATTTCACCATTGCAAGAACATTATTGAATGGCTATTGTGCCCCAATTATAACTTCAAATAAAACTGTAACTGATGAATTACTTGTTTTAATAAATAATGAATTTCCTGCAGCAAATAAATTATTTTCATCAACTAAAAGATTGGTTGACTTCAGTCAGTTTACTGTTAGAGGACATTATTCACAAACAGAAGAATTAGGTAGATATTTTAAATCAATGATTTGGCTTGGCAGAACAGAATTTTATCTCATACCACCGGAGTCTGATGATTGGCCAAAGCAAACAATGCTGGATATCAGAAGACAAATTATTGATGCGGTATTAATCAATGAAACATTTAACGAACTTAGTTTGAAAAAAGATTTAGATGATATTGATAATATAATAAAAGCATTGGTTGGTGAATCAGATAATGTCAAAGTGGAACATATAGGTGAACTTATTGATGAAATTAATTTGCTGAGTATAACAGAATTACTTGATACAAATGTTTGCAAAACTTTTCAAAATGCTCTCTCTTCTAAGCATTATGCTGAACAGCAAATTCTATCACAAATATTGTCCTCAAATCCATGCAGTCCTACAAAAATAAAACCTGCATCTGCATTTCTTTTATTTGGGCAGAGATTCGTAATTGATTCCTATGTATTTTCTAATGTTGTATTTGACAGAATTATTTTTGAGAACCAAAAAATTCTTAGGATGCTTCCTTCTTCTTTAGATGTTCTGTTTGCACTTGGTAATAATGCTGCTTCAGATCTACTAAAACCCGAACTTGAGCGATTCAAATATGCTTTATATTTAAGTGGGTTGAGATACCTGATTGACAGCTATGACAGCGATTACTGGAAGCTATCATTTTATAATGGCTGGCTAAATTCAATCAGGACATTAAATGTTCCATCAATCAATAACAGGGAAAAATACCCGGAATTTATGCAAACCGCTGCATGGTGGCAACAGAAGATGAATACACAACTTGCATCATGGGCTCAACTGAGACATGACAATTTATTATATGCAAAACAATCTTACTCAGGTTCGTTTGGTGGTTCAATATCAGATACAAATCCTGATATATATATTGAACCTATACCTGAATTTTATAAGGTTTTGTCAGACATTTCTAAATTTACAATCGAGAAAATAGAAAAATTTTTACAATTAGATAGTGGGCAAACTTTTGAGTTTTATTATAGAAAAAAAATCAAAAAATATTTTGAAAATATGAATGATATATCTCTGATATTATATTCAATTACTCAAAAAGAATTAAAGAATATAAATTTTAGCAGTGATGAAATTTCGTTTCTTAAAAGAGTCTTTTCAACCTGGAATAATAGAGAAGATATTTACCTATATACGGGATGGTATTCAAGTTTATTTTATATTAGTAAATATAATGCTGAAAAACAAGATTTTGTTGTAGCTGATGTCCATACTGCACCGACTGATGAATATGGTAATCCGGTAGGATGGGTGAAACATGTCGGTACAGGTCCAATTAACCTTGCTGTAATTACAGTAAAAAATAATGTAGGGAATTTGACATCATTTGTAGGTCCGGTGATGAGCTATTATGAATATACATCTACAAACTTCAAACGGCTGACAGATGAAGAATGGAAGGAAAGTATAAATGAGTTACCTGCTAACCGTCCTTTCTTTGTCAATTTATACCTTGCAGATTTAAATGGACAATGCAGGGAAATTAATCCTGCTTCTTTACCTGTTGGTGTTGATGATGGTGATATTAGTTTACCAAAACAAATAACGTTTTCCAATTATCCGAATCCATTCTCTAATTCAACATTAATAAACTTTACTTTGCCTCAAAGTGATGGTGTTTATGATGTGAGTATTGATGTTTTTGATATAAACGGGAAGCCTATTAACACTATATTCACTGGCACAATTCCATCGGGAAATTATATTTCGAAATGGAACGGTACCGATTTCAAAGGTGCCAGGGTTAATCCAGGTATTTACCTTTATGTAATTAATCTTAACGGTGATAAGTATTCAGGGAAGATGATTTTGAAATAAATTTATTTTGAAAAATAATTCAATGAAACTATGAAACATTTAAAATTATCCTTGATTTTAATTATTATTATCATTTGTTTGTCTTGTAAAGATAATAACCCAGTGCAAGAAAATGATTATTTTAAAGCAAAAGTTATAGGAACGAGCGTTGATTGTAAGACAATTTATATTATAGAATTTGTTGATACAACCTTATTGCCGGATTATATAAAAAATCCTAAATTTGGCATGTATCCTGAATTTTGGGCTTTAAATTTACCAGATAGTCTTAAAATCAGAGATTTGAATATAAAAATAAAATGTAGAGAACTAATAGAAGGTGAAGCTCCACCTTGTACATTTATTGGACCAACCTATAGATTTATTTTTATAAATTCAGCTAAGAGAGATGAATAAATTAATTGAATAGTTTTTGATAAGAGGAATTTGAAATTTTAATTCATTTTAAAATTAAAAATTCATTGAAAATTGTAAAATTGTAAATTGAAAATTTTGAGTTTATACTTTCTCAAGCAGCTTCAGCACTATTTCATTCGGGCTTATATTATCAGCTTCGGCATTGAAGTTTGTAACGATTCTATGCCTCAACACAGGTGAAGCAACTGCACGGATATCATCAATATCAGGAGTGTATCTTCCTTGCATTGCCGCTCTCGATTTTGCTCCAAGTATTAAATACTGGGAAGCTCTCGGACCTCCACCATAGCTGAGATAATCTTTTATAAGCTGATGAGAACCATTACCGGGTCTTGTCGAGCGTACAAAATTAACAGCGAAATCAATTACATTGTCGGCAACAGGTACACGCCGAATCAAATCCTGAAATTCGATTATTTCTTTTGCATTCAGAACTTTTTTTACATCAGGTGTATATTCTGCTGTTGTCGTTTTTACTATTTCCTTTTCTTCATCGGTTGCGGGGTAATCAAGCCAAATATTAAACATGAATCTGTCAAGTTGTGCTTCGGGTAATGGATATGTCCCTTCCTGCTCGATTGGATTTTGAGTTGCAAGAACGAAGAACGGCTCTTCGAGAGTATATGTCGTTCCTGCTGCTGTCACTTTATGTTCCTGCATTGCCTCCAACAGAGCTGATTGTGTCTTAGGTGGTGTACGGTTGATTTCATCAGCAAGAATTATGTTTGCAAAAACAGGACCTTTAACAAACCTGAATTGCTTTTCGCCGGTTGTTATATTATCTTCAATAACCTCCGTTCCGGTTATGTCTCCGGGCATTAAATCCGGTGTAAACTGAATCCTGCTAAACTTCAAATCGAGTGCCTGTGATAATGTTGATATTAGCAAAGTTTTTGCCAGCCCCGGGACACCAATCAGGAGACAGTGCCCACGTGCAAAAAGTGCAATTAACAATTGCTCGATGGTTTCTTCTTGTCCGATAATTACTTTACCAATTTCGCTTTTGACTTTTTTTATGGATTGAGAGAAATTTTGCAATAATTTTACATCATCATTATTCACGCTCATTTTAATTCCTTATGATTATAAATTTTTCATTAATAAAGAAATAATCCGTTAAGACGCTTTGACTGAAATTAAATTGAAATGTTATATTTAGCAACAATATATTACAATTTTAGAATAAATTAATGATTTAAGCGTTAATTATTTGGAAATTATTTTAGTTTCGACTAATTTTGAATATAGTATTATTTAAGCAAAAGATTTTAATATTGTTATGAGATTGAGTGAAGCACCATTAAATGTTGAATTGAGAATAAGCGAAATCAAGACCAACAAAGAAATGAAAAGAAAATTAAATACTCTTGGTATTCAGACCGATGAATTATTGTTGAAGATTTATGATGCAAAATGGGGCCCTATACTTGTTAAGCCATTATCCAACGGTAATTCGAAAATAGCAATTGACAGAAATGTGGCTAAGAGTATAAAAGTGGAAGATGGGAACTAAGACAATAGCATTAGTCGGACAACCTAATGCAGGAAAAAGCACTTTATTCAATGTACTCTCGGATATCAAAGCATCAACATCAAATTTTTCGGGTACAACAGTAAAGCTAAAAGAGTCCCAGATTAATATTTATGGAGACACCTATAATCTTATTGACCTTCCCGGAGTTTACTCACTAAATCCGACTGATGACGTAGAAAAGCATACTTATGAATTCATTATGAAATCCGATATTGACATGATTATCAATGTCGTTGACGCATCTCTCCTTTCACGCAGTCTTGAAATGACGGTCGAGCTTGCTGAACTCGGAATGCCTGTTATTGTTGCATTGAACATGCTCGACGAAGCGGAAAAGCACGGTTTGAAAATCAATCCGCTAAAACTCGAAGAAATTCTTAAAGTTCCTGTTGTTCCAACAGTAGCACTTTATGGTAAAGGTGGTAAAGAATTGGTTGATAGGATTTATGAAGTTTCATCGGGAAGAAATGCAATTCCATATTTTCCTGAATACACAAAACATCTCGAGCGCGATATCGAAAAATTAATATCCAGAATAAAACCATTTATGGACGGGTTGAAGGGTTCATCGAGGTTTTATGCTATCAAGTCAATTGAAAATCCGTCATTATTACCTCATGTTATATCTGAAGTAATACTCGAACAAAGAAATCTAATCGAATTTAATTTAACTGAAAATCATCATAAGGATGTTTTCGAAACAATTCATTACGAGAGACACCACCAGGCAATGAAGATAGCCGAGCAGGTTTCATCATTCGTTGCGAAAAGGAAAAGACCTTTCAGCGAAAAGCTGGATGATTGGTTATTGCACCCGGTTATGGGATACGTTTTTCTAATCGGATTCTTCATTTTGTACTTTGTAATTATTTTTGCTGTCGGAAGCTTAATAGGAATGGCAGTTGATGCTCCAATCCAGGCATTAGGAAACGTTTTCGCACCTTTAAAACCCACACAGCCGTTTTTGTGGCATACAATCAACGGTGCATTCATGGGATTTGCAGGAATTTTCGGAATAGTTCTGCCATATTTTCTGCCCCTGGTTTTTTTGACAACATTATTTGAAGACCTCGGGTATCTTTCCCGTGTAGCTTTTCTAATTGACGGAATTATGCATAAAATAGGTTTGCATGGTAAATCCGTAGTGCCAATAATTCTTGGATTCGGTTGTTCTATTCCCGCTCTTTATGCCACCAGATTAATCGACAATAAGCGTGATAAAATGGTAACAGGTATAATCATTCCTTTTATACCTTGTTCAGCAAGAATATCTGTAATTTTCGCTTTAGCAGCCGCTTTTACCGGTCCATTATGGGCAATATTGATTTTTATATATTTAATGATTGTTATAGCAGTTGCAGGAAGAATCATGACACTTTTCCTGAAAAAGCCAACCGGTTTCGTTATGGAAATTCCGACACTGAAAATACCCTCTATAAATTATTCATTCAGAAAAACCTGGTTTAGAATCAGAGGATTTCTTAAAGATGCTTCCTTGTTTCTGATGGGTGGTAGTATTGTTCTCGGATGGTTCGAGTATTTCAATTTTGGAAATTATATTAATATTGCTTTTGCTCCTGTTGTAAAGTATATTCTCGGGCTACCTCCTGAGTTAGGTTCAACACTTGTTTTCGGCTTTCTTAGAAAAGAACTTATTATAGTTATGATGAACCAGGCAATGAATATAACTGCTTTGTCGCAGTTACCATTATCAATAGGTCAAGTTGTGGTGTTTGTAATTTTCGTGTCATTATATTTCCCATGTTTGACAACATTTGTTGTCCTATGGAAAGAACTTGGATTCAAAGGCGTATTTCTTTCTTCAATAACAAGCGTCATAGTTGCAACTGTTTCGGCATTTTTGTTTAAATTGGTATTAAATGTTTAGTATGGTTAAAAAAAATATTTGTAATAGAAAATTTGAATTTCGTAAATTCGTTAAAGAATATATTATCAAATTCTAAAATAAAAAAATAGAAATCGGAGCAAATATGAAAGGTAGTGAATTATTAACTCAATCAGTGCAGGATTATTTAAAAGCAATCTACAAACTTGAAGGCAAGGGTGCAGTATCTACTACTGAATTAGCAAAAGAATTGGAAGTATCTGGTGCATCGGTTACAGGTATGCTCAAGCGCCTTTCAAAAATGGGTTTAGTTGATTACAACTCCTACAAAGGTGTTAAGCTCACATCTCGTGGGGAAAAAGTATCACTCGAAATTATCAGGCATCACAGGTTACTTGAATTATTTTTAAAAGAAGAACTTGGTTATAAACTTGACAGGGTGCATGAGGAAGCTTGCCGGCTCGAGCATGTCATTTCCGAAGAATTTGCCGATAAAATTTACGATATGCTCGGCAATCCCAAATTCGACCCGCATGGTCACCCGATTCCTACTAAGGAAGGTAAGATGCCGACTATTCACGAAGTTCCTCTATCGGAAGTCGAACCCGGGAAGAAAACAGTTATCAGAAGATTGGCTGACAGTGACCAAAAATTACTTGGTTATCTTGAGGAAATCGGACTAATGCCAAACGTAAAGGTTTCTGTATTGTCTAAAAGTCCTTTTAACGGTCCAATTTCAATCAAACATGATAATGTAGAAAAAGTTATCGGTTACGAAGTTGCCGGAAAAATATACGTTGAATTAGTCAATTAGCTTTAATTTGATTCTTATTTTTTATTTATTCATTGTATTCTTATCAATGATACAATCAATTATTGCTCCTTTTAAATTTATAACCAAGATAGTACCAATAATAATTTAACTATTCCGTAATAATATTTTAGGTAAAACAAATATTATTGGTGGAATTTCATGGGTTGTATAAAAAAGATTTTGATAAATACATTTCTTATCATCCTAATGTATTCCTTATCATCGGCACAAACCGAATTGAAAACAAGAGACCTTGTTACCGGATTGGATACACCCTGGGAAATAATATGGGGACCGGATAATTATATTTGGATGACCGAAAGATATGGGAGAGTCAGCCGTGTTAATCCTCAAACAGGTGAATTAACAGAGATTTTAAGATTACCAGAAGTCCTGGAGGACGGTGAGAGAGGTTTGATGGGTATGGTTCTTCATCCGCAGTTTTATTCACAGGTTCCTGAAATACCTAACTATCCTTATGTTTACCTAATCTATAATTATGGGACAAAAGCCGATTCAAAAGTCAAAATAGTCAGGTACACTTATTCTGATAATAAACTCGATTCACCTGTCGAATTAATGAAAGACATACCCGGTGCCTGGAACCATGACGGCTCGAGATTGTGGATTAATCCGAATGATTGGACTTTGTATGTTACAATGGGAGATGCTGCTGTCTCAGACAGGGCACAAAATCTTAGCAGTTTAAACGGGAAAATTCTGAGAATGAATCTTGATGGTACTATTCCGTCCGATAATCCTTATGGGAACAGCTATGTTTGGAGCTGGGGACACCGCAATCCGCAGGGTTTAGTCGTTGCAAAGGGTATAATATATAGCTCGGAGCATGGACCCGATACCGATGACGAATTGAATATAATATATAAAGGAAGGAACTACGGCTGGCCTAATGTTCGCGGATTTTGTGATTTACCTGCCGAAAAAACTTTTTGCGAGCAGAATGATGTTGTTGAGCCGATTGCGTGCTGGACACCGACAATAGCTGCGGCAGGTATTGATTATTACAATTATGATTTGATTAGCGATTGGAAAAATTCAATTTTACTTGTAGCTTTGAAAGGTTCAAAGCTGGTTCAATTAAAGCTTAGTGAGCCGGGGACTGAAATTGTTTCCCAAACAAATTATTTCGCAGGTAAATTCGGAAGATTGAGGGATATTTGCATTTCACCTGACGGTAAAGTTTATATAGCCACAAGTAATAAGGATGGCAGGGGAAGCCCGCGTTCAGGTGACGACAGAATAATTGAAGTAACACCTTCGACCTTAAAAAAAAATGATGATGAATCCGGATTGGATAAAATTAATATTTATCCAAATCCATTTTCTAATAAAATTTATTTTGATATTGGTGCTATTAATAATGATTATACTATGGAAATATATGATATTCTCGGAAATAAAATTAAAGAATTCAAATCAGGGGATTTATTGAATAAAATTTGGGATGGAAAAGATGAATATGAAGTTGAAGTAAAATCAGGAATTTATTTTGTAAGATTTATTTTTCATGAAAAAATTTATCTGGCGAAACTGATAAAAACCGGTTTGTAAAAATCATTTCAATTTTATCAATATTTGTGAATAAATAAATAATAGGTTAATTTTGTGAATTGCCAACATAGCTCAGCTGGTAGAGCAGCTCATTCGTAATGAGCAGGCCGGCGGTTCGAGTCCGCCTGTTGGCTCTGCAAATCAATCGGCAACAGTATCCTCTGTTGCTGATTTTATTATAAATCCAATCTTCATACTCTTCTTATACAAAATACACAATTTTATTATTTTCCATTTATAAAATAATTAAATATTAATGTATTCGTTTTTATTATTAGTTTCAGCTTAAATAAAAATTAGGTTAATTAAATAATAATTAATAATATTATAAAGGGGAAAATTATGAACTCAAAATATATTTCCACCATTTTGTTATTTTTTACTGTGTTTTTAATACACATATTTATATTCCCAATTAAATCTTTTGCACAATATCCTGTGAATGACACACTTAGAAAAATAATTGTCTGGTCTCCTTTTACTAAAGTAAGCAATGACACTCATATCCGTTTCGATGACCCTGAAAACCGTCCCAATCATATTGAATTATCATTAGTTAATGGAAACCCTGATGGAATTAAGTTTTATTATACTTCTTTGGATTCTGTAAATCACAGGTTGTTGACAATTTCCGGTAAAAAACCAGGTGAATATCTTGTCAAGCTCAAATATCGCTGCCAGGCAACCGGCTGTGAAGCAGACAGCGGGGAAGAATTTGTTCATATTTCTGTCTTAACTCTATGGGGAGCTGAACTTCATGATTCAACATATAAACAAGCACCTGATATCAGTAAAGTTATTCCGGTTGATATTAATGTCATCGAGGATTTAACGAATCCTCATTCAAATTATAGTTTCTTGACATTATTCACCTTTACTCCAACAAAAATTTATCAAATAAATGGATTTCACAAAATCAATCCTTATGATTTCACAACAGATGATTTTTGGGAAGCCCCAAAAGGAAAAAGAATTATTGAAGTTAGTCCGAGCCAAGGCGAACCGAATGTCATCAATATACTTCTTGATGATGGCACTATTTATAGAGCTACATATCGGGCAAAAATTGGTTTCGCCGAACCAATAGAAGTTGGAATGCCACCAAATAAATCCATAATTGAACAATGGATTGAGCTAAAGGGTGATGCTCTCTATCTTCGTTCTGACAGGGCAATTTATGTTACACGGGACTATTGCAAAACCTGGGAAATTGATACAAACGGCTTAAACGGTGCTTTTATGTATTCAATGGCTCTCGATAGCAGTCAGAATGTTTATTTAGCTACATCATCAGGATTATTCAAGCAAGGTACTAATGATAATACCTGGTCTTTAGTAAATTCATTATCCGCAAAATTCATATCTTCTCTTTTCATAGACCGGCTTGATAGAATTTTTGCAATTAGTTTTAACGGATTGTATTTGAGTTCTGACAAGGGAAAAACCTGGCTCACCGACACTTCCGGATTATCAGGTTTACATATTTCTAATCTTGGTGACGATGCTTATGGAAATATTTATGCAACCACTTTATCTGTTTCAGAACCAAATAAATTACTCCGTTCATCCGGCGGCACCGGCGGCTGGACTGAAATAGCTCAAACTGTAAGAGCTTTAGCAGTTGATAACAGCAATACAAACCTGTTCCATTCCGTGACCGGTGATAGTGCTGTTCTGATAGGTACATTATTTGGTTTATTTCGTAGTACCGACCGGGGTGTTACCTGGTCAGAAGCAAATATTTCAATTCCTTCTACGAACTTTTATTATTTAATTAAAAATGAAGATGGAAGCATTGTCCTTAGTTCAAACCGTGGATTATACAAAGGCACATTAAATGATTCGGCAAGCTGGCAAAAAATTTATCCTGTTAATGGTTATATGAATGGTACTGCTTTATTCAAAGATAATAATGGAATTCTATACACATTGGGACCTTCCAGAACGGAAAATTACAATACTCTCCAGCCGGTTACCTACATAAGTTCCGATAATGGAAATAACTGGTTGATTGATTCTTCCGGCATTAGCTCAATACCATCGAAAGGTTTGTTTTTCGTTGATGGAAATGGTGAACAGCATTTAGCATTACAATTGATAAATGCTCCTCTTCAATTATTTAAAAAAGCACCGGGCTCCCCCTGGGTACGTGATGAAAACGGATTTGTTAGTGTCAAGGGTGATTATGCTCAATCCTTTGGTTTTGACAAACAAGGAAATCTCTATTTTTCAATTTCAAATGGCGGAACAAAGGGAATACTATGGAAACGAAATCTTTCAGGTGTTTGGTCAACTGATACTTTAGGTATGAATGAAGATATTATTTATTTAATTACTCCTGATAAAAATGGTGGTAAGTACGGAGTAGGGTATAGTCAAGGGATTTTATATTCTAATGGAATTAATTGGGGAAAATTACGAGTTCCAGATGAATTGGGAAAATTTTCAAGTGCATCGGCAATATCGGTTGACTCAAGTGGAGCCCTTTTTGCCGCTTTCACAAGTGGTGAGGATAATACTTCCGTATTCCCTAATAAAGTGTATTTTACAACGGATAATGGAAATAATTGGTATCCTGTCGGACTCGATAGTGTAATTGTATCGAAACTCATTTCTTTTGGCGATACCACTTATGCACTGACAAACGAAGGTATATTTTCATTAACCCGAACGCCTGCAACAGGTGTTAAAATTGCAGATTCCAAATTAAATACTTCAGAATTTTCTGTTTATCCTAATCCTAATGATGGAGAAGCGGTAATCGTCTATTCATTGAAAGAAAATTCAAACGTCAGAATTGAGCTATTTAATAATCTTGGGCAAAAAATTTTAACAATCACTAATGAAGTTCAAAATCAGGGAACTTATGAGAAGAAATTTAATACTAAACAATTTTTGAGTGGAAGTTATTTTCTGCGTCTTAGTATTGATGAATATTCATCTGAGAAATTAATGCTTGTTGTAAAGTAAAGATTAAAATAAGTAATTTTGAAAAATTATAAATAAAAAAAGGGACACAATTTTGTGTCCCTTAATTTTTTTTTATTTTTTTATTGACTTACATGATACCGAAGCATAGATGATTCGCTTCCCTGAATAACATATTTGAATAAAAAGCTAATTTGAATAGTTGTTGGATCAACTTTGTCCAGAACTAAACCAATATTTTCACCATACCATTGATGTTCAGTAACAGTAAAATTTAAGTCAAAAGGAATTCCTTGAACTGTTATTTTTCCCTGATATGAATACAAAATTTTATATTCCTGAGACATAGGATTGATAGATGGTGTTTCACCGGTAGTTATTGTTTGTTTTAATCCTTTCTCACCCATTATTAAAAATGTCCCATTTAATATACCTTTGCCTTGTCCTCCAGGGAGATCCATTTCTACATCTTTGAGTTCCTGTGAAAAAATTGACCAGCTTGCAGAATCAGGGTCTGCAATAACAATCCAGGCATCAGTATAATCAATTGGAATTGGCATTTGAGGAGGCATAACATTAGTAATATTTGTGTAAAATCTACCGTTTTCTGAATAATAATATTTCTCTTTTTCTCCACTTGTGCCAGTATATGCAGTATATATATCAGAATATTTTCCAAGGAAATTCCAACTTCCTGTTATTGCAACAGAATCAATTGTTCTTGTTCCATTATCCCTGTTGCCGGCAGTGTCGAGCATGAAACTTTCATATACCCAGTAATTGCCAACTGCGTTTGGAAAATAATTTTGAAGAATCGTTATTGCTACAGCATTACTTTGTTTCCCGTTTGCGGTAACAATCACATTCCCGGAAGTTGCGCCGAGTGGAATTTTTACAACAATCAATGTATCATTCCAGCTTGTGTAATCTGTTGCCTGGATACCATTGAATGAAACAGCACTTGTATTTTGTACAGAACCGAATTTCATCCCTGTGATTGTTATATTTTCACCAATGACAGCAACTGTTTTAGATAAAGAATTAATCACCGGGGAATCATTGACAGAAGTGGTTTCCGAGCAGGAATTAATAAGTATTATTGAAATAAAAAATAATACCAAGTAAATTAATGAATTAATTTTCATATATACCTCTTAATATAATTAATCTATTTTTCCTTTAACATTATATCGTAATAAAGATTTCTCAAATCCTTCGAATGTATAAGTTCCCATTAAAGGAGTTGTAAATTTGGATTCATCATAAGTTTGTAGAAGTATTCCCACTTTTTTGTCAAACCATGAATGTACAGTAATTGTAAAAGTTTGTTTTACTGTAGGCAAGGCACTAATATATCCTTCAAATTTGAAGATTAGTTTGAATTCCTGTGCATTAAATGTTTTTGAATTTACTGTAATATTTTTAGTAATTCCTTTTTCACCGCTGACGGTGAAAGTTCCGTTTATAGAAACACCCGGAGCAATCTCGGTTGATGGAACGGTATCTATTTTGACAAGCCATGTATTGCTGTTGTAATCTGCAATTTTCACCCAAATACTGTCGAGTGAAATCGGTAATTCTACTGGCAGATTCTTCAGCATGGAAGATAATACCTGGTTAACGAAATCAGAATACATGAAGAATTGTTCGCCTTGTGTATAGCAATAATTTTCCATATCCTCAGAGCCCTCGGTAACAGTTTTCATCTTGAAAGCAGTTTTTCCCAAAATATCTTCAGTTCCTTCAATAAATGTTGAATCTGAATAAGAATTACCGGATTTTCTATTGCCGAGTGAATCAATGTAATAGCGTTCATATACCCACCAGTTGCCATCAAAAAGAAATTCAAATTTCCCCTGCTGCGTATTATTAGTTGGATTATCGCTTGAACATGAGCTGAGCAATGCGATAATGAATGAGGAAAATGTTAAAATAAGTAATTTTGAGTATTTCATTAAACCACCTGATTTTTATTTTAAAAAATTAATTTGCTATATGATGTCTTATTAGAATTCTTTCTTCACCGTCCAGGTTTAAATTCTGTAATTGCAAAATGCTAAGTTTCATCGGTTCTATCACTGATTTTATTAGCCCGATATTATCGGCAAAGTATAAATAAGTTTTCCTCTCGAAATTGAGCGGAAATGTATTGGATAAAAATGTAACGCTTCCTGTAAATGTCATTTTTAATGTGAATTTTCTTGTATTATAATTTTGAGATTCTGCCTGAATTGTTTCTGTACCTGATTTGGAACCTAATATTGTAACGTTACCTTTCATTGTTAATCCCGGGAAAATTATAGTTTCAGGAATTTCTTGTTCGATTACCTTCCAATCTTCATCATCACCATCAACAAGTTTGACCCATTGTTCGTTAATCTGTATATTGAGATTAATAGGGAGATTACCTAACAGATTGGAAAAATAGTTCGAATAAGTAAATACCTTTAGTTTTTCAGTATAGTAATATGTACTATCTCCATTAGTTATTCCGCTGCTGTCACTTGAATACGATAGAGCAACAATACCGGTTGTATCATGAATTGTAATATTCCCTGCAATTATAGTTGAATCAATAGTTGGATTATCAGTATTCCTATTCCAGTTAGAATCGAGCGTATAATTAATATATATCCAATATGTTCCTTGTTTGCTTGGTAATAGTGTTGTTGAATCGCTACCCGCAGGATTATCATCAGAACATGATAAAATAAAATATGACAAGCAAATAAACAAAAATAAAATCTGATTTTTTCTCATATATACCTATGCTCATAACATTTATTAATATAATGAAAACGGGTAAGATAAAAAATAATTATAATTACTTTAAATAAAAAAAAAGCTCCGTCGAAACGAAGCTTAATCATTTGCGGAGGGTGAGGGACTCGAACCCCCACAGGCAGAAGCCCGGCGGTTTTCAAGACCGCTGCAATACCATTATGCGAACCCTCCTAATGGTATATTTTTGAGATTACAAAATTCCGACTTTTTTTTGTAAATACAAAGAGGTTTCTTGCCTTATTAGTGTTTGTATTTATTTTTGTATAAATTATTTAATTATCTATAAGTGAAAAGTATGGATTTACGACTTGATGGGAAGAATGCCATTGTCTGCGGTAGCAGCCAGGGATTGGGGAAAGCCATTGCTCAGCGTTTTGCTGAAATGGGGGCAAATGTAACTCTGTTGGCAAGAAATGAAGTTACTTTAAAATCTACAGTGACGGAGATTAATTTAGCCGGTGAGCAGGAACATAATTTTATTTCTGTAGATTTTTCTAAACCTGAAATCGCGATTCAGAAAATCAAATCTGAAATTTCCGGGAATAAAATTTATCATATTCTTGTTAATAATGCAGGAGGACCTCAACCCGGAGAAATCAATACTGCTGGTGCTGAACACCTTCTGCAGGCATTCAATCAGCATGTGATTATGAGCCAGTTACTCGTTCAATTACTTATCCCCGGTATGAAGAAGGCAGGTTTCGGGAGAATTATCAATGTTATATCAATCGGATTGAAACAACCAATCGAGAATCTTGGTGTATCGAATACAATTCGCGGTGCTATGGGTAGTTGGTCAAAAACATTATCGCGTGAACTTGCACCATTCGGTATCACGGTTAACAATCTTTTGCCAGGGCATACCCATACAACAAGATTGGAAGCTCTTATTCGAAACAGTGCTAACCTTGCAAGTATCAGTGTTGAAGAAATGGAAAAAAGGATGATTGCAGAAATTCCTGCAGGAAGATTTGGTAAACCTGAGGATTTAGCTAATGCTGCCGGCTTTCTTGCATCGGGTGAATCCTCATTTATTACAGGTATAAATCTTCCTGTTGATGGTGGCTTTTTGAGGACATTGTAATCAAATTGTCTCAAATGAACTTTATAACCTATTGTTGTATCAGGAATAGAATATTGAATTGAAACCTTAATTTAATAAGCCGTTAAAATTAGTAAAATGAAAGAAAAAAACGTATCGTTTTTTATTAATACAAAATGAATTTTTGATTAAACATGAGCTAAATTATTAAAAATGAGTAAATTTTTTAATTTACCTATTGACATTTATAGAAAAGTAATGTAAATTTGAATAAACGAGATACATATTTTGCAGCATAGATGTATCCGTACATCATAAAAATACCGTAAGGTATTTGTAAAATTTAAATAATTATATGATTTGTTTGATATAGCTAATAGTGTATTTAAACAGTGTGGTTCGCTGTTTTTAGCTATTGATAGAATATAAATTAACAACCGGGGTGAGCAGCATCATCCTGAAAATTAACATAAAACCTTTCTATTTGATGGACGAGTATGAACAGACATATTCCGCAGAGGGGGACAGCGGAGTTGAAGTGAGCAGCAAAAAGGGCTGGCTTTACTTATTGCTATTCCTTGTCGTGCTTTTTATTTCAGGTATTGTTTACCTGTCCAATAGCTTTGCACAGCAGCAAAATATCACCAAAATCACATTAACAGGTAATGAAATCGTCAGTTCTGCAGACTTAATTAAAAATATTAATCTTAATGAATATAATTCAAAACAAAAATCTAATCTTCTCAATCAACTGAAGAGCAGGGTTGAGAAAAATCCTTATGTTGAATTTGCATATATATATCAAAAAAATTCATCGGAAATAATAGTTGAAGTTCATGAAAAACAACCGACAGCTATTATTATTGATGATGATGGCAACAATTCATTTGCTGCTAATGACGGAACAGTATTACCGAATTATTCAAAATTTACCGAATTGGATTTCCCGATTATTCGCGGCATTGATGTTACAAAATCAAACTGCAGAAAAATATTAAAATCTGCGATTCATTTATTATCTGGAATCAAATCGGGTTCTCCTTATGATTTATCCAAATCAATTTCAGAAATAATTTACAATAAGAATGAAAATAATTTTAGAGTATCATTATCTGAATCCGGAAAGGAAATTTTAATCGGTAATTCCGTTGATATTGAAGATAAATCGGAAAAATTAATTGTATTGCTCCGCAATATTGAACAGGAGCAGGATTTGGCTGATGCCGAATCTATTGATTTAAGATGGAAAAATCAGATTGTGGTGAAAAGAAAATTTGTTCAGGTACTGCCACCTGATTCGTTAACTAAGAAAATATAGAATAATTAATTATAAAGAAAGTTTTATAATGGCATTTTTGACACCAAGCAGAAACAACGGCAGTCCGCACTCGAAAAAAGTGATTGTCGGACTCGACATTGGAACATCTAAATTTTGCTGTCTTGTCGCATCACCTGATGAGAAGACCAAAAAGCTCGATATTCTCGGCATAGGTATTTCCGAAGCAGAGGGCTTGTTCAGAGGCGTTGTCGTAAGAATTGACAACACCGTTAAAACTATTCAGAAGGTGATAGAACAAGCTGAACAGCAATCCGGCTTGCAAATAAAAGAAGTGATTGTCGGTATTGCTGGCGACCATATCGAATCTTACCAATCGAGAGGCATAATCGGAATATCTAATATTAATAAAGAAGTCTCCGAGCAGGATGTTGACCGGCTTTTGGAAGAAAGCTGTAAAATTGCAATTCCGAGCGACAGGAGAATTCTCCACGTAATTCCCCAGGAATTCATTATTGACGGTCAGGATGGAATTTCAGACCCTATAGGAATGAGCGGGGTAAGAATGGAAGCCAATGTTCATATAGTTACCGGCTTGATTACGGCAATACAGAATATTTATAAGTGTGTCGAACGATGCGGAATCAAAGTGAAAGATATTGTGCTGGAGCCGCTCGCAAGCAGTCATGCCGTACTCGATAGTGATGAAAAAGAAGTTGGGGTGGCTTTGATTGATATTGGAGGAGGTACAACCGATATTGCAATTTTCGAAGAGGGGATTGTCAGATTTACATCTGGATTCGGTATAGCTGGAAAGCAGGTAACAGATGATATAAAGAAGGGCTTGGGAATTATTCCATCGCAGGCGGAAAGAATCAAGAGAGAATACGGACACGCATATATGAATAACATTTTGCATGATGACATTTTCATGGTTCCGGGGATTGGTGGAAGAAAACCGATGGAAATTACAAAGAGTTATCTGTGCAGAATCATTCAGCCGCGTTACGAAGAAATATTTGAATTTGCTCTCGGTGAAATACGGCGTTCCGGTTATTCGGGCAGTCTCGGTGCCGGTATTGTTCTTACAGGTGGGAGCGCATTAGTCGGTGGTATTGAAGAGCTTGCCCAGGAGGTATTCGGTATGCCTGTAAAAATCGGAATTCCATCGGGCGTTACTTATTCGGGACTTGTGCAGGAAGTTGAAAATCCTGTGTATTCAACCGTAGTCGGGTTGGTATTGCACGAGCTGAAAGGATTGGCTCAGAATGATATTCCTTTCGATGATGTCGAGGAGCCGTTAAAATCTGAAAAAACAAAGAAATCATTTTTCAAAAAAGTTAAACATTATTTGGAAGAACTTTAATTTATTATAAATTGTTACAAACTAATTTGGGGATAGCTTATGGCAATTGATTTTGACAATACGATGCTCGACGGTGCAAGATTGCGCGTCATCGGGGTCGGCGGCGGCGGCGGTAACGCAATTAACAATATGATATACCGCGGTCTGGATTCAGTGGATTTTATCGCTGCAAACACTGATAAACAGGCACTCGACCACAACCTTGCAACTATCAAAATCCAGTTGGGCAGGGAATTTACAAAAGGGCTTGGTGCGGGTTCCAGTCCCGATGTCGGCAAAAGAGCTGTCGAAGAAAGCATCGAAGATATTAAAAATTCTCTCAAGGGCTCTGACATGGTTTTCGTAACCTGCGGTATGGGTGGCGGAACCGGTACCGGTGGTTCTCCCGCAGTTGCGAAAGTTGCCCAGGAAGTCGGTGCTTTAGTCGTCGGAATCGTAACCAAACCGTTTACATGGGAAGGGAAAAAGAGAATTGCGGTTGCCGAATCCGGCATCGATGAATTGCGACAGTATGTCGATGCCTTAATCGTTATTCCAAATCAAAAACTCCTGGAAATCATCGAAAAGAATACAAACTTCGGCGATGCATTTTTGAAAGTGGATGAAGTGCTTTACAATGCCACTCGCGGGATTGCCGATATCATATCACAGCACGGTGTAGTCAACGTTGATTTTGCCGATGTTAGAACCGTGATGAAAGGAATGGGTGATGCAATAATGGGTATCGGCATATCAACAGGTAATAACAGGGCAGCCGAAGCAACTCAGAATGCACTCAATTCACCTTTGCTCGATGGCATTACGATTGCAGGTGCACAGGGTGTGCTGGTCAACATTACAGGCGGGTGTGACATGACAATGCACGAGATTGCAGAGGCAGTTACTATCGTCGAAGAAGCGGCTGGTGCCGATGTCAATCTTATTCATGGTGTTGTTTATAAACCGGAACCGATGGATGAAGTTTCAGTTACTGTCGTTGCAACCGGTTTCAACAAGAGTAAATTGAACGGGAAGAAATTTCCCGCCGATTCTTCGTTGAATTTCAAAGCTGAAGAGCTTCCTTTTAATAAAAGAATGGTAGAGCAGGGAAATCCTTTTAATACTGCGGTTGCATCAGGTGGTATCACCGCACCTCACACGGCAACCGAAACCGTATTCGTGAAACCGGCTGTGGCTGAACCGATGCATAGTCCACGTGGACACGAAGAACTGAAGCGGTATGATGTGCCTGCTTACGAAAGGCGGATGGCGAGAGATGATATGGAAGTGATGGAAAATTCCCTGAACCAGATAGAGAAAGTTCATCACATTTCGGAAGGAGAATTAGCCGATGCCAACGGAAACGGTAAATATCATTTCGAAAAGCCCGCATTCCTGAGAAAGATAATGGATTAGCCATAATCATAAAAATTTCTGGGTGAAAGCTCTCTTGCAAAAGGGGGCTTTTTTTTTTCATACCTTAATTGTAATAGAATTTAAAATTTGAAATGAATTCGAAATAAATAAGTTTAGAAATTTGAAAACTTCGACATAATAAATGGAGAACCTTTTTAATAAGGGAGGAAATTTATCTTCCGATTGAGCGGGATTTCCGTTGCACTAAAACCTGACCTTTCCTCAAGGAAGGGAGTTTCTTTGCTTTTCTCGGAATGACAAAAAGGATTTAAGAATGAGGATTAACGATTTATGAATTAAGAAGATTCTTCGCCTCGGGAAGAATGACAAGGATATGGATTCTGAAATAAATTCAGAATAATATTCAAAACTTATTATTTAAAACTTAAAACTTCTTTTTATTGGTCGGTGAAGAAGTATTCGGCGAGGTCATCGAATTTGATGTTGATTACAATCCAGCCGCGCGAGGGTGAATTGTAAAAAGTGATTATCCAACGCATGGGCATATCGGGATGAATGCTGAGATAGCGAACACGCAGCAGCGATTCCGACACCTGCTCGTAATTTACGGGTTCGAATCCTTGCATGTTGCCGTACAGCTTGAATGATTTTTTTGTTTGTTCAGTAAGATTTTTTATTTGGTCGTCTTTTTTTGCAATAGGACTGTTTTTTAAAATTGATTCGAATGCTTTGTCAACTTCAGCATTGACGAGAAGTTTGAAGAATGCAGTGCAGCTCGATTGAATTTCCTTCGGAACATTAGCCATACTGTTACTTTCACCAATTCCGGATTTTGGTAAGGAATTTTCCTGTGGAAATAAATTTATATTAAATAGGAAAAATATTCCTATTGCAAAGCAAATTAATTTCATATTTACCTGATTAGTTTCTTAAGAAAAATGAAAAATAACATATTTAGCGTATTATTTCAAAATTATTTTTTTTGATTAATATAAACCTGTAAATTTTTTCAGCATTTGAAGTTCATACAATTTCAGGTGCCTGTATTGTCCACGAGTCAATCCCTGGGTAGAAATGCCGGCAAAATATTTACGGTCTAACTTTTTCACCGTGTATCCGAACTTTTCGAAAATTCTTTTGACTTCGTGGTTTTTACCTTCGATTAAAGTGAGAATAACATTCGACTTATTTTTCGGATTTATAATAATTTCGCAGGGAGATGTATGCTCATTATCGAGTTCAATTCCTTCGGCAATTTTTTTTGCATCCTGAACAGTTAGGTTTTTGTCCAAAGTTGCATTATAAACTCTTTCGATTTCATATTTGGGATGTGTTAACCTGTAAGCAAGTTCACCGTCATTTGTCAGCAACAGAACTCCGGTGGTGTTTCTGTCCAACCGACCGACAGGATAGATACGCTTACTTGACCTGACAATGTCGAGAACGGTTTTCCGAGATTTTTCATCGCTTGTAGTAGTGATGTAATCTTTCGGTTTATTCAATAATATATATACAAGTTTTTGATTCATTTTAACGGGATTACCATTAACAGAAACCCTGTCAGTTGATTTAATTTTGGTGCCTAAATCTGTTATGACATGATTATTTACCGAAACCAGACCTTGTTTGATTAGCTCATCGGCTTTTCTGCGGGATGCAATTCCTGCATCGGCGAGATATTTATTTAATCTGACCGGAGCCCCACTCCCAATACCTTTTAAATTGGAACCGTGTGAGGATTTTATTTTCATTTTCATATTTAACTTGTTTTGAGCCATAATAATAATTATATTTTCATTGTTGGGTTATATAAAACGCAATTTAGTTAAGAATTATTAAATACTAAGTTGAAAACATATTACATATATTTAGTCATATTATTATCCGGGGTGTCAACCTCACATAGCCAGGATTGGGAGAAGTATTATATTAAAACACTTGAACAATTCAAAGAGGGAGATTTAATAAACGGTTCAAATTCTTGCCGAATGGCTCTAGTAAATGCTCAAAGGGAATTCGGCGACAGTTCGGATGAATACATTAATACACTTGGATTGATGTCATCAATTTATTATTCCTTGGGTGATTTTTACAAAGCAATAGATAATTACAAAAGGCAGAGTGAAATTATCTTAAAAGTAAAAGGTGAAAACAATGATGAATATACATCAGCATTAAACAATCTAGGTGCCTCATATCAAAAATTGGGAAGGTACATCGAAGCAGAGCCGATTTTGCAGGAAACAATCGGGATAAAGAAGAAATTATTCGGTGAGCATGATACATCGTATGCAGTGTCAATAAATAATTTGGGAGAATTGTATCAATCTTTAGGAAAGTATCCTGAGGCAGAAAGACTTTATTTGCAGGCATTGGAAATAAAAAAGGAAAAGCTTGGGACTGACGATGTATCATACTCGGTGACACTATACAATTTAGCTCACCTATACAGAATTTTGGGGAACAATGACAGGGCACAGGAATTGATTGAACAGGCATTATTTATATTTCAGTCAAAACTTCAAGAGGATGACCCGTTAATTGCGATGGCAGAATTCGAAGAGGCATCGGTTTATATATCACAGGGAAAAATGCTTGCAGCCGAAGCTATTTTATATCGGATAAAAGATGAACAGATTAAATCGGAAGGGGAAAGCAGCCCGCAGTATGCCTTGACTTTGTATAACCTTGCAAATCTTTATATCAGGACTTATAATCACAAAGCTGCAGATTCATTATTAGCCGGAGCGATACAAATAGTGGAGAAAAAGATTGGGAAATCGGTGCCGTTTTATTCTGATTGCCTTAATTCTTATGGAATTGTCAAGTGGGTGCTTGGGGACCTGGACGAAGCAAGAGATTTATTAGAGGAGGCAGTTTTTTGGAGAAAGAATTTGTTTGGTGAGAAAAGTCCCATATATGCTTCGACATTGAGTAACCTTGCTGGAGTTTACAAAGACCTCGAAGATATGGACAAAGCAGAGGAGTTATATAAGGAATCCCAATCGTTGATGCTGGAGCAGATAGATAAATATTTTCCGTTTATGAGTGAGGCAGAGCGATTGAATTTCAACAGAACACTGAAAGAGCGGCTGGATATGTTCAATTGTTTTGCAGTTAAACGGATGAAAGAGAAGCCGCAGATATTAGATGATGTATATAACCAGCGTCTGGCGACGAAAGCAATCTTACTGAAAACATCGAGAGACATCAGAAAGAAAGTGCAGGAAAGCGGAGATAAGGAATTAATCAGTAAATTTGATGAATGGAAAAGAATGAAGGAAGAATTGGCGTTCCTTTATTCATTATCAAAAAAGCAGCTTAAATTGATGGATAAAAACCTCGATTCTCTCGAAGAAGAAGCAAATGCAATTGAAAAGGTGCTTTCATCAGTTATAGTCGAACTGAAAAATGTCAATCAAAATATTCAAAATGATTGGTATAAAATACAACAGGCATTAAAACAAAATGAAGCGGCAATAGAAATAATCAGGGTAGATTATTTTGATAAAGGGTGGACTGACGATGCATTTTATGCAGCTTTGATTTTAACAAAAGAAACAAATGAATATCCGGAAGTCGTTGTAATTCCACATGCGAATTTATTGGATTCAATGTATCTTTTTTATTATAAAAGAAGCATAATGAATACAATACCCGACAATGAATCTTATAAAATCTTCTGGGAGGAAATCGATGAGAAATTAGAGGGGAAGAATTTCGTTTACCTTTCGACTGACGGCATTTATAATATTATTAATATTAATACACTGAAAAAACCGGACGGTTCTCATGTAATTGATGGAATGAATATAAAATATGTTTCCGGCACATCGGATATAATCAAAACTGAGACAATGGCAAAGAGAATGCCATCATCCAAACAAGCGTGTTTAATCGGGAATCCGAAATTCAGCAATGATTCACTTAATGAATTAATTCCTAATCCTAATTTGAACAGGGATGTCAGCATAATCAGTAACAATTTGGTTATGAATAAAAATATCATACCTGTTTCATCATTGCCAGGTACAGAAATTGAGGTATATAAAATTGACAGTTTATTCGAAGAAAAAAAATGGAAGGTTGAATATTTCACAGGTACAAACGCAAATGAAAATAATCTGAAATCATTAAAGAGTCCGTATATATTACATATAGCAACACATGGTTTTTTCCTTGGGGACGAAATACTCAAGAAACATGAAAAGGTATTCGGAGTAAGAATTGACAAGGCAATGACCGACCCATTGCTGAGGTCGGGACTCCTGCTAGCCGGAGCGGGTGAAGCATTGAATTCCGAAGATTTGAATTACACCAGTGATAATGGAATTTTTACAGCTTATGAAGCATTGAATTTGAACCTGGAAAATACAGGATTGGTTGTGTTGAGTGCCTGTGAGACAGGATTGGGAGAAATTTTAAAGGGCGAAGGTGTGTACGGATTGCAGAGGGCATTCCGAATTGCAGGAGCCGAAAACATTATCATGAGTCTGTGGGTAGTGAATGATAAAGTGACCCAGGAATTGATGACAAAGTTTTATAAATACTGGCTTGGAGGTAAAAGCATCGATACAGCTTTCAGGGAAGCACAACTAAGTATCAGGAATTTATATTCCGACCCTTTTTATTGGGGTGCATTCGTTTTAATAGGAAATTAAATAGGAAGATTTTGCCGTAAGCCGTAGGTTGTAAGTAGATGATTACAGCAGTAAATTTATGATATAGGAATTAACTTAAGGATTTGAAATTTTATAAATTTAAGGAAATTTGTTAAATTACATGATATTTAATAATTCTGTTGTTTATAATAAGAGTAAGAAATTACTTAATAGGTAAGTTGAGGATTTGAATTGAAATTCAAAAGGATGAGGGAATGAGTGTATATATAAGATATATATTAGCTGGAATAGTATTAGTTATATTTGTGAGTACAAACGGGAGTTTGCTTTGTCAACAGGAGAAACCGGAAAATTTGGGACCGACAATAAACACTGAAGGTGATGAGCTAATGCCAGTGATTTCACCCGATGGAAAGACAATATATTTTTGCAGGGATGATTTTGAAGGTAATTATGGTAAGCAGGATATTTGGTATTCGGTTCAGGATGAGAACGGGAAATGGTTACCTTCGATAAATATGGGTCCGCCATTGAATGATGAATACAATAATTTTGTAATATCGGTAACTCCAGACGGAAATACGCTGTTGCTCGGAAATGTTTATAAGCCGGACGGTACAGTCGAGAGGGGGATTTCAATAGCACACAGGACAGCGGACGGATGGACTTTTCCTGAGAAGATAAATATAGAATATTATTATAATCAGAGTGAATATTCGAGTTTTTATCTGGCTAATGACGGAGTAACGCTTTTAATGTCGATACAAAGGGAAGACTCTTACGGCGATAAGGATATTTATGTTAGTTTTTTGCAACCGAACGGAGAGTTTACCGAGCCGATGAATTTAGGACCAACAATTAACACACCGGGAGATGAAAGCACACCTTTTTTGGCTTCTGACGGTGTGTCATTGTATTTCTCGAGTACTGGACACGGTGGTTATGGAAATTCTGATGTTTTCTTTTCAAGAAAAGTTGACAGCAGCTGGACAAATTGGAAACAGCCGAAGAATCTTGGACCGGCAATCAACACTGCGGGTTCGGACATATACCTGAAATTATCTGCTGCGGGAGATTTTGCTTATTTTGTATCTACTGAAAATTCCTACGGGAAGGAAGATATATTCAGGATTCGACTACCCGAAACATTAAGACCACTGCCTGTATTGTTGATTCACGGGAAGGTTATTAATAAGAAAACAAGAACTCCAATGGAAGCCATTATAACGTATGACAGAATTCCGGATAGGCCTGAAGCGGGTATTGCACGTTCAGACCCTATGGGAAATTATAAAATAGTGCTGCCAGCCGGCTACAGGTACAGATTCCATGCAAAATCTGACGGTTTTTTTACTTTCACCGATAGTTTGGATTTAAGGTTTTTGTCTTTATATACCGAATTGGAGAGGGACATCGAACTAATACCGATGGAAGATTCAATCATGTGTTTCAGAAATATATTATTTAATTCAGGTAAGTCCGCATTATTTAAAGAGTCAATAATTGAATTGGAGAAAATTGTAAAATTCATGAGTACATACGAAGATATAAACCTCGATGTATATGCACATTGCGATAGTGTCGGCGATGAAGATATGAATCAGAGATTATCGGAAAAAAGGTCAAATGAAGTAACAAATTATTTATTTAAAAGGGGAATTGACCCAAGCAGGGTACAATCAGAGGGATTCGGAGAGATGAGACCACTTTGGAGCAATACCACACCAGAAGGCAGGCAATATAACAGACGAGTCGAATTTAAGGTCTGGCGAAATATTTTAAGATGATAAAATGCAATAATATACTAACAAATAGAATGACAGAACTTAAGAATAAAATAGAACAATTGTATGAATCCAATGCGAGTATTACTGAATTTGACATAGAGCCGATTCAGCACGAACTGATTTCAAATCTAAATATAGGTAAAATCAGAGCCGCAGAGAAGCATAATGGTATCTGGAAAGTAAATGAATGGGTGAAAAAGGGAATCCTGTTAATGTTTAAATACGGTAAACTTAAAGATTGGAGTATGGAAAACGGATTTACTTATTTTGATAAAAATACTTTACCGGTTCATCCTTTTACACTCGAGGATTCAGTAAGGATAGTTCCGGGGGGTTCATCAGTCAGGACGGGTAGTTTTATTGCTAAAGGAGTAATATGCATGCCACCAATGTATATTAACATTGGGGCTTATATCGATGAGAATACGATGATAGATTCACATGCACTTGTCGGTACATGTGCACAAATAGGAAAGGGAGTGCATCTAAGTGCTGCATCACAAATCGGCGGAGTTCTCGAGCCACCAGGAGCAAGACCAGTGATTGTTGAGGATGATGTTATGATAGGTGGCAATTGCGGTGTCTATGAAGGCGTTCTGATTCGTAAAAGAGCCGTGCTTGGCTCAGGGGTAATAATTAATTCATCAACAAGAGTTTATGATATAGTAAATGAGAAAATATTGAGAGCCGATAATGGCTTACCGCTTGAGATACCGGAAAGTGCCGTTGTAATACCGGGTGCCAGGTCAATTCATACAGAATTTGCAAAAGAAAACGGATTATCAGTTTCGACTGCAATAATAGTAAAATACAGGGATGAAAAAACAGATGCGAGAACAGCAATTGAACAGGCATTGAGATAAATAATTTTAAAAAAAGGACATTATGCCGGAGGATAAATTACTCAGAGATTTAAATAAAAGTAAAATCTACATTATAGGAGCAAATTCAATAGCAAGCATTGTATTTGCATTGGTTGCCTTTTATCTGAAGAATTATTGGTTAATAATACCCGTAGTTTTGCTGATTATTACATCAGTTTCTGCAGTAATATTTTATAAAAAAATCGAGAATAAATACAGAGATAGCGGAATTATCAAATAATTATATTTATTGATTCCAGATGAATCCTTTGGGATTATTTACATATTTGAAAAATAAATTATTGTTTTTGAACTGAGGTTTTTCGTGAAATACTTTAAAATTTTTCTTTTCATATTACTATTTACTTTTTTAAATCAAAAAATTTATAGTCAAAACAAAATTGATAGTTTATTTCAATTATTACAAAATTCCCCTGTCGAAAAAAAGGCAAAATTGTCAAATAAAATTTCAATCAGATATTTGAAAACCAATCCGCAGAAGTCCATTGAATTCGCAAAAAAAGCATTAATATACGCCCGTTCAACCGAAGAGAAAAAGGAGGAAGCAATAGCATACTTAAATATTGGTTCGGGATATTTTCAGTTAAAAAATTACAATCAGTCATTTGAAAATTTTTTGAAAGCACTGAATTTTTGTAAAGAAAACAATTTAAAAAAAGAAATTGGATTAGTATTTTCAGAATTAGGAGATTCATACAAAGAACTCAGTGAAAATACAAAATCCATAGAATATTATAATTATTCATTAAGCATCTTTAAAGAACTGAAGGACAGTTCAAGATGGGCGAGAATATATCATCAACTGGCAGGTGTATATGATGGAATCGGGAACTATGATGCGGCATTGGATTATTACAGGAAATCACTGGAAATCAAACAAAAAATTAATGATAAAAAAGGTGTAGCAAACACATGTACCAATATCGGCATTATATATAAGGATATAGGTGATTACACAAAAGCACTGGAATATCAGTTAAAAGCATTATCAATTTATAATGATTTTGGAAATGAGAATGATGTGGCACTTTCATACATGAATATTGGAATAATATATAAAAATCTCGAAGATTATAATAAGTCTCTCGATTATTCAAAAAAAGCTCTTGAATCATTCAGGAAGTCGAATAATGATAAAATGTATGCACGAACATTAAATAATATAGGAAATATTTATCTAAAGTTAAATGATTTATTCAGAGCTGAAGAGTATTTGAATAAGTCAATGACATCATTTTTAAAATTGGATGACAAAAAGATGCTGGCAAAATGCATGAATAATATGGGGAATCTTAAACTTCGCATCGGCGAGAAAGATTCAGCCCTTTATTATTATCTCAGTGCAAGAAAAATTCATAATGAAATTGATGATAAGCAGGGACTTGCAATAATATATCAGAACATGGGAAATATATATATTGGCAAGCGGAAGTTCGGGTTAGCACTCGATTATGTCCAAAAAAGTCTTGTAATAGCCGAAGAACTTGGTATCAAGGAAATCATAAAAGACGATTACTTATATTTATCTGAAATATATGAATCGAAAGGTGATTATAAAAAAGTAGTAGATTACATTAGGAAATACGAGGAACTTAAGGATTCCATTTATAATATTGAAATAGCAAAATCACTTAGCGATTTACAATATAAATTCGACATCGAGAAAAAGAATAAAGAAAATGCAGCATTGAAAAAAGAGAGTGAATCGAGGAATAAAATCGCATTGCAATTTATTTTACTGACAATTCTTTCTGTTATACTGCTTATATTATTATTAAGCAGGTACATTTTCCGTAGAAAAACATTTAAACTTATATCGCAAAAAAATAAAGACCTTGAGGTGATAAATGCAAGGTTGACCGAATCCGAAAAACACCTGAAGGAACTTAATGTTACGAAGGATAAATTCTTTTCGATTATAGCACATGACCTGATAAATCCATTCAATGCATATATGGAAACAACAAAGTTCCTATATGAAAATTACAATAAACTGACAGTTAAAGAAATTAAAGAATTATTGGGGGATATAAGCGATTCATCAAAGAATCTTCATGCCTTGCTGGAAAATCTATTGCAATGGTCTCGTACACAAACGGGCAAGATTGCCTTCAATCCGGACAATATTAATATTAAATATATCATCGACAATATTTATTATCTAATGAGATTAAATGCGGATAAGAAAAATATTGGATTCGAGTATTCAATAAATGATAATTTGATTGTCTATGCAGACCCATTCATGGTTACAACAATAATTAGGAATTTGGTATCGAATGCACTTAAATTCACTAATGAAGGAGGTAAGATTAAAATCCATACAGAAGAAAACAGTAATTTCATCGAGATTAAGGTTACCGATAATGGGGTAGGAATGAATAAGGATTTAATAAGTAAGTTGTTCAGAGTTGATTCTCGAATTTCAACATTGGGTACAGGCAAGGAACACGGAACAGGTCTCGGATTAATACTATGCAAGGAATTTGTAGAAAGAAATGGCGGTAAGATTAGTGTTGAAAGTGATATTGGAAAAGGTTCGACGTTTAAATTTACATTACCGAAAAAAAAAGCGGGAAATGAGTGAATAATTAAAAATAAAAAAAATCGATGCAAATAAAGAATGTAATTATTATGGTAAAATCATAAATTTTTTAAATTCTGTTTCTGAAATTATTTCATCATTGCTTTTCTGACGTGCTTTAAATAAATAAATTCCTGGTTTTAGACTATTGTTATTATCATCTTTAATATCCCAATCAACACCACCGTTATTATCATCTTCATTTAATATTCTCAAATAATTTCCTTCGAGATTCATAATAATAATTTCACTGTGATTAACTATATTTCCAAAGTATGCCGTATTTGTTTCATTTAACTTAATCGGATTCGGGTAAACAAAAGCATCATCATTATTTTTTACATTGAAGTTAAAAGCAAGAGTATTACCTGCACCTACAGTCATTTTATTGTTGTTAACCGACATTATATTTTTTGCTGTAATAGTATAAGTCTGTCCGAAAGGACCTGGTTTATGTGTTTTACTGAAAACAATATTAGCCAAATCGGGATTATTATTATCATAAATGACTTTATCAATAATACCAAATGGTTTTAATATATAATTAGAAACATTAATTGCAGTTGATTCAATAACAGGTTCTGAATATTCGATTTGAATTTCGCTTGTAGAAATTATGTTTAATTTTTTCAGAAAAACCTCACGTATAATAGTATCTTGAGGAATATAAAGTTTATACATTCCATAATCTGTTTTGATGGTGGGTGTGTTATAATAATCCGGGAAAGATGCAGATGTAAACCACAGATTATTTCCAAATAGTTTTGTAAAATCAGTAAGCGAATTATCAAAATCAATTAAGAAGGAAGTATCACTAATTGATATGCAGTTATTAGGTGAAATATATGCAATACTGTCGGTATCAAAAATTTTAAAATTAGAAGGGTCAATTTTACTTGGAATTTTTCCTGTATAAATTAAAATCAATTCTTTATTATTATGAATTATGACAGAATCAAGTTTAATCGGATTATGAGTGTAAATACCGACTCTCTCTGAAATATCACTCAGAGAATCCTGCATCTGTGTATTTACACTTCTTATCGTAAAGGTATAACCTACATTTGCAGACATATTATGAATTATAAAATCAGATGAATCGGTTTCACCGACAATGATTGCAGATGTATCGGATTCTAATAATAAAACCTGGTAACGCTGAGCATCAGCAGAAAGATACCATTCCAAATATGCTGACGAATCGTTTAAAGCCCAACCCTTAACTCCAAGCGGAGGATGCGGTTTTTGCGGCTTTGTGTTGAACTCAAAAAATCTTGTACGAGAAAAAGTTGAAAAGCCGATTTCGTTTGTACCGTTTTTGTCAAAATCATATACAATTGCACTATTCGAAAAAGAATAAGGGTACGACCAGAGAGGAAGCATCTTATTATTTTTATATGTGAATATATATAAATTCGGGAATGCAGAAATAATTATTTCATCGCCGGGTTTACCATCGAGATTGCCTGATGATACTCCTTGCTGGTAATCGGAACCGGCTCTGACTCCGTATATATAATCAGTCCAGATAAAATTGTATGAATTATCCGAAATACCTTTTAAAAGCCGAAATCTCCAAACTGGTTCTCCGGTATAGAGCTTTCTATAAAGAGGGTAACTGCTGCTGTTGCCAATTAATATTTCCGGTTTTCCGTCGCTATCAACATCGACAGTGCAGACAAATTGTTCACCATCTGTAGTTTTATTTGTATCATTAAATATACGAATGAATTGATTATTATCGAATTCATAAATCATCATATTCCCATTCCAGGTGCTGATGAATATTTCGTTTTTCCCATCACCATCGAAATCACCTTCTGCAATCCCGGGAAATGTATTAATGTTATTCAGATTTTCAGGCGGATTTATTTTTGCAAACTTTGTATAGATATTATTTTGATATTTTAGGATTATTATTGAAGTATCGTCGTGACAAATTATTTCATCTTTTCCGTCTTTGTCAATGTCAAATAATGCAGATGCCCAAATATTAAGCGTATCCGGATTACTATAGAGAATTTTTGAAAAAAGAGATTTGCCAGGACTTTCCTGCTGATACAGAAAAGTCTTTCCAACACCCGAGCATAAAATATCAGGTAAATTATTGCCATCTGTATTACCTATTCCATGGGGAATAAGCAATTCATTTAAAGTATCCTTTTCAATAAATCCTGACTTATCGAATTCATAAACTTTTATATTACCCCAGGTACCACCAGAAATATCATTGACAACAAGGGATGACTTACCATCATTATATAAGTCAAAAACATTGTCTGATAAATAGGAAAGCGGGAGGGAATAATTCTTCATTGAAAATCCGGTTTGAGGCATGTCGTCCGACGAACGGGTGAATTCCGTGATATAAGTCATACTAGAACCATCCTGACGAATAAGTGTAATTACGGCTTGCATTGTATCGTTTGGAGGACAAATATCATCAATTACCAGTAAATGTTCTTTAGTAAAATTATTAGATTCTGTAATTTCTTTATATTGGTCATTACTGTTTTTTCTTCGAAATATAATTTTACAATTTGATTTGAAATTGGTTTCGATAGCAATAAGAAGAATTCTTTTATTATTATATAATGCAGTTAATTTATTTATATTTTGAATTGTTAAACTGTTATTATTCGATAATATTTCAAGATTAATTCTTTTCTCAATTGTATTTCCATTTTTCAGATTAACAAGAATTCTTACAACGCAACTTGTATCAGGAATTTTACTGAAATCAATTTTTTCTATGGTGTCATTTAAAATTTGATAGTTTATTTTATTTGTTATACTCTTCCAATTATCAGGATTTTCACCTATACCAACAAATACTTCGTAACTATCAAAAAGGGGAGTGATAACATCACCGATAACAGGAACAACAGGGGTTTTATCCTTGTTAATATATGAATCGTTTACAGGATAGGAAATGAGTAAAGAAGTTCTTCCGATTGTATTGACAGCCCTTCCGACATCGAGAATGCCAGCACCATAATATATATCCCATCCGGATTCACCTGCATCATCGGCAGATGCCATGAGAATTCCTTTGATATCTTGTGGATTTAAGGTAGGGTCAATTTCCAATAATAAAGCTGAGCCAGCTGAAACATGAGGTGCTGCATACGAAGTACCACTTTTCTTTTGATAGTTCCCGCCGGGTGTAGTCGTCATTATTTGGCTTCCGGGTGCTGTTAAATCAAGCCGGCTTCCATAATTACTAACAGAAGATTTTTTACCGTTATCACTTACTGCTCCTACTGAGATAACTTCTTCGAAATCAGAAGGGTAATGTGGAAATGACCAATTGTTATTACCTGATGATGCAGCCATTACACAACCAAGCGAATATGCGAATTTTATTGCGTCATGCATTATTGTTGAAGGATTAGCTTCACCGAAACTAAAGTTTAGAACTTTAGCTCCCATGAGTGCAGCATAAACAATAGCATTTGCGATATCATCGCTTTCGCCATTACCTGTAGCGTCCATTGCCCTTACAGTTAATAATTTAGAATCATAAGCTAAACCCGTGATTCCAATACTATTATTTCTTTGAGCTGCTATAACACCTGCAACCGTTGTTCCGTGGCTGTTTTCATCATAAGGATTTGGGTCCGGTTCAATATAGTCGCCGACATTACCGAATGACTGGTCAACGAAATCATATCCGATAACATCATCAATAAATCCATCATTATCATCATCAATATTATTAAAATCTCCTGTAATACCATTTCTTGTTTCTTCGCTTGACCAGGGTTCAAATTTTCCGTCTTGGTTAATATCTTCTTTAGAGTTTATATATAATTGATTGACCAAATCGGGATGAAGATAATCAATACCGGTATCAATTATTCCGATAATAATTCCTTTGCCGCTTGCTTTCTTCCATGCTTTTGAAGCGTTAATGATTTTTAAAGCCCACTGGTCTTTATATAGAGCATCATTCGGTTCATCATCTGATTTTTCGATATGATAAATATAATTCGGTTCAACTATATCTACTTCATCATATTTTTTAATTTCCGAAATAATTTTTTTTGAATCATTATCACCCGAAATGTTAATTGTTATATATTTATTTAATTCACTTATCTGAATATTTATTTCTGCTGAAAGAGTTTTTTCGGTTTTCAAATTATCTAAATTATTCAGGAAGGATTTGAAAGTATAATTCGAATGAATATTTTCAGATGTTAAATAATTAATTGTAAGCTGTCTTTTTTCTGATTTGAATTTTATTATGTATGAATGAAAGTTTGAGTTCTGACTTAATGAGAAAGTAGAAGAACTCACAAATAATAAAATGATAATAAAGTAACATTTCATAATTAAACCTGATAAATTTATTTATTCTAATGACGGGAATACATCAGGTTTTGTTTTCAATTCAGAATAAATTAATAATCTAATTAGTTTCAGATGAGGGGTTAGAATGCTGTTCATCGGCAGCATTATAATTATTTCTGAATACTTCATTAAATGTCGGAATCTTATTGTGAGCAATAAGCAGGAGTACAACACCGACCGAAACACATGAATCGGCAATATTGAAAACAGGGAAATGAGTGTAATGAATATTCCAAATATTAATGTCAGGGATATCTACCTGGATGAAATCGACGACTCTGCCATAGAATAAAGGAGATTCATTAAAAAATATACCATAGAATACACGGTCAATCAAATTTCCGAAAGCACCGGCAAAAATCAGCATTACGCCAATCCTTACCCATATAGAAAATTTATCCAGTTTTAAAAGATAATAAGCTAATCCAATACTAGCAATGATAGAAAAAATGCTTAAAAATATTTTTCCGGCGCCGAAAGTAATTCCAAGAGCCATGCCGGAATTTTCGACATAAGTAATTTGGAGAAAATCACCGATAACGGAAATACTCTCACCGATGGACATACCATGGAAATTCAAACCACCAAATACAAAACCTTTAACGAGCAGCTTTGTAACCTGGTCAAACAATATTAATAATGTTGCAGTTAAAAATAAAAAATATGTGCTTTTGTTAATTTTATTCATTTGAACTCCACAAAAAGAAGGGGACAATAATTTTGTCCCCTTCAAAATTACAATATGTAATTATAGTGCCTATTCTTTGATAGGCTCGATTCTGTCTATTCCGTCCTCAGGACATTTCTTCCTGATTTTGTATGAAGCAGACAGAGTAGTAATAGGCACAGCCCAAAGTCTTTCTTTTGCAATCAAGCAACCGCAGACCCGGCAAATGCCATACGTTTTGTCTTTGATTCTGCTCAAAGCGTCATCCAGCTTCTTGATATATTCGTTGATTCGTTGAATCTGAGCATACGTCTTCTCTTTTTCCATTGCTTCGGAACCTTGTTCAGCCATATGCATCGAATATATCATACTTTCCTCAGCGAAATCGTAAGCATTAAGGTCTTCCAACCGTTCCCTGAGCATTCTGAGTTCGTCAATTGCTTCTTGCCTCATATCGAGAATCCTCTGTTTAAAGGCATCGAGGTCTTTATCAGAGTATCGGACATTTGGCTTCAGCTTTTTAATTTGAACTGGCTCAGTTTCGGTAACTATTTTTTTCTGGGTTAGTACGTTAATTTTACTAGTTACCTTTTTCTGCTCAGTTTTCGGTTTTTCAACCTTGGTTACTTTAGTCGGAATGACTTTAGTAACTTTTTTAACTGGCTTTGCAACCGGTTTCTTCGAAGGAGTTTTTACAACCTTCTTAGTAACAACAGTTTTTTTCTGAGCAACTTTAACAACCGGTTTTTTAGCGATTACTTTAGTTGCCATCTTTACTGTTTTATTAATCGGTTTCAAAGAAGTTTTGGATACGACTTTCTTTTGAGTTTTAACAGAAATCTTCTTAGCCGGCTTGACAGCTTTCTTGGTTTTTTCGAGTTTTATTTTTTTGGAAGCCGGCCGAGCAACTGACTTAACAGGAGATTTCTTAGACTGATTAATCATACGTTTCTGGACCGGCTTGAAGGGACTTCCCTTGGTGCCCTTCTTTGCAGCTTTTTTCGGAGCAGCTTTCTTGGCTGCTTTCTTTGGAGCTGCTTTTTTAGGCGCAGCTTTCTTAGCTGGTTTTTTGGATACCGCTTTTTTTGGAGCTGCCTTTGCAGGAGCTGCTTTTCTCACAGCTTTTTTTGGAGCTGCTTTTTTAGCTGGTTTCTTTGCCGCTTTTTTCGGCGCTGCTTTTTTCACTGCCGGTTTTTTTGCTGCCGGCTTTGCCTTCTTTGCTGCTGCTTTTTTTGCAGCTGATGCTTTTGGTTTTGTTTTTGCTTTACTTGGCATAATTCTTCCCCTTAGAGTTATACAAGTACACCCAGAATTTTTTTTCAAAAAATAATTTTTATTTCAAATAACTTTCAAATATAAAGTTAATAAAATTTATATATAATGCAAACATGTGTGGAAAAATATTTTTGTTTTTTTTTTCAACAATATATCTTAATTTAACACTCCCAACTAGAACCGATTTATAATTACTTTAATTATTACGTCATCGATATCAATTTCGACACCACCTTCAAACTTAGCATGGCTCAGCATTTCAGCAAGTGTTTCACTCATAATATGAGCGCTTTTTTCTTCGATAGCGTTGGTAACATTTTCAGTTGCATCATACAAAATTTTTATTCTGTCGGTAACATCAAAGCCGGAATTTTTTCTGAGGTTCTGAATTCTGTTAATAAATTCTCTTGCAATTCCTTCTTTGATTAATTCATCGTCAATTTGAGTATCGAGAGCGACTGTAATGTTATCCTGTGTCGCAACCAGCCACCCCTCAATGTCTTCGCTGATTATTTCGACATCATCAGGAACTAATTCAACATCGGTTTCTGAAATATTTAATTTTAAAGAACCGTTGGATTCCAATATTTTAATTTCTTTTTCTTTTAATTCTTTAATTGCATTCGCAACCTGTTGGGTGATTTTACCGAATTTTTTTCCGATTGATTTGAAATTCGGTTTCGCGGATTTTTTTACAATCTCTGTTTCACCGCTCACAAACTCTATTTCTTTGACATTGATTTCTTCTTTAATCACATCTTCAAAGTATTGAATATCTCTCCTGTATTTCGGCGAAAGAACCGGGACGAGAATTCTTTTCAATGGCTGTCTGACTTTTATTTTGGAAGTTTCGCGTAATGAACGAACAAGAAAAACAATCGTCTGCGCAATTTCCATTCTGTTTTCCAATTCTTTGTTAATTAGATTCATGTCAGGTTTGGGAATACTGCGAAGATGAATTGATTCTTCATCACCTTCAATTCTTAATCTCTGATATAAAATTTCTGCAAGAAATGGTGCAGCAGGTGAAATCAGAGTTAATACATTAATTAATACTTTTCTTAAAGTCTGGTATGCAGATTTTTTATCCTTATCATTTTCTCCTTTCCAGAATCTTCTTCTGTTCCTGCGGATGTACCAATTGGATAATTCGTTACGAACAAAATTCTGAACTGTTCTCAAAGCTTTCGTAATGTCATATTCATCGAAATACTTTTTAAAATCCGAAATAAGAGAATTAACCCTCGACAGAAGCCACCTGTCAATTTCAGGTAATTCGTCCGGTTCAATAATTTCTTCTTTGCCGGTGAATTCATCTATGTTAGCATATAGTGCAAAGAATGCATAGGTATTTGATAGCGACCTGAAGAAATCTGAGATAACTGTTTTTGCAAGGTCTTCTTTATTAAATAATGTTGCTTTCCAGGGAGGATTGTTGACAAATAAATACCATCTCACAGCATCGGCTCCGAACTCCTCCATTATTTCAAATGGGTCAACGACATTGCCTTTCGATTTAGACATCTTGATTCCGTCTTTGTCGAGTATCAGTTCATTGACGATGATATTTTTAAATGCCGGCTTATTGAATATACCAGTTGCAATGTTATGTAATGTGTAAAACCATCCGCGTGTCTGGTCGATTCCTTCGGCAATGAAATCTCCAGGAAATTCTTTTTCGAATAATTCTTTGTTTTCGAACGGATAGTGCATTTGTGCAAATGGCATCGAGCCTGAGTCAAACCATACATCCACAACTTCGGGTATTCTTCTGTAAAGTTTTCCATTTTTTTTGAAAACAATTTTATCAACGAATGGGCGATGAAGGTCAATTTCAAAATTAGTTTCTTTCACCGGAACTTTCTTCCCATCGGGATATTCATACAATCCTTCTTTCAATTCTGATATCGAACCGATTGCAAACATATCGCTGCCATCTTCTGCTACCCAAATCGGAAGCGGAGTTCCCCAAAATCTGTCACGTGATAAATTCCATTCTTTTGCTTCTTCGAGCCAATGTCCGAATCTTCCAGCCCCGATTTCAGGCGGCTGCCAATTTATTGTTTTATTAATTCTTATCATTGCATCTTTATATTCGGGAGATTTGATGAACCATGATTCACGTGCATAATACATCACGGGATTTCCAGTTCTCCAGCAATGAGGGTAGCTGTGTAAATAATCATTAGAGGATTTATAAATTTTGCCTGCGTATTTTAAAGCAATTATGATATCTTTATCAGACCCTTCTTCCTCATGGTCGGTATATGTAAAATGTTTTATTGCCCTACCGGCGAATTCTCCGAGTTCTTTTGTAAAATGTCCATTCGGAGTCACCGGCTGAAGAAAAGGCAAATTGAATTTTTTCGACATTTGGTAATCATCTTCGCCGAATGCAGGTGCGAGATGAACTATACCGCTACCATCTTCAGTTGAAACGAATTCTCCCGGAAGAACTGTTAATGCGTTGGGAAATTTTTTCCTGTCAATTTTTATATAGCTGAAAATTTGCTCAAATTCAGTTCCGACTATTTGACTTCCTTTTAATTCTTTTAGAATTTCATAATCACCCTCGATAACATTTAATCTCGATTTGGCGAGTATTAGATTATCGAGTAATTCCTCATCTTTTATTTTCCTTTTATTTTTAATCAGTACATAATCAATGTCATTACCTACCGCAAGAGCTACATTTGCAAACAGAGTCCATGGGGTTGTGGTCCAAACCGTTAATTCTGCACCTTCGAGTTCTTTCACAGGTGAGGTTACAACTTTCAGTTTTAAATATACATTCGGGTCTCTAACATCCTTATACCCGAGAGAAAGTTCATGTGAACTTAGTGGAGTTTCGATTGTAGGAGATTGAGGTACAACTTTGAAACCTTTGTATATAAGACCTTTGTCGAAGAATTGCTTGAGAGCCCACCAAACGGATTCAGTATATTCATTAGTGCATGTGATGTAAGCTGAATCGAGGTCGAGCCAATATCCCATTCTATTTGTAAGATACCTCCACCCCTGGTCCATTTCGATATTGTGGTAAACAAATTCCTTGCATTTTTGATTGAATTTATCGATTCCGTATTTAACTATTTCTTGTTTCGTATTGAAACCCAATTCTTTTTCGACTGCAATTTCCACAGGTAATCCATGGGTATCCCATCCGGCTTGTCTTCGGACATAATAGCCGGTCATAGTTTTGTACCTGCATACTGCATCTTTGATTGTTCTTGCCATCAAATGGTGTAAACCCGGTTTTCCATTTACAGTAGGTGGACCTTCATAAAAGCTGAACGATTTACATCCTTCACGCATCTTAAGAGATTTTTCAAAAATTTTATATTCTTCCCAGAATTTCAATATGTCATGTTCAAGCTCCGGATAAGATAGTTTATCGGGCAAAGGTTTAAACATAAATCAACAATTTCCTTAAATTTTATAAAAAAAAGACTACAATTATATGATTTTTTGTAACATTATACAAATAAGAGACGTATAAATACCTTATTTAAGATTGATGAATTTGAGCAAAAATAAATTTATTTTTTTAAATTGTATTTGAAATTAATAACACTTTTTTTATTCCATATAAACTCAAGGTGACCAAGTGAAGTTAAAATTATTAAAATTAGCATCGCTTTTTGTATTCTTTACATTCATTTTATCTCTTGACGGACAAGTCAAAATTGATTACACAAATACAAAAGCAAAATTACCGATTGACCCGAAAATAAAGATGGGTAAATTAAGTAACGGGTTAATATATTATATTAAGGAAAATAAAAAACCTGAAAAGAGGGCAGAACTTTTACTCGCTATCAATGCGGGTGCTATTCTCGAAGATGATGACCAGGACGGGCTTGCTCATTTTTGCGAACATATGGCTTTTAACGGCACAAAAAATTTTCCCAAAAACGATTTGGTTAGCTTTCTCGAATCAACAGGTGTGAGATTCGGTAATGACCTCAATGCTTATACAAATACTGATGAAACAGTTTACATGTTAACACTTCCCACAGATAATGATGATATACTGAATAAAGGATTCAGAGTTCTCGAAGATTGGTCGCACAATGTAACTTATAATGACCAGGATATTGAAAACGAAAGAGGTGTCATTCGCGAGGAGTGGAGATTGGGCAAAGGTGCAGAAGACAGAATAGATAGAATTCAAAGACCCATACTTTTTAAAAATTCGAAGTATGCTGTCCGTGATGTTATCGGAGATACTACAATAATTAACCATGCACCTTATGATGCATTGCGCAGGTTTTATCACGACTGGTACAGACCAAATCTGATGGCTGTGATTTGCGTCGGCGATTTCGATTCAAAAGAAATCGAGAAAAAAATAATTGAACATTTTGGCAAGCTTGTAAATCCTGATAATCCACGTAAGAGAGAAAAATTCACTGTGCCTCCTAATAAAGAAATTCTCGTGTCCGTTGCCAAAGATGCAGAATTATCAATGCCGGGCATTGAAATTTATTTCAAACATCCCGGAAGGGAAGAAGGTACTGTTGAATCTTCGAGGCAGGATATTGTCGAAAATTTATTCTCTACTATAATAAGTGAAAGATTAAGTGATTTAACAAGAAAACCAAATCCGCCGTTCATATATGCATACGCAAGGGAGTCGAGATTTGTTGATGACATACGTTCATTTACATTCAGAGCCGGAGCAAAAAGTGACGGTATAAAATATGCTCTTGAATCGTTGCTAACGGAGGCATTCCGTGTTGTCGGAAACGGATTCAACGAATCGGAACTCGAAAGGGCAAAAGCAAATTTACTGAGAAGAATGGAAAGAGGATTTGCTGAACGTGACAAGACTCCTTCACAAATGTATGCATTTGAATATTTAAGAAATTTTCTCGATGATGAATCAATACCAGGAGTCGAAACCGAACTTGAAATGTACAGGCATTATCTGCCCGAAATATCTTTGAAGGAAGTGAATGATTTGGTTCATAAACTGATTAAGAATGAAAATTGTGTAATTACAATTGCAGCTCCCGATAAACCTGGCGTTGTTGTTCCTACAGAAGCTGAGGCATTAGCATTATATAAAGAAATTTCTAATAAGAAAATCGAGCCGTATTCAGATGTAGTTGTCGATAAACCATTATTACAGAATATCCCAAAACAAGGAACTTTAACACAAGAAAAACTGATTAAAGAAATCGGTGTAACCGAATTGACATTATCTAATGGTGTTAAAGTTGTTTTGAAACCGACTGATTTCCAGAATGATGAAATTTCATTTCAATCTTTCCGTTTCGGGGGTACATCCCTCGCCCCGGATAACGATTATTATTCCGCTAATGCTTCATCGTCAATTATTAACCAAAGCGGTTTGGGAGATTTTAACAGAACTCAGCTTTCAAAAAAGTTAACAGGCAAGGTCGCCCGTGTCATGGCAGCAATTAATACACTCGATGAGGAAATATCGGGTACTTGTTCTCCTAATGATATTGAAACAATGTTTCAGTTAATTTATTCATACTTTATACAACCTCGAAAAGATAAAGAATCTTTCGAGGCATATATTGAAAAATTAAAATCACAAATCAAGGATTCAAAAAACAGTCCTAGAGCCGTATTAAACGACACATTCAGAGTAACATTGGGTAACTATCATTTCAGAAGCTTACCAACGACAGAAAAAACAGTTGAGAAAATCAATCTTGATAAGGCAATTGAATTTTACAAGCAGAGATTTTCTAATGCAAACGGTTTTACATTTTTCTTTGCAGGGAATTTTGATGTTGAAAAAATCAAACCTTTCATATTAACTTACCTTGCAAGTCTTCCTTCTAAAAAAGAAATTGAAAAATGGAAGGATATCGGAATGAAATCACCTAAAGGAAGTATTTCAAAGGTTGTTAAGAAAGGTATCGAAGCACAAAGTCTTGTACGTTTGGTTTTTTCAGGCGATTATGTCTGGAATGAAAAAAACAATTTTGATTTTTCTGCATTAATGGATGTTTTTGATATAAAGCTCCGTGAAGTTATGCGTGAAGATAAGGGCGGGGTATATGGAGTTGGTGCATGGCAAAACACAGAAAAATTTCCGAGGGAAGAATACAGTATCAACATTGCGTTCGGCTGTGACCCCAAAAGAGTTGATGAACTAATCAATGCAGTATTGGACGTTATGAAAGATATGACGATGAAAAAGCCGGATTCAACTTATTTGAATAAAGTCAAAGAAATACAAAAGAGGGAATATGAAGTCAACATGAAAGAAAATTGGTATTGGCTCAATTCACTTTATAACGCATATTATTATAATGAAAACCCTGTCAACATTCTTAAAGAAAGTGCAATGATTGATAAATTAAGTGCCGATGATGTTTTTGATGCAGCTAAGATGTATTTCAAAACAAATAATTACATAAGAGTTGTTCTGATGCCTGAAGATAAATAGAGATATATATAATCATAATTATTAATTGTTGAATTAACGGGGCTACATGCCCCGTTTTTTTTCTCATTCGTTTTATTTATTTTAGTCAATTAATTTGTTGAATAAATTAATATATGATTATTATGAAACTCACAACTTTAATTTTTGTTCTCTTTCTTTCATCATTAATGATACTTAATGCTCAGGAATATGAACACAGTTCACTGAATGTTACCGTTTATAATAGTGACCTTGGTGTCATTAAAGATGTCAGAAAAATTGATTTGAAAAAAGGAATATCCCATATTAAAATAACTGATGTTGCAGAAAGGATAGATCCAACAAGCGTTCATATTAAATTTAAAGGCACTGTAATTGAGCAGAATTATCAATACGACCTTGTCAGCCTGACTAAGATATTAGAAAAATATATTGATAATGACATAACTCTTACCTCTGATAAAAATACAATCAAAGGCAAACTTCTATCAACAGGAAATATTGTACTTCGAAAAGAAGATGGTAGTTTATTAATGCTTCCTAAAATTGACGACTATCAAATCGCTGTTGGGGCTTTGCCTGAAGGCTTGATTACCAAACCTACATTAGTATGGACACTCGAATCTGAAGCTGCCGGAAAACAGGATGTTGAGTTAACTTATCAGACATCTGGTCTAAACTGGCATACTGAATACGTTGCACTTCTTAATGAAAATGATACCAAAATGGATTTGAAAGCATGGGTAAGCATTAATAACAATACCGGTGCAACATATAAGGATGCTAAGTTGAAACTTGTTGCCGGAGATGTTAACCGTGTCCAAAGATATATCCCTGAAGCTGTCATGGATAAAAATGCAGGTTCAGGTTATGATGTTAGGGGAGAGCAGTTTAAAGAAAAATCTTTTTTTGAATATCATATTTATAATCTACAAAGACCCACAACTATAGCTAACAATGAAACAAAACAAATTTCTCTTTTTGATGTGAATGATATAAAGGTAATAAAAAAATATATATACAGGAGCGGCGGCTATTACAATAATTCCAAAGTGGCTGTAATGGTTGAATTTGAAAATAAAAAGGAAAATAATCTCGGTATTCCTATGCCTGAAGGTAAGGCAAGACTCTATAAATCTGATGGTGAATCAGTTGAATTTATAGGGGAAGATATGATTGACCATACCCCAAAGGATGAAAAGATAAAGCTGAAAGTAGGGGAGGCATTTGATATTGTAGTTGAGGATATAGAGCAAGATTATAAGAGAATTTCTGATAAAGTGCATGAGCATTTATACGAAATAACAATTAAAAACAGAAAAACAGAAAATATTACTGTTGAAGTAGAGCGTTATTTGGGTTATAACTGGGAAATCCTTGAATCTTCTCTTGAATATGAAAAAAAGGATGCTCAGAATATTATTTTTAAAGTACCTGTTGATAAAGAAAAGGAAAATGTATTGAAATTTAAAATCAGGTATAAAGACAGAACCAGTGATTAAAATAATACAATAATAAAAGGAAGTATATAAAATTTGTCTCTGCTTTTAATTTAAATTATTAATATGATAACTCGAATTGTTCATCGAAAATTCCTTCATAAATTGTTCGGGAATTGATTTTGGTGCTTCTTTCGGAAGAGTGAAGATGAATGTAGAACCAACATCCTTGTTTCTTTCGACCCAAATTTTACCGTTATGAATATCAATGAATTCTTTTGCAAGTATCAATCCTAAGCCCGTACCTTTTTCTCTAAGTGTACCAATAGTAGTATGATGAATATCAATTCTGAAAAGCTTTTTGAGGTCTTCATCCTCGATACCGACACCATTATCAATAACCGAAATTTCAATCATTCCTTTTACTTCTTTTGCAAATATTTTCACTTGTCCATGCTCATTCGTGAATTTTATTGCATTTGAAATCAAATTTCTAATAACCGTAGAAATCATGTTTGGGTCACCATAAACGTAGGTGGCATCGGGAATGTTATTTTCGATGGTGATTTTCTTTTTAATAGCATTTCCGAGAAGCAAACTGATATTCTCAACACTAAGTTCCCTAATATCGAAATGTATTGGGTCAAATTCAATTTTTCCGCTTTGTGCTCTCGACCATTGTAATAAATTCTCGAGTAAACTTGAAAGATGCTGTCCTGACTTATAAATGCTGTTAATCAGGTCCAGCAATTGTTCACCTGACATCTGCTTATATTTATTAATCAGCAGGTCTGAAGATAAAGTAATAGAATGTAAGGGATTTTTTAAGTCATGAGCAATGATTGAGAAAAATTTATCTTTTGTTGCATTAGCATCACTGAGATTTTCTTCTTTCTTTTGTAATTCAATGAACATTTCTTCCAGTTTTTTATGTTGATTTTTAATTTGAAGGTTCTTCTCATTAAGTAATTTATTAGCTTTATTTTTGTTAAAGTACCTGTTTAAAATAACCAGAATCAATATTATAAATAACCCGGAAATAACAATGAAATAGTATTGCTGTGCCTGTTTAGATTCTTTAAGAAGACGGTTTTCCCTTTCTTTTGCTTCAGTTTCCATTTTTACGGATGCTTCGGCAAATCTTTTGTTCATTTCTTCAGAGCTGATCGAATCCTTTAAGTTTGAGAAAAGTTTATGGTATTCAAGCGATTTTTGATAATCTCCCGATTGGGAATAAACTTCGTGAATCAGATAATATGATTCCATAATTTGTTTTTTCTGATTAGTTTCAAGCGCTAATTTTTGTGCCTGGAATAAGTAAGCAAGTGACTGACCGTATTCACCCATTTTCATATAAATTTCGGCAATGCTCGTTAAGGGATAAAAAATATCTTTGGTTTCTTTTAAAGCGACTCTGATATCAATTGATTTTTTACAATACTCCAAAGCTTTATTGTAATTCCCGATATTTTTATAGACTAATCCGATGTTATTCAAAATTCTTGCGATTCCTCTCTGCGAACCAAGTTCTTCAGCAAGGGACAAAGATTTTTGATAAAAATCCAATGCCTTATCGTATTTTTTCCAATCATAGTAAACATTACCAATACTTGTTACAATTTGGGCAATCTTTTCTTTATTATTGGTTTCCTTAGTTAATTTTAAAGCTCTTTGATAGTATTCGACGGCTTTAGCATACATTTTCAAATTATAATAAATTTTACCGATATTATAAAGGAAGTCGTCCATTTTATTCTTATCACCGAATTCTTCTCTCAATTTTAAATCTTTCTGGAAATAACTAAGTGCACTGTCATTTTGCCCGGATTCAAAATATAACTGTCCGAGACTGTTGTATGCATCTGCGAGCTCAGGTTTGTTGTTAGTTTGTTCCCACAATTCAACCTGCTTCTTTTTATAATTCAATGCAATATCGAATTTACCCTGGTTTATAAACAAGGCACTTAAATTATTGAGAGATTTGGAAATTTCATCTTTGTCACCGATTTTCTCCCTTAATGTTAATGCTTGTTTGTAAAAATCAAATGCTTTATCAAATACATTTGTGATATAATATACAGTACCAATATTATTTAAAATCTTCGCTTTTTCGATATTATTATTTATTTGTTCAACTTCTTTTAGTGCTTTTTCGAAATTATTCATAGCAGTCGAATAATCTTTCTTTTCCAAATATGCTTTTCCTATTTGTGAATATGCCTTTTGGACATTGAATTTATCATTAGTTTCTTCAGCAAGTGCAAGTGCCTGGTTACTATAAACAATACTTCTATCTGTATTGACTGTAATATATTCCTGGGATAGGGTTAATAGAATATTTACTTTTTCGGTACCTGTCGTAGTTTTTAACTTAATTTCCAGTGTTTCGATATTCTCTTTTGAAGATAAGGTTAAAATGCCCATAATGCAGAGCAGCACTTGAATTCCGACCTTTTTATACATTTTCAATTTATAACCTTATAATATAATATCAAAATTTTATTTGCTTTTTAATATAAATAAAATTATATTTAAAAGATTTTAACTTATAAATTTACTAAGTTTAACTTCAATAAAGTCAAAAAAGTAAATAAGTTAAAACAATTATTTTAAGTAAAATTAATATTTTATAAAATATAATCAAATTAAAAATAGCAAATATCGAGCCATTTAGTCGGATTTTAAATAAATTAGTTTATGCAATAATTTTAATTTTTTTATTAAAAAAAATATAGCAGAATTATATAAATCGAATAGAGTAATACATATAAATCTTTAATTATCAATAAGATTGTAATGCTCAAATGTAATAAGTTCATTTTTAATTCATTTTTTTTTCATAAATAAAAAAAAATGTTTGCATTAATTGTTTTTTTTATTAAATTAGTGGTGAATTAGGATGTTCACTACACAAACAATATGAGGTTATCATGGATGATACGGTCATTTTGGTCAGTTTAAACCAGCTAATGCTTGGTTTGGTTGTATCTTATCGTTATTTATATCAATATAAAAATCATAAAATTATGAAAAAACTATACACTATTGTGTTTTGAAGTTTTTGCTTCCATTCGCATTAGTGTTTTTTTATTTTTTTATTGGTCTTATCAAATGAAGAAAATATTTATAAATATATTTTTTTTAAACATTTCGGAGGTCTTATGATTTTCTTAGTTGGTTTTTTTTGGTATTTACAGGCATTAGTGCCTGATTCTGCTTCTGCTGTAACATCTGATATATATTCACTGATGAATATGCAGAAGATTAATGCTAATTCATTTCAAATGAATTCTAATTCTTCTTCAAAATTTGAAAGTTTTTTCAATCAGGGGAAAAACAATCAAACAAGAAATAAAGTGGAGGATTTTGAAGATAATCTCGACAAAATTTTAATTGATTAATATTTTAATAATTTTTTTAACATTATTTAGGAGTTTATTATGGATATTATCATTGCGATTTTATGGTACTTACAGTTACTTCTGCCGGGTGTAAGCTATACACAGCAAAATGTAGAGCAGATGATGATGGTGAATCAGCCGACAATTGATGCAATTCAGCAGGATGCAACATTG
>SCSM01000006.1 GCA_004322215.1 Bacteroidota bacterium | reverse complement strand
CAGGGACGCAGGGACGCGGGGGGAATTTAAAATTTGAAATTTAAAATTTAAAATGAATTTTTAATGATATAATTTTAAAATTAAAAAAACCATTTTCACGCAGAGCCGCAGAGACGCAAATTGTCGGAACGGGGATTTGGAGGATTAATGTGATTGGGATTATTTGGATTAACCTCACACTTTAGTGTGAGGTGGCTTGGATGCAGCCCCTGGTCTGGTCACGTGCTTCCCCCATGCTGAAGCATGGGGTTACTCTCTCGCAAGAGGCAAGGGATAGGAAAATTGTCGGAACGGGGATTTGTGTGATTATATACTACAATAAAAAAAATATATTTTTTTGGTTAAAAATAATAATTTACATTACTTTGTTGGTTCAATATCATTGAAATCCCAAGAGGGTAAATCAATATTAAAAGATGGCAATTCAATATCAAATGATGGTAATTCAATATTTAAATTATTTGAATCACCATCTGAAAGAACAAAATCATTATTATCATTAATTAATTTTTTTTTTAATTTTATTTTAGAGGCTGTTAGTTTATTAGGACGTGCGTCAATTAAGATAATATATTTGTTATCAATTAATTTCAGTTCTTTTAAAATTTTATTTACTTTTTTTAATTCATTATCATTAAAATAAATTATTACAATATAAGATTGGTTTGTTTCATTAGCCTTTTCATAAATTTTTATTTGTTCATCGAAATTAATAAGATGACTATTTCTAGCTAATTTAAATTCAACTAATGTTTTATCTTTGCTACCTTTCGAAATTGTATAATCAACTGAACCGCCACCATTATTAACTTCTCTATTAACATCAGAAAGTGAATCATACCAAACAAGCCTAAATAAAATCTGCAATTCCCTTTCTTTCTTTATTGGTTTATTATTGTAATAAAATAATTTATACCCTTCATGTAACTCAATAAAATCTTTAAAAAATTCGATTCGTTTCCCTGTTTCTTCTAAAGTATTATTTTGATATTTATAGAAATCAGTAGTACTATTTAATATATTATTAAACTCACGAATTTTAATATTGAAAACATTATTAGAAAATTTAATTTTATCAGAACTATTTTTTACAGCTTTGCTACCATTATTTTCCTTATATTTTATATAATAATCAATTAAAATTGGGAATGTTTCAATCATTTTATCGACTGCAAGTTCATAATCTTTTTTCTTTATTTTATTCCCAATGATTTTTATGAAATAATTATTAATCTGAGATCTCAATTCTTCGTTTGGTATCGAATTTGCAAATGTATCAAATTCATCATATAAATCATTTTTATTTATCCAATTTTCATCTTTTGTTAGAATATCTTTAGGAGTCAATATAACATAATCACCTGCAAACCATGGGAGTGTATATTTTTTACTCTCCCATGATTCAGTCTCATAATTGAAAATTACTTTATCAATCATTACTTCTTTTCTATTATTTTCAGAAATATACTTTAGAGTAAAATTCTGTGTATATTCCAATAGAAAATGTTTTATAAGATTGACAGTAAAATCACTAATATTATCCCTTCCAATACCGCTTTTTATTAATGTTAATTTTTCGATATGACTACTTTTAGTAATTTCTTCATTTCCAAAATTTTTAAATATTGATTTTAAATTATTATTAAGAGATTTCGCGAATACCCTACCTAAACCTTTACCTGAATTCCCATCTAAACAATATCCAAACCAATTTTGTTTAACTTCAGGAAATCTGTACCATCTATTTAATAAACCATCATCTATCATTTTATCTTTAGATGCGTCCTTTAAAAAAATGACATATTTTAAAATATTAAGATGAAGTTCTTGGTAAATTTCATTTTTGCTATTAAATAATAAAAAAGGATCAACAAATAATGGCAAATCATTTATTAAGGAAATATTAAATGAACCATACTCATCTAATTTATCAATTGGAATATTAAAAATATCTGAAAAGTGAATATTCATAACTAATTACCTCCTTCCACCACCTTAATCTCCTCCTCTGTTAAGCCGTAGAGTTCATAGACGAGTTTGTCTATTTGGCGGTCTGTGGATTCGATTAGATTAGTCAATGTTTTGACATTTGATGAATTAATTTTCTGCGGAGCAGACATATTACACTTTCAGAATTAATAATAAGGTTAAGCGAAAGCAAATATAAGAAAAATTGCGATTGTTTTCTACACCTACTCCAGATGAATCGGGATTTCCGTTACACTACAACCTGCCTTTCCTCAAGGAAGGAAGATTAGGATTTAAGAATAAAGATTAACGATTTGTGATTTGAGAAGAATTGTTATATAATCCATACGGGATAATCGTGGTTGCGGGGATTCGAGTTCTACTAACATATAATCGCTACGCGATAACAGAGGTAATACGCTATGGATTCTTCGCTACGCTCAGAATGACAAGAAAATTTGTGAATTGTTAATTGTGAATTTTTAATTCTTTCTTTAGGTATTTTCCTGTATAGGAAATCGGCACATTGACTATCTCTTCAGGCGAACCAACGGCAATGATTTCTCCACCCGCATCGCCTCCTTCGGGACCGAGGTCAATAAGCCAGTCGGCATATTTGATTACATCGAGATTATGCTCGATAATGACGATAGTATTTCCTTTGTCAGCAAGTTTAGTCAGCAATCGGAGGAGAATCCTCACATCCTCGAAATGCAGACCTGTTGTGGGCTCATCCAAAAGGTAAAGCGTTTTTCCTGTGCTTGTTTTCGATAGCTCAGCCGCAAGCTTTACACGTTGTGCTTCACCTCCCGAAAGTGTGGGTGCCTGCTGTCCGAGCGTGATATAAGTCAAGCCGACATCGACGAGGGTCTGTAACTTGTTCTTGATTTTAGGAATCTCGCTGAAAAATTCAAGTGCTTCCTCTACTGTCATTTCCAAAACATCGGCAACTGATTTGCCCTTGTATTTAACTTCGAGAGTTTCGCTGTTGTAACGTCTACCGTTGCAAGTGTCGCAGGTAACGTAAACATCGGGGAGAAAGTTCATCTCGATTTTCTTGATTCCACCGCCTTCACATTCTTCGCACCTTCCTCCCTTTACGTTAAATGAAAATCTTCCTGCTTTGTAGCCGCGAATTTTCGATTCGGTGAGCATAGTATAAAAGTCGCGAATCAATGTAAAGATACCAGTATATGTAACAGGGTTTGAACGGGGTGTCCTGCCAATCGGCGACTGGTCAATCTCGATGACTTTGTCCAAATGCTCCAGCCCAAAGATTGAATCATAAGCGAGAGGATTAAGTGACGAATTATAAAAATGTCTTGCAAGAATAGGGTAGAGAGTGTCGTTAATCAATGTTGATTTCCCGCTCCCGCTCATTCCCGTTATGCAGACAATCGTTCCAAGTGGAATTTCCAGGTTAACCTTCTTAAGATTATTACCTCTCGCACCTCTCAGAATTAATCTTTTGCCGTTGCCTTTTCTTCTTTGTTCTGGTAGCTCGATTGTTCGCTTTCCGCATAGGTAGCTCGCAGTCATTGATTTTTCAATGAGCTCTGCAGGGAAATCGCAAAATCCGGATGGCTCGGATGCAAGCACAAGTTCTCCTCCGTGAACCCCAGCTCCCGGTCCCATATCTACCACGAAGTCGGAGCTTTCAATCATCTGCTTGTCATGTTCGACAACAATGACTGAATTGCCAAGGTCTCTGAGCCGTTTCAGCGAATCAATCAGCTTGTTGTTGTCGTGTTGGTGCAATCCGATGCTTGGCTCATCCAGCACATAAAGAATCCCAACAAGTTCTGAACCGATTTGTGATGCAAGACGAATTCGCTGTGATTCGCCACCCGAAAGTGTTCGAACGGAGCGGTCAATTGACAGGTATGATAAACCAACTTCTTTAAGAAAACTCAGTCGGCTCTGAATTTCTTTTATGACAAGATTGGCAATTGTAATATCACGATGTGATAATTTTTCAGGGAGTTCTTTGAAATAATTCAACGAAGAATTTATATCGTATTTAACAATATCGTTAATCGAATGTTCATTAATAAGCACTGCGAGATTCTCTGACTTCAGCCGTCCGCCTTTACATTCGGGACATTTCACGGTTGACATATATACTTCGAGATTTCTCCTGATTGCACCAGATGTTGTATTGTCGAACTGATGTTTCAGCGATGGAATTATGCCGATAAACTTGTGTTTGTAAGTTACTTTATTTCCACCCGAAAATTTATACGAAATATTGATTGTGCTTTCCTCATTACCGTAAAGAAGCACATTCAAATCCTGTTCCGACAGCTTTTTGATAGGTGCGCTAAGGTCAATTCCGAATTGTTCGGCTGCAGCTTCGACCTGGCTCCAGAGCCACATTTCACGCTGTTTGCCGATTGCATTGATTCCACCATCAGCAATCGAAATGTTCCTGTCGGGAATCATAAGATTTATATCGAAATCGCTCAGTTCACCTATACCGTCACAGTGAGAACAGGCACCATAAGGCGAATTGAAAGAGAACATATTAGGAGCAAGCGGTTCGTAAGCTCTGCCGCAGGATGGGCAGGAATAAGTAGTGCTGTACAGCTTTTCATCCCACTTGTTCCCATTCTTTTCTGATAGTATTAGCATTGCATCATTTCCTCTTTGCAATGCAAGCTGGAATGACTCACTAATTCGGTGTTCCTGTCCGGGTGTTACGGAACACCTGTCAACGACAAGTTCTATATCGTGTATCTTGTATCGGTCAACCTGCATACCGTCGTAAAGTTCTTTCACTTCACCGTCAATCCTTGCTTTAGTGAAACCCTGTTTGAGCAATTGCTCGAACAGTTCGCGGTAATGTCCTTTTCGGGAGCGAATCAGCGGAGCAAGCACCATAATCTTTTTTCCGGAATAGTCCCTGAATGCTTCTTCGACAATTTGGTCGAGATGCTTTTGTTCGACAGGAATATGGCAGTCAACACAATATTGCTTTCCGATTTTAGCATAGAGCAGACGCAGGTAATCATAAATTTCGGTAACTGTCCCAACAGTCGAACGTGGATTATGGCTGATTGATTTCTGGTCAATCGAAATTGATGGAGATAATCCCTCGATTGAATCCACATCCGGTTTCTTCATTACACCGAGATACTGGCGTGCATAAGCGGATAGACATTCGACATACCGTCTCTGTCCTTCTGCATAAAGAGTATCGAATGCAAGACTGGATTTGCCCGAACCGGAAACACCTGTAATGACTACAAACTTGTCCCTCGGAATATCAACATTGACATGCTTGAGATTATGCTCGGACGCACCGCGAATCAGGATCTTCGAGAGTCCGTTCCCGTTGTCATCCAGAAGTACATCGTTCAATATTTCATTATCATTAGTTTTCGGCATTTCAGAGCTAAAACGTTAAAACAATTAATCAAAACTTACTAAAATAGTAAATTTGGATGAGTAGAGAAAAAAGGATTAGAATTAAATATCAGATAAGTACGAAATTTCTTAATTTTGCAGTTCGTAAATTTATATTAACTAATAATTTATAAATCAAATCCCTACCTTTGCGGGATTGACTTGGAGAAAAATGTATAAGCTTGAAACAATAATATCACTTGCTAAGAGACGTGGATTTATTTTTCAATCTTCCGAGATTTATGGGGGATTAAATGGTTGCTGGGACTTTGGTCCACTTGGTGTGGAAATGCTGAGGAACCTGAAAGAAGAATGGTGGCGGGCAATGACCTATCGGGACGACATAGAAGGTGTTGATGCATCAATCCTAATGCACCCGCGAACCTGGGAAGCAAGCGGGCACGTAAGCCAGTTCAGCGACCCGATGATTGACAATAAAACAAGTAAAGCAAGATACAGAGCAGATAATTTAATTGAAGAACATATCGAAAGATTAAGAAAAAAGAATAAAACAATTCAAGCTGACGAGCTCGAAAATAAATTGAATGATGTTGTTGAGCTGACTGATTATTTTAACCTGATTATAGAATATGAAATCCCAGACCCTGTTTCAGGTACAAAGGACTGGACTGAAGTCAGGAATTTCAATCTAATGTTTAAAACTTTTGTCGGTCCGGTTGAAGATAATGGTAGTGTTGTTTATCTAAGACCTGAATCAGCACAGGGGATATTCGTGAACTTTAACAATGTACTGACTACTTCAAGACAGAAAATCCCATTTGGAATTGCCCAAATCGGAAAAGCATTCAGGAATGAGATTAACACCAAGAATTTCCTTTTCAGAACCAGGGAATTTGAGCAGATGGAAATGCAGTATTTCGTAAAACCGGGAAATGAAAAAGATTGGTATGAATACTGGAAAGAACAGAGATGGAACTGGTATCTGGGTCTCGGAATGAATCCTGAAAAAATGAAATTTAAGGTTCACGAAAAATTAGCACATTATGCGAACATGGCTGTTGATATTGAATATTTATTTCCGTTTGGTTGGGGAGAAATAGAAGGTATTCACTCAAGGACGGATTTTGACCTGAGAAATCACCAGGAATTTTCCGGTAAGAAAATGGAATATGTTGACACCGTTAATAATGAAAGGTATATTCCTTATGTCATTGAAACATCAGGTGGTGTAACTCGTTCCCTGATGGCATTTCTTTGCGATGCTTATAACGAAGAAGATGCTCCGACAGAAAGTGGTGCAATGGAAAAAAGGACTGTACTGAAATTGCATAAACGCATTGCACCTTTAACAGTTGCTGTATTCCCTCTTGTCAACAAAGATGGAATGCCCGAACTTGCAGAAAATATTTACAAAGAATTACACAAGAAATTCAAAGCACAGTATGATACATCGGGTGCCGTAGGTAGAAGGTACAGGAGGCAGGATGAGATTGGTACTCCTTTCTGCGTAACGGTTGACGGGCAATCATTAGAAGATAATACCGTTACAATCAGAGAAAGAGATACAATGCTTCAGGATAGAGTTAACATATCGCAGTTAGAAAGTTATATTAACGAGAGAATTGGACAATGAATTACGAATTAAGAAATTCCAATGGCAGATTAATAACCAGGTTACTTTCAATATCTTTTTTATTTCTTACATTATTTTTGATTCCGGCATGCAGCGATGCAGATAAGAAATTATTTGATGCAATTGAAGATAATGATATTGAAACAGTCAAGGAATTAATAAAACAGAAAATAGATTTGAATGTTGTCAATGATGATGGTAAACCGGCAATAATCTTTGCTGTGGAATTAAATAGAAGAAGAATAGCAGAATTAATGCTTGATACTGATATAAAATGTAATGTTAAAGATGCTAATGGTACTTCATTATTAATGTGGGTATGTAATAAGGTAGGTAGTGAATTATTTACTCTTGTTATAAATAGAGGAGTAGATATTAACGATGCTGATAAAGACGGAATGACGCCATATATGTATGCCGCACAATCGAGTTATGTTGATGCGCTAATGACATTAATTAAAATGGGGGCTTATGTAAATGCTCAAAATAATGATGGAAATACCGCTCTAATGCTCGCTTTAAAAAATAACGTCGAATCCGATACAAGAATTATTCGCGACAATAAAGCTATTCTTGATATAAGAAATAATGATGGAGAAACTGCATTAATAATTGCTGCGGAGAATGGTCTTGCAGAATCGGTTCAATTACTTCTCGAGGGCGGTGCAGATAAAACAATTAAAGATAAAAAAGGAAGAACAGCATTTTCGATAGCTCAGAAAAAAGGGTTTAATAAAATTGTTGAGATGCTGAAAGATGGAATTTCAAAATAAGCATAAAGATAAAACGTGATTTAATATGAATTTGATTTATGAATAAATTATAATTTGAATCAATATAAAAAATGAAAAAAAAATATTTAATTCCATATACTTTAACATTTTGTGTCATTGCACTTCTTTTAACAGCATCCAATGATGAATTTTATTTTAAAGTTAATAAATCCTTTGAAATTTTCGGTGCTGTTTTTAAGGAAATATCGGCTAATTATGTTGATGATATTGACCCGCAAGACCTGATGGATGATGGCATCGAGGGAATGTTGAAAAATCTTGACCCATACACTGTTTTCATTGATGAAAAGGATGGTGAAAGCATTGATATTATGACGGACGGGGCTTATGTCGGTGTAGGGATTACAGTAGGAACCCGTGATAGTATGTTGACAATTGTCGAGGTTCAGGATGGTTATTCTGCCAGCAAACAAGGTGTCAGAATCGGCGACAGAATTTTTAAAGTAGATTCGGTTGAAGTTTTACATTCGGAATCCGATGAACTGAGAAAATATACTAAAGGGAAAATTGGCAGCAAACTTGACATGTGGCTTTTTAGGGAGGGGACAAGAGATACTATTAAAGTAGCACTGAAAAGGGAAGAAATTAAAATTAAAAACGTCCCTTATTTTGGTATGGTTAATGATTCAATAGGTTATATTAAACTTGAAAGATTTACAAGAAATTCCAAAGATGAAGTGGTTAAAGCATTTCAGGATTTAAAAAAGAAAAATAAACTTAAAGGATTAGTGTTTGACCTAAGAGACAATCCGGGTGGATTACTTGAATCAGCGGTTTCAATAACAGAATTATTTGTACCAATGGGAAGCAAAATTGTTTCAATTAAAGGCAGGAATAAAAGAGATGAAAGAATTTATTATTCCGACACAAATCCACTCGACACATCTTTACCAATAGCTTTGTTAATTAATTCAATGAGTGCAAGTGCAAGTGAAATAGTTGCCGGTGCTCTCCAGGACTTAGACAGGGCTATTATAATCGGCGAGAGATCTTTCGGTAAAGGATTGGTTCAAACTGTAATTGATTTACCTTATAATACATCGATAAAAATTACTACATCACGATACTATACTCCTTCGGGAAGATGTATCCAAAGATTTGAATTCCACAATAAATATAAATCAAATATCGAACATACAGATTCGGTATTTCATACTAAAAACGGAAGACATCTGGTTGAATCTAATGGAATTGAACCCGATACTATTGTTAAAGAAACCAGAATATCTGATTTTGTGGGGTATCTGAGAAAAAAGGATTTATTTTTCAAGTTTGCTAATTTTTATTCAGCAAAAAAAGATTTAAATTCAAAAAATCTTATAGTTGATAATAAAGTTTTAGAGACATTCTATTCCTACTTGAAAAATGAATGCGGAGATATTGAATTCCCTTTTATAAAACAAATTATTGATTTGGATAGTACTGCTAAAAAGGAAAAAGTAGGTAAAAAAGTTTTGAAAAAAATTGAAGAAGTCAAAATATTAATGGAAAAAGAAGAATACAATCCTGTAAAAAGTCATTCGGAAGAAATAACTAAAATATTGGATAAAGAACTAAATAGAAGGATTTACACTCAAAATGAATTTATTAAATACGGGCTTAAGGATGATGAAGATTTAAAAGTTGCTATTCCGTTAATAAATAGGAATTCATATAACAAAATACTGGCTTTGAGTGAAACAAAAAATAATGTTCATTAATTATTCATTTAAATAATTAATAGGTATTAAAAAATGTATAAAATGTGGAAAAATAATTTAATATTAATACAATATCAAAAAACTGAAATCGTCAAAAGTCTATTTGTAATAGGATAGTTAATGAAATTTAAATCAACCATGGTGCTGCATGAGAATTACTAAACAATATACCAATCGTGAATCGCAATCACTGGATAAATATTTACAGGAAATCGGAAGAGTTGAACTTCTTAATCCTGATGATGAAATTACTTTGGCTCAAACAATAAAGAAAGGTGGGAATCCCGGAACAAGAGCATTAGAGCGGCTTGTGAAAGCCAACCTTCGATTTGTTGTTTCCGTGGCAAAGCAATATCAGAACCAGGGATTGTCACTCGGTGACCTGATAAATGAAGGAAATCTCGGATTGATTAAAGCAGCAAAGCGATTCGACGAAACACGCGGTTTCAAATTTATTTCTTATGCGGTTTGGTGGATAAGACAATCAATTTTGCAGGCACTCGCCGAACAATCAAGAATAGTAAGATTGCCATTGAACAGGGTAGGTGCCTTAAATAAAATCGGGAAAAAATTCAGCGAGTTAGAGCAGAAATATGAGCGAGAACCCACTGCTGCTGAGCTTGCAGAGCAATTGGAAATGAGCGTACCCGAAATCGCTGAAACAATTAAGATTTCAGGAAGGCATTTATCAGTTGATGCACCATTCGTACAAGGTGAAGATAACCGTTTGCTCGATATTTTACCAAACGAACAGCAACCGCCCCCGGATTCTGAATTAATCAGGGAATCATTAAGGGTAGAAGTTCAGCAAGTATTAACTACCCTTTCAACAAGAGAAGCAGAAGTTATTAAATTATACTTTGGATTGGATGGGCACTGTTTGACACTCGAAGAAATCGGTGAAAAATTCAATTTGACGCGTGAAAGAGTGAGACAAATAAAGGAGAAAGCAATACGAAGATTGAGACATGCTTCCCGCTCAAAAGCTCTGAGAGCTTATTTGGGCTAAAAAACAAAATAGAAAATTGTTTATTGAATATTGATAATTCAAAATGTTTAAAGATAATATAGATTCCGCAAACGGTTTTGCTAATTTACCTGTAATACCACAAAGACAACCAAGACCTGAATGGCTTAAAGTCAAGGCTCCGGTAGGTGAGACATACTCTAATCTCAAATCAATGATTCGTTCAAAATCTCTTCACACAGTTTGCGAAGAGGCGAGATGTCCAAATATGGGTGAGTGCTGGGGGGCAGGAACTGCTACATTTATGATACTCGGCGATATATGCATTCGTAATTGCAGATTCTGTGCTGTTACAAGTGGTAAACCATTACCACCTGACCTAAATGAACCGACTAATGTAGCCGAAGCAGTAAAGAGCATGGGTGTTCGCCATGCAGTGATTACATCGGTTAACAGAGACGAGTTGCCTGACCAGGGTTCATCACATTGGGCTAAAACAATAACAGAAGTCAGAAAAATTAATCCCAAAGTAAGTATAGAAGTGCTTATTCCTGACTTTATGGGTGATATGGTTTGCCTGAAAAGAGTGATTGATGCAAAACCTGATATATTGAATCATAACATTGAAACTGTTCCAAGACTTTATGCAACAATTCGACCTAAGGCAGTTTATGAACGCACACTTTTTGTTCTGAATGAATCAAAAAAAATGGGTATGAGAACAAAATCTGGCTTGATGGTTGGTATTGGAGAAAAAACTGAAGAAGTATTTGAAGTCTTAAAAGATTTGAAAGCTAATAATGTTGATATTGTAACAATAGGACAATATCTGCAGCCAACACCGAAACATGCTCCTGTTGACAGGTTTGTCCACCCTGACGAGTTTTCAGAATACAAAAGAATCGGCTTGGAAATGGGATTCAAACATGTTGAGTCGGGTCCACTTGTACGCAGTTCTTACCATGCGGAAAGACACGCTTAATTAATTGAAAATTGATAATTGATAATGATAACTCACAGTGTTGAAATTGACGTTGAATATCTCGGTGACCTTCATTGCAAAGTAAAACATGGTCCTTCCGGACAGGAGTTTCTGACTGACGCACCTATTGATAATCAGGGAAAAGGCGAATATTTCTCACCGACCGATTTAGTTGCAACTGCTATGGGTTCTTGTATCGCAACGATTATGGGAATTAAAGCAAGAGAGCATGATATTAATATTGTAGGATTGAAAATCAAAGTTACTAAAGAAATGATGAATCAACCATATCGCAGAATCAAAAAACTGACACTTGATATCCTCTTTTCCCATAAGCTGAATGAACACGATTTAACAATTATGAAGAATGTAATCAAAACCTGTCCAGTTACAAGAAGTCTCCATCCGGATATTGAGATTGTGGTTGAGTATAGGTTTAATGAAAATTGATTAATTAATCTACCCTATAAATTCAATGATTTCTTTCTTAAAGGAATTAAAAATTTCATCAATATTAGAAATTGATGCTTTGAGAATATCCCAATCAATATTATAACTATATCCATGAGAAAAGTAGTGTCGAAATCTACGAATATCATTTAATGATTTGTAAAGTTCATCGTTAAATTTTACAGGAATATTAATATCTGAACCTTTTGAGTATCTTTGCAATAATTGTATATGCCAGTTCTCGCCAATAGGTAAATTAATTCCTAAGTGTTTGTGAATTCTATTCAGTATATTTTCAATACCATTATATAATTGAGATGCATAAGCCGATAATGCTGTTTTTTGAGTATTGTTAGCAACATTATTTCCAATATCATTTAACAGGATTCATATATAACAAGTCCTTTTTTTAAGATTTCATGAATAAATCTTGAATTTTCTTCAATCTGAATTAAGTCAACTTCTTTGTTGAAAATTTCTTCAAGCTTAGCACCAAATCGAAGAAAATTTTTGCCAGTCAATCCTTCACAAGCAAAATCTATATCTCTTGAATCTTCAAAAGAATTAACGGCAGAACCAAAAAGCACTAACCTTTTAAGCTTATATTCTTCAGCTAAAGTTTTTAGTATGTTTTGAAATGTTTCACTCATATAATTATTGATTCAATGATTTCTATGAAAATTCAGCTATAAATTTAATAATTATTTTTCAATAATGAAAGTTGATTGTCTAAAGTAAACAGTCGGAAGTCAAAGGTTAATACTCGAAAGCTAATTATGAATAACGACTTACGAATAATAAATAGTAACTTATCTAACCTTCTTAATTTTTTTAATATTATTATTTATTTTCTTATGCTTTAGGGATTCAAGAGTGAAATATGAATTTATGTAATGCAAACCGGGTTTTGTTACATCATTTGGAAAATGCAATGTTAGTTTTTGTTCTACTGATGAATAGAAATGGACAGGAAGGTTTCTTGTTATACTGATATCCATCACACCAAATCCATTAATCACATTAGTTACTTTGAACTGTTCTTTTTCTGTTACAACGGGGATACTTCCTTGTCCGGTTTTAATAAATTCAAATCGGGAGCATTTATCACCCAATGTATCCACAATGCCTTTTGCCCTAAATAAAGAAGATTGTCTGAGTAAAGGGAAAGGGACACCATTTTCAACTAATTCATCCAAAGAAGATGCTATCCAGGACTCATTAACAGCTTTTTTATTAGCATTAAATGGAAAAATGAGATATGGCTGAAAAGCACCGCCAGGGCATAATGCTGCATTAATGCTGTCATTAACAAAAACGGAAATTCTATTTCCAACAGAATCAGTAACGATTACTGAATTTCTGTTCAACCATGGAGATAATTTATTTTCAATATTTTTTTCATCACCTTGTGATTCTGTTGATGAAAATTCGATTAGCGATTGCGTCAGATAAAAATGTCCGTCTTTATTAACAGAATCACATACAATTTTGATTTTTTCAGTTCTTGATTTTATTAAAGGTTTTCCATAATCAATAATAATACTGTCACCGGATTTAACAATATATACCAATGTATCACCGGGATAAAATTTCAATTTGAAATTAATAGTATCTTTTTTCTTAATTTCTGTTGTATCAACAACCAAGTTCTGCGACAATAATTCTTGGGAAAAAACTAATAACAATACCCATCCAAATATCGTTAGTTGAAAATTAATAACAGATAATTGATTATAATAATTTACAATCTCTTTTACGTAACTTTGACTCACATTACCTTAAGATATAAATAAATTGCGAAAATAAGAATAAGAGCTGTAGTATTCAAATTATATTTGGAAAAGTTGAAAATTCTATAACTTTTCGTAATTTTGTGAATTATAAATAATCGCAGAGGCGCATTCGTCTAGCGGTTAGGACGTAGCCCTCTCAAGGCTAAAACAGGGGTTCGATTCCCCTATGCGCTACAAAATCAATAACGATTCAGGAATTTCGTTTTGACTTTATGAATCAGTGATTCCCCCCTCATTGAATTTCTTTTGTTATTTTTGCAAATTAATTAAAGCATTTTTTATTTATGAATTATTACATTTATTATATAAAGTGAAAGTAAATTATTTCAGCATATTTATTTTATTATTTTTTTTAATTTCTAATTTGTTTGCAAATGAGAATCCTTCACTTGTCCTCACACCTGATTTTATTGATTTTGGTCCTGTTTTGCCCACAATAACGAAAACATTGGACATTGTAATAAAGCCGGTTGGTAAAGATATTAAATTAAATAAAACAACATTAAATTCAACGGTTTTCAGTATTATTCAAGGAAATATTTCCACACCAATTACATTAAAAGAAAATGATTCATTATTATTAAAAATTGAATTTTCACCTATTGATTCTAATCTCGTATATGCTGATTTATTGATTGAATCAGATTCGAATTATATTAACAGGGTAGTATTAAAAGGAGGATTTCCTTTTCTTAAACCACATCAAAAAAGTTTAACAATAACAAATCCAAAATGCAATCAATCAATACTTTTTGGAGATACAGTTATAATTGAATGGGATGGAGTATTACCATCGGATACTGTCAAATTAGAATATTCGACAGATAAAGGATATTCATGGACTATTGTAAAGGACAGGGCAGGAGGATTAAAATATATATGGGTACCAGACTTTCAATCTGAAGATTGTCTGATACGTGCAACACAATTTTGGCCGGATTATTCATCCGGTGATATTATTATAAGACATAGCTCAGAGGTTAATTCAGCTAATTTCAATAATGACGGGACATTGATAATAACATCAACGAGGGATGGCAAAGCTGAAATGTTTGACGCAAAGAATGGTCTGCCAATAAGGACTTTTGAGGGGCATAAAGCATCTGTGAGATGGTCTGTATTTTCACCGGACACACATTATGTAGCTACGGCAAGTGATGACAGTACCGCTATTCTTTGGGAAACAAATACAGGGAAGATAGTAAGAGTACTGAAAGGGCATGGGGATGCTGTCAGGTGCGTAAATTTCAGCAGTGATTCCAAAAAGCTTGTTACCGCAAGTTTGGATGGATTTGCTTATATATGGAATGTTGAAACGGGAACAGTCATAGACAGGATAGATGCAGGACAATATGATATGTTGTGGTATGCCGAATTTCATCCTTCAAATAATATGGTTATGACTGCAGGAACGGAAGGAACAATTAAATTATGGACATTTAATCCATTAAAATTATCGAAGAGAATTGATACTCTAAATTCATTGATACCATTCGCAGCATTTTCCAAAAGCGGTAATCATATAGGAGGGGCTAGTTGGTCTGGACCTGCTTATGTATGGGATATGACTGGTAAAAGAATAACAAGTGTTATACATTCTGATTCTGTCATAGGAGTAGTACCTATAAATTCTGTGAGTTTCAATTATAATGAAGATTCTATTATTACAGCCGGTGCTGGTGATTTCCTTGCTAAGATATGGAATACATATACAGGAGAGCAGGGACAAGTTCTCAAGGGTCATAAAAGCGCAGTCCAGACAGCATTTTTCAGTCCGGACGGTGCAAGAGTGCTTACTTCGAGTTGGGACAGCACTGCAAGAATCTGGTACTTATATACATATCCTTTACAATCCGATTCGACAGACTGTGGATTTAAAATAAAAAAACCGGTTCTCAACGTGAAAGATATTGATTTTGGAAGAATTGCACTCGGTGACAGCAAAGATTCAACAATAGATTCCATTCTATTTAATAAGTCGGATTTTGGATTTAATATCAGAAATATATTTCTAAGCGGAGCTAATAAAACTGAATTTTATATAAAGGATTTCAAATCAACTGCTTTTCTTGATTCTTCTTCATCATTAAATTCTGATATTAAGTTTGAACCACTCGATACTGGCTTAAGAACAGCAAAAATAAATTGGGTAATAGGTAATGACACTTTACATAGTAATTTGAATGGCTATGGAGTATCGCCGCCAATACAAAAAATGGTTGATGAAATTGATTTCGGAGATGTACCAGCAGATGATTTAAGGGATACACTTGTCAAACAATTTATTAAGAATAATGGCAACCAGAAACTTGATATAACATTAGCGCTTATTGGAAGAGATAGTATAAATTATCAAATTTTATCACCTGCCGGAACAGTAAAATTGGAACCTGATTCGATTTTACAAATTTCATTAAGATTTGTTCCACAGAATGTAGGTTACAAGGAATGTACATTAATTGTAAATTACACACAACAAATTGTACCATGTGAAATTAAAATTAAAGGTAATGGAATAAATCCCTGGAGAGATACAGTTACAATTGAACTTCCAATTAAAGATGGTAATATTGGTGATAATATTACAATACCGATTTTCATTAAAAATGTTTCAAAGGCTGACTTCAATGAAATGATAGATACAATTTTTACAAATATTTCATATAACTCTACAATACTTGAATATATTGGAAGTGATAAAGTTGAATTACAAGGTGAAAAAGCAGAACTAAATTTAAAATTACCTGCAAAAAATATCACTGATAGTGTATTGTTTAATCTGAATTTCAGGTCTGGATTGGGTAATGATTCATTAACAATATTGAAATTCGATACTGTTTTTTATTCGGGTAAGGGTAAATTAATGATACTGACAAGTAACGGTAGATTTAGTCTTTTAGGAATCTGTAAAGAAAATGAACCCAGATTTTTTAAACAGGATGGGTATATATCATTGAGCCAGAATATGCCAAATCCAGCCGATAATATTACAAAGATTAATTTCGATATAGCTGAATCGGGAATAACAAAAATTTTCATAGTGGATTTACTTGGAAATATTGTAAAAAATATCGTCGAGAAAGAGTTAAAACCCGGTACTTATCAGATTGAATTTCAGGTTGATGAATTGCCATCCGGTGAATATTATTATATATTACAAACACCTACAATAAGAATAACACGTCACTTGAGCATTTATAAATGATAAATGTTTTTAATAATTTTGCTTGAACTGAATTTAAAAAAAATAAATAATATGATACAATCAATAAGAGGAACAAAAGATATACTGCCTGATACGGTGGAATATTGGAATTTTGTCGAATCTTCCTTCCGTCATACATCTCATTTGTACGGATATAAGGAATTAAGAACGCCTATATTCGAGAAGACAGAAGTGTTTTCAAGAAGTATAGGAGAGGCAACTGAAGTAGTAAATAAACAGATGTACACATTTACGGATAAGGGAGCGGAATCAATAACGCTAAGACCTGAAATGACTGCCGCACTTGTCAGGTCGGTAGTGCAAAATTCTTTGCTACACGATTCACCATTACTGCGGTTATGGTATTTTGGACCATTTTTCAGATTCGAAAGGCCTCAAAAAGGAAGAATGAGACAATTTCATCAGTATGGGGCGGAATGTATAGGTTCAGCTAATCCAGAAGCAGATGCTGAGGTAATTCTTTTAGCTGATTCATTGTTCAAATCAGTAGGAATTAATGAATATAAGTTATTTATCAATACACTCGGTTCTGATGAATCAAGAAAATTATATCTTGATGAACTTGTCAAATATTTCCAGAAAGTTAAAGAGAAACTATCTGATGACAGTAAATACCGGCTTGAAACGAATCCATTGAGAATCCTTGATTCAAAGAATGAGGAAGATACTGAGCTATTAAAAGAGGCACCGCTAATTCTCGATTATCTCGATAATGAAAGTAAAGAACATTTTGATGCTGTAAAGGATTTTCTTAATGGAGCAGGTTTGACATATACTATCTCTCCAAGATTGGTCAGAGGATTGGATTATTACAATCATACGGTATTTGAATTTCAAAGTACTGTTCTCGGAGCACAGGATTCTTTCGGAGGAGGAGGAAGGTATAATAATTTAATCGAACAGCTTGGAGGACCTTCGACACCTGCTGTAGGATTTGCATTAGGAATAGAAAGGATTTTATTAATCCTTGAAAATACAGATAAACTGAACAAAACTGAAAATACAACGAAGGTTTACATTGTTACAGCTAACCAGGAATTAATAAAATATTCGATAAATTTAGCAAATAAACTGAGAGAAAAGAATATAGGAACAATATTGGATTTGCAGAAACGGTCAATTAAATCGCAGATGAAAGAGGCAAATAAAGTCGGAGTCAAATACGTTATTATCATAGGTGACAATGAAATCAGCAGAGGAATTTTAACTATTAAAAATATGCAATCATCAGAACAAACAGAGGTTCCGCTTGATTCTATTGAAAAATTCAAATTTGAGTAATTATGAAATTCAAAAGTAGATTATCCGATGTGTTTTATCGCTTTACCTATTCGAAATGGCAGCTTAAAATATTACTTGGGACAGCCGCTTTCGGGATATTCATATCGATGATATTATATACTCAATCTTTGGTAGCAGAACTTATTAATATTGAACAAAAAACAATCAAATTTTATACGGATATTTACAAAAGGTATTCAGACCCCAATTCGCTTGAGGATTATTTATTTTTGATTGATAACATTACACCGACTTTATCATTCCCAATAATTATAACAGATAAAAATGACAAACCGATTTATCCATACGACCAATACACGATAAATGTGCATCTCGATACATCGATGACTATGGAGGAACAGAAAGAGTTCCTTGAGGAATCAATACAAAAGATGAAGGAAACTTATGAACCAATCATCATCGAAGGTCCTGACGGGAAATTGCTTCAGAAGTTTTATTATTCACATTCGTTCCTGATAGATAAACTTAGATTTTTTCCATTTGTTGAAATTCTGATTGTTATGGCATTTATAGTAATCGGGTACATTGCATTTAGTACAATCAGGAGAAATGAAGAGTCGAAAGTATGGGTAGGTATGGCAAAAGAGGCAGCCCATCAGCTTGGGACTCCGATTTCGAGTTTGATGGCATGGATGGAAATAATGAAATTAAACAAAGATAAACCGGAGCAATTGATAGAAACCATTAACGAGATGGAAAGTGACATAACACGATTGAATATCATTGCCACGAGGTTTTCAAAAATCGGCTCTAAACCGGAGAAGATAAAAAAGAACCTCGCAGATGTTATCGAGCAGATTTGCACATATTTTGAAAAACGTTTACCGCATATAGGAAGACAAATAGAGATAGTGCGAAAACTCGATAAGAATATTGAAACAATGGTTAACCCTGACCTGTTCCAGTGGGTGATAGAGAATTTATTGAAGAATGCAACAGAATCAATCGAAAATAAAAGAGGCAAAGTATTCATTGATTTGATTTGCAAGCAACAAAGCCATATAAACATTACTGTAACCGATACAGGTAAAGGTATGACAGCAAAGCAGAGAAGACAAATCTTTTTCCCCGGATTTACTACAAAAAAACGCGGCTGGGGATTAGGATTGAGTTTATGCAAGCGAATAGTTGAAGATTACCACAATGGTAAAATTTACCTGAAAGAAACAGCCCCGGGTAAGGGTGCAACTTTTGTAATTGAATTGCCATCGAATAATTAATTATGAATAAAAGATGTTTGGATATAAGGGAAAAAGAAATTTAGACAACCATATTTTAATTTTTAATAATTTATTCAATAAATTATATATAATTGCATCAAATGAAATAATCCACCCAAATTAAGTGTTACCAAACAAGTTAAAACCAAATAACTTTATTGTTAATTTTGAATTGTTAATGATTAATTGAATCATTAAACCTTTCGGAATAAATTGTGTCTAATCAGTAAAAAACATTATATTTAAGAAAAACAATGGATGCAATTGCCTTGGTATTGGACAACGATTTAGAAATTATAAAGGAATATTCTGAACACAGAAGCGAGAGAGCGGCAACAGCGTTTGTACGCAAGCACCAGAATTTTGTGTTTTCGACGGCATTGCGTTACCTTCAATCTTATGATGATGCTGACGATGCAGCTCAAGAGGTATTTATTAAAGCACTCAACAATCTGCATAAGTTCAGGGGTGACAGTAACATCAGGACCTGGTTATACAGGATAACAGCTAATGTTGCAGCGAATATAAGAAGAAAAAAGAAAATATTGAACTTTATGAGACTTGATTTTTCAGATAATGATGATGAATCTTCGACTTCGTTCAGAATGACAATTGAGGCAGATAATGAAACACCATTTGAAAGTCTGGAGAAGAAAGAAAAAGAGGTAGCATTGCTGAATGTTTTAAATAAATTACCTGAAAAACAAAGAGAAACTTTTTCATTGAGATATTTCGACCAAATGAGTTATGAAGAGATTTCTCAATTATTAGGGACATCGGTAGGAGGATTGAAAGCGAATTATTATCATGCGGTTAAGAAGATTACTCAACAGTTGAAAGCCGATAGTCAATAGTCTAAAGAAAATTAAATAGTAAATTTATATAAAAATTTATTGAAAATTCAAAAATGAAATTATGACAGATGGTAAGGATAAAATTATGGAAAATAATTTACAAAATTGGGAACTGAGTTATAAGAAAATGCAGGAGATGCTTCCGGATTATGTATTCGGACGTCTTACAGATGAAGATAAGAAGCTGTTTGAATATAATATACCAAAATATGCTGATTTGCAGGATGAAATCAAGCAGGTGAAAGCAGTTTTTGGAAGAGTCGATTCAATGGAACTTGATAAAAAGATAACTCAGAAAACCAGGAATCTTTCGATTAAAGTTCTGAACAAGTTGGAACAAAAATCAATCCGTCAAAGAAGATTCACTTTCGCGACAAGATACCTCGTTCCATCTATCGGATTAGTAATAGTTTTAATAATTATTTTCATTATTAATCCCGGTTTGAAGGATTCAAAGTCAATAGAGGATAAAAATAAAAGTATGAGCGAATACCATATTCTGAATAAAATGGATGCATTATCATTATTTGACAGCACTGCACAAAAAGCAGATATATTAACGATTACGACAAATCTTGCATCAGAAAACAGGAAGGAATTATCAACTGGAGTTGATGAAAATACGGCAAATAGACTTTGGGATGATTTCATTGCACAGCATTTGTCATCAAGTTTAACCGGCTCTGAAACTTCGTTAATCTCTATGCCGGAGAACCAAAGTTATAATCTTGTAAATGAACTAAATAATATGGAAGAAAATGATTTTCAAAATGTGTTGAAGGAGTTATCAAATGTTAATTTCAATATTTAAAAAAACTGCTATAGTCTTAATTGTTATTACAATTACATTCAGCTATTGTTATTCACAACCGGCTAATAAGGCAAAAGAGAGAATAGCAATGATGAAAAAGATGAAATTACTCGAAATTCTTAATCTTGATGAGCAAGCTGCAGAAAAATTCTTAATCAAATATACGGCTTATGAGAAAAAAGTTGACGAGCAAAGAATGGCAGTTGATGCGGCTGCAGATGACCTTGCAGAAGCAGTAAAAAAGGATGTCTCTAAAGATGAAATTGCCAATCTTACAGAAAAACTGATTAACAGTCAGGTTAAACTTAATGATGCTTTTCTCGAGAAGCTAAGAGCTTTCAAAACAGTTCTGGAACCAAAAGAATATGCAAAATTTCTCGTGTTTGAGTCCAAATTCATGAAAGAACTTCAGAAAATATTGCTGAATATGATGAAAAACAGGGGTAGAGGACCCGGTGGGAGAGGTCCCGGAATGAATGACGATGAATAATAAAAAATTATATCAGGTGGAGCATACATAGTGTCCCAACATAAAAGTAATATGCTCCACTTTGATATAATTTTAACGATTAAGAACTTATCATTTAAAACCAACTTTAATTACATTAATTAAATCTGATTAAAATTATTTGTAATTAAATATATTGATAAAAGTCATTATCAATTATAAAAAATTTGATTATTATGATTATTAGAAATTTAGTACTAATAACAGTAACTTTATTTTTCTTATGCAATGTAAGAATTCTAAAGTGTCAGGAAGTCAAAATTGATAAGCAAGTTTGGATGAAGGAAAATCTTGATGTTGACCATTATCGGAATGGAGATTCAATACCAGAAGTTAAAGATGCTAAAGAATGGGAGAAATTAACTACTGGTGCATGGTGTTATTACGAAAATAAATCGGATAATGGACGAATATATGGAAAGCTATATAACTGGTATGCTGTAATCGATCCAAGGGGCTTGGCACCCAATGGATGGCATATACCTGATGATAGTGAATGGAAAGAACTTGAAATTAGTTTAGGAATGTCTCAATCAGAAGTTGATACAATGCATTGGCGAGGAACTAATCAGGGAAGCAAGTTAAAGGAGTCCGGAAATATACATTGGGAAATCCCAAATAACGATGCATCAAACGAGAGTGGATTTACTGCTCTGCCTGGAGGTTGGCGAAATGTTGACGGTAGATTTTTTAAGATTGGATTTAATGGGCTTTGGTGGTCAACTTCAGTAGGATGTGATATGCATGCTTATTACAGGAATTTAAACAATAGTGAAACTAAAATTTACAGAGCTAATTCAAATCCAAAATGTGGGTTTTCAGTCCGTTGTATAAAAGATTAATTGAACTTAACTCTATTTTATTAAGTCTTTACTCCACCGTTACACTTTTTGCAAGATTCCTCGGCTGGTCAACGTTACAGCCAAGCTCAACAGCAGTATAATATGCAATTAACTGCAAAGGAATAACTGCCAATACCGGTGTAAGCATTGGTAATGTTGAAGGAATGCATATCACATGGTTAGCATAATCCTTGATATTTTCATCTCCTTCAGTAGCGATGGCTATTACTTTACCTTTACGTGCTTTTATTTCCTGAATATTTGAGATTACTTTTTCATAAATCTCATCTTTGGTAGCAACAATGACAACAGGCATATTATCATCAATCAAAGCGATAGGACCATGCTTCATTTCAGCGGCAGGGTAACCTTCGGCATGTATATATGAAATTTCCTTCATCTTCAAAGCACCTTCGAGTGCAACAGGAAAGTTGTAACCTCTCCCCAGGTAGAGATAGTTTCTCGATTTAGATTGCATCTTTGCTAAAGATTTTATTTCTTCAGCCCTGTTCAGTATTTGTTTGATTTTTTCAGGTATTTCGAGTATTTCTGCGGCTATTCTTTTCCCGTCGCTCTGGGATAGATTTCTCATCCTGCCAAGGTATAATGCAATTAATATAAGTACACTTATTTGTGATGTAAATGCTTTTGTTGAAGCTACACCGATTTCAGGACCGGCATGTATGTAAATACCGGCTTCGGTTTCCCTTGCAATTGAACTTCCGACAACATTCACGATGCCAATAGGAGTGGCACCCTTCTGTTTTGTTTCATAAACAGCGGCAAGTGTATCTGCTGTTTCTCCGCTCTGAGAGATTGCTATAACAATATCGTCAGGGTAGAGGGGAGTATTGCGGTACCGAAATTCGGAAGCATATTCAACTTCAACCGGAATTTGAGCAAGATTTTCAATGATATATTCACCTACAAGAGCAGAATGCCAGGATGTTCCGCATGCAGTAATTATTATTCTTTTTGCTTTCCTGAGTTTCTCTTCGACTTGTGTTAATCCGCCAAGCTTGACATTTCCTTTATCAGCAAGCAAACGTCCTCTGAAAGCATCTCTGAATGTTTCCGGCTGTTCGAATATTTCTTTAAGCATGAAATGTTCATATCCGGCTTTCTCGATATGTTCGAGGTCAAATTCAATTTCTTGTATGTGTGTAGTGGTAGCTTCATTCATTATTGTTTTGGTTTCGAAACCGTCACGTTTCATAATAGCCATTTCATTGTCATTGAGATAAACAACCTGACGTGTATGCTGTATTATTGCAGCGGCATCGGATGCAACAATGTATTCGCCATCTCCAATGCCAAGCACCATTGGACTGCCGCGGCGGGCGGCGATAATTCTATCAGGTTCATTAATTGAAAGTATAACAAGACCAAATGTTCCGTCCACTTCATTGAGGGCAAATCTGACTGCTTCTTCAAGGCAGTTTACTTTTTCATAAATTGCCTGAATCATTACTGCAAGCACTTCAGAATCCGTATCCGAACGGAAAGTATATCCTCTTTCAATAAGATTCTTTTTTATTGCAGCATAATTTTCAATGATTCCATTATGGACGATAGATATTTTGTCATCGGAACTATGATGAGGATGAGCATTTATATCGTTTGGTACTCCATGGGTTGCCCATCGAGTGTGTGCAATGCCTATTGTTGAATTAAATAAACTGTGGTCAACAAGTTTCTCCAATTGGGATACTTTACCTGATTTTTTAATTGTTTGGATTGTGCCATCTTGCAGGACACTGATTCCGGCTGAGTCATAGCCCCGGTATTCCATTCTTTTCAATCCATTGATTAACAGGTTAGATACTTTCTGATTGCCAATATAACCAACAATTCCGCACATAGTTTTCTTTCGATTGTAATTAAAATATAATTGTTAACGAAGTAAAGTGAAATTAAGTACAAAGAGAATAATATCCACATATTTTCGTTTTTTGTTTTTTAGTTTTGTAATAATATAAAATTAAATTGTTAAATTTTTAAGAAATAATATGAATACAACAGCTAAATACGAAATTCTACCATCAATGTCTGACTTTATTGAAAATGCTATCAATCAGGTGATAGATACTAAAAGGAACCAGATAAAGAAGGAAGTTATTGATGAGATTGAGGACTTATGCTTAGGTAATGCAATAAGAGAAGGCAGAACTGGTAACTATGTAAATGAGTCTGATATTCTGGATAAAATCAACAGAAAATTAAAAAGCTGATGATAATTAAATTCGAAAATACATTTTATAGAGATTTGGATAATATTAATGATAAAAGAGTTTTATCAAAACTTGAAGACATAATTTCATTAATAAAAGCATCAAAAAACATAAACGATTTAACATCAATTAAATAGCTAAGTGGCTTTGATAAATACTACAGGATTCGAATTGGAAATTATCGAATCGGGGTTGAATTATTTGAATCAATTATTATCATCACAAGATTCCTTCACCGAAAAGATATTTATAAATATTTCCCTAAAAAATAAATTATTAAATTAAACCAAAAATCCTAGTTTAGTAGAGGCTTGCAAAGCATGAATCCATTCTTTTGGTTTATCAACTATAAAAATTTCTTTTGAATTTAATGTGTTAACCTTAAATCCAAGTGGAAACACACCGAAAAGTTTGTAAATATCATAGCTTTTTATTTCACTAATTGGAATTGAAAGACTGTGCCTTTGAATGTTATATTTGTGTGATTTGAAAAGGAGAGAATCTTTAAACAAGAACAATTTTCCGCCTACACCCTCCATTTTCTAGAAATGATTAGCACTCTCCTCTTTAATTATTCCTTCTACATTATCTAATTTTAAATCAAAGTGTTTTGATGTTATAGTTTTTTCTTACTGATAATCCATATTATTCCTACCACTATGCTCAATATGATGTCCTCAATAATAGTATTATTAATCCAATTCAAAACATAATGTGATAATAAAAAGAATAGTATAATAAATAAAACAGTTAAAAAAATTAATCGTACCATTTTATTCACCTATCAAATGATAAAATTCAGTTAAAAAAAAATTATTAATTTTTTTCTGTAAAATCAAGTACCATTATCTCATCTCAACAATTTTTAATATATTTGAATAATTAGACTTATAATATGTTTTAAATTCTTTATCATAGTTATTTTTGTGAAATTAATATCAAATAATCCAGCACTTAAATTATTAATTATAATAATATTAGGTATTATTGTTGGCAGTAATTATAATATAAATGATGTAACATTATTATATATAATAGTAATAGCTTTGATTTTATCTATTTTTTCATTACTTTTCAGAAAGAAATTTCTTGCATATCTTTTTCTTGGATTAACGATTGGATTTTTCATTTCAGCACAATTGAATCAACTTTCATTCAAAGTTCCAAACAAAATTATTCCAACTTCTTCTTCATTGCTTGAAGGAAGAATTGTGAAGACTCTGAAAAGAACTCCTTATTCATATCGCTGTATTGTTAAAGGAATAGTTGACCACAAAGCATTACCTCCGATAAATAATGCGAGCGTCATTTTGAATATTAAAGGATTAAATAAAAATCCTATTGAATTATTTGCAGGAACGGTTCTTGCCTGTCCTGTTAAAATCCGGCTTCCTAAAAAAGGAGTACTCCCGACTGATATGAATGAGCAACAATATACCGCATCTATTGATGTTCAGTGGATTGCAGATGCTACTGCAAAAAAGGTTTCAATTATTCGGAGAAATAAAGATTTAAATTATTACCGAGAAATTGTAGTTACAGAAATTGAAAAGAAAATTGATTACCTTTTCAGTAAACAAAATTTTGGAATAATACTTGCACTTCTGACAGGCGACCAGACAAGAGTACCACAAACTTTAAGAAGAGAATTTTCGTTGACAGGAACTACGCATGTTCTCTCAGTCAGCGGACTGCATGTAGGAGTGATAGCCGCTGTTTTGTTCATTCTTCTTGGTTTTATAAGGTTGAAATGGGTAAAACTTTTAATATTCACAGTTCTTGTTGCTGCATTTGTAATAATGACTGGTATGCAGCCGCCTGCTATCAGGGCGGGAATAATGGCAGTTATAGCTCTTTTAATTAATACATCTCAAAGGAGAGTGAGTGCTATAAATGTCATTTCTCTTTCAATTATTCTCGTAATTATCCTTGACCCGGGAATGATTTATTCTATGGGATTCCAGATGTCTGCCGCTGCAATGCTCGGTATAGCATTTCTGTATAATCCATTCAGGAATGCTTTATTTAATCTTATCAAACTTGATAATAATGTATCAAATTACATTTTATCATCTATTGCTATTACTTTTTCAGCTTCATTAATTGTTTCACCGATTGTTGCTTATTATTTTAAAGTTTTTTCAATAATATCACCAATTGCAAACATATTCATCATTCCACTTTATAGTATTGCCATGATATTTGCACTTATGGCAGTGGGATTATCATACATTAGCACCTGGCTTGGTTTTGCTTATGCCGCTTCAACAGATTTCCTAATTGATATTTCAGTTTGGCTTAATAAATTATTATTGAAAATTCCTCTGTCCTCGCTTGAAGGAAACATTACAATCCTGTTTTCAATTTTGATTTCTTTAGGATTATTATATATTTTATTATCCTATTCAAGGAGACAATTATTGTTAAGGTTTGGGGTTAGTGTATTTGCATGTTTTATAGCTCTGACACTATATAATGGGACTACTAACAAAAGAGAAATAAAGATTTATCCGAGAGAAAATTATATCGCGGCTATTGTCCCCTTAAATGAATATAAAACATTTGTTCTACTATCAGACCGAAAACCTTCACAATATCCGGCAAGGGACTATTCAATGGAAAAACTTATATTAGAAAATCCCGATTCTCTTGTGATTGGTTATACAGGGAACGTGGGAATCAATATATCCGACCATATTAAATATAAAAGAAAAATCATACATTTTCCTCTATCCCTGGGTGTTCAAAATCAAATTGAGAAAAAACTTAATCTGAAAGTACATTTACCTCAGATTATTGAATTAGACAAGGATTAGAAAGTATGATTGAAATAAATGAGCCAGTAATATTCGATAAATCTAAAATTATATCAGGTATTACAAAAAGAAACATAAACGAATTTCCACCAAATGGATTCTCTATATCTCCCGCTGGTGATTTCTATGTAAAAGAAGCGAACAATGGCAGAAAGTATTTAGCAGAATATCTGAAAAAAAAATATCCCTCGATAAAAAAAGTAATCTTCCAAAAACAAGTTCATGGTGACAAGATTGAAATTGTAGATTCTAACTCGATTGAAGGACTAGAACAGGAAAGGGAAGTGAGAGATGGAATGATTTGCTTTGAAAAAGGAATTGTACTTTGTGTTTCACTTGCTGATTGTGCAGGAATACTAATATATGACCAGAAAAAGGAGGCAGTTGCCGCAATTCATTCAGGTTGGAAAGGTACAAGCTTGGACATTGCAGGAAAGGGGATAGAGCTTATGAAAAAGCATGGCTCTAACCCAAAGGATATGCAGGTATGGATAAGCCCTTCTGCATCAGGAGAAAAGTATGAAGTGGGATATGATGTTGCGAAATATTTTATAGATAATGAAGGGAACCACCTGAATCCCCCTTTGAAAAAGGTGGCTATTATACCCCTTAGTCCACCTTTAATAAAGGGGAAAAAAAAGTATTTGTTTGATAATAAATTACAAATTAAAAATCAGTTAATATCTGCAGGAGTCAAAGAAGAGTATATTGAAATATCTGAAATATGTACAATAAAAGATATAGAATATCACTCATATCGCAGGGACAAAAACCTGTCCGGCAGAATGGGAACTTTTATTGGGATGATATAGTTTTTTATATTCATGAATTTATGAAAAAAATAATATTAATACTTTTAATAAATTTTCAATTATTAATTTTATATAGTTGCAGCACCTTTGACGGTTCATATTACAAAGGACCGGTTTCAGACCACTTTAACGGGAAAGAATTTTATAATAAAGATTCATCTCATTCTCATTCTACATGGGACTTATTTAAATTTCTCTTTTTTAGCTCTAAAGGCGATTGGGATGAATGGTGGAACGAGAAACCCGGTCCCAAACCTGCTGAGAGGATAGCCGGTGATTCCATTGTAGTTACTTTTATCAATCATGCTACCTTTTTAATTCAGGTTGACAGTATGAATATTTTAACTGACCCGATATTTTCTGAAGTCGCAAGCCCTGTTCCTCTAATAGGTATGGAAAGACACCGTCCACCCGGTATAAAATTTGAAGAACTTCCGCAGATTGATATTGTTCTTGTTAGTCATAATCACTACGACCACATGGATATTTCGACATTGAAAAGATTAAAAGAAAAATTTAATCCTCTTTTCTTTGTGCCTCTCGGTAATAAAGAATTAATGTATGATGAGGGATTGAACAATGCAATCGAGCTTGACTGGTGGGGAGAATATCAATTCAAGAATAAATATAAAATTACTTTTGTCCCATCAAAACATTTTTCAATGCGGGGATTAAATGATTGGGACAAATCATTATGGGGTGGGTATGTCCTGCAAACAGCTTTGGGACCCGTTTACTTTGCCGGTGATACGGGATTTGGAAATCACTTCAAACAAATATTTGAACATTTCGGTCCAATACGCTTAGCATTATTACCAATCGGACCAGTTGAACCGAGATGGTTTTTCGGAGATGTTCATATATCTCCCGACGAGGCAATCAAAGCTCATAAAATTTTAAAATCCAAAACATCAATTGCTATGCACTGGGGAACTTTTTCACAAGGTAGTGACAATATGCTTGATGCACCAAGGCAATTAAAAATTTTACGGGAAAAGGAATTACTAAATCCACAGGAATTCATTGTACCAAAGCATGGGAGAGGAATTGTAATAAACTAAAATGTTAATTTCGTAGTAAAATTCATAAATTATTATTTATTATATACTTTTTTGATAATTTTCTTTTAAGTATTTAGTTTAAATCATCAATAACAAATAAAAATTTAGATATGAGTGAAATAATTTTTTTAATTGAAGAAGCTCCCGAAGGTGGTTTTACTACTAAAGCATTAGGACATAGCATTTATACTGAAAGTAACAGTATAGAAGAACTTAAGGAAAATATAAAAGATGCAGTAAATTGTCATTTTGATGATGGTAATATTACTTCGATTATTTTTTTTAAATAACAGTCTTTATCTCAAAAAAATAATATCCTTACTTTCTAATATACAATAATTATAATCAAATCAGCAAACAAGATTTAACAAAGAAACCCTAATTAAAAATAATTATACTTTTCTGTTTAGATAAGCAGAGAAATCTCTTTGCACTGACTCGTAATTTTCACTCATCAATTGTGAAGAAATTAGGAAATCGGCAGTTGACCTGTTGCATGCTGTTGGAATATTATATAAAACAGAGATTCTTAAAAGTGCCTTCACGTCAACATCGTGAGGATGCGGCTGCATAGGGTCCCAAAAGAATATAAGTATATCAACTTTTCCGTCAACAATCATTGCACCAAGCTGCTGGTCGCCACCAAAAGGTCCTGATTTTAATTTTGTAATCTTAATTTCTGAAACCTTTTCTTTACCTATTTTCTTTAACAAAGCTTTTTCGACTAACTTTCCGGTTGTACCTGTACATATCAAATTGTGGTTCAGCAGCAAACTCCAGTTCCAATTCACCCATTCTGTAAGGTCTTTCTTGCAATTGTCATGTGCAACAAGCGCGATATTTTTGGTTTCTTCCATTTTATACCTGAAAAATTAATGATTGACGTGAGAGAATTGATATTTATTTAAATTATATTAATTGTAAAATTTACATTTGAAGAAAATCTTAAACACAATAATTCCAAAGAATCTGCTAATTTGAGGCATTTACTAACTCAGATTTTTCCCACTCTTCAAAAGATAAATTTTTTAGTTTTAGATATAAACTATCAGGACATAGTTCAATATCCTCACTCCATGATATTGCATTTGTCTCTGTATTAATATATACTTTATCGAAAAATCCCGGTTCATTCCAAGCAATAAAAATACCCTGATTGGAAACACAGTAATTATTATTAATAATAAAAACAGATTTCAATACGATTAAATTTGATAAATATTTGATTTCCCTAAATGAAAACATATTTGCAATTAATATTTTTCAATAAGGTTTTCATTATTTACTTTTTCTATATCTCTCTTTATCTTGCTTAGTCATTTTCTCAGTTGCATACTGAAATATCAAACGTGGTGCAGTGTTTTTCCATTTTAGAAGAAATGATTCTACAGGTTCAGGATATTTTTTCCAGGTCTCACGTAAGAACCAGCCTAAACCCTGATGTACAGGTCTGTTTTTGTCCATCATCATCGGGTCAATAAGATTTAGATATTGAACAGGCGATTTATCTCGCTTCATCAGCTTGATTAAAGTTACAGGAACTGCTCTGCGTTTCCATTGAGATTGTGAAAACCGCCATGGCTTGATATCGTCTAATTTTACTATATTCTTCTCGAAGAAGTATGGAGTAAGTTCACTACAGATGTAATCAGTATGAGCCCAGTTCTTAACATATTTATCGAGCCAATCGCCAATTACATTGAATGAATTTTTATCCAGATTAGCTTTTTGCCCCATAAGAAACTGAATTGCTAAAGCTCCTTCCTCATACTTGCCGGAACTGAATAACATTCCACCAAACTCGAGAAACTCCTCTATACTTAATTTTTCTTTGTATTTATTGAGCCACTCTTCTTTTTTCTGAATAAAAATTTCTTGCTCAATGCCATAGCCGTCGTATCCATCCTTAAAGTAACGAGAGTATTTTTTAACAATTGCTTCATTTGCATTTTTTTTAAGAAAATCTCTTATTTCTTTTACTATCTTGTTAAGTTCCATTATTCACCTATGTATTTATTTCACCGAAATATTCTTTCACTTCAGAATTTCTGAGAATAATAAACATAATGACACCAACACCGAGGAGCATCACCTGGAGCTGATGACCATATCCAATCAGCAGGAGTTGAAATAATATCCATAATACAAGTGCCATACTCAGTAGATAAGCCGAATGCCAAACCCAGTTATGTTTCGGTTTATTATCATGGGGTGTGATAAAAGGCAATCCATGTTTTAATATCAATCCTGTAGTTGTAATGATTGGAATAATTCCAAATAATATTAACAACATTATACCAGGGATAAAGTAATTCGGAACAATAATATTTTTGATTAATTCAGGAGACATACCCATACTTTTTCCCGTAGGGTCAGTAATAAATGACAAGCCGCCATAAATTCCGCCTCCTCCAATATAGAGCAGACAGATACAAATAAAACCAAGTAATATTTTTCTCATAATATATTTAGAAAGTTATCATTTTACTAATTTGTAAATTAATAAGAAAATAAATTTTGTTTCAATATATTCTTAAAATTAACGTTAAATACAAATAAAAGGAGGATAATATGTTAATATCACATCAGGCAGTATATGAGAGCGGTAAATTGAAATTACCGGAGGACGCCAATATTCTGGATGGTTCTAAGGTGCTTGTTACCATAATTGAAGAACCAAGAGTAGAATATTTAATAAAAGCTTCTGAAGAAATGCTGGATAAAATCTGGAATAACGATAACGATGATATATATGAGCAACTTCTTGAAAAATGAAATAATCCTGAATAAATATCCATTTACAAGTTTAACTGCTTTTAAAGTCAGACCTGCTATAATCATAAGTAGTGAACATCCTTCAAACGACATAATTATTGTTCTATTAACAAGTAATATTCACAATCTTTTACCTGGAGAGTTTATTTTGAGCAAATAGAAAGAAACGGGATTAAATGTACCTTCAACAGTAAAAAGAGGAATTTTTACTGTTGAAGATACTTTAGTTATTCAACAGGTAGGTAAGTTGGATAAACAGGATATAATCCAACTCGAAAAATCGTTATTATTCTGGCTCGGAATAAAATAATTACTTCATCTGTTTCAAAATATTTTCTGTCGTTGTAATATTTGCAAAACCGAAACCGAGATTCAGCAAAGTGGCAAGATGCATTTCTTCTGTTACTGTTCCGGTTGCATCCGCAAGAAAATGGACTTTGTAATCACGGAAATATGCATCTCTCGTTGTTGATTCACAGCACATATTTGACATTATTCCGGTAATTACCAAATCTTCAATTTTTAATACTCTCAAAACAGTCTCTAAATCAGTATTATAAAATGCAGAATACCTGTGTTTGAGAATCACTTTTTCACCGGCAATCGGAGTAATCTCATCATGAACTTCACTTTCCGGTGAACCTTCGATGCACATACCTTCCCACCACCATTCCATGATTCCTGCGTCATTCAGGGATGGATTATGAACATGCTTAGTATATATAACTGGTCTTTCTGATTTACGAAATTCATTGATTAGATTTTTTATATTAGGGATAATCGGAATACCGCCACAGGTGAACGTTGGAGAAGTCGAATCGAGGAAAAACTTCTGCATATCTATCACCATAAGGGCGGATTTATCTTTTGAGAGCTTAAGCCGGTGCTGATTGAACGGCTCGATTGTTTTAAGCCACGATGTAGTTTTTGAATCTAAGTTCTCAGTTGTAATATATGGTATCATAATTATGTTCCTTGAATAATTGTAAAAAAATAATCTGCAAATATAGGACTTAACTTTAATGTAATTTTCCAAAAAATGAGAATTATCGGAAAATAATAATTTTTTTGTTTGACCGTATCATGTTACTTTATTATGTGGATGTGATTTTTGATTCAGTTTGGTAATTTTTAAGTATGCACGGGTTTTTTTTAATTATTATTATAATAATTTCTTCTTTAACAATAATTGATTTCTATTTTTCAATTAGTCTTTCCCGGTTTCTAAAAAAAAGGAATTTCAAAAAATTTTTTCGACGTCTTCCGGTTTTCATTTCCGGTTTTATGGTTTTGCTGACAATTTCTTCTTTCATTTTTAGAACGAGAGACGAAGCTCAAACACTTACAAACAAAATGATAATGTACCTTGTTTATTTCTGGTATCTCCCAAAACTTGGTATAGTTCTAATTCTTCTTTTCAAAGACATCATTAAATTAAGTGTAAAGTTTTTAAAGTACATAAAGTTAAAAGTAATTAAAAAGCCCCCTTTCTCAAAGGGAATTAGTGGATTTCCTCCCGAACATCAACAAGAACCCAAATCACTCTCAAGAAGAAAACTTGCTGGAAACATTGCATGGTCCCTTGCAGGTGTTCCATTCCTTATTGTCGGCGATAACATGCTAAGAAATACTTATGATTTTCACATATATCCGGTTCAGATTCCTATCGCAAAGCTTCCACCCGGACTTAATGGATTAAAGATTGTTCAGATATCTGATATTCATGCTGGCTCATTCCTGACTAATAAAACATTCATAAATGCAACAATTTTGGCAAATGCAGTTCAGCCGGATTTAATTTTCGTTACAGGAGATTTCGTAAATAATCATCCTGATGAAATGGTACTTGCAGTTGAAGGATTAAAGCGACTGAATGCGCATTATGGAGTTTATGCCTGCCTCGGAAATCATGACCATTATATGAGTGATGATAATCATAAAAAACTAATTAAAACAATTAGAAATTCCGGTATTGATTTACTTATTAATGAAAATAAAAAACTCAATATTAACGGATGTAATTTGCAACTTGCAGCAACTGACAATACAAGTTGGGGAGACAAATTTGCAAACTTCGACAAGACACTCGACGGCTTAAATGACATTGACCCTACAATATTATTATGTCATGACCCAAATAACTGGGACCCGAAAATCAATGGAAAAAGAGATGTGGATTTGATGCTCGCAGGGCACACCCACGGCGGACAATTCAGCTTTAAAATAGATGGAATGGAACTTTCACCTGTTCGCTATGTCTATAAATATTATGCAGGACTCTATAAAAACAAAGACCAGTACTTATATGTGAACCGCGGCTGTGGCACAGCAGGACCACCAATCAGAATCGGAATGAAACCCGAAATAACATTGATTACATTGGTAAGACCGGAGAATGTTGTCTGAACTGTGATTTATTTGATTATTGTGATTTATGTGATTTTAAAATTTATGTACATTGTGATTTAGTTTTGAAATACAGCTTTTTCGAGTTTTAGCACTCGTTCTTCAATATTAGTTACAAGAACAAATTTATCTGCAAATTTCATAAAAGCCAATCTCATTTCAGAAAGTACTATATTTGTTTTTGCCAGTCTTTCATTAGTCTTTTTATGCTCTTGTAACATGTCAGTTAATAACTCTATGACCCTGTTATCATTATTCATTTATTACCTCATATTTTTTCAATAAATACGGAAATAATTATATAAAATTTTAATTAAAATTATTTATATAATTAACCGCTGTCCCAGCCAGCATTGCCGCCCCAATAGTAAGTGCTTTTTCATCAGGTATCAATTTTGAATTATGAAGCGGAGGCATATCTTTTATATCCTTCGGTCTTATACCGAGGAACCAGAATGTTGAAGGAATTTTCTGTGCATAATAAGCGAAATCCTCCGCCCAAAGCTTTGGTTCGAACACTTTGACTGAATCTTGTCCAAGTAATTCTTTAGCTGTCTGATTTACCATTTCTGTTGTCTCAGGATTATTGTAAAGAGCAGGGTAGCCCTTGACAATTTCCAATTCACCCTTAATACCGAATAAAGAGCAGGTTTCATTTGTTATTCTCCTGATTTCATCGTGCATTTTGCTACGCCATTCCTCATCATTTGCTCTGAAAGTTCCCATCAGCTTTACTTCGTCAGGAAATGCATTTGTAGCAGAACCGCCCTGAATTGATGTAACAGAAAGCAGTCCGGGCTTTATTGGATTTTTATATTTTGTTACAATTGACTGAAGATTAATTACAAGCTGTGATGCCGCCATAATGCAGTCATTTCCTAAATGTGGCTGTGCGGCATGAGTGCCTTTTCCTTTTAATGTCCAGTACAGCTCATCGGCAGATGCCATAATATAGCAGGAATTGACAGAAATTGTTCCAGTCTCTTCTTCGGGAAAAATATGTTGGGCGAACATAGCAGTGACTTTAGGATTTTCAAGAACACCTTCTTCGATAAGATTGGATGCTCCTCCAGGTAATTTCTCCTCTCCGGGTTGAAAAATAATTTTCACAGTACCTGTTAATTCCGATTCCATTCCTTTAAGAATTCTTGCAGCACCCAAAAGCATAGTCGAATGCATATCATGACCGCAGGCATGCATCACACCTTTATTTTTCGAAGCATACTCAAGATTGGTTTCTTCGTTGATTGGCAAAGCATCAATGTCTGCTCTTAAAGCAACACATTTCTCACCCTTACCGATAAGTGCCACAGTTCCGGTTTCGGCAATTGTTTTATATTCTATACCGACTTTTCTAAGATTATCCCTGATAAATTCGGCTGTTAAAAATTCCTTAAATGATAGTTCAGGATTTTGATGAATATGCCTTCTGATTTGAATCAATTCATCGAACATTGATTTTGATTGGGCTAATATTTTCTTATATATTTCATTCATAAATTCTTCTCATATTATTAATTATTATTCCGTTAATCCGGAATTTCTATTTCATCACTTCCAATAAATTCTGCAGGTCCTTCTAAGGTTATTTGTTCTATACTATCAATTGTTCCAACAATATCAACAATAACAGGAATTTTACTCGTCGGAATAACAGTTACCGGAAATTCTGTTTCATTATTCATTACAGATGATATTACAGTTGATATTGCACCGGTCCCGCAAGCACCTGTCTCACCTTCGACTCCTCTTTCATAAGTTCTAAGTAATATGGTTTTCTTGTCAATTTCATCGTATATATTAAAATTTACTCCTTTTGGTGCAAATAATTTATGATATCTGTAATTCGGTGCAATATTCATCAAATCAAAATTCTCAATCGTAACATTTATCCATTGCGCCTGTTTTTTTAAGTTAACAATAAAATGTTGTGAACCGACATCTATGTAAGTACCTTCGATTTCGCCTTGGGTTTCATTTTCCAATTTAAGAGAAATTTGAGATTGAATCTTAATCGGTGGTGGAAAATAAATAATTATATTTCTATCATTATATTTTCCAATATAATCTCTCCCACACATAAAAAATGGAATTTCATTCTGAAAGTATTTAATGTCGAATATATTATTTTTATTAGAAAATACAACGGCACATCTTGCTCCATTGCCGCACATTACCCCAAAAGAACCATCAGGATTATAAAAATCAACTTTGAAAGCATAATTTTCCAAATTTGATAATACAAGCAATCCCTCTGTTTTAAATGTTTTAGTTTGACAAATTATATGAGACAGTTCAACAAGTCTTGCATGATTTAATCTGTATTTCCTGTTATCTATAACCGAAAACAGATTTCCCGCACCCGACATATATGTAACTGATAATTTCATTTTTGATTATTACTAAAGTTTATGCCACAACCACAGCGACTCAAAACATCACAAATCTGATTATGTATCTTCCCATTTGTTGCAATCATAGTTTCATTATCCAGCCAATATTTCTGATTATTATATTGAGTAACTTTACCACCTGCCTCCAGTACCATCAAAACTCCTGCCGCAACATCCCATGAATGTAAATTTATTTCCCAGAAACCGTCGAATCTTCCGCAGGCAACATAAGCTAAGTCAAGTGCCGCACTCCCAAGCCGTCTGACAGGTATTCCCCTTTGAATAATTGACACAAAATGGTCAATACATCCGCAGGGATTTGTATTTACATTATATGGAAATCCGGTTACTAAGAATGATGAATCAAGTTCAATTGAATTAGAAACATAAATCGGTTTCCCATTTAAAAAAGCACCTATTCCTTTTTCTGCAACAAATAATTCATCTAACATTGGGTGGAAAACAACGCCGCATAATATTTCATTATTATGTATCGCAGCAATGCTGACACTAAAAATTGGCAATGAATGTGCAAAGTTAACTGTACCATCCAGTGGGTCAATGACCCATTGTATAGAATCTATATTTTGATTTCCTGTTTCACCACTTTCTTCGGCTAAAAAACTATGCTCAGGAAATAATGACTTAATATTTTCAATAATAATCGATTCGGAACGTTTATCGTACTCGGTAACTAAATTATTTTTACCTATTTTGTTTGATATTTCGAATGAGGTGCCGAATCCTTCTTTAAGAATTTTACCTGCTTTAAGTGCTGAATCAATAGCACAATTAGTTAATTTATTAAACATAATTTAAAATTTTGTAAATTCAAACTAACAAAATTACAAAAGTAATGTCAGTGTGGACAATTATATATGTAGTTTATTATAATATTTGAAATTACGAAAGATTCTTGTTTTCATAAGAATAGGAATTTTAATAAATTTGTGTAATGTTAATTGTAAGAATTATGAAATACATGAGAAAATTGAAATTTGCTTCTAACCTAAGCTTATTAACCGTAATTATTTTATTTTTTGTAACTCCGCTATTTTTATTTTCCCAGGAAGAGGAGAAAGAACAAAATTGGCTGGATAATTACTTTATTACCGGTTCAAGAAAGAAGCAGTATGATACAAATGCTGTACAAAGAGCCCAGGAACTCGCAAAGGAAAGTGCAGGATTGCAGGAAAAAGAAATAGACCCGCAAAAATACCTGTTGGGACCGGGAGATGAATTTACTATCATGGTTTTGGGTGCCAAAACGATTGAAGTGGAAGCAACGATTTCACCAGAAGGTAAACTCATTATTCCTGAGATTGGAACAGTTAATTTAAAAGGTAAGACACTTGCCGAAGCTGATACTCTGATAAAAAAACATGCGGCGAGGATATTTAAAAATAATGAAGTATATCTTGCTTTAAAAAAATTAAGAAGGTTCAAAGTAATAGTCAGCGGGGCAGTACGAAAGCCGGGAATTGTTCCTGCCACTGCTGTTGACAGGGTATCTGAGGTAATAGAAAAAGCCGGCGGTTTAAAATATAATGCTTCTATCAGAAAAATTTCATTATACAGAAATGAACCGAGTAATTGCTTAAAAGTTGACCTACTTCGATTTTTTATGACCGATGAAAAAGAAACAAATCCGACAGTTAATGGCGGAGACCATATTGTTGTTCCGACAAGTAATATCAAAGAAAGTATCGGTATTTACGGCGAAATCGGTTCTGAAGGCGATTTTGAATATGTTGAAGGGGATTCATTATCTACTCTGATTAAATTCGGACAAGGATTTTTGGAATCTTCATTTTTGGATTCTGTAGAAATAACAAGATTCCGTCCCAATACTTCTTACATAGACAGATGGACAGTCAACATTTCATCCTGGAGACATATTTTTGATACTACAAAGCACCTGGATGGAGATTTCCCATTGCTTACTGGAGACAGAGTATTTATAAGGCAGATAGTAAACTGGAATAATGATAAAATGATTGCCGTAACCGGTGAAGTAAATTATCCGGGTTATTATGCTATTAACCAGGGTGAAACAAGAGTTAGTGATATATTAGAAAGAGCAGGTGGTACAACCGACAATAGTTCCCTCGAATCAGCTCTTATGATACGAAAAGCAGAAATTCAAAAATCTGACCCTCAAATGGAAAGATTATACAGAACTCCATACTCTGAAATGTCGGAGAACGAACGTCGTTATTTCCAGGCAAAAATTGTTGAGAAAAAAGGGATGATGGCTATAGATTTTGAAAAAATTAAAAATAATCCGTTAAGTGAAGATAATATTTTAGTGATGGATAAAGACTCAATTTATGTTCCTCAAAAAAGAAATTTTGTAAATATTCAGGGACGAGTGAATAATCCCGGAATGATAATTTATAATAAGAATTACAATTGGTTGGATTATATTAACTTAGCGGGAGGTTTCGGTTTCAGAGCCGATGATGGTGAAACATTAATTGTAAAACCAAAAGGTGAGCAATTTCTTGCTGAAAATATGAATTATACTATTGAACCCGGCGATAATATTCTTGTTCCTCCAGAGGCAGAATCCCAATTTACTTTTTATACCGGATTGACAATTGTAACACAACTTGTTACAATTCTCGGAGTGATATTAGCTTTAACAAAATAATTATAATTTGAAATAATAATATGAATATGATAAAAGAAGAAATAAACAAAGAAGAACTTTCTTTGAGAATTATATTCAGATTGATAAGACTGAATAGAAAATTCACATTTATCGTTACCGGATGCGTCGTAATTTTCACTTTGATTTTGTCATTTATTGTCCCTTATGAATATGAGGCAACTGCAACTGTACTACCACCTGAAGAAACAGGAGGAAATGCCGGGCTTTCGAGTTTCCTCCAAAGTTTGTCCGGGGGATTGACAGTTCCCGGCTTATCTCAGGGAAATAAACTGGAATTACTTGCTGACATTACAAAGAGCAGAGAAGTTGCAAAATTTATTAATCAAAAATTAAATCTGAAATCATCGCCTATTTTTAAAGGTGCCGATGATGAAGCAATCGTTAAGGCAATTGACAATATACTTGAAGTGAGGGTAAACCGTAACGGATTGATAGTTGTTAGTGCAGTTGTTGGAACCGGTTATTTTTCTAATTCCAAATCGAAGAATGAAGCTGCGAAATTATCAGCTCAAATTGCTAATGCTGCAGTTGAGGGATTGGATTACTTGAATAGAAGAAAAAATGTATCAAAAGCAAGAAAGAAGAGGATTTTCATTGAAAGAGTTCTTGTTGATAACAAATTAAAGCTCGATTCTATAGATAATGCTTTGGAATCTTTCCAAAAGAAAAATAAAGTATTGGCTCTCGATGAGCAAACCAAAGCCATCCTTGAAAACGCTGTTAATGTAGGAAGTGAGTTATCAAAATCAGAGGTTGAACTCAGTTTATTGACCCAGGATTATGATATTAATTCCCCTAAAGTAAAGGCATACAGGAATAAAGTTAAAGATTTGCAGGAACAATACAGAAGGACTCAGTTAGGAGGACTTGTACCAAGGGATAATATATCTATTCCTCTTACTAATGTACCAACATTGGTGAAATTATATACAAACCTTGTTCGAGACCAAAAGATTATGTCTCAGGTAATACTTTATCTTGAAACCCAAAAGTACCAGGAAGCAATCCAGGAAGAAAGCGATATTGCAACGGTTGAAACACTGGATAAAGCCGAAATTCCTTATGACCGGCTTTCACCTGATAGGAAATTCATGTTAATTATCGGTTTAATATTCGGTTTATTTGGTTCAGTTATTTATTTACTCAGTAAAGGATTCATAATAGGAAATTTATATATTAAACGACAGGAAAAACCGATAGAAGTTGATTAAATTATTATTATTTATAATTAATGAGCTCAGAAGCAGTCTCAAGTGAAGTTTCAGTTATTTTCTCTCCGCTTAGCAGTCTTGCTATTTCCTTTACTTTTTCTTTTTCCGATATTATACTGCTTTTTATTATTGTTCTGTCATGACTTGTTTCCTTTTCTACTCTGATGTTCCTATCACCAAGTGCAGCAATTTGAGGAAGATGTGTTATTGAAATTATCTGATGATTTCTTGATAAATCTTTCATAGTTGTACCAACTTTTTGAGCAATCCTTCCACTTATCCCTATGTCAATTTCATCAAACACAAGTATTGGCATATTATCACTTTTTGCAACAATACTTTTGAGTGCAAGCATCACTCTCGATATCTCACCTCCAGACGCAACATTCGTTAAAGGTTTCGGAGTTTCACCTTTGTTTGTGGAAATGAAAAATTCAACATCATCGATACCATCAGCCCTTGCTAAATAAACCCTTCCTTTTATGATAACTGAAATATCCGTCTGTCTGAGTAAATGGTCATTATCAATTTCTTTTTGTGAAATTAGAGTTCTGAATACGGAATTTTCAATTCCGAGTGTTTTTAAAGTCTGTATTACAGATTTATCCAGCTGTATTGAACATTCTTTACGTTTGGAAGAAATTAAATGAGCTTTTTCTCCTGCAAGTTTTTTCAGATTTAATATTTCTTTTTCAAGTGCGGCAATTTCTTCATCAAAATTTGCAATTAAATTGAGTTCGTTTTCAAGATAAGATATTCTTTCAAAAATAGCATTGTAAGTTCCGTATTTTTTCCTTAAGCCGCTCAATAATAAAAGTCTTTCTCTTATGGCTTCTATCCTTTGCTGGTCGAATTGAATGTTAGTCAAATAATCATTAGCAAATTTTATTATCTCATTTATTATTACTGAGGATTTTTCGAGTTCATCTGAATATTCTTTGAATTTCGACTCGATTTTAACTAATTTTTGAAGTATCTTCTCAGCTTTACTCAATTGTGAATAGGCAGAGTTCTCATCATCCGATAAAACTAAATTCAATTCATTAGTCAGATTATGGAGAATCTCGGAATTTTGAATAATGTTCAATTCCTGCTCCAGCACTTGCTCTTCTTCATCCTTGGGATTAATTCTGTCTATTTCATTTAATTCAAATTTAAAAGAATCAATTTTAGATTTCAGTAATGATTCATTTTTTTTTAATTCACTTAGTTTTTTGATTTTATCAATTAACTCTGAATACAATAAAAAATACTCTTCTTTGATACTTTCAATGTTGGTTAACGAATCGAGTAAAGTTATATGTGAATCCTTGTTTAACAGTAGCTGATGGTCATGTTGTCCGTGAAAATCTACGAGCAGGTCTCCGATTTTTTTCAAAATATTAACATTGACCGGAGAGTCATTGATGAAACATCTTGAACTTCCTTTGTCTGATAGTTCTCTTCTGATTATTAAATCATCGTTTGTATCAATTTCATTATCAGTTAAAATTATATTTATATTTGATTTTTTTGATAAGTTGAAAATCGCTTCAATTACAGCTTTTTTCTCACCCTCACGTATTAGTTCAGCCGAAGCGCGTTCACCCAAAGCCATTAAAAGTGCTCCCACAATTACAGATTTTCCTGCTCCTGTCTCACCAGTAATAATATTCAACCCTTTGGAAAATTCAATTTCAAGGGAATCAATCAGAGCAAAATTTTTAATCAAAAGTGATTTGAGCATATATAAAATAACCAAGTTTTACTGGTAATATCAATACAAAAATAAGAAGAAATAGATAAGGAATTTTTATTTATAGAAATATTCTCTTGCTTTATTCATTTAATATTTATATTTTAAACGGTTAATTAAGAAAAGTACTGATGAATATGATACTCTGGCTTAGGAAAAAAAGGGAAAGAACCGCTTTTGTAGGTACAGAACATTGTTCTGTCCCTTCAGCATGACAATCGAAAATAAATAAAAATATACCTCATAAATATAGGAGGGAATAAAAATGAAGAAAAAGAATGTACGGATAGACCATCGTTCAGTCCTCGTATTCGCATTGTTTGTTTTTGCTATTTTGTTTGGTGGTTTGCCACATCAGGTAAAATCACAATATCAACCCCAGGATAGCTGCCTTAAAATGATGTGGCCAAATGATTATGATGTTTTAACAAATACAGGTTCTTATAATCCTGATTCTATTAAAACGGATTCTTGTGATGGTTCACCTACTTTCGGAAAGCAGTTTGCAAAAGGATATTTTATGCTTCAATTCCAGCCATATTATTATCCTTTTGATAAGGTATTGAAACCTGATACAATAAAAGAAGTTTCTGATATAAGTATTAGTAAGAATGATTTGAAACTTGAATTTCAACAACTCGAAAAATTCATAAAAATATAGTTTTTATAAGGAGTTAAAACTATGAAAAATCTAATAATTATTACCTGTATTATTTTCTTTGTTTTTTCTTCCAAACTATATTCAAACAATAATGTAATCTGGGAAAAGGTATTCTCGTCAGATAGTTTAATTAGTTTAATGCCTTACAATGTATCTGTTTTTGACAATCTTATTTTTTTAACCTATAATGGACTCAATCCAAAAAATCTATTTAGAAATTCAGGAATTATTAAACTTGATAAAGATGGTGAATTCATCTGGAAGTATGAAATAATTAAAGAAAAACCAGTAAATATTCAATTATTTAAAATAAACGATAATTATTTAAATATAATTGGGACTTTTACACCTTATGCAGTATCTCCGCAAGACATTGTTCAAATCAATTATCTTTTAAAATACACGCTATCGGATAGTGGTTCTTTTTTAAATGAGTTTTATGACAAAAATAATGACTCTTCTTCATTTTTAGGTGGTGTAATACTTCCACAAAACAATAAGTATTATGTTGCTTCATATATGTTACATTCGTTTAGAATACTTGAATTTGATACTAATTGCAGATACGTAAAAACAATAATTACTGATTTAGATTTCAATGAAACACCAATTTTCGCTTTTTCTGATATTGTATTAACAAAAAATAATGTTTTTATTGTTCTTACAAGACATGCTTCGACATATCAATGGGGAGAAGAATATTCATATATTAGATGTATTGATAAAAATGGAAAAACAGTTTGGAAGACAAAGTTAGAAATTGAAGGGAAGTATCTTAACCTTTTCAAGATACTTGAAACAAAAAGTAAAGAATATATATTATTAGGCCGTTCATATCAGGATATTAGCTCATATTATGCTACTTTAAATAAAAGCATAGCCATTTTAAAAGTAGATACTAATGGTAAAGTTTTGTGGAACAAAGAATATAAAGTAGATTCCACAACCTATATTGATAGAAGCATTGTTGAGATTAAAAATGGTAAATCGTTTTTATTGTTAGGTTCAACAAAAAAGGATACTTGGGATGATACAACTCAATTTTCGAGTAATACAAAATTTTGTATTGTTGAAATTAATGAAAATGGAGAACTGTTGCCAAATGAACTTATATGGAATAAAAGTATAGATAAAAATAATTATATTATGGATATTATAGAAATAATTGATAATAATTATTTAGTTTATGGGAGAACTGATACGAATCTTTATCTTGCTAAAGTATTTTTGTCTCCGACATCTGTAAATGAATTATTTAATGACTCCCAAGAAAATATATCTCTATATCCAAATCCTGTTTATAATTATTTGTTTTTGAAATCAAACAAGGAAATTAATAAGGTAGAAATCTTTTCTATACTAGGTAACAAAATAATTGAAACAGAATACAAAGATAGAATAGATGTCAGCGGACTATGTGTGGGAGTTTATTTTGTGAGAATAGGTGATAGTATAGTTAAGTTTGTGAAGATTTAGAATTTCAATTAATAAAATTTTAATAATTATTTATTAGGTGAAAAATGTTAAAGATAATTATTCAATTTATATTAATATTTGTTACTTTCATAAACTCTTATTCAATCGATGGCCAGTGGGTTTATTTTACTGCGAATACTGATGGTAGTGTTTCCAGAAAACATATTACTGATATAGTCATAGCTCAAAATGGAATTATTTATTTCGGTTCTTATTACGGTATAGATATATATGATGGAATAAACTGGCAGCACTTTGATAATACAAATACAACAATTCAATCCGATACATCCTGGCAAGTCAGGGCAATTTGCCTTGATAGCAATGAGAACTTATGGTGTGCGACTGAAGATGATATTTTAAAATATGATAATATTAATTGGAGTTTATTAAACAACCAGGATAATAAATATTTGAATCTAAATGGAATATTATGCGATTCTAATAATATCATTTGGTTTAATAGTGGTAGATTTTTAAATAAAATTGTGAATGACAGTATAAAAAAATATGACTTGATAAAGGATTTTGGATTGCCTTCTGCTCATAATTTTGAGCGTTCAATTAGCTATGATAAATTTGGAAATATCTGGTATGTTGCAGGTAATACTTCCTCTTCAGCGCCTATAGGTATAGTTAAGTTTAATGAAGATAACCAGATATTTTATGATGAAACACAATTACCTGTAATCGGAGAGTTCAACGTAAGCTCAACGGGAAAATTAATTTTAGCAAACAATACTCAAATAGCTATACAGAAAATTAATAATGATTGGAAAATCTTTGACAGTACAAATTCATTGTATACCGGCGGTGTTTTTGATTTCATTCAAAATATTGTTGAAGATAATTCAGGAAATATATGGATAGGAGCTATTTCCGATTTATGGAATCCGACAGGAAATCCTTTGAGCTATATAATAAGGATTTCAGATTCAGAAAATTTAGATACAATAAGACTTCCCTTTGTTGGTGATTCTAATAATTTACACAGTCCATTAATAAAAGTAATTAAGCCAGATGATAAAGGGAATATTTGGATTGGAACTTACAGTGATGGAATAATTAAATATATACCTTCACCAAATGCAGTTTATGAAAAAAATAAAAATTATTATGATAGTATGAAATTATATCCAAATCCTACAAGCCATTCAGTTTTCATAAGTAATTATTTAAATAATTGTTCAGAATTAAAATTAATCAATTATTTTGGTTTAGAAATAAAAATTCCAAATAATTGGATTAAAGAAAATATTAACAATTATGAAGTAGATGTTTCCTCTTTGTCAAATGGTCTTTATTTTATATTATTAAAAGAAAAAGACCGACTATATTCATTATCTTTTGTTAAATTAAATTAGGTTTAATGTATGCTCAATACCAAATCATAATACATGATATTTATTTCATTACTCTTTTTTATTATTTATCTGAATGCGAAGCAGACTCAGACTCTACCTATCTATTATTCTGGTGAATCCTTTAATAAAGAAATTAAAATTTGGTTTATTGATTCAAATACGATAATATTTTTATATTCTCTTTTATGATGGATGCAATTTAAAACCAATTGCCTTTTCTCTTAAAGTTACTTCATTAACAGAAATTAAAGAAAATCAAACTGCATATCTGACTCAAGGCAGTATTGAAGCCAGGAATTTCACTATACTCATTTACGATCCGAATAGTTACAAATATACCCAAAATCTCAACTTCGATGTCCAATCATCAAAAGCTGTTCTCGAAGATTACACAGACAACGGCAACGAACCAACATCCTACGAAGAAGCAGACAATTATTTTATACACAGCAAATTGGTAGTTTGTTGCTTGTAACAAAAAAAGCTGATATTGATGTACAATCAGTTATGCTTTGTAGTATTGATGGTAGGATTATTTCAAATTTACAGACTGTAGCAGGTATGTCGCAATTTTCTTTTGATTTGTCATTGGAGCCAAGCGGGATTTATATTCTTCGTTTCATCGCAAGTGATAAAGCTATGACTAATGATTTTCAATATAAAAATTACAATACAGCTTCCAGTTCGCTTTCACTATCCATAATCACTGAACGGGCTTTGCTACCATCCGAAGGACCTACTACACCCATAACTTCAAGTTCATCAATTATTTTTCCTGCTCTTGCAAAGCCGATTTTAAGCCTTCTCTGAAGCATCGAGATTGAACCTTGTTGATGACGGATGACTAGCCGTGCTGCTTCTTCGAATAATGGGTCGCAATCCTCCTTTGAGAGCTTATCGGCACGAATGCCTTTGTCCACTAAACTTGGCAGCATATATGGCTGTGAGTAGCCCTTTTGCTTTTCCAATGATTCGCAAATCCTTTCGACTTCCTCAGTGCTAATGAATGCATTCTGTATCCTGATAGGTTTTGGAGAACCGCTTGGTAGAAAAAGCATATCGCCGTTACCAAGTAATTGTTCGGCTCCTCCATCATCCAATATTGTACGAGAATCTACTCTCGAAGCTACAAGATATGAAATTCTTGCTGGGAAGTTAGCTTTTATGATTCCTGTAATAACATCAACTGAAGGTCTTTGGGTTGCTAATACAAGATGAATGCCGACAGCCCTCGCAAGCTGAGCCAATCTTATAATCGGTGATTCGACCTCTTTCGCAGATGTAAGCATCAAATCAGCCAATTCATCAATTATTAAAACAATGAAAGGCATTTCGCGGTAAACCTTTCCGTCTTCTGTCTTGATTTTTCCTTCAGCTACCTTCCTGTTATATTCAAATATGTTTCTTTGTCCGACTTCAGCGAGTATGTCATACCTCAAATCCATTTCTGCACAGATTGCCTTTAATGCAATTACAGCATCTTCGGAACTTGTGATTATTGGCTCATTAATATCGGGAGATATTGCAAGGAAATGATTCTTCAATGCCGAGTACTGCCTTAGCTCAACTTTCTTCGGGTCAATAATAACGAACTTCAAATCTTTCGGATGAAGTTTATATATTAGCGATGTAATAATCGAATTAATTCCTACACTCTTGCCTGAGCCGGTTGAACCGGCAATAAGCAAGTGGGGCATTCTCGTCAAATCAGTCATGTAAACTTCGCCTGAAATTGTTTTGCCCAGTGCTATCGGAAGTTTGAAATCGCTTTGCTGGAATTTATTCGATCTAATCACACTCCCAAGCCGAACCAGCGATGGTTTGTGATTGGGAATTTCAATACCAACAGTTCCCTTCCCGGGAATAGGTGCAAGAACACGGATTCCTCTTGCTTTCAATGCCATCGCTATGTCATCGGCATAACTTTCAATTTTACTGATTTTTATACCAGGTGCAGGAACAAATTCGTACATTGTAACAACCGGACCCGGTGTAACACTAAGATTCTGAATGAATATTTTAAAAGTTTCGAGCTTTTCCTGCAATATTTTTGCATTTATTTTTAGTTCTTCATCGTTTACTTTTGTAATCTCTTCCTCTTCATCAAGAAAATCCAATGATGGTTTTTTGTATTTTATCTTTTCATCATGTATTGAAGTGCTTAACGGATTATGAAAATCAATCTCGACTTTTGTTTCAACAGGTAATTCATTTACTTCAATGGTTAATGGCTTTTCATTAGCCGGTGTTTCCTCATCGATCAAAATATGTTTGGCTACAAGGTCAGATTTCAGCTTTTCGAGTAGTTCATTTACAGATTGCTCGGATTTTATATCATGACTTATTGGTTTATAATTTGTTATTATATTAACTTCATTATCTCTATTTATTTTATTTTCAACTTTTTCACTATTACTGATATAACTTTGAATATTCGAAAAATTGCTTATTTGTGTTTTAAGTGAAATATTTAAATCTTCGTTTGATGAATTATGAAATTTATTTACATCAATACCTAAATTTCTTCTTATTATTCTGACCGGCTCATCTGGCTCAGACGGAATTATCCTTTCTTCATCATTTGTTATTCCTAAAGCAGGAGAAACATTTTGTGGATTCGATGAATGATATTGAGTATTTTTCCCGAACGGTACTAGATTTTCAATATTTAATTTTTCGGATTGTTCGACAGTCTTATAAGCAAACTTATCCAACTCTGAACTTACCGTATCTGTAACTTTTCCAAATACCGGTTTTAATTTTGAACTAACTGGACTGAAGAAAACACCCGCCTCCTTTAATGCATCTTTTAATGCAATTTTGAATGTAATAACTATAGTCAAAATCATTGCGGCTAAATAAAGCGAAAGTCCTGCAATTTTCCCGATAAGGTTATTTGTTAAACGTGCAGTGAATTCACCGACTGCACCGTACCATTGTCTCGATAAATCAGGGAACCATCCGAATAATGAAAATGTACCGAATGTCGCAGAGAACATTAATCCGAAAACAAAATATATTATAGTTAATTTTATCGTTCTTTCGCTGATAGAATATGATTTGAATAAATCCAATCCCCACAATGTCAGAATAGCCGGTAATAAAATAATTACAAATCCAAGCGTATATGTAAACAAGAAGTTAGAAAGTATTGCTCCTGCGACTCCCAGCCAATTACTTATCATTCCGATTTTCGCATATACTGAACTATTTCCTGTAATTATTCCCCAAATATCACTCATCCCTATTTGGGAGTTAATTTCATCTTTAGGTGTGTATGATATTAAGCTAATTGTCAATAGGGCAGAGAATATGAATAAAAGTACGCCAATTAAGCGGAATTGCCACATTCCTTTTGGTGTTGTTTTAAATTTAGAAGCTTCTCCCTTTGAAATAGCTTTTTGGGAAATATTCGATTTTGCACCGCCAATCTCAGTACGGGGATTAATATTTGATGTGGTTTTTGTAAAACCTCCAATTGTACGCTTAGGCGTACCCTGATGCACTTCTGCATCCTTGTAAACTGTTCTCATTCTCAAACTCCGTCATTATGCTGCAATGTAAGTATCGAAATATAACAACTTTTTTATTAACTTTCAAATCCTTTTATTTATCCCCTTTATAGAAAGAGGGACTAATTGGGATTATTCTCCCGTATTTATAAAAAGGTACTACCGGAAATAAATCATATTTCATTGCCAAATCAATATCCATTTGAAATCCTAATTTCCTCAGTAATTTTCCATGCTCAGAATTATAAAATGCTTCTTTTAAGTTATTTTTTACATCCGAAAATGTATTCAATGCTAATTGGCTTTCCTCATTTAAGTAGCAATTATCATACCTGTTTACAATGGAATTGATATATGCACCCGAACATACAGTATCTTCAAGAGATTTATTCCCATTATCACCGGCACATACAAACATTAAATCAATGTCCTTATTATCTAATTTACTTCTTATTAACTCAATAACCGAAGTGAAATTAGAAAAGCATGCCATAAAAATATTTTTTTTATTCTTTAATTTCGAGATTGCATTTGTGCAATTAGTAGTTGTCATAATCAATGATTTATTTTCGACAATTTCTTTTGTAAATTCAGCAGGGGAGTTGCCTAAATCAAATCCCCTTGGCTTTACTCCATTCCTTTCGCCACAAAGCAATACAGTACCTATTGGATAATTATTATAAATTTCTTTCGCTTTTTCAATTGTCCTGCAAGGAATTATCTCTTTTGCTCCGTAATACAGCGCAGCACATATTGTTGAACTTGCTCTCAGTACATCAATAACAACTACAATTGTAGAGTCAATACTCAGACCTGTCGTTACAATTTCAGTATTTGATATTAAAGTTTTTATTTTCATACTTCAAACATAAAAAAAAAGCGGCTTAATAAAATAAGTAATATTAAGCCGCTTTATAATTATCAATAATTAATTTTCTAATTTTAATTATTTTCTCATGGATTCCACATTTTATCCCACCAAACTTTTGTAAACATGAATGATGTCGCCTGGGAATAACCCTGTACAGCAGACAAACTGCCGAAGTTGAATAATCTTTCTGATTGAGGATAGGGAAATCTTCTTATGATTTGAGTACCTGTCGTTGGATTCAAGCTTGGGAATCCGGTTCTCCGCCAATCAACCCAGCTTTCATACTGTGTGTACATTGCAATATACTTCTGGTCCATGATGTTCTGAACCGTTAAATTTGCATCACCGACACCAACGGCAGCCTGTGCTAAATATCCCGCAACATCGGCATTTGGTATATATTTCTGAATTGATGAAGTGATAGCATCTGTATAAGCAGTGTAAGCACCCGGTTTATCATTATTATAAAACCTACATTCAGATTCGATGAATTTTGCTTCTGCATAAGTAACAAATTCAACAGGTGAATTGATAGATGAGTAATATGCACCAAGTGGAGAATTAGGAGAATACTTACTACTATCGTCTAATTCAGCATAAGCAGGTCTTCTTGGGTCATTCAGATTATTCATCACTGTCATCAAGGGTTCACCCATGGAAATATCGCCACGTTGAGTTACAAACTGATACCAGGGATTAGCTTCAGTTTCTGCTGAACCAAATGTAAACCTCATATCTTCTGCATTTGAAGAAATACCATTTGTCAATGCTGTTAATGCTAAATTGAATTCCTTCACATGGAGGTAAAATCTTGCTTTCAGAGTATATGCCGCTTTTGTCCATAAGGCTAAATCACCGGAATAAATAAAATCATCTTCTGCCGGTGAAAAATTGCTTGAAGATGCACCTAAATGAACAATAGCAGAATCTAATAACTTCTGAATGGATGTGTAAATCTCGGATTGTGTATCATATTTTGGTCTTAAATTTTTGTCGCCTTGGAAACATTCAGAATAGGGAATATCTCCCAGGATATCAGTCCAAAATCCAAGTGAGTAAGCCATCATAACTTCGGCAATACCCAGATAATGGGGTGAGCCGTTTTCCCTTGCTTTGTTAATCATTACATACATATCCATCATCGGTCCACTATACATTGTAACCCAGGCATTATTAATATCCGATTCGGTAACCTGATATCTATAAAGGCCAAGATGTTGTCTGGATGTTCCTGTTATGTGCTGAGTAAACAATGCAGTAAATCTGTCAATGTCTCCTCCAAGTACATAAGCTGTACCTGCCTGCAATGTAGGTAACAGAACATTCAGTGTAGCATCATTTGGTAAAGTTGGGTCAGTATTCAAGCCCGTATCAATCCATTTACCGCAGGATGCAAGGAATATTATTGATATTATCAGTAAACTATACAATTTTGTTTTCATAATTTTTCTTCTTTATTATTAATAATACATTTACTAATTAATCAGAACTTAACATTCAGCGAAATGTTATACGTCCTCGTACCGGGCATATTGAAATAATCTAATCCCTGCGCATTAAATGCACCCATCAAATTTGTTTCGGGGTCAATTCCTTTATATTTTGTGCTCAACCATAAATTTCTTCCGGTGAAAGTAATAATAATATCTGAAAATGGAGTTGATTCAACAATTGATTTTGGTAATTGATAAGATACGCTTATTTCTCTTAAACGAACCCAGCTTGCATCTTCGATAAAGTCTTCAGTATTGCTGCCATAAAAACCATTCCCGTTTCCGAAACCAAGCCAACCCTGTCCATAAGGAACCTTTATATTATTATTTTGTCCGTTTGTAATTAAAACACCCGTAGAATCATAATGACCTTTAACTCCTGTGAAAACATGGTTTGAATCCAAATCAGAAGTTCTGATTTCAGTATCCTTTGATGTTCCAAAGTAATATAATGCTCCTCTCGTACCATCCCAAAGTACACCACCTTGCTTAAAGTCCAGCAAGAAGCTGAAAGACAATCCTTCCCAAGTTAATGTATTTCTAATACCCATCAGCCAATCCGGATTTGCACTTCCAAAATCTTTTTCCAATGGGTCTAAAATAGGATATCCATACTCGGAAGTATTCGGGTCGTCATTGATGACAACGTTACCATTAGCATCTCTCAGCCAGCCAAATCCAAATATCGAGCCATACGGTTTTCCGGCAACTGCCCTGATTGATGAACCTTCGAAGCCGCCTAAGAAAATATTCTCAACTCCATCAGCTAATTTATCAACCATATTCTTATAAGTTGAAAAGTTAATGGCAAAATCCCATTTAAAATTGTTCGAATTTACAGGTGTTGCAGTTAAAACAGCCTCAAAGCCGTTATTTGAAATTTCTCCTGCGTTCATAACCTTTCTCCAATAACCTGATGTAGCTGAAATTGGAACATTGAAAATTTGGTCTACACTTTTGGAGGAATAATAAGTTAAATTTAAACCAAAAAGATTATCAAAGAAACTTAAGTCCACACCTACTTCAAATGATGTTGTCTTTTCAGGTTTTAATTTGTCATTACCAAGTACATCACCTGTAGCATAGCCGACAGTTTTTAAAATTGGGAAGGATATTCCACTTGTCCAACCATCAGCATATGTTGGTGGAATATAAGGTGTTGTTGTACTAAACAATGGGGCATCTTTACCAACAATCGCATAATTAAATCTTAATTTGCCAAATGATAAAGCACTTCCCTGCATGACATCTTTAAAAGCTTCAGTAAAAACGAAAGATAAATTTCCAGCACCATACCAAAATGAGTTGTTTGCCTCAGGTAATGTTGTAGACATTTCATTTCTCAGTGTTCCGTTCAAATAAATCATGCTCTTATAATCTAAAGTCAAGTCGCCATAAAAAGCCAATCTCCTTAAAGTACTACTACTTTGTCTGGATATCTCGCTACTTGCATTTGACAAATAATAAAAGCCAAAATTTTTCAGACCATCCCCTTGTACATATATACTTGTACCTTTTGATTGATACATATTATTACCAAGTAAAAACTTAGCAAATAAATCATCAGTAATCTTTTGAGTAAAAGTTAATATTAAGTCTGAATTTATATCACTATTGAAAAGTTGATGATCTTGTATCTGTCCGGCAGGAACATTGCTTGATCCAATCGAGAAATCCATCTTCCTCTTGTCAGAATAAATATCAGCACCAAGTCTGTACATTATATCCAGCCATTCGGCAACATAATAATTAGTCTGAAAATATCCTATAAATCTATCTACATTATCCTTAAATGTATTTCTGTTAACAGTCCAGAATGGATTATCATAGTATCCATAAGGCGCACCATAAAAACCAACACCTCTATATGTTCTTTGTGTGTTATTATCGAGATACATATAAGCTTCTGGATTGCTTGCACCGTCTTTTCCAAAACCGTTAGAATTGTCAAATGTGCAAGGAGTACGGACTAAACCAAGCATGACACCGGATGTGTTTGAACCGGTTTGAATTCTTGTGCCACCGGAATTTGAATAACTCATAGAACCTGATGCTTTTAATCTCGAAGAAATTTTTGCTTCTCCAGTAATTCTTACAGTAGTTCTGTCGAATGTACTCATTGGAATAATACCCTTTGATGTTGAATTCGATAAAGAGAAGAAGTAAGAACCAAACTCCGTACCACCAGCCATATTTAATGATTCTGTATAAGTAGAACCCATTTGGAAAAAATTCCCGATATTATCATAAGGAGTAACCGGTTTTACTGCAGATGGGTCACTATTGAGAACAATATTTCCGTTTTTATCGTAAATATTCGGTTGACCATCCCAGGAAAGACCTGTGAGGGGAGGTCCCCAAGATAATGACTCATGTTTACCCGGTCCTCTATAAGTCGGAACTGCTGTATTCACATTAAAGCCATTTTGTCCCATTCTTTTTCCTGCAGCATCAACTAATTGTCCCTGGGCATACTTGTCTTGCATTTCAGGCATTTTATTAACTTCTTCGAAAGTTGATGTTGCTGAAAAGCTCACATTTATTGGCTCACCTTCACTCATCGTTCCTTTTTTTGTTGTTATAATGATTGCACCACTTGCCGCTCTGATTCCATATAAAGCAGTTGCGGCAGGACCTTTCAACACACTAACCGATTCTATGTCGTCGGGATTTATATCAATTGCACGGTTTGAATAATTTACCCCTTCCAACAAATTATTATTTCCATCATCAGGATTACCGCTGTAACTCATAGTATTATCAATCGGTACACCATCAATTACAAATAATGGTTGATTCTCTCCTGTTATTGATGATATGCCGCGAATTTTAATATATGATGCAGCACCGGGTGTACCCGATGAATTTGTTACCTGTACACCTGCAACCTTACCTGTCAATGAGTTCAGAATATTTGTCGTTCTGGATTCAGAAATAATCTTTCCACCGACTTCTTCAACAGAATATCCAAGTGATTTCTTTTCTCTTTCAAGGCCAATGGCAGTAACAACGACTTCATCCATCAGGATTTTATCTTCTTCCATCGTTACATTAATGACATCGTTTGAACCGATGCTCAACTCCTTGGTCTTGACGCCTAATCTCTTAAATATAAGGGTTCTTGCCGTTTTTGGAACCGACAATTTGTATGTTCCGTCGGATTTTGTAAAAGTTCCGATAGCAGTTCCCTTAACCATGACAGTTACACCCGTTAGTGCTTCACCTTTATCAGATGAAATCTTGCCGGAAATCTGTCTGTCCTGTGCTGTAAGAGTACCAACTAGGACAATCGAGAGTGCAATTAGGTAAACAAAAAATTTTTTCATATAATACTTATTATTAATTGAACATAATTTATAACTAAACCTATTTACTTAAATAATTTATTACCCTTTGATTTTTTTTATAAAAATTTGATTTAACTTGTGAAGATTTATTATTATCTGATGATGCCTGTGTAGTATTTAACCAGAATCAAAATAATTCCTGTTGAACAAAATATCCCCTAAAGAAATTCTGTTCTTTAAATTCATTATGTTTTGTATCGGGAGAAAATAACAAATCATAACTAAAGCTAATAAAATTTAAAATTATTTCAATTCAACTCACTATTTGTAAAGTGAGCAACTTTGAAGAATTATTATTGTGAACTTTATGGAATGAACTTATAACCGGTTTTCTAAGGTTCTAAGCCACTTCATAAGCAATCCTCTCATTGTTTGAATAGTGTTTCCAATTTCCGAAAACAAAGTTGAAGTATAAATCTTTATTTTTAATCCTCCTTTCAAATTGTTATTTAAACACCGATTCATTTCAGAGAATTATAAAAAAAATAAATTAACCTAAATAACCCAAAATTTAATTTATTTAAATATAAACAAATTTAATATTCAAATCAAAATTTTTTTAAAACAATCTTAATACAAATTCATATTTAAATGAATAAAAAATTAGTTTTTTAACTGTCCTCTAGTTATCGCCGTATAAATAAAGGGAGTATGATGGATTCATACCCCCTGTAATAAGTAATTATCAGTCACAAGTTTTAGTAATTTTTACGGTAATTCGCCTGTTTTGCTTCCGTATATTTTCTAAATTCTCCTTTGACATTTTCTTCAATGCAGCACCAGTCGGTTCTTTGACTTTCGGCTGAGATGAACCGTAGCCAACTGCACCACTAATTGATGTAGCTTTTACTCCCTGGGATAAAAGCCATTCGACAACCTTTTTTGCTCTCAATTCAGATAATTCCTGGTTACGCTTCTTATTTCCTTCTTCTGAAGCATGACCTTCGATGACAACAGACAATCCTTCGCATTGTTTTACGTACTCGAGAAGTTTGGCAAGATTCAGCGAGGTTGCCGGGTAATCGAAATTAAATTTATCAGTATTCACGATAAATAGTATATCCGGGAAATCAGTTTTAGTGCCAATCTTCGGTGGCTGAGGACATCCGTTCTTGCCTTTTGTCATACTTGGTTCACCGGCAACCAAAGGACAATCATCGTCTCCGTCAATAACTTTGTCACCGTCAGTATCAGGATTAGCAGGGTCAGTCTTGAATTTATTAACTTCCTCACCGTCGGCAAGCTTGTCTTTGTCAGTATCGGTCGCTAACGGGTCGGTCTTATATTTCAAAACCTCATCACCGTCATTCAACATATCTGCATCAGTGTCCGCATTTGTAGGATTAGTTTTATATACTAATACCTCATCTCCATCTTTCAAACCATCATTATCTGAATCCGGGATAGTCGGGTCAGTCTTATAAGTCAAAATTTCCTCACCATCTTTCAGACCGTCTTTATCTGTATCGTCAGAAACAGGATTAGTCTTGTATTTACGTACTTCGTCACCATCATTTATATTGTCTCCGTCTGTATCCATAACAGTCGGATTTGTTCCATATTCATTAATTTCAGCACCGTCATTTAATCCGTCACCATCTGTATCGGAATTTGCCGGGTCTGTCTTGTACTGACGGATTTCCATACCATCGTTTAAGCCATCGTTGTCTGTATCGGCAAGTGCAGGATTTGTTTTGTACATGTTGACTTCTTCGCCGTCCTTCAAACCATCATTATCCGTATCATTGGCTTTGGGATTGGTATTATACTTCAACACTTCATCGCCATCAGTAAGTTCATCTCCGTCAGTATCGGAATTTAATGGATTTGTCATGTATTTGTTAACTTCATCTCCATCTAAAAGCTTGTCACCGTCAGTATCGGGATTAAGAGGGTCAATTTTCCTTGTTAGTTCTTCACCATCATTAACGCCGTCTGCATCCGTATCCGCTTTCAAATTAGATGTCTTATATTTCATCGGTTCATCATAATCGTTCAAACCATCACCATCTGTATCAGGGTTTTTAGGATTTGAATGATAATTGTCAACTTCCTCACCATCCTTCAATCCATCTCCGTCTGTATCCGGATTACGCGGGTCTGTGCCGAGTTCTCTTTCCCTGTCATTTGTCAAGCCATCACCATCATAATCGGTTTCACCGAGTATGTAATAGGTTAATCCCAATCCAAATGTAAGTAGTTTATCGTCGCCCTTTGAACCGGCATATTTCGATTGAACACCCGATTGAGTTGGCCCAGTATAATCTTTATCAGCTAAATCATCTAAATAATCTGTTCCGAGTATTCTATAAGTAACATTTGCATTCAATACAAGGTCATCATTAAGATATGTTTCAAATCCGATACCCATAGGAAATTCCATATTTGATTTTTTATAGTTTCCCAATGAATTATTTGGTGCAGCTCCTTCATATCCGGTATCGCCAATTTTGGGTTCAAAACTCATATAGCCTAATCCGACAAAAACATGAGGTACGAATGTTTGCGAGGGAAAGAAATTATATGATAAAGTCAGTTCATAAGTTAAAATTCTGTCAGAATTCTTATCTGTAATTAATGCGGCTAAACCCGGATACTTATAACCTTGTTTAGCGTCCTGACCAAAATAGTTAGGGTAGGATTTAAGTGCATCTGCATCGGTTTTATACCTGATTTGAGTCAACCCGAATGATGCCTGAAGAGATAAAGTTCTGATTATATTATATCGTAAAAAACCTTGTCCCTGGAGCCAGAACTGATTATCTGTAAATTCGCCCCAGTATTTGCTTAATCCGCCATTGAAACCGAAAGCAAGGCGTCCCCCTTCACTTTGAGCATTTGTTTCTTGAAACAAAAAAGCAATGAGAATCACAGCAAGAATTAATTTTTTCATTATTCCTCCATTATATTTTATTAATTTCTAATTTGCAGATTTTAAATAAAATGCACGTCTTAACAAATCATATAATCCAAATATAAACAAAATGGATTTATATAAATATCTTTTTAATTATTTTTTTTGAAGAATTTAATTTTGTAGAATAAAAATAATTTTTTTCTTATTTTTAATATTGTACCTTAGCTGTCATTGACAGAGTAATATCAATTTTTAGAAATAATTTTCAAATTGTAACAACCAATAATAGACAGGTGAATATTGACTATTGAAATAAGTGAAGTCCTGACTAATAAACAATTGAAAGAATTTGTAAAATTCCCATTGGAATTATTCAAAAATAATCAATATTATGTACCTCAATTACTCAGAGATGAAATTGAAACATTCAAACCAACTAAAAATCCTGCTTTTGAAGTTTGTGAAGTCAAATTATTCCTTGCTCATTATAATAAAGATATTGTTGGCAGAATAGCCGCTATTTTAAATAAACCGGCAAATAAAAAATATAATACTAAACATATACGGTTTGGATGGTTTGATACAATAAACGATTTTGACATAGCATCTGCATTGTTTCAAAAAGCTGAAGATTGGGGTAGAAATTTAGGAATGAAAGAAATAACCGGACCTCATGGATTTTGCGATTTAGATCCACAAGGATTATTAATAGAGGGTTTCGACAAACTTCCTACAATTGCATCCTACTATCATTACCCTTATTATCAAAAATTATTAGAACAATACGGATTTGAAAAAGAAATAGATTTTGTTGAATATTCATCCACTCCACCTTATGACACAGGAATACCTGATAACCTTCTCAAAATGAATGATTGGATTAAGAAAAGATATAACTATCGTATAGCTGAGTATGATTCGATAAGAGAATACAAAAAGCATGCTAAAGAATTATTCAGTTTGCTCGAAGACACTTTCATTGAAAACTACGGCACAGTACCTCTGACCGAAAAACAAGTTCATTACTATATAAATAAGTATATATCTTTCATTAACAAAGAGCTTGTAAAGTTTGTATTCAATGAAAATAATGAAATGGTAGGATTTCTTGTTTCAATGCCCTCGCTATCGAAAGCATTTCAGAAAGCAAAAGGCCGGCTTTTCCCATTCGGCATCTTTCATATATTAAAAGGATTGAAGACTTATGAAACAATTGATTTCCTCTTCGCAGGAGTAAAAAAAGAATATAGAGGAAAAGGTGTTGATACAGTTATGGTACTCGAAATAGTCAAAAGTGCAATGAAACTTGGTTTCAAATATGCAGAATCGAACCAGGAGCTCGAAAACAATACAAAAGTACAGCGTGAATGGAAATTCTTCAATCCTGTTTTACATAAAAGAAGAAGGATTTATATTAAGAAATTATAAATTTAGATTGCTAAATATTAAATAAAATTTGTTAAAAGAAATATAGTCAATTACAAAATTTCCAGACTTAATTTATATTTGATATTTTTTAAGATTAAACCTTTTTTGGGCCAGTTAAGTCAAATAAAAAAAAATTATTTTTTAAATTAATCGGAGTGATTATGAAAAATTATTTAAACTTAGTTATTATAGCTTTAGCTATTATTTCACTTTCTTTGTACGGTTGTAAAAACAATTCTACAAATCCAATAATTGAAAACATCGAATCAGCGGAAGATAATGCCCTGGTTGAAGGTGAATACTCGTCAATTTTTGAATTTGTGGATGATGAAGGAGAAAACTCACCATTAATGTCTGTTGGTAAAAATGATGAGCAAAATGAAATTCAAACACCTAACCAGGAATTACTTCCTAATTGTGCGACAAGGTCAATTGACACGATTAACAGGGTAATTACTATTGATTTTGGAACAACAAATTGTCTTTGTCTTGACGGAATGTACAGGCGAGGTAAAATCCATGCCCAATTCATTGGTCCATATCGCCAAATCGGTTCAAAAGTTATTGTTTCTTTAGATGATTATTATGTAAATGACAATAAAGTAACCGGAACAAAGACCATTGAAAGAGTAATGCAATATAAGTGGTCAATTGAAGTTGATAGTGCAAGTGTTACGACAAAAAATGGTACAATATCATGGAATTCGAACAGAACTGTAGAAAGAATTGCAGGAAATTCTACTCCTCTAAACATTTGGGATGATGAATATGTTTACACAGGGACAGCAGAAGGAATTAATAGAAAGGGAGTTGAATTCTCTGTTAGTATTGACGCCAATTATCCATTAAAAAAGAAAGTTCAAATTGGATGTGCATCAACTTTTGTTTCCGGAAAATTAACAATTCAGAATGATAAAGGGGATTCAATGATATTAAACTACGACCCTATTGGCGGAGAACCTTGTGATAAAATTGGTGAAGTAACAATTAATGGTGTAACAAAAAGAATTACACTAAGATAGATAAATATTGTGCAGATAGATTATAAAAGCCATCAGAAATGATGGCTTTTTTGATTCTAAAAGTGGTTTTATTTTTTTAATAAAGTATTTAAAACATTATCAAGTTCGTCATACAAATTGATAGAAAATCCTTGTTTGGTATAATATACAAAACCATTTTTATCAATTATATAAAAAGTTGGCCAAGCTTTTATCTTATACTTTTCAGGAATAACTTTCTCTGTTAATAGAATTTTATAATTAATTTTATTGTTTTTTAAAAATTTTGGAAAACGGCTAACACCTCTTTCGTTATTATCATAACAATTTATCCCAATAATTTGAATTTTATCTTGATATTTATCATTTAATTTTTCAATTTCAGGAATCGCTTTAATGCAGGGAAAACAACTTGTGTACCAAAAGTCAAGTAATGTAATAATACCTTTTAAATGAATTGTATCAAGTTTCATATCATTTCGATAATTTTTACCTGTTATCTGAGGAGAAACATTGCCGCTATCAAGCAGTTTGTAATCTGATTTATTAACTTCCGGTTTATAAGTATCTATTTTATATGACCTGGGTATTTGTTTTAATGAATATTTTTCCTTACGAACATTGTCAAAACTATAATCAATAAGTTTAAAGTTATCAATTTGATAATTATCCTGAAATTTAATTTTCCAATTTGATACAATTGGTACAAAGTCTGATTGATTTATTAATAACAGCCACTGATTATCTGAAAAATCGTTTTCGTCAGGTTGTTTGATAATTATTTGATAGCATTTTTTATTATTTATTAGCGTGTCATTTAATAATGAAATCAAATTACTTGAATCTGTAAATTTCTTGAATTTTTCAGGATTTAAAAATGAATTCCATAAAATATTATCTATATTATTACCAGTTATTATCCAACTTTGGCCTTTATGTGGGTCATATTTTGTTACTGATTTTTGCTTTGTATTAACGTCATAAATACTCTTTAAATCATAAAACTTAAATGTTGAATCATTTGCTGATAACCATATATTTGCTTTAAATATAGTATCATTGAAATTTTTTGTTAAAAATACTTTTCCATTTAATTTAATTGTGTCATCTTCACTTAAAAACTTGAAACCGATGGCTGCATTATATTCTACGCTTTTGTATTTTTTTAATTTTTCGTATGCCTTGTATAAAATATCATTGGCTGGATTCTGACAGAATATGATAGCAGTATTGAAGATAAATAAAATAAATACTAAATGATAAAAGTAACAGTTGAGATTTTTCATACTCATTCAATTTTTAAATCGATAAAATTATTATTAGTTATTTAATTTATGAAAATGTACTGAAATTTTAAGTAATAATTTTTTTTGATAAATTATTGATTAATTCTACTATTTCACTCCAGCTTTCTGCTTCTGCATCGGCAATTGTAAATTCTTCACGTTCCGGTGTAAGGGGATAGCTTGTATCTCCTTTGAATCTGATTGCTTTCATTCCGAGTTTCTTAGCTCCTTCTATATCTGTTTGTTCAATGTCTCCAATATGAAGTGCTTCTTCCGGATTGCAACCGAAGTTGTTCAAGACAGTCATAAAAGCTATGGGATGGGGTTTGGAAACACCCGTTTCATTACTAAAACTGAAAGCATCGAAATAAGAAATGATTGAGTTTTTTTCGAGTAGTTTTCTCAAAACAGTGCCTGGTGAAAACCCTGTGTCAGAAACTATTCCGAGTTTGAATTTCTTACTCAATATTTCTAATGAATCCTTCACACCTTCAATCAGCTTTGGAGGATTGACAAGAATAGCATTGCCAAATTCTTCTGATAAAGTTTTTATAGAATCTTTGTCATAAGGAAGTTTTAAGTTTTTCCAGAAGAACTCAGCTGATTCGTATGGGGAGGGAGTTCTCATATCATTCTTCCATATATTATTGAAATATTCCCAGGATTTTTTTATTGCTTCATTAAAATCATCAGCTTTGAATTGAATTCCATACTTATCAGCTTCCTTAATAAAAGCAGCAAGACGGTAATTATTTCTTTCGGTTCCACCAGATGAATCGAATAATGTATTCCAAAAATCAATTGTTAATACTTTTAATCTCATATTCTCTATCTTTGTCAATTTTAAAAGCAGAAGGACACAATTGAGATACAACGCATTGTTCACATTTCGCTTTTCTCGAAGTGCATACCTTTCTCCCGTGATTAATCAAATAATGAGTGAATATAACCCATTCTTTTTTTGGTATAATTTCCATCAAATCATATTCAATTTTTTCTGCATTCATTGAATCCGTCATTCCAAGCCGCCTCGCAATTCTACCTACATGAGTGTCCACAACTATTCCCGGAGTATCGTAACAATGTCCCAATATCACATTAGCAGTCTTCCTTCCAACACCGGGAAGTTTTAACAATTCATCCATTGTGCCTGGAACTTTTCCATTATACTTTTCAATTATTACTTTCGATGCCTGCTTAATGTGTCTTGCCTTTGCTTTGTAATATCCCGTTGAAAAAATATCTTTTTCAAGTTCTTCAACAGGTACATTTACGTAATCTTTCGGTTTTTTGTATTTTTTAAATAATTTTTCAGTTACTTTATTAACTCTTGCGTCCGTGCATTGTGCAGAGAGTATAGTTGATACCATCAGTTCAAAAGGATTTTCATATTCAAGCTGGATATGAGCATACGGATATTCTTTAGAAAGAATCACAAGTATTTTCTTCATTCTTTCCTTTATTTGCTCAATCGTTTCTTTGTTTAATTTTACTTTACTCAATAATTCAAGTTCCAAAATCAAATGAAAAAATGGAAATGCAATAATATGAATTATACTCTAAATTGAAAAATATATAATTGAATAGGGGGGGAGGGACAGAGCTATCTCTGTCCCCGAGTATGTATCACTATAGAAAACAAAAATTCAAAATAATCCTATGCTAATCGAAACCACAGCCGCTATTATCAATAATGTAAATATTATCAGAGTGATTGAAACAAATGCTACCTGGTTGTTATAATAATTATTTTTTTTCATTGCCTTACCCTGTATAAAAATCAAACCAACAGGTAACAATTATATTTATAAACCTCCCTTAATAATTATATTTCATTTTTTTACTTTACTCTAAATATAATGACACATGAAAGCCATAAAGGTCTCAAAAAATCTGAAAATATTTTCTGATTTTATTAATCCGAATCATGTTCATTTTAATTATCTCATTTTAATTAATGGCTTTAGTATAACTTTATCTTCAATTTTAGCTAATATAAAATATACTCCATCATTTACATCTTGCAATTTAAATTCAATTTTAAATACACCATTATCTATTTTGTTATTATAAATCTCTTTGATTATATTTCCCTCAATATTCACCAGTTCTAATTTTAATACTGTTCCCATCACTCCATTATAATTTATTTTTATTATTGAATAACTTTCCACAGGATTTGGCTCTATGTTAATAGAGAAATTATCTCCATTTGAAAAATCTTCAACACCTGTTGGTGCAATCCCTTTCCCTGTGATATTTAAATATAAATCAGGGGAATTGGATGCATTGGAACTGATTTTAATGCGTCCCTGATAAATAATAGTATCTTTTGGTGAAAATCCTATTGTAAAAGTATAATATTCCAAAGGCTTAATTGTTAAAGGATACTCTAAAGAGGGTAAAGTGATAACCTCATTAGGTATGTTTTCTAAAGTTATATCATTAATATTTAGATTTTGATTCCCGGTATTATAAATTCGGAAACCTTGATTTTTAGTTTCATTTATTTTCACATTTCCATAATTTAAAATTTCATCCGAACATTCAATTATTGGTTTTAATGAATATCCTGTTCCGCTTATATTCAGTATCAAGGTTAAATTTGTAGAATCATTTGAAGAAATTGAAATATGTCCGGTATAATCAGTTTCATCTTTGGGATTAAATACGACATCAATAGAATGTTTCGAACCCGGTGTTATTGTGATGTTTGATAATGTTCCGTTAATTTGAAAAACAGAATCCTGGTCATTGTTTATATTAATTTCACTGATTATCAGATTGGCAGTTCCTATGTTAGTAATTTCTAATGTAATTATTTTTTGATTTCCAATACCTGTCGTATCAAAATCAATTTCGCTTCTGTTTAAAATAATCGTTGGTGAATTTACTGTCTGAACAACATAATCATAGCATTGTCTTAAATCAACAATAATTTCCTGTGAATTGAAATAATCATTATCTACATGCTTTACACCGGGTTTGACAAGATATAATAAAGCACCTCCTGCATTTTTTATGTCATTCATAAGTTTATTGACAACAGTATAGTTGTTATCCTTATCACCCAGAATAGTTGACATCCTGAGTTTTTTAATGTTACTCCACATGGTTTGATCCAAACTTCCTATTGCAGGCGCTAATCCTATAATGCCATTGAACATATCTGGATTTAACAATCCTAATTGATAAGCAAAACTTCCGCCCATTGAAAATCCCATAACAACAATTTTATTTGTATCAATATTATATGTGGATAGTGTGTAGTTATATGAAGCATCTGTTAAATTTGTAAAATATGTTACATCCTGTTGCATAATATCAAGGATGTTATTTACATCAGGGCATACAAGTATTGCATTTACTCTTTGTGCTAACAGGTAAGCAAAGAAATTGCGATTATTTTCACCGGTATCACCTGATCCGTGCCAAGCAAGTAAAAATGGATAGGACTTTGTTGAATCATAATTTTCCGGCACCCAAAAATAAATATTACTTGTGATTCCCCTGTCTGTGTATTGCATTGTGAAATTGCCTGTGTTTGGCTGGGAAAAAAGGGACGTACTGGAAATCATAAAGACAAAATAAGTCAACAAGAGAAGAGTAATTCTTTTCATTTGAAACCTCCGTAAATTTATAAATTTTCTTTTTTATATTTATTCTAAACTATACTTTCTTACAGCCAAAAATAATAATTGCTTTTATCCTTTTTAAAAAGGATGAAAGTATAGTTCATGTATTTTTCATCAATGAAAATTTACATAAAGTATTTTAAATTGCAACACTCAAATTATAAATGACACATGAAATCCAAAAAGGTCTCAAAAAATAATGAATAATTAAAAATGAATAATGAATAATTATAAACGAAATTATTCACTATTCGTTATTAACTTTTAACTAAAGAAAGAGCAATTCACATAATATAAACAATGGTAAGAGTATGATAAGTGAGAATTTATACATATAAGCAAAGAAGTGAGGCATCTTTATATTACTATGTTCGGCAATGGATTTTACCATGAAATTTGGTCCATTACCTATGTAAGTCATAGAGCCGAAAAAAACAGCACCTACGCTTATTGCTTTCATAAATATTTCGGGGATGCCTGCTACAACATGAACATTGTTTAGTAAGAAAGGTTCTTGTTTAACCAATCCTTTTGCTAATGAATAAAATGTTACTGACGTAGGTGTATTATCGAGAAAACTTGACAAGCCACCGGTTGCATAATAAAATAATGTATGAGTAGTAATTCCTAACGATTCGGCATTTCGCTCGAGATAAAGCAGGCAGGGGACCATAGTAATAAAAATTCCAAAAAACAAGTAGGCGACTTCCTCGATAGGATGCCATGAGAAACTGTTGGAAGTCCTTGTCAGATGTGTTGTGAACTGCAATGATAACAATGCCATTAATATAATTACAGCTTCTCTGATAAATGATAAATACGGATTATTACCTAATACTGGTATTGTATGTGGATTAATTAAAGCCACAGCCAGTATTACTCCCAACAGCCAGATAAAATTCAGTTTTCCTTCAATTTTTATTGGCTTATTAAATTCGTGTTCTCTTAATTTCGACTCGGGAGTTTCTTTTTTCCAGAAATAATTATCAACAAAAAAGTATATGAGCAATAACATTACATTCACAAAAAGCCATTCGGGGACTAAGTTTAAAAACCATGTGAAAGGGGCTCCTCTCAGATACATCATAAACAGGGGTGGGTCACCCAAGGGAGTAAGCAATCCTCCGCAGTTAGCGACAATTCCTATAAAAAACAAAATTGTATGTGTTTTTAATTCCCTTCTTTTATTTGTGTGAATCAGTGGCCTGATGAGAAGCATTGCAGCTCCGGTTGTTCCCATGAATGAAGCAAGAACTGCACCTATAGCAAGGAAAGTTGTATTTGCTATTGGTTTAGCTTCAATATCGCCGTCAACAAATATTCCGCCCGTTATAATAAACAATGCACCAAGAAGAATTAGGAATGGGATATAATCGAATACCATTGTATGGTAAAGTTCTGAGCCAAGACTGTTTGCCAGGAGCCAAATTGCTGTTGGGATTCCCAGAATCAAAGCTATGATAAATTTGTTCTTGTTCTTATCCCAAAATCTTTCAGCAAACAATGGAAACACTGCAATAGATGTCAGCATCAGTATAAATGGCAACATTGACCATATTGGTATAAATTCTTTCATTTTTCAAAATTTTTATTATACATCTAAGCAAAATACGTAAATTTTTTCTGAAGGTTTTATATTGATAGGTTCATATCAGTAAATCACAAACTTATTCTATAAATCCTCAGCATCTGGGCACAGTTCTGATGTGTAAGAACATACAATTCATTTTGTCCATCTTTGTCGGCATCAGCTTCATAAATAGATACATTTCTCATACCGGTAAAAGTGAGTTTGCTCTCTTTTGTTTCCAATTCAACTAAATTGTAACCTGTATCTTCGCAGAAAGAACCATAACTTGTAACTGTTACTTTACCAAAACTGGTTACAAGTTTCTGTTTCTTTTTAATGATTTTTCCGCTTTTTTGATTGAATCCGGGATTTGTTGCTCTTATACCTTTCAGTTCATTTTTGCATTTATAATCAAGAACATTTTCGACTGTATCGGATTTCACTATGAAATTCAATTCTGGATGAAAACAAAATGCAAAGTTTGAATCATAACAGGCTTTGAAGAACCACAAGCTTTCATTGAATTTTACTTTACCGAATTTTTCATAGAATTGGTCGTACAGGATTTTAATTTTTAGTGGGGTATAATTATAAATATTGATTTTTTCATCGCGATAAAGAAACTGTCCGATTTTACCATATTCATTCGTCTCTTCTGCATATTTTTCAATGTATCTGAGATTTCCTAAATCATCATTTGTGAGCCATGTGCCAATACGCTTTTTTTTCTTATTAACTCTATTAATAACAGATGTGTCAATATCTTTAACAGATATTATCTCTTTAATGAATTTAATATCATCCTGATTTGTCAATAATTTAATATATTCAGAAAGTCTTATTTCCTTAGATTCATTCTTTGCAGATAACTCTATACAAATAATTAATATAACAACAATAGAAATAATGATTTTCATATTTAAAAAAATACAATCTTAATTATTCTTTTTTCTTTATAAATTATTCATTTAATTTATTGCATATAAAAATGTATTAGCTGGTCATCCTTATTCTTAAATTTCAATTTCGTTTCAGATTCATCGGGAAGTTTCTGCTCAAATTTCTGAAAAGCTTTGTTCATAAATTCAATGACTTTTTCATTGTTAATTTTTACTTCTTTTCCGAAGGAAATTGCATCAGTAATATACGAGTGAATAAGAAATTTGTATTGTTTTCTGAATAGTTCGGGATTGCAGAATATATCGGTGCCCAATACAGAATCACCAGTTACGGCAACAAATCCGACAACTCCTTTTGAATCGTCAAATTTGTTTTCAAAAAATTTTATATATTCATCATTTGCTTTTGTAAATTCTTCGGATTTTTCTAATGCTGTATAGGTTGATGTTGTGCTTCCAGCTTTATTTTGTGCAGTTATTTCATCTACTTTAGACCAAACCTTGCTTTGATTTGCCTCCTTTTGAACACTTCCTCTAATCGAATTTGAAACCACATTGAAATATCCCTTGAATTCGTTACTGCTGTCACCCGTTACATGCCAACGTCCTTTTTCTACACAGAAGACACCTAAATCAATATCTTTGCTACCGGGTAGTATGAGCATGTCTTTACCGACAATTCTGTCCTGCTTGCCACCTTTCACTACATCACCTGCCATTAGATAAACTGTATCTTGCGAAAGATTTTCTATTACAAGAGTGTTCACTTGTCCTGTGGTGCTATAATCATAACTTTGCACCTGAACTTGCTGGTTAATATTACCGGAGTCTTGCCTAATTGGTGGATTGATACGGGCTTCGACTTCTCTGTTAGGTCTATTAATCATCGAGCCGTCAATAATGTTAATTTCATTAGAATCCCTTTGACGTGTTTTCTCGGTTATTTTTACTTTTCCTTGTTCGAGTGCCTCTTTCAGATTTAAATAATTTCCGGTTTTAGAATTTTTTTCAATGAACTTATTTTCAGCTAAAATAGGATATAGTCTTAGATTCTTGAATGTCAACTCAGAACTTTTCTTCAAATCTAATTTTAATTCTTTAATATCCTGTGAAAATATTGTTGATGTGAGTATAATGAATGACACCAAGATTAACCTAATGAAATATATCATAAGAAGCTCCTTAATTATTTGAAAAAATTCAATAACCAATTATCCAGTTCAACGCTTCGATTAATTTATTATTTTATTTTAACTTGCGAATGGCTGACTTGAACTGAAATCAGGCAGATAATAATCACTGCTATCCAATTCCTGGAACCAGCCGTTTTCGAACCCAAGACGTTCCATTTCTTCAACAACTATCTGATATTCTTTTTCTGTTAATTTTCTTTTCAGGTAAGGATGGTTGCACACATGAATAGTAGGCGAGTACTGAGACATTAATGAAATATGGACTTTGGTTGAAACATTTTCTGCAATCATTCTCAAAACATTTAAGCTGCTGTCAATGTAACCGGGTAAAACAAGATGTCTGATTATCAAACCTGATGTTGCTAATCCATCATTATCCATATTTAGAAAATCTCCTTTTTGGTTGTACATTTCTTTAATTGAAAGCAAGGCAATTTCACAATAATTTGAAACACCCGATAATTCTTTTGATAAAATATTATCCGAATATTTGAAATCAGGAAGATAAACATCAATAATTCCCTCAAGTGATTTAATTGTCTCAACTTTATCATAAGCATTTGTATTCATTACATAAATCGGTTTATATCCTTCTGCTGTTAAGGTTCGAATAATAAGTTTCATTTGCGGAATATGATGAGACGGTGACACAAATCCGACAGACTGGCAGCCATTTTCAAGACATTTCGCAATTTCCGCAATTATTTCTTTCAATTCATAACTTGTAATTCGCAATTCGTAATTATTTCCGTGGCTGCTAATTTGATGGTTCTGGCAATAGATACATTGCATATTGCAGCTTGAAAAAAATATATTACAAATACCATTAAAACCTGAAATAACTGGTTCTTCTCCTTTATGAATACAAATTGATGAAATATTAAATGATGCACTGCATTTGCAATAACCAAGTTTTTTTGAATACCTGTTTACACCACATTCGTGTGGACATTGTTCACAATTTTTAAATTCATTTATATAATTATATCCGGATATCATTAATCAACAATTAATTATTTTGAAGGTTTGAAAACTGTACATAGTTTGAATGTTCCACCCGGAGAAGTCGAAACAGTGAGTGGGATATAGCCGCCGTTTAACCAGATTTGTACCTGATTGCTGTAATGAGGACTGAAAGGGTCGCCTGAAATACCTCCTGCTATCGATGTATATACCACTGTATCATTCATATCAGCTATAAATCTCATGCTTGGACCAGAAACAATCTTGTATGGCTCACTCAGGTTCCATTCCATTGTATTGATTGTAGTATTGCTTCCATTAGTTTCAAAAGGTTCTAAATTTATCGCCGGCTTTATCAATTCGTTTGATGACAATATATGATTCAATTTCAAAATATTATTTTTACCAAATTTCCATTGATTTATATCTTCGGTATAATATAATTCTTTTAAATCATTAATTGCCTCCTTAAAACTTTTTTGAACAATATAATCTTTGTCTTCATAATTAGGAGTCTTTACATTATCGAACCATGATGAAGAAATTGAATCAGAAATAAGTTCCAGTAATCTTCTTGTGGGAACGTTTGAAGATGAAATAAATTCATTATAAAATTTCTCACCAATTTCATCCTCGAATGTATTTTTTAACAATCTAATCAGGAATTGCGAAAAAATCATTGGCGAAGCAGTATGCTGAGACATCAGGTAATCCCATTTTTTTAGTCTTCTTAATGACTGTCTTTCCAATTCATTTAGTTTTTCAGGATTCTGTTGAATTAATGGAATAGTATAATTTAACAAATCTTTGGCATAAGTTGAATATATATCCAATTGCATTATCTCTGCTTCCCGGGAATTATATTCATCATATAAATTCAGCAAATTATCAATTCTTTGTATTCTCGATGATGGTTCCCAGTAAGAAGAAAGAAAATCTTGAGAATATCTCAATAACTTATTGTTAGCCGCTGAAACAAATTTCTTTATCGGATTATATAAATATGGATAATCATTTATTGCTTTAAATCCCAGCCAATCAAATCCGGGCATCCATCCAGGATTTGGTATTTGTGATTTGCATTCTTTCTCTCTTTGAGGGATTATTCCTCCCGGCTTTAGACCAATATTTCCGTACTTATCACCATAAACGAAATTTACTGCAGGTACTCCCCATGCTGATACTGATTCTTTGAATTGCTGCCAGTTTTTTGCTTTGTTCAGCTTATATAGGACATCCAATTCATTGCTTTGTTTGCTGCCTGTCCAATTGAATGTTATGCAATATTTCCTGAAAAATTTATTTTTCTTTTGGCTAAAATCCTTTTTTATTAACTTGTATGGATTTTGAATGTCGTCAAAAACATTAAGCACAGCAGAGCGTTGAGAATACTTTCTATAATATACATAATCACCTTTTCCCTGTACTTTAATTGTATCTTTCACATAATTAAATCTAATTTTATTTCCAAAAGGATTATAATAATAATTTGTATCAGCATCAATTTTTTCAATAAAAAAATCGCTGTCATCGAGATTCATATTCGAAAATCCCCAAGCAATACTACTATTTCTTCCGGTAAAAAGAAAAGGGATACCCGGGATTGACATTCCGACTACGTTAATTGATGGACAAGTCAGATGTATTTGTTCCCATTGACAGGGGAGTCCCAATGGCAGATGAGAATCATTTGCAATTACTGCACCTGACATTGTTTTTTTTGATTTCCTTATTGCCCATACATTACTACCTTTTGAATTTCCTTCAAAATGAAGTTTGCTTCTAATTTCATTAATCTCTTTGGAATAATTAATATTATCAACATTTGATAAAATTGAATTTACTGCAGTCGTATCCTTTTTTTTCTTTTCCTGTTTGGCAGGATATGCCGAATCAAGGACACATGATGCATTATCGGGATAGGAAGGGAGCAACTCTAAGGTTCTTATAGGACCTAATTTTTCAGCAACGGCTCCCATCGTCAAATCTGCCCAGAAGCTTTCGCTCAATTCTAAAGCAATTACCCTTTGTATTATAATGCAGTCCAAAGGTGTCCACTGATATGGAGTATAATCGAGGGCACAAAATTCATAAGGTAGTTTATTTTTGTTTTTTTCGATGAAATAATTAATACCTTCAGAATAAGATTGAAGCAATTTGAGGGTTGCTTTATTCATATATTTTTGAATATCTATTGCTGTTTTCCAAATCCCTACTGCTCTCATAAATTTATCGGTTTTAATTAATGCATCTCCGAAAATTTCCGACAATTGCCCTCTTCCTATTCTTCTTAAATAATCCATTTGCCAAAGCCGGTCCTGGGCATGTATATAACCTTCTGCAAAAAACAAATCGTTTTCATTTTCTGTAATAATATGTGGTATTCCGTATTGATTCCTGTAAACGTTGACCTGCGAATTTATATCGTATGTCTGATTTTCCTCGAATTCATTTGGTATGGACACATTTGCAATATATTTCAGGAATAAAAAAAATGCTATTGCCAAACAGAAAATTGTAATAATCAAAGCGATTAATTTCTTATATAAATCCATTCTACATCCACTTATTTTCTATATACCATTTCAAAGTATCAATTACAGCTTCCCGGGCATCGAGCTTTGGGCTGAAACCAAAATCTTTTTTTGCATTATCAATAGAACAAATCCAATATTTTTGAATAAAGTCTCTCCCTTTATCAAGATTGAACGGATGTGGATTCCCAATTAACCGTCTGAATTGCTGGAAAGTGTATGCAGCAGAAAGCACAACGAAATGAGGAAATTTAATATTAATTGTAAATCTAATGTTCAACTCATTTTTTAATATTTTCATCACTTCATTCCATGTTACAGGTTTCTCAGCAGCTATAAAATATATTTTTCCAATTGTGTTTTCATTCATCGAAGCCAGATATGTAGCTTCTGCAAGGTCTGACGAATGAATCAGATTCAGGTATTTCGGCTTGAATCCAATCAGAATAGCCAGACGGTTCTTTATTGATTTGAAAATGGGAAATATTGCATAATCCCTTGGACCAACAACTGCCGATGGTCTCAGAATTGTTACCGGGAAATGCATACCATATTTCAAAACGGCTTCTTCAGCTTTCCTTTTGCTTTTTGCATAAGTAGTAATTGGTTTTGTTTCATCAGCTTCCTTTACAGGTTCAGCCAAAGCTCTCGCAGGACCAGCTGCTGTTTGACTGCTTATGTAGATAAATCTTTTAATTTGGTTCGAATATTCCTTTGCAGCTTCTAAAAGTTTGATTGTTCCTTGTGTATTAATATGAAAAAAATCTTCTTGTTTATTTGCCGATATTGTTCCTCCGCAGTGAATAACGTAATCAACATCCTCAAGAGCATTTGATAATGATTTCAAATCATCCAGCGAATATTTTACCAATTCAAATGGCTTATCTTTCAACCATTGCAAATTACTTTTTTCCCTGATTCCACAACGAACAATAATTCCATTTTTATGAAATACATCGGAAATATGACTGCCAATGAAACCTGTTGCACCTGTTACAAATACTCTCATTATTTATAATCATAATTATACCCTATGACTATTCACCGGGTAACATTAATTAAAATTTGTTTAATAAAGTTATGCAAAATATTAAAATCCTTATAAATGCTGTAAAAAAAGGTTTGAATTAACGTTGTAAAATCTATAAATTGCATATATTAATTATCATTCTTAATCTCAAATAATGAATAAGAAAATGAACAAAGCAGTAATTATGGCTGGTGGATTTGGAACAAGACTTAGACCTTTGACAGCAAGTTTGCCAAAGCCAATGGTTCCGATTGTTAACAAACCGATGATGGAACATATTGTTGAGTTATTGAAAAGTTATAATATCAAAGACATAGTCTGTGTCCTTTATTATCAACCGGATATAATAACCAATTATTTTGAAGATGGAACAAAGTTTGGAGTCAATATAAAATATGTTCTTGCCAATGCCGATTATGGAACTGCGGGTGCAGTCAAAAACGCTTATGAAGAATTAGGTTGCAGATTTATTGTTATAAGCGGTGATGTTCTTACAGATTTTAATTTATTTTCTGCACTCGATTTTCACATCCAAAAAGAAGCCAAAGCGACTATTCTTTTGACCCGTGTCAGTGAACCACTGCAATACGGAATTGTTATTACAGATGAATTCGGAAAAATCAGCAGTTTTCTTGAAAAACCATCATGGGGACAAGTTTTTTCAGATACTATCAATACAGGAATATATATTTTAGAACCAGAAGTTCTGGATTTAATCCCATATCACGAAGAATTTGATTTCAGCAAGGATTTATTCCCTCAAATGCTCAGACAAAACATGCCGCTTTACGGATATATTTGTGAGGGATACTGGAAAGACATCGGAAATTTGAATGAGTATCAATCGGGACAAAGAGATGCACTTATTGGTGAAGTAAGTCTCAAAATAAAAGGCATCACTAAAGCAAATTATGTTATTGGAAATAATACTAAAATCCCTCCATCTGTCGAGTTGAAGGGTACTGTAATTATTGATGACGGTGTTACGATTGGTGAGCATGTTTCTATAATTAATTCAATTATAGGAAAAAATGTAAGTATTGGGAATGGGTGTAAACTTTCAGGTGTTACATTATGGGAAAATGTTAGTGTCGGTGACTTTGCAGAATTGACAGATGATGTTGTCTGCAATGATTGCTTTATAGGCGATAATGCCACAATACACGAAAATGTATTTATTGCAGAGAATTGTATAATCGGAAATAATGCTACACTGATGTCAAATATAAAGCTCTGGCCCAATAAACATATCGAAGAGGGTGCTACGGTAACAAGGTCAATGGTTCAGGAGGAAAAGTGGATTAGAGAGTTATTCACAGACGCAAGAATATCCGGATTATCAAATCTGGAGATTAATCCCGAATTCGGGGCTAAACTCGGTTCCGCTATTGCAATGACTTTCGGAAGAAATTCGACTTTGATTGCCAGCCGTGACCCTGACATTGTTTCCAGGATCATGAAAAGAACTATTACAGCCGGTGTTTCTTCTGTCGGTGTCAATGTAAACGATTTGCAAACCGTTTCAATTCCACAGACAAGACAAGAATTAAGGACCGGTAAGTATGCAGGTGGTTTCCATGTAAGACGTTCACCGAGAAATCCCGACAAAACTGATATTATTATATTCAATAAAGAAGGTCGTGATATTCAGATTGTGAGAACCAAAGCAATCGAGAGATATTTTTTCGGTGAGGAAATTAAGCGAGTGCATTATAATAGTGTCGGACATATTTATTATCCGGAAAGAACTAACGAAATCTATATTAACCGTTTCCTCGAATCTTTGAGAACAGAAAAAATTATTGAAAAAAAGTTTAAAATCCTTGTTGACTATTCTTATGGTTTGGCATCTACAATTTTTCCTTACATACTCGGCAAACTGAATGTCGAAGCTTTATCACTTCATGATTATGTTGATGCATCCAGGTACCAGCCGGACCCGACAATGTCAAAACCGGGAAGCGATGAGTCAGAAAAAGTTATGAAAGCTCTGGGTTATGGGCTCGGATTTAAAATCGAACCAGGTGCTGAAAAAGTGGGATTGATCGACGAAAGAGGAGTATTCTACAATCCCTTGCGTCTTTTAACTATTATAACAAAACTTTTTCTCGAAACTCACAGAGAACGTGAACCATATAAAATAGCTGTATCTGTATTTGCGAGTAAAGAAATTGAATTGATTGCCGCTGATTATAATGTCGAAGTAATTAGAATAAAAAACTCACATTCTGCCATGATGGAAGCAACAAGGGAGAAAAATTTATTATTTGTCGGGGGTATTTGGGGCGGTTATATTTTCAGCGATTTTCTTTTTGCATCAGATGGAATGTTTACAATTGGTAAAACTCTTGAAATGCTTGCTGATTCAGGGTTGTGTTTTTCCGAACTTGATAGAACATTAGTTAAGCGATATCAGCACCACATAAGCATTAGTTGTCCATGGTCATACAAAGGTTCAGTTATGAGAAAAGCGATGGAACACTCAGAAAAGATGGACAGAGAGTTGATTGAAGGTGTAAAACTTAACTTAGGTGTTGACTCTGTTCTACTGGTACCGGATAAAGAAAAAGCCACATTTAATGTTATTTCCGAAAGTGATGATTATGAGAATGCTGTTATTTTAGGAAAGAAATATGCAAATTTAATTTCACAATGGAGAGATGACCGATAGTTAATTAAGTATTACAAATTAGATACCATATAACATACATTTATCGGATTAATTTAAAATAAATATAAAAAATGGAGATGGAATGAAGCTTGAAGAAATCATAGCTGTCGATTCAATAGAAACAAACATTGAAGTACAAGATAAAAATGAATTATTGTCAAAAATGGTTGATTTGGCATATAAATCAGGTAAAGTAATTAATAAAAACGAAGCATTAAAGGATATCCACGAACGTGAAAAACTGATGTCAACAGGAATTGGTAAAGGGATTGCACTACCACATGCGAAAACAAATTCTGTCGAAGATACTGTAGGTTCGTTCGTAATATTGAAAAAACCTGTGGATTTCGAATCGCTTGACGGAGAACCGGTTTCAATTGTTTTTTTGCTACTTGGAAGAGAATCGAATGTCGGATTACATCTCAGGATACTAAGTAAAATATCAAGGATTTTGAATAATGATGAATATAAAATTACCATCGGGGGATTAAAAAGCGGACAAGAAGTCATTGATTTCTTCAAAAAATTAGAAGAAGAAGAATGATATTTTACAAATAATATAATTTAATTGTATTATAAAGACAGAGCTCATGCATATCTCTGCTTTGCTCATAAATCTAATAAATATTAATTTTATAAAGAATAAGATTTATATTTTCCCGTCCCTGAAATGTTAATGAAATAAAATCCATATTCAAATGAAGGAAATATAATAAAATGATAAATTTAAATACTGCCTTTGAAGACGAAATTTATGAACAATATTTAACAGACAGGTCATCGGTTAGTCCTGCGTGGAGGGATTATTTTGATAAGAGAAATACAAATTCTGATAAAAGATACGATGGTTCGGAAGCTGCGTTATTAGAAAATGGTAAATTTAAACCGAAAGAACATCCTCAAGCCGAAAAATTACAGCATACCGAAATTAAGGATAAAGATAGTATCCGTATCGAAGAAGGAGAGGAACTTATACAACTTTCATCCATACAATCGAGAATTTCTGATAATATGGAAGAGAGTTTAGGTGTTCCTACTGCTACTTCTATAAGAGCAATTCCTGTCAAAGTTCTCGATGAAAATAGAAAAATCATCAATAAATATCTGCAGAAACAGAAAAAGGAAAAAGTATCATTCACACATCTTATGGGTTGGGCAATTGTAAAAGCATTGGAAAAATATCCGCAGATGAATTGCTGCTTTGCCTTAAAAAACGGGAAGCCGCATTATATTAAAAGAAACAAAATAAATTTGGGATTTGCTGTTGATATAATTAAAAAAGATGGCACCCGGCTTTTACTTGTTCCAAACCTTAAAAATGCAGATAAAAAGAATTTTTCTCAATTCATCGAGGATTATGATAATTTAATTCATAAGACAAGGGATAACAAATTATCTGTTGACGACCTGAGTGGTACAACAGTAAGCATTACAAACCCGGGGATGATTGGTACAACTGCCTCAAATCCACGTTTAATGAAAGGTCAGGGACTTATAGTTGCTATCGGGACAATTGAATATCCGATAGAATTCCAGGCAGTAAGACCTGAAGTAATGACTTCTTTGGCAATTTCCAAAGTAGTTAACATAACAAGTACTTATGACCACAGAATTATACAGGGAGCCGAATCTGCTGAATTTCTGGCTTATATTCACAAACTATTAATCGGAGAAAATCACTTTTATGACCAAATATTTGCTTCATTAAAAATTCCATTCGAACCGATTCGTTGGACAAGCGATAATACTGTAATAGATGCATTCGGAAAAATTGATGAAAAAGAAGCTATTGAGAAAGCTGCCCATGTTATGTTAATGATTAATGCATACAGGGTGCGTGGTCATCTGCTTGCTTCAATTAATCCTCTTGGTTATGAAAGTTATTATTACCCTGAACTCGACCCTGCGTATTATGGTTTTACTATATGGGATTTGGACAGGGTTTTTCATGCTGAGGATACATGGGAGAAAAATAACCTGCCATTAAGAGACATTATCGAACGGCTCCGGGAAACTTACTGCAGTGCTTCCGGGTTTGAATTTATGCATATCCAGGACCCTGCGAGGAAACAGTGGATAATGAGGCAACTCGAAAAAGGTGAAATGAGCAGCGATTTTCCAGATGAAGTTAAAATTGAAACTTTAAGAAAACTTACAAAATCAGAATTATTCGAAAATTTACTTCACACAAAATTCATTGGGAGTAAAAGATTTTCCATCGAAGGCGGAGAATCTGTCATTGTTATGCTCGATAAAATATTCGAAGATGCTGCCGAAGAAGGATTACAAGCTATTACACTTGGTATGGCACATAGGGGAAGGTTGAATGTATTGGTTAATAATATTGGAAAAAGTGTCGTAAAAATATTTGATGAATTCGAAGGTGCAATTGACCCTAATTCCTATCATGGTTCAGGTGATGTTAAATATCATCTTGGTGATACCGGTACGTTTAATTCTAAATCAGGTAAAACCATTGAAATTATTTTATCACCAAATCCGAGTCATCTTGAACTGGTTAATCCTGTGATTGAAGGAATGGCAAGAGCTTTGGAAAATATAATTGATGACAGAACACATTCAAAAGTTTTACCAATATTGATTCACGGTGATTCTGCATTTGCAGGGCAGGGGATTGTTGCTGAAACCCTGAATTTATCTCAATTGGAAGGTTACAAAACCGGTGGGACTATTCATATTGTAATAAATAATCAAATCGGATTCACTACTAATATCGGTGATTCACGTTCTTCTGTCTATTGCACAGATATTGGAAAAATGATTCAGGCACCGATTATTCATGTTAACGGGAATGACCCAGAGGCAGTTATGAAAGCCGGTTCTTTTGCCTTCGAATACAGGAAGAAATTCGGTACTGATATAATTATTGATATGCTTTGCTACAGGAAATACGGGCATAATGAAGCTGACGAACCTTCCTACACTCAACCTTTACTCTATAAAAAAATCAGAAGTATGAAATCTGTAAGAGAATTATATGAACAGGAACTTATACATGAATCCGTTTTTAGTGAAGATAATGCCAAGATTATATTTAAAGAAGAACAGGATTATTTCAATAATTTATTCATAGAACATAAGAAAAAGAATGGTGATAAACAGGAAAAAATTGGAAATATAATTGATAAAAAAGGAAACCTTTCAGAACTTAATGCTGTCCCGACATCAGTAATACCTGATATTCTAAAGCAATTAACAAAATCAATTTCAACTATTCCTGATGGATTCAGTGCTAATCCAAAATTGATTTCATTATTTAAAAAACGTGCTGAAATGTTTGATGAAAAAAAAGGTGCGTTTGATTGGGCTATGGCTGAATTATTAGCTTTTGGGTCAATACTCCTGGAGGGAAAAAATGTTCGAATTACAGGACAAGACACTCGCAGAGGTACATTCAGCCAGAGACATGCCGTAATCACAGATGTCGAAAATAATGATAATTATGTTCCATTAAATCATATTAGAGATGGACAAGGTCGTTTGAGAATTTATGATAGTCCTTTGTCTGAGCTTGCAGTTCTTGGATTTGAGTATGGATATAGTACTATAGCAAAGGATGACCTGACCATTTGGGAGGCACAATTCGGCGATTTTGCAAACGGAGCACAGGCAATTATTGACCAATTCATTTCATGTGCAGAATCCAAATGGGGAAAAACATCCAATCTTGTATTATTACTTCCACATAGCTATGACGGTCAGGGACCTGAACATTCGAGTGCACGGCTCGAAAGATTTTTACAATTATGTGCCGATAATAATATGCTTGTATGTAATCTGACAACACCAGCCCAATACTTTCACGCATTGAGAAGGCAGGTACTTCTGCAAAATAAAAAGCCATTGGTCTTAATGACCCCCAAATCAATGCTGAGACATCCATTAGCAGTAAGCGGCTTAAAAGAATTTACAGAAACCAATTTCAGAACGATTATTGATGAATCCTTATTAATTAAAGAAAATATTAATAAAGTTTTGATTTGTTCCGGAAAAATTTATTATGATTTATTAAGTGAAAGAGATAAGTTGAATAGGACTGATATAGCAATTATAAGAGTTGAACAATTATATCCTCTTGATGTTCCATTATTGAACGAAATTTTGGTGAAATATAAGAAAATAAATGAATGGCTTTGGGTTCAGGAAGAACCGGAAAACCAAGGGGGGTGGAGATATATCGAAAAAATTATAAACGAAACTTTTAAATTTGTTGGAATGAAAAATCAAATTTACTATATCGGAAGGAATGATGCTGCTGCGACAGCAACCGGCTCGCATAAGAAACATGAGGAAGAACAGAATCTGATTATTGAAAAAGCATTGAAATAAAAACTAATTAATATAAAAAATACGGAGATAACTATGTTCAGATTATTACTCATTTTAACTTTATTTTCAATAACAACAACTGATTTATTATTTTCCGGGGATAATTCAAAAGTTGATGGTTACATGAAATCTTACCAAAATGGTTTCTGGGAAAACAAAGGACAGATTTTTGACACAAAAGGTATGCAACGAAATGAAATTCTTTTTTATCATTCTGCACCGAATATGAATATTTATTTTAAGAATAATGGGATTTGTTATGAATATAGAAAAATTGAAGTAGAAAAAAAGTCAAATCCTGAAAATGAACAATTTAAAGTTAAAAATATTCAATCCAGAATTAATTACAGTAAGATAATTAAAACGCATACCGTCGACCTTCAATTATTATCTTCTAATCCTAATCCGAAAATTATTAAAGAAGGGATATCAGAAGATTATAATAATTACTATGGTGGTAGTTGGGGTGTAAATGGATTATTATTCATACACAATTATCAGAAAATAACATATAAGGACATATATCCTAATATAGATTTGGTTTATTACGTAAATGACTGTGAATCTAAAAACGGAAATTTAAAATCTATAATTGAGGGTAAGAAAAGTAAAAAGGATATTAAATATGACATTATTGTCAAACCGGGTGGAGATGTTTCATCAATTAGAATCAAATATACAGGTGCTGATAATATTTCAATGAGTGATAAAGGTTCAATAATTGTTAAAACTTCATTGGGAAATATCGAAGAGGCAACTCCATTCAGTTACATAAAAGATATGAAAAATTCTGAATCGGTTTTATCAGCTCTTTCAAGCGATAGGATTGTTAATGTTAAATATAAATTAGAAGATAACATTTTAAGTTTCACGAATTATGATTATGATAAAAGCAAAACCTTAGTTATTGACCCGAGATTAATTTGGGGGACCTATTATGGAGGTGAATTTGAAGACGAAGCTTTAGCAGTGGCAGTAGATAAAATTAATAATATTGTCGTTACGGGATACACAAAAAGTAATTTTAAAATTGCAACAAATGGAGTTTATAATATTGTCGGAGATTCACTTGGTGGACAGGCATTCATATTAAAGCTGGATTCAACAGGAAAAAGAAAGTGGTGTACATATTACGGAACTTTAAGGTTTGATACTATATATGATATTGGAACCGCTATCGGCTGTATTAAATTTGATAATAGTATTGTTGTTGCAGGAATAACTTATAGCGATTCCTCAATAGCAACACCAGGGTCCTACCAACCGAACAGGGCAGGTGAATCCGATGTATTTCTTGCTCGTTTCGATTCCAATGGTGTTAGAAAATGGGCAACTTATTTCGGTGGTGATAGTGCTGACGGTGACCTGAGCAATGGTGTAAATTTATGTATAAATGCAAAATCAGATATACTTATGACTGGGTGGACAAAAAGTCCTACCGGCATTGCATCTCCGGGAGCATATAAAACCATTTTGAATAACAATATAGACGCATTCATTGTCAGATTTGATTCATCCGGAAATAAAAAATGGGGTACTTATTATGGTATTGAGGGTGTTTCTGATTATGGATTCGCTATAGCATCAGACCAAAAATGTAATTTTTATGTAACTGGAAAAACTAACAGTATGTCTGGGTTGGCTACTCCAGGAACTCATCAATTTACTTCATGTGATGGTTTGGATGCTTATGTTGCAAAATTCGATTCTAACAATACATTAGTATGGGGAACATATTATGGAGGATGCTCTCCCGATTTAGGTCATGATGTATTTCCAGATGGCTGGGGTAATGTTATATTAACAGGCACTACATCAAGTCCAACAGATATTTCAACCCCCAATTCAATGCAACCGGTCTATGCTGGTGGTGGTGGTGATGCATTTCTTGCAAAATTAGATACGGCTGGCAAGAGAGTTTGGGGAACATATTATGGCGGTTCCGAATACGATGTTGGATTAGGTTTAACACAGGATAAATACCGAAATATAGTGTTAACCGGGATTACATTAAGCTCCGATAATATTGCTACGATATGTACTCAGAAATCCACATCAGGAGAAGGATTAAACCAGTTTTTGTCGAAATTTGGTCCCGATGGCTCTATTCAGTGGGGAACCTATTATTGTGATAGTGCAAATGGAACTAATATGGGCGGCAGTGATGTTGATATTGATAAAAATGGTGATATAATAATTGTCGGAGGAACTCAAAGTAGAGATGATGTTGCTACTCCTGGTGCCCATCAGACGCAAATCGATATAACTGCTCACCAATCACCTTTGGGTGATTTTTATATTATTTTTGATTCCTTTATTGCAAAATTCGGTCCCGTCATACCTCCTTCTGAAATTGATTCAAAAGATGATGAAATACAATATGCATCTGTTTGCCTTACTGCCGGACCGGTTATAGGACCATATTGTGTTGGGCAGGAGATTGTTGTTCCATTTAAGACTTATGTGAATTTCAATCCTGGAAATATTTTTACTGCAAAGTTATCGAATAAGTTC
>SCSM01000005.1 GCA_004322215.1 Bacteroidota bacterium | reverse complement strand
TTATGTTTTTTGCGTACAAACATGTCTGCGAATATAATGAGACACCCATTTTATTCATAGTCAATTTTACATGTCATTGGTATTATGATACTTATGTTTTTGGGCCCATCGGTTTTTTTTTACTTGCGAAACTCAGGACAACAGTATTATTATAACTTTTCTAAATTGAAATTTCCATTTCTCTTTATGACAATTTTTTGACAATTCTTTTACATTATCGGGACTAAATCCATTTTATGCAACTCTAATTTTGCATCGTTCATTTTAATCAAACAAATAGTTACATTATGAGTGATTACAAGGTCATCGAGGTTAGGGATAAAGCAGGATGGAAGGATTTCCTAAGTCTTCCTGAAAGAATATATTCCGGTAATCCATGTTGGGTGCCCGAAATTAAATCGGAAGTAAGGCGGCAGTTGGATTCCAAAAGAAATCCATATTTTCATTCGAATAAACTAAAATTATTTTTATGCTATAAGAATGGAGATTGTATTTCGAGAGCTTCTTTTGTAGTTAATACCCGGGATAGGGAAGCTTATTTTGGTTATTTTGAAAGTATCAATGATTTTACTGCTGTAAAATACCTATTCGATGAGATGTTTAAAATATGCAGTCAGGAAAAAATTTCACAACTCGAAGGTCCCTTCAATCCCCAATACTATGGCTCAGCAGGTCTCCTGTTGAATAATTTCAAAGAAATGCCTGCCTTTTATGAAATTTATAATCCTGAATTTTATAACGAATTAATGGCTCAACTTGGATTTGAAATAATAAAAATCGGGAAAACATGGAAAAATACAAATTGCACTGAAGTAGTAAAAAAATATCTGGATGACAGCATAACGCCATTAAAAATCGGTGATTATTCATGTAAAAAAGTAAGCTGGCTGAGTATATTTAAAGATATCAGGGCAATTTCAGAAATTTATGAAGAGGCATTCAGTGAAAACTATCATTATTCACAAATTTCTTTCTCTGAATACCTTTATTTAATACGGAGATTATTCCTTGCTATCAGTCCTTCATTGGTTTATATAATTTATTTTAAAAATGAACCTGCAGGATTTATTATCAGTATGTATGACATAAATCCGCTTATAAAAAAATATAATGGTGCTAACGGAATTTTTAAAAAAATCAATATTCTATTTACCAGGAAAAAAATGGCGAGACTCCTGGTTTTTGCTTATGGTATGAAAAAAAAGTACAGGAATTCAAGAGGTTTTTTATTAGGCACAAAGATTTTCTGCAAGCTGTTAAGCAATTTCAAAGAATCTGTTGGTGTATGGATTACAGAAGGGAACACGGCTTCAGAATCAATTGCAAATCATCTTGAATACGAACCCTATAAAGAATTTGGGATATATGCAAAAAAAGTTATTCAAATATCAAATTAACTGTATTTTTATTAATCATATTTTGGAGTTATTATGAAAAAAGTATTTTTTTTCTGCATTATTCTTCTCAATACGTGCATAATGGCGAATGCACAAACAAGTACCATTTCCGGCACTGTATCCGAAAAAGGTACATTTACCACACTCACCGGTGTTCGTCTACAATTAATCGACCAAACCGACAGTACAAAAATTCTGGGCACATGGACGGATAATAAAGGAGAGTTTACTGTCAAAAATATCCCACCCGGTGATTACCAACTCAAGTTCAGTATGCTTGGGTACAAAAAGTTAGATTACGGCATTCTCAGAGTAATGGAAAGTGATAATAAGGTAATTAATATCGAAATGGAAGATGATGCTGTAAAAATGGGTGCTGTAATCGTTACTGCTTCGAGAAAAAGTGAAAAAGCCCTCGATGCTCCCGCTTCGATAAGCATAGTTGATTCAAAAGAAATATCTCAGAATAATTCTTTGACCCCTATTGATAATATCCGCACTGTTCAGGGAGTGGATATGGTACAAAAAGGATTAATGCAAAAAGATTATTCGATACGCGGTTTAAATAATGTATTTTCAGGTGCAACACTCACATTCACAGACGGACGGCTGGCGAACCTTTCGGCTTTAAAAGCAAATGTTTCGTATTTATTTCCGATTATCGAAGATGATATTGACAGGATTGAAGTGGTTCTCGGACCGGGTTCAGCTCTTTGGGGACCCAATGCAAGCAATGGCATTGTAAATATAATCACTAAATCTCCTTTTGCTTCAAAAGGTACAACCATATCTTTATCGGGTGGAGAAATGTCTTTTATGCAGGGGGCAATCCGAAATGCAGGGACATTCGGAGATAATTTCGGTTATAAAATAACTGCACAATATACATCTGCACAAGACTGGAATTACATTGATTCTAACGAAAAAAGAGGCGGCATAACTTATGTACCACGTGATAATAAAATAAGTAATTATAATGTTAATGCAAGGTTGGATTATTTGTTTTCGGACAACATGAATGCTTTCGTCTCATTTGGTTACTCAAATGCTGTAAAAAATATTGATATAACCGACCAGGGAGCGGCGATGGCAAATAATTTCAGTAATATGTATATTCAGGCAAGGTATAACTGGGGCGACTTTATGGCTAATGTTTATCTGAATCAAAATGATGCAGGAAATACATATCTTCTCAATACCGGTGATACGATAAAAGACAATTCTCAAAAATTTGTCGTTCAGTTGCAGCATGGATTTTCTTTTTCAGATTGGGAAAAGCTTACTTATGGTGCAGATATGTTCCTGACAAGACCGAAAACTTTCGGCACGATAAACGGATTAAATGAAAATAAAGATGATATTAATGAATTCGGTGGTTACATCCAATCCGAAACACAAATTATACCTGATAAACTTGACCTGGTGCTGGCAGGTAGAATTGATAAGCATAATTCACTGAATGATATCGTATTCTCCCCAAGAGCTGCTTTGGTATTTAAACCCATTGAAAATCAAAACTTCAGATTGACATATAACACTGCTTATGCATCGCCTGCATCCAGTGATTTGTATTTAGACATGGTTGCTTATGGTAATGTGTTTGATTTTCCTCTGGATTTAAAGGATTTTTGGTTTGACTTAAGGGGAAGTGGTGTTCCATTAACAGGTTATCACTTTGACAGAAAAAATGGCTTACAATTCCATACAACTTATACCGGAGATACGAGCTCGATTCCGGTTGCCAGTGCTTCGACTTTATGGAAAGAGGGATTAACTTTACTTAGTAACTCTGTTGACGACCCACCAACCAAACAGCTATTAGAAGCTTTAATTAATAACGTTCCCATTCCAGATGCACAACAGGTAAGTAGTTTATTAAGGTTATTGAATATGGGTAAAGTATATCAAGGTGACCCCTTTCCGTTTAATGATATAAACGATTCTGCTGTAACAGATATATCAGCTTTAAGGCCTACTGTTACTCAGACGATTGAACTCGGATACAAAGGTGTATTCGATGAGAAACTCCAATTCAGCTTAGATTTTTATTACAACAAAATTAAGGACTTTATAACGTTGCAAAATGTTTTTACACCGAATGTTTTTCTCAATGGAACTGATTCTAAAAATTATTTAAAACCATTTATTAAGCAAATATTTATTGACCAGGGTATGCCGGAACCCGAAGCTGAAGTTAGGTCCGAAGAAGCAGCCACACAAATCGGGTACGGGCTAACACAGATTCCTCTTGGAACGGTTACTCCCATGGAATCAAAATATCCAAAAGATATTATGCTTGCTCCGGTAAACTTCGGCAATATCGAATATTGGGGAATTGATTTAGCTATTGATTATGCTATTAGTAACAGAATGACCATAAAAGGTACTTATTCATTCATGAATAAAAATTACTTCATGGCATTAGAAGGATTATCGGATTTATCTTTAAATGCTCCGAAGCATAAAGCATCATTTGCTTTGGAATACAAGTTCCCGAATATCGGTTTAGGAATTGAAGCAAGATACAGATTCAACGATGGATTTAGAGTGAAATCTGCAGTTTACGAAGGAATAGTAAATCCTTATGGCCTTATTGATATGTCTATTTCTTATAATTTACCGTTTGTACCGAATATGATACTAAATGTTGCAGGTACAAACCTGTTAGATTTTAAGCACAATGAATTTATCGGAACACCTGAAATCGGCAGGTTTGTCTCAGGAAAACTGACATATAATTTTTAAATCATAATTAATTCATCGAATATTATTATTATTTCTCCGGTGCTGTTGTGATTTAAAACAAATTGAAAAAATCATAATTCACCGGAGAAAAATAATTATAAAATAATTATGAAAAAGCTAAAAAAAAATATTTGGTACTGGTTCTTCTTCGATTGTGGTGCAAGTGCATTCGCCACTTCAGTCATATCAGTTTTCTATCCTTCACATTTAACAACAATCACAAAGGCAGCATCTGATTCAAATGGGTTCGTTCATGTACTTGGATTAAGTATCAGGGCTGGTTCTTTTTTCCCATATATTATTTCGATATCTGTGCTACTTCAGATTATTTTATTACCGATAATCGGAGCAATTGCAGATTATGCGAACAGAAAAATCGAAAGATTGGCAATATTTGGTTATATCGGTGCCTTTTCAACAATTGCTATGTATTTTATAGATGGGAAAGCTTATATTTTCGGCGGTATACTTTTTATAATTGCTAATTTGAGCTTTGGCATTGCAGTTGTTTTTTATAACTCTCTTCTTCCTATAATTGCAAAATATGAGGAAAGAGATTCTGTTTCGACAATCGGCTGGGGAATCGGGTATTTTGCTGGCGGCATACTTCTTTTATTTCAGTTATTATTAACAAATTATATGTCTTCTCATTCTTATGCCGAAAGTCAGATTTATAGAATTTGCCTGGGTTTATCAGGTATATGGTGGGCATTCTGGATAACATTAACGGTTATCTTTTTAAAAATACCTAATATCGTACCTAAGAAGCAAACAAACCGTAACTACATCTATTCCGGATTTCATGATTTGAAAAAAACACTACTGAAATTGAAAAACTATCCACACACATTTTTGTTTCTCATTGCATTCTTTTTTTATAGCGACGGCATCCAAACTATAACTAATGTTGCGTCGCAATTTGGCCATGAAGAGTTGAAATTATCCGTTAATATATTAATTAAAGCAATATTGATTGTACAATTTGTCGGATTATCAGGTGCAATAATTTTCAATTATATATCAAAATTTATCGGAGCAAAACGAACGATAATCGTTACTTTATTTTTATTTTGTATGGCATTAGTATGGTCTTACGGATATTTAAACGGAGAGCCGGGATTTTATGCGCTATCAATATTCTTTGGGTTAATTATAGTAGCAAGCCAGGCACTTAGCAGGTCGTCTTTTTCATCTATGATACCCAGGGGAAGCGAAGCCGAATATTTCGGAATTTATGAAATAAGTGAACGTGGTTCGAGTTGGTTAGGACCTCTATGCTTTGGTATAGGTCTTCAGTTAACCGGAAGCTACAGGATTGCTATCTTGTCACTGATAATATTTTTCATTATTGGAATTGCTTTTCTATCGAAAGTAAAATTCAACAAAGCAATAGAAGAAGGGAACTCACAGATGCTTCCGGCTATCCCTAAAATTCCCGGGTGAAAAATTAGAATTTTTACTTTTGAACAATCACCGCACATTTTTTACATTTTTTTGACAATACTTTTACTTGCTGATGACATATATTTTTTATAGAAAATTTAACTTGCAGATGGAATTTATTATAAAACTTAATATTTGAATATTTGTTTTTATTAATGAATTTATCATTATGAGTAAGAGTAAAAAAAAATATTTTGTTAGCAAGTCGCAAGGAGGAATGACCATGAAAGTGAAAATTTTCATCTGTGCTTTATTATTCATCATCACATCTCTTTTTCCAGTTGGTGGAACTGCCCAGGACAAACGCTTGGTTGTGATAAGTCCCAGTGTCGGTGAAGACATTGATTCAACAGAAGCAGCAAAATACGGACTATTTCAAAGCATCGAAAACTTCTACTCTTGCTCGTTTTATAGGGCAGAGGACAACAGCTTGTGGGTAACAGTCAAGTTAAAATCCACTGAAGATACGCTCCGGGACTCTACTTTTGCTATCTCACCTGAACTTGTAAACCAGTATGTTGGATGGATTAATCATTGGGATGAAATGCGTGGTACTGATGCCCTTCCACTTTCACCAAATACAACAGGGCTATCACGTCCGATGTTTGAGACTATATGCTTCGATGTTTCGGTCGGACTGATATTTAATGATTTATCAGAATTAAATCAACTCACCCGAAGCAAAAGCAACAGCAACATCGCATTGTCGTTTTACATTCAGGTTCCGCTTTTTGAAAATCCTTCTATCATGTTCATTGGTGGTTGGGGTTCTACATTCGAAGGAGAGAGTAGTGTCAGCTCACACACATACTTTTTCTTGTACATGCCTTACGGCTTTAATTATAGGGGACCATTTGCCGGGCTTGGGGTCGGGAATACCAGTTACCATTTTACTAATGTTACAGGCGGCTACTTATATTCTAATGGAGGTATAGATATCAGTGTTTCAGAGACTTATCCTGTTCTCATTTTAGGGTTTAATATTTTTCCTCACTATTTGGGCTTGCTTTTCACATACCCTATAGTAAATGAGATGAATACAAAGTTCGAAGGGAGTTCTTATACAATAAAGCCCGCTGGTCCCGTATTGAGCATGCTTTTGTCGTTCTGATGACTGTTTTTTTAAGAAATAAAACCGCTTTTTTGCGGAAAATAGAATTCAAAATCATTTAAATTAATGAATAATGCTTGAGGTCTTTTATGAAAGCTACAAAATATTTTATTCGGCTTTTAATTCTAATTGTCGCAATAATCGGAGGCGGCTGTGCGGCAACGTACAATTTGAAAAATAAAACTGATTTAAAAGAGCAGGAGGGAAACGGACCAATCCGGGCACTTACCAACGATTCACTTCTGTATACTTTGGAAACCTTTTCTTTTACCGACTCACATTTAAAAGGACGCGGTACCCTGAAGAAGCAAGGGCTGACGGTTCCTTTCGATGATTCAATACCTTTCAATCATATTGTCTTCATTGAGGGTCTTCAAACCAGCACCTGGAAAGGAATTTGGGTTGTCCCTATGGCGTTTGTACTGATTTCCGGATTGCCTGCTTTGCTAACCCCCAACGAATTCGGTATCAAAAGGTTTCCGGCTTATGACAACCGCCCCCACGATACCGGTACCGGTTCTTGTCCTTATGTGTACGCCTTCGATGGTAAACAGTTCAGACTGGAGGCAGAAGCATTCGGTACTTCTGTTTCAAAATCTCTCGAAGCCCAAACATTCAGTCTTCTTCCTTCACTTGTCCCCGCTGATTGCCGGCTTACAGTCCGTGTCAGCAATGAAAGACCCGAAACTCATCTGCTCAATAGTGTGAATCTTTTTGTAGCAGATGCACCGGAAAACTCTTCGGTTGTCCTGGACATAAACAATGTACTCTGGCAACTCCCAAACACAGAAGCTCCGGTAGCAGCAATTGATAATTCCGGGAAAAATTTACTGAATGATATTATGACAAAGGATAATTGTTACTGGAAATCAAATCTAACAAATATTACAATAAACACCGGTTTCAGGGACACATTGGAATTTGATTTTAAACTTCCGCAAGATGCATCGGAGGCAACACTTTTTATTCACGCAATCAATACTGAATTGATTAATGAAGTGTATAGCTATATGGGTGCTGTTCTCGGAGATGCAACACTGCAGTTTTACCAGGCATTGGAGCATGATTCTAAACTCCAAAGAAACATTCGGGATTGGATTAGTGAGTGCAGTCTTAAAATTGAAATGTTAGATGGAACAACATGGAAGGAGGCAGGTATGATGCCGCCGGAGGCAAATGTGGTACCATTCTCACGTGCGATTCGATTATGCAACCTTAGCAGCGTAAAAGGACCGCTTCGTTTGCGTCTCTCCACTTTATCCGATGTATGGCGGCTTGATGCTGTGTCAGTAGATTTCTCCCCGGTGAAGCCACTCCAGCTTCAGGCATTAGAAATGAACTCGGTAAGTGCTTCAGACAATAGAGATTGGGAGAAAGCCATTAAGTCGAACGATTCATCGTATGCTCTCATTCTTCCTCTCGATTATTTCGACATACATTTTAATCCGGTAATAGCACTTGGCATGAAGAATCCGGTTTATGTTTTTGCTGCCCAGGGTTACTTGTATGAGTGGTTTCCAACGCAAACGGAATCCGCTATGTCAGTCTTTTCAGATACAATGAAAGGCGTCGATAGGATTGCAATTCTTAAACTCCTCCTTGACAAGCAAAGAAACTTTTTTCTTACTCATATATACGAGGGGTGGCGAAAGTCCAATTTGGTGGAGAATGGCAGCCGAACAAATTAAAAAATGTAAGCCACTCCTGCTCATGCTTGAGAGGTAATTGTAATTAAATATTCAAATATGGTTTTTATTAATTATTATGAAAGGTTATTATATGAAGAAGAATGTCATTTATTGGGCAATTATTTCTTTTCTTATCCCAATGCTTTTAATTTCTGTTTCTGCTATGAACGAAGCACCGGTTTCTGATGATTCTTCATCAGAAAAAAAATGTCTTGTTGTTCTGCTCGATGGAACAGAATTTATTGGGACAATACTCTCACAATCACAGGATTCAATTAATCTTATTACTAATAATAATGAATATTTGAGTTTTAATATCAAACAGATTTCAATTATTGTAAACTTATTAGATTTCATTCCATCATCTAATTATAATTATCAATCTTATAAAATTTCATTTCTCGATAGTTCTTTTAAAAATAAAAGTAAATTATTAAAAGTGCATTTGAATGACAAGGAAATCCTATACGGTTTTTTAATTTCAAAAAGTAATAATAATACCAAAATTATTTCACCTTCAAACTATTTGCAGGTAATACCAAATGATATTATTGATACAACTATATCTGAATTTTCTGATAGCACGAGGAAATTTTCTGATTCTTCATCCAATGATTTTCATAAAATTATTCTAAAGGATGGGAACGAGATTACTGGACGCATTATTTCATTTAAAAATAATATTTATAAATTTAAAACTACTTCAGACATTATAATTGATATACCGGCAGAAAAGGTGTCGGAAATAAAGAAACTGGCTGGACAAGTGGTAGTGGCGAATTCAGAAGGTTTGACCCGAACAGGACACGATTATTTTTTGCACCGACTGGCAGACCTCTCGATGCCGGAGAAGGATATTTCTCAGTGGTTGAAATCTTTTTTCCAATGGTAGCAGTAGGAGTAACAGATTTTGTTTCATTAGCAGGAGGGATGAGTTTATTGCCCGGAGTATCTACTCAAATGTTTTACGGAAATTTAAGAGTAATACCTTACAATACCGAGAAATTCGGTTTATCATTTGGTGGATTTATTATGGGGATTGAAGACTTTAACGGAGGAATATTTTATTCATCAGGTACATACGGAGATAATAACAATGCCTTAACATTAGGGTTCGGCTTACCATATAGTGATGATAGTTTCGGAGATAGCTTTATTATTTTACTTGGTGGTGAGGTACGTGCATCAAATAGTGTGAAATTAATAACCGAAAACTGGATATTTTCTGATGTTGCATTAATTACATTTGGAATAAGATTTTTCGGCGATAATTTATCTGCAGACTTCGGATTAATGACAACTACAGAAACCGATTTCAGCGGCTTCCCTTTCGTTCCCTGGCTTGGATTTGCATATAATTTCGGGAGATGATTGCCCTGTTTCGGTTCAAAGGAAACGGACGTGAATCTAAAAAATGAATTCAAAGATAAGATATGATAATTGAATATTATTTACATTGGCTTAATGCTTAGGGTTGCCATAAGAAAATTACATATATAATTTGTAAATTTAAATTGATATTATTTACTAAAATAATCAGTGAATCAAAAAATAAAAATAACTGTATTATTAATTCAATAGACAGAACGGATTTTGAGCGATGGATTATCAATACAGCTTTGGGATTAAGGTTTTATTTCAATACGTTTGTAGTTAGGTTTGATGAAGGATTAAATTACAGTGCCGGGTACATTTTTTAAAAATTAAAAAATTTCTTTTCCAATTGTAATAAAAACTATAAAAATAAATCTCAAAAGAGAATGAAAAAAACGAGTTTAAAAATTACAATAATACTTGCCGCCGATGTGCTATTGCTCGCAATGTGTGCTATAAATATTATCAGTGTATCCCGCAAATCCGATATTCCGAATTACGATAAAAAGAATTTGGTTTTTAATAAGGACCTCAACGGAATAAAAATTGGGGATACATTGACAAGTATGAATGAAGTTGAAATATCTGATTCTCATATTCTTGAATTTTACTGTGATAATATGCCTGCCGGAACTATTGTAAAACTTGGACTCGAAAGAAACGGGAAACCGATGGTCGCTAAAATAGCCCTTATTCATTATTACGATATTTTTTATATAATAGTTTTAATATTTGTAGGGTTCATGTTTGTTTTACCTGCAATATTTGTATTAATAAAAAAACCTGAAGAAACCTTTTCTTATGTATTCCATTGGTTGATGCTGTCTATTACATTATTGATTGTATTGACCTGGGGGGATATGTCGGTATTTGACTTCAAACTCAATTTTGTAATGAGAAGCATATATGAAATATCAATCCTCGCCACCCCGGTTATTTTGGTGCATTTCAGCTTTATTTTCCCAAGAAAAAAATGGGATAATCTGTCAAAACTCACTATTCCGTTATATATATTTTTAGGAGCAGCTTCGATTTTTCTTATAATTTTAATCTATCTTGCAATAGTTCAGAAAATGAGCTATGGTATTTATCTGTATGTCGGTATTCATTACTATTTAACAAAAATATTCTTTGCCCCGGCATTGATTTTTGTTTTACTTAATTTTTTACATTCTTATCGGAGATATAAAGAAGAATATATCAGGCAAAAGCTTTTATGGATTATTCTGGGTTTTTGTTTTGGTCCATCTGTATATGTATTGTTATGGATTTTACCTCAATTGATTTTTGATAAGCCATTCATAAGTGAATCTATAATGATACTCACTTCGGCAATATCTCCTGTGACATTTTTTCTGTCAATCATAAAGTACAGATTATTTGATATCAATTTAATTATCAGCCGAAGTACTGTTTATGTTTCTGCAATTATCTTACTTATGATATTATATGGAGGAATTTTTTACATAGGCACATCAATCATGCCTGATAATCTGTCAAATCTGCCTTCTGTTGTCGGAGCGATTATTATTGCACTGCTTTTCCAGCCAACTAAGATAGTTATTCAAAAAATTATAGACAGGAATATTTTTAAGGTAAAATATAATATCAACCGGGTGCAATTGAATTTTATTACAGGTATTAAAAACTGTAATTCTTTCGAACAAGTTGCAGATTTAGTGAGAATTACAACTAATGAAATAATATCTGCTGATTCCCTTGGATTCCTGTATTATGACCCTTTGGCAAACAATTTTGTGGCTTTAGAGAAATTAAATTTGGAATTTAATGACGATATTTTTGTTCAGTTAAATAAAGAAATAGTTGATAATCAAGCCAATCTGCCGATATCTCTCAAGGATAGTATTGAAGAAGGAAACGAATTTCTTTGCAGAGAATCACTTTTGAAATCAATAAATGCTTCACTCATTGTTTTTTATATTTCAGAAGACAGGCATTTTATAAATGCATTACTTATTGGCAAAAAGAAAGAATTTTACATGTACACCAGCGAGGACATTGCAGTTCTAACAACAATTGTCAGAGAATCGGGCAAAGCAATTCACCGGTTAATTTTAGAAAGAGAGATATTCATGCAGCAGGAAGAGAAAAGGAAATTGGAAGAGTTAAATCAATTGAAGTCTTATTTTGTTTCGAGTGTTTCGCACGAATTGAAAACACCTCTGACTTCAATTAAACTTTTTGCGGAATTGATGAGATACAAGCAGAATGTAACAGAATTAAAAAAAGCGGAATATCTCGATATCATTCGTGGTGAATGTGACAGGTTGAACCGGCTTATCAGTAACGTTCTCGATTTTGCAAGGATAGAAAGGGGTGCGAAAGAATATAAATCAGCGGATGTTAATTTGAGATTTCTTCTCGATTCAGTGCTTAAATCATTATCTTATGAATTGAAAATGCAGAATTTTATACTAAATCTCGAATGTGATGAACTTGACTATAGCTATACCTGCGATGATGACGCCATTACAGAAGTTTATTTAAATTTACTTACGAATGCAATAAAATATTCTGTTAACAGAAAAGAAATTTCAATTAGAATGTGGCAAACAAAAGGTGATATATGTATTAGTTTTTCAGACAAAGGCATTGGAATTTCGGCTCAGGATAAAGATAATATATTTGTTCCGTTTTTCCGTTCAAAAGATGCTAATTCATCCAGTACAGGCGGTACTGGTATAGGTTTATCCCTGGTAAAACACATTATGGCAGCACATAAAGGCAGGGTAGAAGTCGAAAGTTTAGTTGGAGAGGGAAGTACTTTCACTCTTTATTTTCCTAAAGGAGTAAGTTATGAAAAAAATTCTGATAATTGAAGATGACCCGGCTATCCTGATTGGTTTACAGGCCTCGCTGGAAGAAGATAATTACGAGTTAATTACTGCTACTGACGGTGATAAAGGATTTCAGCTTGCTAAAACCGCAAATCCGAATGTAATTATACTCGACATTATGCTTCCATCGAAAAACGGTTTGGATGTATGCCGTGACCTGAGAAAATTGAATATTAATACACCGGTTTTAATGTTGACAGCTAAAAAAGAAGAAATTGATAAGGTGCTGGGTTTTGAAACGGGAGCCGATGATTATTTGACCAAGCCGTTTAGTATTATGGAACTCAAAATGAGGATTAAAGCCCTCTTGAGAAGGACAGAACCCGGTAAAAAAGAAATAGAATCGTTCGAGTGCGGAAACCTGAAAATAAATTTCAAAAGACTGGAAGCTTTCAAAAATAATGAGCAATTGAATTTATCTGCAAAAGAATTTCAAATATTGAAGTATTTTACAGAAAGAGAAGGAGAAATAATATCGCGAGATATGCTTCTCGATGATGTATGGGGATATGAAAGCTACCCGACAACCCGCACTGTAGATAATTTTATATTGACACTCAGAAAAAAAATAGAGGATGACCCTTCCCAGCCAAAGCATATTTTAACGGTTCATACGGTAGGTTATAAATTTGTGAAAGGATAGCGAATGATTTAATTTTCATTTGTTTACCTGAATGCCGGAATATGAATAATGGTACATATTTTTTTCCCTTCATTTCTTAATTTTTCCACAACTTTACTTCTTCTGTGTAAAGCTATATTAGGACAAGACAAAAGATTAAAAGCCGACCGCAATACCATTTTCAGGTATCTCTCTTATGCGTGAGCCGGAAACACTGCCATTGGATATTGGCATGACCATTTCGCTGATGTATGCAAAGGCATCTACCTGGTCATCGTGAGTGCCGTTTGGGAATTGAACAAGCTCATCCTCGAAATCGAGGAGCCAGGGTGCGTTTTCACGGAAATAAACGATATTGTTCTCGAGCTTGGTTGCCATAGGCATGGCTCTCGTTGATTTGTCACCTCTCGGTTTTAATGCAACAACCGGGTAGCCTTTTCTTAATAGCATCTGAACGAGCATAATCTGGTATTGGGTGCTTTCGATTCCGAGAGAAACAGGTTTCCAGCGGTTGAAAATCTGCTCGATGAGTGCAGGATGGTCGGCGCCGGAAAATCTTTGGCGGATGATGTCATATATGAGAATTTCATTGTCTTTAGTTACTTTGAAAATAATTGCGACGGTGAAATCGGCAGTCTCCTTGTCGCTGACAGCCAGGTCAATCGTGGCATAAGTTCGGCACTTGCTTTCGCTGCAAAGTTTTTGTTCCTGCTCGCCTGTTTTCATTATGCAGGTAGTTCCGTCAGTCGAGAAATACCTGAAATTCATTTTTTTGAATATGCCGCTTCCTTCGGGTGACGGGGATTGCTGATAGAGAGCAGAGAACCAGTATGAGCCGATTGAATTTTTGATTGACTCCAGCTTTTCAGGTGGGAATCGCTTTTCCCACAATGGCTCTTCGGGCTTTCTGCCGAGCATGTCGTTTTCTCCGGCGGTGGCAGGCAGGTTCAGGATTTTCCAATCATCAAATTCGGCATTGGGCTTGAACTTTTCGGTTTCCTGCTGGGCTGTCAATCTTCCGCACAGGTCGTCCCGGTGCCAGCGTGTCATGATGATGACAACTATTCCGTTCGGCTCCAGACGAGTCAGTGCGGTTGATGTGAACCAATCCCAGATGTTGTCGCGGATAGTTTTCGAATGTGCCTCTTCGTCGTTTTTAATTGGGTCGTCAATGATTAGCAGGTCAGCACCTTTACCTGTGATTGGTCCACCGGCACCGACACTTGACATTATTCCACCGGCTTTGATGAATGGAAATGAGGGACTAATTTCAAATGATGCACTGGATGTTGCATCGGGATTTATCTTTATTCCGAAATAATCATCACCGAATTCATTGATAAGAGATTTCACTTTTCGTCCCCAGCTGACCGCGAAGCTGGCGCTGTAGGACACGAGAATGACATTGTGATTGGGATACCTGCCGAGGTACCATGCGGGGAAGTATTTCGAAATAAGCTCGGATTTGCCGTGTCTTGGCGGCATATTGACAATCAGCTTGCTGATTTTTCTCTGTGATAAATCGAGCAGGTGTTTGTCTATGAGTTTTAGGTGTGGCGGGTAAGTCCATTTTGCTCTCGAGGAGTTGAAAGCAAACCAACCGGGAGAAAGAATTTTCAGTTTCTCAATTTTTTTCAAATCATTCATATTATTCATAGTCATTTGTGCAATTGTAAATAAGAACTATTTAGCGATTTGAAATGAAATAAAAATAAAATGATTTTAAAACGGTTTTAATAAAGAATAACGTAAATTTATTATAAGATATGCATTAATCATAAATAATAATAACTTAATATTTTATTTCTTATTATTGTAATCCACGACCTTTCATCCAGTCTTGTAAACGGAGTTGCAGCGTCTTATTATGGTATGTTGAATGTCGGAAAAATAATCCAGCAAAGAAGAGTAATATTTGTCCGAAAACCGATTGATGGAGAATCCAACAGCAATAATCTTTTAATCGAAAAAGGAGCTGTTCCTGTCGATATGAATGGTAATAAAATCAGTAATACAAAAATTGAACAGAAACAAACAAGTTATTCCAAAGAGGAACATCAAATGGCTATGATATTTGACAAAAAGGAAGAATATAAATAGGGGCGTAAGAGTACAATAAAGATTGAGTAATTAAATTCAGTTTCTTCGCAGCTTCACAACAAACTTCGCCCCATGTCCCGGTTCGGATTCGACCGTGATTTCGCCCTTATGCTCGTCAATGATTTTCTTTACTATCATGAGTCCGAAGCCGCTTCCGCCGCTCCCCTTGGTAGTGTACATAGTGGTGAACAACTTGCTTTTCACATCGTGTGCAATGCCGATTCCGTCATCTGAAACTTCGAGCATTATTATGCTATCGGTTTCGCTAAGTGAAATACCGATTTCATGTAACGGTTTATCTTTATTCCAGGTGCATGCCTGGATTGCATTTTCAACCAATGTGAGAATTAATGTGTAAAGTGATTTTTTATCCCCGGTATAGGGCTTCAATTCTTGTATATTAAGCTTAGTGCAGATGTTATTATCTTTAAATTTCTTTTCGTATAAATCAATAATTTCATAGCAGAATTTGTCTAAGCATACTTTTTCCACTTCCGGAACCCTGTCTTTGGCAAAGTAAAGCATATCGAGAACCAAATGAGAAATACGTTCGATATTACGCTGAACCATGTCCCAGCCCTTTTTGACATGCTCGTCTTTCTTGTTCCTGAAGCCGGATTCCACGACATACATACCACCCTCGAGACCAGTAACAATTCCCTTGATTGTATGAGCGAGATTGGCAACAAGCTGTCCCAGCAATGTCATCTGTGTTTTAGTGTTCATCAGGTTTGTGATGTTTGTGGACATTTCCATAACGGAAACAATGTTCCCGTCATAATCGGCGATGGGAGTAGCATAGACGAGCATGTTAATCGGTTTTCCGTCTTTGGAGGTAACGATTTCCTCGCTCGAATGAACTTTTCCATCTTCAAAGACCTGAGCGACAGGGCAGACTTCACATCTCTCATCCCTTTTCTTATAAACTTTGTAGCAGTACTCACCGGGTGAGCCGCCGAACTCATCCTTGAATTGCTTGTTGACATCTATAAGCCGGAAATTCCTTGCCTGCACTGAAATATAGCATGGCACCTGGTCATAAAGGGTTCGGTATTTTTCGGAGCTTTCCTCGATTTTTCTTTGCAATCGCTTTGTCTCGGTTATGTCGGTTGCCATCTCCATAATCGCAACGATGTTGCCAGAATCATCGCGGACAGGTGCAACATTCACTATTACATTAATCGGGAAACCTTCCTGCGAAAAAACTATTTCCTCGCTCTCGTGAATGTGGCCATCAGTAAATACCCTGTCCATCGGGCAGACCTTACACTTTTCATCACGGAGTTTGTAAACCTTATAGCATGGTTCACCGATTCTGTCGCCAAAAGTTTCGCGGAATCTTCGGTTTGCTTTAATAATTGTGTGGCTTCTATCCTGGAGGGATATGTAGCAGGGCACTTCTTCGAAAAGAAGCATATCCGGTATTTTCAACGATTCGTAGTCCATTGCTTCGACTGATGCAAAAAGACAAATTTACTTCTTATGCCTGTAATGGTCAAGCACTTTATCAATTATCATTAATAATTCTTCTTTTACGATTGGTTTTTCCACGTATCCTTCGGGTTTCGGCAGTGAATGTTCAAACTGAAGCTTACGCATGTCGTACATTCCGGGATTGTCAGGATTGACGCCACTGATTACAACAACAGGTATATCTTTATTAACACCGTCAGTTTTCAAATCCTTGTAGAAATCAAGTCCCGAGACACCCGGCATAATCAAATCGAGAGTAATCAAATCCGGTTTCTTTGTTTTCATTAATGTGAACGCCTCAGCCGCACTCGTTGCTTCCAAAGTATTATAACCGTTGTCCTGGAACAATGTCGAAAGGAATGTAACCACATCGGGCTCATCGTCAATAACAAGCACTGTGAACGGAGCAAGCGGCTCGACAACTTTTTCGAGAACGGGAACTACAGGCACCTTCTCCCAAACGATTGCATCTGCAACTAATTCACCCACGAGATTCACCTTCATACCAAGTTTATAAAATTTAATTAAGTCAGTCAATCCGTCAACGCAATTGTGGCAGGCAGTCGAGCAAATCCGGGCACCAGTGGTTTTCAATTGGTCGGCTTTGATTTTAGCGGTTTCAAGCCGTCGCTTTGCATATTCGGACATTGACATAGCTCCGCCGCCGCCGGTACAGCAGAAGTTATCAGCCCGGTTGGGATACATTTCCCTGAAATCCATAACACTTTCACGAAGGAGAAATCTCGGTTCTTCAGTTATGCCTCCGCTACGGGCAAGATTGCAGGGGTCATGATACGTAACAGAAACCTGATTCTTAGTTTTATCCAAAATTATTCTACCGGATTTAACATAGTCAACCATAATTTCCAGGAAACTTTTCATAGGGAATTTCAAATCGCGAGCCGCCCAGTTTGGTGCTTCCCACACTGTAGCCCTGTAGCCGTGTCCACATTCTGAGGTAACAAGCATTTTACCGTTAAGTTTTTCGACAGTGTCATAAACGAGGTTTCCCATGTGTGCACCGAGCTTGTTATCACCTGCAAACAAACCGAAGTTAGTGTTGTCCCAGCCCTTTGTCGAGGACATAGTCCAGGATTCACCCGCGACGTGGAAAATTTTAGCAGCAGCGAGTAAACTCATCGGAGCATATTTAATTTCCCTCGGATTCACAGCAAAAACAATGTTGCAATTGGGTTTGTCGAGTGGAATTTCGGCAGTGTCGTCATCGAGTTCTGCTTTGATTTCATCATTCAGCCATTCAATTGTTTCGAGGTAATCCTCATCCGAAATCCCCATCTGGTTACCGATTTCCCATTGGTCTTTTGCAACGTCCAGGACACCTTGAGGAGCATATCCCTGCTCGTAAATTATAGCTCTGCCCGTTCTCATAAGCAATGCCTTGTCAACACCCATTGGACAATTAAAAGTACATCTGCGGCACATAGTACAGCTACCGAAAACTATATCCATGAGTTCTTTCAAATCATCATCATTAACAAGCTCACCACCGCCAACCCATTTCGGAAGCAACCTGCCGGCAAAGTCATAATATTTTTTATAAAGTTTCCTGACTCTGTCGGCTTTATAAGCAGGAGCCATTTTCGGGTCTTTTGTCGCAAGGTAATAGTGGCAGGATTCTGTACACATTCCGCAATGCACACAAACACCGAATGACAGAATTGCCTGGCGGTTCATCTTACTTTTAAAGGAATCAGTTGCTTTCTGTGCTTTCTCACTTTTTTGACCATTTAACATTTTCATTTCCCAAATATCTTTTCAAAAATTAATTATTAATTATAGGAACTCCCCTTTTATTTTGGGGTAAGTTCCCCTATGACCAAAGTGTTTTCCGAAATAATACCTCGAAAAGGGCCAGAGAATATAATGCGACATCTTACTAAACGGAACATAAGCAATTAAAAAAGCCGTGATAGCAAAAAATGCGGGGAACGACCAATGGCTTTCGTTCAAATCCATAGCAAAAAAGGCAACAAAGAACCAGATAACCATCATAGCAACAGAGAAATAATCGTCGGGATGGCTAATGATTTTATTAACCGGCGAGAATAGGCGTCTCCCCAAACGAAGAATTACAATGAAAAATGATAAAGCCATTAATACTTTAAATACAACAATCACCTGAGCTGTCATCATTTCCGGAGCTTCGGGAATAATAAAAGATGCAATTATAGCGGCAGCAATACCGACATGAAAAACTGCAAATTCGATCCATTTGTACCATTTCTTTGAAGTGCTTTCCATAGTCCAGGGCATAAACAGTGAAAAGAATGAAGCAGTGATTGCTTTCTTTTCCATTCCTCTTCCGGGAGTTCTTTCCTTCATTGGTTTAAAACTGAGAATCCAGATTACTTTTGATATATAGACCAAACCCATTATTGCAAGGGCAACATACTGAACCTCATGCTTCAGCAACTCTAACATACTAACCTCAAAGTTTTATTTTTCATTTATTATGTGTTGTTTTATTTATCTTTATTTAATCGGAATAATATAGTAAATACTTAAATACCATTATATTAAGATGATTATTACTATATTAAAATTGATTACAAAATTAATATAAATATCAGCTTAAAATGATAAATAATTAGTTTTTTTTAATCATTAAGTCAATTCGTTAAATAGAGAAATGATAAAATTGATTTATTTATATTAAAATCAAGGACGTATGTCAATCAACCTGATGAGTACAAAATATATAAATTCAGACGGGAATTACTTAATAAATCATTAAAAAATTAATATAAATAAAAAAAATATGGCATGGCGTGTAACATTTTTGAATAAATTGTGTTATTCATAAGATTGATTGAACAAATTTTTTTATAAATTAACGGGGATTACTATGAAAAAATTAATCAGTGCTTGTTATTTATATATCCCTCTGTTATTAACGGGTATATTCATTTTCCTGTCCTGCACAAACAATCCCAACAATCCGGTTGACGAACACACGATTACCGGAATAATCGTTGACGAGCAAAATAATCCTGTTCCTTATGCTATCGTCGATGTTTACAGCACATCAAATGCGATAGCAAGTGAAATTGCAAAAGACACTACTGATGAAGATGGAAATTTTTCTATTATTAATCTTCCCGACGACATCAGTAAATTAATCGTTAAAATTACACATCAGGACTTCAAAGCTTATGAAGATAATCTGTCGAATTTCAAAAGCAAAAGCAAATCTCCTGTTTTGTTATGCCACGATGACAGTTGCAAAGGTGCTATAAACTTATTCACGTTTGATGAAAGTGACAGCACGACTTTGAGTGATGTCGAGGTACGTTTGTTCCGTTCGGGAACATTAATCCGAAAAGCATTTACAAAGGAAGGTAATGTTAAATTCACAAATGTGTGTCCGGGAATGTATATGTTGAGATTGTTCAAGCCGGGATTCCAATTAATATACGATTCGACTTATGTACAGGGAGATGATTCGATTCCGGTCCCTCAAAATTATTTTATGACCCGGATGGATTCCTGTTGCCACGGTTTGATTGAAGTTGTCGTCAAGGATTCTGTCAATGGTAATATCATCGAAGGTGCAACAGTTGTGTTATGGAACGGCTCGATGCAAATCGGTTCAAAACTGACTGATAACAACGGATATGTCCAATTTGCAGATATCTGCGAAGGTGATTACGTGATGAAAATAGTCAAATCCGGATATATTTATTTGTATATTAATCCTTTGCAAATGAAGTGCAACGATACGAATAAAAGTATGCGGTACTTAGTGAAGCAGACAAGCTCCGATACCTGCTGTACCGCCGTTTTGAATACTAAAGTCGTCGATTCAAAAGATTCGAGCAGCATCGAAGGAGCAACAGTTATTATTTTCAGGTCAGGTGCTCAGTTTGCAAAAGGAACAACAGATAATAACGGAATATACACAGCAACTAATTTGTGTGCCCCGGCAACTTATACAGTCAAAGCATATAAAGACGGTTATAATTACCAGTACGTGAATATTACATATACCGAATGTGATACTAAGAATCAGACAATCGCTTTAATGAAGAAATCCGATGAAGATTCCTGCTGCCACGGTGTGGTTGATGTTACTGTAAAAGACTCAGCAAACGGAAATTTGCTAAAAGGGGTTTCGTTAGCTTTATACCTCGGTTCGACTAAGATTGGAATATATAATTCGGATATAAGCGGTCATGTTGTATTCAATAACATTTGTCCGGGAGATTACATTCTGAAGATGCAAAAAGACGGATACAATTTGAAATATATAAATTTGAGCATGAAATGTAATGATACAAATATCAGTACGCAATATCTTTCAGGGAATTCAACTAAGGATTCTTGTTGTACTGCTATAATCAATGTTACTGTACTCGATTCGGCTGATAATACACCGATTGAAGGTGCAACTGTTTACATATCCAGAACCGGAAGTCAGACAATTCAGGGAACTACAGACAGCGAAGGAATGTTCACAGCAACGAATCTGTGTGCTCCGGCATCATATACCGTTAAAGCAGCAAAAAGCGGATATTCATATATGTACACGAATGTTCAATATACGATTTGCGACACAAAAAATGTTACTATAATCATAGCAAAGAAATAAAAATATATTATTAATAATTATTTTTATATTAAAATGGTTTTTAATTATCTGGGGGATATCCTTAGGGAAGGAGGATAAAATGAAAAATATTTTAGTACTTATTATTGGATTTATAATAATAAATGTAAATCACACATTTGCTCAATGGACTGAAGCAAATAGCGGATTTTACGGCGGGATGACAACCAGTTTTGTATATAAAGACGGATTGTTGTTTGCAGGTGCAGCAGGTAGCGGAATTTACCGTTCTTCAAACAATGGAAATACATGGACAGCTCTGAGAAGCGGATTACCGTTATTGGGAACCCAAGATATGATTGTTGTTGATAATCAGATATTTGCGGGAACATCAGGCGGGGGCATATACGTGACAAGTAACAATGGGGATAACTGGAGTGCATCGAATACGGGTTTATCGAATTTAAATGTACTATCGCTTTTGAAAAAAGGACTACTTGTTTTTGCAGGTACAACCACAGCCGGATTATTTAAATCAACGAATAATGGAAATAACTGGCAGTTGTCCAATTCAGGATTGCCAAATGCAAGCATTAATAAAATAATCAACATCGGCGATAGCTTATATTTAGCAACAAGCAGCGGAGTGTATTTATCATCAAATAATGGAAGTACATGGGTATCGAGAAACGGTGGCTTAACAAGTACGGATATAAATTCAATAACCTTCGATGGGTTATATTTATATGCGGCGTCGCATACAAACGGTGTATTTGTATCAACCGATAAAGGCGATAACTGGAGCAATTCGAGCAATGGAATTACAAATTTATCGGTACTCGATATTGAAAATAACATTACAAAAGTATTTGCAGCGACAAATGGCGGAGGAATGTTTTATTCTTTTGACAGGGGTGCGAATTGGTTTCCTGCAAATAACGGTCTGGTTAATACATATATTCTGAAATTATTTTATAATGGTTCAAATCTATATGCAGGAACCGATGGCGGAGCGTTCTATTCGACTGATGAAGGAAATATCTGGAATGACATAACAAACGGATTGACAAATTCAGTTATTATTAATTTTGCTAACGATGATTTAAACGATTTATACGCCGGCACTTATGGCAGGGGTGCATTTAAATCCATTAACGGGGGTACTTCCTGGTTCGAAATAAACAGCGGCCTCGAGGAATTATATTGTTATTCATTGATCGCAAAGAGCAGTTCGTTATTTGCAGGATTATGGAATGGACAGGTTTGCAGGTCTTCTGATTTAGGCGGCTCATGGAATACAGTGGTCAACAAGACAAATCCCAGGTCAATGGTCTGGTCTTTTTCATTAATCGGGACTAATTTATTCCATGGAAATAGTTTGAATGGAGTTTACCTGTCAACAAACGATGGCTTAAGCTGGTCACCCGTGAATAACGGATTGACAAACACAAATGTCAGGAGCATGACATCGAATGGGGCAAACCTGTTTGCGGGTACAACCGGGGGTGGAATTTACATATCAACAAATAATGGAGCAAACTGGCAGCCGGTAAATACGGGATTACCCAATTTGAACATCAATTGTTTGACTTCAGCCGCAGGAAATTTATATGCAGGTACATCGAGTAATGGTGTATGCGTCAGTACAAATAACGGAACATCATGGCAAAACTTAAATAATGGGATGACAAGCCAGGCAAAATCTGTTGCAGTTATCGGCAGCACTCTGATTGCTGCAACATCGAACGGAGTTTTTTATTCGTCAAATAACGGGGCAAACTGGCAAACAGCGAACGGTGGATTGCTGAATATGAATTGCTGGGCAATTGCAATAAATGGCACAAAAGTATTTCTCGGAACTTTCGGAAATGGTGTTTTCAAAGCGGATATATCATCTTTTACAGGTGCAGGACTCAGCATAACAACCGGAACCGTATCTTCACCGCTTTGTGCAGGTGCTTCAATTCTTGTTCCATACACTGTTTCGGGAAATTTTAATTCCGGGAATATTTTTACTGCACAATTATCTAATGCTTCTGGTAGTTTTACATTGCCAACTGTCATAGGTGCACTTTCATCAACTACTTCCGGAACGATTAACTGCACAATACCGAATAATATAACAGCAGGTACGGGATACAGAATCAGGGTTGTCAGTTCAAATCCTGCAGTAAACGGCACCGACAACGGAACAAACATAACAATCAATTCATTGCCTGTACCTGTAATAAGCGGTCCTGATGCCGTGTGTCAAAATACATCGCAAACATTTACAACAACCGGTGTTTTAGGACATTCATATTCATGGTCAGCAACAGGAGGAAATGTTGTCGGCAGCGCTAACCTTACTTCCGTTGTGATAAATTGGACCACATCGAATCCAAGCGGAACAGTTACACTGACCGAAACAGTAAATGCAACCGGGTGCAGGGATTCGGCAATAAAATCTGTAATAGTTAATCCGGCACCGAATCCGGTGGTTTCGGGTGCAGATACTTCCTGCAACAGGAATACACATTTATATAATTGCTCTTTGGTTTCGGGACATTCATATATATGGGGCGTTTCCGGTGGTAATATAGAAAATTCAAATGCAAATTCAGCCAACATATACTGGAATACTTCAAATTCATTCGGTGTCGTCTCGGTAACTGAAACAATCGAGGCAACGGGATGTGAACTTACTGCATCGAAAACAGTTACAATATTGAAAATGCCATCACCAACTGTTTTGGGAACATTCGATGTATGCAACAAGAGTTATCAGAATTATTCGACTACTTTCACACCGGCTGATACATACCTGTGGAAAGTAAATGGGGGGAGTATAGTCGGTAATGACAATCAACTTAATGTAAACGTTTACTGGAACACGGCGCAATCCAGTGGAACCCTTACACTGATAGAAACAAACAGTGCAACATTGTGCAAAGATTCAGCAGTAAAAATTGTGAATGTATTTGCATTACCGGCACCACAAATCACTGGTACTAATGTATCATATACTGACAGTGTCGAGGAATATTCAACGACTGCGGTATTCGGGAATTCATTCCATTGGATAGTTGCAGGTGGCACTATTGTCGGCGAAAACAATAATATAGAAACAAAAATCAAATGGCTTTCACCTCCTTCCGGTACTGTTACATTAGTGCAGACAGTTGATTCGAGCGGATGCAGGGATTCCACCTCCAATATTGTTACAATAAAACCATTTTCAACATATTTTTCAGGACACCGCCAGGTATGTGAAAATACAGTCGAAAATTACTCTGCTTCTAATGTTAATGATTGTTCTTATAACTGGAATATCAGCGGAGGCGATATAATCGGGGCAGTAAATCAACCTGAAATTCAGGTACAATGGCACAGTATAGGTGCCGGTTCAATCAAACTTGTTATGACAGTAAATTCATCGGGGTATAAGGATTCGAGCTTTAGTTCGGTAACAATTTATCCAATGCCATCAGCTCCTCCGATTACGGGCAACAGTTCATCATGTGCGAATAAAATCGAAACATATTATACTGAGTCCGTGAGCGGATTTACATTTAAGTGGATTGCCAAAGGCGGATTTATTGTAAGCGATGATAAGATGGCTGAAGTTCAGGTGCGATGGCTTAGCGAACCGTCAGGAACAATAACGGTAGTTAAAACAATTACAGGTTCCGGATGTAGTTCATCGGCTAATCAGATTGTAAGCATATTTAATTCACCATCGCCAAAAATACAGGGTGCAACTTCAAGTTTGAATAATGCAGACGAACATTATTCCGTTGCAAATAATCAGGGTTCGACTTATAAATGGTTTGTCACAGGCGGCACATTCAACGGTGCTGATAATCTTCCTGAAGTAGATATACACTGGGGAGAAAGTACTTCTGGAAATTTGAAAGCAATTGAAACCAATTCGGATGGCTGTGCAGATTCTAATGAAATCAATGTTGCCTTATTTGTCAGTTCAGTAAATGATATTGTTAGTTCATCGAATATCAGAATAAAAATAATTCCGAATCCGGTGAACGGGAAAGCTAAACTTGAAATAACGGCAAAGGGTTCTGTCAATGCCGGTATTCAGATTGTCAATTCATTAGGAGAAATCGTCAAGGATTTTGGAAATCAGTTGCTGAACGAAGGCACTCAGAATATAGATTGGGATGGAAATGACATTGATGGAATATCGATTCCTTCGGGAATTTATTTTATAAAATTGAACAGTAAATTTGGAGTGGCTGCAGAAAAGGTAATGATTTTAAGATAATCAAAGATTGAAATAACTTAATAAAATTTAATGGGGAGTATTATATATTTTAGAAATAATGAAAAAATTAATTAATTTGTTTTTTAGATTTTAGTAAAATAAATTTCATAGGGGGGAATAATGAAGTTTTATTTGCCGTTAATCCTTATTATCATTTTCACTGTTAACATAGCTGCCCAGTGGGAGCCGGACCGAAAGCTTTCCTTTGCAACGGTCGATGCATCTCTCAACGAGAACATGGGTAAATGTATAGCAGTGAACGGCAACGTGATTCACATAGTATGGGTTCAATCCACAGACGGTATGGGTATTTATTACAAACGTTCCTCTGATGCCGGCTTAACCTGGGGACCAGACACAAGGTTGACGCCAATACCCGGCAAATCGGACTATCCGTCCATTGCGGTATCGGGCAATATTGTCCATATTGCATACCGGGATAGTGCCGCCGGAACGACAAACTCAAATTACATACGTTCGACAGACGGGGGAAACACATGGGAAGCACCGGTTTCCCTCGGCAGCTATTCCTGGTGGCCTTCGATTGCAGTTGCAGGAAATAATGTATATGTTGCATTAAACAGTAACACAAGCGGAAATTCTGAGATTTGGTTTCGCCGTTCTACAAACAACGGTGCGATTTGGGAATCGGCGGTTCAAATATCTAATGCAGCAGGACGCTCTGAAGACCCAACGATAGCAGCAGGAGGAAATTGCGTCCATATTGCCTGGAACGATAACCGAACAGGAATCATGCAAACTTTTTACAGGCGTTCTTCAAATGGAGGAGTAACCTGGGAAGCAGAAGTGCAGAGGACCAATTCTCCAACTTTTGCATATAGTCCTTCTCTTTCTGTTTATGGCGGCGATGTTGACTTAGTCTGGGCAGACCAAAGAAACGGCAATAATGATATATACCATTTATATTCATCTGATTTCGGAGCTACATGGGGAGCTGAAGAGCGGCTTTCCTTTGACCCGTCGGCTTCAGTTTATCCTACACTTGTAAGAAGCAGTTCCAATGTCCACGTCATCTGGCCCGGCAACGGAATAACGTACATTCACTCCAGCGATGGAGGAGCAACATGGGTAAATCCTATTACATTAATTAGTGCTGCATCAACGCCTACTTTTTCATTCGTTGCAGTCAGCGGAGACGTGGTGCATGTTATATGGACAGACCAGCGGGATGGATATAAAGCAGTTTATTACAAAAGGAATCCGACAGGTAACGAAGGTCCTCCCAGTAATGTTATAAATGTTACATCGGTGCCAACTCAATTATGCACGGGTGTCAGTTTCCCGATTCAATACCAGGCAATCGGACAATTTTTCGGAGATAATGTTTTCACTGCCCAACTTAGTAACGGGGTTGGAAATTTTTCAAATCCTGTCGATATAGGGACGATAAATTCATCGAGTTCGGGAACTATTACTGCGACATTACCGGTTTCAACAATTCCCGCATTTGGCTACAGGGTGAGAGTAAACAGCAATTCACCCGGTGCGACCGGTAATGCAAATTCGAATGATATCAGTATAAATGTTCTGCCGGCTCCAAGAATCAGCGGAGTTACAGCAGCTTGCAATTATTCATCGCATACATTTACAACTCCCTATTTCGCCGGACACTCTTACAATTGGACAGTTACAGGCGGAACGATAGTCGGGCCGAATAATTTATCAGGTATTACGGTTGACTGGAATACATCAAATACAATGGGCACAATTAATGTTACCGAAACCATTATTACAACAGGATGCACCAACAGTACATCGAAGACAATTGAAATAAATCCTCTCCCTGCAGCATTCATTCTGGGTGGTCCCGTTTCCTGCAGAAATAATTTTCAAACTTATTGGACATATACCACACCCGGACATTCATATAAATGGACTGTTGACGGTGGAATAATCATGGGTTCGGATATCGATACTTCAGTCGTTGTGAATTGGGCTTCGACAAATACAAGCGGTACAGTTACACTTACCGAAACAAATTACATAACAGGTTGCACAAATTCACATACACATGTCGTTGCAATCGTTCCTTTGCCCGTTCCGTTAATAGATGGTTTACCAAATGTATGTAAGAATAGTACAAAAGTTTATTCTACTTTGCCGGAAACAGGACATTCATATTTATGGAGAGTAACAAACGGCACATTGAACGGGGCAAACAACCTGAGTGAAATCACAGTTGACTGGATTACATCCAATCCGAGCGGCACAGTTACCTTGATTGAGACAAATGATACAACAGGATGCACAGATTCGACTTCGATAAAAGTTATGATATATCCGCTGCCCGATGTAACTATTTCAGGTCCGGATTTAGTTCAAAAGGGAAGTCAGCAGAATTATTCCTGTCCATTATCAGATATTGTTTCATATAAATGGTATGTTTCGGGAGGAGTTATATTCGGTGCAAATAATACTCCGAATATTTTGGTGAATTGGGGTGGAACGGGTATAGGTTATATAAAGCTGGTGTGTACTAATTCCGGCGGATGTACCGATTCATTACAAAAGAACATATCAATCAGCAATTTGAATCTTACAATAACCGGAAGCGAGACCGGCTGCGAACGCAATATTTCAACATACACGACTCCCTTCGTATCGGGAAGAGCGAATAGTTGGTTTGCAAGCAATGGTACTGTTGTCGGCAGCGCGACCGATACTTTAGTGAAAATCAGGTGGGGTTCGCCAAGCAGCGGCTATGTACGGCTTATCCAAACAGTTGCCGCAAACCAGGCGAAGGATACTGCAATACTCAACATAACTATTAAGCCATTACCATCCCCATTAATCAACGGAGGAGATACTGCAAACAGAAGGGAAACCTATTCATATTCTGCAAATTCGTTTAACGGCACCTATTTTTGGAAAGCTATAAACGGAACAATCAACGGTGCTGCTGACGGGCAGACAGTAGAGATAACCTGGGAGACCGCCAGCATAGGATTTGTAAAGGTTATCGAAACCACTCCAGAGGGATGTGTTGATTCAGCCACCAAAACCGTAATTTTGGTTGTAACTTCAGTTGATGATTTCGCACAAAACAATAAAAATATTAAAATTTATCCTAATCCATCTTCGGGTATTGTCAATCTGGAGTTTAATAATAAATCACCCGATTATTATGACATTGAAATCACGAATGTATATGGACAAATAGTAAAGAAATTATATTCGGGTAGAATCGAAGAAGGAAAATTCAAATTGAATTGGGACGGCTCGGATTCGGCTGCCAATCAGGTGTTTTCGGGTATGTATTTTATTACCATAAAGAATAGCAATTATAATCTGACGGAAAAATTTGTGAGAGTTAGGTAAAATTTTATGATTTGATTATTTGCAGGGACACAGGATTCTGTGTCCCTGTTTTTTTTATAAATTAATTTATTTTCAATCAAATTATTTATTAAATTTGAAGATACAACAAACATTGAGGTAACTATGAAAAAGTATGTTATTCTGTTTATCTTCAAATTAATTGTGTGCAATTGTTTATTAGCACAGATGCAATTCAATATTCAATCAACAAACGGTCCTTATGGCGGAAATATGTGGAGTTTTTGTTACGATAGCAGAACCAAAGATATTTATGTTAATACTTTAGGACATATTTATAAACTAAACATTGCCACGAATGAATGGGAGAGACAATTCGCTGAACTCGACCCTAATGAAAATTACTTAATAACACTTGTATATGCTGATTCAATTTATCTTATTACTCGTCTGTCTGACCATGGAGGAGATGGATTATTTAGAAGCACAGGTAAAGGCAAAAGTTGGAAGGAAGTTGATGATAAATATTTAGATTATCTGGATATAATATCAACAAAAAGTAAATATATTTTTGGTACAGGAGGATTTGGAGGCACCACAAATGTGGGTAAAATAACTTTCCCTTAAAACCTAATAAAAGATAATAAAAACTTTTTAAAATAGAGACACATTACGATGCGTCACTATATTATCTTTGGATTTAAAATTATGAATATCAATTTCAGAAATATGATATTTAAGAAATCCAGTTTTAACAAATGGTTCACAATCTTATTAATTTTTTTTGCATTAATCTTGTGAGGTGAACTTATGAAGAAATTCTTGATACTGATAATTTTTGTTTTCATTTACGGTTCATTTCTGACTTATTCCGCATATTCAAGTGATAATAAACCAGCAGGAGGGGATGAGATTCAAAAGAAAAGTAAGTTGTTTGAAGACTCTATTTTTGGTCCCTGGCATACAAGCTATCCTTATCCCTTTAATCCTACTGCAGATCCTTATCAAAAGACTAATCCTGCCGTGTCGACAGGATATTATTTCGTTGATAACAGAGATGTTGTTGTCAATGATTACCGTTTATGGAGACCTGTTGCAAATATAGTGGATACAAATTTTGAAAGTAATTTATGGAGAAGGGTTTTATCAGGTCCGCATCAAAAGCCTCCGGGCTATTGGCCACATGAGAATGGTTTTGCATTCTTTAGAAGCTGGAAAACCAAAAACGGCACGCCTATTTCCGGTTCCTGGTTCGATTACATAGACGGTAAACCTAATGATGTAGATTCAACAGATGATGCATTTGCCGGTCCTATGCCAATCGGTTTTGATTTCTATTTCAATGGTGTCCGTTTTGATAGTTTCTATGTTTCATCAAACGGTATTGTTGCTTTAACTAACAGAAGGTATTTTTATAATTCATTTGGTGTAAGAACTCCTCCATCCGGTGGACAGCATTGCTATGACAATATGAGCATGGACTGGTTCGTTGGTCCCGGCGGTGCAACTCCTGCGGGTTATCCCGACAGAGTAACTTCACGCAGTATTACAATATGCGATGGCGAAGATGGAACACTTGACACGAATGATGATGATTTCGGATATAATATCGCTGTTTATGAATGGGGCAATTCTCACACTGGACCAAGTCCCGTTTCAAATGGTACAATTTTGCAAAGAGGCGGTTCACTGCACTTATTAAATACAAAATTGCCTGTAATTGCACCTTTCTTCGGAGATTTGCACTTATCCCAATATAATCCCGTATCTATGAAAGCGGAAGACTGGGGTAAGGTTTATTACAAGAAATCAATATCAGGCGATAGTTTGATTATTTATTTCGTTAATGCAGTTCTTAAAGGTGGTGTAGTTACACCATTCGGTACTTATTCTGTCACTCCTAATCACAGGCCAAATGATGGTGCAGATGCCTATCTTGGTGCAAATGCACAAATCTGTTTGACTCGTAAGGATAGTACTATTACCATTACATACGAGAAATTTGAAGGAATTTTAAATTCAGGATTTGACATTGCATGGCGTTCAGACTTCTTATTCAGATGGAACACAACTTGCGGTGTAAGAGGTTTTGCAAGACATTCGAATTTCAATTCGAAAAATCCGACTGCTCCTGTTCCCCCACTGTGTACAGCTCCGGGTAATCCATATTACCCATGGACAAATGAATATGAACAAACAACTTATTATTTCAATAAATACCGCAACACAGAGGAAGACCCTGGTTTCCCAGAGGCATCTGTTGCCGTAAGATTTAAGCAATGGAAGAATGTATTGAGGGTTATTGGTATAAAATACATGTTAAGACAGGAATTGCCTGAAACTGACCCTGCCTATACCGATTTATTCCAGGTACAAAAAGCAGCTAATGAAGTTCTCGATAAAGAGCTACTTGCAGGACACAAGCAATTAGGTGCTTTACAGCCGGTTGCTTTACTTCAGAATTTGACAAATGATATACAAGGTCCTAATGGTATTAACTACCAGGAACAGGATTTGGAATTCAGAGCAAGATTTATGATAAATAACCAGGCAACCTTAAGTACAATTTATAACCGTTCGGTTCCTGTTAATCATAATTGCTTGTCTTTGCCTGACCCCGATACTAATAATTTATGTATGGGCGTCCCGAATGTAAAAGTAAGATATGTTCATGTAACTAATTTCAATACATTAGCTACTACATTAAATCCTTATCCGGGACCAAGCAATTTAAATGGTATTCCTCCTTATGGCTATGTGGAAGTTTTCTTCCCGCCGTTTATACCAAATCCGTCATTTGAAAATCATATTGGCCGTATGCAAGCAAGAATCATCGGCGAAACAAACTATAATGATCCTCACTTCCCTCAGTACAATGACGAATGGCCCTTTGATGATACGGCAAGCACGAGATTCTTTGTTATGAGAAGAATACCAAACGATGTTTCATTTGAAGATGATGCTACTGAATATCACGTTGTTCAGGATATAAATGGTAGTACTTCGCCAATTCCATCAGTTTTGAAATGGGTATCATTTAATGCAGACGTCGTTAATGGCGATGAAGTATCGCATCACCCTCTCCCGCCCAGGGGCTCGTTCAAAGCTGATAATGCAAGATTGTCAGGAGATTCGACTTTCTATTCTAAATATTATATGCAGTCACCTGTAATTCAGATGGATAGAAATCCCACTCCTCCTCAGGTCAGGGATGATGGCGACCAGATCCGTTCCTTCCCGATTGATATGACCGGTAAGAAATCAGCTGTTCTTTCTGTCTCTATTCAAAGAACACTTAGGAGAGATGACTGGGAAAGGGGCTTTTGCGATTTTGAATTGGTCGGTTGTGAGCAAAGAGTTATCGTTGGTGGTAACTGGGCAGCAACTGTTGGTATCGGTTCAGCAACAGCAGATGAAATTTTAGTCCAATACGCAAAATCGAGTCCTGATGGAGTAAAAGGTATTTGCTGGCTTCACGGAAGCGATATAACCTGGAATGAATTACCACAAGAAGGTGGGGGAAGCGTTACCTGGCCTGATGGCCATGCCTGTGCTTTACGGCTTTATGGTGGCGGCGGCTATGTTGTGGGTTATGATGAGTATAACTATAACCATGCTTATCCAATGGCTTCCAATACAGGTACAAGAGAAAAACTCGGTTTAAGAGATAATGTTTATGATGACGGTATGGATTATGAATACCAGAAATTCAATATGACAATACCCGATAGATTCATTGATGCACCGAAAGATGGTGCTTATAATTTCAGATTCAGAATAAAAGTTTGGGCTGACGATAACCAAATGTTAGGTGCTGTTCCCGGTATCCCTGACGATAACGACCCATTCTATGTTGATAATATCAGGATTCTCAATGCCGGCAGTGAATGTGATGACCTCGAATGTAATTCTGTTCGTGTTATCTGGCCTTATACTGTAACACCGGCATCACAGGCAATTGCTTTACCTATTAGGGTAAAAGTAAGCAATAATACCGGTGCAAGTGCACCTTCTTTTTGGGTAAAAGTCAGAATATTCAGAGTAATAAGCCAGTCAAAGATTGATACTGCACCAATTTACTGCCGTGCAATATGCCGGGCTTCATTACATGCAGGTGAGCAAACAGAAATTAAGTTCCCTGATTGGAATGCAAGATTATCTCCTCCCGGATTATACAGAATATTTGCTAATGTATTCATTCCTTATGTCGGTGGTGACAATGAGCCATTAAATGATACAACCTATTACGACTTTCATGTGAACTACGGGAATTGCTATCAATATGACCCGGCAGACAACAGAATGAATGATGTGCCCGAACCGAATTTTGGAGATCTAAATGGAAGAGGATTAAATTTGTATGGTTTCTCTATGGGTGGTGGTGTTTGGGAGACTACTTCGAATGACCTGCCAAACTACAAGAGAGAATGGGAAGCCGGTAGAGAATCAGGTAGCGGTTCGGGACAAATTGCAATGAAATTTGAATTGTTCCAGCCAGATACTATTTTCGGTTATAAGGCATTCTTCACCCCTATTAGTGGTTCATGGAGTGAAATCGTCCGGTTGTCAATTTATGATGGCGTTCAAATGCCTTCTAAGATGGTTGAAGGGACTGAAGTTGCCAAGAATAGAGGTATGGATGATATCAGGAAAAAACCGTTCTGGGATGTATACGTTACGTATTTGTTGCCTCAACCAAAATTCTTAAAAGCCGGTAGTTACTGGATGACAATATCTCAGCAGGGCGAAACAGGCATCGAATTAGGAGCATCAAAATCCAGGGTTGGTATGAGAACATTAGACACTTATACCTCTAATCCCCCGGGAGACGGACAGTTCCAGAATGGAAGCGGTTCTATTTTCTTAATTTTGGATAAGAACCTGAGAACAGCTACCGGAACGGGTGATTTAATTAATCTTAATGTTTTTGCTTATGAGAATACTAAGGGTAGTAACAGATGGTTCCCATTTATGAATTCTACGGGCAACCCGGCTTACGGCCACCTCGAATACAGAGGTAGAGTGCCTGATGCAACAACTACACCTACTTATACAAGAGGTACATGGATCCCGATGATTGCTCCTTACTTTGGAATAAGAACTTTTGGTACAGTGCTTCAGTATGAACCATGTCCAGATTGGATACCTGTTGAATTAACTTCATTCAATGGACAGGTTCGCGGCAACAGAGTTGACTTATGGTGGGGAACTGCATCAGAAATAAACAATTATGGATTCCATGTAGAAAAAGCAGTTGATTCTGATAATGACAGTTACAAGTGGAATACAATCGGATTTGTAAAAGGTCAGGGAACAACTAATTCAGCTACCAATTACTATTATTCAGATAAGAATGTTGAATATGGTCGAACATATCATTACCGACTGCGTCAGGTTGACCTCGACGGTACACAGTCTTGCGAAAACTATTCAGACATCGTTACTTTGACAATTAACAGGAAAGGAGAATTGGTACTTGAGCCAAACACACCTAATCCATTTAACAATTCAACTAAGATTGCATTCAATTTGCCGGGTAAAACAAATGTTACTCTCGAAGTACTCGACATTTATGGCAATTTAATTAAGACGTTGGCTAATAGGCAGCTTGAAGGCAGTAATGAAGTTGAATGGAACGGTACGGATAACAATGGATTTAAAGTCTCATCAGGTACATACATTTACAGATTAGTTGCCGGTGATGAGTTTAGAACTGGTAAGATGACATTAGTACGTTAATCGTAACTAAAGTCAGGAAATGAAAAATAAGAAAAATTAATTGTATTTTGTTGCGATAAAGAATAGAAACTATAACCTTACAGAAAAATTTATGCTGCTTAGGTAGAATTTAAATTGAATAGCCACTATCTTCAGATAGTGGAGGTCAATTAACATGCTAATCTGACTTTAGTCACTTATTTTAAGGGGATAAATCCAAAGGTTAGGGAAGAATAAATACCACGACTTAAAAGTCGTGGATATTCATAAAATTTAATAATTATTAATTAGTAATTATTTCCTGACTTCCGCATTTTTTAAAAAAGACAGAAAAAAACGCTGGAAACACGCATAAATACTATATTTGAATTTTTACGTTGGGTGTCCCAGAGGAGTTTTTTATGTTTGTTCGAAAAA
>SCSM01000047.1 GCA_004322215.1 Bacteroidota bacterium | reverse complement strand
TATAGCAGTCGCTCAAAGAAAAAGGGCGGCGGTATCTGTATATAAGGTGTATTACGAGCTTTGCAGGCGGGCGAGAGTAAGCCATGTCGGAAGCGGCACGTCCTCGGCGCGCGCTTTTTCTGGAATGTTTCCCGCCGGGAGCCCGGCATCGGCGAGGTTCTTCCGCACGAATTTCCGCTTATGCGCGAACCCGGCGTGCAGGAGCGCGAAAAATAGTTTCTCTTCGGCGCGCGAGGCGAAGCGCTTTCGCGAAATGTCGCGAATCGTGAGCACGGCGGAATCCACCTTGGGCGCGGGGACGAACGCCCCGCGCGGCACGTGGAATTCCAGCTTCGGCGTGCCATACGCCTTGACCGAGAGCGAGAGGATGGATTCTTTACCCCGAGCGGAGTCGAGGGGTTTCTTTTTACGGGCGACGATGCGCTCGGCGACCTCCTTCTGCACGAGAATCGTCATCGCGCTCGGCTGATTATCCGATTCGAGAAACATCCGGAACAGCTCGCCGGTGAGGTAGTAGGGAATGTTCGCGACAAGCGCGTAACCCTTGGGAAGTGTAGCGATATCGAACGTGCGGATGTCACCGTGCATAAGTTCCAATCGACCCTTCTCTATCTCATCCGAAAAATCAGTCTGCAATCTTTCAAAAAGTTCTTTATCCGCCTCAACCGCGATCACTTTTTTCGCGAGTTTCAAGAGTTCTCGCGTGAGCATGCCCGTCCCGGGCCCGATTTCAAAGACAACCGCGTCCGGAGTGAGCTTCGCGGCGAGCGCGATGCGCTCCGCGATGCGCGCGTGCATGAGGAAGTTTTGCCCGAGCGATTTCTTCGGACGCAAAGAACGAGTATCATGCTTCAATAATTTCTTCGTCATTGGTTTCATCATAGAGCATCTGTGCCGGGTCTATGTCAGCGAGGAAGGAGGATGGCTCGGCTACGCAATCGGCGCCGTAGATCTTGCGCACGCGGGCGAGCGTGAGGAAGAGACGCTCCTTCGCGCGCGTCATCGCGACATAAAAGAGCCGTCGCTCCTCTTCTTCGTCGCGCTTCTCATCGGTGCCCATGCCCTGGTGCGGGAAGAGCCCCTCTTCCATGCCGCTAACAAAAACCGTGTCGAATTCGAGCCCTTTCGCCGCGTGGACGGTCATGAGGGTAACTCCTGTCTTCGCGCCGCGGTCCATCTCGTCCTGGTCGCTCGCGAGCGCGGCTTCGGCGAGAAAAGCCGCGATGCCTTCCTTC
>SCSM01000045.1 GCA_004322215.1 Bacteroidota bacterium | reverse complement strand
CTCCTCTTAACAAGGAAAATATAATTGAAACAGTTTACCTTAATCAAGAGCAACTATACTTAAAGGAAATGTTCAATTTGTAATAAATTTTCGGGTGTCCCAGTGCGGAAGTCAGGAGAATAAATACCACGACTTAAAAGTCGTGGATATTCATAAAATTTAATAATTATTAATTAGTAATTATTTCTACTCCGTTTTTTTATAGTTCTGAAGAAACGGAGCAATCAAATCTATCGGTATTGGGAAAATCGTCGTCGAGTTCTTCTCTGTTGCTATGTCCGAAAGAGTTTGAAGGTAACGCAACTGCAATGCAATCGGATGCGATTCGATAATGGTAGCGGCATCGGTCAATTTTTGTGATGCCTGGAACTCACCGTCTGCATTGATAATTTTCGAACGTCTTTCGCGCTCGGCTTCCGCCTGTTTAGCCATTGCTCTCTGCATCTCAATCGGTAGGTCAATCTGCTTTACTTCGACAGCACTCACTTTTATACCCCAGGGTTCGGTGTGGTCATCAATGATTTCCTGGAGCTTTTTGTTTATGCGGTCACGTTCCGAAAGCAGTTCATCCATATCGGATTGTCCAAGGATGCTGCGAAGAGTTGTTTGTGCAATCTGGTTAGTTGCGAATAAGTAATTTTCCACGCTTACTATTGCCCTGTCCGCTTCGACCACACGGAAATACAGCACGGCATTCACCTTGATAGATATGTTGTCTTTGGTAATCACATCCTGCGGCTGGACGTCCATTGCAACTGTACGCAAACTGACTCGAACCATTTTATCAATAAATGGAATAAGAATAATCAGACCCGGACCCTTAACGCCAATCAATCTTCCGAGTCGGAAAATGACTGCACGTTCGTATTCTCTCAATATCTTTAGTGCTGAAAAAAGGACAATCACAAAAAAAGCAACGATAATTAAAAATGGTGCTGACATAAATACCTCCGAGATTATTAGAATAATTAATTCTTTAATTACAATTTAATATATTAAAGCTAAAGTGTAAAATTAAGGATAAAGATTTATTTTTCTTTATTATTCTATCTTATTAACGGTTAAATTAACTTTACTTATAAATTTTTTTGCTTAAGAAGCTAACGCTGAATCCCATATATAGAGGAATTGGATTTATCATTATTCTGAATTCAGCATTCAAAATACAGAATTTTCCTTCAGGCATTCTTCACATCGGGATTCTCGTTCTTTGCTCTCGATTCAGTGGCAAGCTTTTCCTTGTATTTGAGATATTTCACTTGAATTGTTTCATCTGATGCACCGATTATCTGTACTGCAGGCAAGCCGGTAAAGTTCATTTAAGTAATTCTGCTCCTTATCCATTGCCGGGAACAAAAATTATCCGATGCAACATTTATTAGGATAAACCATACAAGATTTATGAGCCGGAAATCAATGTCTATGATATGCAAGGGAAAAAAATAAATAATAATATCGTTATTGAACCAACAAATGACAATAGCGGAATGTTAACATGGGATACATCGGACATAAATTCCGGGATTTATATTATTCAGATTTTAATGGGAGGAGAATCATTGAGTTTCCCTATTATCATAAACAGATAGGTATTATTTTATGACAGTTAAGGAATAATAATATATTTAAAAATAATTGTTGCTTTTATATGTCTTGTATATTAATTTTGCAATCAACAAGTAAATCCTTATACGTGGGCTACCGGATGGCTGCTCGTAAATAGCGTATAAGGTTTTGTTATTTTATGAATATATAGAACTCTCTTAAATCAATTCAGAATTTTCCTTCAGGCATTCTTTACATCGGGATTCTCGTTCTTTGCTCTTGATTCAGTGGCAAGCTTTTCCTTGTATTTGAGATATTTCACTTGAATTGTTTCATCTGATGCACCGATTATCTGTACTGCAAGCAAGCCGGCATTTTTTCCTGCGCCAATACCAACTGTTGCAACAGGCACTCCGGGGGGCATCTGAACGATAGATAATAATGAATCCAAGCCCTTCAGTGATTTGGATTCAATCGGTACACCGATTACCGGAAGAGGAGTGTTGCCGGCAAGTACACCCGGCAGATGAGCCGCACCACCTGCACCTGCGATTATGACTTTCATTCCTTTCTTATGTGCATTGGTGCCATATTCGATTGCATCCATGGGATTGCGGTGAGCGGAAATTACTTTTACCTCGTAGCCGATGCCGAACTCTTTGCAGACGTCAGCCGCCTGTTTCATTGTGGGAAGGTCCGAATCGCTTCCCATTATTATTCCAACTAAAGTAGTTTTTTTTGCCATTTATTTCTCCTTACCATTAATTGAAGAAACATCATCCCCGTTCTTTTTATAATCATCCACAACTTTGAGATACATCTCACCGCTCATAAATTTTTCTGCGATTACTTCGGCTATTGCCTGTCGAATCATTTCGTCATAGCCGGTGGGGTCAATTTTGAATTCACTATCATCTTCCATTTTGCACTCTTTTTCGATTATTAATTTAAAGAATTGCAATATATATTATTTGTAAATTATGCTAAAGAGAATTATTTTCTATATACAAGATTTTTCAAGGTAATATTATTGAACATTATATTATAATTTATATTTCTTTTGTAACTATCATATTAATAAAAACGTATTGTATGCCATCGAATAAAAAAAGCAATGTATATTTAAAAATTATTAAATTAATGATGGTTAAGGAAATGAAAGCAATTGTATGTACAAAATACGGACCTCCTGAAGTTCTTGTATTAAAAGAAGTAGAAAAGCCCACACCCAAGGATAATGAAGTTTTAATTAAAATAATAGCAACTACTGTTCATATAGGAGATACAAAAGTTCGACGGTTTGAACCGGGAATGGGACCAATTAAAGATTTCTTTTTCAAACCTGTTATGCGAATAATTTTGGGATTCAGGAGACCAAGAAAAAAAATACTTGGAATGGAACTCGCAGGAGAAATTGAAGCAGTCGGTAAAGGTGTTACTAAGTTTAAAATTGGAGATGCAGTTTTTGCATCCACTGAATTTAAATTTGGTGCTTATGCTCAATATATCTGCATGCCTGAAGGCGGAGTTCTTGCTATTAAACCAACCAATATATCATATGAGGAAGCCGCACCTGTATCTAATGGCGGTATAACTGCATTGGTTCATCTTAGGAAAGCAAATATTCAGAAGGGTCAAAAAGTATTGATTTATGGTGCTTCCGGTAGTGTTGGTACTTATGCCATTCAAATTGCCAAGCATTATGGAGCAGAAGTAACAGCAGTATGCAGTACTACAAATATTGACCTGGTGAAAGCTCTTGGAGCAGATAATTTAATAGATTATACACAAGAAGATTTTACTTTAAATGACGAAACTTATGACGTTATTTACGATGCAGTTGCCAAGATTCCATCATCAAAACGAAAAAAATCACTCAAAAAGTCAGGGCTTTATAAGAGTGCTCATGATGTGTCAGGTAATATTAAGTTAAAGGTGGATGACCTGCTAATTCTCAAAGAAATGTGCGAGGCAGGAAAGCTGAGAACAGTTATTGATAATGTTTATCCAATGGCAGAAATTGTAGAGGCACATAGATATGTTGATAAAGGGCACAAAAAAGGAAATGTTGTAGTAACCATCCCGCATGATAATTAAATATGAATAAATCAAAACAAAAGTTCTCATCTATAAGAACAGCGGGTTCATTTCTTTTTAGTGACAAAGCATGTTCGGGTACTCTTTGCAAAGTTATTGATGACGCATTCGGTTATTCATTGAATGATGAGGAACGGGCGGCGATGCCCTTTGCAGGGGGAATAGTTCAGAACGGATACCAGTGCGGAATGATATGGGGTGCTGCACTTGCGGCAGGGGCTCAGGCATACCGGATTTACGGTTCAGGTGTTCGAGCCGAAGTATATTCAATTATAGCGGCACAAAAGCTTGTTGAATCTTTCCGTAATAATTACAAGTATATTGATTGTTTCGAATTAACTGACATAGACAAAAATTCATCAACTGTTAAATTGATTTCATATTTTTTAATTAAAGGCGGAACATTAAAATGCTGTCGCATGGCATTAAAATATGCACCCATTGCATTCAGTGAAATAAACACTGCTTTTAACGGTGGACTAAATGAATTTCCTCGTTCTCCAGTTAGCTGTACTGCTATTTTGGCAAAAAGGTTCGGATTATCCGAAATGCACTCAATAATGGTATCCGGATTTGCAGGTGGCATCGGTTTAAGCGGAGGTGCATGTGGCGCTCTGGGTGCCGCTATATGGATTATAGGGATGAAAAAACTGGAAGAAGGTGCTGAAAAATTAAATTTTAAAAATCAGGAAACTCTCGATTTGATAGAAAGATTTTTGATATGCACGAACTATGAATTTGAATGTTCCAAAATTGTCAGCAGGAAGTTCGATGATGTCAATGCTCACTCACAACATTTGTGCAATGGTGGATGTATGGAAATTATCGAAGTCCTAAGCAAATATGATAATTATTTATAACAATATGGAGAACTTTTTAAAATGTATAGACCGGAAAAATTTTGGAATAGGATAGCTAATAAATTTGATAAGTTAGAACAAAAAGACAAACCAACATACACGAATATTATTAAAAGGACAAAGAGATATCTCAATGACAGCGATATTGTTTTAGATTTAGGGTGTGGGACCGGATTAATATCTCTCGAAATAGCCGGCAATGTTCGAATGGTTCATGGGGTAGATATATCAACTAAAATGATAGAGGTTTCAAATCGGAAAGCAATTGAACGCAAAATTCAGAATATAGAAAATGTTTGTTCGACTATATTTGATAACAGATATAAAATTGGTTCATTCGATATAATCTTTGCTTTTTATATTCTCCATTTATTAGATGAACCGCAAATGGTATTAAATAGAATTTTTGAATTATTAAAACCGAACGGATTTTTTATTTCTGCAATACCCTGCCTTGGAGAAAAACCTATTCTTTATAATATATTATCAATTTGTGGAAAAATTGGGGTTATTCCAAAAGTTAGACCATTTAAAATTTCAGAATTAATAAATATATACAAAACCGGAAATTATAATATTGTTGAAACGGAATGTCTAAATCAAAAATTAAGTCAATATTACATAGTTGCTAAGAAATTATAAATATTATTGATGTGGTATTGATTTATATATATTACAACCAATTTATTCTGTAAAAAATAGTTTTTCATTTTAGACTGCATCCCCCCAAAGTAACATCTAATATCAGAATTTCAATTATTTTCAAATAATCAAAAACCTTTCGATTACAAATCTCAGTTTCATTTCATTTAACTAATTGAAAAACGGTTCTGCTTTGCCAATGTTCAAATAATTCATTATTTTTGTTATTCACATTTTAATAGAATTTTAACCGGATTTTGTCAAAAACGAATAAATATAAATTATTAAAAAATAAAAGGTAAGTAAGATAATGAACGAAGGTAATATTGTTCAGGTCATAGGTCCCGTAGTTGATGTGGAGTTCCCGGAAGGTAAAATCCCCGATGTGTTGAATGCACTGGAAATCACAAGGAATTCTCCCGAAACAGGGAATGAAGATGTATTAATTTGCGAAGTACAGCAGCACCTCGGCGAAGACCGTGTCCGCTCGGTTGCTATGGATTCTACTGACGGTCTGGTTCGTGGAATGAAGGTTGTTGATACGGGCGCTCCGATTTCAATTCCCGTTGGTCCCGAAGTTCTCGGTAGATTGATGAGCATCACTGGCAAGGGTATTGACGGCAAGGGTGAAATCAAGACTGCCATCAAATATCCCATTCACAGGCCTTCTCCCGAATTCAAATCGCTGACAACAAAGAAAGAAATGTTCGAAACGGGTATAAAAGTAATTGACCTCATCGAGCCGTTTACAAAAGGCGGTAAGACCGGACTATTCGGTGGTGCCGGTGTCGGTAAAACCGTGATTATCCAGGAATTGATTCATAATATCGCAAAGCATCACGGCGGATTCAGCGTTTTCGGCGGTGTGGGGGAACGTACCCGTGAAGGAAATGACCTTTACAAAGAAATGAATGAATCGGGTGTGATTGACAAAACAGCACTTGTGTTCGGGCAGATGAACGAACCACCCGGAGCAAGATTGAGAGTAGGTCTTACTGCATTGACAGTTGCCGAATACTTCCGCGACTCCGAAGGAAGGGACGTGCTTTTGTTCATTGATAATATTTTCCGTTTCATACAGGCAGGTTCCGAAGTGTCGGCATTGTTAGGTAGAATGCCATCTGCAGTTGGTTACCAACCGACTTTGGCAACAGAGTTGGGTATTCTCGAGGAGAGAATTGCTTCGACAGATAAGGGTTCTATCACATCCGTTCAGGCAGTATATGTGCCTGCCGATGACCTGACAGACCCAGCACCTGCAAACACATTTACGCATCTCGATGCAAAGACAGTGCTTTCACGCCAGATTTCAGAGCTGGGTCTTTATCCCGCGGTTGACCCGCTGGATTCAACATCGCGTATTATGGACTCGCTGGTAATCGGCAATGACCATTATGATACAGCTATGAATGTCAGATTGGTTCTGCAGAAATACAAAGACTTACAGGATATCATCAACATTCTCGGTATGGATGAATTGTCGGATGAAGACAAGCTGACAGTTTACCGTGCAAGGAAAATCCAGAAGTTCTTCTCACAGCCATTCTCCGTTGCCGAGCAGTTCACCGGTTACGAAGGACGCTATGTGAAGATTGAAGACACAATCGCCGGATTCAAGGCAATCCTCAAGGGCGAATGTGATGAAGTTTCCGAAGCATTGTTCAGCTATGCAGGAACGATTGACGAAGTATTCGACAGAGCCAAAAAGCAGAAATAGATATTTACTAATCCCACACTTAAGTGTGGGGTTATTCAATCAACATCTAATAATAAAATTGAAAGATAAAAGAAACAGGTAATTTATGGCAGAAGTTCAATTAATGATGCTCGAAATCGTAACACCGCAAAAAGTGGTATTTTCCGGCAAGGTGCAGTCGGTCTCCGTACCGGGTTCAGTCAGCCCTTTCCAGGTATTGTACAACCATGCACCCATTGTCTCGACACTCGACCCGGGCATAGTAAAAGTAGTTGATGAATCGGACAAAACATTATTCTTTGCCACAAATTCCGGTTTCACTGAAGTAAGAAAGAATCAAATCTCAGTTCTCGTCGAAAATGCAGACGAAGCCAAATCACTCGATATAGATACAATCAGAGCAGAAATGAAAGATGCACTCGAAGCACTCAATTCAGCACAAACACCCGAAGAAAAGGAGCTTCTCAAAAAACAGTTGCTCCTCGCCGAAATCAAGCTCAAAGCAGTGGAGAAGATGAAAGAAGCCACTTAAAAGAATTTTGAATTTTGAATTTTAAATTTTAAATTTTGAATTTTGAATGAATGTCATTAAGAGTTAGGCGAGGAATCTCACATTTATTTGCCATAAACAACAATATTATTAATAAATATTTCGCTTACATTTGAAATATCGAGAACAACTATATCAATATATTTTGCATATTCATCAACTTTTAATTTGTAGTTCCTCACGGTTTCATCTTTTAACATATTGCTTGGGGGATAAATACCAATATACTGGTAAGGGGCAGTGCCAAATTTATTTCCATTTATATAAACCATGCCGCCAGAACCCCAGTTACCATTCATTTCCACCCATTTGAATGATACATACGTAATTAATGTAGAATCTTTGAAATAAATTCTAAAAATTGTTTTATAGGGGTGTTCTGTATATTGTATTTTATCTATATCTTCATAACAATTATCCTCACAATATGTTTTTCCAAATCCAAATGCATATCCGCTGGAAAATTTGCTGCATAATTTTATTCCCGGTTCACTTTTATAATTAATATTGCTACGGATAATTTGATAAGCAATACCACCTGGAAAACTTTTTGCTGTATCATTGCCAAAGTTTTTTATATATAGAACCCTCGCATTGTCAGAAATTACAAGTGTGTCATAATATTTTAAATCATATTTATTTAATATAAAAAAATTGTCTCTGGCTTTTTCAAGTTCAATTTGATAACGTTTATCTTTAGTTTCATAATATTTCATAACAGTATTATTTTCTGAAACAAGGTATTGAATATAAATTAAAAGTAAAACAAATAATAGAATCAGAAGAACTCTTTGTACATTTTTCCTTTTAAAAAAGAGAAGAAAAACAGCAATCTTAGATTTCACATCCCTTAATTCATTAGTTTTATTATTAATTTCAGTTTCCGACCAGGGTTTGTCAAAAGCGTAAAAACAGAGTATATCAAGATTCTTCTTAAGTATTGATAAAATATCATCATTAAGTTTTGAGTGAAAAAAGGTTTTAAGAACTTTGGATTTGAACATAGCAAAATTATCTTGTGTTAAATCCACTTTCTTGCCATCAAGAACAAATTCATAAGTATTACTTAATTCAATGAGCTTTTTCCCAATATCCCGCAGTAAATCCTCATATTGAATCGGCTCAGTACCAATATTTTTTTCCTTAGCAATGGAAAGAATCCTATCACGGATTAAATCAGCGTCAGCTTTTCTGATTTTTATTTCGTAGAATTCAAATTTGAATATTTGTTTCATAGAACCTCTTTAGTTCCTTTATAAGATCTATTGCGGATAATGATTAACAGAATATTTTTGCGACAATTTTTACAAATATAAGAAAAATAGGGAAAAAGACAGAGAAATTAATTAATGAATTATGAATATTAAAAGGAGTTAAGTAATGAAATACTATTTATCAGGAATAATTTTGATGTTCGTATTTATAAGGAACGCCAATGCTCAATGTGATACTATGGTAATTAATCTTATAAATAACAAAGTAGAAAAAATTGCAGTTTCTCAAATTCAATGTATGAAATTTGATAGTCTGACTGTTATTGATGGAAACACCCAAAATAAAAACATTTTTACCTTAAAAGGAAATTATCCTAATCCCTTTCAAACTCATACTTTTTTAGAATTTGAACTCACAACAAACGGTAATGTTGAAATAATTATTTATGATAATAATGGAAACCAGATTCAAAAGATTAAGTGTGATAATTGTCAAGCTGGTAAAAACACTTTACAATGGAATTGTAATGACGCACTTGGAAACCGAGTTCAAAATGGCACTTATTATTATGAAGTATTATTCAATAATTTAATTCAAACAAAAAAAATGATATTAATCAGGTAGGAGGATAATTACATGAAAAATCTTACAATGTATTTGATAGCATTCTTATTTACAATTTCTCTTTATGCTGAGAAAGAACCAATTCTTATTTTTTATTTTATTAATGGTAGTTCGCAATCATATAATATTAATGAAATTGAAAATATAAGTTTTAACAAATCCGAAATTTCATCATTAATAACAGTATTTGGTAAAGCTGACTCTATGACAAGATATTTTGATGTTAGTGATATAAATCAAATCATATTTGAAAATCAGCAAATAATGATAATTCTTACTGACACAATCAAAATTAATTTATATGAAATTGACAGTATTACTATTAAACAGAAAGAACAAAAATTCATTACAGTAGCAATTAATAATGAAATTCTAAATCTGAATAAGTTAAAGGTCAGCAGTTATTCCGATTATAACAAGCAATTCGATTCTTTAGGAATTGCAAAGGTTTTAATCACAAGAAATGGTTTACCTCAAACAATCATGGTTAGCGATACCGGAAATAACCTCATTGCTTTGGGTATTGCTAAATCTACCGATTCTGCTATTTATATTAATGGATTCAGTTCTATTTCTGCATTAGTTTATCAAAATGCTTACATGATGGGAATGACGTTAGAGCAAGGTGCAGACAGTGTTATTGATTTCATACGAAACTTAGGTGAAGTTCATTTTGTTTCATCCTTTATTGATGATACCATTAATGCCGGAAGACCCTTTATGAATGCTTTGGATAGTAATTTTAAAGCAATTTTAAGAGGAGCATTTATTAAAACTTATGTGTTTGCAACTGGAGACACAATTACATATAAAAATATTTTTAAAGTTAATAATAAAAATTCAGATGACGTTATATTAAATGAGAAATTAGAGGTATATCCAAGTGAATTACAGTCAGAAATAAAGATTACCGCTGAAAAGCGAGACAATAATGATATATTTATAAGTATCAAAAATTTGGGGAGAAGGCATATAAATATAAGAGAATCGAGTGAAGGACATATGATATATCAATTAGGTCCTAATAAACCAATTCTTGGTAATTTATTATCTTTGGTATATGATAAAGTAATTCATAAGAGTGATACTACTTTCTTAAAGCAAGATGGTTTTAGACCAATACATACTGTAGGTATGTCAACAAATTTAAATAAAGTGAGTTATCCAAATAGTGATGATATTGAAATGCGTAGAAGTTGTATTTTTAGGACGTGCTTTAGTATGTGGCTTGGTGTTACTGAAACAGTTTTCACATCCTTTATACCAATAAAATATACAGATCCAAAATGGATTGGAGTAATTAACAATATGTTGACTATTACAAAAAATTTACTAATTGATTTACCAGAATTACAATCTAAAATTGATGAAAATGATTTAATAGGAATTTTATATATTTTTACAAAAAAATTAGAGTCTTTACAAGCTTTTTGGGAAATGACTTTGATTCAAATGGGTTACGAACCAACTTCTGAAATTCTAAATCAAATGGTAGCACTTGCAAATATTCTATTCAAATTTGCTGATATAGGGTTTTTGGCTAACGACTTAAGTGCCATTGATGAATATAATATTTTCAATATTATTTTACCAAGTAATGATATTGAACCTCCTCAAGTTGAAGTCATTTCACCAACAGAACGAAATATAAAAGCTAATTCAATAATACCAATTAATTTAAAGTTAACTGATAATGAAAATGTTAAAAAAGTGCAGCTAATACTTGATTACACAACTCCATTTGAACCTACTGATTATGGCAACAATGCAGGCAAAGAAAAGATGTATAATTACAATTGGAATAATACCGGATTAATTGGTTGGCATACGATTTCTGTTAGTGTTTGGGATGAATCTGATAATCATAATGGAAGTACAAATATTAAATTAAATATTTCCAATAATCCAAATGATAAAACAAAACCAACAATTACATTAATTGAACCAAACTCTAATAAAGTTCCAGTTAATAGTATTATTCCTATTACAATAAAGGCTACGGATGATAATTCACTTCTTCAAGTAAGTTGTTTTATTGATAATAAAAAAATGTTATGGACTGAAAAGTTTGAAAATATTTCTCTAAAAGATACTACTTTCAGGTTTAACTGGATAACCTGTAATCTACCTATTGGTTCAAAGCATAATATAAATGTATTTGCTGTTGATGGTAATTACAATACTACAAGTCTTGGTTTTGAAGTTGAAATAATCCAATCAGATGATAATATTTCATTATGCGGTTTAACATCTTATTATCCATTTAACGGGAATGCTAACGACGAAGGTGGTAATGGCAACCATGGTACCGTATATGGTGCAACTTTAACTACTAATAGATTTGGTCATCTAAATAGTGCATATTCTTTTAATGGGACTTCAGATGATATAAAATTAACAGGAAAATTTGGTGGGGGCAGAGAAATGTCGGTTTCAGCATGGTTTAATGTTAATGGTAGTACTGGAACATTTCAAGGGATTTTTGAATCTGAAGGTGGCTATACTGATATTGATGGAAATATACATTTACAATGTAATACTACGGGTAATAATGTTGTTTATTATAACACTGGTCATTGTTTACTTCCAATAATTTATCCTTCCCCTTACAATGAATGGAGGCATGTTGTTATTACTGCTAAATCCGGAGATATTCGATTGTATGAAAATGGAGAACTAAAAAGTGAAAAAAATAACACATTTGAATTTATTTCTGAAAGTAATAAAATCAAGATTGGTTCAGGTGTTAATGGAAGATATTTTAAAGGGAAATTAGATGATATAAGAGTATATAACCGAGCTTTAACTGAAGCTGAAGTTCAAGAGTTGTATAATGAGAAGCCATAAAATATAAATTGTTATTAGTTTACCAAGTGGGATATACTTTTTGGAAGTTAATAAAAAATATCTGAAGTTTATAAAGTTGTAATACAATATCTATCAACCGTGGGGTTAACCCTGCGGTTGATTGTTCACTCATAACCCATTCATATCCATAGGATTACTGTTTAGTTATCTAATATCTTAGAAAAAATTGTACCTAAATTAAAAAAAACCACTAATAAGTCCGTTTTTTTTGCGAATTTTGTGTTTATTTTTTTCGCAATTTTCCGAAAAGTGTTGAAAAATATTATGAAATTAGAGCAAGAGAAAATCAGAACCGAAGGAATTACTTACGACGATGTGCTTATCGTTCCTTCCTATTCCGAGATTCTCCCCAAAGATACAAACCTTGAAACCCGGCTGACTAAAAAAATAAAGCTGAACATCCCGATTCTCAGTGCGGCAATGGATACCGTTACAGAGGCGGAGATGGCTGTGGCTCTTGCACGCGAAGGCGGGATGGGCGTTATACACAAGAACATGTCAATAGAAAAGCAAGCAGACCACGTTGACAGGGTTAAACGCAGCGAAAGCGGAATGATTATCAAGCCGATTACACTGACGATTAACAGTACAGTACAAGACGCACACGAATTGATGGCAAAGTTCCACATATCGGGGATTCCTGTTGTTGACGACAGTATGAAACTGATTGGAATTGTAACGAACCGCGACCTTAGGTTTAATCCTGCCAAAGACGAGGGCATAGCAAAATATATGACAAAGGAAAAGCTCGTAACGGTGCCAGTCGGCACAACACTCGAAGATGCTGAATTCCTTCTTCAGAAACACAGAATAGAGAAGCTGCCCGTTGTCGATGACCATTATATTTTGCAGGGATTGATTACGTTCAAGGACGTTCAGAAGAAGAAGAAGCACCCGAATGCAACAAAGGACGACCACGGAAGATTGAGAGTCGGAGCGGCAGTAGGAGTAGCAGGGCATACGATGGAAAGAGTAGCGGCATTGCTCGAGGCAGGTGTTGATGCGGTTTTCGTTGACACTGCCCACGGACATTCGAAAGGGGTGATAGAAACCGTTAAGCAAATCAAGCAAAAATATCCCAAGCTTCAGGTAATAGCAGGGAATATAGGTACTGCAGAAGCAGCAAAAGCACTTATGGATTCGGGAGCCGATGGTTTGAAGGTCGGTATCGGACCGGGTTCGATATGCACCACAAGAATTGTGGCAGGTGTAGGAGTACCGCAGTTAAGCGCCATAATGAACGTTGCAGAAGTGGCAATGAAAGCTGATGTGCCTATCATAGCAGATGGCGGAATCAAGCAAACGGGTGATTTTTCCAAAGCAATAGTTGCCTGTGCGGATTCAGTGATGATAGGCGGAATGTTTGCCGGCCACGAGGAAAGTCCCGGCGAAAAAATTTTTTACGAAGGCAGGGTTTATAAAATATACAGGGGAATGGGTTCGCAGGGAGCGATGCACGAGGGTTCGGCGGACAGGTATTTCCAGGATGTCGAAGAGGAAATTTCCAAGCTTGTTCCGGAAGGAATCGAAGGGAGGGTGCCTTACAAAGGAGTCGTTGCCGACACAATTTACCAGTTAATCGGCGGATTAAGGGCAGCAATGGGTTACACCGGAAGCAGGACAATTTCCGATTTGAAACAAAACGGGAGGTTTATGCGAATGACTGCCGCAGGACTGAGGGAATCACATCCCCACGATGTTAGAATTACAAAAGAATCACCAAATTACTTTGTTCAATAATTAATTTAATAACTATGTCAAAAGCAACAGTAAAAGCAACAGAGCATAAACCGGCTTATCCTAAAGCGGTTGATAAGCGGCTCGAGCAGATTAGATTCACGATGACTGACCTAAAGGTTGACTCAGTAGTGGTTACGTATCTGCCAAACATTCGATACCTGACCAACTTCTCAGGTTCGAGTGCCGTTCTCTTCATAACAGAAGATGAACTGCATTTCTTCACCGACGACAGGTATGAAGAACAAATAAAATCGGAATTATTCAATTTGCCAAATTTTCAAACATATATAACCAGGGATGTCTGGAAGTACGTAAAACAGAAAAAAGTTCTGAAAAAAGTTGTTAATATCGTTTTTGAATCCGATAGGGTAACTTATGCCGATGCAGTGGCAATAAGGAATCAATTGAGACCATTAAAATTCAAACCAGGTGTCAATGTTGTCGAAAGATTTACAATTCCGAAATCACCTGAAGAGTTGGAATACATGACAAAAGCATGCGAGATAACACTGAAAACATTCGATAAAGTTGTCAGGAAGATGAAAAACGGTGTGTCCGAAAGAGACCTTGCAATCGAAATAGCTTACCAGTCGAGATTGCTGGGTTCCGAAGGCGACCCGTTCGATATAATAGTAACGAGTGGACCACGCGGTGCTTTGGTACACGGTATGCCAAGCGACAGGAAAATCAAGCCGGGAGATTTGGTTATTTTCGATTTCGGCTGTAAAGTCCACGGCTTCTGCTCCGATTTGACAAGAACAGTCGCATTCCAGAAAGCAAGTAAAGAGCAAAAAAGCATGTATAAAATTCTTGTAAAAGCAAAAGATACTGCCATTGCCAACGTAATGCCCGGTATGAACGGGAAAACACTGGATGAATTTGCAAGAGCAATTATTCGCAAGGAAGGTTTCGGACAATATTTTCAGCACTCGCTTGGTCACGGAATCGGTTTGGTGCCCCACGAGATGCCTACGATTACATTCAGGTTGGATGACCAGATTGTTCCCGAAGGTGCAGTGATTGCAATCGAACCGGGTATCTATTTGCCTGATAAATTCGGTATGAGAGTGGAAGACCTTGCAATCGTAACAAGGAACGGCGGGAAACCTATTACTAAAGCTCCTGCAGAACTGCCTGTGGTTGGATAATTCAAAGTTAATTTAAAAATTGAAATTTAAAATTATATGCAGAGAAAAATTTCTGCATAAATTGAGATAAAAATATGAGATTTATTATTGAGAATAAGGACAGTTGCTATGCCCGATAGAACTGTCCTTATTATTGCTTATTATTTCCCTCCGATGGGATTAAGCGGCGTTCAGCGAATCGTTAAATTCATCAAATATCTTCCTGAATACGGATGGAAGCCGGTTATACTCACCGAATCACCTGGTTCATTTTATGCATTCGATGAAACGTTGATGAAAGATTTGGAGAATCCCGATATAGAGATTTTCAGGACAGCACCTAAGAAAGTAAGTGCAGAAAAGCCAAAAACAGTTAAACTTCCTTCATATTTTATTCAGCAGTTGGGAAGGAAAATTCTACAGACAATTTATCAGCCGGACAGCAAGGCAAAATGGAAGAAAAGAGCTCTGGCTCTTGGCTCTGATATTTTATCAAAGCAAAAAGTGGATGTAATTTTAGCAACAGCACCTCCTTACACGGATTTTCTTGTTGCAAAAGAATTATCGAAGGAATTTAATATCCCGTTCATAATCGATTACCGCGACCCCTGGGTTGACAATCCTTTTAATTTTTATGCGACACCATTTCACAAATCCTATTCAATCAAGTTGGAGAGGGATATATTGACCCGTGCCGAGAAAGCAATTGTCGTATCGCGACATATAAAGGAACTACTCGTCAAACGATACGGATTTCTATCGCATAATGATATTATGATAATACCTCATGGTTATGACCCCGATGATTTCGACGAGTTGAGGAATGTCAAACCGAGTCCTGCAAAATTCACAATTACACATGCGGGAGTATTCCAGGATAACAGGACACCGAAGTATTTCTTCCAGGCACTCTCTGATTTTCTGAAAAGGAAACCGGAAGCCGCATCCAAACTCGAAGCCCGGTTTATCGGCATTATGCGTAAAAGCCATGAAAAGCTAATCAAGAAGTATGGATTGACACAGAACACAGTCAGCACAGGTTATGTGTCTCATCGGGAGAATATAAAGCATTTAATGGAATCTGATGTGCTGTGGTTCATGTTGAAGGACCTGGCACGTTCTCCGGGTAAACTCTATGAATACTTCGGTGCGGCGAAGCCGATACTCGCAAGCGTACCCGATGGTGTAATGCGTAAGCTTGCACTCGATACAAAAGCTGCAATAGCTACAGCACCCGATGATGTATATGCAATAGGTCAGGCAATCGAAACTTTTTACAATCTCTGGAAAAACAATAATCTCCCAAAACCGAAAGAAGAATACACAGAACAATTCAACCGCCGGAAGTTAGCGGGTGACCTGGCAAAGGAGCTGGAGCTGGCAGCGGAAATTTGAATTCTGAATTTTAAATTTTGAATTGTGGATATATTCATTAATACAATAAAATCATTATTAGAACTTTTGTAAATTTGTCCTGATTTAAATAAGAAGAAATAATATGAAATCTGATAATCCATACAAAGAAGCTATGCGTTATATTGATAATGCAAGAGCATCCTTAAAGATGGCTGGCAAAGCGGACAGAAATTACAAGGATGAAAAATATATTCATACTGCCTGTGGAACAGCATATATTGGTGTGCAAAAAGCATTGAATATGTTATTCGATATAAAAAATGTGACTAAGAAAAGAGGAAGAAAATCAATCGAATATTATCAGGAACAACTTTCTAAAATTGATAAGAAACTTTTGAATTATTTGAATAATACATATAACGCACTTCATATTTCAGGGTATTATGATGGCAATACCGATACAAAAGTAATTGAATCAGGTTTTGAAAATGCCATTTTAATAATAAATGCCCTCAAACCCTATTCCAAAAATGGAATGAAAACTAAATGATAATTATATTGTTTTACAAATTTGCCGTAAATCCGAAAAAAGACTTGGCACGTGAGTTGGGCTTTTCTCAAAGTCATAAATTGTGAATTGAAAACATGAAATTCTGAAATGGTTTTCTATAATTCTGAACTTTACTTGGAAATAATAGCCGAAACACTTATCAAAACATTTCTAACACAAAGTCATGGAATCATTTCACAAAGGATGCAGATGATTTGTATTGTGATTTTGTGGGCCCTGAGGGACTTGAACCCCCAGCCTACGGATTATGAGTCCGGCGCTCTAACCAATTGAGCTAAGGGCCCTACATTTTGTTTGATATTTAATCCTTTATTTAAAAAAGGATTGCAAATTTACGAATTTTTTTAGATTCAATCAACCACAGATTAATAGTTGAATAAGCCGATAAAAAGCCCGAATTGCGCATAAAGTCCACTTCCGTTAACATTCTTCGGAACATTATCGAGTGAAGTATTCTGATTGAATTTCCAATTTCCCATTAATGAATATGAGTATCCGGCACTTGCTCTTAATGCAATGAAAGGTGTAACTGCAAATTCGATGTTCAGGTGCGGTTGAATCAGCCACATTCCGGCTTCAGCCCTGCTCATGAAGTTACCCGGATTGACATCCTCACCGAATTTTGTCCAGTCAATATTACTTGTCGTTTTGTAATATTCGATTGCGAGCGTTCCCCAGCCAAGATTTGCTCCAACCAATACAGCAAGGCGGCGTGTTGGTACAAATGCATAATCGAATGAGAGTCCGTTGAAACTTACAGAATAGTCAATGCTTCTTGTAGATGCTGTATCAGAAACCTTAATATTTTTTGAGCCGCCTGTTCCGAAGAAACTCAATCTCATATTCGGAATAATTCCAATTGCTGTGAAACCTTCGGCACCGGGCATGAAAATATTTGAGCCACTGAATCTTTCATTCCCCATCGAAGGGAAATTTTTTTCGATTAGTTTATCCAACTCATCGAAATTTGCAAAGAAAAATGTTCCAGTAAAACCACCGGCAATTGAAAAGTATGGTACTTTTTCTTCTCTAATCGGTGTGCTTTCGAATGACAGGTCGAGCGAGTCGAGCATATCGTCCTGTGACCAAAGATAATTTGAACCGAGCAGTAAAATTGCAATTACTATTGTTTTCAATTTCATAATTTTCCCCGTTTTTTATTTATTTGTTTTTTCAAAAATAATCAATAATAGTAACAAGAACACATTTTAATAAGATGTGCATTTTATTGAAGAAACGAAACGAATATGAGTAGGAAATATTCTTTTTACCGGTAATTATTAGTAATAATCTTTAATTTATTACGTTAACTAAAATTCTAACTAAATTGAAATATTAATTAAATAAAGAATCGAAATGAAAATTACTTTTCCGGATGGAAGTGTGAGAGAATATCCCGCAGGAGCAACAGGAATGGAGATTGCAAAATCCATTTCAGACGGTTTGGCAAGGGAAGCCCTCGGGATTATTGTAAATGAAAAAAAATATGATTTATCGCGGGCTATTAATGAGGATGCTAAGGTTCGCATTGTTACATTCAATGATGAAGAAGGAAAGGAAATCTTCTGGCATTCATCAGCTCATCTAATGGCGGAAGCAATTCAAAGCATTTACCCCGGTGTAAAATTCGGCGTAGGTCCGGCAATCGAAAACGGATTTTATTATGATGTTGATTTGCCGGAAGGTGAAATCATATCACTCGATAATCTTTCTCAGATTGAAGAAAAAATGAGAGAACTTTCAAAAAAAGAATCAGAATATAAAAGAATTGAAATTTCATGGGAAGAGGCAGTAAAGCATTTCAAACAAGTTGGCGATGAGTACAAACTTGAACTTCTCGATGGACTTAAGAATGATGAAATCACATTTTACCAGCAGGGAAATTTTATTGATTTGTGCAGAGGCACACATGTTCCGAATTCGGCAGTGCTTAAGCATGTCAAACTACTCTCGGTTGCAGGAGCATACTGGAAAGGTGATTCGAGCCGAAAGATGATGACAAGGGTGTATGGTGTGACCTTCCCGAAGAAGTCAATGCTGGATGAACATCTGAGCATGCTCGAAGAGGCAAAAAAGCGGGACCACCGCAAACTCGGAAGAGAACTTGAATTATTCATAATTACCCCGGAGGTAGGAGTAGGGCTTCCTGTCTGGCTTCCTAAGGGTACAATTGTCCGAAGAATTTTGGAAAGATTTATAAGCGAAGAATTGAAAAAGCGCGGTTATAAGGAAGTTATTACACCTCATATCGGGAATCTGAATTTGTATAAAACATCCGGGCATTATCCATACTATTCCGATTCTCAATTCGCTCCAATAAAAGTCGAGGAAGAAGAATATATGCTGAAACCGATGAACTGTCCTCATCACCACTCTATATATGCATCCAGACCGAGAAGCTACAAAGAGCTTCCTTTGCGGCTTGCAGAGTTTGGGACTGTTTACAGATATGAGCAGTCAGGTGAATTAACCGGGTTAATACGTGTTCGCGGATTCACTCAAGACGATGCACATATTTACTGTATGCCCGAACAACTGAAAGATGAATTGAAAAACAATATTGACCTGACTCAGCTTGTATTCAGGACTTTCGGTATGGAGGTTACAACAAGGTTATCATTCCGGGATGATAGCGAAGGTAAATATGTAGGTGATTTGAAAACATGGGAAACAGCAGAGAAAATTATTAAAGAAGTTGCCGATGAAATAGGATTGAATTATAAAATCGGTATGGGTGAAGCATCATTCTACGGTCCTAAAATAGATTTTATCGTTAAAGATTCGATTGGGCGTAAGTGGCAGTTAGGAACTGTACAGGTTGATTACGTTATGCCAGAAAGGTTCGGGCTCGAATACACCGGCGAGGACAATCAAAAGCACAGACCTGTAGTAATTCACAGGGCGCCATTTGGTTCGATGGAGAGATTCATGTCAATATTAATCGAGCATTTTTCGGGTAATTTTCCGTTCTGGATTGCACCCGTTCAGGCAAGCATTCTTCCAATCAGCGACAAGCAGCATGATTATGCGCAGGAGATTGAAAAGAAGTTGGACAAGCTTGGATTCAGGGTTTCTGTTGATTTGCGAAGCGAAAAAGTTAACCGAAAAATTGCAGAATCGGAACAGCAGAAAATACCTTTTGCATTAATTATAGGTCAGAAAGAAACCGACAGCGGCACAGTGGCACTGCGTCAGCACGGCAAGGGCGATTTAGGAGCAAAAACAATTGATGAATTAGTGAATCTGTTTAATGATTTAAATAAGCCGGGTGTGATTGAGTAAAAATATTATTTATTAAAAAATTATAGATTTAATTATTTTTGAAAATTATAATTTAAATGGTAATGGAGTAGAAATGAATACAGCAATATTAGTAACGCCGAAAGATAAATCTGAATTTAATTTTATTTCAGAATTTTTCAAAAAAACAAAAATCAAATCAAAGGTTTTAAGTATTGAAGAACTCGAAGACTTTGGCTTGGGTTTGTTAATGCAAGAAGCCGATAGGAATGATAAAGCCAACAAGGAAGCTGTTTTGAAGAAATAAGAGCTAAACTATAAAAATCATTATTAATTAATTTGATATGCCTATAATAAATTGAACCTTGATAAATAATTGGATTAGTTATTATCCAACATTTAAAAACAAAATTCGAGGGAATATTATGTCAAGCCAGAAAATCATTATCAAAGTGATAATCATTGCTGCTCTTGTTATCTGTTCGATAATACCGCTTGTACTAATTGGTTTCATAGTTGAAGACAGAAAAGGCCGCCGAGCAGAAGTCGAAAATGAAGTTAGCCAATTGTGGGGAGAGGCACAGGAGATAAAGGGACCTATTATGGTGATTCCCTATAATGAACACGAAAAGAAGGTAGAGAGTAACGGAAAAACCACAGAAAATCTAATTTATAAATATGCATTCTTCCTACCTGATGAAATGAAAATCGAATCCGAATTGAAACCACAAATAAGATACCGCGATATTTACGAAATTCCGGTTTATGAAACATCATTAAAATTTGAGGGAAAATTTCCATTCCCTGACATTAAATCTTTGAATATTGATTCCGCTGATGTGTTTTGGGATGATGCCTATCTGATTGCAAGCTTTTCGGATTTGAGAGGCATAAAAAATGAAATTGATTTACAATGGAATAATTCTCAAAATAAAGGAAATGATAAATTATACTTCTTGCCGGGATTAGTTGGCTTATATGATTTCAATACGGGAATGCACGTAAAACTTCCAAGTTTGAGAAACAGAACAAATGATACATCCTATACGTATTCATTTTCATTAAATCTGAACGGGAGCCGTTCTCTTAGTTTTGCGCCATTAGGAAAAGTTAATAATGTAACAATTAAATCAAACTGGTCAACTCCGAGTTTTTCCGGTGCATTTCTCCCGTCTTCGAGGACTATTAATAAGGGACAATTCGTGGCAAACTGGGAAATAACCTATTTCGGAAGGAGTTATCCGCAGCAATGGAAATCAGGTGATAATGAATCCGACATTTACAGTAAAATAACTAATTCATTATCTACAACCGAACTCCTGATTCCGGTTGATACATATCAAAAAACATCCCGTTCGGTCAAATACGGAATCTTATTTATTGCACTGACTTTTCTAACATTCTTCCTTATTGAAATTCTGAGAAAGATGAGGATACATCCGCTCCAATACCTGTTAGTCGGATTGGCTTTGACACTGTTTTATCTCCTTCTATTATCGCTGTCGGAACATTGGAATTTCATTTATGCTTATATCACTGCAAGTGCGGCTAATATATTATTAATCGGCACATACGTTTTTGCGTTTCTGAAAAGCAGAAAGGAAGGATTTTTACTTGCTGTGGTATTAATTGCTCTTTACGGATATTTATATGTACTTTTGCAAATTGAAAATTATGCATTGCTGCTCGGCTCGGTCGGTTTGTTTTTGATTTTGGCTTTTGTTATGTTTATAACGAGAAAAATTGACTGGTACTCGGTTGGCAATCAAACGGAAAAGAAATAATATTAAAATCATGCGTAGGGGTTCGATACCTCGAACGCCTGAGATAATTTGAAAAAGGAATTATTATGAAACAATTAATTTTTACATTTTTTATTCTGTTAGCTGTATCCTGCTCTGATAATTCCACGAATGAGCCGGTGAACAACGTTAAAAGAACATATTATCATGCTTACGATTACTCGAGGAATTATTTCCTTCTCGATACATCTTATTATTCTATTATAAATGATTTCTACAAATTGGGATATATACCGCAATCAGCAACACCTTTGAGGATTAAACAAATTGAGGTTTGGGAATCGAATAATAATCTTAATGATTCATCGGTTACATTTATTGGGATAGCTTTTGCCGACCTTGAGACAAAGAAATATCTTATAGGAGAACGATATAACGATTCTTTATTACATATACCACCAACATCCGGTATTGTTGAAATGTCAAATTTTGCATTATTAGATTCAACAAAATATACTATTGATTATAATTTGGGAATAATAAGATTAAAAGATTTAAAATCCGACAGGTATTATGCTGTTTCTTACAGAATCGAAGGCGAAACTAATGCAAATGATGATGATGCATACTATGGTACAATGAAATCCTTTACAAATCCTGGTGATACATTGATTCTGAAATTGATTTACAGACCAAATCTGATACCACCTTATCGAACAATCTGGCAAAGATTGCTCAAGAATTATTATACTTTTGATGCAAAAGGTATTGATGTAAATAAAACCGATGTCAAATTATTTTATATAAATCAGAACAACGATACACTCGATGTGTTAGACAGTTTACCCGACAAGCTTGTTACGATATTTGGCGTTGACCGCGTTGATAATGAAACAGGAAATCCTGTTCCAGACGGGAAATTTGATTTGCGATTACCATACTTTGATAAAAATGAAGGTATCATTATGCTCCCTTCACTTCAGCCATTTTATTCCGGGATAATATCATATTTGCAGAAAATTAACCGTACAGATTTAGTCCAAAAGTATATGTATCCTGAAGTTTATGACAAGACTTATGGAGAGGCAAGGTCAAAAACCGAGAGGGACAGGTATTTGATTGTTGTTGAGACTTTAAAATAATAATAATTAATATAAGGATGATTATGAATAGAATTTTCCAATTACCAATATTGATTTTTATCTTACTATTTACTCATGATAATTATTTACTTTGCTCTGAATCAGCAAAAGAAATATTACCTCTAAAAATCGGGAATGAATGGGTAGAAAATATTTGCCGCTTTGGCAGCTATGGAGATGTTAATTGTCACAAAAGAATTACAAAAGTCATTGCTGATACTTTAATAGAATCAGAAAAATATTATGTTGTTGAAGTGTGCGATTCAAACGGGAAAGTTCAATCCCGAAATTACTATATAAATAAGTCCGATGGATTATATTCATATATAAAATATGAATCGGTTATGATTTTAAAATATCCTGTTCAAAAAGGAGATATATTCAGAGGAGTAACGGATACTATTAAAGTTGATAGTATGGATGTAACATTGCAATTGTCCGATAAGAGTTACAAATGCATCCAGTATAGTGTTGAGAGGACATATAAAGTTTCATATAAAATGTTCATATATTGTTCACCTGGCATTGGGCGTATATTATATGAAATTTATGAAATAGGTGATGGGAAGGAAGAACTTAAAGAAAGATGGGAATTATTGGAATATAAATTAAAATAACCTACCAGTATTTAATAATATACTTTAATGGTGATTCTTTAATCAATCCCAAGTTGTTTCTTTAAAGTCTTATGGCTTGTCCATTTTTTGTTTGAAATTTTGACTTTGATTGCCGAATTATAGTCTTCGTTATCCTCTTCGATTTCCTTCAATCTTTTATATTCATCATAATCCATAATTACAGCAATAGGTTTTCTGCTTTGTTTTATTACCTGAGTTTTAATCACGATGCACATCCTTTCTATGTTTTATTTCATAGACGTAAATACATTGATTATCATTTTCAAAAATTATTCTATAATTGCCTGCTCTTAGTCTTTTAAGAAAACCAAATTTGCCTTTTAGAATTTTTACGTCTTGTTTTTCTAATGGAAATTCTGCAAATTTTTCAAGAGATTTTAAAATTAATTTAGCATTTGATTTATCACCTTTTGAGATTTGTGATAATTGTTTTGTAGCATTATCTGAATATTTTATATCAAGCATAGATTATTTATTTCATTAATTATTTAATTTTATTTCCTATCTCATACTAATATTAGATAATTGCAAATACACTTCGGAATAGCATTTTAACTGGTCTTTCATACTGAGTGAACTGATATAATTCATAGCATCGCTATATATTTTCTCGGTCTGTGGTTTGGTCAATGTTTTGATGTCGAGCGGCTGGCCGTCTATCTCGCGAATAAAGAATTGCTTTGTGCTGGCTATTTCCATCAAAGCACGGAATACATCTTCGTTGTAAAAACCGAACTTATCGGTTATGATTGAAAACTGGGCATCAGCAATGCACCAGTATTTCAACTTATCTATAATTCTTAAGCTTCGGTTCTGGTCTTTTGAATCATGGAGATATATGGCAATCTGATTCAAAAGATGTTCCCTGTCTTTTTTGTTCAGCATGTCATACATTGCATCCGGGGATGTCCACTCGTTCTTGTATGTGTCGCTCAGTTTGTCAACCTGGATAATAGCAAAGGGTCTGAGTTCCTCAAGTGAGAATATTGCTTTGAATAAAGATTTGTCGTACTTTTTATAAAGTTCATTCAGCTCCTTTTTTACTGGATTATCTTTATCTTCGGTAGATTTTTCAGTCTGGGCAAAAAGAATGAAAACGACAAGGAAGAAAGCCGCAACCGAAAGCGGCAAATAACTCAATATATGTTTTTTCATATTAACCTCGCAACCATTTTTTTAGATAAATCAAGCCGTCACCGATAAGTTCCCCTCCCATCGCTGAGAGGGGAGACCATGAGCACGGCAAAAAATCTGCGGTTTTATGAACTCACCGCTAACATGATTAATTGAACAATAATTGTGCCAAGGAAAATGAACCTTTATGCAAAAAAAATAATTATTGTTTAACCCTTTTTTCGATAATATTGCACTTACTACATTGTTTTGGTACCAATTGTTTTTTGAATGACGCAGAAAGAAAAGCAGGAACGGTTTATTCAGTTGTATAGCGGAGTAAAGGATAATATTTGGCGCTACTGTCTTTTTATGGCTAAGAATAGGGAGTTTGCTAAGGATTTGCTTGGAGAAACACTCGCTTCAGCTTATGAAGGATTCAATAGCTTATCGAATGAGAAAGCATTTCTCAGCTTCTTGTTCACAATATCCAGCCGCATATACTATAAGCTGAAAAGAAAGAAGGATTCGGCAAGATTTGTCAATGTCGAGTTGGATAGCCTTTTCGTTCAAAATCTTTCTGCTGATATCATAACGGATATTTCACTGCTTTATGAATGCCTGAACAAACTTCCTGAAGAACAAAAGGAAGCATTAATCCTTCACAATATTGAAGGATTTTCGAGAAAGGAAGTTGCAGAGATTCAGAAAGTCAGTGAGGAAACTGTTAAATCTCGCCTTGCATTAGGCAAAAAGAAATTATCACAATTGATGGGGATTGACGATGAAGAAAGAGCTTGATAATTATTTTAAAAAAGCAAAACTGCTGATTGACGGCTCATTGCCTTATTCAGAGGAAGATTTAACTGCATTGTTCAACAGAAAAAAACCAAAAAATGTAACAAAATTCAAAGGACTATTAATTATGACTACTTTAATTATTTCGATTGTAGCATACCTGGTGATTAATTCTTCTGTTCAAACAGGTAACACAACAAATGAGAGTAAGAAATTTACCGGTAGTGCAACATCAGAAAAAGTTGAGATGAAGAATGAAAATAATTCACCACAATTTTATTCAATGAACGAGTTAAAAAGTTCTTCGACAGAATTAAATGAAGGGGAACAAAATTTGAATGAGGAGCGATCAAATCAATACATAACAAAAGTTGATGAGAATGGTGAAATCAGGAGGCCTTTCGATAAGGTTCTTAGCAACTCTTCTGGTTTTGAGGTAAAAATAGTTTACAAAGATGGAATTGACTTACTCGAACCTGCAAAACTTAAAATAACAACAAGCGGAGACGCCATACCCGGAGTTACGATATTAGAATTAACCAATGATGAATTGAAAAATATCGGTATAACCTGTAATGATGATAAATTGGAATTTAATACAGAAGAATTCAACAGGATTCATCCTATTCCTTTCAGAAATGACAACGGCTATCATTACAGCTATAAAGTATATCCGTATTTCAAGACAGGATATCCGACTACAGGTGAGAATTTTCTTGTAAGAAGACATTATTCATTTGATTTGAATTACCAGTATAATCCTGCCCGGGATGAAATTTATGAATTGCAAGGATATACTATGGATGATTCGATTGTAACTGAAATAATAGACGGGAAGGAAGTGACACTATCGAGGATGGTTTGTATTTGGTCTCGTGAACCGAAGATACTGGGTTTAACACAGGAACAAATTGAAGAACTCAAAGAAAAATCAAATATAGGATTCAAAAAAGAGTTGGTCAATTATACTGGCTGGAGCAAGGAATCATATTCCAAGATTTATCCTGTTGCTTACGCTTTTAAATACAACCCCATAGAAAGAAAAGTACAAGATATTTTATATGAAAGTCCGATATTTACAGTTAGAACGAATTGGACAAATATTAGTTTTGCTGAATTAATACCACTCGAGATAAAATTTGAAAAATCAAAACTCATCGAGAGGATAGTATTTTGGTTTGTCCCTACAGATGAATTAATTAGCAGATTATCGGAAAGGTACAGCATTCCATTAAAAAATGAGATGGAAGTAATACAAAAAATTAAGAACGGTGTACTTACTGCTGCTCAAGCATGCGAAGAAATAAGGGGAAAGTCATATTTGGATGTCTGCAAAATAAGTTCCGGTGCTGTAACTATAGAAAAAATATATCCGAATCCAACATATAATGTATCTAATGTAACATTCAATTTGACAGAAGACCGGGAGATAACGATAGATATTCACGACTTTTCCGGGAACTTTGTAGGTAATCTTGTAAAGAAAAAAACATTAGAAGCCGGCAAACATAAAATTCAAATTGATATCAGCGATGTAAGTTCGGGAATATATATATTATCAATAAAGACAACTCAGGGCGAAATGGCAACACAAAGAATTATTGTTAATTGAGGGAGACGAAAATGAAAAAATTACTTTTTATATTGTTAATAAATTGCTCATTACTTTTTGCACAAAATAATTGGGAGCTTGTGTATCATTCTGATGGACCTGCACCTTTATGGGCACTTGAAACTTATGGGAAAAATATAATAACAGGAGCAGGAAATAATGGTTTCTTTTTTATATCGAAAGATACCGGTCAGACGTGGGAGGAAGTCTATATCGGAACAGATGCACAGTTGTGGGGTATCAGCTTTATTGATGAGTCGAACATCTGGATTTGCGGTCATAAAGGAACAATTATCAAATACGATTCAAAAGAAAATAAATACTTTGATTTTGCAATTGATTCAAAATATGATTTAAAAGCAATCAGCTTCATTGATAATAATACAGGATTAGCCGGTTCGGATAATGGTGTTGTATTTCGGACAAGTAATGGAGGCAAAACCTGGGATTCAATCTTTTTTACGCAAGGTTTTAAATTGAAAAAAATAAAGATGAAAAACAGTGAAGAAGGATATATCTTGTGCTGCCCCTTATATGTAAAGGTAGCTAATAAAAATGTAAAAAATAAAGATTCCAGGATTTACAAAACGTTCGATGGCGGTTTATCCTGGAAAATACTGACAAACATCAATGGTGAGGATATTAATAATATCCTTTTTAAGAATGATGATATATGGATTGTAGGTAATGACGGAATGATAATTAAATCATCAGATGGAGGTATAACCTGGGAGTGGTTCAAAAAGAATTTCTCTGAACATATATGGAATATTTATATTGACAATGAAAACCTTTATGTTGTAGCGGGATGGAGCCACTTTGGGGTTGGCAAGTCATCAATATATAACAAATCCATTGCACTTGATTTCAGTTCTGAGAAATTTCCGACATTTATGCTTGCGGGAAACGGAGAATATTTATTTACTGAATATATTGATGGGGAAATAGGAGGGTTCCACGAGATATGGAGGAAGAAACTTAAATAATATATTTTAGATAATTAATTTATTAAAACCTAAGTTTATACTCTTAGGTTTTTTTATTTTCCAGGTACGGCTATCTTATACGAATCTCCTTTGGAGGGCTTCGGGAGCTTCTTGTCGAGGAGCCAGGGATTGAGAATTTTCACGTCTTTGTATGTTGTTCCCTGGTCTGATGCCCATTTCGAGAGGTTTGGAATTTCTTCGTTACATTCGATATATTTTATATTATCCGGCTTGTACTTTTCACTTTGTGCAATCTTGAAACCGTATTTATCGGTATTGGACATTATCTCCTTTATTACTACAATTCTCAGAATATATCTCGAAGTTTCCTCGTTCAGAAATAAATCGAAAAAGCTGTTGCCGTTCTGGAAATCGAGATGCGAAGCGACATTCGTATTGCCCATATTATATCCGGCAGCAGATAAAATCCAGGACTTGTGCTGTTTGTAACCGTCTTTCAGGTATTCGAGTGCTGCTTCCGTACTTTTTTCGGGATGACGTCTTTCATCAACGTAATCGTCAACCTGCAATCCATAACTACGTGCTGTACCCGGCATGAATTGCCAGAGCCCCACAGCACCTTTCGATGAACGTGACATATACAATGCACTTTCTACTACCGATAAGTATTTCAAATCATCAGGTAGATTTTTCTCTTTAATGATTTTCTCGAAAATTGGGAAATATCTTCCCGAACGCTTTATGTAAAGTATTATTTGTCCCGGTTGCTGCATCAATAAATAAAATTCACGCTCTGCACGTTCCTTCACTTCGGGAATATCGAGCGGGATTTTTTCACCGCAAAATTCAAGTTGATTCGGCAGTTTCAGCGATGACAAATAAGTGAAAAAGTTCTGTGCTTGGAGAACTGAGAATGAAAATACAAACGATACTATCGTTATTGATAATACAAATTTTTTCATGTTAATTACTTTTGTGATACATCAATTACTTCATGACAAAGGAGTTTATCCCTCTCGTCATTAGTAGCAATTATCACGCCAGCCCCCGACGATGTTCGGCTTTTGATTATTTCGTGAACGGATTCCACACCAGCGGAATCGAGATTGGTCATTGGCTCGTCGAACATTAATATTTCAATGTCTCTTTGAATTGCGAGTATGTATTTCATTCTCTGTTTCATTCCCGATGAGAATGTTCTGATGACATCATCTTTTTTCTTGTGCAGATTGAACATTTCGAGAAGTTCAATTGCTTTTTTATTATCAAACATAGTACCTGTCAATCCAGACATTATTTTTATATGCTCAATCGGAGTAAATTCATCATAAAGATTAAGATATGGAGCGACATAGCCGAGATGCTCGAAATAATTTTCTGTTTTTATAATTGAACCATCAATTTTTAATTCAACAATTCCTTTAGTCGGGATTAATATACAACAAAGAATTTTCAGGAATGTGGTTTTACCTGAGCCGTTCGGACCTGCAACACCAATAATTTTCCCATTTGTCAAATCGAGATTTATATTAGAAATAATTGTTTTATTTCTGCTGAATGATTTAGTAATATTTTCTGCTTTTAAATTGAAATTTTTCATTTATTTATTTTATTTAGAATGTCGTCTTGTAGTGCTTTAAAAATCTTTTTTAAATATCCCAATCGGATGCCGAACCGGTTTCAGCATGGCATTATCTATAAAGACGCTAATCGTTAAAATAATAATTCTTAAATTGCTAAGTTTCAGAATACAATTTAAATAATATAAACATGGCATTAAAATTAGTAAAAGTTACAAATGATATAGATACGGGTTTACTTGACAAATTAAATGAGCAGCAACAGGAGGGTGTGAAAACTGTTGACGGACCTTTGTTGATTGTGGCAGGCGCAGGAAGCGGCAAAACCCGCGTCCTGACTCATCGCATTGCATACCTTATCGAACAGGGAATTAATCCTTACAACATTTTAGCCCTTACATTCACGAATAAAGCCGCAAGAGAAATGCTCGAGAGAATTGCAAGAATTGTTCCCCACGAATCAGCTAATAAAGTGTGGGCGGGAACATTTCATTCGATTTTTGCAAGATTACTTCGTTACGAGGCACAAAATATCGGCTATACGAGTGCATTTTCAATTTATGATACTGAAGATTCCCTGAGCTCAATCAAAAGTGTTATGAACAATCTTGGAGTCAATCAGCAGAAATACTCACCTCAAAGCATGAGAGGGAGAATATCATGGGCAAAGAACCAAATGATTGATGTGGAAGCATACTCAAATTCTGCTGAAAGCGAACTCGAAAAACAGACTTCAGTGATTTATCATGAGTATCAAAAAGCACTCTTAATAAACAATGCGATGGATTTCGACGACCTGCTGATTAATATGATTAATGCATTAAAACATTCAGACGAGATTATTGAGAAATACCAGAATAAGTTTAAATACATTCTCGTCGATGAATACCAGGATACAAACCGCGCTCAATACATAGTAATCAATATGCTTGCACAAAAGCACAAAAACCTGTGTGTCGTGGGTGATGATGCACAGAGCATTTACCGTTGGCGTGGAGCTGACATACGCAATATTCTCGATTTCCAGAAAGATTATCCTTCTGCAAAAGTTGTCAGATTGGAACAGAATTACCGTTCCACAAAAATAATTCTCGGTGCTGCCGATTCTGTCATAAAATACAATCGCAAGCAACTATCAAAAACCTTATGGACAGATAATATCGATGGTGAATCGGTTAAAGTTATCGAGTCGGGTGATGACAAGGAAGAAGCAGACAGAGTAGTAAACATAGTATCAGAAAATTCAAAAAACGGAGAATTTTCTCACAAGGATTTTGCAATTTTATATAGAACAAATGCTCAATCACTTGCTTTGGAGAATGCCTTCAAGAAAGCTCAAATTCCATACATCATCATCGGAGGAATTTCATTCTATCAAAGAAAAGAAATCAAAGACGTTCTTGCTTATCTAAAGCTTTTAGTAAACAATAAGGATTCCGAATCATTAATAAGAGTTATTAATGAACCACCAAGGGGGATTGGACCAACTTCATTGAAGTATATAAAAGCATTTGCCGAGAAAAATAATATTTCACTTTACGAAGCATTTCTCCGTGTAAATGAGAATGAACATCTTCAGCAGAGGGCTAAAGATGCAGCAGCAAAATTTATTGAATTTATCGGGAATTTCCGTTCCCGACTCAGCAGTTCTGAACCGGGAAAACTTGCTGAGCAATATGTTTCAGAAACCGGAATACTGCAAATGTACCGCGAAATCAACACTGAAGATTCACTCGACAGGTGGAATAACATTCAACAGTTCCTGTCTGACTTCGTTGACTATTTCAACAGGAATGAAGATGCACAATTCGAGGATTACCTGAACCAATTATCCCTGCTTACTGATTTCGACCAGAAGGACACTTCACAAGAACAAGTAAAGCTGATGACTCTCCATTCAGCGAAGGGATTGGAGTTTCCCGTTGTGATTATTGCCGGGCTGGAGCATGGATTAATACCATTGCTCAGGGCTGACAGCCATTTCGAGGAGGAAGAAGAGGAAAGAAGATTGTTTTATGTCGGAATAACGAGAGCTGAAAAACTACTTTTTCTCACTTATGCAAGAAACAGGATGAGATTCGGTTCCTATTCGACTTCTTCTCCCTCGAAATTCATCAATGAAATTGACCAAAAGTATCTTGAATATTCACAAAAACCGCATAATGTTTTGTCATATCAACCTTACAAAAATGATATTAAAAAACAATATCCAGCGATAAGTTTTAAGCCAAAAAAAGAAATTTCCGAAAATAGGGACGAATTCGTCATTAAATTCAAGCCCGGAGACTGGGTCAATCATTCCCATTTCGGCAAAGGGAAAATCATGGCAATGGTCGGTACGGGAAATAATGCAAAAGCAGTGGTTAATTTCAATTCTGTAGGGAAAAAAGTGCTGATGATGCAATTTGCAAAGCTGGAAAAAGCATGATTTAAATTATTTCTTGTTTATTATCTCCAAACCAACAGCGACAGTGTGTTTGCAGTATTTATCCTGATTCAGTCGGCATGTGCATTTCCAGTTTAGGAAATCTTTATTCAGGATTAATTCGACTTTCCTACTCGTTCCTCCATGAACAATAGCAGATACTTTTGCACCTGTAAATTCGGTTATTTCTACATTTTTACTTTCGTAAAGTTCTTTTCCCAATCGAAAATTCGAAGTAATAGACGATTCTCTTAATAATTCCTCATCCATTAATTCAGATATTGTTTTTGAATTTGACTTCATTATTTTAAATTCACCTTATCTTTTCTATTTGTATTGTTGTGTTTGGACTCATTAAATAATCAATCAAATAAATATCTGATATTTAATATAACTAATATATTATTTCGTTATATAAAAAATTAATTTTAAATACAGAAAATATTTATTTTAACATAAATCACAGAATATTACCGAATACAACACGATTCTGTAAATTACTTGTTGTAAATGTGGAAAACTTTTCTTAAAATGTAAGATTCGTAATAAATATATTTTAATCTTTAATTAAAAAATAGTTATAATTTATTGGAGTTTGTAATTATGTCAGACAAGAAAGCAGATTTAGCTGGTCCGGGAATAAGCACTTATCCCGAAGTGGAGAAAATTCTCCCGAATGATTATCAATCAATTTTGAACAAGAAAGACACACAAAAAGCAATCTATGCAGTGAAAGACTACATAGAAAAGAATTTATGCAAAGAACTTAATCTGTTCATGGTTCAGGTGCCGCTTATAGTAACGAGGGAAAGTGGAGTGAACGACAATCTTGACCGTGATGGTTCTCGCACACCTGTCGAATTTCCATGCGGGCTTGGAATCAATCCACGTCTCAATGCACAAGTTGTCCAGGCAGCAACAAAATGGAAACGCCCTGCGCTGAAGCAGTTCGACTGCAAAGTCGGGGAAGGCATAAACACGGATATGCGTGCTGTCCGCAAGGATTATTTCCTCGACCATGACCACAGTTCATATGTTGACCAGTGGGATTGGGAACGTGTTATGACAATGGAACAGCGAAACCTCGCATTCTTAAAAGAAATTGTAACAAAAATCTGGAAAGTGATTACCGGTGCAGAAGAATATATACAGGGAATGTTTCCTCAACTAAAAAACCCGAAAGTTCCAAATTTACCAAAAGAACTAAAATTTATTCATGCTGAAGAAATCCTCGAAATATTTCCCGATTTACCGCGTAAGCAAAGAGAAACACAGATTCTTCAGAAATATCCCGCTGTGTTTATTATTGGAATCGGTTCTGTATTGAAAGACGGTTATCCTCATGAGATGCGTGCCGCAGACTATGATGACTGGGTGACAGACACATCGAAAGAAAGTGGAAAAGAAACCTACGGATTGAACGGGGACATTTTAGTATGGAATCACATTACTAAACGCCGCCATGAACTTTCATCGATGGGAATTCGCGTTATCAAAGAAACATTGGTGAAACAACTCGAAATAGCGGGCTTGAGCCATTATCTTGAATTGCCGTATCATAAAGCTATAATGAACGATGAGATTCCGTTGAGTGTCGGTGGTGGTATCGGACAGGGACGTGTGCAAATGCTTCTTCTTCGTAAGGCACACCTTGGCGAAGTTACGGTAACCGTATGGCCCGATGAGCTGAAAAGGATTTGTAAAGAGAAAAATATACATGTTCTGGAATAACAGTAAAGTTAGAATTTTAAAAATAATTAATTGATTGTGGAACTATAGGGACACAATATTTTGTGTCCCACATTTAAGGGAAAAATTCCCTTTTATTTAAAATTAAAATCCACAAAGCGAAAAAGTCTTGGTTTTACAATATTAAATTTTTGATTGTTATTATTCATCTTCGAGGATTATAAAATGAAGATAATCTCAGCTATCAATTTCAAGGGTGGTGTCGGTAAAACCACAATAATATGGCTCTTAGCAAAATTTGTAGCAATTAAATATCAGAAAAAAGTGCTTGTAGTAGATATCGATTCCCAAATGAACCTGACTCTCGATGTACATTTCGATGAAGCCAAAGGAAGATTCAACAAGGAATTCGAAAGCTGGTATCTTCAGCATATAAAGAACAAAAGAACATTCCTCGATGCACTGAAAGCATTCGAATACGGAAAAGGTAATTTCTTCGATTTCCCAATCAATGCAACGATGATTTATAAGATGAGCGAGAAACTGCATTTTATTCCATCGAGCGATGAAATGTACTGGCTCGAATCGGATTTGAGCAACAGGGACAGAATTAAAAACTTTATAAAAATATTTTTAAATAAATTGGAGCGAACAACTAATTTTGATTATGATTACGTGTTTTTCGACTGTCCGGCTTATTTCAATGCACTCACTCACTCGGTGCTGAGCAATTCCGATTTGATTATAATTCCCGTGAATCCCGATATATTTGCCTCTACGGATATTAATGAAATGCTCGAGGGATTGAGCCGCCGTATACAGCCCTTGCCACCTGCAAAAATCGGTGTCGTAATGAACAAAGCAAAAACTATGAGAGATGTTTACCTGACACCCGAATCGAAAAAGTTTCTGAAAGAGGCAAAGCAGGCAAAAACGGTTATCGAGCATAAGGGAATATCAATCGAGGTATTCGACAGCTGTGTTCCCGAAAAAGGCGACATTAAAAAAGCAATGCCAACAGAAAAATTCCCACAGGAATTCGAGGAGTGCTTCGAAGGGCTCTGGTCAAAGCTGAAGGGCTTGGTGGAGTAATTAGAAAGATATTAATTATTTTCTGATTTTAGATTTATTATTAACCTGTTTACCCTGATACCTTAAAACTGTAATATAAGTACCCAGTGTGAATCCACTGCAATCTACATTCAAAGTATGTCCGCCTATACTGAACGTCTTTGATTTCACAGGTTCAAGCACAAATTTTCCATTTATATCATAAATCGAAATATCAACTGTGTTGTCTTCTGTCAGGTAGAAATAAATATTTAAATCAGTGCTTGTTGGATTTGGGAAAAAAGTAAATATTGATTGAGAATAATTATGAATAATTTTCTTCAGCCGAACTACCGGGGTTATATTCATAGCATCCAATATCAGGAGTAGCATCCCTCAAAACACTGTCATGTTCAAATGAAAATCCGTAAGCAGAACTTCCTTTATTAATCGGTTCGCTTCCGGCACTCAGGTGAAAGTCCTGTCCTTGATGGTTGACAAAGAGCGAATCAATATTTTTGAGAAAGTACGAGTGAAAATCTTGTTCCCATGATACCTGCCAGTCTGTCAGCATGTCGGAATTATAATAAATCCCATCACCTTTCACTTCATTTACAAAGCTGTCTTCGGTTATAGAATGAAAAATGTTGTAATCTCCCATATAAGCAGCATGACCGTCAGCTACAAAAACCATTCCTCTCGGAGTTACATCCTGAGTATAATTTACACCACGGACAATTAATGAATTATACAAATTCAAAATTTTTGTTGTTCCCTCAATCGTAATGTTATTAGAACCATTGTCAACGGTAGTGCAATTTATGATGTTTGTTACTGTCATTTTGTTTATTGCAACATAAGAATCATTTTGATTTAGCTCGATTCCGGTAATGAGATTGTTATATGACAAACAATTGAACAGGTAAATAATTAAAAAGATAAGTGTCACAACATTGATGTAATGAGAACTTATTTAATAATATTTTTTAAAAATGAACTTTTTCACAGGGACACAGAATTCTGTGTCCCTGCAAAATATATGAAAATTTTATTATCTCACAACGTCCATAACCTTAACGTGTGTGGATGCACCTGCCTGGAGCTTGTAAAAATATGTGCCTTGGGGTAGTTTGGATGAATCGAAATTAATTTCGTAATTACCGGGCGACTGATTCCCGTTTGCTAATGTGGCAACTTCCTGCCCCAGCAAATCATAGACAGAAAGATTTACCTGTTCTGATTCGCCAATATTGTACCTTATTGTTGTAGTTTGATTAAATGGATTAGGGTAATTCTGTAAAAGTGATACTTCATTTGGACCGGATTTTTCTTCAACTCCTGTTGGAATTGCCGGACCATAAGCAAGGTCATCTATAATGAACAAGGAACCCTCATGAACCAAACCGGTAGTACCCTGCAACTGGAATCCTATCAATACTTCGTCGGGTGTTTCCTCCGAACCCCAGACAATATTTGCAACAAATTCAGTCCAATTGCCTGTAGAATTAGTCGTAGAAAATTGACCTGCCCCGATTCCCTGTTCTCCTTTACGAAAAGCAAGTGTCACCATGAAAATATCCTGGCTGATGCTCGTGAATTTATACCATCCGTGCAATGCTGCCGGTCTTGTATTCTCAGGAAAACCTGCACCATCGCTGCCTGATTCCAAAGCAACCGGAATCGAAAATCCATTGATTGTTTTTACTTCACCTTCTAAAGCATAGGAACCGCTGTGCGCATCTATCGTCTGAGTCACATTGACAAATGTAGGCGGATTGTTAGTTGTTCTCCAATTATCCGGATTACCATCGGTCCATGATTCAAATCCCGGATTGGTTATTTCCGAATATAATGTTATCGTTGACATAATTGCTAAAACAAAACCGATGAACATGAAAGAAAAGTTAATATAAAATGAATTATATTTATTTGAGAGAGTGTATTTTCTTTTCATTGCCCTAACCCATAATAAGTTTAACAAAATAACTATGTATATTTAAATAAAACTAAATATATTTAACGGTATAGCAAATTTAATATTTTGACATATCAATCTTTTTAGTATCCCGGATTATTATAATATCATATTCACCGATGAATTTATAAATGTTTAGTAAATAACATTATTACGATTTGGTTTTTAATTGAAAAACAAGAAAAAAAGCAGTAAAAGGTTTAAGCTAAAAATTTAGTTAAGATTAAATCTAAAAATGATTAGGAAATCATTAAAATAATATTTTTTATTAAAATAAATATATTTAAGTTTACATTATTATATTTTCATATTTAATAAAATATAATGTTGGTATAAATTAAATATATTTTAAACATAATTAAAAATTAAGTTTTGGCAATTTTTGATTATGGACAATTGTTACATTATTTAATTAAGTACAATACTTATTGATTCAACTTTCTAATTATTCATCAAAGAGAAATAGTCTTTTTTTATAGATTTTGTTTGATGTAAAAGTCAATTACAATTAACAAAAGAAGTATGGATTACTCTATAAATAATAGAGAAATTAATCATATATAATAATTCACTATATTTTTTTAAATAAAAAAAAGGAGTTTTGATTATGCGTAATTGTACAATTATCATAGTCCTATTTGTTGGATTATCTTTAGTTCAATCAGTTTCTGCTATGCCAAATTTCGCCAGGAAATATGGATTAGCATGTACTTCATGTCATAATGGTGTACCAAGACTTAATGAAATGGGTTATTTGTTTCGTGCTGCAGGTTATCGAATGCCAGCAGATATAGGAAAGGAAGAAAAAAAGATTGATATTGGCGACTTAATTGTCGCACGTACCCAGGTTCGTGCTGATTGGAATCAAACAGAAAGCCCGACAGGAGCAGTAACTAATAACAGCAAGCAAATAAATTTTGCAGAATTTACCTTTTATCCATTAACAGGAGCTGTTACCGGAAATATATCTTCAATTATAGAATTATCTCTGGCATCAGATGAACCTTTTGAGATAGAGAACGCTTATGTACGATATACTACGGGGCAAGAAAATTCATTTTTCTCCTGCAAAGCAGGAATCTTTCACCCATTTGAGGGTTATGGCGGCTCGGACAGGCCACTGTCATTATCTCGCCCATTAATGCAAACTTCTAAAGCATCAGGTTCAGTTTTTAAATCATGGGGATATGATGAAGTGGGTATTGATGTAGGATATGATTTTGGAAATACATCTGTACATGCTACTTTATTTAATGGTATATTAGGTTCCGGAGAACCGGCTCAGGGTGGCGGTTTGGTTAAAACAAAGGGACAGCCATCTTTTAACAATAAAGATTTTCAGTTTTTTGTTAACCAACGCCTGACCGATGATGGAGGAGGAATTAGCGGTTATTTATATATGGGTTCTACAGATAAAAGCTCATCTGAGCAAAATACATTTAAGCGTTATGCAGTATATGCAAGCTATCCTATAAGCCAATTGCTTTTGTTGGGGGGTGTACAAGCCGGTGGTGATGATTTTAATGATTCAACAGGTAAATCATTATCCAGCGTCAAAAATATGGGATTTTTTGGCGAAGCTGATTATAATATAAGCGAACCTCTATGGGTTGGTGCCCGATTCGATAATTTTAATCCGAACAATGATAACAGCGATGCAGTTATGCAAGCAATAACTGTTTTTGCAAACTATTCATTTTATAACGGATTGCAATTTATCGCCGAATATCAAAATAGAAGCAATAAGCAAGGTTCGGCAGGTTCACAAAAAATTAATGCTCTACAATTAAGGATGATTTTAATTTATTAATCTGGAAACAATAATATATTCCCCGGTTGCACTTCACAATTGGGGATTTTTTTAGATTCATCTCTTCTTTTTATCTGCTGTCGCTACATATTTATATGACTGCTTAACATAATTTTCCCATTTGGTTGAATATTCGTAAGGCATTTGCACCCATTCTTTCATTGGTCTTCCGCCCATCGGGTCGAAAAGCTTTGTTCCTTTCAACTTCAATGCTTTGTTAACTTCTTCTACGTCGAGCTTCACGACAATATCATCCTTCCAGAGCATTGCGAATGCTTTTCCCTTTGAATTCTTTATGCACAGTGCCCCAAACATTTTACCCGTTTTTGAATCGGGAAATTCTCTTGCTATTTTATAAAAATGTTCTTCTGATTTAGTCATTGTTTGCTCAAACTTTATTTTTATTATTTAAATATATCCACAGTAATTTTATCCCAGCAATCCACATCTTTTTCCATTGTATAATTTTTGATTTCCTGTAATTTGCTTTTTATTGTTTTTTCTATGGCTTTGTTCAAAATAGGTGCTGTGTTAACTGAAATTGATTTTGTATTAAATTTGTTATCAGGAATTTTATTATATATTGAGACATTGTCAATGATTCTAAAAATTTGTTCAATACTGAATTCATTGTTATTTATATATGTTTTTCCGGAAAGGTCTATATAGATTGTCAAACTATCCAACTTTTTGATGACATCATCAAATGTCCTTTTTTTTAGATAATTATAATACTCAGGGTCAGCATCATAATAATTCGAAAGTTCTTCATTATATTCCTTAATAAAAACAATCGGCAGAGCGACACTGTCCGGTTTATTCCAGATACCATAGCAGAATAAATTATCAGAAATACCATAATAAGGATAGGTAATAATATCTAATACTTTGACTTTAACTTTCCCGTTAATTTTTTTTATTTCCTTAATCTGCTTATCATTCAATTCAAAAGCCCAGCAACGGCTCACCTGTTTCACCTGCTTTGCATCGAGCTTAAGAAAAATGTGCTTTACGGTTACCTTCCCGTTGCTGTCGATAAACGGCTTTTCAGAATATAATTGCTGAATACAGAGAAATAGACACAAAACAATAATGTAATTTTTAAAGTTTGCCATATTTCACTCAACTCTTTTTCTTGAATATTTTAGATGCAATAAATGACAGCAATCCTAAAATCAAACCTGAAATAATTCCAATAATCGGACCAGTAATCAGCATCATCAGACGCGGGCTGCCGTGAATAGGCATTTTGTTCATCATTTCTACTTCTGAGGGATGATTCGCAAGATATGAATTGAATAATAGTATGTGTGCTCCCGTTACCCACACGCAATTGACAAGCGAAACTAAGAAACCATGCAGGATGTATTTACCAGGAGCTTTCTTTGCAATCAGGTATGCACAAATTAGAAAAATTGCCAACCAAAATAACGGTTCGATATTAGAAGGTATCACAAATACTGTAGCAATAGCCATGGATAATCCAAATAAGGATAGTAGAAGTATTAATTTATAATTCATAAAATATCCCCAAAATTATATCAGTTTATATTGAACAAAAATAGCATAATTCGGTAATATATATGAATTTTTTATATGCTAATTATTATTTTAGTCAACACTAATATTTTTTATTAATCGTTAAAATTCTAAATTTATTTATATGATTTTATTATACATTTTTTTGGAATTCTGTCATGGAAAATAATAATAAACTTTCAGAGCAAAAATACGGCACTATAATAATTGGTGCAGGACAAGCAGGATTAGCAACAGGTTATTATTTAAAACAAGCCGGAGAAGATTTTATAATTATTGATTCTTCCGTACAAATCGGAGATTCATGGCGTCAGAGATGGGATACACTTCGTCTTTTTACACCATCACAATACGATGGACTGCCGGGTATGAAATTCCCCTCCGAACGAAATAAATTTCCTGATAAGAATGAAATGGCTGATTACCTTGCTACTTATTCAAAAAGATTTGAATTACCCGTTCAAATGGGCGTAAAAGTCAACCGTTTAAAAATTAATAACTCGATTTTCGAAATATCAAGTTCTTCAGGAACATATTACTCAGAGAGAGTGGTAGTCGCAACAGGCACAAATCCATTACCGAAAATACCCAAATTTGCAAACGAGTTAGATTCAAACATATTACAAATTCATTCTTCGAAATATCGAAATCCCAACTCTATATCCGGAGGTGATACATTAGTCGTTGGCGCTGGAACTTCCGGAATTGAGATTGCCCTGGATATTTCAAAAACACATAAAACATATATTGCAGGAAAACCAACTTTCAAAATACCTGACTTTTTATTTAATTACACAGGGGGATTATACTGGTGGTTTATCAGCAATATAATTACTGAAAAAACACCTATCGGGAAAAAAGCTAAGAAAAAAATAATCAAAGGTGGTAGTCCGCTTATTCGAATTTCAGCCGATGACCTCGATTCATCAGGTATAGAGAGAATACCACGTGTGTCCGGTGTAAAAAACGGAATGCCTGAACTTGAAGACGGAAGAGTTATACGGGCAGATAACATTATTTGGTCAACAGGTTTCAAACCCGATTTTTCCTGGATTGATTTGAATATAACCAACGGAACAGGTTGGCCACTTATGAAAAGAGGTGTATCAGAAACTGTCAAAGGTCTATATTTTGTAGGGATGCTGTTCCAGTTTGGTTTGACTTCTGGATTAATTGGTGGAGTCGGGCGTGATGCAAAATATGTTGCCAATTACATCGCAAACTAACAAAACAACATTTAATTACTTTTTATTAGCGTAACGCAATTACTCCAAGAACAGTTTCCTTCGATGCTCCTGTTACTGAAGGGATATTTCCGGATAATCCCCCCAACGCCAGATAAGCAAGATAAGCAAAGCACAATGCTTCTTTATAATCCGAAGGAATTCCATATTTGTCCGATTTATCAATTTGAATTTCCGGCAGTACTTTTTTCAATTGTTCCATCAGGAAAGTATTTTCTGTTCCGCCTCCCGATGAGATGATTCTATTTGTATTAATTGAAAATAAACGAACATTTTCAGCAATGCTCCATGCGGTAAATTCGGTGAATGTCCGAACAAAATCTTGTTTCTTTGTATTTTCTGTTCCGAATTCTTCGAGCAAACGAATGAAATAATCCTTGCTGAAAAGCTCTCTGCCTGTGGATTTCGGTGGCTTTTTTGTAATGAATGGAATTGATTTGAGCGTATTCATCAATTCGGGTATAAGGTTCCCGGTTCTTGCTATTTCTCCGCTCTTATCATATTTCAGATTGAAGAATTTCTGAACCGACATATCAATGAAAACATTACCAGAACCAGTGTCGAATGCTGTAACTTCTGTTTTTTTGCAATTCGCAGGTAAAAGAGTAACATTTGCTATTCCCCCGATATTAAGTGCAACCCTGTTTTCATTCGTATCTCTGAGAAATTCATAATCAAATATAGGGACAAGCGGAGCACCTTGTCCGCCATTGGCAATATCTGCTGACCTGAAATCCCCAACCACTATTTTATTCAGGATTATTGATAATGCAGAAATTGAACCGGCTTGATATGTTGATGAAATCTTATAATCAGATATATATCGGGCTTCCGGCTCATGCCATAGAGTTTGACCGTGAATTCCTACAGCGTCTAACTTTCCAATATCAAATCCCGACTCTTTACATAAATTAATGACTGAATCTGCATACAATCTTGATAATGCAAAATTCAATTGTGATACTTCAGAGATAGTAACCGGTTCATGGAAAATTTTTAAAATCAAATTTCTGATTTCTTCCGGAATGTCATAATTCCCGGTTGCTATTATATCAAATTCATGCTTGTAATTATTAGACGAGAACAATGCAATTGCAACATCAACAGCATCGACGGAGGTGCCGGTCATAATGCCGTAGACATATCTCGGTTTTGAGAGCCATTCTCTATGGTTTATTATTTCCATACCTGATATTTTTGATTTATTTCAAAAATAAGATTTTCATAATAGAATTTTGTAATTAACTTAAAATATTTTAACCATCAGCTGATAAAATTAATTAAATACTTTTACGACTTACCATATTTATTGAGAAAAATTCTCATCATTTATGAATGATATTGCTATTGAATTAAAAAATCTGTCTGTAAATTTTGCAAGGTATTCGGCTCTCGATAATCTCACACTGAGCATACCAAAAGGAACATTTGTTTCAATAGTCGGTCCTAACGGAGCAGGAAAGACTACATTACTCAAAGTCATCCTCGGATTAATCAAGCCGAATCATGGTACAATAACAATATTAGGAAAACAAATTGATGAACTATCTGCTTTCGACCTCGGTTATGTCCCTCAAATTAAAACACTGGACAGGACTTTTCCGGCACTTCCAATCGAGCTTGTTTCAACCGGATTGAACGCTAAATGGCCCGGGCGATTGAAAAAACACGATAAGAATATTGTAATAGATACTCTCGAAAGAGTCGGTGCAGGCAATCTTGCTAAACGCCCGCTGAATAAATTATCAGGAGGAGAATTGCAAAGAGTCTATCTCGCAAGAGCATTAATCCGTAAGCCGAAAATTCTAATTCTCGATGAACCCGCAACGGGGATTGACTGGATTGGCGAAAAAGACATTCATAAAATCATTGATGAATACAAATCCGAATTTAATGCAACGGTTATAATGGTTACTCATGACTGGGAATCAGCATACCATCATGCCGATTTCGTTCTGCTTCTGAACAAAGTGGCTGTGTGCTTCGACAAGCCCGAAGATGCCTTCAGCGAAGATTACCTGAGCCAGACTTTCGGCCACGTAGGACACAAGCATGAAATGCTCTTTTCAGGGAGCCGCCATGATTGATGTATTTCTACAAACTTTCATGCTCAGGGCTATGCTTGCAGGTATTCTTGTTGGATTCATGTCCAGCTACTTCGGAGTTTTCATCGTGCAGAGAAGGATGAGCTTCATGGGTTCCGGGCTTGCTCATGCCGCCTTCGGCGGCGTTGCACTCGGAATACTTCTGAACACAGAGCCATTGTGGATTGCAATACCGTTTACAATTCTCGCCTCAATCGGTATTACACTATTGAGAGACAAAACTAAGCTCGGAAGCGACACATCAATTGGAATTTTGTTTGCCATTTCCGTCGCACTCGGAATTATATTTCTCTCGCTGAAACGTTCTTACACGGCAGATGCTTTTGCCTATCTCTTCGGTTCGATACTGTCAGTTCAGACCTCGGATTTATATGTAACATTGATTTTGTCGGTCATAACGATGCTATCATTCTTTGGCTTTTGGTCAAGATGGGCTTACACATCATTCGACAGGGAGCTTGCGGGCACTGACAGAATCAAGGTAACAAGGGATGATTACATACTGAATACATTACTGGCAATCACAATTGTCGTTTCCGTGAAGCTGGTTGGGATAATTCTCGTAGCTGCATTTCTCGTCATACCTGCTGCCTCTGCACGGCTCGTTGCCGGAACGTTTTTCCGAATGACAATCATTTCGATTATTTTAGGAGTAATTAGTTCGATAATCGGTTTAATCGCTTCTTATATATTCGACCTGCCAAGCGGAGCAACGATAATACTCGTTCAAGCAGCCATTTTCTTCATTTCAATTTTAATCAGAAGAATTACAATAAGAGAAAGCTTGTAAAATCTATTTTAAAATTATAAATTTCTTAATTATTGAACCATTTTTTAGGAAGTATAATCCATTTGGTAAAAATGATAGATTTAAATTTATCATTATATTATCATTGGAATTAATAAATGAATATTGATATACTTTATTATTTATTTCATTATAAATTTCAATTTCATGTAATCCATATTTATTGTCATAAAAATCTACTATAATATAGCCATCGGAAGGATTTGGATATAAATTAATTATTAGTGGTTTTAATATTGCATTTGTATCATTTACATTATCTGCTAATCTATAAGCTCTCATATCATAAGAAACATATCGAGGGTCAATAAATCCACCCAAATAATAGACGATACTATCAATATTAAAATATTCTTCAAACTTTATATACCAACTTCTACTACCTATTGATGATGTATCAATTTCATCGGGGTATTGCTTTTTCATAATAAATGGACCGAATTTATTTTCTATCAATTGAAATCCATTTCTTAATTCAGTGAAACTTGAATCAATATCTCTCCAATCTCTGTAAATCAAAGAATCTCCGGGTGCCCAAGGAACATTTAGTGCACCAACAGGTAAAATAACATAGTACCATTTATAAGCATAAAGAACCTTATGATCACCTGTTACACAGGTATCCCACATAACTGAATCGGGATTAAATGAGTTATGGTCGGGGTCGTGAGGTTTATACATTGTCCAGCATGGATTAAGCGTATCCGCCGCTTTTGCATTTGGAATAAAATTTGTAAATAAGCTGATTACAAGCAAGATTTTGAATATTGTTTTCATTTTACCACACCCTAAATCCCTCTCCAAGTGTCGAGGTATTTAAAAAATGATACTTAAAAGTTAACCATAACTATTCACTATTCGTTTTTCACTATTCACTAACTATAATGACACATCAACAGACAAAAGGTCTCAAAATTAGTGAATAACTAATAGTGAAGAGTGAATAATTAAGGAGATATAATTATATTAAAATTGAAAATTTTAACCGTAACTATTCATTTTTCATTATTCATTACTCAGAATTCCGGTTCGTAATCAGTCGGTATGGGTAGTTTAATCATAACCCGAGTGTAATTTCCGGGGTCGCTTTCCACTGCAAATTCTCCTTCGTGCAGGTCGAGAATCCTTTGAACGATTGAAAGTCCCAAACCCGAACCCTGCTGCTCATGTGACCTGCGGTCGAACTGAACATAAGCATCTATGCTCTGTATCTGCTCCGCTGTCATTCCCCTGCCATGGTCAATGAAAGTCAGTATGTAATTGTTGTCTTTGATGAATGAGAACACTTCGATACCTGTCCCCGGGTCGGAGTACTTGATGCAATTTCCGATTATTTCTTCCACTATTTTATTTATATATTCCTCGTTCATTGCAACAGGCGAATCAGATAATTCGATTTTTATATCATCCTGTCTTACTGCCTGTATCATTGTCATCATAATCCTGTCATAAATGATTGGCTGAACAGAAGGTGTGATATTCTTCTTGAGATTTTGAATTTCAAACACATTGGATGCGATTATAGATAATCTTGCATAGAAGAGATAGTTCTCGAACAACTGTTTCAATCTTTCCGCAGATGAATGAATGTCTTTTATAATTTCCATGTAATCTTCGGAATCTTTGATTTCGGATTTGGCGAATATTTTAATAAGATAATCCGAAAAGCCGAGAATCTGGTTAATCGGGGTTCTCACCTCATGAGGCATTGTCATTGTTAGGTCCGATTTCAATGTTTCGATTTTCTCTCCAAGCTGAACTTTGCTTTGAGCAAGTTTAATAGTTCTCGACGCCACCATTTGGTCCATCATTTCCAGTTCTTTGGTTTGATTTTCAGTTAGCGTGCATTTTTCCAATCCTATTGAGATAATGCTGATAAACATCTTTAAAAGGTCAACAAGGAAAAATTCGATATCATCGGGTGCCGTTTCAACTTTCATTATTATCAATCCGATAACACCCTTCGAGCCGATTAATGGACAAATTATATAATGCTCGCTTGTTCCCTGTATATCATTTTTATAAAAACTGAGTTCACCAGTTTGTAATGACTTGCCAAGTGTACTCGAATCAATCATTCCCTGGAATATCTGTTTTATTTCATCACGATTAATTTCAGGATAAACCGAATTTAATTCGAATTCAAAGTTTTCCGGGCTGAGGTAATATAATGCATTGAATTTTGCAGATGGGAATTCCAACAGGTCTTTCAAACAAGATTTAATATAATTTATTACTGCTGTTTCATGAACATGGGTATTGCAGAATTTTTCCATTGTTTCAAAAAAATTTCTTAACCCACTGCTTATTTCAATCATTTCTGACATAAAAATTAAGTCATTATTATTTCAACAAAAGAATTCCAACGGACTGCCTGTATTCTGAAATTATACTATTATACATCTTAGCAAATGTATCGGGTGGAAAATTCAGAACTTTCCAAATATCTTCGCATGGAGCATAGACGAGATTATCACCGGGATTGCCCAGTTCCATAATTCTTGCGATCACATCTGCAAGATGAACGCATATAGTCAATTCCGGAGTTCCGGTTCCAATGCTTTTACTGTGATGATATTTTATTGCATGATTAATGGTAGCAGGCAACTGCCATTTATCTGCAAGCATCTCGCCAATATCCATATGGTTGAAGCCATAGATTTTATTTTCTGCTTCCCATATTATCATTTTATTATCGAGTGCATACTTTACGATTTTGTTGTATTCCTCGCTGAATGTGTTGATGAAAAACAATTTGCCGATATCATGCACAATTCCAGCCAGGAAATAATTCTCAGTACTTTTTATGCCAATTAATTTTGCAAGTTTTTTTGAAATGACTCCGACTGCTATGGAATGTTTCCAGAAATCGACTAAGCTGAAATGAGTAAGCGATTTCGTATTGGAAAAAACATCGATGACCGATAAAGTAAGAACTATGTTTTTTATTTCGCTGAAACCTATATAAAAAATTGCCTGCGAAATTGTATCTACCCTGCTCTGCAGTCCGTAAGACACAGAGTTCACGATTTTTAAAATTTTTAATGTAGATGCCTGGTCTTTTAATATAACATTAGCAACATCCTGAACTGTTGAACGCGGATTAGACAGTATCTCCAGCAATGATGTATAAATTGTCGGTAAGGTCGGGAAGTCTCCAATCTTATCAACCATCGAATTCAGATTTACCATTCCGGTATTATTATTATTTTCTTGCAATAATGTTCACCGCACTAATGATACCAAGGTCAATTAAATCTTTTTCGTTTGCGTTTCTGGGTTGCCACATTAATCTTTTTGTTAATCGTTCCAAGCCCATGTTTATCATTTCTTCTGTCAGTTCTTCCAATTCTTCGCTGTCTGTAGTTCTGATTGAGATGCATGAAATGTTCCACATCTTCAGTAGTTTAATATGCTGCTCACTAATTTCCACACCGGATGATATTAAGATTTGCCCGAAAGAATTGACTACAGGTTCACTGACAACCATACCGATTTTTATATTATTTGCCGCTACAACTTCTGCCATATTTTATATTCATTATTAATAATATACAATATGAATGTCTTAAATTAAATATTAATAATTAATTTTTCAACTATTTATAAAAAAATAATTATATGTTAAAATAATTTTTAAGTAAAATTATAAAGCCAAAAATCAGAGAATAAATAACAATATATTAGTGTAGAACTATATTTTTGAGATATTTCTTTTTAAATGAGACTAATGTAAAATACCGAATTACTTTCAATTTTAAATTTTTTAACAATCCATATCTATTTTAGTTTATCGCCATATTCCTTGAACATGAACTCGACAATGGCTTCTGCTTCTTTCGGTTTTAAGCCCTGGTTCGGCATTTCGGGATACTCGGGATTGACCTTAACGGGATTCAAAATAAACTTAACCATTCCTTCTTTATTGTTTAAATATTTGAGCATCACTTCCTTATGAGGTGGTCCTACAAGCTTTTGGTCAAACTTGTGGCATGCAGTGCATTTAGCTTTGTAAATCTCTCCTCCGTTTATTTGGGGTGCCATTTTCCCTTCCTTTTCGAGCAATGCAAGTTCGAGCTTGTCATAGCCATCTGCAAGAGTAAGTATTTGCTCTCTCGAACTCAGTGACAATTCCGACTGGTCCTTGAGAATAACAAATGTAAATGATAAAAGTATTAAATAAAATGCATAAGATGTTAATTGGTATTTGTTATACCTGATTCCGGCATACGCAAGATGCATGAAAATCAGTAGTGCTACGAATGAAAGCATTCCGTAAAAATATGAATTGTTGTTTATTAGATTATCAGGAATTGTATAGAAGTCGATCAACAGAATTAACGGCTGAATGAACGCAAAACCGAGTGCAAGCCATGAATTGATTTTTTTTGCATAATCGGAATTTTCCTGCTGCTCATTCTCTTCTAACTTATCCCAGTAAAAATATTTTACTATAAATGCTACAGAAGTTATTGCACATGATATTGTAATGAATTGAATGAACTTAATAATTGCTTGTGCTGAAAATAAAATTTTTGCTATGCTTCCGGTAAAATTCCAGTTATTAGAATCCGTAGTAAAATTCACAAGACCGAAAAATAATCTTAAAGAGAATAACAGGAATGCAATTCCGATAATTGCTGAAATAATATTAAGGGAATTTGTGCTGATTTTCCCGCTGTCCGGGTTTACCTGATTTAATGATAATTTGTAAATGTGAATGAATACTTGTCCAATAAAAAATGCACAAAGTGATATGAAGAATAATAAAATAATGTCATTATTAAACTTGTTCAAAATTTGTATGTATATCAGGATTATGCTGAAAAAAGGAACGATACCTAAACCGAGAGCCATAGTCTTATTTGGAGTAATGAGGTCAATGTAATCCTTTGATAGTTTGAAATAAACGATATTATTTTTTCGTGATGCAATAATTTTGAATATAAAAGATAATAATGAACTTGTCAGTAAAACACCGGCATATACGGAAAAAATAATCAAAGCCAAACTCAAAAGATATTTCAGAAGCTCGAGAGTGGCTCCCGAACCCGGAATAATCATTTTATCAAAAAAATCCATAAATAATCCCCATTTTTCAAATCATTATAATAATTTCTCTATGGACAGAACAACTGCCACAGCAAGCACATAAAGATTAACATTCATAAAAGCGAATCTGAAAATATTTTTTTGCTCAAATTGAATGAGCAGGTTTTTGGTTCTCCACATCAGCCAGCAACCGGCAATGAATAATATAATATTTGAAATAATATTATCAGATAAACCGAAAAGAGGAATCAGCATGCAGCTTGCAGCAAGAGCCGCAATCCACATATATGTTATTCTCGTCATTGTTTGGCGGCTGAATCTATCGGTTAATGAGGGGAAACCCGCTCTGCGATAATCTTCCTCGTATATCAGGAGAAGAAGCCAGAAGTGAGGTATCTGCCAGATAAAGAAAAACAAGCTGAGAATCCATACCTGTGGATTTATAAGTTCCCCTCCCCCGGCAACCCAGCCGATTGCAGGAGGTATTGCACCTATTAATGCCCCCGGCACCACTGCAAGCGATGTCTTTTTCTTCAAGGGAGTATAAACAAGATTATACCACATTAATGTAAAAACACCGAGGTAAACAAGCAGCATATTCCCACTTAATAAAAGTGAAATAATCCCGTTGACTGATAAAATTGAAGCAATTAAAAAGCCCTGCATTGGTGTCAGTTTCGATGATGGTATAGGTCTGTGCATGGTTCTCTTCATTAATGAATCAGGTATATATTCCTGGAATTGATTAAATGCAGATGAACCGCAGGCGAGCAGAAATACTCCGAGTACCGGCAATATCAAACCATAATCTATTGTTCCTGATGCCAATACATATCCTAATGCAGTTGAGATGGCAACAAATGAAGTAATTCTCACCTTGCCGAGTACAAGAATCAGATTCAGGTTATCTATAATATTTTTTATTTTTATTTTCAATTTAAAATTTTACAATTTTCAATAAATTTTCAGTTTCCATTCGACTTAAAACCATTAATTATCGGAAATCCATTTTTCGAAATCTTTTTTTGATAGAACATGCAGTTTTGAATACATGTGCGAATGATTCAAACCGCAGTATTCAGCACAGGCGATTACGTATGTACCGATTTTATCCGGTTGAATCACCATATAATTCTCTCTGCCGTAAATCACATCTTCCTTTATTCGGAAAGCCGGAATATAAAGGGAATGATTAACATCCATCGAATTTAGCTCGAGTTTAATTGCTCTGTTTACAGGTATATATAGTTCACCGGATTTTTTCCCGTTATTATAATCGAATTCCCATGCCCACATTCTCGCGATTACTTTGACAGTCATAGCACCTTTAGGCACAACACGCGATTCATGGAAAACCGCATATCCGTAGTAAAACATAACGAGTACAAGTGCAGTAGGAATAACAATCCATGCAATTTCGAGCTTTGTATTGCCTTCGATTTGCGAAGCTTTCGGATTTCTTTTTTTATTATATCTAATTACAAAATAAATCATTGCAGCAGTAACTCCAAGTAGAAAAAAAACAGAAATACCGACAATTAACAGCATTACGCTGTCAACGGATTCTGCATATTTAGTAGCTTGACCAAACATAGTTCACAACCTCATCTAAAAAATACATCGAAAGCTGTTAATACAAATACAGAAAGCAAAGTCATCAATGCCACTGCAATGAATACCTTAAATATCTTATCCTCAAATTTTATGTGCATGAAAATATTGATTACAAATGCAGATTTCATTGCAGCTATCAGCAATGCTACAGCCAAGGCAATGTTCCCAAGGTTTATTCCAGATATGCTGACTGTAGTTACAGTCAAACCGACAAGCACAAGCCATATCAGAACATAAGTTCCATAGCCGACTGCATGATGTTTCTCTGAATGTTCGTTTTCCATCAATCTCCTTAACGCATTAAATAAAACAACGGGAACAAGAATATCCATATTAGGTCAACCAAATGCCAGTACAAACCGGAATTTTCAAGTTTGATGTAATTAGTTGAAGTTATGCTGTTTCTGACAATGAATACAAACATAAAAGTCAGAATAATCATACCGATTATAACGTGGATTGCATGAAGCCCGGTCATGGCATAATACATGCCGTAAAACAAATATTCACCTCTCGGTTTTCCAAGTAATGTTTCAGAGCCGGGATACAAACCGTGTCCGAATTTTGCTGACCATTCAAAGAATTTATTTACTAAAAATCCAAATGCAAGTGCAATTGTCGAGGCAAGAAGAAAAAGCGACAATCCCTTTCTGCTTCTCTGCATTGCAGCAATAGACAAAGCCATTGTCATACTGCTCGTCAAAAGAATTATCGTATTGAATGTACCTATGCCGATGTTCAGTTCTCTCGCACCGATATGAAACTCATGCGAATACTGAAGCCGGTAAGCCATATACAACAGGAATAAACCGCCGAATAAAAGCAATTCAGTAAATAGGAAAAGCCACATTCCTATCTTAGCACCGAAGTCATCCCGGTGCACATGTTCCGTGTGTATGTGTTCCATTTGATTATGCGTAATTGTTTCGCTCACTTTACCTCCTCATCCCCGTAATTATATGGACCATGTGTAATGACAGGTATTTCATCAAAATTATGAACAGGCGGTGGCGAGGGTATTGTCCATTCCAAAGTTTTACCTCCCCAGGGATTATTACCCGCTAAAGGACCTCTTTTCATTCCCCTGTGTAGATTTCCAATCATGAGTAAAATTCCTGAAATAAGTATCCACGAACCTACAGTTGAAATTACATGTAATGTCTGGAACTGCGGCAGGTAATCCCAATATCTTCTCGGCTGCCCTTCGTAACCAAGGATGAACATCGTGAAATACAGCATGTTGAATCCGACAAAAATCAGTCCAACAGACCATCTCGCCACTTTTTCATTATACATCCTACCGAACATTTTCGGGAGCCAGTAGTGTAGTGAGGCAAAGAAAATCATGACTGTGCCGCCGAACATAACATAATGAAAATGTGCTACCACAAAATAGGTATCAGTAAGATGAACATCCGTAGCTAACGAACCGAGAACCAATCCTGTCAATCCGCCAATCGAGAATAAAAATATAAACATCATAACAAACAAAAGCGGTACGCCCGGTGTGATTGAACCTTTATACAAAGTTGCAACCCAGTTAAAAACTTTCACACCACTGGGTATAGCCACTAAAAATGTCAGCAATGAAAAAATAAACCTTGAAGTATCACTAATACCTGATGTAAACATGTGATGAGCCCATACAAAATAACCGATGAATGCAATTGCAAGACTTGAATAAGCAATTGCCTTATAACCGAAAATTGTTCTCTTTGCAAATGTCGGTATAATCTCAGATACCGCTCCCATTGCCGGTAATATCATTATATATACGGCAGGGTGTGAGTAAATCCAAAATAAATGCTGAAAGAGTAGTGGGTCGCCTCCTAAAGCAGGGTCAAATATTCCCAGTGAAAATATCCTTTCAACAATAACGAGAATAATTGTTATTCCTATAACCGGGGTTGCAATCACCTGTATCCATGCGGTTGAATAAACAGCCCACACAAACAATGGCATTTTGAAAAAATCCATACCGGGTGCCCTAAGCCGGTGAACTGTTGTAACGAAATTGATTCCTGTCAGTATTGATGAAAAACCGAGAATAAAAGCCGCAAACAATGGCAAAGATACATTTGTTCCTGTTCTCAGACTGTATGGCACATAAAACGTCCAGCCAGTGTCGATAGGTCCTCCCTGGAGAAAAAGTGAACTGATTGCTAAAATACCTCCAATTACATATAACCACCAGGATAATAAATTTAATCTCGGGAATGCAACATCCCTTGCACCAATTTGAATCGGAAGCATGAAATTGCCAAACACAGCCGACAAACCCGGTATGATAAATAAGAAAATCATTATTACACCATGAAGTGTAAAGAGTGCATTGTAGGTTTGTGCATCCATCAGAGTTTTACCAGGTGTCAGCATTTCGAGTTTCATCAGAAATCCGAAAGTTATTCCAACAAGCAAAAATCCCAACATCCCCATCATGTACATGATTCCGATTCTTTTGTGGTCTGTTGAAAGTATCCACTTAAATATTCCCTTGTGCTTGCTCTCTGCGTGCAGAAAACTAATATATGGCATTGTTCCTGTATTCTCACTCATTTTTTCTGACCTGCGATATTATTTTTTCTTCCTTTAACTAATAGTATTGATAAAAACACAATCACAAACAACAATAGAATTCCACCGGCAACCCTGTTGAAATTGAAGACATACGTTTTTCCTTTTTTATCATAATCGAAACAAAATTGAAGCACCTTATTAATTGTCGGTGATGATTTTCCTTCGCTTGCCTCAATCAAAGCCATTTTCAGGTCAAACGGCAGAAAAGTAGTCCCGAATAAATATCTTGAAATTACACCTTTCGGTGAAAGAACTAAAATTGTAGAAGGATGAATGAAATCTTCTACAGAATCCCTCTCAAAATAGAATCCGACTGCATCTGTTAAAGTTTTAATGCTCGTACTATCCCCGACCATAAAGAGCCAGGCATCTGCGGGTATTCTTTTTTTCATCCCGGCAAGATAATTATTCTTCCATTTGTTCGCAATAGCAGGAGTTTCATATTGGTCGAAGCTAATCGTAATTACCCGGTATTCCTTGCCTGCATCCATATCCATCCTGTCCAGGGTTTCGCTCAGACCATTCAATAACGGTGTACATATATTCGGGCAATGATAATAAACGAGTGCAAGAACTGTCGGCTTGTTTATTAATGAACCAAGAGTCGAAGTGTCACCGTTAGAATTTACAAATTTCAAATTCAACGGAATTTTTTTACCGAGTTGCTCATCGAGTCCGACTGACGGCTTTCTACCGAATTCTGCATTCGAATATGAAATGCAAGTCATCAGGTAAACAATCATCAAAAATATATATTTCGTTTTCATGATTTTTCGTATCCTTAGTTTAATTTAATCGTAGTTGTTAAGTAATTGTACAATATTGACAAATCTTCTTTTGAAAGAAGTAATACGTCTGCATTGAATCCGCTTTGCCTGTTAACCGAAACGAAATTCAAAAATTCGTTTGTTCCTGCTTTCCATGATTGCGATTTCATCAATGTTGAAATTGCCTTTACTTTGTTTCCGGTAACTTTGTTAAATAACATATAACCCGGAACTGATGAATTATTGTGTATAATTTCAATAATTTTTTTCAAACTGTCTGATTCCGGTTTTGATTCTTCATCCAATTTTACAACAGCCATACTGACTGGTATCTGCGAAGGAACTTTTCTTCCAGCCGATAAGCTGTAAGTTTGGTCCATGTCTTTCAATTCGGCATCAGTCAGGGCTGGAATTTCGTGAGCTAAAGTTTTCAGGTAATGGATTATGTTCAGCCGGTCTTCGACTGAAAGAAAATCATAAGAGGTCATACCTGTTTTTGGAATACCCTCCTGCAAAGTTTTGAAAATTTGAGAAAAGCTATTGCCATTTTTCCAGCCATCCTTTGAATGATAATTCCTCGGTTTTGGTTGCAATGCAACACCACCGGGACCGTCTCCATTGCCCTTCTCTCCGTGGCATACAGAACAATTAGCAACATAAAGCTCTTTACCTTTTTGAATCTGCTTTTCACCCGGTTTCATTATAGTTGCTAAGTCAATTCCTGCAGAAACTTCTCCCTTGACAGGAGTTAAATCTTCAACGACTGCAGTTGTGTCCTTCAAAGCAGCAGGAGTCTCGTTGGTATGTATTATATCCAAACGATGAATAAAAGTAAGCCCGAATAAAACAAAAACCGTAAAAAAGTACGGATATACTATGCCGAACCACCTGATTGGTGTTTTCAGAACATTCCTGAAATTTATTTCTGTTTCTTTATCTTTCAAATCCTGCATTTGCATATCCTTATTAACTAATCTACATTACAAATGAAAATCAATACTTTGTTTCAGCTTTGGGTCACCGACCGGCAATAAATTTGTGTTCTTCGCTTTGAATGTGAAAGTCAAAATCATTACTCCGAGACAAAGAAGCGGGTAACCCAGTTCATACCAGCTGAAAGCAATTCCCGACCTGCTGTAATTCGGCATCACAAGCCAATAAATATCGTAATAATGTGTAAATAATATCCAGATTGCAGCAAGTTTTAATCTCTTCGGGTCTTTCTTAGACGGTTGAGAGAGAATTAAAATATATGGCACTATAAACCTGAAAACAATCAAGCCCAATGTGATAAATTTCCAGTTTCCTTCCCAGCGACTTATAAACCAGAAGGTTTCTTCGGGAAGATTAGCATACCATATAAGCATGAATTGGCTAAAGGCAATATAACCCCAAAAGTTTGTGAAGGCGAACAATAATGCACCGAGACTGTAGTAATGGTCTCCCTTGATTTTTATTCCGAATAAGTTATTTTCATCCAGCCTGACTGCGGCAAATGTCGTTGCGGCAATAGCGGCAAGCAAACTCCCTGAGAAAAAATACACACCGAAAATGGTAGAGAACCATTTCGGTTCCAAACTCATCAGCCAGTCAATTGATGCAATAGTAATAGTAATTGCAAATATCGGCATAAATACCGCACCGAAAGATGCATTTCTCTTTGTCAATGTCTGATTAAATGTACTATCCTGTTTTTTTGAATTTCCGGTTAATACGAAATAAAACAACCACCAAATGATGAAAACGGCTGCAAATCTAATGAAGAAAAACGTCGTATTCAGATATGGTGATTTATGAATAAGAATCGCATCTTTTGCAACTGTTTCCGCGTGAGTCCAATTAAATACACTGTGAATATTCAAAAGAAACGGCAATGCGAAAACCGGCACAATGAAAATAAGCGCACTTAGAAATTCGGTTATTCTTCTGAATACTACGCTCCAGATGGCTCCTGCTATATATTCAAGTGCAATCAGGAACAGGGATAATAAACCGATGCTAAGAAGGAATGAAGAACCGATAATACTGTTGTAAGCAGTTCTTTCGGGATTAATTATATAAGAAACAACTACAATAATTAAGCCCAAGCCGGTAAAAATCAATCCGGCATTCCTTGCTTTAGTAGGAATCTCTTTTCTTTGGTAATCCAATGTGAAGTTTGTATCGCTCATTTCAAATCATCCTCCTTAGCATTGACTGCCCTCTGCAAAGCTCTCACATATAAAATAACTTCCCACCTTTCGTCCGGTGTTAACTGTTGTGCATAAGAAGGCATTATGTTTTGCCCTTCGGTCATCACTGCGAAAATTCTCCCGTCAGACCAATTCCTGACTTTATCGGAATGTAAGCTCGGCGGATTAGGAAACTGCCCGTTTAATCTTGCATCCCCTTTGGCAAAGTAACCGTGGCAGGGACTGCAATATGTATCGAATTTCTTTTTCCCGATTGCAAGAATTTTTTCATCAGGTATTAAAGGATTCACTAATTTTTGACCGGCTAAATCCGGCAGACCTTTAAACAGATAAGGCATCGAACCCCTAGCCACCGTTCCCGGAACCGGATTTCTCATGCCGAAGCCGTCTGAAAAGAATTTGCTGTGGCTCTGCGGTGTAATCTTTTCCTGCTCCATCATCCAATTGTACGGGCTCATATAAAGCAATTTGTTAAAAGTGAAATATGATGCACCTGAAATTATGATTGCAGTGAAAATTAAAAATATTATAAATTTACCATCGAAAATTTTCGGCTTCTTGTTTATTTCTTCTTCGTCAAAACATACTTCACCGATTTTTTTTGCTCCGAGACGTTCAAATAATTTATTTACTCTCTCCGAATCGAAAAGTGAATCCTCTGCTTCGATGCTGATTCCGAATTTATCATTAGATACGCTCCTCATGTAATCAGTATCATGCAGGGGATGGCTTAGGTTAGGCAGTCTAAAATAAAGAAGAAGCATGGTCAACACAGTCCCGACTGAAGCCATCAAAACCGTTACTTCAAATGTTACGGGAATGAAAGCGGGCAATGCGAAGAAGGGCTTACCACCTATAACAAGCGGATAATCTTTCGACAATGACCACCACATGAAAAATAATGCACCTGCTGCTCCCGACAAACCTAAAGCCAATGCGAAATATCCCAGCTTTGAGGGCGGAAGTTTCATTTTTGTGTCCATTCCGTGAACAGGGTATGGTGTGTTAACATCATACTTAGTATATCCTTCTTTTTGCACTGTTTCAACCGCCCGGATAATTTCATCAGGTGTATCAAATAAAGCGGTAATCGAGTATAAGTTTTGTTTCTCCATTATTTTTCATCTCCATGATGAGTTGGCTGTGCACCTGTAATCACCGCTTTTACTTCTGCTATCGAAACTACAGGCATAGTCTTAATAAATATCAATAACCATGTAAAGAAAAATCCGAAGCTGCCAATCAGAATTCCCGTATCCCACAATGTAGGTGTGTAAAATCCCCAACTTGACGGGAGGTAATCCCTTGAAAGCGAAGTAACGATAATCACAAATCTTTCGAACCACATGCCAACATTAACCAGAACTCCTAAAACAAACATTATGGGTATAGAACGTCTTATTTTCTTAATCCAGAATAACTGCGGGAACAGAACATTACAGCTTACCATCGTCCAGTATGCCCAGGCATAATCTCCGAATGCACGGTTAACAAATGTATATACCTCGATTGGATTACCACTGTACCAGGCAATGAAAAATTCCATTCCATAAGCATAACCGACCATCGAGCCGGTTACTATTATTATCTTGTTCATCCTCTCGAGTGTGTCGAGTGTAATAATGTGCTCATAATTGAAAACTTTCCTGACTATTATCAATACGTTTTGCACCATGGCAAATCCAGAGAAAACGGCTCCTGCTACAAAGTATGGCGGAAAAATCGTTGTGTGCCAACCCGGAAGTATTGACACTGCAAAGTCAAAACTTACTATGGTATGAACCGATAACACAAGCGGCGTAGCAAAACCGGCAAGTATCAGGTAAACCATTTCGTAATGATGCCAGTGCCGGTTGGAATGTCTCCAGCCGAGACTTGCAATCGAATAAATTACCTTCTTGAATTTCTTTACCGTTCTGTCCCTTAATGAAGCAAAGTCGGGTATCAGACCTACATACCAGAATATAAATGAAACAGTAAAATAAGTAGATACAGCGAAAACGTCCCACAAAAGAGGGGAAGTGAAATTCACCCATAGCGAGTTTTGATTGGGATAAGGGAATAACCAGGCGTCCAACCATGGTCTTCCAACGTGAATTAACGGGAACAAGCCCGCTGTCATGACGGCAAAAATCGTCATGCCTTCGGAAAATCTTGCAATTCCTGTTCTCCATTTTTGCCTGAATAAAAATAATATTGCAGATATTAAGGTTCCAGCATGTCCTATACCAACCCAAAAAACAAAGTTTACAATATCGAATGCCCATCCGACCGGATTATTGTTTCCCCAAAGTCCTGTGCCATACAGGAATGTCATGCCGAGACAAAAAGCTCCCCAGATTAATAAGGCAACAGAAATGGATAGAGCGATATAATATTTCCTATTGATTTTTGTTTCAAGCGGCTTTGAGATAACATTAGTAATATCTGCAAACGATGGTCTGCCTTCGATTACTGATAGTTCTTGTGAATAATCAACACTCACGATTTAACCTCCGTCGCTTTGTTTCTCAATCTTGCAATGTAAGTTACATTCGGTTTAATATTAAGCTCTTCCAATACGTGATACCCAAGTTTATGGTTTCTGATATAATCTATCTGAGAATCTTTTTCGTGTGCATCCCCAAAAGTTATAGCATCAGCAGGACATGCTTCCTGGCAGGCGGTTTTAACGTCAGTACCTTTTAAAGGAACACCGTTTTTAATTGCTTCCTGTCTCGCCTCCATAATCCTTTGCACACAAAATGTACATTTTTCCATTACACCTCTTGAACGCACTGTTACTTCCGGATTATGCATCAAGCTCAATGAATCTTTATGATAATAGCCATCCTCAAAATGATTCCTGAAATTATAGAAATTGAATCTCCTGACCTTGTATGGACAGTTGTTCGAGCAGTATCTCGTTCCTACACACCTGTTGTAAACCATTTGGTTCAATCCGTCAGGACTGTGATTAGTAGCAACAACAGGGCATACGTTCTCGCAGGGAGCATCATCGCAGTGCATACACAAAATCGGCTGATTGCTCGTTTCCGGCTCGACGGGTGAATCGCTGTAATACCTGTCAATTCTAATCCAGTGCATTTCCCTGCCGACCATTACCTGGTCTTTTCCGACAACAGGCACATTATTTTCAACATTACAGGCGGTGACACAGATTCCGCAGCCGACACACTTGTTCAGGTCAATAGCCATTGCCCACTTTGTTCCTTTATACTGAACCCTGTTCATAATAGAAATATCTTCTGCTTTTGGCTTGCTCTCCCTGAAGAAATCAGGATTTTTAATGAATGCGGCAACAGTTCCTTCCTGGACTATATGCCTTTTCTTGTGATAATCCATAACTTCCGGCTCATTGATGGCATGGTGTTCCTGGGTCGATGCAAACTTATATTTTCCGCTCCCTTTGGAAAGGGTAAAATCCTTGAGGAGCTTGGCAGAAGAATTTTTCTTCGACAAGAACTGAATTCCGTCGAATCCAACATTTGAGCCGACTGTTCCAGCCGATTTCCTTCCATATCCGAGTTCTATGGATACTAAATTATCTGCCATTCCTGGCTGAATCATTACAGGAATAGTCATTTTCTTTCCATTTGCATTAATGTCAACATTATCGCCGATTTTAACATTAAGCTGTTTAGAAGTATTTAGCGATATTGCGGCATAATTGTCCCAGGTTACTTTGCTTACAGGATGTGGCAGTTCCTGCAGCCAGCCGTTGTTTGCAAACCTTCCGTCGCCGATTGTATAATTCCCCGTTAACATTAACACAAGACCTAATGATTCGGAAAACTCAGATTTTTTCGATGCATCCGATTCCGCAGTTACGACTGAAATAACAGGAGACGTGAAATTAGATTTGCCGTGCTGATATGCCGGCTGCCAGTACGAATAAATTAAATTTTCGATTTTATTATAATTAAATAGCCCGATTCCCTGTACAACTGATTTATAATTAACAACTCCATCATTTAGTGCAGCAAACCAAAATGTTCGGAAATCAGAAGCAACTGACAGTTGCGGATAAATATATTGCTCCCAGTTCTTCATTAAGTACTGATGATACCCGTCTTCACTGTAATTCTCAACGCTTCCGCTCAGCCAATGCAGTAATACAGATTCTTTTTGTCTTGTATTATACAAAGGTGCAATAACCGGCTGCTGTAAGCTGTAAAGTCCTGTTCTAGTCTGAAAATCTCCCCAGCTTTCAAAGTTGTGATGAACCGGCAAAGCAAAATGACTCTTCAAGGATGTCTCGTTCTCGTGTTCACACATTGTTACCACAACCGGAACTTTATTCAGTGCTGTTGAATAACCGTAGTCAGGTGCAAAATGATAAACAGGATTTGTATCGAAATGAATAACAACTCCAACATTACCGCTGTACATTGAACCGATTAGCTGTTCAATTTCTTCATTCGCAGAAAGATCCAAATGTTTAACACTGCTTCTCTCTTTATTATATAAGGTATTATTACCAAACACTTCATTAAGCAGATTTACTGCAACATGAACTTTCTCTGCCAATATGTCACCGGCATATATTATAGATTTTCCTTTGTTAGAAATCAGGTCATTTACCAGTGAGTTTAATACACTCATTGATAGCTTTTCTTTCTGTGCAAATTCGTTTAGCAGGTATTGTTCGATTTTAGATTTTGCCAAAGGACCGAATGAAATTGTACCGGCTTTTCTAACATTGAGTATCTCATTCAAAAGACACATGACAAATTCAAATTGTGCGTCCGGTTTGATTCTCAACCGGTGGTCAGAATTCATTCCCGTCAAACTCATCCCGCCTTCAGCCACATAGAGACGGTTGAAATTCTTTGCGTCATCAACATTCCTCTTTGCTGCGAACAACCTGATTTGCTCGACAAAGTTTCCTTCTTTTCCGAGAATATCCGATTCAAGCGACAGGATAACATTCGCATCCCCCCAATTTATGACCGGAAACTCCGATTCGCCATAGCATTGCTTCCAGGCAGATTGCCTGGTCCTGTCATCGAATAGCTCGTAAGAATAAATTTTCGTTGTGGGATATTTTATTTTGAAATCATCAAAAAGTTTTTTCTGTGTGGGGGACAATACCGAATGAGTTATAATAGCAATCTCTTTATTGTTTGCCGAAGCATTATTCAATGCTACGTTGATTTTATTATCAATATTTTTCCAGTTGTCAAATTTGAATTTCCCGTTTGCTCCCGAGTGCGGTTCTTTCAGACGTTCCGGGTCATAAAGGTTGAGTATATTTGCCTGTCCGGCAGCACAAATCTTTCCTTTATTAACAGGATGGTCGGGGTTGCCGTCAATTTTAATCGGTCTTCCTTCTCTCGTCTTAATCAGAATACCGCAGCCATTCGAACAACCCGTGCATGTCGAGGCATAATAGCTCGCCGTACCGATTGTCAAGTCATCGGGCTTTTTGTTGTAAGGTATAATCTCACCCTTATCCCTGTAATTGGTGCAGGCGGTTGCAGCAAAAGCCGCAGAAGCTCCAGCCAGTGCGAGGAATTTCCTGCGTGAATGTGACGGCATATCCTCGGGATTGAAATTATCGGTCATTCCTTCGGCAAACTCATTTTCCTTTGCTTTTGCAAAGCTGAGCGAGTTTTTCAAATCATCCAAGCTGAGCCAGAACCTCTTGTTTTTTTCTTTACTGTTCATTGCAGCTTACCTCTTTTGTTTCGTGGTACGGCATTTGGATGAACAGAAACATCTAATTTTGTACTTTCCATTTTGTCTTTTTTAAAAGAGGAAATGAGCTTGCCTGCGGCAAGTCCAGCAGTTCCGATTCCAAGCACTCCCAGGAATTTTCTTCTCTTTAAATTTTCTTTATTTATAATTTCATTCTTCATATATATCTCACTTTTTTTCTATCTGTGACAAGCGTTGCAGTTATCGGGACCATTCTTAATCTGTCGTGCAAGTTCAGGCATTTTCTGATGTGCATTGCGGTGGCAGTTCAGACAGGAGCCCATAGTGAAAGAATGAACCTGTGAAACCACTTCCATCCTTGCTACATCTCCATGGCAGTTCTTGCAGTCGATTCCTTTGTTAACATGAACGCTGTGATTGAAATAAGCATAATCAGGCACACGGTGAACCCTCTTCCATGGAATTGCTTTCCCTGAATTAAAATATCCTGCGAGTTTGATTATTTCCGGTTTGTCTTTACGTGCAATAGAATGGCAGTTCATGCAAATCGAAGCAGTAGGCACAGTTGCGAATCTTCCTTTTTCGACACCGGTATGACAATATTGGCAGTCAATCTTCATCATGCCTGCATGAAGCTTGTGCGAAAACTTAATCGGCTGAACGGGAGCATAGCCAATGCCGTCACGCTCCGGTCGCGATATGAAAAAGGTTAATGTAAATGATAAAAGTATAACAAAAACAGTTACAGGCAGACGCACCTTAAGAGCATAATCCAATACAGTTTTTTTCACCTGTTGCCTTCAATAATATTCAACATTAAACGAATGGTATTAAAAAAACAAACCTCAGAAATAATAACCAGTACAACAGAGAGTTGTCTATAATTAACAAATACTCTCAAAAAATAACCATCAATAAATTAAATTCAGACTCTAAAGTCTTTAATTAACAAACCGTCAAAACATATAGTCTTCAAAACTAATAAAACAGAAGAAAACTAACAAATCCGATTTTCTATAATCCTTTTGTGTATTTCACTTTTACACTTATTTTTCAAAAATTTAGGTGCGACTAAATAATTTTAATTTTTTTAATTTTTTTTAAAATATTTTATTGGTCACTGTAACATTTTGCATTTTTTGTTGTTATTACATAAAACAATAAACCGAAAGGGGAAAATGTTATGAAGAAGGGTTTAATTTTTCTTTGCTTGTTAATTACAATTCAAATGAATTCCTTTTGCCAGTGGGAACAATGTAATAAAGGTTTATATGGAGGTGATGTTCGCGTAATTGCTGTTACCGGTAGTAAAATATTTGTTGGAACAGAAAGAGGCGGAGTATTCTTATCTACAAATATGGGTAATAGTTGGATTGAAAGAAATGAAGGTTTAACTTGTCAATGGATTAGTTCCATAACTACAGATGATAATAATATCTTTGTAGGAACACACGAAGGAGTATTTTTATCTACAGATATGGGTAATAGTTGGATTGAAAAAAATGTGGGTTTGGGATATAAAGGAATAACTGCAATTGCTATGAAAGGTAATAATATAATTGCAGGAACTTTTTTTTACGGAATATTTCTATCTACAAACAATGGTGAAAGTTGGACACATAAATATAATGGTTTAACTAATACTGATATACGAACACTGGTTATCAGCGGTAGTAATATATTAGCTGGAACAAGTGACGGATTATTTTTATCAGAGGATAATGGTGGTAATTGGACAAAAAAAAATTTGGGGTTGACAGATTTTTCAATAAGATGTATAGCCATCAGTGGTAATAATATTTTTGCTGGGACAGATAATTTTGAACTATTAATTTCCAATGATAATGGACTAAGTTGGACACAAATAAACACAGAAATGCCCTATATCCAACTTCATTCATTATGTATAAATGGAAATAATATTTTTGCTGGAACTCAAGAAGGTATTTTCTTATCCACAGATAATGGTGTAAGCTGGTCAAAGAAAAATACTGGAATTACTTATAAATGGATTAATTGTTTATTAGTAAACGAAAATTTCGTACTAGCTGGAACAATAGACGGAATATTTTTATCCACAGATAATGGAATAAACTGGATTCAAAAAAATTATGGAATTACTACTTCTTGGGTTAATTGCTTATATGGTATGAATAATAATTTATTTACTGGTACATCCTACGATGGCTTATTTTTATCAACAGATAATGGCAATAGTTGGGAACAAAAACTTTCAGGATTAGATTATTCATTTATGATTAGTTTATCTGTCAACAATAATGATGTTTTTGTAGGAACTGACGGAGATGGGGTAATCCATTCCACTGATAAAGGCTACACTTGGCTAGAAAAGAATTCTGGATTAAATAGTTTATATATTACTTGTTTATTAATTAATGGTGATATTATTTTTGCCGGAACTTATGGAAGGGGTATATTTTTAACAACAAATGATGGCAATAGTTGGATAAAAAAGAATTTTGGATTGCAAGATTCAACAATAAACTGTTTAACATCCAATGATAATAATATATTTGCTGGGACATGTAGCGGAGTTTATCAATCTACTGATAACGGTAATACTTGGTTAGAAAAGAATTCAGGAATAACAAATATTTGTATTACTTGTTTGTCAATTAACGGTAATATTATATTTGCCAGTTCTTGGGATGGTGTATTTATGTCTTCGGATTATGGCAATACCTGGTCTAAAAAAGATTCAGGAATAACAACTAAATATATAGACTGTATATCAATAATTGACAATAATATTTTTGCCGGTACTATGGATAGTGGAATATTTCAATCTACGAATAATGGAAATTATTGGTTACAAAAGAATTCTGGATTGACAAATCCTGATATAAGTTCTTTATATAATGATGATAAAAATATTTATGTAGGAACTCGTGGCTGTGGTGTTTTCCGTGCCAAGCTTTCAGATTTTGGAATTACAAGTATTGAAGATACACCAAAATTAAGAGCAAATAATAATCTAAATCTATCCCCTAATCCCGCTTCCTCAACCATTAATATATCATATAGTCTTCAATATAATACCACAGCACAAATAATAATAACAAACTCTTACGGGCAGCAGGTATATTGTGCAAATTTGTATAATGTAAATGCAACGAATGAGCAGAGACATTCAATAGACATACGCAGTTTTCCCAGCGGCTTGTATTTTGTTACACTGCGTTCGCCTGCAGTGGCACTGACAAAGGGAGTGGTGGTCGTTAAATAATTGTGTTGTGTTTTAAGTGATGTGTGTTGAGTTGAAAAAAGTCGGAAGTCGGAAGCCGAAAGTCGGAAGTCGGAAGACGGAAGTCGGAAGTCGGAGGTTGGAAGTCGGAAGCATGTAAATAGTCTGTTAGTCCGTTAGGTTGTTTGGTTAAAGCTAACAACCTAAAAAGCTACAGACTAAATAGCTAATTTCAAAATTGAAAATATTAAATTTTTTTTGGTTTCTACTCTAACTTTTTTGAATTATATTTGTTATTGCATAATGACAATAAACCGAAAGGGAAAAAATTGTGAAAAAATATACTTTTTACTTTTTGATTACTTTGTTTTGTGGTTTTACTTCAATCAATGCACAGTGGCAGCCGGCAAACAACGGTATGTACGGATTGGGAGTAATAGATATACGGAATATCGTAATAAGCGGTAATAACATTTATGCCTCATCTTATTCTCAGTTATTTTTATCTACAAATAACGGTGACACATGGCTTTCAATCTCTGATAATTTTTATATTAATGGTATTTATTCTTTTGCCGTTAGCGGTGATAATATATTTATCGCAACGTATGACTGCTTGTATATGACCTCCAACAAAGGTGATAGTTGGAAATTGGTATTTCGGAATTTTTCAAGAATTTATTCATTAGCAATGACAGGAAATTACATTATAGCCGGGACCTATAATAATGGAGTTTTGATTTCAACAGATATGGGAGAAAGTTGGCAAGGTTCTAATATGGGTTTACCAAATGAAATTATCGAATCTTTAATAATTGATGGAAATAATATTTTAGCCGGTACTTATGAAGGTTTATTTCTATCAACGGATAAAGGATATAACTGGCATTCGATTTCTCAAAGTTGGAATAATAAACATGTAAATGCACTTGCTTTATGCGGTAACAGAATTTTTGCCTCTACTTATTATAATATCTATTTTAGTGATGACTATGGTAATAGTTGGAGTGAAGCAGACAGCAACCTCGCCAAAGAAGGTGTTCGTATTTTTGCAGTAAGCGATAGTAACATATTTGCCGGAACTTATAAAGGAATTTATTTATCAACAAATTGTGGTAATAGTTGGGCGATATTAGATAGTAGTTTAGAATTTCAGTATATTGAAAAAATAGCGGCAAAAGGTAATAATTTATTTGTAAGCTCTTATAATAAACCAATATATCGTTCAACGGATTTGGGTAAAAGTTGGGAAGTTGTGAATCGCGGAAATAATAATTATGTATTTGCTCTTAATTCTTTTGGTAATGATATATATGCAGGTATATACGGCGGACTATACATCTCAAAAGATAATGGAGACAGTTGGCAATCGCTTAGTAAAGAAATATATAATGACAGCGTTCTAACGGTCGTATTTCAGGGAAATAACATTTATGCAGGGACTAAAGGATACGGGATATATCGTTCAACAGATTACGGAGTAAGTTGGCAAACTTCTAATAATGGATTGACCCATAATGAAGTTTCCAAATTAGTCATTAATGGAAATAAAATGTTTGCTGTCACTCCCGGCGGGATTTTCCGCTCTACAAATAATGGAAACGACTGGAAAGCTTTTAATAAAGGGTTGACCAGTTTTGAAATTAATTCTATTGCATATTGTGGCAATAATATTTATGCAGGAACTTATGATGGTTTGTTCGTAGCTAACGATACAAGTGATAATTGGCAAAAGGATGACCAAATTAATACTTCAGTTTATATTATCTTTAGCAATGGAAATGATATTTTCATGAATACCTATCAAGGTTTTCTTTTATCTACAGATAACGGAGTAAGCTGGCAGCTTATCAGTAAGAGTTTATCAGGTTATTATACTCATTATATTGCAGCAAGTAGTAGTTATTTGTTTGCAGGTGGATATGATGGGGTTAATATATCAATTGATAGCGGCAGCAATTGGAGTAAAGTTTCTAATGGTTTAAATAATAATTCTATCTATACTCTTACAGTAATCGGTGACTACGTTTTTGCAGGTACCTACGGCAATGGTATATTTAAAGCAAAAATATCAGATTTATTAGAAGCAACAGATGTAATGGAATTACCTGAAAAACAAGATTTAACCTTGTTCCCCAATCCCGCTTCCTCATCCATTAATATTGTGTACAATTTGCAGTCATCAGGAACAGCACAAATAATAATAACTAATTCTTACGGACAGCAGGTATATAAAGCGAATGTGAATTATGAAGATGGAATGAATGAGCAGAGACATTCAATAGACATAAGCAGTTTTCCCAGCGGCTTGTATTTTGTTACACTACGTTCGCCTGCAGTGACACTGACGAAGGGTGTGGTGGTCGTTAAATAATTGTGTTGTGTTTTGAGACGACATGATAAAATACGGTTTGATAAACTTCATCTTAAGCAAGAAGATGGAGTAGAATAGGTTATAGGCTGTACAATCAAAACTAGGACACCGATCCTGATGTTGAGAATAATCAGACCTACAACCGAAGCGTCCCAATAGGTCATAATGAGCCTGAATAGGAGTATGGGAGCAAACCGAAAAGTTATTCTACTCTAATAAATGTTTAACAAAATAGGAGGAGTAGAACAATGCGAAGTATAGGAATTGATTTGCATAAAAACAAGTTTACAGCATGTTTTTTAGAAGGCGATATTAAAAAATTCAAGGAATATAAGCTGGCAAATATTGACCGGTTTAAGCAGGAATTAAGGGAAGGAGATTCCATAGCAGTAGAGATATTAGGATACACGAGAAACTTTATAAAGCAAATAAACGGATTGGCAAGAACAGTGGTTGTAAATACAACAGAGTTTAAAGTAATCAGTCAATCATTACAAAAGACGGATAGAAAAGACGCAGAATTATTAGCATTTTATTTACAGAAGGAGATGTTGCCCGAAGTGAGGATGCCAGATGACAATATAGCTGAGATAAGGAGTATTGCTAACACAAGACACAAACTTGTAGAGATGAGAACAATGCTTAAGAATAAGGTACATGCTATACTAAATGCACATGGCATAGTGACAAAGCAGGAAGACTTTACAAGTAAGAAAGGCTTGGATAAGGTAGGGACATATCAGGTCAATGAAGGAGCAAGACTCGAACTGGAAGTAATAATAGACCAAATAAAGAAATTGAATGAAGGGATATTAAAATTAGAACAAGAGATGAATTCCAGGGGCTCAAAATTGAAAGGGTTTGAAAATATAACAAGTATAAAAGGTATAGGAGAAAAAAGCGGGACCATACTATTAAGTGCAATAGGCAATATTAAAGACTTCGAAAATGAAAAGAAACTAGCTGCCTATTTTGGTATAGTCCCGAGAATAAAGCAATCGAATGATACTATGCACCAGGGAAGAATAACCAAGCATGGAAACAAATTACCAAGGACAACACTTGTTCAGTGTACATTAGTAGCAATCAGATATTCATCGTATTTAAAAACTTTTTACGAGAAGATAAAGAATAAAAAAGGAAGTGGGAAAGCAATAATAGCAACATCTAGAAAGTTACTATATATTATATATGATATATTAAGCAACGAAAAGGTGTTTGAAGATTTTCCCAATTATAAATTTAAATTAGTTTAACAAATTTGGGGTTTCGATTTTGTTTTTCATTTTTTTGGAAATATGTAAAAGAAATTTGTTGGGAATATTTTTTTCTTTTGCTTTTATCGAGACCCCAAAAGTTATTAAAAAAATATATAGATAGAGTGGAAGATACAATTTTTTATCATAAGAAATCCCTCAAAGTAAAATTTTTAGGTATAGCTAAATCTCTATGTATCAATTTTTTAGCGAAATCACAACCACATAACTCAATACAGTATAAAGCAATACAAAATTATTTATTTTTCATTAATCATTTTTTTAATTTAGTAGTTTATTAATGACAATTTATTGCTATTGTCATATTTTTTTTACCGTCTTTGATATATGAAAAGAAGGTGTTTATGTTGAGTGATTTTGGAATAATATTACTATTTTTTATACTGGGTGTTGTTTTCGTAGCCGCGGGCTTAATCACAGCGGCAATCATAAGGCCCCACCATCCCAATCCTGTTAAACAATCAACTTACGAGTGCGGCGAAGAGCCGATGGGTAATCCCTGGATTAAATTCAATATCAGGTTTTATGTGATTGCTCTCGTGTTTTTACTTTTCGATGTGGAAGTCGTGTTTCTGTTTCCATGGGCTGTAGTGTTCAGGGATATGAGCAGGATAGGCGATACGGTCTTATGGTTTGCATTTATCGAGATGGCTGTTTTTGTTGTAATTTTACTTGCAGGACTGGCTTACGTTTGGGCAAAAGGCGATTTGAACTGGGAAAAACCCAGACCTTACATACCATCGCTTAAAGACCTTGTGGTTACGAAAAAGAGTTAATAATAATTTTACGGTGAATTAATGGGATTATTGAATAAATTAGACGATCCATACTACGGCGGCGGAATAATATTAGGAAAAGTTGAAGACATTTTAAATTGGGGCAGGAGCAAATCAGACTGGTATCTCCAGTTCGGGCTTGCCTGCTGTGCAATCGAGTTCATGGCTATGAATGCCTCGCATTTCGACTTTATGCGTTTTGGGTGCATACCCCGAACCTCTCCACGCCAGGCAGACTTCATTATCATTTCCGGTACGGTTACTTTCAAGATGGCTGAGCGAATCAAGAAGCTATACGAGCAGATGGCAGAGCCGAAGTATGTTATTTCGATGGGTTCCTGTTCAAACTCGGGTGGTCCTTATTGGGAGCATGGCTATCATGTATTGAAGGGGGTTGACCGTATTATCCCCGTCGATGTATATGTGCCGGGATGTCCTCCGAGGCCTGAGGCATTGGAAGAGGGAATGATAAGATTGCAGGAAAAGATAAATCAGCAGGCGATTTTTAATAAAAGAAAAAGAATTGCTGAAGAAGATAAACAGAAAGAATTAATAATTAATAATTAACAATTGGAAATTGGGAGTTTGGAAATAGGAATATATGATTGTCATTCTGAACTTGGTTCAGAATCCATTTAAAAAAGAAATGTACTTTGAATAAAATAATAAAACATTATCCCGTAGGGATTAAATATCAGTAACAGAAAATTACCCTCACCCACTCTTATCCCGTAGGGATTATATGATGGGGGAATTGGAAGTAAGAATTTTTTAACACATAGTGCATAAAGTGAAGCACAAAGAACACAGGGAATTGAAAAAATAATTTAAAATTCAAAATTTAAAACTTAAAATTTAAAAAAGGATATGCTGGCTCAGGAAATATATGAGAAATTGAAAGCGGAATTCGGCGATGCAATTATCGAATTTAAGCAGGAACCATTTTTTGACCCGTTTGTTCAGGTTGCACCTGAAAAATTGTTTGATATAAGCTTATATCTTAGGGATACACCTGAATTGGATTTCGATTATTTATCCCTGCTCGGCGGAATGGATTATAAGGAAAATCTCGGTGTGGTTTATCACCTTTATTCAATAAAATTAAAACATTCATTTATATTAAAGGTTACGGTAAGTAAAGATAATCCTGTGGTTCCATCGGTCGAAAGAATATGGCGTTCTGCCGACTGGCACGAGAGAGAAGCTTATGATATGTTCGGAATTAGGTTCGAAGGTCATCATAATTTAATTAGAATACTTTGCCCTTATGACTGGGAGGGATTTCCGCTGAGGAAAGATTACGTTCAGCCGGATGAATATCATGGGATGAAAGTACCGTATTAGAAAAATTTGAAATTTAAAATTTGAAATTTAAAATGAATGTTAAATATTAAATTTAAAATGATAATAAAATTTAAATCAATTGACTATAAAGGAAAAAATTAAAAATTAAAAAATTAAAAATTCATTGAAAATTAAAAATTAAAAATTTTTAAAATAGAAATAAAAGTTAAGGTATAAATAGTGAGCGAAACAAAAAGAATAGAATTTGAATATAGTCAGATTGATTCCGAGAGGATGCGGCTGAATGTAGGTCCCCAGCACCCTTCGACGCACGGTGTGCTTCGGCTCGAAGTCGAGCTTGACGGCGAAATTGTTACTGAGGTGGTACCTCACATTGGATATCTGCACCGATGTTTCGAGAAGCATTGCGAGAAGATGACTTATCCGCAGGTAATCCCATATATAGACAGAATGGATTACATTTCTGCGATGAATAATGAGTGGCCCTACGTTATGGGAATCGAAAAGCTGATGGGAATCGAAATACCTGAAAAGGTTGAATATATAAGGTTAATATTTGCTGAATTAAACAGGATTGCAAATCATCAAATAGCAATTGCTACTTTCGGTCTCGATGCCGGTGCATTTACCCCATTCCTTTATTTGTTCAGGGACAGGGAATTTATTCTTTCGATATTTGAAAAAGCGTCGGGAGGCAGATTACTTTACAATTATTTCTGGGTTGGCGGCTTAGCTGCTGATGTACACAAAGAATTTAAACAGGATGTACTTGCAATTGTAAAACAGGTGAGAGAGACCAATAAAGAAATTGCCGACCTGCTTTTATATAATAAGATTTTCATCGAGAGAGTTGCAAATGTAGGAATCCTTCCTGCTGATGTTGCTATTAATTATGGTTGCAGTGGTCCTGTTGTCCGTGGCTCAGGATTAGCTTTCGATTTGAGAAAAGACGCACCTTATTCGTTCTATGACAGGTTTGATTTCGATGTTATAACAGGTCACGGCGAAGTAGGGACAGTAGGCGACTGCTTCGATAGAAATATAGTCCGTTTCCACGAGATGGAGCAAAGCTGCCGCATCATTGAACAGGCAATCGAGCAGATGCCTATGGAAGGAGACGTAAGAGAAAAACTTCCGAAGAAAATAAGACCTCCCAAAGGTGAAATTTATACAAAAGCAGAAAATCCGAAGGGCGAACTTGGTTTTTACATAGTTAGCAACGGAACTGATAAACCCGAAAGAATAAAATCGCGTGGGACAAGTTTTGTGAATCTGAGTGTGCTTCCTGAAATCTCGAAGGGATATTTATTTGCAGATTTGATAATGATACTCGGCAGTATTGATATAGTATTAGGTGAAGTTGACAGATAGTTTTGAATTATTAACGAACGAAAAATGGAACATCAAATATTAACATTTTATGATTGGGTGGCTAAGCTTTCGAGCAGTGAACTTGTAGCATTGATTCTGATAGTTACATTGCCTCTTGTTTTTCTGATTGTTTACGCATTGGTTGCGATTCTCGGCGAACTCAAAATATCCGCATTCATACAGGAGAGATTAGGTCCTATGAGGACGGGTCCCTGGGGGATAATCCAGCCGGTGGCAGAAGTTGTGAAGCTGTTGCAAAAGGAAGACATCACACCTGATGCTGCGAATAAACCCTTATTCAATATGGCTCCCTTCCTGATGTTCACGGCAGCTTATGCCGGATTTGCAGTAATTCCGTTCAGCTCTCATTTTGTACCTGCAGGCATTAACTTAGGATTGTTCTATATTTTCGCTATGGGTTCTCTTGCGGTAATAGGACTTGTAATGGGTGGCTGGGCATCGAATAATAAATATTCATTGCTCGGTGCGCTGCGTTCGGTTGCACAGATTGTGAGCTATGAAATTCCTGCCGCTATCGTTATACTTAGTATTGTTGTTTTAGCAAGCAGTATGAATTTGCAGGTTATAAATGCAAATCAGGGCGGTTGGTTCTGGAACTGGTATGTGTTCGGTGGACCGGGTTCCATTTGGAAATTATTAGTAATTCCATTCACATTCGGGATGTTTTTACTTTACCTTATAGCATCGCTTGCCGAAACAAACAGGACACCATTCGATATACCCGAAGGTGAATCTGAGATTGTTGCAGGATATCATACAGAATACAGCGGAATGAAATTCGCTATGTTTTTCTTTGCTGAATATGCGAATATGTTTGTTGTTGCCGCATTGCTCTCAATCTTGTTTTTCGGCGGATGGAATTCGCCTTTCGGTGATTTTATGAATGGTCCGATATGGGGAGTGTTCTGGTTTATCTCTAAATCATTCTTCTTTGTATTTGTACAGATATGGCTAAGATGGACGCTGCCGAGATTAAGAGTTGACCAATTGATGGGAGTAAGCTGGAAAGTAATGACGCCTGTTGCCTTTTTATGCTTTTTTGCAGTAGGACTATGGGCAATGTTGAAATAGATTAGAATGAGAAATTGTCAAATTTTGAAATGGCAAATTAGAAATGAAAAAATACTTAAATAATATATGGCTGGGAATTTATACCGTACTAATCGGTATGAAGATAACCTTTGTGCATTTGTTTGCGAAAAACGTAACTGTTCAGTATCCTAATAAACATCCTTTGGACAAAGCAGGCGGCGACAAGATGCCTATGAATGCACGTAACAGGATTTTTAATGATATGGAATTGTGCAACGGGTGTAACGGATGTGCAAGGGCTTGTCCTGTGAATTGTATAACGGTTGAAACATTGAAGGTAGTTCCAGGCGATGCTCCTCCACTAAAGAACGGAGAGAAAAGAGGGCTTTGGGTTACTAATTATACGATTGATTTTGCGAAATGCTGTTTCTGCGGGCTTTGCATTGACCCTTGCCCGACTGAGGCAATAAAGATGACGACTGAATTCGAATATTCTCAATATGACAGGGGAAATCTCCTTTATAAATTCTCGAAGATGACTGATGAGCAAATAAAGCAGAAGAAAGAACTGCTCGCTAATTTCACGGCAGAAAAAGCAAAGAAAGAAGCTGAGGCAAAGAAGGCGGCTGAGCAAGCGAAAGCAGCAGAAGCACCAAAGCCGGAAACGGGAGATGGGAAATAGGAAATAGGAATTGGGAAAATGTCATTCTGAACCAAATTCAGAATGACAATATTAGAATTAATAAAAGAAAATGAATAAAAATAATATATAAAAACTGATATGGATTTGATTACAATTATTTTCTATTTCTTTGCTGTGCTGATTGTGGCATCGGCGGCAGTTGTTGTGTTTTCAAAGAACATAATGTATTCTGCATTCGCACTCCTGTTCACATTTTTCGGAGTCGCAGCTATTTATGTTCTCTTAAATGCAGATTTTCTTGCGCTGACTCAGATTATGATATACATTGGAGGCATACTGGTTCTAATCATCTTCGGCGTTATGCTCACGACAAGGATTACAGGCGTAGATATCAAGTCTGGATTGATGGGAAAGATGCAGATTGGAATAACAGGTGCAGCATTAGCAATTCTTACAATCACAATGGGTGTGATGTATTCAAATGTTAAATGGTTTACCAGGGATTCTGAACCGTTGAAGGATACAATTTCCCCGATTGGGAGAATGTTGCTGACTGATTATCTGCTGGCATTTGAAGCGGCATCCGTTCTGTTGCTGATAGCAATAATAGGTGCGGCAATGATTGCAAGAAGAAAGAAAAATATTAATTAAATAAGAAAATTTAACAGGAAATAAAATGGGAATCGGATTAACACATTACTTGATTTTAAGCGTAATCCTTTTTGGACTCGGGATGTTCGCCATCATAACACGAAAGAATGCAATTATGGTTTTGATGGGGCTTGAGCTTGTGCTGAATTCCGCAAATATAAATTTTATAGCTTTTGCAAAATACGGCGGGATGAATATCGAGGGACATGTAGCGGCTATTTTCGTGATTATACTTGCCGCCGCAGAAGCTGCAGTTGCCCTTGCGATTGTGCTTAATATTTATCAGAATTATAAGCATGTCAATGTTGATGAAATTGACAGGATGAAAGAATAAATTAACAATTAATAATTCACAATTAAAAATTAGGAAATAGGAAATAGAAGATAGAAGCCGGAAGCTGGGAGCCGGAAGATAGTAAATTGAAAATAGAAGATAGAAAATAGAAAATGGTCATTCTAAACCTTGTGCTGAATTTATTTCAGTATTGGTTCAGAATCCAATTTAAATAGAGATGTACTTTGAAGATTAAATGAAATTATCACGTAGTGATTATATGTCTATAGAATAATGTATAACCATTATAACGTTATCCCGTAGGGATTATATTTTGTGTTTGATGCGAATTTTTTACCACAGAGTACACAGAGAAATTCACAAAGAATACAGAGAGTAAATTGATTATTAAACAACCCCCTAACCCCCTTTGATAAGGGGGAATAGAGGAGAAAAAATGAAAATATTAGAGAATTAAATATATAGTTAAGTATGACACCTGACACATTATTATATCTTGCGGCATTCGTATTAGTGTTCCCTATGCTGGGATTCGTAATAAACATTTTCTTTGGCAAACGGCTCGGCAGAATTAGCGGCTGGCTGGCAGTAACAATTGTCGGAATAGATGTACTGCTCTCGGTTTTTATCCTATATACTAAGCTCACAACATTTGCTGATGTCAGTGTAATTCAGACAAAAATATCATGGCTTAATCTTGGCAGTTCTAATATTAAAGTTGGAATCTTGATTGATAATCTTGCCGCAATGATGCTTATAGTAGTAACATTAATCAGTTTTCTTGTGCATTTGTTCTCGACAGAGTACATGGCTGATGATAAGAGATATTCACGTTACTTCGCATATCTTGGTTTATTCACTTTTTCGATGCTGGGAATTGTCATAGCAAACAATTTCTTATTTATGTATATATTCTGGGAGCTTGTCGGTGTCAGTTCCTACCTGTTAATCGGCTTCTGGTATGAAAAGAAATCCGCATCTGATGCAGGCAAGAAAGCATTTTTAGTTAACAGGATAGGAGACTTTGGATTTTTTGCAGGAATACTTATTCTGTTTTTTACATACAACACTGTTTTCTTTGATGAAATTTTTGCAGGAATAGCAGGTGGACATTTACCATTCAATAGCGGATTTTGGCTTACTCTGTCAGGTGTATTCATTTTCTGCGGTGCAATTGGAAAATCTGCTCAATTCCCGTTACATGTCTGGCTGCCTGATGCTATGGAAGGTCCAACTCCGGTCAGTGCATTGATTCATGCCGCAACGATGGTTGCCGCCGGTGTTTATCTCGTTGCAAGAGTTTTCCCGATGTTCTCGGCGGATGCACTTACAACAATTGCTTATGTAGGAGCATTCACTGCGTTCATGTCGGCTACGATTGCAATAACGCAGGTTGACTTCAAGAGGGTGCTTGCATACTCGACTGTAAGCCAGTTGGGATTTATGATAATGTCACTGGGAGCATGCTCATATACCACAGGATTTTTCCACCTGGTGACTCATGCATGGTTCAAAGCCGCATTATTCCTTGCATCCGGTTCTGTCATACATGCAATGCATCATTCAATGCATAAATTCCATGACCATCACACTGACCCGCAGGACATCAATAATATGGGTGGATTGAGAAGGACAATGCCCCTGACATATATGACATTCCTGTTTGCAACATTTGCATTGTCAGGTGTACCATTGACATCAGGATTTTTGAGCAAGGACGGAATACTTGCGGGTACGCTTGCGTTTGCACAGTTGAGCGGTCATTGGTTTATTCCACTTGCCGGCTTTGCCGCCGCAGGTATGACTGCATTTTATATGTTCAGGTTAACTATTGTCGCTTTCCACGGAGAGCATAAAACAGAAATTGCTAAAAACACACATGAAAATAAATTTGTTATAGTATTTCCTTTGGTACTTCTTGCAGTTCTTTCGTTCTGGTTTTTCTATTCACCGAATCCGACAGATGCTAACAAGGGCTGGTTTGTAAAGAATTTACCTGTACCGCAGACTGCAGTACCGGCTAAATACCAGTTCAATTTCCTTACCCCGACTGAAAAAGGTGAGAATCCATATTTGATGGCAATGGGACATAAGTGCAAGGAAGGCGAATGTAAAGGCAATTGTGAACATCATAAAAAGGAAAATGTTTTGGCATCCGGTTCAGCAAGTGTAGGTGACTCACATTCATCGAATATGCAAAACACAAAGCACGAAACTTCACATAGCAGCGGACATAAATACTTTAATAAATTCGAAGAGCAGATGCATCATGCACATTTGCCTGCAATGATTTTGTCAATAATAATTGCAGGACTTGGAATCCTTTTTTCATTCATGGTGTATCAGTTTAAAATCTTCAATGCTGATAATATGGCAAAGCAGTTTAGCAAACTGCATCAGTTCTCATACAGGAAATGGTATATTGATGAGATTTATCATGCAACTGTAGTAGCTGGAACTGTGGGTTTATCAAAAGTGCTTGCCTGGTTCGACCTCTACCTTATTGACGGATTGGTCAACCTGACTGCATTTATGACAAGAGGATTTTCATATTTCATTGGACATTTTGATAATATAGTTATAGACGGATTTGTAAACCTGTCGGCAAATGTAACAGGATTTTTCGGAGCGATGTTCCGCAAAGTTCAGACAGGAAGAGTGCAAACATACCTTGTGTTTGTTGTGATTGGTGTGATGCTCTTGATTTACTTTTTTGTATAGACAAAAAGAATTGATAATTGAAAATTGATAATGGATAATTAATAATTCTGAATTCTGAATGGTGAATTAAAATAGAAAAATGTCATGCTGAGCGAAGTCGAAGCATTAATATGGTTCAGAATCCAAATAAATAAGAATTGTACTTTGAGTTAAAAATAAATATCTCGTAGGGATTAAATATCTGTAGCAGATAAATTATAACTACCTTTATTATCCCGTTGGGATTATATGTTGATTGATGATAAAATGAGTGGGGTAAATAAAACAACCCCCTAACCCCCTTTGATAAGGGGGAATTTAATGAAGGAATTAAAAAATGAAGTTAAATAAATATATTTTTCCGGAGGATTAATGTTTCAGATTTTCGGCATTGGACCTCTCACGTGGATAACCTTTTTGCCGCTTTTGGGAATGGTACTTATATTACTCATCCCATCAGGAAAGGACGAACGGAGTAAGGATGTTTCGAAATCAATGTTCAGATGGGTTACAATAATTTTTACTTTTTTACAGCTATTGCTCGCTATCTGGATTTATGCTAATTATAATTACCACTTAGCGGGGATTAATGACCCTAAGGGCTTTCAGTTCGTTGATAAGTTCAAATGGATTTATCTTTGGGGATTGCCATTGCTTGGGAATGTCAGGATTGACTATTTCGTCGGAATTGACGGAATCAGTGCGCCAATGGTTTTACTGACTGCGATTGTATGCTTTGTAGCATCATTTTCATCGTTCAGCGTTACAAAAGCATTGAAGGGATACTTTGCTATGTACCTGCTGTTGGATGCAGGCATGATGGGTGTTTTCGTATCACTCGATTTCTTCCTTTTCTATGTTTTCTGGGAATTGATGTTACTGCCTATGTACTTCCTGATTGGCATCTGGGGTGGTCCACGTAAAGAATATGCCGCAATAAAATTTTTCTTATATACATTATTCGGAAGCGTGTTCATGCTTCTTGTGATGATTGCATTATTCTTTGCTGTCGGCTCGTTCAACATGCTCGACATGATGGACCCGACAAAGTATAATCCCAATTCAATACTGTTCGGTGTTGATACTACGTGGCGGTACATAGCATTCTTTGCTCTCTTCGTGGGATTTGCAATTAAGATACCTTCGGTACCTTTCCATACATGGCTTCCCGATGCACATGTGGAAGCACCGACACCTATAAGCGTGATTCTTGCAGGGGTGTTGCTGAAAATGGGAACTTACGGCTTAATGAGAATAAGCTGGCCCATGTTTCCCGATGCTGTCAAACAATTCCAGTGGTTTATTGCCCTGGTGGGTGTAGTCAGCATTGTATATGGTGCCTTGTGTGCCCTTGGGCAGCACAGGGTTGGTAAGCGGGACTTCAAAAAGCTGATTGCCTATTCATCAGTCAGCCACATGGGATTTGTAGTCCTCGGTATGGCAGCTCTGAATACATCAGGTATGGAAGGAGCAATCCTACAGATGTTCAACCACGGTACAATCACGAGCATGCTCTTCATGGTTGTGGGAGTTCTGTACGACAGGTCCCACACAAGAGGATTGGATGACTTCGGCGGCATGGCTAACAAGATGCCTATATACACAGGACTCATGACAATATCATTCATGGCAGCTATCGGATTGCCCGGATTGAGTGGATTCGTCAGTGAAATTTTAGTGTTCTTAGGTTCTTTCCAGACATATCCGACATTAACAATCATTGCGGCAACAGGTATTGTTTTGGGAGCCGGTTATATGCTGTGGACTTTGCAGAAAGTGTTCTTTGGTAATGTTCCTGAAAAATGGGCAGGACCCTGGGACCCGACACACAAGAAATATAAGACCGACGATTTGAATTTAGTCGAATTTGTCGCTCTTGCACCACTTGCATTGATTATTATTTACCTCGGTATTCAGCCGAACGCAATGCTTGGATTGATGGAAAAATCTGTGAATCATCTGATTTATTTTGTGAATACCGGCTGGTGGACAATGTCTGCCGGTTTATAATTTGATGTTAATTTTATTAAATTGATATATGATACCAATTGAGCAGTTTTTAATAGAGCTAAAGAAAAGTATAATCCTGTTTCAGCCGGAAACAGCACTTGTTGTTACTTTTCTTGTTGCTTTGATTGTTGACCTTATTTTCCTAAAATCGAAAAATATATCCGGTATAATTTTACTAATTGGATTTATTGTAACCGGAATACTTCTCATTACTGCAGGAAACCAGAACAGCGTTGTGTTTACGAAGATGCTTGCTGTTGACCCATTTTCAAAATTCTTTAAATGGGTAATCCTAATATCGAGTTTCATTGTTGTTCTTATGTCATTCTTATCCAAAGAGCTTTACGAAAAGGACAGGCGTCTCGGAGAGTATTTCTCCCTGATTGCAGGCATGACATTCGGAATGTTTCTTCTTGCGGGTGCATCCAATTTAATCATGATTTACCTTGCAATCGAAACGATGAGCATCAGCTCGTATATTCTGACTGGTTTCACAAAAGAAATCAAGAGGTCAAGCGAGGCATCATTGAAATATGTAATCTTCGGTGCCGTGTCTTCGGGATTGATGCTTTACGGAATTTCAATTTTATTCGGATTGACCGGCTCTCTTAATCTATATGATATTAACTATGCAATAGCACACGGCAAAGCAGAAATGTTTCCGCTTTTGATTTCAGGTATAATGATTATCGCAGGAATTGGGTACAAGATTTCCGCTGTACCATTCCATTTCTGGACACCGGATGTATATGAAGGAGCACCTGTAACAATCACCGCACTGCTTTCGGTTGCTTCAAAGGCGGCAGGATTTGCAATATTGATTAGATTTATAAAGGTTGCTTTCTTTGACCATACAAGCCCTGTGGCTGCCGATACCTGGAAGTTACTCAGCACAATTGACTGGAAATTTATTATTGCAATACTCTCTGTGTTGACGATGACATTCGGAAATCTCGTTGCAGTGTGGCAAACTAATCTGAAACGGCTTCTTGCTTATTCGAGCATTGCACATGCGGGTTATATGCTGATGGGTGTCGTTGTGATGACTGACGCAGGAGTGGCTTCCATACTGATATATTTTGTAGTTTATATGTTTATGAATCTTGGTGCATTCTATGTCATCATGCTGTTTGCCAACAAGATTGGTAGCGAAGAGCTTGACGATTACACAGGAATCGGCTACAGGTCTCCTTTACTTGCTGTATGTATGGTAATTTTCCTTATTTCACTCACGGGAATTCCCCCGACAGCGGGATTCATCGGAAAATGGTATTTGTTCATAGCAGTCATAAATTCAAATTATATTTGGCTTGCCGTAGTCGGTGTGCTGAACAGCGTTGTGTCATTGTTCTACTATGCAAAGGTAATCAGGAATATGTTCCTTCGCGGAGTTGACCAGGAACATGAGCCACTGTCATTTTCACCAATGAGCATCGTTATGCTTTTACTATTAGTGATTCCTACACTTGTACTTGGAATCTGGTATGGACCGATTCTTTATTGGGCAAACAAATCAGTGGGATTGTTTTTAGGAAATTGAGAATTGACAATTAATAATTGATAATGAAAAGTTGTCCTGTGGGCAGCTTTTTTTTATGTTAGATCGTAAATGCTTGATGTTATATAAAGTCTAATAATATTTTACACAATGAATAAAATTTCGTATATTTGCATTATGTCAAACAATGCAGGTGTACAAATGCCAAAATCAAGATTAAAAGTTACAAGATTAACTCCAG
>SCSM01000044.1 GCA_004322215.1 Bacteroidota bacterium | reverse complement strand
GAACAACAAAGAGATAAATGCTGTAAAAAATGATAAACAATTTAAAACACAGGTAATGAGCGATTTTAATTCTACCGGAAACAGCCAGTGGAAGAGATTGATTGAAGAGTGGACAGATCCACCGCCGCAACCGATATTGGATTAAAAGAAATAAGTAGTTGATGATTTGTTAAAGAATTAAATAAGGATTAGATATGGAAATATTAATAGCGATATTGTGGTACTTACAACTTCTGGTGCCAGGGACTGCTTATACTCATTCCGATATTGGGAATCTTATACAGCAGAACAACAAAGAGATAAATGCTGTAAAAAATGATAAACAATTTAAAACACAGGTAATGAGCGATTTTAATTCTACTGGAAACAGCCAGTGGAAGAGATTGATTGAAGAGTGGACAGATCCGCCACCTCAACCGATATTGGATTAATTAAATGGCATATTTCTTGCTAAAATTATTTTTATGAAAAAATTAAATGGAGTATATATGTTTTTATTTATAGCGATACTGTGGTACTTACAGGTATTGGTACCTAATCATGGGAAAACTGTGTCTGATGTTGATGCAGTGATTAAAGCCGGAAACCAGGTTTTAAAAAATAATGTAACTGAACAACTTATTAAATCGGAACCGGTCCAAAGTTTTTTAAATGACAGACAGCAATCGAGAAACAGGGTTGAACAGTTCGAAGCTGAAGATACAACTCCGATACTTGATTAATTAAATCTGAATTATTAAGCAAGTTAAATCAGTTTAATATATCTATGCTTATCAGCAAATTACTGATTGGCAATTTTATATTTTAGCATATTTTTAATTATTAAAGAATAATTGTGTCTTCTCTGTCCGGACTGACAGATACGATTGTGATTTTTGCACCGGTATAATCTTCAATTAATTTGAAGTATGATTTAGCTTCCTGGGGTAGTTCATTGTAAGTCTTTGTTCCCTTCAACTTTTTATTCCAACCCTTTATAGTTTCATATTTGGGTATTATCATTTCCAATGTCGGGCAATCAGCAGGAAAGTAATTTATATCTTTACCATTAACGTTGTATTTTGTACACAATTTAATTTCTTCGAATTGGTCGAGTACATCGAGTTTTGTTATAGCAATTTCCGATATTCCATTAATCATAACAGAGTATTTTAATGCAACGAGGTCAAGCCAGCCACATCTTCTGGGTCTTCCGGTGGTAGAACCGAATTCTACACCGGTTGCTCTGAGTTTCTCTCCAGTTTCATTCAATTGTTCAGTAGGAAACGGACCATTACCCACCCTTGTAGTATATGCTTTTACCACACCTACAATTTTTGATATTGATGTCGGAGGAATTCCCAAGCCGGTGCAGGCGCCTCCTGATGTAGGATTTGAACTCGTGACGAATGGATAAGTTCCATGGTCAACATCAAGTAAAGCTCCCTGAGCTCCTTCTACAAAAATCTTTTTTCCAGCTGAAATTGCTTCATTTAACATTAAGTTAATATCTTTTATATACGGGTCAATCAAATTGTCAAATTCAAGATATGTTTTTACGATTGAATCAACATCGAGCTCTTCATACCCATAAATTTTTTGTAGCAAAGTATTTTTTTCATCTAAATTTGTTCTTAGCTTTTCTTCCAGAATTTTTCTGTCTAACAAATCAACAATTCTGATGCCGGTTCTTTTGAATTTATCAATATAAGCAGGACCGATTCCTCTGCCGGTTGTACCGATGGCTTTCCCATTTTCTTTTTCGCTTGCCTGGTCTATCAATTTATGATATGGCATTATAAGGTGAGCTTTATGACTGATAAATAATCTCCCTTTGACCTTCACCCCAAAACTTTCGAGCATTCGAATTTCATCCAACAATGCAACGGGATCTATAACGACTCCATTGCCGATTATGCAAATCACATCTTCTGATAAAATTCCCGAAGGAATCAGATGCAGAATATATTGTTTACCATCTATAACAATCGTATGCCCGGCATTTGCTCCACCCTGGTAGCGGGCAACAATATCGGAATCCTGCGAAAGAAGGTCGACAATTTTACCTTTACCTTCATCACCCCACTGAGAGCCAACGACTACAGTTACACTCATTAGATAACCATTATTTTATTGATAATCATTCTTAATCAGCCAAAAAAAAGCTCCGGCTAATATTTTCATACCGGAGCTTAAATCAAATCTTCATATTTCAGGAAAATTTCTCGTATGCTTCCTTAATATCATTATATATAATAAACACTTTGTCCAGGTGGGTCATTTCAAGCAATGACATTACTTTTAGCGGTACAGAACATAAAACCATTTGAATATTGTTCCTTCTAAGTGAACTTAATCCGCTTACAAGCATACCCAAGCCCGAGCTGTTCATCACCTTAACCTTAGTCAAATCAACAATTACATTCGTAATTCCTTTATCGAACGTTTCATATAATTTTGCAGAAAATTCGAGTGCATCATTACCACCGAGTACATTCTCATTAAGTTCGATACTTGCTACTTTTGGATTGACATCCAGAATTTTAATGTTATATACGCTCATATATTTAATAATTTTTCTGCAAATTATATTAAATAATTATTATTTCAAACTTTTGCTGCTTTTAATTCCGTTTTTTTATCAGGTTCATAATCGATCTGTACTTTCTTAACGGTATGGAGATACCATAATACAAACACACTTGCAATGTAAATTGATGAATATGTACCTGTAATAATGCCAATAAGCATCGTGAATGCAAATCCCTGGAGAACCGGACCTCCGAGTAAGACTATTGTCAACAATACGAGCACTACAGTTAATACTGTATTAATAGTACGAGACAAAGTTTCGTTTACACTGACATTAACAAGTTTAAGGAAAGGAGTTCCTTTCATTTTATCTTTGTTTTCACGAATCCTGTCGAAAATAATAACAGTGTCGTTTACAGAAAAGCCGACAACAGTCAACATAGCCGCAAGAATCGATTGGTTAAATTCAAGGTCAATCCAACCGAGTTTGTTTACAATAATTACAACCAGAAATGTTAATATGACATCGTGAATCAGGGCAATAACAGCACCGAATCCATAGGTGAACTCAAATCTGAAAGCAATATAGAGCATAATTGCAATGATTGAAATTATTACAGCAAGAAATGCCTGTCCTCTTAATTCCTTACCAATTTTAGGTCCAATTTTATCGACCTTTAATACAGTTGCTTTGTATTCGGGCAAATATTTATTGAATGCCTCGGTAATTTTCACCTGGGCATTATCGGTTTCTTTAACACGTACAAGAAATTGATTTTCTTTCCCGAAAGATTTTATCTCGCCACCTTTTATTCCAATCTTATCAACCGCATTACGAATCGCATCTGCATGAACAGGTTTGGAGAATTGATAGGCAATTTCAGTACCACCTTCAAAGTCAATTCCGAATTCAATTCCCATGAAAATGATAGCCAATATACCGGCTATGTTTATTAATGTTGACAAAGTAACAAAGAATTTTCTTTTACCAACGAAATCTATATTTGTTCCATGAAAAAACTGCATTTTTTTCCTTTCTCTTATTATCTTATATATTAAGTATCTTCGGTTGACCGAAATTATAATGTGTAGCACCCCGGATTAACGATATTTCAATCATTGCACGAGATACAACAATTTGAGTAAACAATGTGGCAATGATACCTATCATTAGTGTCAGAGCGAAACCCTGAATCGGTCCAGTACCAAAGAAATAAAGAATCAAGCCGGTAATAAATGTCGTTATATTGGAATCGAGAATAGCGCTTAAAGCGTGTTTGAAACCTTCATCAATAGCCGATTTTAACGAACGCCCTTTATAGAGTTCCTCCCTGATTCTCTCGAATATCAGTACGTTAGCATCAACAGCCATACCGATTGTTAGGATGATACCGGAAATACCCGGCAAAGTCAATGTTCCGCCGAAAGCAGATAACACAGCAAGTATCAGAATAACATTTAAAATTACGGATATGTTTGCAATCAATCCACCTTTTGCATAATACAGCAACATGAATACAACAACGAATAATAATGCAATACCGCTTGCTAATAATCCGCTATTGATTGAATCTTCTCCGAGTGATGGTCCAACAACTCTTTCTTCAATAATCTGCACAGGAGCTTTCAATGCACCGGCTTTTAAAACAATTTCGAGAAGTCTCGCTTCTTCGACATTTGCCATACCTGTAATTTGTGAACTTCCTCCGATTATTTTGTTTTGCACAGTAGGAGCAGAATAAACCTGGTCATCGAGTACGATAGCAATTCTCTTTTTCAGATTAGCACCTGTTATTCTTCCCCATCTATCCGCACCTTCTGAATTCATACCCATCAGAACCATCGGTTGATTTGTATTAGGGTCATAAGTTGCTCTTGCTTCCGTAACAAATTCACCGGTGATTTCCGGCTCTCTTTTTAATGCATAAAAGTTATAAATTTTCTGTTTGCTTTGTTTTTCGATACGTGGGTCGGGTTTAGCTTCCCTTGCAATTTTCAGGTCATAAGGAATTAAAGCTTTAACCTCCGGTCTTGCCATTATATTATTAAATTTCTTTAAAGTTTGATCGGGAATTACAAAGTTATATTCACCTTCGGGATACTGGTCTAATGGCAATGAATAAGCAATCGGCTGTGACCTGCCTCCTCTTCCGTCATCAGTTACATAATAGGTTTGAAACAATGTCGTAAAGGGATGGTCTTCATAATATCGTTTGCTTTTTTCCTCTTCGGATAATCCGGCATAAGGGTCAGACGTGTCAGTAGCTTTCTTTGCAGTGTCGGTTGCGATTGCTGCGGCAGTATCCTTAACTTCAGTTTTCACATCTTTTTGACTTTTCTTTTTATTCTTTGCAATAGACTCTTTTTTGGCTTTGGAAATATCTTTAGTTGAGGCGATTGCAGTATCTTTTGATATAGTGTTTGAAGATTCGGACAATGTATCAGGTAAGAGTCCTTTTGCTCTTTTAGTTTTATCACTTAAAAGTTTATCAATCCTGGCAAAAGTTTTAACGATTTCCTTATTATTTTTTACGAGATTAAATTCAAGACGAGCAGTTGTTTGGAGAAGTTTTCTCATTTCAATTTCGTTATTGACTCCAGGTAACTCAAGCATAATTCTTCGGGAGCCCTGTTTTTGTATTGTCGGTTCCGAAATACCGTATTTGTCAATTCTTTGCCTGATTACTTCCTGTGCCTGGTCAATTGCATTTTCAGCGTTGTTTTTTAGGCGTTCTACGATTTTATCTTCCGAAGCTTCACGTAAATCACCAATATCAAAATAGGAAATCAAAGATTTACCTCTCGGACGAGCAATCTTATTAAAATTATTCAGGAAAATATCTATCACAGACTCATCGCTCATCTTAGCATCCTGCCTGGTCTTATCGATTACCTCGTTGAAAATGTCATCGACAGTTTCCCTTTGTGCAGATTCTTCGATTAGTTTTACAATATCACATTCGAGAGTAACATACATTCCTCCGCGAAGGTCCAAACCGAGTTTCAATCTTTTATTTTTTGCAGATTCAAGGTCTTTGCCGTATTTATCCTCAAATCTTTCGAGACGAGTAAGTGAATCTGTGGCTGATGTATCTTTTTTTGCTCTGTTATATACTTCCTGCTTTTTTTCTTCGAGCTTTGAAGCGTCATAAGTGGGATAAAGAAGAATAAAAGCAGCGATTATAGGAATGCCTATAATCAATATTTTTCCAAAGTACTTTTTCAATTAAAACTCCTCCGCTGAAATTATCTAATATTTATTATTTGCGTAAAATCAAAGAATACAAATATATCGGTATTTCAATTAATAAACAATGACTTTAAAGTAGTTGAAAATTTAATTCAATTATGGGAAATTAATTTTTTTCACTGGTAAAATATATACTTTAATAATTTTTATTATTGATTTAATCGCTGAAATTCCATATTTTTAGATGTTAGATAAAACTAATTTTTTGGAGTTGAAGTAAATGAAAAATATAATACTATTACTGATTATAATAAATTTTACATTAGAAGGAGTGTTTGCACAAAAACAGGCAATAATAGCCGACCATAATTCATGCAGGATAAATAAAGTTCCTGTAAAGTATATTGACTCTGCAAGACAATCCTTTAATATTGCTTATGGTACAACCGCACATGGAAATGAATTGATTGCCGGAATGGAACTTTTAAGAAGTAAAAATAACATTTTTGCTTTTAATATGGGGCAGGGCTCATTATTAATTAATGATACAGTTTTCTGGAAAGATTTATCGAATCCTGAATTTGCTAATGAAATCAGGCAGCATCTCGATTCTAATTCTGGTGTAAATATCATTATGTGGTCCTGGTGCTGTGTTTTCGATATGGATACTTCAATAATCAATACTTATTGCCAAATTTTAAATGACCTTGAAAATGAATACCCAAAAGTAAAATTCATTTATATGACAGCGCATTTAAATGGAACCGGAGTTAATGGAAATGTTAATGTCAGAAATGAAATAATAAGAAAATACTGCAAACAGAACGGGAAAATACTATATGACTTTGCCGATATCGAAAGCTATGACCCTGATGGAAACTATTATCTCGATAAAAGCGGCGATGATGCCTGCCGTTACAAGATTGGTGATGAGGTACGCAATTGGGCAGAAGAGTGGTGTTCGAGAAATCCATTCGAGTGCGAAGAGTGTGATTGTATGATGTCTCACCCCTTGAATTGCAAGCTTAAGGGCAATGCCGTTTGGTGGCTTCTTGCACGTCTTGCCGGATGGGACGGGCAACCGGTAACTAATGTCGAAATCAATCAGGATACATGCGGATGTATTGTACTCTTGCCTGTTTGTCCGAATCCTACAGATGATTTAACAACAATCCCATTTAGATTAGAGAACGATTCAAAAGTTTCACTTAGAATTTTTGACTTAAATGGGAATCTGATGCTTACATTACTTGAAAATGCTGATTTTAAACAAGGCGAAAACAGGCCTCAGTTTAATCTTGGGAGTTTACCTGTTGGTATTTATGAATACCAATTTTCAACTCAATCAGTTGTGAAATCAAATAAATTAGTTATTGTCAGATAGATTGAAAATATATAAGGGATTAAATACCTTGAAAAATGGATTTATTATTTTTAATTTATTGTTTGATAAAATTTTGTTTAGCATAGAGGTTTGTCATTATATCTGCAAATGACATAAAGTCACTTCTACTTAAAATCCTCGGATTTTGTGTAATCATAACCGTATTTGAATTCGTTAAGAGTATGATTTTTCCGAAATTAATTCTATGGGAATCTCATATAATAACAATTATCTTCAGTACATTACTTGCTGCCATAATTTCATATTTTGTAATGGCACAGCAAAAAAAAATAAATGATAAATTAAAAAATGAAATAAGATTCAGGGAAGAAGCTGAAAATTCTTTAAAAGAATCTGAAGAAAGATTAAGAATCGTAACAGATACAACGAGGAGTGCGTTCATAATAATTAATGATGATAATATAGTTTTATTTTGGAATCAAGCCGCAGAAAGAATTTTCGGTTTTGAAAAAGAAGAAGCAACAAATCAAAATATTTTTTCACTTATTGTTCCCGGAGAGAAAATGAGTGAATATTCGGAATTGATGACAGCATTGAAGCAATCAGAAAAAAGTTCTATCGCTGGTAATACTGTAGAGTTGATTGCAATAGACAAAAATAGTAGAGTATTCCCAATCGAATTATCAATATCGTCAATCTTAATAAAAGGTGTCAGGTATGTAACCGGTTTGATAAATGATATAAGCAAAAGAGTTGAAATCGAGAAAGCTCTTGCCGAAAGCGAAGAAAACCTGAGACAATTCATGGAAAATGTACCAATCGGAATATATAGAACAACGCCTGATGGTCAGATTCTGTATGCAAATCCATATCTAATTTCTATGCTTGGATTTGTATCTTTTGAAGAATTACACAAAATCAATCTGGAAAAAGAGGGCTTTGAGACATTGGAAAAAAGGAAAATATTTAAAGATACAATCGAAAGTTCAGGCGAGGTAATAAATTATAATAGTTCATATAAAAGGAAAGATAATACAGAGGTATTTGTTAATGAATTTGCAAGGTGCGTAAGAGATAAATTTGGAAAAATTATTTATTATGAAGGAATAGTCGAAGATGTAACCGAAAAGAGGAAAGCTGAAAAAGAATTGATTCGTTCTGAAGCAATGTTCAAGGAATTGAATAATGCAAAGGATAAGTTCTTCTCGATAATTGCGCATGATTTGAAAAATCCATTAGCAACATTTATAATGACAGCGGAAGTTTTATCATCGAGTTGGGAATCGTTTGATGAAAACGAAAAGAAGGAATTAATCGAAAATATAAAAATAAATTCGAGGAATTTACTGCAATTATTAGAAAACCTTTTGACCTGGGCAAGAAGTCAAAGTGATAAAATAGAAATAAATAAGATAAGATTTGATTTGCATCAAACAGCAGTTGAAACATTAAACCTGTTGTCAATTACAGCACAGAATAAAGGGATTGAACTACATATTGAGATTAAAGAAAATACTTTTGTTTATGCCGATTACTATATGATTTCGACTGTAATCAGAAACCTGATTTCAAATGCACTTAAATATACAAAACAAGGGGGCTCAGTAATTTTATCTGTCGATTTTCCCGACAATGATGAAGAAAAATTTATTAAATTATCTGTAACTGATAGCGGTGTTGGTATGGATAAATCAGATTCCGATAAATTATTCAGAGTGGATGTGAGGCAATCAACTGCAGGGACAAACGACGAAAAAGGCACAGGATTAGGACTTTTGATATGCAAAGATTTTGTTGAAAAAAATGGCGGCAGGATTTGGGTACAAAGTGAAAAAGGTAAGGGGAGTATATTTAATTTTACAATTCCGGGAAATCAAACCTGAAAAGAAATAAAAATTTCTCAATCACGTTTTCAGCATTTAACGTAATACAAAATCGTGAAAAGTCTCTTTTAAAAAGATAACTTTTGTATATTTGCAATTCGTTTTTTTTCAAAATTGAAATTTATGAAGTTCGGAGAATAAGATGTCAGATAAAACACTTGTAATAGTAGAATCACCTGCGAAAGCAAAAACCATAAATAAATATTTAGGTAAAAATTATATTGTCGAAGCATCCGTTGGACATATTAAAGACCTTATTTCATTTCGTCTTGGTGTTGACGTCAAGCATGATTTTAAGCCGATTTATACAGCTATCAGGGGCAAAAGCCAGGTCATTAAGAAGTTAAAGGAATTTTCCAAATCTGCAAAAAGTGTTTTGCTTGCGACCGACCCCGACCGTGAAGGAGAAGCAATAGCATGGCATATCGCAGAAGAAGTAAAGAATGAAAATCAAAATATAAAAAGAGTTCTTTTCAATGAAATAACTAAAACCGGCGTTGAAAAAGGATTGAAAGAATTGAGGGAACTGGATGAGAATCTGTTTATGTCGCAGCAAGCCCGCAGGGTGATGGACCGGTTAATCGGTTACCAGGTTTCTCCATTTGTTTCACGTGCAATGATTAATAAAACCGCTAAATCATTGTCAGCAGGCAGAGTTCAGTCTGTTGCTTTGAGATTAATATGTAAACTAGAAAATGAAATTCAGAATTTTCTACCAATTGATTACTGGACAATACTCGGTGAATTTGCATCCGACGGAAAAAAATCATTTAAAACAAAACTTGTCGGAATCAACGGTAAAAGTTTAGTTAATCCTGAAGGTTCGGCAAGAGCGGAAAATGAAGAAGCACAAAAGCAACTCGATGAAAAACTTGCTGCTTTAAATTTCATTCGCTCCGAGGAAGATGCAAAAAATTTAATTGAGAATATTAAAAAAGAAAATTATACCATCAGTGATATTGTAAAAAAACAAGTAAACAGGAAAGCTCCAGCACCTTTTACAACAAGCAGTTTACAGCAGGAAGCATCGAGACGGCTTGGATTTCCGAATAAGAAAACAATGTCTGTCGCTCAAAAACTTTATGAAGGTGTTTCACTCGGTAAGGAAGGCGAAGTCGGTTTGATTACTTATATGAGGACTGACTCAGTACGCTTGAGCCCTGAAGCACAGCAGGCAGCAAGAGAACATATTCAAAAAACATTCGGCAATGATTACCTTCCTGAATCAGCACCAGTATTTACTACAAAGTCGAAAAATGTTCAGGATGCACACGAGGCAATTCGCCCGACAAGTCTTGAATATACTCCTGCAGAAATAAAAAAATTACTCGATAAAGACCATGCTGCATTATACGAATTGATTTATAACCGATTTCTTGCTTCTCAGATGAAAGAGGCAGTGTATGAGCAAACTTCGATTGAAATTTCAGGCGGTGATTATTTGTTCAGAATTACCGGCTCCGTAATTGTTTTCAAGGGATACCTTGCAGTTTATGAAGACGATAAGGAAGATAAGAATGGTAATGGGAATGGTAAAGAAACACCGACATTACCAAAAAATCTGAAAAAAGATATGAAGTTAAATTTAAAGGATGTTGAATCGGTTAAATCACAGACAAAGCCACCTGCACGTTACAATGCCGCAAGTCTCGTTAAAGAGCTCGATGAACTCGGTATCGGAAGACCCAGCACTTATGCAGCTATTGTAAGCACTTTGCTCGACCGTGAATATATCAATATGGATAAAAAGTCATTCGTTCCGACAGAACTCGGTTTCGATGTAAACAAAATTCTTGTTGCAAATTTTCCCGATTTATTCAATGTTAAATTTACAGCCGATATGGAAGAGGAACTTGACTTTGTTGCTGACGGAACCAAATCTTATCTCGAAATAATGAATGATTTTTATACACCGTTCAAAGATTCGTTACATCATGCAAACGAGCATGCGGATATACCAGAAATCATCTGCGACGTTTGCGGCGCACCTATGGAGATAAAAGTCAGCCGCCGGGGAAGATTTCTCGGCTGCACTAATTATCCCGAATGTAAAAACACAAAACCGCTCCCGAAAGAAGAAAAAGCGGAAAGAACAGAGCCGGAAATTGCAGAAGGTATATTCTGTGATATTTGCGGAAAACAAATGGTCATTCGGACAAGTAAATTCGGTAAATTCTACGGATGCATAGATTATCCGAACTGTAAGGGAACTAAGCCAATCTCGACAAACATCAGTTGCCCGAAATGCAAAGAAGGAATAATTCTCGAAAGGTTCAGTCCCAAATCGAAAAAAAAGTTCTGGGGATGCTCCCGCTATCCGGATTGCGACTATCTTTCAAACCATGAGCCGTTCAATCAAAAATGTGAAAAATGCGGACATGATTACATTGAAATACATTTCAAAAAGGTTGATGACAACTGGTTGAAATACCTGAAATGCCCGGAGTGTAAAGAGAATTATGAAATAAAGGAATAATTTATTCAATTCTGATTTTTATTTAAGTTAATTTTCATTTTCTAATAAAATTTTATTCAGATTGAGAACTAAATTTATTGGTACTCATCCTATCTAACTTCGTATTATATACTCTTTTGTATGATAATATTATTTGCATTTCAAATAAATAAGAATTAATTTTATATTAATAATTTCAATTATTTGAAAGTGTTAATATGAAACATCTGATTACTCTTCTATCGTTAATTATCTCTTCAGGATTTCTATATTCAGAATGGACTTGGGTCAATCCATTATTTCAGGGTGATAAACTAAAAGAAGTCAGAATTAAAGAGAATAATGTAACTTATGCTGTTGGTCATGCTGGTGTTATAATGAAATCAACTGATGAAGGTTTAACCTGGCAAATGATGTATATCCCGATTAACAGAAGATTCAATTCAATAGACATTTCAGGTCAAGGTGATATTGTTGCTGTTGGTGATTCCGGTTATGTCGCATATTCATCTGACGGTGGAAAAAATTGGAAATTTGAAAAATTAAGTTCTGGAAAAAAATTTAATTCAGTTCGCTTTCTTAATGATGATATTTGTTATGCTGTCGGAGATTATGGAATGGTTGCATATACTGATGACCGGGGAAATAGCTGGAATCAAAAACAAATATGGTTGCTTCAAGGTATACCAAACATGTATAGTCTATGTTTTACTGAAAATAAAAAAGGTTATATCAGTAGTTTTTATGGAGTAATTTTGGAATTTAAGGGTTCAAATAATGCCTCAATAATTTTTGAAGATGAATCAATGGGAAAACTAAATTCGATATTCTTTCTAAATGATTCAGTTGGTTTTGCTGTTGGTGATGATGCAATCGTTTTAAAAACCACAAATGGGGGCTCTAACTGGTTAAAATTATATACAAGATTTTATGAAAAAATTAACAGCATTGCATTCAGTGATGAAAATAATGGTGTTATGGTCAGTGATTCGGGGAAGATAATTAATACTACCGATGGAGGTGTTACATGGACTTTTGTTTTAAGAAATGCAAATGAATCTGTCGAATTTGGTAGGAATGGTTATGGAATTGCAGTTGGGCAATATGGATTTATTAATAAAACGACTGATTCGGGTAAAACATGGGAAAAATTAAAAAAATGGTATAATCCTTCTTTTTATTCTGTTTCAACTATTGACATTAATACTTGTTATTTGCCAACTAATAATTATATATTAAAAACTACTGATGGTGGTTTTACCTGGATAGATCAAACACCAAAAAGCACAGTGAATCATTTTAGTTCAATATATTGTATTAATTCCCTTACTTGTTTTTTAGGAGGTCGATTTGGTTTGAATTATAAAACAACAAATGGTGGAGTGTCATGGGAAGTTCAACATAATGAATGCTACACTCTAAAATTAATTAAATTTTTAAATGATAATTTTGGATATGCACTTTGTAGCTCAACTACGCTGTTTAAAACAACTGATGGGGGTAACACTTGGATAGATATCTCGGACAAAAAAGCATGGCAGGAATTATATTCGATTTTTTTTATAAACCCAAGTATTGGTTTTGCAGTAGGTGATGATGGTACCGTTTGTAAAACAACGGATGGAGGTGAAAGTTGGAAGTATTTAAATATTGGTGATGACATTAAATATTGGATGAATTCAGTTTATTTCTTAAATATAAATGAAGGTTTTGTTGTATGTGATAATGGTGTTGATGGATTTTTACTATCAACAACAGATGGTGGAGATAATTGGTTATTAATTAAAAAATTTAACTATCGATTATCTGAAATTACGTTTGTTAATGATTCTGTGGGTTTTATAATTGGAGGAAGGGGTGCAATTTTTAAATCGACAAACAGGGGAAAAGATTGGAACCAGCAATTCTTTCAAAGTGAATTGGGTTTATATTCAATGAGTTTTAGTAGTCAGGATGTTGGCTATATTGTTGGAGATGATGGTTTGATAATCAAAACTACTAATGGTGGAGAGTACAGTTCAGTTAACGATAATGATAATATTGATAAAAACCAATTGCTAAATTTTTATCCAAATCCGGTTGACTACATAGGAACAATCAGTTATTTTATAGCTAAAAGTTCAAAAATAGTTATAAAAGTTTTTGACTTAACCGGAACAGAAATTGCTGAATTAACAAATCAAGTTTATGAAGAAGGGGCGCATGAGATAGAATACAATTTTTCAAATTTTCAGAATGGAACCTATTTTTTCAGAATTGTGGATGGTAATTCTTATCTTTATGGTAAATTCATTGTTTTTAAATAATGAGAATATTATTATTTAATTTTCTCCAATTTTTCTAAACCGAATTTCAATTCGATTGATAATCCGGGTGCATGATAGTCGGGTAAACCATTAATTGATTTTCCTGCCGAAGACCAACGCTTGTCATACATACCGAATACATCGAGATTGAGAGAATATCTGATATTCAATCCGACTATAAAATTAATTTTCTTCTTATAATCTTCTGTTAAATTGATTTTATAATCCATACCTCCACCAAGATTCAAAAGCAAATTGAATTTGGTAAATCTCGAGTTTCCCGCTTTTGTAATAAAATCTTTAAAATCAATTGATGAGTCATTTCTCAAATCAAGATGTGTAATCGAACAACCAAAACCAATTATCGGATAGATAGCAATATTATTGATTAAATCGTGAAATCCTTCTAATTCGAGAAAAAATGCATAAGTTTTTAATGAACTTGCCCGATTTCCATTTTCAACAGTTCTCTCAAAAGGAATTCTCAAATCAAATGACATAAAAATATTCGGAATATGATAAAATGGGAACGGTAAATGGTTTGAAGCATAATTGAATCCAATGTAATAAACATTTTCGGGTTTGATTTCGGGAAATCCATTCTCTGCGAGAATGTTACTGAGTTCTTCTGTATTGTCATAGTACAAGCCCGGCTTAAAGCAAATATGGGTATATAGGTCATATTCCGGTTTTTCCAGTGCAGTCATAATGCAAACCGAATTGGCAATTAAAAAAAATATTGTAAGAAATCTCATCATAAAATTTTATAAAAAAAAGCCCGAATCACATTTGATACGGGCTTGAAAATAAAAAATTTTATCATTTACTCAATGCATGCTTGAGCGACATATAGCCGACAGTTCCGAATCCCATAAGGAACATTATCTGGAATGGAATGGCAGCTATTTCGAGATAATAAGCTGATATAGCTATTCCGATAACATAGTATAAAGCAAGAAGTAGTTCGATAAATATTGTGGGACTAATTCTTTTTTGAACGTATTTCTTCTTACGCCAATCATCACCATTTTCAACAATTTTATATTTCGGAGTTCTCGAAAATCCTGATTTTATATTTAGCAGTGCTTCCATTACAGCTTTTGTGTTATTTACTGCAAATCCCATGCTTCCTGCAAGAAATACAGGGAAAAGCAATAATCTTTTTCTCCAGTCCAAATGGATGGCACGCTGTGCATACATGTAAAACAGGAAAGTAGAGATTGAAGCAAGAACAAATACAGACATCAGTGTATAATACTCGTCGAATCCACCAACAGTGTTTTTAATGACGACTAAAGGTACATTCAACAGAGCAACGATTATAATAAATGGAAATACAATGTTGCTGGTTAAATGGACGAAACATTCAAGTTTCATTTTCAATGAAAGGTCAGATTTCAAGACAGCCGGTAACATTTTTTTTGCAGTTTCGACAGCACCTTTTGTCCATCGGAATTGTTGAGTTTTCAGAGCATTTATATCAGCAGGCAACTCTGCCGGGGAAGTTACTTCATTCAGAAAAATGAAGTTCCAGCCCTTAAGTTGAGCCCTGTAACTCAGGTCGAGGTCCTCTGTCAATGTATCGGAATGCCAGTTCCCTGCATCATATATGGCAGCTTTACGCCAAATGCCGGCAGTACCGTTGAAATTGATAAAGAAACCCGCTTTGTTACGAACCTGCTGTTCAATCACAAAGTGTCCATCGAGAGCAAGTGCCTGAGCCCTTGTCAGGAAGGAATAATTTTCGTTGAGATGTTCCCATCTTGTCTGAACGCATCCTATTTTCTCATCATTAAAATGAGGAATAGTCTGGTAAAGGAAATCGTCATGGGGAACAAAATCGGCATCGAAAATAGCGATGAATTCGCCACGTGCTTTTTCAAGCCCTTCTTTCAGTGCACCTGCTTTGTATCCCTGGCGGTTTGTCCTGTGAATATACTTGATGTCGAAGCCTTGAGCGGCAAAGTCATCAACAATGCTCCTGGCAAGCTCCTGAGTTTCGTCAGTCGAGTCATCCAGCACTTGAATCTCAAGTCTGTCTTTTGGATATTTAATGTTGCACACTGAGCGTATTAAACGTTCGATGACATACATTTCGTTGAACATAGGCAGTTGTATGGTTACAACAGGGACATCCTCCGGGAGTTCAGTGTTCGGACGTTTGATTTTTAGGGTTTTGTGGTAGTAATATAGCATTATCAATCCGTGGATTCCAAACCCAAAAAGGATGGTCAACGAAATGAAGTAAATAAAGAGTATAAAATATTCCATACGGAGAGATTCACCTCACCCAATTGTTAAAAATAATATTTAACAAAAAATATAACATTTATATTTTTATCATTACCAGCCCGAAACTACTCCCAATAAAATATCATCGGAAATTTGTTCCAGGGCTTTTTCTATTGATTGATTTCTTTCTGCCTGCGCATTTGCAATGCTGTATATGTTAAAGGCAGTGAAATTTTTGCTGAATATGACCTGCTTTTTAATAGCATCATAATATTCAACCTGACAAAGAACGACTATCTTTTTTTCCTTTTCCAATTCACCGGGACTGACTGTCATAGTTTCATCCCTGATTGAATTAATGCTGACTGACAATCTTGCATCACCGTTTCTTTCGACAAGAGTGAATGTTCCATCACTTCTGAATTTGTCAACCAGCAATTGAGTCAACTGCTCCCTGTATTGTGGATTTCCGTATCCGCTCTTATCGTTTATTGATGGTATGTATAGTGTCTTTAAATGTTCAGGAACCGAACCACCAGTAAACGAATAACATCCTGAAATTTGTACCAATACAAACATGCAAATTAAGTACAGAATGTTAAGTAAAATATTACGGAAAAATGAAAAAATATTCATTATTTATATTAATAAAACATTTTCTAACTATTAATTAATATTATCAAGTACATTAAAAACACTCTTATGGCTGTTAATTGTACCTACAAACTGATTGTACATTTTTTCATCTCCGATTGAAGTCGGATTGCCATGTCCGCTGTAAACCTTCATGTCATCGGGCAATAATAATAATTTTTCTGCTATTGATTTCATTAATATATCCCATGAACCGCCCGGGAAGTCAGTCCTGCCCACACTTCCACAAAAAAGAGTATCGCCTGTAAAAGCTACTTTGTGTTCGAAATTTATTAAACAAATTCCTCCTTCAGTATGACCCGGCGTATGCAATACTTCAAATTTCAATGAACCGCAAAATAACTTCATGCCATCTTCCAAATATCCATCCGGCTTGATAGTTTCAATTTCAAAAGGCAGATTGAAAATTGTAGTTTCATTAGGATTCAACAACCTGTATTCATCATCTTTATGAACCAAAACCTGTGCATTGGTAATTCTCTTTAACTCTGCTGTATCTAATGTATGGTCCCAATGTGTATGGGTTAAAATTATTTTCTCGATTTTTAAATTTCTTTTTTTAATTACAGGTAACAATTGATTGGCTGCATCGGGTGGTGCATCAATAATCAGTGTAGGGACAGGTTCATAACCTGCCCCTACTGTAAAGTCATCTATCACCAGATAACAATTTGTTGCCAACGGACCACATTCAAATGGAATAATTTCCATGTTTTTATTATAATGAAATAATCATTATCAAATTAACCAATTACCTGGATTCAAAATTATAACCTTTTATTTGGATAATAAAAAATATATTTTTCCACACATCTATTATTATTGACCAAAATAGCCATTTTAGAAACTATTGATATATTAATTTTTGTCAAATTTTAATTAATTAATTAAATTGTTTCTTTCATAAAAAGAATTAATATTTTTGATTAATAGTTTATGAATTTTCTGATGAAAATGATTTTATAAAATTTTAGTTAAAGGAAATAAAAAATGGGAAATGTAATTCTTTCAGCAGTTCGTACACCGATTGGTGCTTTTATGGGAACATTATCATCATTTTCTGCTCCAAAGCTTGGTGCAATTGCAATAAGCGAATCAATCAAAAGAGCGGGTTTGACCAATGATGATATCAATGAGGTCATTATGGGTAATGTCCTTTCAGCAGGAGTCGGACAGGCGCCGGCAAGACAGGCAACCATTTACGCAGGATTACCTGTATCGGTTCCATGCATGACGATAAATAAAGTATGCGGTAGCGGATTAAAAGCAGTAATGCTTGCCGACCAGTCAATCAAGGTGGGCGATACTGAAATCGCTGTTGCAGGTGGAATGGAATCAATGTCAAATGCACCTTACCTGCTGTTCAAGGCAAGGACCGGTTATAAGATGGGTAATGGTGAATTGACCGATTCGATGATTCACGATGGTTTGTGGGATGTTTACAATAATTTCCACATGGGTATGGCAGGTGAGTTATGTGCAACGGAATGTAATATTACAAGACAAGACCAGGATGAATTTGCAATTCTAAGTTATAAGCGTGCTTTGGAGGCACAGAAGAATGGTTATTATAACGATGAAATTATTCCGGTTGTTATCGAAGACAAGAAAGGTCCAATTACTATTAATAAAGATGAGGAACCGGAAAAAGTAAATTTCGATAAAGTACCTTCTTTGAAACCGGTTTTCAAAAAGGATGGCACAGTAACAGCAGCCAATGCTTCTTCGATAGATGACGGTGCTTCGGCTGTGATTGTTTGCTCCGAAGAAAAATCAAAATCACTCGGGAAAAAACCGATGGCAAAAATAATTGCTTATGCCACTCATGCACAAAAGCCGGAATGGTTCACAACCGCACCTACTGAAGCAATTAAAAAAGCTTTAGCAAAAGCTGGAATGAAAATTGAAGATATTGATTTATTCGAAGTGAACGAAGCATTCGCTTCTGTAGCAATTGTTACTGAGAGAAATCTAAAAATACCTATTGAGAAAATTAATGTTCACGGCGGAGCTATTGCTCTTGGACATCCAATAGGTGCATCAGGTGCGAGAATACTAACTACGCTTATATACGCCTTAAAAAGATATAATAAGAAGTACGGATTGGCTTCACTCTGCATTGGTGGAGGAGAAGCAGTGGCAATGGTAATTGAAAATGTTTAAAAATTTTTAGTTGAATATTGATTGATTGAGAATTTAATTTTCAATTTCTTATTGAAAATTATAAAATTAGTAAGAGGAATAAATAATTATTTTAATAAAAAGAGGATTGCTATGAAAAGAGGACTCATTACTATCGTCTTTGGAGTTATTTTTTTATCTTCATCTATGTTATCGGTCGCGAAAACATCACAAAATCCCGTAAAATATCAGTCAAATGATATTCTTCGGAGTGTACCAATATTGGATTATAGGAAATCAACAAAAAGTAATGTTGAATTTACTTTCTTCAATAAAGGAAATCTTGCACATAAAGATTCATCACCATTCCAGCAACAGCCGATAGGGCTACCCGGATGTACATGGCCCAGAGGAACTAAGAATACCTATATTTATGGTATGGGTATTTGCTTCGGAGCAAAAAAGTTCTATAACGGAGATACTTTTAAGTTAACACATATATCCTACAATCCGAGTAATGCAGGTAATTGGATGAACGTCGGCAGAATTGAAGATGGTGATGGTATCATTACGAACAAAAGGGAATTGTACCAGGTTTATTTTTCAGATGAATTTGACAAAGTTACCGGTGACAATAAGGACCCCGATGGTAGTGTTAACTGGCCTCTCTGGAAAAAAGACAATTCGGATTTAGGCAAGCTTGGATTCTATGTTTTTAACGAGGAGGACAGAAGAACAACTATTAATCCTGCCGGACCTGCAATCATTTCATCTCAGGATGTTCATTGTGTTTTTAAAGATACTGATTTGTTTCAATATAGTGGCCGTACCGAACAACATTCACGCGATTCGGGTTATCCTTTGAGAATTCAGTATGAACAAACCGCGTATTTATATGACAATGAGATGTATAAAGATATGGTTATTATTAGGTATAAGCTAATAAATATGTCAACAGATTCATTGAAGGATTGTTGGATTGGGATGATTTCGGATGATGATTTGAAAATTGATGGACCGGATTCAGGTCAGGTAAATGATGTTGCAATACCTTATAATACAGATAGAACTTTAAATCTTACTATAACCTGGAGTGGGACTAATAAAGGAGAATTAGGTAAGGGATTTGGTTATATTGGTAACTCATTGCTGGAATCTCCTGCTGTTGACCAAAATGGTTACATCAGGAAGGACAAGCAATTTTACACTCCCGAAGAACAATTGGGTTTAAAAACAAATATATTATTCAGTATTGGCAAAGATGGAGAAATTATGAATAATCTTTACAATAATTTATCCTCTGAGCAAAGGTCTATTAACATTGAAAACGAAGATTTAAGATTATTACAGGCGACCGGACCTTTTAACATGAATCCGAATGACACTGCAATATGTGCCTTTATGATTAACTTTGCAAGCCCTGCAGATGGGGGAGAAGCAACAGGTGGATTTTCAGACATACAGACTCTTATTACCAATGTCAGAAACGGCAGGGATTTATATTATAAAAATCATCTAATTTCAAATGCAGAAGATAATAATCCTCCAAACAATAATTTTATTATCAATAAGTGTTATCCTAATCCTGCTTCTGATAAAATTAACATTGAATTTAACATTCCAAATGATGGTTTTGTGTTCATAAGTTTATCGGATATTTTAGGCAATCAGATAGCATTTGAAAATAGATTTTTTAGTTTAGGAAATAATAATTTAACAATTAATACATCAGATTTACCGTCTGGTTCTTATATAATAAAATTAAATTTCCTTGGAAAGAATATATCGAAATTATTTAATGTGATTAACTAATAAATGAAATTGAATGAAATAAATATAATAGAACCCGGGTATGAAAAATTATTCGGTGAGTGTTTAAATGAACTTAGAAAAGGGAATGGCTCCATAATCTGTGTTTCCGGTGAAACCGGATTCGGAAAAACACATTTACTGAATTATTTTCAGGAATTGGTTGTTGCAGGACCCAAACCTGTTCCAACTGCAGTATCCGTTCAATGCGATGCTCCGATTGGTACGTTTAAAATCGGGAATCTTCAGCCGATGCTTCCATTTTCCAGAGCAATTGAAAAAATCCTTTCAAAAACAAGGGAGGAGAAATCTGCGGAGAAAAAATTTGCAAAGAGTATTGGTATGACCATTCTTGCAACCTTACCAATAGCAGGTGAAGTTTTTTATGCGGTGAAAGAATTAAGCAAAGACTGGAGGCAATATAAAAAAGACAAATCCTCACTTTCATTTGGTAAGATAAACACTGTTACCGGTGAATATTATGACAGCATAGTTTCTTTTGCTGAAAATGTTCCAATTGTAATTTTCATTGATGATATTCATTGGTGCGATATTCAATCTGTTGAGTTGTTGTCCCTTTTTGCCCAGAACATTACTAAAATCCCACTCGTAATAGTGGTTACTTTCAGGAAAAGTATTTTGCAAAGCCATGCTTCTCCATTTAACAACTTTTTATCTCAATCGAAATCCCTGAAAAATTCAGTTTATAATATTGATATAACAGGATTTTCTAAAGAACAAATTAACAATTACATTAAATCCACTTTTAAAAATTATAAAGTGAATCAGCAGTTTGAAGAGTGGATATATGCTCAGACTGATGGGATTCCGGGGTCATTACATGAATTTATAAAATACTTCGAAAATAAATCTCCTTTTGATACCCATGGTAATCTGAAATCCGATTTCTTTACTGACTCAAATATTCCGACAACAGTTCAAACTGCATTTTCTCAATCTGTTAAAAATTTGACAGATGAAGAAACCAATGTTATTTCGATATGCAGCATGGAAGGAAGAGAATTTACTGCATACATAATTTCACAGCTTTTAAATACAGATATATTAACGGCAATAAAAAAATTAAGAAGCTTGCAGAACAGAACCGGTATTATCAGGAGTATCGGTACACAAATGAGGTATGGAATAAAAACGACAACTTATGAATTCACTCAGGCATATTATCACAACTTGTTTGAGAAATCTCTCGAGTACGAAGAATATATTGCTTTACATAGTCAGATTGCCTCGATTCTGAGACAAAGGTATGAAGAAGCAGAATCTGAAATTTTGAAGCAGGAAATCGCTCCATATCTCGCTGCCCACAGTGCCGAATCAGGAGATAAGGAGACAGCAAAGTCAATGCTGCTGATTGCTGCACAATCAGCACAAAAATTTGGTAATGCAGGAATTATCCAGGAGTATTATGATAACTATACATCTATAGAAATGCCGGAAACGGATGATTCCGGAACCAATCCCGAAGAGAATGTTCTTAAAGAATTATTGAGAAAATCCCAGATGATTAACCAGGAACAGAACTTGGTTGAACAAAGCAATAATGAAATTAGTGAAAAAACAAAAAATGATACTGAGGATTTCTTAGCAGTCAGAAAAACAATCGTTGATTATTATCACAAAGAAAATTATAAATCAGCGACTGATTTAGCAATTTCATATCTCGAATCACATTCAAACGGTTTGACAGTCTCAGATAAATCGCAACTTTATGCAATGATAATTAAATCTTATATAGAATCGGGTGAATTGGAGAATGCCGAGAAATATTGCAATATTGCATTAGACATGCTCGAGAAGAATCCTGACATTGTCGGGGAAAGTTTTGTCTATAATGTTTGTTCAATTCTTTTTTCTATAAAAAAACAAAATGATAAGGCAATGGCATTTCTATCAGATGCCTCTCAAAAAGCATTATCATTACCTCCCGAATTAAGATTATTGACACTATCTAATATTGCTATTTTAATGGACAAAAATAAATCGGGAAATGCCAATAAATACTATGATGCTGCACGTAAGGTAAGTTCAGCACTCAATTTCCAGGAATTTGCGTCTGATGTGTTTAAGTAATTTTTATTCGTAATTTATATCAGTAATTTATATCAGTAATTTATAATATTTTCCATTATAGATTTGTTCAGGAATATTACATCTGCCTGGATAAGCTGATTGTGCCTTCTTACAGGATTAAAAAAATCGAGGAATTGATAGCCGAATGAATCGAGCATTGTAAAGTATTCACTGATTTTATGCTGTCCTCTATAAGTAGGGCACATAATCATTTCGGAATAAATCAGTGATATATTTTGATTTGATAATGATTCTTTTGCACCGCAAAATACTTCATATTCGCCACCTTGTACATCAATTTTTAATATATCAATGTGTGGAACTGAAATATCTCGTATAAACTCATCAATTGTAATTGTATCAACATTAACAACAGTCTCAGTATCATATAATTTTTTACCCCAAAATTCTTCCCCTCTATCGTCAGATTGGAGTAATGAATTTGTAGCTGAATTTTTATTAACATTTAAATTTGCTTTACCCTTTTTATCAGAAATAGCACAATTCAGACATTTAATATTTGAGAAATTACTTACATTCTTCTGCAAAATATAATAAGATTCTGAAAATGGCTCAAAGCAATAAATAGAAGGATTTTTGAAAAGTTCATTGTAAGTCATAGCAACTGAACCATGGCAGGCGCCAATGTCAAAAATAATTGGATTTTCTTTTTTTATTAAAAGTTTTTGTAAAGAAAAAACTTCAATCGAGGCATTAGTTCTACGTATTTCAAAACCAAATTTTCTAAGTGTGTTTTGTACAATATCTTTAATTTTCATTATAGAAAATACACTCCTGTTTTTAATGTATTTTGAATAATGAAAATTTAAACTTTAATGTCCAGAAATCCTTTTTCAATCTGGTCTTTTGCAGTTTGCTGTATTTGCTGTTGCGGTTGTGCAGTTGCCAGCACCTGCAATAGCTGTTTTTGAGTGCTTTCAGCACCGATTGCTTCTTTGATTACATCTTTCTGAATTTCATTCTGAACTGTAATCGGTGGCTTTTCAGTCACATTTACATCTTGTTCTGTTAATTTATCTATCGTCATCTCTCTCTCCTTATATATTGGAGTAATAAATCTATCTTTTGAATAATTATCGGCTCATTTCCCAAAAACTTTAATTTTTTATAATTTTTTTTCTATTCTGTCTAATTTTATGCAAAATAAGAAACTTATTTGAATTATTCAATAATCACTTTTCAATTCTTTTAAGTATATATGAAGCTTCCAGGCTAAAAACCGATTTGATTAATGGCAAAAATGAAATTGGCGTTAACTTTACCGGTGGTAAACCGAATTTAATTTTAAATACAGGCCTGAGTAAATAATACTCCGACTTAACAATATGAAGTCCGGCTTCAGTAGCGGCTTTTGTGAATTTATTTACGGTCAGTCTGATTTTTTGCAAGCGTTTTATTTCTGCGACATCATAAGGATGTCCCGATGAAATTAAATTATGGAAAATAAAATTTGGCAGCAAATGTATATAAGGAAATCTTCCCCAAAATTTCTTAATTATGTGCTGATGTCCACCGAATGGAGTATGATAAGGAGGAAAAGTAATATAAAGATAGCCTTGATTTTTCATAAAATTCTTCAGGTTAAGTAATGATTGTTTTGTATCATCGAGATGTTCAATAACATCTCTGAGAATAACAAGGTCTGCTTTACCATTCCATTCCTCGAGCGGTTTATCGTTAGTAATATTATGAGTTTTAAATTCAATATTATGATTTGCTAATTCAGCAATTTTTTTTCCTATATTCAGTCGTCCCGGGTCTATGTCTGTTCCAAGTGCTTTGACAGCACCTGCTTCAACAAATCCTGTTAATACACCGCCTTCGCCACATCCAATTTCTACTACGGTTGAATTTTTCAGTTCAACTTTGTTTTTAATTAAATATGGAACGATAACATTTCTTGATAACTTATATTGATAACTCCAATAGTATTTTGCTGAATCTATAATTTCATTTGAATCGTTAACTGAATCAAGTATGTTATTCATTAATTATAATTAGTATTTTTGTATAAATATGTCTTTAGAAAATAACCATAATAAAATTAATATGACTTTTATGCAATTTATAAATTTTAATTTTTAAAAGAAATTATAGAAATGAGAATTGCTTTTTTATCTGTATTTTATCCTTATCGTGGAGGTATTTCCCAATTCAACGCCTGTGTTTACAGGGCATTGGAAAAAGGTAACGAAATTCGGGCATTCAATTTCAAAAGATTGTACCCGAATATTCTATTCCCGGGGAAAACACAATTTGTAAACGATAAAGATACAGCCGATAAAATTCCATCAATTAAAATTCTTGATTCGATTAATCCAATCAGTTTTTTCAAAACTGTAAGAGAAATTGAAAATTACAATGCCGACTTATTATTGATGGATTTCTGGCTTCCATTCTTTGCTCCGGCATTAGGGTATGTAAGTAAGAAATTAAAGAAAAAAGGTATCAAGACAATAAGCATACTTAGTAATGTCATTCCACATGAAAAGAAACCGGGTGACATTTCATTGATTAAATATTTCCTAAACAGATGCGACGGATTCATTGTTCTCGCCGATTCCGTAAAAAAGGATTTGTTGAGTGTAAAACCTGAATCAATATTCCGGAAACATCCTCATCCGAATTATGAACATTTCGGAGCGAAGTTCCCAAAAGACAAAGCCAGGGAAATTCTTAACATTCCGGCAGATAAGAAGGTGATTCTATTTTTTGGTTTAATTAGAAATTACAAAGGGTTGGATTTACTAATAAGGGCAGTCGGTGAATTAACGAATGATTATTATCTTCTTGCAGTTGGTGAGGTTTATGGTAATGAGAAAGAGTACTTTGATTTAATCAGGCAATCAGGAGTTGGTGACCGGGTAAAATTTATCAATCAATATGTAAGTGATAATGATGTGGCACCTTACTTTTCGTCAGCAGACGTTTGTGTTTTACCTTATAGAAGTGCAACTCAAAGCGGAATAATCGGCGTTGCCTATAATTTCGGTTTACCTGTTATTACAACTGACGTAGGAGGGTTGCGGGAAGTTATCGAGCCATTCGGAACAGGAACAGTTATACCTTATGCGGATATTGATTTAATTAAAAATAATGTCAGGGAATACTTTGATAATAAACTATATGATAAATATTCATCCAATATTGAAAAATTTAAACAAAAATACACATGGGAAAGTTTTGCTAATGATATTTTATCGCTGTATAATGAAATAAATCATTAATTATTAATTTGATTTAAGTACATTATATAATAATAAATTAACTTATTCATAATCTATTTAAATGCACTATGAGTAATTAAAATATAATAAAAAACTGCAATTGTATATATTATAAATCCACTCTCATTAACAATTACTAATTCAATTAAAAAAAACGGTACGATTATTGTAATGATTTTCAAGAAGTTATAAATAATTAGTTATTTCTAATAAACAATATTTGTGGCTGAGGTAAAAAAATTAAAGAAAGAATGAATGGTATGCATTCAGAAAAAAACTCAAATCAACGGCATAAGGTCATTCCTGACACAAAAACATTTAAAGGAATTATAGATTCTTTTGATAAATGCATTTCAGTAGTTATTGATTTGGATGGGAATATATTATTTGCAAACGAAAAATTTTGTGAGATATTTAGTATAAAATATGATGCAATTATCAGGAAAAATTATTTCTCATTTCTTAAAGATACCGACATTGAAAAATTCAAGAAAAAATTAAAAAAATTAATAAATTCTAAAGTTTATAACGGGGAAAATGTAATACTTAAAATTGATAAAAGCCATTCAGTGACTTTTAAACAAAATGTTGAATTGATGAAGTTAAAAGGTGAAAACTTATATAGGATTACATTAAAAAATGAAAAAGAATTACATGAACTCGAAAATGAACTAAATAAAACTAAAAGGTTTCTTGAGGGAATAATTGATAATCTTCCGGTAACAGTTTTTGTAAAAGATGCAAAAGAGGGAAAATTTGTTTTATGGAACAGGAAATGTGAACAAATTTTCGGTTTGGAATCTGAGATAACATTAGGAAAGACCGATTTTGATTTTTTCCCTAAAAAACAGGCAGAATTTTTCAGGAAAAAAGACAACGAGGTTCTCAAATCAGGAAAAGTGATTGATATTCCCGAAGAACTCATCGATGGAAAGTTAGGCAGGAAATACTTGCATACAATTAAAGTTCCTATATATGATGAAAATGACTCGCCGATTTTCCTGTTAGGTTTTTCTGAGGATATTACTGAAAAGAAAGAGGTGGAAGAAGCAGTAAAGAGGAGTGTAGCACTATATACAAGTCTTTTCAAAAGATTGCCGATTGGTTTATACAGAACCAGAAAGGACGGTACTATATTGGAAGCAAATCCGGCACTTGTAGAGATGCTTGGATATCCGAGCAGGGAAAAATTACTTGAACAAAATACCTTTACAGTTTACCCGGATGAAGGTTTAAGAAGAGAAACTCTTTCAAAAATAAAAAAGAAAGGGCAAGTATATGATTTTGTTATTCCATTAAAAAAAATTGATGGAAGCATTATTTGGGTAAGGGATAAAACCCAAATTATCGAAGATGAAAATAATATAGAATATTACGAAGGTTTTTTAGAAGACATAACAGACAGGAAACTTGCCGAAGAAGCGTTGATAGATAGCGAAGAGAAGTTCAGGTGTATGTTTGAGCAATCTCTCGATGGCTTGGTTTTGATAGATGACAAAGGAAAAATAATAGATTGTAATAAAGCGACGGAAAATATATTAGGTTTTAAAATCGCTAAAATACTCGGGAAAACCGTTTATGACCTTTTCTATTCACTTGCTCCAAAGGATAACAGAAATCCTGATTTGTATGAAAATCTGAAAAATTCATTTCTCAGCTATATAGAAACCGGAATATATCCGTGGGAAAAGAAATGGGTAGAACGGAACATTGAGTTATCCGACGGTTCGATGAAAGTTATCACTTCACTGATTTTTCCGATACAAACCGGAAACAGAACTATATTTTGTAAAATACTCGATGATATTACCGAAAGAAAAAAAGCAGAAGAAGAAATTAATGAATTAAATCGCAGTCTTGAAAACAAGGTTATGGAAAGAACTGCTATGCTCAGGAAGTCCCTCCAGGAACTGAATGAGGAAATTGAACTGAGAAAAGAAGCGGAGCAAAAATTAACCGATGCTAAAGATAATATCACCGATGCATGGAACAAAGAGAGGGAATTGAGCGAACTGAAATCAAGGTTCATTTCTATGATATCCCATGAGTATCGTACTCCATTGACTATCATTATGACTTCCACTTTTTTACTCGAAAAATATTATAATATTCGCGATGGTGAGAAATTCGGAGAAAAAATCGAGATGATACAAAGCTCTGTTCAGAACATGACTCAAATGCTGGAGAATGTGCTGTTAGTAGGTAAAAGTGATAAAGGTTCGATGAGGACTAAATTAAAATATTGCAATATTGAAAGGTTATGTGAGCAGGTTATCGAAGAGGTACAAATTATAGATAAATTCGCTCATAATATCGAGCTGGTTATAGAAGGTGATTTCAAGCATGAAAAAACCGATGAGATAATGATTCATTCTATACTGATAAATTTGCTGCTCAATTCGATTAATTATTCTCCCGGGAATGAAGACATTCGACTTGAACTGGGTGAATGTGATGATGGAATGGAATTTAAAATTATTGACGATGGAATTGGAATACCTCCTTCTGAAAAACCTTATATTTTCGATTCTTTTTTCAGGGGAACTAATATAGGTACGAGTACCGGTTTCGGTGTCGGACTGACTATAGTAAAGACTTGTGTCGAGGAATTGAAAGGAAAAATAAATATTGAAAGTGAACTTTATAAAGGCACAAAGGTAACTGTATATGTTCCGCATCAGGTTGATTATGTATGATTATCGGAATTATAAAAATTAATCAATACTAACTAACTAATCCTGCTTTTCAAAACATAAAATTAATCAGAATCAAGTTTAAAATTAAACGGTTTCATTTATTGTTACATTAAATGAAATGATTACTTGAAAAATAATAAGTTAAGTGTTATTATTTACTCATTTATGCTTATTTTTGTGTAACTTTATATTATCCAAAGGGAAAATAAAATTTAAATGAAGAAAAATTTGACTTTTTATGGTTATTTGAGGATTGCAGCAGTTACACCCGAGCATAATGTAGGGGCAGTTGATTTCAACACCGAACATATCATAAATAGCATTGAAAAAGCCATAGAAAAAAAATGCCAGATTGTACTTTTCCCTGAATTATCATTGACAGGGTATACTTGTGCTGATTTATTTTACCAGAATACATTATTGAAGTCAGTCAGAAAATCCATTGATAAAATAGCTAAATTCACAAAGAAGAAGAATATTTTAATTGTAGTAGGCGCACCAATATCCGTTAATGGAAAACTGTTTAATTGTGCTGTTGTGATAAATTCAGGAGAAATATCAGGAATTATTCCAAAAACTTATTTATGTAATACTAATGAATATTATGAAGAGAGATGGTTTTCGTCTGAATTTGACAGAACTATAAACACTATAAGCTGGGATGAAAATGAAATTCCTTTTGGGGCTGATTTATTATTCAGAATAAATGGATATAATGATTGTTTTGTTGGAATAGAGATATGTGAAGACTTATGGAGTGTAATGCCTCCGAGTTTTAACCAGGCACTTGCAGGAGCTAATATTCTTTTGAACTTATCGGCAGGAGACGAGGTTCTCGGGAAAGCTGATTACAGGAGGAAACTTGTAGAATCACAATCTGCCCGATGTCTTGCTGCATATATATATTCAGGGTGTGGTCCAGGTGAATCCAGCACTGACCTCGTATTTTCAGGTCATTCGATTATGGCGGAAAATGGGATAATACTTGCCGAATCGGACAGGTTCAGATTTGACACCCAGATTTTGATAAAGGATATTGATGTTGAAAGATTAAATCATGAAAGAATTAAAAATAATTCTTTTGCTTCTAATAACATTTTCCAAAATTTCAGATTCATTGATGTTAAAATCGAGAAACTTAAAGATGAAGAATTAATAAGATTTGTAAGTCCTGCTCCTTTTATCCCGTCGGATGAATCAAAAATAAATGAAGTTTGTAAAGAAATATTTGCTTTGCAGACTGCGGGACTTTCCAAAAGACTACTTTATTTGAACAAGCCAAAATTGGTAATTGGTGTATCCGGTGGATTGGATTCAACGCTTGCGCTGATAGTAGCTGTAAAAACTGTTAAGAAACTTGGAATGAAATATTCCGATATTCATGCTATTACAATGCCTGGATTTGGTACAAGTGAAAGAACTTTCGTCAATACGGAACATTTGACCGGACTTCTGAATGTTACATATAAATCAATTCCAATTAATGAATCGGTTAATAAGCATTTCGAAGATATCAGCCATAATCCTGAAATCCGAGACCTGACTTTTGAAAATTCACAGGCAAGGGAAAGAACACAGATACTGATGGATTATGCAAATGAATGTAAAGGTATCGTAATCGGAACAAGCGACTTGTCAGAGATTGCTCTCGGCTGGAGTACTTATAATGGCGACCATATGTCTATGTATGCTGTAAATTCAGGTGTCCCGAAGACTCTTGTGAAATACATTATTGATTGGACGGCAAAAAATGAGTTTGAAGGCGAAGTCAAAGATGTTTTGTTTGATATTAGCAATACACCGATATCACCGGAACTTTTACCAAAAGATGAAAAAGGAAATATACAGGACACAGAAAAGTCTATCGGACCGTATTTATTACATGACTTTTTCCTGTATTATTTTGTAAGATTTGGTTACTCACCACAAAAAATAAAATTTCTTGCAGAAATTGCATTTGAAAATAAATATTCAGATAATGAAGTTAAACAATATCTGAAAGTTTTTATTGACAGGTTTTTTAAAAATCAATTTAAACGCTCGTGTTTACCTGACGGAATAAAAGTCGGAACAGTGAGTTTATCACCAAGGGGGGATTGGAGGATGCCAAGCGATGCAGAACTTGAATTATGGATTAGCCAATTAAATGAGGTCGTTTAATTATATTAAATATATAATAATTATAAAATTTAGGTTTGCCTAAAATTGAATTATTGTTAAATCGTCAAAAGTAATTTAGTTATATTTATTTATTGCGAATCGTTAACAAAAAACAATCAAATAGTATAATAAAAAATAAAGAAAATAATGGACATAAGGTCAGGTACTGAAGAAATTAGAATAATAATAGCAGATGACCATGAAGTTGTTAGGGCAGGATTAAGAAGGTTGATGAGTCTTAATAAGTCTTTGGTTGTTATTGACGAAGCCCAAAATGGCGCAGAGGCGGTTGAACTTGTAAGAATACATAAACCGGATATAGCTGTTCTCGACATATTAATGCCTAAGATGGATGGAATCGAGGCAACTTCAATGATTAAAAATATGTGTCCTGAAGTGTATGTAGTTATTTTAACTGCATTTGAAGATTCAGTACATATAGAAAGTGCATTATCTGCCGGGGCAGATGGTTATTTGACTAAAGATATTTCAGCGAGGGATTTGGACTCATCCCTTAGAAATGTGGTTCTGGGGGAGAGGGTTTTCAGTAAAAACATATTAAACCTGCTGAATAAAAAGTTTGTTCCTTACCATGAAAGTGATAGTTCACCGGTATTAATATCAAAAAGGGAGCAGGAAATTCTGAACTTTGTAGCAAGTGGTTATACAAGTCCTGAAATCGCCGATAAATTATTTATTAGTGTAAGGACTGTTCAGTCACACAGGGCAAATTTGATGGAAAAGCTTGGTGTGAAAAATACTGCAGAACTTGTCAGGTATGTTTATTCGAGGAATGATTTTGGCAAAAATTGAAATTTATCTTTGGGTTTTGAATTTTAGGTATAAATACGTATTGAATTTTTAAATGTTTTAGATTAATTTTAATGTGGTATAAGTGTATCTTGATTATTATATTTACATAAAATTATAAAAAATAGAAAATGAAATTAATAAATAAATTAAAACGGGTGAAAAATGGATGTTGTTACACTGGCTAAATTAATCAAACCCGAATGGGAAGTATTGGAAATGGCTAAGTTTAAAAATAATTGTGCTTCAATATATTTTAAATTAAACAAATGGAACACAATTTTAACAATACTATTTCTGTTTTTTTGCGGATTTGAAATTGCAGAATCCCAGAATAATGTGGGTATAGGATGCACTGACCCTGATGCTTCAGCAATTTTGGAATTACGTTCGACCTCGATGGGTTTTCTGGCTCCAAGAATGACTCAGGCACAAAGACCGGCAACTCCTGTTACAGGATTGTTGATTTACCAAACTGATAATACACCCGGATTTTATTACTATAATGGAACCGGCTGGGTTTATATCCTGGCTGGAAGTTACTGGTCACTGACAGGTAATGCAGGTACAAATCCTGCAAATGATTTTATCGGAACTACTGATATTCAGGATTTTGTAATCAGGACAAACAATCTGGAAAGAGCAAGAATTTTAAGTGGTGGGAATTTCGGTATTGGAACAAATAATCCCACACAAAGATTTGAAGTAAATGACGGAAATATTTTATTATCTAATACTGCCTCTGCTACGGAACTGAGATTTGCCGAGCCGGGGGGTATAGATTATACCGGATTTAAGGCACAAGCACAAATAGCAAATGTAACATATACGCTTCCTGCTGCGGATGGAACAAATGGACAGGTATTAACTACAGATGGTGCGGGATTATTAAGCTGGACAACAATCAGCGGTGGCAGTGCGGGGTGGACTGTAGGTGCCGGGGTTGTATATAATACTACTGATAATATCGGTATCGGTATAAGTACTCCCGGTCAAAAACTTGAATTGTTTGACGGGAATCTGCTTTTATCTAATAGTGCAACGGCAGCAGAACTAAGGTTCGCGGAACCGGGTGGCATTGACTACACTGCGTTCAAGGCACAGCCGCAAACTGCAAATGTAACTTATACATTGCCTTCTGCAGACGGTTCTCCCGGACAATTTTTAGCTACTGACGGTGCAGGTTTATTGAGTTGGACAACACCTTCGGGTTCTTTACCTTCCGGAACAAGCGGACAGACATTAAGATATGATGCGACAAATACTCTTATTGCAAATAGTTTTTTAATGAATGATGGTGCATTGGTATCAATTAACGATAATAATTCTGCTAACCAAAATGCACCGTTTATAATTATTCAAAGCGGAACCGGAGATGCGTCGCAAAGATACAATTTATCGGGAGGACAGGATATTACTGCAGGAATAAATAATGGAGACAATGATAATTATGAAATCAGTAATGCAGCAAGACTGTCTTTGACCGGGAACTATTCAGATGTTAATAAAATGCTCAGGATACATACAGAACCTGGAAGTGTCGGGGTTATTGATTTTAATCACCAGAGCAGGGCAAGGGGTTATCTGAATACACTTACTTCTATATCAAGCGGAACAGCAACCTGGGCTACAATCCCGTTTGATGCTGAGAATTATGACTCACAAGCTGAATTTGATATTACAACAAATAATTTTACAGCTAAGGAAGAAGGCTATTACCAGGTTAATGCAAGAACAGAATTTGAAATTACAGGAACTCCCGCAAACGGTTCAGTCATTTCAATTGCGATATTTATTGATGGAGTTTTGTACGCCCAGGGGAATATATTACAGGTTGCAGAGAATTTCGATAATGGTTATTTATTATATAATTGTGCTCCAGTTGTGAGTGATATAATACCATTGACTGCAGGGCAGGTAGTAACGATAAGGGTATTTCAGGATACCGGAGCAAACCAGAGTATTAAAAACGGCTCCGGTAAAACTTATGTCTCTATACATAAGATGAGTTAATATTTTCCGAATTATTTTCGGAAATGAAGAATAAGTGTTTTTTGAGGTTGAATCCAGGGAGTGTTTAGATAAAGAACATAGAAAAAAATATAATATTGTATAATATAAAAAAATGGGAGTCAATTTCATTAGGAATTGTATTTCTGATTTTTCTTTTTTGTTTTTCTGCGCAAGAAGCAATTTCCCAATTATATATTAACGGCAATTCAAATTTTTATTTAAGCACCGGAGCACAGGTTCAGGTGAACATGAATACCTCCGTTACAAATGCGACAAGTATTATCAGGCAGGTTGGCAATAGCTATTTGAGAATTTCGGGGAATCTGACAAATAATGGTACTGTGAACCTTGACCAGGGATTTACTCTCGGAGGAAATTTAATATTAAACAGTCCGATTGATTTTACTACGAATTCGACTACGATTACCTTTTACGGACCTACATCGCAAACAATAACGAGTCCGTCTGCTACAGTAACATTTTATGAATGGGTAATTGATAAGACCGGGGGCTATGTTTATACAGGCAATGAGATTGTGGTTAACAATGCTTTGCGGTTAATTGCAAATGCTGTTGTTGATATTGGTGTTTATAACCTGACTATGGGCATAAATGCAATGTTCTTTTCTGATTATGGTACAACAAAAGTATTTAGCAAGACTCAATGTATATACAATTCACAAGGTATAAACAGCGGCTCATTAGTAAGAAAAATTGACCCTACCGCTACTTTACCGTTGCCAACTCTGAGATTCCCGTTGGGGACACCTGGTTCAACAGGTGATGTTTACACTTCGGCAGAGATGAATTTAATTAGCGGGACATTAACTTCTGGATGCCAGATAGCGATTAAGGCAATAAATAATGAACATCCAATGGTAGAAAAGAATAATGTCTCACTCAGAAAATATTGGCTTGTTACTTCGCAAAATATTGCAATTAATACAAATGGTGCTAATGTATTATTTAATTGGGATGCATCTGAAGAAGCTGGTAACGTTGGCGAGTATAAGGTATTGTGGTTCAATCCATCTTATCCGAATCCGAGCGGATATTGGCGTGTTGACCCTGGTGTAGTCAATGTGTCTGATTTTAATAACCGGTTTTTCTATTCTCAGCAGGTAAGTACAATCGATGGCGATTGGACAACCGGTGAAGATGCCACAGGCAGAGCTACGTATTACAGTATCACTGATAACGGGGATTATAATACACCGGGCACATGGTCAAAAGTCAGCTTCGGGGGACCTGCCTCAACGACAGCACCAAACAAGCAATCGGACAGGGTAAGAATTAATATGAAAGTAAGGATTACTGGTCCCGTATCCAATGTCGGTGAATTATCGGTTGAAGCTGGTGGTATTCTGAGATTTGAAACAGATGATGCAGTTGCAGGTAATATTTTCAGAGTTGAAGATGACGGAGGACTTGAGTTAGGTGGACAATACGGAATTAATTCATCTGCAACCGGACCTACCGGTGGTAATGTTCAGACATTAACGAGATTATTCAGTCAGAATGCTGTTTATAAGTACATCAGTACAACACTTGACCAGTTTTCCGGAGATGCAGTCCCATCCCCTGTGCGAAGTGTAGTCTGTGATAAGGCATTCGGAAGAACGGTAACTTTAAGCAAGAATGTTAATATTAGTGATTCACTTGTTATAAATATCGGCTCATTGGATATAGGTGGTTTTTCAATTAATGGAAATAGTTCCGGCAGAACATTCACAATGAGAGGCGGTGAACTGATTGTAAGGACAACTTATCCTATAAATTATCTGACGAATACATTTACATCGGGAACGATAACTTTTGACGGTACTGGAAATGTAACGATACCAAGCAGCGGCTCAGACCCTGCTGTCTCGCAGTACAATAGTTTAACCATCAGAGGTAATCGGGCAGCAGGAACTAATGTTACTTTTCAAAATTCAGGAGATATTAATATCATAGAGGATTTCGACATTTCCACATTGAATTTTATAGGTGTGGCAACACAGAAGTTCTTTACCGATGGCTCTAATGTAATATTCAAGAAAAACGGGGGTGTGCAGAATATACAGTGCAGACCTGCATCACCCGTCAATGATTTGGTAAATTTATCATATTATAATCTTAAAATTGCAGGTACCGGAATTAAACAACTTAATTCAACACTTGCTTCGACTACATTTAATGTTACTAATTTGCTAACGCTCGAAAGTTCGACCTTTGCATCCAATTATTTCGATATGAAAGTTGCTGGAAATTGGATTAATACAGGTGGAATTTTTGACCCGTCAACTGCAACTGTTGATTTTAATTCTCCCGTATTGTCATTTACAAATACAATTACATCGAGAAATCAATTTGAAAATCCATTTCATCATTTGATTGTTTCGGGTCCGGGAAATATTCAGCCCCTGGATGATATTAGAATTGAGGGAAATATATCTTTCCTTACTTCTTCTAATTTGACTATGTCTTCTTCGACTGTAACACCAACGACAATGACTTTGCTTGGAAATTGGACTAACGAGGGTGGTGCTTTTTCTGCAGGCGGCTCAACTGTCGATTTTGCAGGAACGAACACACAAATCATGCAAAGATATCTTGCCGGAAATGAGACATTTTACAAAATGACAGTGAATAACTATAATCATGTTGATGCTTCAGCAGTAGGTACAACATCTGATAATGGAATAATAATAATAAATATTTTAAGTTTACCTTTAGGGAATGTTAGAAGCAGGGGACGCCATGCTACTATTCCCCAGGTAGCGGTATTAACGAGACCCGGAGCAGCTCCCGGGCATATAGACGGAACCCTGAGAAGATATGTTGACCCTGCACTTGGTTCGGTTTTATTTGAAGTTGGGTATGACAGGAGATATACTCCAACGACACTTACATTCAATGGAAGTGGCGGCACAGCAGGTTTGGTTAGTGTTACTGCCGATACGTTAACAAACACTACTTCACCGGTTACAGTAGGAATTAATCCTGCCGGAAGCGGAATGAGCGATGCAAGAAATGTAAGAAGACAATGGACTTCTGCAATTCCAAGCGGAAGCACTTTCACACTCGGTACGATGACTTATAATATAATAAACAGTTTTATCAACGGAGCCGACCCGAATGGCGATTTGAGAAATGGTGCTGACCCGCTTTATTTTGAAACACGGCTTTATTCAGGGGGTGCATGGGTTGCTCCAAACAGATTCGGTTCACCATTGACCGGCACAAGAACAGCTTCAACAACCGAGTACAAACAATTATCACAATGGGGCACATTCATAATAGGGGAACCGACACAATTAAGTTTTTACAGTATTGATAACAATAACTGGACAAATGCATCAAGCTGGTCAACACAGAGTTATTCGGGACCGGTATCTGCTATACCCCCTACTAACGATGCTCTTGTTTATATCGGGAACAGTAAAACGATAACACTAAATTCGTCTCCAATTACTGCAGGTGGGATAGTTACAATTGATTCAAGCGGTGTACTGATTTGCGGGGCGAATATTTTAAGCGGAACAGGTGAATTCCGCTTGACCAAAGATGGAACAATGAGTATTGGAGATGCTGCAGGTATTACAAATGCAGGTGCAACTGGTAATATCCAGGTTACAACCAGAAGTTACAATTATAACAATCATAACCGGGGAAATTTTGTTTATACCGGCGCTGCCGTACAGGTAACAGGTAATGGATTACCGGGTGTTATTGCAACCCTTACAGTTGCTAAAGGATTGGGCAGTACTGTAACATTATCAAATGCCAGCAATACCATATCTGATAGTTTATATATTCAGCAGGGGACACTTGCATCAGGAGCCAACAGCATTTCTCTTGTCGGAAATTGGCGAATAGATGGAGTAGGAACATTCGGTTCAGGAACAGGCACTTTCAATTTTATCGGAAGGTCTTCACAAACAGTTACTGCATTAAACGATATTACTTTTAACAATTTGGCTGTAAATAATGCAACGCTGAACTCGAGAATTTTGTTTATACCGACAGTGGTTGGATTCAGTCAAATGATAACTGTAAATACAAATCTTACTTTTTCGGCAGGAAATCTGGCTTATATTGATATGAGTCCGAGCTCGAGTTCTTTAACAGGACCTGATTATAATCAGGGTGAATGGATTATGACAATTGTCAATGCTGCAACTGTTACAAGAACCGGAATAGGTCATGTTAATGGAGAAATGAGAAAATGGATTCCTGAAGGTGCAGTTGGAAATGCTACAACGGGTGGAGGCACGGGAATTACATTTGAGGTAGGTGTAGGGAATCAATATAATCCGTTTACAATTAGATTATCCGGAACACCTGCAAACGATGTTGCAGGATATTGCGGAATACAGGTATTAGGATTTCTTCAGCCGGATATTGCAGATTTGACCACAGTAGGTCCTCCGCCATACAGTTATCCTCCGGAAAGGGCAATAACAAAATATTGGAGAATGGTAAGTCCTGAATTGAATGGCTGGGTTCGTGGCGACAGGGTAATTGCTGTAAATGGTCAATATTTGAATCCTCAGGACATTCCCGGAGGAGCATTAATCATGTGCTTCGATTTTGCTTTCTGGAAAGGTCCGTTAACAACAGATTGGCAAAGACTAAGGCCTCCAAGTGCAACTTTTAATGATGCATCGGGAAGCACATGCGGTGACAGAAACCAGACTGGTGCCGGCGGAGCCACGTATTCACCGAATGCTACCACTATTTCGACAATGGGATATAATATCTCTACGGCAAATCCGCTGGGAACTTTGAATTTAGGATTGACGATAAACAATAGAATTTTAAATGGTGATTGGGTGCTTGCACAGCAAGGTCCGGGAATTACTTACTATTACAGCAGACAAAATGGTAATTGGACAGATTCTAATACATGGTCAACTGTTGGTTACTCGAGTGCAGTAAATAACGGAACTTTCTTAGACGGAATTACGCAGGTTGGCAAATACCCGATGAGACGACTTGATATTGCTATGATTGGCGATGGTAAAACTGTTACACTCGATGCTAATATCGGTAATGGATGGCCAAGCTTTACAGGTAATCCGGAGTTCCACGAACAGCGGCTTGGTTCGGTTACTGTCGAAACAACTTCCGGTGGCAGAGGTAAATTAATTCTTGGTACAAATGTAATTAGGGCTAGTGTATTTGAATTGAAGGATAGTGGAATCGTAGAAACAGGGGCTGAAGACGGTTTCCATTCAAATACTGCAAGAGGTAATTTGGAGAGGGAATATAACGGTGCAACAATATCGAGGAATTTCAATTACAATGGACATATAACTGGCAATTATGAATTTACTGCTAAAGGCAGAATAAGCCAGACTTATAATAATATTGATTTCAGGTATTGTTCGGGTACAGGATTTAATTCCGGTTCCGGCTACATCGCCAGTGTAAGAGTATCTCCCGGAGCAACTTTCGGTATTCCTTTATTTGAGCATTTTGATAACCGGCAAAGTTTAAATGCATGGAGATATTTCCCTGATAAGTGCATTACTTTAATAGCCGGTTCGCAATATACAATGAGAGTTGTAATTGCAAATACCGGTTCACCCGGTTCTTATTACAGTATGTTTTGGTTTGACCAGGACTTTGACGGTTTATTAGAAAACATTGCAACCGAGAGGTATCCGAGTGCAGCAGGAAGACAATTCGATATCGATAGTTCTTATTCTGCAGATATTACATTTACAGTTCCTGCCAACACTGTTGCAGGAACGACATATATGCGGCTTGTAGCGAGGAACAGCAATGCTACTCTTGACCCATGCATAAACAGGGCTGATGCCGGGGAAGTCCAGGATTATACTATTAATATTGTAAATAATACATTTTTAAATACTTTTACTCAAAATACTGGTGATGCAATTCCGACAAGAATCGGTTCAATAACTGTTAATACGTTAAATTCAAGTTCGACAGTTACCCAAACAATCGGGGAAATCGTTAAGGATTCCATTTTGCTTACAAACGGTACATATAATTCAAATACACAATCTTTGAGATTGCAGGGTGAATTTATTAATAATAATAATCAAAATGCTTTTGGTGGCGGTGTTCAGGGGGCATTGACTTTCGACAGTACTTTGACACAAAATATAAAAGGTTCGAGTTCAACATCTTTTTATAATGTCGTTCTCGATAAACCAAGCGGCACAGTGCAATTGCAAAGAAACACAACAATTAATAATCAATTGACTTTCAATAAAGACAATTATTTAAGACCACTGAATTATGATTTGATTTTTGGTCCAAGTGCGCTGGCAATCAGCCCCGGCACTGGTGTTTTCAGCGGAACAAGAATGATATTATCTGAAGGTTCATCGACCATGGGAAGTATTATTAAACAATATACAGGTGCTGCGGGTGCAAAGTCTTATTTCTTCCCGGTGGGTATAGGTACAACTTACAACCCTGCAAGTATAAGTTTAACCGGCACCTATACAGTTAGTCCTTCTGTTGCTTTGAAGCTTAGAGCAGGATTACATCCGAACAGGATGTCTGATAACATATTAGGTAAATACTGGAATGTACTTACAAATGGAATATCTAATGTTACTGCCAATTCGATGAGCTTTACTTATGTTCCTGCCGATATAAATGGAAATCAATCTCTGTATATACCCGGATTATTTAAAACGAATAATTTCTGGGAAATCAATTTGGGTGTTAATCCGATTGCAAATCCATCGCCAATATCAATAACAAATTCATTATACTATGATGGTGATTGGACAGCAGGCGAGGCATCGGGATTTTTCACGGGTAGAATTTTCTGGAGCAGAAATACAGGTAATTGGAATGTAGGTTCAAACTGGTCGAATGAAAATCATACCGGTGTTCCTTCTGCGTATTATCCAGGGCAGATATACAACCGTGATACTGTAATTATTGATGGTCATACTTTGACTTATAATATTTCAAGCGATTTGATTGATTCATTACAAATCGGCGGTTCTTCGAATACAGCAAGTGCTTTATCAGGGGTGCTTCAGTTTGGAAATGCACCGGTAAATAAATCACTGACAATATACAGTAATCTTGGTGTACTGACTGATGGAGAGGTCAGGGCTGCCGGCTCAGGTAATAATAAAGACACGCTTTCAATATTTAAAAACTTAAGCAATATATCAACTGTTGTTAATGCAGTGGATTTATTCACAGATGCTAATAATTATTCCGTATTGAAATTTACAAGTCCGTCGAGTTCTACAATTACTGCTTCATCATCCACAATCAGCGGTGAGGGGAATTGGGCGCCGATGGGTCCTGTAATCTTAGACAAAGTGAATGGATTTTCAGATACACTTCTCGTCGCAACAAATTCTTTTGCTGCCCAAACAGGCAGTGTACCTGAATATTTATTCTATTTGAATAAGGGAATATTGACAAATATACAGACTGGAAATCTATGGCTTTCTGGTGGAAATAACGTAGTAAGTATGCAGCCATACACCGGCTTGAACATATTAAGCGGTTCAGTCTCAACATCAGACGATTTAATATCTAATGTAAATACAAGGTTTGATATTAACGGGGGAAATCTGAATGTAGGAAATGCTTCGAATGAGTATTTCCAATATAATACCGGAACGACTTATAATCAAAACGGTGGTGTGGTTAACGTTGCTGGATGCTTTACAAGAAGCGGTGCAAGCGACAGAATAAATTTCTCATTGAATTCAGGTACTTTTACTGTCATGACTTATGGAAATACAGATGCTACTCTAACCGGATTTGATATAAGTAAAACATCTTCGACTTTTTCAATGTTGGGTGGAGTTATTGATGTTGCATCAGGAACAACCGGAGCTTCTACTGATTTTAAGATAGTAAAAGGTGCTGCTGACAATGGATTGGGAATGGTTTCGGGTACAATTCAAACAGGTCATCCGACAATGCCGGTTGTTACTCCCACAGAACCGATAAAAGTAGGTGGTAATATGCCTGTTTGGGATGTTCATGCAACAAGACCCGGTGTAAAGACCTACATTGCAGAACAAGTATTCAATATTAAGAATAATTTAACGATTGACAATAGCCATACATTCAGTTTGAATACAAATACAGTAGAATTAAGTGGTAATTTATTGAATGACGGTTATTACTATGACCCCGGCGGCACTCAGTCTGACCCCTGGCTACTGGTTTTCAATCAGTCTAACAGCCAGACAATCACAAATAATGAAAGCGGTGGATTGAAGTTATACAGAATGAAAGTTGATAAACCGGGTGGTGAGCTTTACCTCGGCAATACAGCTAATTCTAATTTAGTGATAAGAAATTCGCTTGAATTTCCAAATAACAATGTTGTAAATATCAATGCACGAAATAATAATAAATTCGTAGAATTAAATTCAAATGTTGCCGGAACTGACCCGCAGGTATTAAGAAATGGCTTGGGACATGTTGACGGTTTGATGTACAGGTATTTCCCGACTGGAGCCAAGAGTTTGCTATTCCCAATCGGGGCAACATTAAGTACCGAATACAGACCTGTTACTTTCGAAGCAGTCGGTACAGGAGGTACTAACGGATTAGTCGGAGCAATTACATCATTGGTTGACCATTCAGCTATTGCAGACCCGCCTATAAAGCTGACTAATTATGTTCACCGGTATTGGACGATTTCAACTAATGGATTTAATCTTGGTGCAACAAGAACATATAATTTGACAACGACATATTTACCGGGTGACCCGGTTGCGGGTCCAACAACATATTACGAGCATCATTTATATACTCCTGCTCTACCTGCAGTCGGGGTATGGAAAAAAACAAGCACAACTGCAAGAACGGCTACTTATGTTACATCTTCAAATAATAATGAATACGGAGATTTTGTAGCAGGTGAACCGTCGGGTTATGTTTACTGGAGTTATAGTGACGGTACATGGGATGCAACAAATTTAGCGATTTGGTCTTTGGACAGCTACACAATAAAGACAACGCCGGTAAGTACTGTCCCGGGAGTGAGCGATATTGTTCATATCGGTAACAGCAGAACTATCACAGTTCCTGAAACTTATACACCTGATGTAAGAATATTATATCTTGAAAAGAATGTCGGAAATCCGGGAGCTTTATATGTTCAGGGACAATTCGGTTCGATAAGAACGAATACGTTTGCTATGGAAGATTCTACATCACTCGGAATGCATCATGTCAGCGGCATAACAGCAGATGGTTCTGCCGGCGCGATTCTATCAACAAATATCCCAACTTTCGGCAACGGCAGATATATTTATAACGGTATTAACGGCGGTCAGGTGTCCGGAAGAGGATTACCAAATAATATTATTTCTCTTACAATTAATAATATTGCACCTACAAATACAATATTTCTCAGTAACGATGCGGCAGGAAGTCCTGACCCATACTTGAATATAAGTGAAGATTTAAGATTAATCAACGGGACATTAAATTTCGGAAGCAGAAGTATACGGCTTGACAGAGATATGGTTTTGCTGAACACAACAAAGACAAATCCATTGACAAAGAATTTCATATTTAATGGACCTTCGAATCATACACTGGCTCTCGAAAATCAGGATGGAGTAAATTATTATGATTTAGACCTTGCAGGAGGTTATATATATGTAACAAAGAATACGGCTTCGCCTACAGCACAGGTTTATGTTTCCCATACAATGAATTTATCATCAAATTCTATCATAAATGTAAGGAATGCTGACAGGAAAGTAATAATTCAAAACGGCGGAATTGTAAACAGAACAGGTACTGGATATGTTGACGGATATTTGCAGAAGGTTATTCCAACGGATGCCGGCTCTTACACGTATGAAATTGGCAACGGAACAAGTTATACGCCTGCCACGATAACGATGATAGGAGCAGGTGGAACATCGGGAGCAGTTGATGGAATAAATATAACACCTGTTCCTTATTCGCCAAATTCGGGTAACAGAATGGACCCATTGCACAGTGTTCCCAGATACTGGAGCTTAAATCCCGTTAGTGGCGGAACATTTGCTATCGGTGGTCGAACCGCCAATGTAAATCTGGAATTTCCGCCAACCGAACTTGCAACTGTAAATACTGCAAATGCTGTTGTCAGAAGGATGAGCGTGCCTGCTGAAGTACCGTTGTGGTCTGAAAGGAATGGAGCGGACTTAAATTGGAATGTCGGTTTAGCAAGTGTGGAATTATCAGCCGGAGCAACAAAATGGGCCGGCTTGGGAGATTTTTATATTGGAGAAAAATCACCGAGAAGGTTTTACAGCGTGGCTACTGGTAATTGGGAATTGAATACAACATGGACTTTCAATTCAACTCATCTTCCTCCTGTATGCCCACAGGTTGATGATATTCCTAATGCAACTACAATGGATAACAAAGATGTTGTGGAAATAGGATTGAATCACTTAATTACTCTTAACACTGCAAATCCGCAGTTAGACAGTTTGCTTGTTATCAATAATTCACAACTCGATATGCAGGCAAATTCGATTAATTCGACGACAGGAACAGGTGCATTTATATTGGATAATAACGGAATTTTAAGTTCGAATCTTGGTACATTCCCAAATAATACACTGACAAATTTCGGTTATTATTTTCTTTCGGAAACAAGTACAATGGATTTCTATGGTGCATTACAAACTATTTTACCCAATCCATTCGGATTACCTGACGCACTCGGGTATGGTAATGTATTGCTGAGAAATGGCACAAAAAATGTAACTGCACCTGTTTATGTAAGATTGAATTTGATGAATCAAAGTTCGAATTTGAATATTAGTACTTTAATTGATGCACTACATGTTAGAGGAAATGTAATTAATGCATCATCAATTTTTAATGATGGTGTTATTGAAATTGGAGAATAATGAAAATTGACGAATTTCTATATTTTATATGTTAAGTTTAATAAGACCAAGTAATTACTAATAGAATGGAAATAAAATGTTTAACTAATTTGAATTGGAGGATTATCGGGGATTTTGTTTACATATTTTCATTGTTAAATACTAATTTAATTTAAGTATTTATACTGATTGTAAAATGATTTGCAATTAATTAAATTTGTATTAAGGTACAAGGAGTGTGCTTTTTAAATAAGAAAGAAAAAAATTTAATTAAGTTTAAATAATTAAAAAATTTATGGATTATTGGGAGGATTTTTTAATGAAAAAAGGTTATTTTAATCACTATCTTGCTTCTGCATTGGCAATAGTACTATTGCTTTTGACAGGACTTGAGGCATACTCGCAGCCGGTGCCGCATTTCACTAATAATGCAGGCGGAACATACGCCGCAGGAACTAATGGAATCATCCGTATGCGTGGAAATGCAACCGACCCGGGTTTGTTCGATGGAGCAAATCCCCTGGGAGCTGCAGCCGCATCTCGAATTCCTGCGAGAGTTGAGTGGGTGAGAGTTGCAGGTGGACAGGACGTTCAGGCACGATGGTACACAGATTTGTACTATTTCGGAGGTACAAAAAACGTTTTGGCAGATGTTTACGTATTCAATGTATATGACCCATCTGGTGGTGGTGCAAGAACTTATGCGGGCTTTTTCCATTATGACGGTAATGGTACTCAGCCGATTGTTCCGCAGGTTGTTTATGGTGAAGGCGATGAATCGGGTGCAACAAATCATTACATTAATTTGGATTTACTCGATGGCACTAAAGTTAATAACGCGGCAGTATATGCAAGCGGTAATTTGACTTCGAATGCTGCAGCAGATTTAACCTGTAATGCGAACTTTACTATTGGAACGGGTGCTTCGAGCTGTGCAGGCGATATTACTATTAATAATGCTTACTTCAAAACGACTTCAACCGGAACGTTGGATATAAACGCAGGTGCTACTGTGCTTGTTCAAAATACAGGTGCAAATTCTTTGTTTAATCTGATGTCAACCGGTATATGTACGATGAATGGTACTCTTACATTACAAAGTGGTGCTACACCCGGAAGATTAAATGTTGGTTATGACGCCGCAACGCCGGTTACAGCACGGCTCGATATACCGGGTACTTTCACAAACCAGGTAGCTGTTGGCAGCCGTACAAACATGACTTTTGCAACAACCTCTACGGTTGATTACCAGGGCGCTGCAGCACAAATTCCACAAGCTAATAATGACGGAATCCCCGGGAATCCCGAGTATTTGTATGGTAATCTTGAATTTCATAATGCAGGAACAAAAACTCCTGACGGAAGTATGTTTATGAGAGGTGATAACCTTGTTGTAAGCGGTGGAAACGTCATTATGGGTTCTGCAATTGCTGACCCGAATGTGTTTAATTTATACAGAAGTGCAGGAGCGCCGACAGTTACTTACAGTTCTGCAAACAATGACGTGTTCATTCAGGGAAAGATGCGTTATTATGGTACATTACCCACCGGTGCAATGTTGAAATTCAACAATGAACAGACCCAAATTACATTTAGTGCAGCACCGACAACGATGCAGCTGGATGTGCTTCCCGCATTGCAACCGACACTGCTCAATGATTTTTCGGCTACAACCGATGTAGTGAGAACTGTTCGCGAATCATTTACAGGAACAGGTACAATCTCTACTTTAAGAGTAGGATATGTTGCTTCTGAATTTACGGGTGCTAATGAAGATAGAATGAGATTTTTCGAGGGTTACGATGCCGGTCAGGCGAAACAAAAAATTACAATCGCAGGATTTCCCGCAACCAGGAGTGGTGCTGCAAATCCGCGTTATGTTAATTTGACAGGCGGTTCCGGTGTTAACCTTATTGCTGGTTCAGGTGGTGGCACAATTAGTGAAGTTACTTCCAATTCAGACATTATAATGGGTACTTCAACTTTGTTCATTACGATTGCAAACGGACGTTGGACAAACCCGAATACATGGGACGAAGGTGTGTTGCCATCAGCAAACGATAATGCTCTTGTACGTCACCTTGTTTATGTCGGTATCGATGGTCCGGCATGGGGAACAGGCGGTGGTGCTGACGAAGTCAATACGAATAACACACTCAGGGAAGCTACAGCTTATCCCGGTGGCGTAGCAGCAGCTAACCAGATAACAATATCGAGCAATGTTGCTTCTCCTCCGGAATTTCCGACACCATATCCAAATGCCGTACTTATTGTCGGTAATGAAGATAACGGAGCAGGATACAATTTCCATACAAATTTAAGCGGTCAGATTGCCGGATACAATGCCGGTATCAGGAACTTCAACGCCGCAGCTAATGCATTCGCCGATGCTGGTGATAATAAATCGAGAGCAGTCGGAGATTTGCATGGTATCTGGATAAGTACACTTGGTGCTGATACAGCCGTTCTCGGCACAGCCCAATTGACAAACGCAGGTACAGTACAAAACCAGGAAGTTATAGAAATAGGTGAATAATTATTTTTGGGGTGGTGGCTTTGTTGACTGCCACCCCATAATTTTTTTTAAATATAATTAGGTTTGTTGAAATTAATATTTAGATTATTCTAATTTTAAAAATGAGTTTTAAATTTCAATATATTGTATTCATTTTATTCTTGATAGCAGCAAGCGTTGATGTATTTCCACAGGCATACACTCTGGATAATACCGGTGGCAGAATCAACAATAATGGTACAATTAAATTGAAATGGGGACAAGTTAAAAACCTTAACGATACTATGGGCGGAAGGTTCGAATTCCTCGAAAAAAGAAACTCGCCCGGAATTGAACAAGCTGTTCCGACAATTGTTTTTAATCAATTAGTTTTACGATACATTGCAAAAAAATATGTTGATTCTCTTCAATTGAGTGATGGTAGAAGGATTCCACTTACAACAATGGATTCGCTTATTGTTGCCGATAGTGTGCCTTTCGAAGCAGATAGACAAGAAGTGAATGCCCATGCATCTGTTTTTAATAATTCAAGAATATATGGCTCTAAAGATGTGCGTCTAAACGGGAATTTGCGTCAGCAGGATATTGAGGGGAATGGCCAGTACAGTAATTTAAACATTGATAATCCCCAGGGAGCAGATATTATCAGGGGTGGTGGATTCAAAATTAATTCAAAACTTGAACTCACAAATGGTGAGTTAAGAAATTCTGCCGCGGATAATTTCAACATGGTTGATTCTACCTGGATTGTAAGGCATATCAATGGTTCTTTGAGAAACGAACCGGTTTTTGAAGGACATGTATCAGTAAAGTATACAGGAAACGGTTCAATTGCCAATACAACCGGTGAAATCCCAACCGATTCGACAAAATTGCTAAACCTTAGAAATGAAACTACACAAGGAATAACTATTACAAGGAACATTGTTGTAAATGATACCTTATATCTTAAATCTCCTATAAGAACAGAACCTGATTCCAATAACAAATTTATTTTAACATTGACAACATTAAGAGACCCTTTCTTTGATGGTGCCGATGCCGAAATAGATGGAAGTTTCAGAAGGACACTTCTGCATTTTGACAGTTTGAAAATAATTTTTAATAATCCTTATACATGGGCATTATTCCCGGACTCTGCCTCATCCTTTGGGATGAAAGAGTTGACTTTCAGGATTAAGCCGAGAACCTTCCCCCCGATTATCGGCGGCGATATGAAAGTCAAACGTGTTTATCAAATATCTGCACTGGACGGAAATTTTATCCCCATCGACAGGATTAATATGGATTTCGGGTATGGTTGGAGACATACTGTATCAGTAACTGATACTCTTGATGAAACTCAATCCTTGAGAAGTGATTTTATCTCTTTACAATTACAAAAATGGGACCGTGGTGCCTGGACTGATTTACAAAATCCCGAACCTCCCCAATTGGATAATTTAAATCAATGGGCTTATTCAAAGCAGAGATTGTATTCAATAGGTGAATATGGTGTTGGCTTAAGCAGAGGCGGAAAACTTGAATTATCCGCGTCCTTGTTATTAGAAGGTCCTTATAGATTCGGTTCTATGGCAGAAGATTTAAGAATCAAAAATCTGTTACCATTACAACCACCGAACATTTATCCATATAACCTTGATCCGGACAGGCAATTTACAATATTATCATCAATTCCTGATTCGGTTGTTGATTATATTGTTATTGAATTCAGAAGAAATATGAATGACCCGAATCCGGCTTACAGAACATGTTTGTTGAAGATGAACGGCGATGTTGTTGACCTTGATGGGAAATCACCTGTAGTTATTACTAAGGCGAAAATGGATGCCGGTGATTATTATATTGTTGTAAGACATAGGAACCATCTTTCAATTGCGACTGAGAATCCTGTTGGAATATATCCCAGGGTAAACGGAACTTATGTCGATTTTACTGACCCTCAGATTTTACTTGGTAGAGCTAATGCAGTAAAGCCACTCGGTAAAAAAACTGACGGCTCATTGTTGTTCGGTATGATTGCAGGCGATGTTAATAATGATGGAATAATTGATAACAATGATTTTGTTCTGACTTGGGATGACAGGGATTATGAAGGGTATTTGACTAAGGATATTAATTTGAGCGGGATTGTTAACACAAGAGATTTGAATTTCTCATGGAATAACCGGGGTAGAAGTACACTTGTTCCGTAATTACTAATTTATTTATTTAATCAATTTTTTGATTTTATTAAATACTGATTTGAAAAAGATTTTATACATATTATTTATAACTTTATTTTTTTTTCTAACCTTTTTTCAACTTGAGGCACAGAGCGTAGATACACTTGGCATTGTAACAATAGATAATGTAATCCAGGTTAAGCCCGATACGATTATGTTTGACCTGAGATTGAAACGAAGCTCCGATAAATGGGACAGGTTTGCCAACTGTACTTTTGAGATTTCAATTTCAGATACAAGTTTCCCCATTCATCCGGACAGTTGTACTATTGAATATATTCCCGGGTCGAGTGAATTCAAACTTGCTACTTTTTCAGGGGGTGGACAATTACCTGTTACCGATTACTACATTACAGCCAACGTATATCCGGGCAGGATTAGCATAACGATGGCAGGACCTGAAGAATATGTATTCGCACAGCCAATTCCGACAGATACAACAATTTTAATCGGTCAGTTTATGCTTGCTTCGAAATCAATTGGTAAAATGATTCCAAAAGCATTTTCCTGGCTTAATCCGCAATATTATTACCAGGCATGTGCTTATAAAATCAGCAAGGATTCGCTTCTTGCACCAAGTGTTGTTAAATATCATGAGAATGATAATGTTGAAATGGATGACGGTATGTTTAATACTGTATCATATCGCATTGACAGCACACCTGAACCCGAATTCATTCTCGATTCTTTTGTTGTCGAATATGCCGGAAAGAAAAGAGTGCATATCTGGTGGTCAACGAAAAAGGAAGCGTATAATTTAGGTTTCGTTTTGCAAAGAGCATTGATGGGTCCCTGGGTTTCTGATACAAATGACTCTGCCATTTGGCAAACAATTGCAAGATTCGATGGTCCGAGTGACCTCGAGAAAGGATTAATAGGTCTTGGAACAAAATCTCCAGGTAAAAGATATGATTACAGTTTTGATACTGTTAAATACCGTTCAGCAGATTATTGTTACCGGCTCTACTATGTTAATTTTTTTTCCGATTCTCTACGCTATCTTGCACAGGGTTGTACACACATTCCAAATGCTGTTATTACAAAGGCACATCCTTATCCGAACCCATTTAACGACCAAACTACAATTGAAGTATTCCTGGAAGACAATGTCATGCTTTCAGCAACTGTTTATGATGCTAAAGGCAGGGAATTGGAAAAGCTGAAGAATGAGAAAGGAGAAATGATTACAGGAATTGAAACTTCGGTTGGGACTCACAAATATAATTTTAAAGCTTCACAATATGCATCGCAGGGCTTATATGATGTAATTTTCATTGCATATCCAATAGAAGACCCGTCAATCGAAATCTCTCGTGCTGTAGTGAAATTACAGTTGATAAGATAATTATTAATGATGATTAATGTAAAATGTATAATGAAAAATGTAATATTAAAGGGAATTATTTATTTTATACTTTTAATCATTTGCACTTCATTTTTATATTCTCAAGTCAATTTTATAAGACCAAGACCTACAGATACTCTATTAACCGGAAGAATAACAAGAATAGAATGGAATAATGCACAGTTTAATTCTGTCATTTCACTATTTTATTCCAATAATGAAGGTAGTAGTTGGCAACTCATCGCCGATTCATTATCAACAAAATTTTATAATTGGCAAATACCGTTATTAGATACATTGAAATTAAAGTTCCGTATTGTTAGTGATATTAATGATGACCCTGAATTATTATGGGAAATTTCAAATGCTCATAATTCCGAGGTTAGGACTGTCAGTTTATCAGCCGATGGAAGATTTGCATTATCATCCGGTGGGGATTCACTTGTTAAAATTTGGGATATTTCTTCTAAAGCTGTAATAGATTCAATAAAATTAAGTAACCAGTATATATATGGTGCTTATCAATTTCATGGCATTGATTCTATTATTATTGCCTTTGACTCTTCTGCAATATTATGGGACAGAATTAACCATACTACATTAATTTTTGGGAAAGGATATTTTCAAAATATTGTAAAATCATGTGCCGTAAACCCTGCTATGTCTTTATTTGAAGCTGGTTCTTATGACGGTTATTTAATGTTATTTTCAGTTATAACCGGAGACACAATTGCATCATTTCATTCTGATGATTACTCAAATATATATACATGTTCATTTTCAAATGATGGAACAATCCTTCTATTTTCGACATACAGCGGAGATATTTATGCTTATGATGTTATTAATGAATCATTAATCAGGAAATTCGACAGTGAGGACAGAAGCGGTTCCCGACTTGTCTGGTCTTCAATATGTTCGAGTGATAATAAATATATGGTTACCGGTTGTGTTGACGGGCTTGTTAGAATTTACGACATGAATACCGGCATCATTACTGATACACTGAAAGGGCATACAGGGCAAATACGACAGGTTAACTATAATAATGACGAGAGAGTTATACTTTCAGGTTCCCTTGATGGTACAATGAGACAGTGGTATGTCCAAAACAGCAGTGAAGCAACGATTCCGATTAATCATGGTGCACAAGTCCTTTCCTGCGGATATTCCAGTACAAGTGATACCATAATTTCGGCAGGTCGTGACGGTTCGATTAAGCTGTGGAAGAATTTTAAACCGCACCATTATGAAGATTCAATTGTTAGTATAGTAAAATATCCATTGAAGGTTAAGATACCGGATATTTATTCCAAAACAGGAGAATTTTTCAGGATGCAATTATTAGCCGATGAACTAAGTGACATTCCAAAGCCACAAGAAAAGTTTATTGATTATAAGTTAACGCTTGAGTATCCAAGCCGGATTCTCGATTTCAGGGATTCATCAGTATCAGCATCGCCTATGAATAATGTTGATACTGCCATAATATTAGTAAATTCAAAGCAATTATCCGACACACTGGCAAATTTCCTCGCATTGTCATTATTTGGCTCGGAAATTTCGGGTAATTTAAATATACTTGATTTTAAAGTACTGAACAGTAATGATTATCATATTGATAAGGATGATGGTTCAATAACATTATCCTCGACTTGTGAAGGAAATACATCGAGGCAGATTCAATTCTCCAAATCGGCATTGGCTATGACTGTTTATCCTCAGCCGGCTGAAGCAGAATTGAAAATTGATTTGAATATTCTTGAAAAAGGCAGACATATATTAAAGATTTATGATGAAAAAGGTAATGTTATTAATGATATTTTGGATAAAAACTTTTCTGCCGGATTGCAACATTTAAGCATAAATACCGGCTTTTTGGAACCCGGAATTTATTTTTTGGTATTAATTGCTCCATCTGAATTTAATTTAAAATATTTTGTTATAGTTAGGTAATTAAATAAAAAATTATAATATTAGTAAATTATTTAATCTGAAATATTATTGTTATGAAAAAAAACATAAATTTGAAATAGTAAAATGTTGGATTATAAATGAAATTAAATAATTCAATATTAATAAATAGAAAATGAGAATGGTTAGAATAAAAGTAATTGTAATAATATTATTTTATCTGCTTTTGAAATTGCCTTTGATTTCTCAGAATATGGGCGATTTCAGGGAAATTATACCATTACCCTCCAAAGATACTTTGGTTATTAACAGAGGTCTTGGAGACTGGTGGTTTGGTGCTAATGTGGGATACAGCGGTAATTATTATTTCGGTAAATTGAAACTGCCGTTAACTGAACATGTTTATGAAGCTACAATTCCCTTTCCAGATTCGCTTATAAATTTCCCTTCAGGTTCCGGAAGCGGATATATGGCAGGAATATTTGGAGAGTGGAATCCGAAAGGTTCTGATTGGGGAGCATCATTGTCTTTGCAATTGATTGATTTCAGGAGAGGAAGTGCAGTGACAGACCCAAGTGAAGATTCTACACACGAGGAATATGAAGCAATAACTGATTTCAATTATATATCCGTTTCTCCATCAGCAAGATATAATTTTAGTGCTCCTGGATTCTATGCTTTAGGTGGTTTAGATTTTGATTATTGCATATCGTCAAAATTGGTTAATAAACTTAAATTTCAAAATACGGGTAATATTGACCAGGAAAGAAGAAATTTGATGACTAATACAAAAATCAGGATTGGATTTCATTTCGGTATCGCTTATGAATTTTTAGTAGCAGATATAAATCATAAGTTCAGATTGCTATTTAGTCCCTATATTACCTTGAATGGAGGGACAAATGTGATGTCAAATTTCAATTCATCGAGAAATCAGCTATACGCAAAAATCGGTTTGTTTATCAAGCTTGGTCCGGATGAAGTAACAAAGGATACTTTGATGTTCGATGCTAATTATAAACCACCTCCTGATGCTTACGCCACATCGAGACGAGAAAACGGACCATTCTTCGGAGGAGTTGATGAGGTATTGCTTGCTTATGAAGCAAAACCGGTGGAACGTTCACAGGTAAGTGAGGAAGTTGCGGAGAAATCCACTATTGACGTTGTAGAAAAGGTAAATACTACGACAGAGCCACAGAGAAAGATTACCATCAGAGCCGGTCAGAGAAAAACATATTTCTTCCCGAGTTCTGCTTCTACTTCTCTGACAGGAGATGCCAGGGAATATCTGGACAATGTAGCGGAATATTTGAAAGCAAATCCAAGTTCAACTGTACGTATTGTTGGCCATTCAGATGACCAGGGAACCTTTTCGCAGAACCAAAAACGTTCCGAAGACAGAGCCAATCAGGTCGTGCAGTATTTGGTCAGCAGGGGAATATCGAAAGGAAGGTTATTCCCGAGAGGGGACGGCGCACGTGTTCCGGTTGGTGATAACAGGAATGAAGAAGGAAGAAAACGTAACAGAAGAGTAGAAATAATGATTGTTCAGTAATAAATTTTACACCATTTTTGTTATTTTAATAATATTAATAAGTGTGTGAATAAAATAATTTAGAAATTAAAATTTAATTGATGTATTATTAATAGTTAGTTTTAAAGTAATTTAGGGATTGATATGAGTACAGCAAATAACCCGATATGTTTGATTGAAGATAATAAAGCCATCAGGAAGATGTTTGGCATTTTATTGAATAAAGCAGGTTACCAGATTCAGGAATTTGAGGATGGTAAAACTGCAGTTGATTGGTTGAATACAAATTCTGCATTATGTATTATTGTGGATATATTATTACCCGATATGAACGGTACCGAAATATTAAGTGTAATAAGAAATCAGCCGGATGGAGGGAGAGTTCCTGTTATCGCAGTTACAGGTTTTGCTCATCCGTCGGACAGAGAAAAGTATTTAGCAATTGGTTTTGACGATTATATTTCCAAGCCGGTCGATACGACTACTTTTGCCAATTTGGTTAAACAAATTATTGAAAATAAAAAACAGAAAATGTAATGATAATTTAATTATCCTTACAAATTCGTATAAAATTAAAATAAATTATTAACATACAAATGATGTGATATGTCAAAAAGTCAAAATTTCACAGAATCATCTTATGAATCCATTTTAAAGCAGGCAGCTTCACAAAGGAAGATAGTTTTCGATTTAAAGAAAACATATCCTGCTTTCATTGTTTTGATTTTGTTTTTAGTTCTAAGTGTGTTCATTTGGATTTTTGTTGCTGACAAAGTTCAGTCAGATAAAACAGCAGCGTTCGATAAAGCAAACAGTTCAGTTATGTCAAGAGTCGAACTAAAAGTACAAAATTCTTATCAGGTATTGCAATCAATGAGAGGATTATATGATAATCTTGTTCAGGTTGTAAGAGACTATTTTGTGCTGTATGGTTCAGTACCTGTTAAAACTTATTCTTCGATAATAAGCTTGATGTACGTACCTAAAATAGACAGTTCACTATTAGCCGAACATATACATTTTACACAATCCCAGGGTTTGTATGATTACAAGGTCTATCCTGTTGGGAATAGGGAATTTTACATGCCTGCTGCGTTTATAGTACCATCTGAAAAGAATATGCATATCAGTGGTTATGATTTTGCAACGAATCAGATTACTTACGATGCAATAACAAAAGCCCAAAAACAAAATAAAATGATAGCAACCCCTGTTTTTAAGTTTATCAGGCCCGATACAAACGAAATATTTCTTGTGTCTCCGATTGTTCACAAGAAAGGCAGTTTAGGGGCTTTCGGGTATAACACCGATTTTTTTGAAGGAGTAGTTATTCTTGAATTAAATTCAAAGGAATTTTTTACTGATGCATTAAGGGAAGAAGTTCCCAGCGATACCAGTATTATGTTTGAATTTGTAGATACAGATTTTAAAGGTAATGAAGAAACGATTTATTCATCGAAAAATTTCGGATTGATGAAAACATCAAATCCGGAATTAAAAGCAGAGAAAACACTTAAAATCGCTGATAGGGAAATAAAAGTCAGGTTTGCCACCATCCCTAATTTCGGCGGACAATTTCAGCAGATACTTCCGATTTTATCATTCGTAATTTCATTGGTTTTGAGCTTTGTGTTATTCGGATTCGTTCTTGTTACGACAACGAGGAAAGCAATAGCAATTGATTTGGCAGAAAGAATGACCCGTTCACAAAGAAGAATTCTTGATACTTCTAATGATATAATTGCAGTGATGGATTTTAGCGGATTCTGGAAATCAATGAATCCTGCTTCTGTGGCTGTATTCGGATACCAACCAGATGAGATGATAGGTAAGAACATAAATTCTTTATGTATTGACGGAATAGAATTGCGGGAGATGTTTGATTCTGTAAATTCTTATGATGATGATTTCACAACGCGTCTTGATTTACTAATGGATACCAGAGAATCAGGTAATAAATGGCTGAATTTCAGTTTTACTGTTTCAAAAAAAGATTCACTAATTTATTCAATCGGTAGAGATGTAACACTTGAAAAACTTGCCGAAGAAGAGGCAAGGATAAGAACAAAACAAATTGAGGTAGTGGAACAGTACACTCGTGAAACTAATGAAACCCGTAATTATTTTATCATAAAACTTAGTCATAAACTTCGTAATTCGATTACCTCAATAATTGGTTATATACAGCTATTAACACAAAAAGCTTATGATGACCAGGCAGAACATGACAGCTATCTTCAGCTTGCGAATGAAAGTTCGGAAGACTTGTTTTCATTTACATCTGACCTGATTGAAGTAGTTAAGGGTGACCAGTCAGGAAAAGATATATCGAGAGTATCATTATTATTTGTATTAAATTCAGCAATAAAAAGCTTCAAGGAAATTAATACACCTGACATTTCTGTGAATTTTAATCTGGCAGATGATGTAAAAAGCTCAACTGCAGTTGCAAATGTGAATTTACTTGCCGAAACATTTATTAATTTGTTCGGAACCCTCTCGATAAATTCCACGAGCATTAAATTCCAGATTTCTTCAGCTGAGAATACTTACGAAGGTGTAACAGACATACAGCTAATATGCGAATCGAATCAATTGTTGAATGATATGATTAAATTATATAAAGAGCACAAAGACTCCATATTCGAAGCATTGAAAGAAGATAAAAATGATATTTTGTTTAATCTGGCTGTAGCTGCTTCGAATATAAGAATTTTAAACGGAACAATGACAATTGATTCGTTAGAACCGGACAATATGAATATCGTTCAGATTACATTGCCGTTGAACGAAGTTAAAATATAGAAACCTTTAAAATTATATTATTTTGATTTGAATAATTTATAATCGGATAAATTATAATAAATTAAATTTCTTTTATTCTAATTTCATAATTAATATGAGGAGGGGTGTATGTCAGATGTGACTCAGCAAGGTTATCAACAACAAAATTTAGTTGTAGAAGCAGCATTTAGTGCTTTAATTGTAAAAATGAGCAGGGATATGAATTTCCTCGGCATTATTGCAATTATTGGAGGTGCAATTTCCTGTATTACAATCATAGGTGCTGCTATAGGAATACCTGTGATATTTGCAGGAATGAGATTAAGGGAGTCTTCTGACGCATTTAAAAGTTATTCATATAACAATGACCCTATGTTTCTTCACCAGGCAATTGAAAAGCAATCAAGATTTTTTTTCATATATAAAGTTTTAATTCTGATTTATCTTGTATTGATAGGACTTTATATACTTATTATTATAATTGTTTTCTTAGTTGCTGGGACGGCTTTTTTAAGAAGCTATTAATAAAAATGCCGTTTAGACGGCATTTTTTTTGTAAAAATTTGTGGATAATAATATTTTAAAGATACTTATATTGCAAATGTTATATTAAATTAAAGTAAAATATATTATTTTATTAGCATGAGCTTAGCAGATTACATGGATGATTTTGAAAAAGGTCCGAATCCTGAGGATTTGGAACGGCAGCTTTTAAATATAACTCATGCACTTAAAAGCGGAAAATTAAACAGAAGTTCGGTTCCCGACCCTGAACAGCTCGAAGTATTAGTCGAGTATTGCATCGAAAAGGAAAAATTTCCTATTGCACTCGAACTATGTAAGCTATGGATTGAGTTCGAACCATACTCCACTGATGCCCATCTAAAGATGAGTATGATAATGAATAACCTTGAAAATTATGAAGAAGCACTTGATATTCTCGATAAAATTTTATCAATCAATCCTAAAGATACAGAAGCACTGTTTCACAAATCAGTTACATTAAACCAACTTCATAAAACAGATGAGGCATTGAAATGCATTGAGATTGCTATGCTCAATGAACCCGGCAACGAAGACCTCTTATTTCAGAAGGCATATATATTGCAATCAGAAAGAAAATACAAGGATGCCATAAAAATATATTTGCTATTGGAAGGTTCGAACGAGTTGAAACATGATTGTCTCCAGGAACTTGCTTTTTGTTATCATTCAATATCAAACTATGAAAATGCTTTATTGTATTATGATAAATCAATTGACGATTCACCTTTCGATTTTGCACTTTGGCATAATAAAGGTGTAATACTTCATACTATTGAAAAGTATCATCAGGCAATCGAGTGTTACGACACTGTTTTAGCAATCAAAAAAGATTTTTTCCTTGCATTGCATAATCGTGGAAACTCGTATGCCAGTCTCGGTAAAGTCAAGGAAGCAATAGAAAGCTATAATGAAGCATTAACGCTAGAACCTGCTGATGTAGATACTCTGCATAACCTGGCAAGCATTTACGGTGACCTTGGCTATTATTCGAAAGCCATTAATATATTCACTAATGCATTAGTATTGAATCCGAGACATTACCAATCTTTTTTCGGCAGGGGAATATGTTACGATGCACTCGAGGATTTCCCAAGAGCACTTGAGGATTATAATGCAGCAATTGAAATACAAAAAAAGAATCCCGATATATGGTATGCAAAGGGTGACTTATTATATAACCAGGGCAGGTACACTGAAGCAATCGAGTGCTATTATAGAGTAACAGAATTAGAGCCGTACAATGCCGAAATTTGGTATGACATCGGTATCACATATTATGAAAATTGCGAATATTCAGAAGCCAAATCGGCATTTGAAAATACGATAAAATTTGCTCACGATTGGCCCGATGGATATTACTGGCTTGCAAAAACTTATGCTAAGCTCGATTCTGTAAGACGCTCTGCATTTTATTACGGGATTGCTCTGTATTTAAATCCATTAAAGGAAGCAGAATATAAATATGATTTGACTCCTTTGATTAGTGATAAGGACCTTAATGAATTCAGGCATTATGCAAAATTATCTTACTTCAAAATTAAAGAGAAACATCAATCATCATAATGAATTTAGCAGATAATGAAAATTTACTGCCCATAAATTTTATCAACAATACTTTTCAATAATTACAAACTAAGAATTATAAAATGACAAACTTGCAAATGAGACTGCAGATTTTGTTTCAGTTTCATTCCATTGATAGTATTTGAGAAATTGGGCTTTCTTTGGGTTAGCGATTTTGAGTAAAGTATAAATTGGAGATAAACCGCAGATTTTTCGCGAATCACCATTAGCTGAAATCAAACTGAAAAATCCATCTGTGTCAAGTCCCTCAAGTTTTTCGATTAATTGTTTATCTTCCTTTTCTAATTGTTGTAGCTCGGGTTCAGCATCGAATTTATCGTCGAATTTTCTCCCAATATGTGCTAAATCAGCACTTGCTATAAATACGGCTTTCTTGTTATTTTTTTCTATTATTGATTTTAGATTTGTAATAAACTGACTGAATTTTACATCATCTCCCGGATTTTTATTTTCATTAATATAATTGAAAAAAGAACCGGTAAGTATCGGTAAAATTTTAAAATCTCTATCAGCAAATAGATGTTGAAGAAGTACCAGTTGCAATTCGATTGAATGTTCGTTCCTGTGAGTCAATTCGTCAATCACAGGTTTATATGGTAGTACTTTAAATAAATCATCGAGAAATTCTGTGTCGTTTTTCACGATACCAAAAGGTGTTGCAAAATCTTTCCTGCTGAACATGAATAAATCCGAGTTCCCATAATGTGCAGTTCCGAATATTACAAATAAATCTGCATCGGTTTCACGAATTGCCTGATAGCCGGCTGAATATGCTTCATGGGCAATGCTCCCTATCCTGAAATCAATATGCGGTACAACTATAGCTTTGGCTCCGCTTCTAATACCATTCGGGCTTGTTGAATTTAACAATGCATCTAATTCAAATCTTAAAACATCCGGTTCTTTTGGATAGGAATTTCCTGCACAGACCGGCGGTCTTACCGGATTTGCTAAATATTCATCAATGTCCTTTTTGATAGCATGGAACTTTACTGTGTCAAGGTAGCCAAGAATATCCAGCACCTCAATAAGTTGAATTATTGGTTCGTGATTTTGTTCAGATTTTATATTTTTATCAAGTTCATCAAATAATGTATTGATTGGAGTTTTTCCATCAAACATTTGAAGCAATGGAAGAAATTCTATTGGTAGTTCAATGGGCTGAAGAGCATACTCCTTCGGGTCATAAAGGATGAACATCTTCATACCTTCCACCTCAAATTCCTGGTATAGCAGGTCCTGTCTCAGTTGCGGTAGTATAAGGTTATCATCCATTATTATAAAACCGAATCTCTTTGTACATTTTCATAAAAAGGGGATTGTTTAAATACGTGATTATTTTCCCAAAAGTCCTTACTATGAATAATTCGATTAAATATTATATTATAATCTGATTCGAGTTTAAAAAGTGAAATTATTATTTCAGTTTTTCTGGGATAATTGACTTCGCCAGGTAATAGAATAAGCAAGTCCCGGTCTGAGTCTTCTTTATAATCATTCCTTGCCCTGGACCCGAATAAATACACTTCTGCTTCGGGTTCAACTTGAATTATATTGTCTTTTATTTCCTTTAATATATCCATATTCACAGGTACGAATTTTATAATGTAATATTTTTATATTCACTATTTTTATCACTATATTATAAGAACTTCATTTTCCAACTCAATTTCAAATTTCTCGATGACTTTATGCCTTATTTTTTCACTTAGTTCCAATATTTCTTTTCCTGTTGCATTACCGAAATTGACCAAAATAAGTGCATGCTTTTCCGATACGCCTGTATTTCCGATTCGTTTACCTTTCCATCCGCATTGTTCAATAAGCCAACCCGCAGAAAGCTTAACTTTGGCATCAGGAAGATTGAATCCTTTTATATCATTATATCTTTCTTTCAGTTTATTGAAATTATTTTCACTGATAATCGGATTTTTAAAGAAACTACCTGCATTTCCGAGAAGTCTGTAATCAGGCAGTTTACTTGTTCTCAATCTTCTCACTGTATCATATACGAGTTTTGCATCAGGTTTTTCAACATTAACTTTATCTATTTCCTGAGATAATTCTTTATAAGATAAATTCAAATTTTCCGATTTATTTAACTTATATCTGACCTGTGTAATTATAAATTTATTTTTTAATTCAAGTTTGAAAACCGAATCTCTGTAATTGAATCTGCATTTATTATAATTTAAAGTTTCATTCTTTTGCGATTCAAGATTGTACCCCGACAATGAATCATAAAAATCCTTTTGCTCTACACCATAAGCCCCTATGTTCTGAACAGGAGCGGCTCCAACCTTACCCGGGATTAATGCAAGATTTTCTAATCCATAGAATTTGTTGTTCAGACATAAGGTGACTAAATCGTCCCAGAATTCACCTGCGCCGGCTTCTATCAATATGGAATCTTCTTTTGATTCTATAATCTTAATGCCTCTGATATTTATGTCAATGACCAAACCCTTAAAGTTATCTGCAAATAATATATTCGAGCCGCCGCCGAGAATGAAGAATTTATTATTTTGAATAATACCGGTATTTACTAATTCTTCAATCTCTTCTTCATTTCGAATTGAAACATAGTAATCAGCTTTGGCATCAATACCAAAAGTATTAAGATTTTTCAGAGAATAATTTTCTAATATTTCCATATTTTTCAAGTATAAAAAAAGCCGTTCATAATTGTCATTTTGAACAGCTTTAAACTAATAATAAATTATATTAACGTCAAATTATTTGAGCTTCGGACCCAGCATTTCCTCCGGTTTTACATACTCATCGAACTGTGCTTCGGTTAATATTCCAAGTGTCACAGCCGCATCTTTCAATGATGTATTGTTATGATGTGCATGCTTTGCTATTTTTGCAGCATTGTCATAACCTATATGTGGATTCAATGCTGTCACAAGCATCAATGTATTGTTCATGTAATAATTCAATTTGTCACGGTTTGCCTCGATGCCTACAGCACAATGCTCGTTGAACATTCTCGCTGTATCGGACAACAGTCTGACACTTTGAAGGAAATTGTAAATAATAACCGGCTTAAATACATTCAGTTCAAAATTGCCTGATGCTCCTCCGAAATTCACTGCAACGTCATTCGCAAAAACCTGCACAGCAACCATTGTCATTGCCTCAGATTGAGTAGGATTGACCTTGCCGGGCATAATTGATGAACCCGGTTCATTTTCGGGAATGTTCAATTCACCTAATCCACAGCGTGGACCGGAAGCAAGCCAGCGGACATCATTTGCAATTTTAAAGTAAGAAGCTGCAATTGCTTTCATTGCTCCATGTGCAAAAACAAGAGCGTCATGTGTTCCAAGTGCCTCGAATTTGTTTGGTGCCGATACAAATGGAAGTCCAGTCAGTTCAGCAATCTTAGCAGCAACTTTTTTAGCAAAATCCTTGTGTGCATTCAAGCCGGTTCCAACTGCTGTACCCCCAAGTGCAAGTTCGTATAAACCCGGAAGAACGAGTTTAAGTCTTTCGATTCCCATTGTAAGCATCTGCACATAACCTGAAAACTCCTGTCCAAGAGTTATTGGAACTGCATCCATCAAATGAGTTCTGCCTGATTTTATTATATCATTAAATTCTTCGGATTTTTTCTGTAGTGTATCTCTTAAAGTCGTCAATGCAGGAATAAGCCGTAGATTGATTTCCTCTGCGGCGGCTATGTGCATCGCAGTTGGAAAAGTATCATTCGAGCTTTGCGATTTGTTGACATCATCATTCGGATGAACCGGTTTCTTACTGCCTATTTCACCGCCCGCAATCTCAATAGCCCTGTTTGAAATAACCTCATTTGAGTTCATGTTCGATTGTGTGCCTGAGCCGGTCTGCCAAATTGAAAGAGGGAAGTGTGCATCCAGCTTACCTGCAATCACTTCATCAGCAGCTTTGACTATCAATTCAGCTTTGTCTTTTGCAAGTACACCGAGCTCGGCATTAACAAGTGCAGATGCCTTTTTAAGTGTACCCATAGCACGAATGACCTCACGAGGCATTTTTTCGATTCCTATGTCAAAATGAATCAGCGACCGTGCCGATTGCGCCCCATAATAAACATCGGCAGGAACTTCAATTTCACCCATCGAATCTTTTTCAATTCTTGTTTTCATTACAATATCCGTTTTTTGTTTTACAAATTATATTTTACGTGATTAATTGAATTTTTAACTTACAAAATAATTCAAAATTTAGGAAATGATATTCAGAATCACAACTCCGGCTGGTCAATAAATTGTTCTAAATATGTCTTTTCTTTTGTTGATTTTTGTTCAGTCATGCTTTCAATATATTTTCCGATTATATCAAATTCGAGATTGACTTCAATTCCTGTTTTTAACTCACCGAGAGTTGTCATTTTCCATGTGTGAGGAATGATAGAAATCATAAAGCGGTGATTCTCTTTTTTAGCTACAGTCAAGCTGACTCCGTCAATGCAGATAGAACCGACAGGAACAACATATTTTGCAAATTCAGACGGGTATTCAATCCAAAGCAGCTTTCCTGTTCCTTCACTTTGAATTGTCTGTACTTTTCCGATGCAATCCACATGTCCCTGAACAAGATGCCCTCCGAGCCGGTCACCAATCTTCATAGCTCTTTCAAGATTGATTTTAAGCCCCGGTTTGAATTTGCCAAGTGTTGATTTTCTTATTGTTTCTTCAACCGCCTCGACTGTAAAATCAGATTCGGTTTTTTGTATTACTGTCTGGCAGGCACCGTTCAGTGAAACCGAATCATCTATCTTCAAATCATTTGTAATTACTTTTGATTCAATAGTAATCCTGTAACTGCCGGAAACCGGCTTAATACTTTTTATTTTTCCTATATCTTCAATTATTCCTGTGAACATATTTATACCAGAATTATTTTTTTTCAATTTAAAATTCAAAATTCAAAATTCAAAATTTATTTTACTTTATCGGATATATATGCAAGGTCGATCTTCTTATCGTCAATGTTTACATTCACAATTTTTACTTTTATTCTTTTCCCTATGCTAAATGTATTTTTTTTCTTTTTGCCAATCAACCTGTAATGCTGTTCATCAAATTCATAGAAATCACCGTATAAATCCCGAACATGAATTAATCCTTCAACATATATGTCATCGAGTAAAACAAATATTCCGAAATTAACAACTCCTGAAATAGTTCCGTTGAAAACTATTCCGAGGTAATTTGCTGCAAATATTGTCTGTGCCAGCTTGACTGAAGCCCTTTCGGCTTCTACTGCAATTCTCTCTCTGTCCGAGCAATGAACGGATATTGATTTCGTTTCATATTCGAGAAATTTTATTCTATCGTTTTTAATTTTATCTTTGGTATATTCCTTTAGCAATCTATGAACAATCAAATCCGGGTATCTTCTTATCGGCGAAGTGAAATGAGTATAATCGGAATATCCCAAACCGTAATGACCTATATTATTTTCAGAATAAATTGCTTTAGACATCGACCTGAGTAGCATCTGATGGACTACGGTTTTCTCCGGTAAATCATTAAATCTTTCAAGAAAATTATTAATGTCCTTTGATGAGGTCCCATGAATAGGAACGGATGGACGCAGCAATTTAAAAAATGCAAAAACCTCCTTCAATTTCTTGGGCTCTGGTTCTTCATGAACCCTGTATATAAAAGGCAACAATTTTTTGGATTTTTGAATATGAGAGTAAGGAGGATTATTTGATAGAAATTTAATATGACTTGCTACAACCTGGTTTGCAGCCAGCATACATTCTTCAACGAGCATAGTCGCTGGGGTGCTTCTTTTCATTATTGCATTTTCCGGTATTCCATTGTCGAGTTGAAATTTTATTTCATAAGTATCGAAATCAATTCCGCCTTGCGAGAATCTCTTTTGCCTTAATGTTTGTGCCAATTGATTTAACGATAAAATCAGTTTCGAATGTAATCCTTCTCCCGAAACAAGAATTTTATCAACTTCATCATAATTGAATCTTTTTTTGCTTTTTATTACTGATTCATGTATCTCGTAATTTCTTAAAACTCCCGATTTGGTGAATTCCATGAATACCGAATAAGCCAGGCGTATCTTATTCGGCTGAAGTGAACATATTTCGTTAGACAGCTTTTCAGGCAGCATTGGGATAACCCTGTCAACAAGGTATATACTGTTTCCCCTGGAACTTGCTTCAGAGTCGAGGACAGTTTTTTCTCTTACATAATGACTGACATCTGCAATGTGTACTCCAAGTTTGAAATTCCCGTTTTCAAGGATTGACAGGGAAAGAGCATCATCGAAATCTTTAGCATCAACCGGGTCAATGGTTATAATTAATTCTTTCCTCAAATCGAGACGCGTTTTGATTAATTCAGCAGAAACCGGTTTTGCCATTTTTTCTGCTTCTGTAATTACTTCTGAATTAAAATTACCGGGCAGATTAAATTCATAAACAATTGAGTCAAAATCTGCAATTTTAGCAGGTTTGTCTTGCAGGATTTCCGTAACTTCTGCCAAAGGTATTTTCATCCTGTCATCCCATGCTAAAAATAATGCTCTTACCCTGTCATTATGCTTAGCACCATTCAGTTTATTCTTAGGTATTATGAAATCAACATAGTATTTTTCATTTTCCGGTAATAAAAAGAAAATATTATTGTCAAATTCAATTATTCCGTTAATATAATGCTGAGTGCGTTTGAGAATGTTAATCACCTCACCGCTTACCTTAAATCCCTGCTTTATTCCTAATATTTTAACCTGTACAGTATCGCCTTCGAATGCAGTATGCAGATGCTTTTTATGGATAAATACTTTTTTATAATTTTCATTAGTAAATTCAACATAAGCCCTGTCATCTTTAATTTTCAGGACCCCGGTGTTTTCGGCACTATCATAATAATCAGGTAAAATATATTTTCTTTTTGGTAATTTCCTGACTATCTTTAACTTGCTTAATTCTTTCAGTAAGGATTTGAGTTGCTGGTAGTCACCGGAATCGGATCTTATATTGAGTAATTTTGATAAATCCAATAATTTTATTGAACCATTCGTATCACGAAGGACTTTTAATATTTCTTCAGTTAATGTTATTTTTTCCATTTAATATTATGTAAACACGGTAACACAGTTTGTTTTTCCGGCAGATATTTCAAGAACCTTACGTGTATTTGATATTAATTCTTCGACATTTTCGGCTTTGGTAGATTCGGAAATACCCATGCTGACTGTAATATTGAAGCGTTTTGTGTTAATAATAAATTCGGAAGTCGCAATTTCAGAACGTACTTTTTCTGCCCATATCTTCGATTCATTGAGATTTGTCCCAATAAGTATAATTCCTAATGTAGTAGCATCGACTCTGCCGAAAATGTCAAAGCTGCGAATATGTTTATGTATGATTTTAGTAATATGTTCAAGCATACGTTCAGCCCTGTCCTGGTATTTTTCCGGGTCGAAGGAAGCATATTTATCAAAGTGAAGCAGCAAGAAAGTGAATTTAGTTTTGATTTCCCTGCTTCGCATATATTCTTCTTCAAGCCGCTGATAAAGAGCCGGAGGATTATACAAACCGGTCGATATATCTATCAAAGAACTGAATTGTAATACCTTGTAAAATTGTATCTGTTCGAGTGCTGCCCCGGCATGTTCACCCAATGTTTCCAGGACACTAACATCATAAGAAGTCATGTTTGACGAACTAACACCCTCGACAAACAAAGCACCATAATTATTTGTAAATGTTTTCAATGGTACAGATACAAAATAACCTTTTGCTCCTTGCGATTCTTCAGAATTGTATCTTATTACATTATCATCTACCGGTGAAACATATATTGTGTTATTTGAAGTCATTGATTTACCAACCAGGGAATATTTTACATTAATTATTGTTCCCTTGATACTCTCTTCATTTTCATCTTTTGACCGGAAGGATTTAATTGCCCACTTTTTAAGTGATTCATCATAAGTGCAAATACCGATACTCGAAAATTCAAATACACCCGAAGCTGCATCAACTACCGATTCGATTATATCATCCACAGTTGCATTCCTGTTGGAACTTATCGAACGGAATTTGTTAATTGCCTGCAATGTTCTCGAATTCTGCTTTAGGTCATGTTTTTCTACATAGCTGTGCAGCAACGAGCCAATCAGCTTAGTGAAATGTCCCAGGAATCCTACTGTATTTGCATCGTAAGAATCAGTAACATCTGAATCAGCACATATAATTCCTATAATCGAATTATCATAGAAAACCGGAACACCGATAAAAGAGCTGGTTCCAACCGGCTGCCTGTAATAAGGAATTAAATCCATTTCCGCTGCAGGATTTATTTCTGTCAGAATTTCCGGCTTTAAATTCTTTACAATCTGGCTTACAATGTCATTACCGATTGGGAACTTTCTCTTTTTGGTAATTGCCGGAGGAAAATCAGTAACAAATTGCTCCAGGATAAGTTCTCCTTTTTCAGCATTTACCATTATGAAAGTTGCAGTTCGTGTAATTGTAACAGAACGAATAATTGTCAATGCCTTCGATAAGAAATATTGAAATTCCTTTCTCGGTTCTTGCCCGAAAATCGGTTCATTTTCAATCAATTCGGAAATCGGTATATCGAGGTGTTTTTCCTTATATTTCTCTTTGTATTCCCGGGTATCATATATTGGTTTAATTCCAACTGTTTTTTCATGCTTTATATAAGATGGTTCGGGGGATTTTACTTCCTGCTGCTCTATGAAAGTTTTACTGATTGTTTCTTTCAAATCTTCAACAAGTTTTTCTGTAGGAATAACCTGTTCTTCCTGAATTTTTTCTTCAAATAATTGAGGTGCTTTCGCCACTGGCTTTTCTTCGGCTTTTTTTTCAACCGTTGTGATTCCGATAATTTTTATTCCGGATATATCCTCTTCAAACTCAAAATTATCAGGACTAATGCGTGGTTTCGCGACCGGTTCAATTTTCTGTTCAGTCGTTTTTATTTGCGGCTCATTTACACCAACAGAATCTTCTGATTTATCTTTTTTTGCTAAAATCCTGAAACCCTCTTCAGCAGTCATATATTCTTCGATTTCCGGTTTTGCGGTGTCGCCCGGTTTCACTTCTTCGCCTGTAAAGGTTTCTTCGAAGTTTTCAATTGTCTGCCTCTTTGCAGCAGTATCTTTTTTAATAGTAATATGATAATTCGGTGCAGGAGTAGATGCCTTGAATTTATTCGATTCCACTATTTCGGATAATCTTTGCGAAATTAACATAAACAAAGCAACGGAACCTAGTATCATTATGGAAATGCCAATCAGCCGAATTGCCAATTCCGACAGAAACAAAGCGATCAGCAATCCGATTAATATCACTACTATCGCAATGCTGTCACTCGGTACCAATACTTTTTTTATATTGATTTTTCTTTTAATCATAATCTATGCTGCATAGGTTTTTACAGTTCATACATCTCCAAAATTAAGAAATTATGAACTCATAAGAGTAAAAAATATGAGAGTTTACACTATTTTAGGATATGTAAATCAAAATTTTAATAAAGTGAAACAATATCAACAATTAAGGATTATCTTATTTTTCCTGACTTCCGCACTGGGACACCCGAAAATTTATTACAAATTGAACATTTCCTTTAAGTATAGTTGCTCTTGATTAAGGTAAACTGTTTCAATTATATTTTCCTTGTTAAGAGGAGTAA
>SCSM01000046.1 GCA_004322215.1 Bacteroidota bacterium | reverse complement strand
GGAGTTAATCTTGTAACTTTTAATCTTGATTTTGGCATTTGTACACCTGCATTGTTTGACATAATGCAAATATACGAAATTTTATTCATTGTGTAAAATATTATTAGACTTTATATAATTTCAATTCTACCATAGTTCGATTAAAAGTTAAAACATTACCCGAAACAATTAAATATAGAATTATTTCAATTCTACCATAGTTCGATTAAAAGAATCGTGTCCTTCGAGTTTGCCGAGATATTCTATGATTTCAATTCTACCATAGTTCGATTAAAAGTTATAAAACCAATCAAACCTCTGACAATCAATATCCATTTCAATTCTACCATAGTTCGATTAAAAGGGAAAGTTGACGGATTGCCTCAAGGTTCTGAATTAATTTCAATTCTACCATAGTTCGATTAAAAGTTTTAACATTTCCATAGCTGAAGCAAAACCCTTATATTTCAATTCTACCATAGTTCGATTAAAAGGTCTTTTCCCAGTTTGAAATGTCGGTCAAAGTATTGATTTCAATTCTACCATAGTTCGATTAAAAGCCATTTCAAATTGATTGTTTTCCTCTGTGTTTCTGATTTCAATTCTACCATAGTTCGATTAAAAGAATTCTCATTTTGATATAATATATTTTTGTTGTTATTTCAATTCTACCATAGTTCGATTAAAAGTTTGTTAGGTAATGTGGGAACTGATTCTGAATGTTATATTTCAATTCTACCATAGTTCGATTAAAAGTCCAAATTCTTTTGTCTTTCCCAGTCTTTTATTTCTCATTTCAATTCTACCATAGTTCGATTAAAAGTTTGTTTCGTGGTCAGTTTCATTATCTAAGAATATATTTCAATTCTACCATAGTTCGATTAAAAGATAATTGCTTCCATACATGACTACCGTATATAGTGTATTTCAATTCTACCATAGTTCGATTAAAAGGACAACAAATTTGATTCTCATATTGTAGCTCAAATGAATTTCAATTCTACCATAGTTCGATTAAAAGTGTAAACAAATATCAGCACCGTAAAAATGATTACTATTTCAATTCTACCATAGTTCGATTAAAAGTTTACCTCATATTCCGGCTGACTTGTACAAACGAAATTTCAATTCTACCATAGTTCGATTAAAAGTTCATTAGCTGCTCTTGCTCTCTCGGCAGCGGATAAATTTCAATTCTACCATAGTTCGATTAAAAGTAAGGATTCTTTAGACTTGCTTTATATCGTGGATTCATTTCAATTCTACCATAGTTCGATTAAAAGTCCTGTGAATCCAATCAAGTACACCGGTAAAAGGTTTATTTCAATTCTACCATAGTTCGATTAAAAGTAGGATTCGGATATCTAATCTTGCTTTGTGCAGGATATTTCAATTCTACCATAGTTCGATTAAAAGTTATACGATTTACGGCGTTAGTAAGACTTCGATTGCTATTTCAATTCTACCATAGTTCGATTAAAAGCCGTGAATTTTAACCGTCTCTCCGGCTCGCCTTTTCATTTCAATTCTACCATAGTTCGATTAAAAGTTCACTAAGTTATCCAGTTCAGAAGCCTCCTGTTGTTATTTCAATTCTACCATAGTTCGATTAAAAGCCGAAATGCTTTTGATAATCGGTATTTAAAATATCAATTTCAATTCTACCATAGTTCGATTAAAAGAATACCGATAGAGTTCTTTTGACGTGTCGCATGTTGATTTCAATTCTACCATAGTTCGATTAAAAGCTTGTACAACTATTTATTGCTATACCAGATTTATTAATTTCAATTCTACCATAGTTCGATTAAAAGCTTAAAAAATTCTATGAAATAGGAATAAATATAAATATTTCAATTCTACCATAGTTCGATTAAAAGGTATAAACCGTCTAATCTCTGTAAAGCATAAAGACATTTCAATTCTACCATAGTTCGATTAAAAGTCCAGATTAAATGTCCATCCCGCTTTACTACTTGTATTTCAATTCTACCATAGTTCGATTAAAAGACAATCCCGGGGACTTCTGCATTACCATTCGACAATTTCAATTCTACCATAGTTCGATTAAAAGTTATTTCATCTATTGTCATAAGTCCTCCACTATGATATTTCAATTCTACCATAGTTCGATTAAAAGTATAAAATCATATATACCTTGCCATGTGTCTTTGAAATTTCAATTCTACCATAGTTCGATTAAAAGCTCAATTCCTGAACCCTGTCCCATAAATACATATTCATTTCAATTCTACCATAGTTCGATTAAAAGCCGATAGATATTTCCCCGCTTTCTTTATTTCTTTCATATTTCAATTCTACCATAGTTCGATTAAAAGTGCAAAATTGTCTTTCCATTTGTCAACATCAAATAAATTTCAATTCTACCATAGTTCGATTAAAAGTGTTATTGAATTTTCGTATGTCTTCCCAATATCCGATATTTCAATTCTACCATAGTTCGATTAAAAGTTCCATTATACTTGTAAAGGCTGCCCTTTATCAAAATTTCAATTCTACCATAGTTCGATTAAAAGTTCCTAATGAAGAAGTAGAAGGCTTAATAAACCAATATTTCAATTCTACCATAGTTCGATTAAAAGAAGTAACTGCACTTGATTCGACGGCAGAATATTTGATTTCAATTCTACCATAGTTCGATTAAAAGCATTATATATTTTGCTTTCTCTTCATCCATGTGAAATTTCAATTCTACCATAGTTCGATTAAAAGGCGTATGACATTTGTTATTTCCTTAATTATTCATTATTTCAATTCTACCATAGTTCGATTAAAAGTTTTACAGCTGACTTTACACCGGTTGATGAATTTGGATTTCAATTCTACCATAGTTCGATTAAAAGGGTTTAGCAGATTCATTATAAGGTAAACCAATGTAATTTCAATTCTACCATAGTTCGATTAAAAGTTCTGTTCGATAGGTATAATTGCCTCATCAATTTCCATTTCAATTCTACCATAGTTCGATTAAAAGCGTTCAGTTCCGACTAAATCTATATCATAATATAATATTTCAATTCTACCATAGTTCGATTAAAAGGGTTTCAAACCACGTTTTGTTCTTTGCTGTCCATCATTTCAATTCTACCATAGTTCGATTAAAAGGTTGATAATTTTATCATCGGCTATATCATTTTGTTATTTCAATTCTACCATAGTTCGATTAAAAGGCCATATAACACCTTATGATTTAAACCAGATAATTGAATTTCAATTCTACCATAGTTCGATTAAAAGACAACATGAAAGTCCTCGACGACATTCAAATAGCGTATTTCAATTCTACCATAGTTCGATTAAAAGCGCACCCGAATTCGCTTCTGTATTACTCCGAATTTTATTTCAATTCTACCATAGTTCGATTAAAAGTTCTACAAGTTCATTAACAAAAATCACAAAAAAACATTTCAATTCTACCATAGTTCGATTAAAAGCCTGTAAGATTGCACGAATTCTGCCGTACTTATCTATTTCAATTCTACCATAGTTCGATTAAAAGGCTGACCGATGAAATCGTTGACACTTTATTTGAATATTTCAATTCTACCATAGTTCGATTAAAAGATCAAAGGCAGAAGAAGATAAGCAAGGGGATTTATAATTTCAATTCTACCATAGTTCGATTAAAAGACCGGCGCCACAGAACAAATCAATATATAATAGTTTATTTCAATTCTACCATAGTTCGATTAAAAGTTTAGTTGATATACTTTTAACTCAGCGTGATTCATATTTCAATTCTACCATAGTTCGATTAAAAGGTTTAATTTCATTTGCATCTGATTCAGAAACATTATATTTCAATTCTACCATAGTTCGATTAAAAGTCTCATTTCACAATCAATAGGTTCTTGTTTGTCTTATTTCAATTCTACCATAGTTCGATTAAAAGCGAGTATAGATGCTTGCATTACAGCACCTACTATACTATTTCAATTCTACCATAGTTCGATTAAAAGTAAATATTTTATTTTTTCGCTTTGCAGTTTTTGTATATTTCAATTCTACCATAGTTCGATTAAAAGAATGATTTCATGACCTTTCTATAATAGGTCTCTTCATTTCAATTCTACCATAGTTCGATTAAAAGGAATAGCTGTTTGAACCTCTTTCAAAATTGTCTAAAATATTTCAATTCTACCATAGTTCGATTAAAAGTTTAATTGTAAATGATAGTTCGCACAGTCATTTATATTTCAATTCTACCATAGTTCGATTAAAAGGTCGGGTCCTCAAAGATTTTGAGACCTGGTATTTCAATTTCAATTCTACCATAGTTCGATTAAAAGAGAATTTTCAGCGAAATTATCGAAGCTCCATATTAATTTCAATTCTACCATAGTTCGATTAAAAGTTCGCACCAACAATCTTTTTTAATCGCATTGTTCTTATTTCAATTCTACCATAGTTCGATTAAAAGTTTACCAAATTCAATTTTCTGCTGTCTCAAATCTTTATTTCAATTCTACCATAGTTCGATTAAAAGAAATCGGGCTGTCCTTGCTTCTTAACGTGTAGTTTCATTTCAATTCTACCATAGTTCGATTAAAAGCTTAATAATTGGCAATGTGAAATGGGTCATAGTATATTTCAATTCTACCATAGTTCGATTAAAAGCGTATAAGACACTAATTACAGAACGTCCAATCTACATTTCAATTCTACCATAGTTCGATTAAAAGATGTTTAGTGCCGATTACTACGATACTAATTCACTATTTCAATTCTACCATAGTTCGATTAAAAGTGCAGGGTTCTTATAAGTGTGAAGAAGATAACCTAATTTCAATTCTACCATAGTTCGATTAAAAGTCTTATGCAAAAGGTCAGTTTCAGCAATTAAAATTATATTTCAATTCTACCATAGTTCGATTAAAAGATTATTTTTGTCTGGTTGTCGGTAAGTATTTATTTATTTCAATTCTACCATAGTTCGATTAAAAGAAATTCAAAACGGTCAAAATCCAATTGTAATAGTTATTTCAATTCTACCATAGTTCGATTAAAAGGCTCAGGAATCGGGTCCAAAGCAAATAACTCAATTTCATTTCAATTCTACCATAGTTCGATTAAAAGTCAGAGCTTTCCAATAAGATGATGTAAGCATTTGTAATTTCAATTCTACCATAGTTCGATTAAAAGCTGTTCATAAGTTATTGTTCTGCCTTCCTTCTTTTATTTCAATTCTACCATAGTTCGATTAAAAGAGAGGGCCAATGTCGTAGCTAAGTTTGACATCTTTAATTTCAATTCTACCATAGTTCGATTAAAAGTATTAAATTATCAAGATAATCAGGATCAGAATCCAAATTTCAATTCTACCATAGTTCGATTAAAAGGTTTATCGCCAATATAAGTGCTATTGGAATAACCTCATTTCAATTCTACCATAGTTCGATTAAAAGCGATTCGAAAACATCTTCAAAGGTCTGTTTTATTCATTTCAATTCTACCATAGTTCGATTAAAAGGATAAGGATGCTATACATGACGCAATGAAACAAACTTATTTCAATTCTACCATAGTTCGATTAAAAGTGATAGGATATTAACAATATCTTTATGTTTAACTCATTTCAATTCTACCATAGTTCGATTAAAAGTGCTATTTCAGACCTGATGCAGAAGGTCTATATTTATTTCAATTCTACCATAGTTCGATTAAAAGATAATTCTAAATCAGGCTTATTTGGAAAACTTACTATTTCAATTCTACCATAGTTCGATTAAAAGTACAACTCATCTGCCCGAATTGTCTCGGTAGATCCAATTTCAATTCTACCATAGTTCGATTAAAAGATGAAATTTGAAGGCTTCCGAAGCCATGCTTATATATTTCAATTCTACCATAGTTCGATTAAAAGGCGACAGGACAAGCTATGATAATAAAGAGGTAAGCTAATTTCAATTCTACCATAGTTCGATTAAAAGAGGGACAAGTACCGGAATATCCTCCGTCAATCTCAATTTCAATTCTACCATAGTTCGATTAAAAGGTATTTACGCCTACCTGTTGTGGTTCGGCTATCTTATTTCAATTCTACCATAGTTCGATTAAAAGACGCATCTTCGACATGAGGATTGGAGATGCTGTCTCATTTCAATTCTACCATAGTTCGATTAAAAGAATATAAAGAATGGTTCGTTTATTTCGCCAACGAGTATTTCAATTCTACCATAGTTCGATTAAAAGGGCGTTGACACCGGCTTGGACGATACTGATTAGCATATTTCAATTCTACCATAGTTCGATTAAAAGAATTTTCTATACGAAAAAAATGCGTGTACTCCAAATTTCAATTCTACCATAGTTCGATTAAAAGTTTAATTCGCTTTGAATCCACACTCTGCTACTTAAATTTCAATTCTACCATAGTTCGATTAAAAGGCAGATTCTTAACAAATGTCTCTGTGTTTAATATATATTTCAATTCTACCATAGTTCGATTAAAAGGCTGTGAGGAGATGGTAATATGCTCTATGAAAATTAATTTCAATTCTACCATAGTTCGATTAAAAGGATGTATTGAGTAAACATCATGACGATTTAAAAAGATATTTCAATTCTACCATAGTTCGATTAAAAGGTTTTGATTATTTCTAAATCATCAGCATTAGTTATATTTCAATTCTACCATAGTTCGATTAAAAGTGACATATCAACAACAACATCCGTTGTATCATTCATATTTCAATTCTACCATAGTTCGATTAAAAGATATCTTTATCCCCGTAGTACCAAGGGCAAGATTTATTTCAATTCTACCATAGTTCGATTAAAAGAAAGACTTCCAAGCCGGTAGAAATAACCAAAATAAATTTCAATTCTACCATAGTTCGATTAAAAGCCGCCACAAATGTACTATTTTAGCTTGATTTTATCAAGTTCTTTATTCAAAATTCATCCATAAATATTTGTCGGGTGGCAATTCCGGATTTTTCACGGTAGTCCGACAAATATGCTCGAACTTAGATTTATTCTGGTTGTCAAAGAACGCTGTCCTTTTTTTACATCAATTATTAGCTGAATATTCTGAAAAAATTACTTACCCGACGATATTTATTTTGACTCTTACCTCTTGTAAACTGCTATATGTAATTCGAGATAAGTTGACTTTTTTCCACTCCCAATATCTCTTTCTTCAAATACTTGTTACTTTGCATTGAAAATAGTATTACCGAATCTTCTTCTTTCTTGATAATTTTCTTGATACCTATTAGCATTTCTTCAATCTTGGCTTCTGTTAACTCACCCTCAAATACAGAGTTTTGTATCCAGTTCAAAAATTGCCTGCAATGTTTTAAAACTTTTGCAACACGTTTATCACTAATATCATATACTAAAATGCAATACATATTACCACCATATTTTAAAAGGTTCATATTCGCTGTCGCCAATTATATGCTTTATCAATTTATAGCACTCAAGTCTGATAATTCTTCGGTAAGACACCTCACGATTCAGTTTTCTATGTTTAATTACAGTTTTAAGTTTCGAATCAAATTCCTGCACAAATTCTTTTCTTGCTTTTTCTTTTAAGTAAAATCCATTTAGTTCGTTCTGGAAGTCTTTGACCTGTATTTGTTTGTTATTTATCATCTTAAATATCAATCTGTCGGCATAAAGCGGTTTAAATATTTCAGCTATATCGAGAGCTAAAGAGAACCGACGCTCCCCGGGTTCATGGAGAAATGAAATTGTTGGATTAAGTTGTGTCCGATAAATTTCCGACAACACAGCCGTATAAACTAAAGTATTTGCAAACGAAATCAAAGCATTCAGTGGATTTGAAGGAGGGTTATACTTTCTTGCAATTAGTTGAAATTCGTCTCCGAGAATTGTTTCAAATGCTGTATAATATACTTTTCGGATATTACCCTCAATACCCATCAACTCTTCTATATCGGCAGAATTCGATATATCTGCGTAAAGCTCTTCGATTGTATTTATCTGGGCTTGGACGTCCTTTTCCCGATTATTATAATACTTTAGGTTTTTTGTCAGATTGTATGTTGCCCCCTCAATAAAAAACTTTGCTATTTGAAGTCTTTTGCCAGGATTTGAATAAGTTTTGACTTGTTTAACCAAAAGCGAACCGCTTAGGAGGTATTCCTTTGGGTAATACGAACCTGTATAGAAACCGTAGCGATTAAAAAAATGAATCGGTATATTATTTTTTGAACAAAATTCAAGAAAGCGAGTATTAAACGATGATTCGGTCATTATGTAGAATGAATCAACATCTTGAATCGGCAATACAATTTTATCTGAAGGAACGGTTTCATTCATATCCGAATCTATTGATAGCAGAATGTCGTTTTGCACATTTTCGTCATCCTGATATTCGATGTTATTAAAAGGAATAAAAAATACTGTATTGTCCTTTCTTTTTAGTTTGCCTGGTGTAAAAATATAGTATTGTCGTTTCATGATTAAACCCAGCACATTTCATAATAAGAGCAATTTTTGCAAATTCTCATTGGTTTCCCGACTTTGGGTGGTTCCGGTATTGATGTAATAGTCTTAATCTCGTTAATTATACTTTCGATTTGCACAATATCGGAATCGTTGAGAATTACTTTTTCTTTTTTCTTTAATTTCGGATAATTGAGTTCTCCTGTAAACTCACCAATGTTATTAACCTTGAAATAATATATATAGTATTTCAATTGCCATACGTGAGCGTCTTCGGCTTTATCCGATTTCTTCACTTCGTGAATAACTTTATTTTTTAAGTCTAACCAATCCACTTTAATAGAATCGAACTCAAACTCTTTTTTCTCATCAGAGTAGGAATTTTCATGCAGTAGTTTGCCCTTAAGCACAGAATCTGACTCCTGTTCGCATTGGATATGGTTGGAGAAGAGCCAGAGCTTACGGTGGCAGATGAAGTAGTAGTTTAATTCAGTACCTGATATAAAAGTTCTGTTATTGATACTTGAAATTTCAGTTGTTACATTTTCCATTTTTGTTAAAGCTGATTTTCATAATCAAAAGTAAGAAGCAAGTCCTTTATTTTTATCTCAGCATCTTCGAGTGCTTTTGCAGTTCCATGAACACCCGCAATATAGCCATCACAAGGCAAAGAAATAAATATGTCTGCACCGGCAGTATTATCAATAATTGGAATTGCTCTTAACTTTTCAGTATCTTCTGATAGCACAGCTCGTATTGAGGCTACAACTTTATTAGCATTATCGCTTATTGAGACAGCAAGAGTTTCCATAAAGCTAAAAGTCCGTGACTGATTTGTATGAATTCTCCAGTTTAGAACTGCACTTGCTAAAACAGGAATTATTCTTTTTCTTTCTACTTCCGGCAATACAAGACAATGACCAAATACGTTTTTGGATTCCTTCCATCCATCCTGTTTTAGAGATTCAATCATTGATTGTGTAAGTTCCGGTTCGAGTTGGTTCTGTGAAATACTGAACAGAGTTCTCATATCAATGGCTACATCATAAACATATAAACCTGTTGTACGTTTATTATCCTGTATCCATTTTCTTCTTAAACTTCTATCAGACCCCGAAAGCAATTGTGCTATTTCTTCATCAGTAAGAACTTTGCCAGTTGTATCTTTTACAATTACTTTATGAACGTCAGGTCGATCGCTTCTATCAAAAGATACATCTTCATTGTTAATGCCGCTCAATAACGGATGCAAAGGTCTCATAGCAGAAATTGATAAAGGACTTCTTCTTTTTATTGTTCTACCACCTCCACCGGATTGTGCAATCATCCACCCACTGAGAAGTTGGTCAACAAATCTTGGGTCAGCAGGTGTAATAACTTCTTTCTCACTAAGTTTTGGAGCTTCAAAATAAAATGTAACGGGAGCAGGTTCAACATTTAAAATTCTCATTGCTTCTTCAATTATTTGCCTTTTAATTTGTTGACCACCAGAGTAAGCAACTAATCTTTGGAATTGATTATCCCAATAATTTTTTTGACCCTTTTCAACTGCAAATACAGTATGGTCGGCATGTTTAAGACCACGAACATAAATAAATGGATTCTTCATTGTTATTCTCCTAATAGTTTAATAATTATTTAGTAAATGACAAATATTTAAATCTTAATAAAGTAACAAAAAGAGGGATGTCAAAAGGTGCAATGTTTAGCATAATTTGATTTACTAATTCATTACTTATTTCTGATAATGATGAATCAATTTCAATAATTGAATTGATTTTTTCAATAAAATCTTTGCGGTTTCTCGTACCAAGTAGATCTTCGACAACCCTTGTACGAGTCATCCTGACTTTTTTATCCAAATCAATGAACTCAATTAAGGCTTTTGCAGTTTTTTCTGCAAGTTCGAGTAAATCTTTGTTGTTTAGCATGGCAATAATCCATAATTGGTAAATATAATAGTTAATAATTGATTTTTCATCTGATTTAAGTTTTGGTAGTGAATTGTCTTTGCCGCCTGGTATAAATTGCTTCAAATCCTTTGGCTGCATGGCTCTTAAACCTATTACTCCCATTTGACAGGCTTTTTGAAATGAATATTCGGTTTCATATAATTCTAAAAGATTTTTATTCTTCAAGACATCAGATTTTGCAAATAACACTTTGTATAGATCTGATAGTTCTTTTAATTCTGGCAAGTTGAACTGTATAAAACCAATTGTTCTATTCATTTGTCCAAAACTATAAACATACCCTGTTAAATTTACATTTGGTAATTTATTTGATAATGCTAATAATATCTTTACCCAAGTAGAACGTTCCATAATAACTTCGCCTTTTTTAGAAACTGTAACTGGCTGAAAATTAGCTTTGGTATATTCACCTACATAATTATCGCTAAGTCTATGGGTAAACCATACACTATTCCAAGTTTCAATCTTGTTCTTGATATTGTCATTTTCATTCACATAGTCTCTATAAATCTTGAAACCTTCCTCGATGGCATTAAAAACCAACTCGTTATCAAAGAGTATATTTAAACCACCATTTACACCTATTCCAAATCCTACACCTATCCAGGAAGCAAATATATCTTCTTCCGAAATAGGTATTTTCAATGCTGTAATCTGACCTGATGTAGTACCCATTACGTCTGCCGAAGGATAACCAATTGCGAAGCTCATATCAGGTATTAATTCAATATTTTTAACAAATTCAGTGGTTTTATTAATTATATCATTTTTTTTGGTTTTTCTGGCTTCGCTATCTTTTGTTTTATGTTCTGCAATTAATTGAAATAATGGGGTATTACCGGGACTGTGCAGATACCTTTCATTGTCATAAAAAAGTGGAAAGTGAATATCTTCAAAATACTGTTTAGCTGTCATGTTTAGGTTGTTATTCCTATTATACAACTCCAAAAACTTTTTCCCAATATGCGATGTATACATATTTTTTCTCCTAATTAGATAAAATTATTAATTTCTTTCCATTGTAACCCAAGCGTTTCATCGTATAATTCACCTGGGATGATTATTGGCTTGGTTCCATAATTAGACTTACCAAAATTGGGATAATTTCTGAATACTGCTGTTCTTGGAATGGGTATTTCAAGAGAAATACGTTCATCTGCCTTAGAATTTTCGTATAATTCTTGGTCTGAAAGCTTAATTGCTGTTGCAGATTCTATATTCAAAGTTTCTATTAACACAGCTTTGGGATAATGGCATAATTCTCTTAAAAGAAATTGATCACCATCCCAAACAATAAGAGTACCAATAGGTATTATTTGAATTGAAGGATAAACAGTATCAATTTTATTCTGTATTTCTCTTTCTAATAATATCTCATCATTGTCAAATTGATTATAAGATAAATCAACAATTTCCTGTTTGTATGGTAAGCAATCTTTTGCGGTAGCAGGTGGTTTAATTATATGAATTTCTTTAATGACCCTATTTTCTATGCTTTTTTTTGTTCTATACCTGTTTACTCTGCCAAAGCGTTGAATTAATGAATCAATTGGGGCGGCGTCTGTAATCATAATATCAAAACTAATATCAAGACTTACTTCAACTACCTGAGTAGATACTACAATGCAACTACCTGGCATTTTTTCTCGGTTATTAAAATTTTCTTGTAAAATTGATTCAAGTGCAGTTCTGTCTTTTCTACGAAAACGACTATGCAATAATAACATAGGTAATTCAGGATATATTTTTCTAAGTTCTTTAAACCTTCGTTGTGCAACTTCGACTCTATTACATACAATTAAGATTTTGCTATTACATTTAACTGCGTCATCAATAATGCCAAATGCAGCTTGTTCATTATCATGTTTAAATATTCTATGCCTGTTGAAAGTATCAAGCTCTTCATCAGATAATTTAACAGTATACAATGAATCCTCACCGCCAAGAGTTTCAACTACCTTTTCTACGAGGACTCCAGGCATTGTTGCACTACCAATATGAATTTTGCAATTTAATTTTAAAAGGACTTTGATAATTTCAATAACCATAGATTGAGCAACATCAGAATAAGAATGAATTTCATCGAGAATAACATCGCACCCTGAAATGTCTAATGCAATACTTTCAAAACCATGAGTACCACAAATTAATGAGGCAAGCTGGTGGGGCGTTAATACCTTAATAGATGAGCCTATCATTGATTGCAAGGCACGCTCTTCATAAGAATTAACATCTGCTGCTTTTAACCTGGATGCTGCATGCAATACTCTTAAATCAGTATCTATGGGCAGGCATCTTTTAAATCTCTCAAACATTGCATTTATTGATGCTTGAAAAGGTAAAGTATAAAATACCCTTGATTTGCATCTTCTCATCAAAAAATCAGTTTTACCTGCACCTGTAGGAGCAATAACTAAAGTATGAGGTCTTTTATCATCAGAATTAACAATAGATAAGGGATATATTTTACTTTTTCTTTCCTTCGATTCAAAATAAGTCAAGTCAGGAATATTGAATAAATTATTTGCATATTCAAAAGTTTTATCAATTAGAGCTGATGCTAAATAATCTGCCCCATTCATTAATCCCTTATATCTTGACCATTCTAATTTTTTATGTTTGCATTGGTCAATAACGAAATCGAAGGCGTTTTTTGCTTCAGCTATATTTATTGGCTTTGTTTTAATTCCCAATACCAATAATATATCAATTGCAATAGGAGACCATACTTCCCATTGCTCGGTATGCCTTTGAAATATTGCCTCACTCCCTTCAATATTAACTAAATCAATTATTCCCTGTTCTTTTGTATCTTTTATTGGAGAACGGTGATGAGCTATAACCATATCAATCAAAAATATCCATTCTTCTTTTGGAAATAGCGGTAAAAACATTATAGAAGAAATTTCATGTCTGAAATCAATTTTTGTTTTGTTGTAATTCCCATTTAGCATAGCTTGAAAGTCAGGATGAACTTTACCAATATCATGCAGATATGCTCCATTTCTAACTATTGTCGAATCAAAACCTAAGTGATTTGCAATCTTTTCAGAGACAGCTCCAACATGTTGCAAATGGTTGTAAAGAGAAATGCCTCCATTACTTCCGCTTTTTGCTAAAATGTCATTATGATTATTCATATTTAAATTTCATATGTTTGCAAAGGATTTTCTCCAACAATATTTAACCAGCCGTACATTGGTTCATTATTATGAAATCTGTTATAACCAACTATAAATGCTTTTTCATTTTTATCAAATCTTAATTCAAATCCCTTGTATTTTCCAAGTGGGTCATCAAATTCATCCCCAGAAACTTCTGTTATAAATTCATTATAATCATTATTTACCGGTGCAGGCATCAAGATATCCTCATTTCTACATAAGCAAATATGTTGAATAGATGCTTCTTCAGCATCTATTCTGTTATTAAATGCTAAATATAAAATTGGATTTATAAGTACACTTCTTAAAAGAATTGATTTAGGTCTTGAAAATTCTATTTGCTTTTCTTTTTTATGTAATACAGAATTTACACCCCGTGGTTGTGTTTGTTCCTGTTGTGCTGAAAGCCAGGAGTAAGTTAATCTGTGCTGTATTATTTTTTTTATACCAACAAAGTCTAATAAATCAGGGAATAGCTTTTTTTCAATTCCTTCAATGATTGAAGGAGTAAGAAATTGTTGGCTAAAAGTCTCGTTATCCCTAACTGCTGTCCAAGGTTTTATAAATCCAAACGCACCTGAATATTTTACTACAAACATTTTTTCCTCCCATAAATCTTAGAACTATTTTAAATAAATTTAATATATTGCACCGAACCCAGAACCGGTTGAATGTCCAATTCCAACGTTCCAAGCAAACTTCACTGCTTCTGGATTACCCTCAACAATAACAGGACAAAAATTCGCCTTGTTTTCAATACCGTTGATTTTTACCAATTTTGTTTTAGAGGCATTATAATTTTTGTCAAAATATATTTTAACATCATAATCCAAGTGTGCGGCTGATAATTTCTTTTTTATTGTTTCAGTCAAATAATAATTAGCTTCTTCATCTTTATATGTAAGGTGAATTGCTTTTCTATTCTCATCATACTTTCTAATAAATACCGGACTTGATAAAATGAATTTTTCCTTACCACTAAAATTAGGAGTTTCCTGCATCTGAATTTCTTTTACAACCATCCCATAAAATACATCAGGATTATTCATTGCGTTGGTTACTAATTGTCTGCACATCTCTTCATCCCAGAAACTAATAAACCATTTTGCACCATGTGAGAAATCTAATCCAGCAGTTGTCATTTTACCGTTTTGAAGCCAGCTTAACGAATAAAGACTTATTTCATCGTGAATCACATTCCATCCCATCCATTTATGAAATACTCCAATTAGAAAATGTTGATAGTCAAATGGAATCGTCTGTATATTTGGTGTTAACGAAAAATGTAATCTCACTTCTTTACCTCCAATTTATTTAAATTAAATAATTCCAACATCCCGAATCCCAGACTATTTCTCTCCCCTAAACCACAATAATAGGCTGTCTTCATAATATCAGGTTCTGCCTTGATTGAAATTGTAGTTAAAAAAGCTTTAATTTTAGTTTCCTCTATAGAACCCTCTTTGATGGTTATCAGTTTGCTTTTGGGGGTTGCTCCTTTAGGTATTGACACTTCAATTGTACCGTTATAGGTTTTCTGATATATCATTTCGTATTTTTTAATAAGATTTTTTTGAATAGCTTCGGTAAAACCGCTATCTTCTGGTCGGTAATAGTATATTTTCTTCTCACCTTTTATCTCAATGATAGTTGATACTGAAATCGGTGACTTTGTTTTGAAAATTTGTTCATCATCAAATTGTGGTGGTTTCTCAAGTTGAATTCCAGAGATACGAAATTCAGATTGATATTTTTTGTTCCCTATTTGAAAGGATTGAAGATTAATAATCCCGTTGATAAATGTCTGGATAAGTTCAGTCTCAATCGGAGATGAAAAAATGAACGAACAACTACCCATGCATCTTATAAAGTCAGGATTGATCTGGTATTTGCCAAAAACTAAATTAGAAAAATTGAATAGTTTTAAATTTCTCCCAGATTTATCGCTAAATCCTTTTTCATGTAACCATTTTGCTATGCTTTCAGAACCAGTTGCAAAAATTTTATAAACAACAGCGCTCAACGGATAGAGGTAGTTGATAGGTAATTTGTACTCATCTTTTGCAGATTCTAATGAAATATTAATTCTCATTGTGTTGTGATTGTTAATTGCAAAATTCTATAGAGCCACCCGCAAAATAAGAAAATAAATGTCTATTATGCAAAATATCTTTTACCTATTCTGCCAATTATTTTCTTTTTTTTATTATCTGCAAATATATAAACTACCTGCCATGATATGTTGTTTCTTTACCATACAATTAATAATTCTGTATATCCAGTATAAACTGTATTAGTCAATTTATACATTTGGAAAAAAAACTTTTTTTCCAACTTTAAATAAAAACACACTCCAATAATATAGCGGAATCATCAAAATTGTAGATTATTCTACAATTCACTATTTAATCATCTGAAATGCCGGATTTGTATAAACAAATCTTCCAATAATTTTGAACTTTGAATAAAATTACTTTTATCAAATCAAATTTCCTTCAAATCATCATAACTACCTGAAAAATAATTGAGTTAAACGAAAATATTTCTTGTTCCTAACTCCGGTATTTATTATATTGTATTCAGTTCTTGTACGTACATAGAAACGAATAAAGATTATATTTTTCAACCAATTACGGAGTATTTTTTATGAAAAAGGGAAATATCTTTAAAAAGAAAAGCAAGCAAGCTGAAACAGAAGAACCGGAAGAAACTATTAATCCTTCCGATGAACTCGAACAAGATAACGAACAAGTTCGGGCAGATTCTGAAAAAGCGGAAGTTATCAGTTCAGAAGAAAAAGCTGAAACAGAATCAAAACCTGAATCAGATAAGAAAGAACTATTAAACAAACAGAAGATTGCCGCATTAAAAAGAACATTATTGAATAAGAATCAATCTTTGGAACGTGAGCGTCGCAAAGTTAATGACTGGAGGTTACAAGCCAAAGACCGAGATGAAAAAGCTACTACCGAATTTCAGAAAAGAAAAACAGAGCTTGAAGAACAAATCAAGAAATCGGAAGAACGCTTCAACAAACGGATTGCCAAAACTAAGAAGTTATGGCATGAGTACAGCGATAACTATGAAGCCACAAAGATTAATAAAATTGAGAAGGACATCACGTTATTGGAAGCCGAGTTGTTTAAACTCGAAGTAACGCATCCAGAGACATCAGCAGAAGAAACAAAATGAATTATCTGAGAAGGCTACCACATCGGTAGCCTTCTTCTTTAAAAGATTTATCCAATAACCACTCTTAATATAGCGATGGGGTTTGAAAATGAATATAAAGAAATTCACAGCAAGTTATACTGTTATAGCAGAAGATAAAGATGAAGCTTGGACAAGAATTGATGAAATTGTATTATCTGCTATGAAAGATGAATCAACGCTATCTAACACTTTTTCCATTTCAGAAGAAGAACTAACCGAAGCTGAAATCAAATTAGCCAAAATGATGAAAACGATGATTGAGTTAGACAGGTAGTCCGGGGGTATCTATGAATTTTATATATCAGAAAATAACAGATTTGATAATAGAGAAACTAAAGCAAGGTGTTGTCCCCTGGCAGAAAACTTGGAAAACTGCATATCCTCAAAATCTAATATCAGGACTACGCTACAATGGAATTAATATCATGCTTCTTGGAATGCAAGACTATGAATCAAATCAATGGTTATCATTTAAGCAGTGTAGAGATATAAGGGGCAGTATAATAAAAGATGAAAAAGCATCACTCGTTGTTTTTTGGAAACCAATTGTTGATATTTCTCAAAAAGAAAATGATGTTGACGAACTTTCGGCTGATATTCATTTCTTGTTAAGATATTATTATGTCTTTAATATAGCTCAATGTAATATACCAGAAGATGTATTGAAGAATCGAAATATCATGTCCACGAATCCTAAGATAATTGAAGCAGAGCAAATCATTCAAAGATATCATAATCCACCTGAGATAATCTTTAATAATATAATTAGTAATCCTCGATACAAACCTCGCAATGATATAATAGAAATTCAATCAATAGAAAACTTTCAATCAAGTAATGACTATTATGCTTCACTCTTCCATGAACTTGTACATTCAACAGGTGCTAAACAAAGATTAGCACGCAGGGGTATTATTGATAAAATTCAATTTGGAACTGAGAACTATTCAAAAGAAGAATTGGTTGCAGAAATAGGGGCTTCCTACCTTTGTAATATATCAGGTATTCAAAAAACAATAGATAACCACGCTTCATATATTCAAAACTGGCTTCAAGCATTGAATAGTGATAATCGCATGATATTGATAGCAGCTTCACAAGCACAGAAAGCTTGTGATTATATATTATCAACTAATAATCAAAAGGAGGTAGAATGAATTATATCGTTGCAGCTTTCTTCGTTGTATGGGGTATCATCTTGATAGCAACCATTTATTACAGCATTGAAGCTCTTTGTCATTAATTCAAAACCGATGGCACCGGACAATTCCGTTGCTATTATTTTAAACTAATAAAAGGTGAAAAATATGGGAGATAAGTTTTTCAGTAAAAAGTATTGTGATAGATGTGGTAATGTCTTGGATGCACGCACTATGTCTTGGTTTAATGAAGACACAATTTGTATGGACTGTTTTGAGAAGGAATCTGAAATAAAAAAGAAACTTCAAGATGGTGAGAAAAGCTATGAAGGATGTGGCTATATACCTGATGTTGATGAGAAGGGAGAAATCAAATGAATTCAGCAAAAGAAATTAAAGATAGTCTAAACTTGTTTACCGGAACGGAGCATTATTATCAACATCCTTTTGGCATTCTTTATACAGATGGTGTAAAATTCTTAGCAGATAGTTGTTCTTGCTATTGGCTCATAGATGCAGTAGCAAATTGGCAATACGATGAAAAAGTCAAACAAACCGAATTTCAGGTATATAAACTTAAAGTGAATGAAGATAAATCGGCAATTCTGAATATCGAAGATGGGAACTATAACATCATTCAAACTCAAGAGATAGATTTTACAGATTTTCCGCTTGATGAAATTGAAATTTGGTTTACTAATAATGTCTGCTATTTACCTTCAGAGCATTAATAATTTTTATAGGAGTATTTTATGAAAAATGTAGTTTTATATGATTACCCGGATTCAGCACTTTGCCTTCGTTGCAAAAATGGAGAAATGCACATTCAACAAACTGATGATACATTATGCGACAATTCTGAATACGAGGCAGTATGTTTCATCAATTCTTCCAACAATGATGGTATAGCATGTATAGACTTTAAAATGGATGAAATAAAAAAAGAGCAGTATTCTTATCTTGATGATTTCGAGGGTTGTTTTGATCTACCTGAAATTATTGATGAAACAGAATAAAATAGTTAAAGTAATGAATAACGATTTGTTAAAATATTGATGAGGTTTTAAAAATGAACAAATATACTTTTTTAAGCTATACTATTTTCGCAAACAATGAAGATGAAGCATGGGAAAATTTACAAGAGAGTATGCAACAAAATGAAATTACAGATTGTTTCACCTGTATTGAAAAAGAAATTACATTCCAAGATTACAAAATTTTAAATCCATTAGGGCTGAATAAGGAACAATTAAAAAATCTGACAGAAGATAATTTGAAGGATTATTTGGTGGATTAAAAAATGGAAATACAAGGTAAAGAAGTTAAAGTTTATGATAACGGCGGAAAAACTAATGATAGATATACCATTGTTGTAGATAATTCTGTTTATTCTATGAACAAAGTTCCTAATCATCCCAATTATGGTTTTAACCAATACTGTGGAGAATTGGAACAGGGTTATGAATGGAATGAAAAGTGGGGTGAAGAAGTACATGATATTTCAGAACTCCCGGAAGAAACTCTAAAAGCAATTATTCAAAGAATGGAAAACAAGTGAAAGGAATTATATGAAAATTTGGTTATTGTTTTGGGTTGAATCTGATAGTTGCTTCAATTATACTCCAGTTTTTGAAATTCATAAAAGCAGTGATACAGCCAGGGATAGATATGTTGAACTTACTAACTTTACTCCCGATGAATTTAATGAAAACAGGGGCGATTCTACTCAATTAGTCAGTGAGATAAGTTTGAGGGAGATTGATGTATAACTATTCCCTCCATTACTTTGATGCATTAAAGAGCAGTAGAGCGTTCTTTGCCGGTTTCTGTGGTGCTGTAACTGCACGTGTTCCCCACACGGT
>SCSM01000043.1 GCA_004322215.1 Bacteroidota bacterium | reverse complement strand
TGAGAGTGGGATGCAAACAACTACAATTAATTTGAAAGAAGATATAAATCCCGGATGTTATTTGGTTGTTGTACGAAGTGGTGCAGATATACAAAGTATAAAAGTTGTGAAAAGCGAATAGTGAATAACGAAAGCGAATAATTTAGGATAAATTTAAAAAAATTTCATTTCTACTGTAACATTTTGCCTTATTTTTGGTTATTACTTTATGGCTAAAGGTATTTTTTAAAAATTTTTTTATTTTTATGTAACTATATTTGAATTTCAATTGTCTATATTAAAAAAATGATACAATATTTTATTTTAATTCTTGATTAAGGTAATTTTTGAAAGACCTTTTAGGAGGTTATTTTTGGTTATGTAATATAAGCATCAATCAAAAAAAGAAGAATATTATTTATATAAAATAAATGTTCTAATTCTTATAAAGGTAAAAATATGAAAACAATTTTTTTTAACTTTTTTGTTTTGCTTTTCATTATATCCTCAAAAAACCTGGTATCAGATGATTATTGGGAAAAATTAAATAGCCCATATTGTGCCACAGTATATTCGCTTGCCGAAAGTAATAACGGAGATATGTATGCGGGTGTTAGAGATGGAATTTACAAAAGCACAGATTTAGGTATTTCATGGAAAAGAGTCTTTAAAGTTGATAAAGATAATTCTTCAATCCTCATAGATAGGGAAGGTATAATTTATGCAGGATTTGACCAATGCTTTTTCCGCAGCACTGATAACGGGCAAACATGGGATTCTCTAATGACATTTGTACATTCTCCATTTGAAGTAACCTCGATTGTAATGAATTCGAAAAATGAAATTTTCGTTGCATTATCCGGTACAGGTATTTATAAAACTACTGACAAGGGTAATTCATGGATAAAATTAACAAATGGATTAGGTTCATATAAGCCTGAGATGTTAGGAATAAACAAAAATGACATTATTTTTGCTTGTTCCCCCGAGTTATTTATCAGCACCGATGATGGCGAATCATGGGAAAGACAGTATGGTTTCTATTATGATGTTAATGCATTTGCATTTAATAGTAAAGATGAAATATTTGCGGTATATTCAGGTCCAAATTCTATACTTAGAAGTACAAATAATGGAAAAAACTGGGAAAGACTTACTTCAGGAATTGACTTGAATAAAATTGATGGAGTAAATTCTATTTCAATTAATCAAAGTGATGAAATTTTTATTGGAACTTATGGCAAAAGTTCCAACAGCCCTAGTAATTTATATATGGGACCCAAAGGAAACGGAGTTTACAAAAGTATGGATAATGGCTTGTCATGGTTTGAAGTAAATCAGGGACTGGAGTCAAAAAATATCAATTGTTTAATTAGTACAAAAAATGGAATCTTATTTGTTGGTACAAATAATTCTGGCGTGTACCGGTGTACGGATAATGGAATTAACTGGATTCAAGTAAATAACGGCATTGATGATATTGATATAAATGAATTTGATTTTGATAAAAATGATAATTTATATGCCAGGAATACATTATATGGCATTTTTAAAAGTATTGATACCGGGATAAGTTGGAGACAAACTGTTAATGGATTAGACGGAATTAATGCTTATACTTTGTCAATTTCAAATCTAAACTCTTTATTAGTGAGTACTTTTAAAGGAGGTATTTACAAAAGTACAAATTCAGGTATTAGCTGGGAACAGTCAAATCAAGGGTTGAATGGCGATATGATTTTATCATTAGAATCTAATAAACCGGGATATATTTTTGGTGGTTTGAATATCGGGGGATTATTTAGAAGCAGTGATGATGGTAATAATTGGGAGAGAATTTCAAATTCTTTAGATTTGACTATGGCTTCGTTTATCAAAACTTTTAACAATGGATATGTATTGATAAATAATCTATATAATGATAGCATATGTAAAAGTACAGATAATGGTAGTACATGGAAAAAAGCCAATAGTGGATTGAAAGATATAATGGCAAAAGCATTATCAGATAATATAGAAAACACTTTATTTATGGCTGGCTTGAGTTGGGATGGTTTTGATACATATTTAATAAACCGTGGGCTTTTTATTAGCTATAATTTTGGGGATGATTGGGAACATCTTCCTTCAATATTCGATAGCATTGGTGTGTTATCATTTGTTATTGGAAAAAATAATATAATTTATGCAGGTAGTGGAAATGGTGTTTATAGTAGCAGTAATTTAGGAAATACCTGGGAGAAATTACCTGGTCTTGATTCACAGAGTGTTTCGCAATTAAAAATCAATAATTCTGGCTATCTTTTTGTCTTATCAAATCATAAGATTTATAAATTTAAACAAATTGTTGGTGCTGTCAATACTGATATCAACCAACAATTTATTGTTTTTCCAAACCCAATATTTTCAACTTTCAATATTAAATTTACAAATAATATCTCTTCTTCTGTTTCAATAGAACTATACGACATTCTCGGCAATAAAATTTACACAAAGAATCTTGGCTTTCTTGAGAGTGGGATGCAAACAACTACAATTAATTTGAAAGAAGATATAAATCCCGGATGTTATTTGGTTGTTGTACGAAGTGGTGCAGATATACAAAGTATAAAAGTTGTGAAAAGC
>SCSM01000042.1 GCA_004322215.1 Bacteroidota bacterium | reverse complement strand
AGAAGTTTCCTTTTTAATAGGAATATTCTTTTCAATTGGTTTTAATTTTATAGGTTTTTGAGTAAATAGTTTTCCTGATATACATATAAAAATAAGAGAGAACAAAAATAACTTTAATAAAATCTTTGACATTTTACACCTCGATATATTTATTAAATAATTATTGATTTATTACTGAATAAAACATCTTATCTGAATACACAAAATGTCCTGATGATATTTTCTTTATTTGTTCTTATTTGAATATCGAATAAACCTGAATGTAAGTTTGAAATTGGTATTGTAATAATATTTGAACCTAACTGAATTGATTCATCTGTATTCCAATACAACCTATTTCCTAATATATCATGCACCCTAATTGTAATCTCTGAATTGTAAGGTAAATTAAACATGATATTTAATTTATCATTTGCTGGATTGGGATAAATCTTTACATCTATATTATCATTAACAGATTCGTCAACATTCGTTATTGATGTTTCTACTACTATTCTAAATCTGCCATAATTCGACCATTCACTTTCACCACCTTTGCCATAAGCTTTCACCTGCCAATAATATTGCTTTGGCTCAAGTTCCATAAGACTTGATGATTGATAGATTGTATCAATTATATCAGTGCTGTCTATTACAAATACATCTGAATATTTCTCCGTTGATATTCTTAATTGATAATAGTCAATTGAACTTTTCCCACCCCAAATAAACTTGCCACCAATAATAGTGTCCTTAACTGTTATATCTCCATGAACATCAATTGTATCATGCCTAATTAAGATTGTATCACCTGTTTGTGGTGAAATTAATTCCGGTGCATCAGGCACACTATATTCTGTCGTGAATTTCCAAGTATTTGAAAATGAACTTTCTCCAAAATAATTTTTGGTTGCAACTCTCCAATAATAATCTGTTCCTTCATTTAGATATGAAAAGAAGAAAGTAGTATCATTTATTATTGTGTCTATTACAAATGTTGCAAAATCATCTGATGTAGAAAGTTGAACATGATATGTTTCAATTATATCATAATTTACATTGTCTGACTTCCAAATAAATGTTTGTGTAATTGGAACATCTGTTGTATCTTTCTTTGGTTTAATAAGTGTAGGAATAGTTATTGGTTTATTTGTATTTGAATTTGCTTCTTTTAGATTGCACGATTCAGCATAATTTCTAATTAGAAGGGCAGGTCTTGCTAAGAATGTCATTTTAGATACCCAATTGTTAATCTCTCTGCAATAGCTCATTATCGAACCATCGTTTCTTACTCTCTGTTGATTAGAATTAAGACAACCACCACTTATACCTTCATCTGTTGCACAGGTATCTATCATAGGATTCCATGAACAACTATGTGTATGAGGGCAATTAAAATTATGTCCCATTTCATGTGCAATAGTATGAACATCATAATCAAATCTCAATAAACCATCAGATTCAAAAGGTAAGGGATACATGTCACCATGAACTGATAGCGCTGCAAAAGGCCCCCATCTGTTTCCGTCATGTATTCCACCGAAAGCCCCGGATAGTGAATTATAGTTCGCTACACCACCTTCACCGTGTGCATTTATTACATGAACAAGATTTGCTTGAACACTTAGGTTATTTGTCTTCCAATAGTTAGCAATAATTGAATTATTTATTAATGTACCCGGATTTAGAGAATTATATGGGTCTTGCGTTGTCCAGATATGCAGCCAGGGTATGTGGACAGTGATATTCATTTCTTTTTCATAGATATAAGAAACCATAGAATAGACTGATAAGATGTAATTTCTGATTTTTATGCTGTCATTTGGGAATTTTATACTGTACCAATAATACTGCATATCAATTGCAATATCAACTTGAAGTGTCTTATCTGATAAAACTCTATCATTTATATACTTCATCATGTTATTTGCTAAATCAATTGGCTCGACAGAACCACAGTTCAAAGGAGTTTCAGACATATTATTAGTTTTATCTGAAATGAAGTATTCAGTTGGATTTACAGTTGAAGGTGTTATAGTATATTCATCATTATTTTCTCTCTTGATATGACAATACATTGCATTATCAATTAATGTTATAAATACCTCTGAATTTGCTTCATCAATTATAGTACCTTTGAATCTACTTAATACAGGAAGATTCATTCTGATGTTATCTCCGGTTGTAATCTGTGTTCTTTCATCAATGATAGATTTAATCGAAAATAGCTTAACATCTGAGGTCTGATTATTAGTAATAGGAAAATTCTTAATGATTAATTCTGAAACATTATTAAGATTCTTGAAATTTATTGAGGGATTTAAACGGATGGTTGATACTCCGCTTTTTTGGACTGCATCTGTGTTCTTCTCGGGAAGGAATACATTATTTAAGATTAAAGTATTATGACCATAAGAATAATAACTGCTTGTAATGATTAAAAGTAGCATTGCAATAATCGAAAATAAAGATTTCATAAGTACTCCTGTTTGTTAGAAAATATATTTGAACATGATATTTATTTCTGTATGGATTATATAAAATACAAAAAGGCGTTTCCACAATTTTACTCTACACTGAGGTATCGCTAAACACCCACACGTAAAAGTAAAAAGGAAAACGCCCCCTGTCGGGAGCGTGTCATAATTACGTTCTTACGTGTAATATTATTAGCGATTTTCAGTATAGAACGAAAATAAGACTACGCTTACATTCTATTATTTACATCAATTATATTCTATTTTTATGTCCCCATTTGTTCAATAAAAACTTCTTTCAAAATACAATATTTTCCCCTGAAATTCAAGTTATTTTTTCACAAAATATAAAGATTTTAAAATTTATTAAGACGGATAAAACAAGGACTGTGGCTGTGTTTTGGATATTATTCATTTGATATACTTGGATTATTTATAGAATATAATAGATTATATAAAACCCTCTCTAAAGCTTAAAATCGGCTTTAAGAGAGGGTTTGTATGATTAATAGATATAATAAAATAATATTTCTATTTTATCAATTGCATCTTTCGTGTCTCTATAATTCCTCCTGCTTCGAGACGGTAGAAATAAACTCCATTGTATAAATCGGGTGATCTGTATATTGCTGTATGTTTACCCGGCTGACGGTATTCATTTACCAGTACAGCAATTTCACGACCGAATGCATCATAAACAACAAGCTTAACAAATGTTGGTTTTTTCAAATAATATGGTATTTCAGTTTCATCTGAAAATGGATTAGGGATGTTTTGACCGAGTTTTGCATGCTCTTCCCATTCCCATGTTACATCTTGTGGTCGTTGATAGTGGGCTGAATCCCTGTGAATTAGAGAATCAGAAAATTGATAAGGAAATCTATTTAAATCAAATAATATTCTGTCATAATAAATGGAAATTAGTGAATCATATAAAGATCCATAAGTCGTATCACTTCTTATTGCATTTAATTTTAACAATCGCCAATTAGCAATAATTGAATCTAAAGTAAACTCAGTATAATTCGATATTATATCAGAATATATATCTTCTGCATCATCAAGTTTATCAAAATATTCGAATAAAAGACCAAAAATAATCCAAGAATACTTTTCATTATTACACCAATATTTTATATGTGCATATAAATCTTGTAGTTTTTGATAAGTAGAATCACTTTGATCATTACTTAGAGTAATCGCCTCCATCAAATCTTGATAAATTTGAATTTTACATTTACAATTAATATATAATGAGTCTCCTAAATAGTCTATTGCCTGATTTATTATATCTTGCCACTCATCATGAGTGAATGTAGTATCAACCCAATGTCCATCGTTCCATACGTAATGTCCATCGACTAAATATCCATAAATACCTATACATGTATCAATTACTGCTGAAGATATTTCACTCTCATAATCCATTAAACAATTGTTTTCAGTAAAATCATCACATATATTATAGGATTCAAGAATTGTAACTCCACTCGATCTTATTTCACAATTTCCGTTTTCATCATTTAACCATTTATTCTTATCTGCTAATATTTTAATTTCATGTGTATTAACTGTAGATTCAATATGATATAATGAATTAAATGAAAATAAATTCCTTCCTTTATAAACATTTACCCAACCATCTTTATAAAGCTCAATATCAGTTTTATCATCGAATAATAAAGGATTAGTAAAATAAAATTTATTTTTTCCATACCATGTTTGATTGTTTTGATCATTAATAGATTTAATTGGTCCTAATTCCATACCACTTTGTTCACAATATATTCCACGACTGAAATTTTCAAATGTGTTTTTACATAAATATTGTATACCTGAATTTAATGATCTTATACCATGATAATTATCTTTGTAATAATTTTTTAATAATTGGCCACTCAAAGAACCGTTATAAACGCAACCATAATTTATATTAGTAAAATCATTATCATCTAATATGCTCTTTACAAATTGTTCATTTTGAAAAGCAACATCGCAATTCAAGAATGTATTTTCATTTAAATTTGTCAATGAACTTGATTGATATTTACCTATTGGTATAAAGTCTATGGAAACGCCAAATTGCAATCCATTAAAAATTGATTTTTTTATTTCATATATTGGATAACTAGTAATAAATCCTTTAATAATTTTTATTCTTTTATTACCCTGTAATACTCCATTATCATAATCAATAAATTTACATTCCTCAATACTAAATCGTCCACAATTCTGAATCATATCACCTTTGGCATATCTACTATAATTTACTATTTCTAATAATGTCTTATTTGAACTATTTTTTAATATTTCAGCATTTGCAGAAAATTGACAATTAAATAATGTATGGCATATTGAAGATTGATTATCAGGAGTAATTTTTAAAAGCACATTATCAAAATTCGTATAATTTATATTATAACTTTGAGTATGACCAATTATATGAATAGTAGCATAGTCAATTGTTTTTATTTTTGTAGTACAATCTGGGCAATAACTTGTGTTACCACTAAAAATAATAGGATTATTTACTTCACCCTGAACTTCAAATTCACCTTTACAAATATTTACTGTTTTTTTTGTCAAACTAATCCAACAACCTTCTTTTATAGTAAAAGAAGAGCCCTCTTCAAAAGAAAATTCTTTTAATTTTAACAATACGTTTTTATCAACTAAAAAACTAGATGCAGACCATTGATTGTATTCCAAAATTACTTTGCATTTTATTTCAGCAACAGCACCCTCTTTTATTTTCAATGTCCCTCCCGGTTTTACTATTATTTGCCTTGGTTTACTATCATCACTAATTATAGCTGAATTATAATCCATAATAAGAGTAGCACCATCTTCGATTATTAAGTCATTATCTCCTTTTAAATAAATTACGCTACCAGGCATTAATGTAGAAGTACCACTATAAAAAATTACTTGGCTCTTTCCATTGATTATCAATGAATCATAAATCTCAGGTGAGTCTGTTGAACAAGCTTTAAATGTTATTCTTCCCAATCCATCATTATCAGAGGAATACACCTTGACATTTGATGTTTTAACAAGGCCATCCAGTTCAACATCATTTAAAAAACCAGTCATTAATATTTTTCCATTATCAGATGTAAAAATTTTATTATTGTATTTATTTGGCATTTGTGTTTGAGTTAATATTCCATCGATAGCTAAGATACAATTATTAGGGACTATTAAATTAAGTGGACCATTTGTTGCATCACCTCCATTTATTTTTGTCGTACCTTGACAGTTATTCCAATTATTATCCCCCATATATTTATCACCACCATTTTCAAGCACCAAATTACCAGTTAAATTATATGCACCAAAATGCATCAGCTTTTTACTGTCTTCATTTATATTCCCCACACCCTCTTCAAAAGGTAAAGTCTGATTTCCAGATCCAGTATATACATTTTGTCCTTTTTTTCTTATAGCATGAGCTACACAACGAAAAGCATTTATTTCTCCGTAAGCAGCATTTGGAGACCACCATCGTTTTAAAGGATCAATCCAAATACTTCTATCATTATCCCAAGGTTCTTTGTAATCATAACTTCCAAGATTAGTCACACGGTAAGATTCATCTGGCCAATTATTATCCCAATAATCCCATTTACAAATAATTTTATCTGCTGTGAAGGTGGTTATATCAAATGCTTTTCTATGTATCCATGCAGATTCAGCAGTTTGATTTAGTGTTTTATCAATTGATAACATTAAACCAACAACACCTGCTACAGTTGGAACTGCATAAGATGGTGCTGATCCTCCTGAAGATAGATATTCACCATTATGATGTCCATAAATAACAGCTCCTGGCGCAACTATATCATGAGCACCTTGTGTTTTTCTCCATCTGCCAATAGGATCTTTTCCTTTTAAAAATTTCCACGGTCTCAATGCATTGTCACTTATACCATCATTATCATCTAAATAAAAATCGTCAACACGTTCAATACCATTCCAATAAGTTAACTTTTGATTTGGGTAATTTGGATTTTCAACTATAATTCTTGGATCCCAAGGTACACAAGGTTTGTAATTTTCCTGTAATAGAAAATCAATTGATGGATTATGTGGCAATCCATCTTCCATAACCCATACATCAATGGTTTTTAAATCTGTTAAAAAACTTTCTTCAGTACAATCAGTATAATCTTTCACACCATTATCATCATCAGTTTTAATAAAATTATCAAAACAAGGACCATTTAAAGTAACTGCAATAATTCCTGCTTTTAAAGAATTCAGATAAGTCTGTGATAAAATTTTGAAATTTTCTTTTTCCTCCTCACTATTGGAACTACTCATTGGTAAATTAAGAGAACTTGAACTAGTAATATTTGGAGCTTGCTTTTCTGTAAGATTCGGATAAATATCAAAATATGTTGGATCCTGATAAGTTTCAGTACATATTGCATAGCAATTGGGACAAGATCCTGATATTCCTTTTGGATCAACAGTTAACTTGGAATTTATCATTGATAATGCACCAAGCCCATGACAATAATGGATTCTTAAAGATTTAACTATTCCATCTGTGCCAGAAAAAGGATAATACTTCGATTCATTTTGAACCCATGTTTCATTATAAATGACATTCCCATTTGTTGTATTATTAATATAACCATTAGTATAATCTATACCATCATCAGTTTGATGAGTCTCTCTATATATTTTCATATATAGATCACCTGTTCTTTCTATACCATCACTCGGTGTGTTTTGTGCAATGCCATAACCAATACCATGTTTTGGTTCTATTAAATTATAATCATTAATATTCATTTCAGAAGCATTTTTTCTATCAATAACATTACCATTATCATCTATCCATTTATGTTCTTTAAAATCATCTCGAATATTAATACAAATATTATCAGAAATATCATTTTCATTTTTCCTACCTTTTGTAATTTCCCATGCCAAAGGTATATGAATAGATAAAAGATTCCATTGAGATGAACGAGAATGATAATTATACGAATACCAAAAATTAAAAAGTTTTGATTTAATTGGATTATTTTCCATTTCACCCATCTGAAATCCTGGCTCATTCATATTACTTTGAAAAATTGCCATTGCATTAATATAATAACAGTCTTGAATTCCACTAATACTTTTTAAAGTATAGTAAACCGAATCAATTCTAACATAATTATTAAATCTAATCATAAAAACTCTGCTTCCAATAGCATTACTATCTGACATTTCGGGAACTTGCTTTCTCAGTGTAAACATTCCAAATTTATTTTCAAGTTCTTCAAAACCATCTCGTAAACTTTGAAAGTTTGTATCAATATCATCCCATCCTACTTCTAAAATTGAATCTGGCGGAGCTTGAGGAATATTTAATGAATTTACAGGTAATAATACAAAAAACCATTTTTTTGTATAAAAATAACCATCGCAAGTATCTACCATCACTGAATCAGGATTATTAATCAAACTATCTGGTTGGTGAGGGAAGACCAATTGTAAACAATTTTCGTCAGCAAATGTGAAATTTTGTATTGAAAACAATAACAAAATTGATACAATAAGACTTTTCATTTTTAGTCTCCTTAATTATTGAGGAATATTTTTTTTTTAAAATTTTGTGGTTTTAAATTAATTTCTATATAATAAATTAATTTGTATTTTCCAAATAAGTATGAAAATTAAATTTTTTATATTGTTTTTTTTACCTTCTATTTTATTTGCACAAGCTCAAGAATGGGTTAATATCACTTGCGGCAACTATATTCATGGAATTTGTAAATATAAGAATATTATATGGGTTGGTACAATGGGGGGTGGGTTAATCAAAATCGACACAATCACAAGTGAAACTATTTTTTACAATAAAGCAAATTCTATTTTACCTGATAACTTTATTTCTTCACTTGTTATGGATCCCTCTGGAATTTTATATATAGGTACGCATAGTAAAGGATTAATAATAATTAAAGATAATAATTGGAAATTTTATAATTCAACGAATTCTATTCTGCCTAATTATAGTATAAATGATATGGCAATTGATAAAAAGGATACTTTATGGATTGCATTTATGGGTGGAGGTTTAGTTTCTATTAAAGATACTACAATAAAAACCTACAATAGAACTAATTCATTAATTCCAAGTAATAATTTATTTTCAATTGCTGTTGACAATGATAATAGTATTTGGTTAGGTACTACACAAAAAATTATAAATTTCACTAAGGATCAATGGAATATTTATGAACCTGGAGATTATCTTGGAGTTGGAGGAATAATATATGATATAGTTATTGATTCATTGGGTAATAAATGGTTTGGTTCTGATTTTGGTTTGATAAAATATGATAATACAAAATTCACCGGATATACAGTTTATAATTCTGAAATATTAAATTCTGAAGTTAGAAGAATGATTGTTGATAAGGATAATAATAAGTGGTTATCTTTTATAAATGGCAAATTGCAAAAATTTACTGATTCTACCTGGATAACAATAGATAGCACAAATTCAAAATTACCTACTTATGAAGTTATCTCCTTTATGGTTGATTCTAATATTATTTGGTTTGGCACATATAAAGGTTTGATTAAATTTGATAAAGACAATTGGATTTACTACAATACTTCAAATTCTGGACTAACTGGAAATTATATTAATGCAATATGTTTTGAAAATGACAGTACAAGATGGTTCTCTATGTCTCATCCACTCGATGAATGGTTTGGAGCCGGAATTGCCAAATTATCAGGTAACAAATGGGAAATATTCGATAAAGATAATTCGCAACTTCCTACAAATAGTGTTTTATCTTTAGCAATTGATAAACATGGTAATAAATGGATTGGAATGTACGAAGGAGGTATAGCAAAATTTAATAATAATAATTGGCAAATATTTGATACTACAATTTCAATATTACTTGAAAATGTTTATTCAATAGCTGATGAAGTAGATGATATTTGGGTTGGTACTCAATTTACAACTTTTCTTTATAAAGATAATAATTGGAAATTTTTTACAGATGATCCGGGAGGAACAGTTTGTTCTATTGCCATTGATAGTAGTGGAAATAAATGGTTTTGTTATTTAAGTTTTGGCATAGCTAAATATGATGGAGAAAAATGGGAGCATTATAGTAAAAGTGGTTTAAAATTTCCATTCGATGATGCATGGCGGTTAACAATAGATAATGATAATAATATTTGGGCTGGTTCAATTTTCCATGGATTAACGAAATTTAACGAACAAAATTATATAGTTTACGACACTAATAATTCTGAGATACCTGATAATAGAATTTATGCTTTATGCTTTGATAATTATAACAATCTTTGGATTGGAACAAGAAATGGCCTTGCAAAGTTCGATGGTATTAATTGGACTATTTACAATGAAACTAATTCAAAACTACCAGTAAACGAAGTAACGGCAATTGCTATTGATAAATATGACAACAAATGGATTGGAACAGCTGGTGGTGGCATAGCCGTTTATCGCGAAGGTGGTGTTATACTTGACGTTGAAGATAGTCCTGACACATTATTAAATCAAAATTATTCATCTATCATTTACCCAAATCCTGTAAACAACACGGCAACAATTGAATATAATATCAATTCACAAAGTAGGGTTTCTTTAAAAATATTTGACATATCAGGAACAGAAATTTCAACTCTTGTTAATAAAATTCAATCCCAAGGTAGTTACAAAATTCCATTTGAAGCCAACTTATATAATAGTGGTGTTTACTATTACCAACTCAAAACCATTAATAGAATTGAAATAGGAAAAATGATAATAATTAAATAAAAAAATCTTTTTTTTCAAATTTGTTTATATTGAATAATACTTGCCTTGCAGTCAAAATAATTATTTTACCTTATTTAATCAATTATTAGTCTTAAAGTTATAATTCAATTTCAGTTTTTCTAACCTATATTTACAATTGTAAATATGAATTTCATTTATATTTTGTAATTTAAATTCAATCGGTTATGTTTATATTACAATTCATGTTATATTTTATTTGACATTATGTTGAATCTAAAGAAGAACATATTTAATCGAAAAAACCTGAATTATCTTCTGGCAAGAGTTGATGAATCTTCCATCACTGAATTGGAGGAAAAGCAAGTGGTAATAATTTTAAGATGAATCTGGTGTCAAATATTGACACTAAGATTTGTTATTCAATAACAAAAGGTCAAATTAATTTAACTTTTATATTCAACTTTAAAATTATTTGGAATTGGACTAATTAATTCAAGAGATATAAGAAAATTGCGAGTAATTCATATTAAATAATTACAAATAATCTGCATCATCTAAAATTACTTGGTCTTTAATTATATCATTATAATGTTTATTATTAATTCTCATTGAAAGTTCATTTGAATAAATAATATCATCAAAATTTGAAGGCGGTAAAATTTCAATTCTACCATAGTTCGTTTAAAAGGAAAGATGATAATAAATCAGTTTATCAATTATGTAATTTCAATTCTACCATAGTTCGATTAAAAGTCCTTATATAAGGTTAATAATGTTCTTAACTTTTAAATTTCAATTCTACCATAGTTCGATTAAAAGTTCTTCAAGTGGACTGATGTCTAATGTGCTTCTTAATTTCAATTCTACCATAGTTCGATTAAAAGGCATTGTAAACGAGCTTGTATAACTTTGCTAATTCATTTCAATTCTACCATAGTTCGATTAAAAGAATTGAACATTCGCCTGATGAGACTTCGCACTCGTATTTCAATTCTACCATAGTTCGATTAAAAGCGGGACTTCACCATCAAATAATTTTGTTATTTCATCATATTTCAATTCTACCATAGTTCGATTAAAAGGTGTTGTTGTTTGGGTTGTTGGGGACGCAACTATCAAATTTCAATTCTACCATAGTTCGATTAAAAGACTGCAAAAAGGCGTGGCTTATGCGGATAAAATCAATTTCAATTCTACCATAGTTCGATTAAAAGATTTAACAGGTCGGCCCCGTACCGTTGTTATACCGAATTTCAATTCTACCATAGTTCGATTAAAAGTGTCAGGTGTCGCACCGTCTGTGATTACTGCTTTAAAATTTCAATTCTACCATAGTTCGATTAAAAGACAAAAAACTTGGTATAAAAAGCTATAAAAAAATTATTTCAATTCTACCATAGTTCGATTAAAAGTGACGCTTCCGAACCGATTTGGTTAATGAAACTATAATTTCAATTCTACCATAGTTCGATTAAAAGTTGTCTGACAAAATTTAATTAAATAATTGATTAAGTATTTCAATTCTACCATAGTTCGATTAAAAGTCCCCGGCTTTTTACTTTGCAAGCGGTTCTGTAATATTTCAATTCTACCATAGTTCGATTAAAAGGATGCAACATACATCTGAATCATCGTAGATTTTGAATTTCAATTCTACCATAGTTCGATTAAAAGAATTGCTCTTGTTGTAACAAGGAATATTTTACCTTGATTTCAATTCTACCATAGTTCGATTAAAAGACCACAATGAAGTTTTAAAGGATAACCGTATATTATTTCAATTCTACCATAGTTCGATTAAAAGTCCGCCTCCCCCTGCCGCATATTCTATGTATAATTTATTTCAATTCTACCATAGTTCGATTAAAAGCGAATTACCTGCAATGCCAATAGCAGGCAATTCATATTTCAATTCTACCATAGTTCGATTAAAAGTATAGCTGGATTCTATATTCCTCCTGTAAAAGTTATTTCAATTCTACCATAGTTCGATTAAAAGTCCAAGAAGAAGAAATATAAGGATATTTATGTAAGATTTCAATTCTACCATAGTTCGATTAAAAGTTCTAAGCGGAATGACTGTAAGGGAAATTTACAATAATTTCAATTCTACCATAGTTCGATTAAAAGATAATATCTGCTTTTACTATATCTAAGTCTTGTTTCATTTCAATTCTACCATAGTTCGATTAAAAGAAACCAGATTTTTATGTTTACCATCTTTATAAGTAAATTTCAATTCTACCATAGTTCGATTAAAAGACGTGAAGATAGATTATTTCAAGGTGTGTTATATTATATAAAATCTAATAATTAATTACACATAGATTCTTACATTTTTCATTACTCTTTTGAAAGTGTGAGAACATTTGCCAGAACCATACTACTCTCTCGCTTAATCTATTAATATA
>SCSM01000041.1 GCA_004322215.1 Bacteroidota bacterium | reverse complement strand
ACCGTGTGGGGAACACGTGCAGTTACAGCACCACAGAAACCGGCAAAGAACGCTCTACTGCTCTTTAATGCATCAAAGTAATGGAGGGAATAGTTATACATCAATCTCCCTCAAACTTATTTCGCTAACTAATTGTGTAGGATATCCTCTGTTTTCTTTAAATTCATCGGGTGTAAAATTTGTAAGTTCAACATATCTATCCCTGGCTGTATCACTGCTTTTGTGAATTTCAAAAACGGGTATATAATTGAAGCAACTATCAGATTCAACCCAAAACAATAACCATATTTTCATATTATTCCTTTCACTTGTTTTCAAATCTTTGAATAATAGCTTTAACTGTTTCTTCCGGGAGTGCATTTATATCATGCACCTCTACACCCCATGATTCATTATATTCAAAACCCTCACTTACCTCTCCACTATATTGGTCGAATCCATAACCGGGATGATTCGGAATTTTATTCATTGAATAAACAGAACCGTCAATAACAGCGGTATATCTGTCATTTGTTTCTCCACCGTTATCATAAACTTTAACATCTCTACCTTGTATTATCATTTTTATCACTCCTCTAAATATTCCTTCAAATTTTCTTCTGTCAGATTATTTAATTGTTTCTTATTCAGTCCAAGCGGATTCAATATCTTGTAATCTTGGAATGTTATTTCTTTTTCAATGCAGCTAAAACAATCTGTAATCTCATTGTCTTGAATACTCTCCTGTATCTTCTCCCAAGCTTCATCTTCACTATTAGCAAAAATGACATAGCTTAAAAAAGTGTATTTGTTCATTTTAAACACCTCACTTATATTTTAAAAAATCATTATTCATTACTTTATTTATTCTATTCTGTTTCATCAACAATCTCAGGTAAATCAAAACAACCCTCAAAATCATCAAGATAAGAATATTGCTCTTTTTTTATTTCATCAATTTTAAAGTCTATACATGCTATACCATCATTGTTTGTCGAATTGATGAAACATATTGCCTCGTATTCAGAATTGTCGCATAATGTATCATCAGTTTGTTGAATGTGCATTTCTCCATTTTTGCAACGAAGGCAAAGTGCTGAATCTGGATAATCATATAAAACAACATTTTTCATAAAATACTCCTTAAAAAATTATTAATGCTCTGAAGGTAGATACAAAACGTTATTAGTGAACCACAGTTCTATACTATCTAAAGGGAAATCAGTAAAATCAATTTCTTGCGTTTGAATGATATTATAATCTCCATCTTCGATATTCAGAACTGCCGATTTATCTTCATTCACTTTAAGTTTATATACCTGAAATTCGGTTTGTTTAACTGATTCATCATACTGCCAGCTTGCAATAGTGTCTATAAGCCAATAACAAGAACAGCTATCAGCTAAGAATTTCACACCGTCGGTATATAGAATTCCAAAAGGGTGTTGATAATAATGCTCCGTTCCGGTGAACAAGTTGAGACTATCTTTAATTTCTTTTACTGAATTCATTTCAATCACCTTTATATAATTTTAATAATAAAGGCACCGGAAAAGTCCGGTGCCATTGGAACTAATTACATAGTGCTTCAACTCCGTAAAATATGGTAGCAAATAGAAGTATGCCCCAGATTACGATAAAAGCTCCAATAAAGTAATTCATTATTCCTCCTTTTGATTAGTTGTTGATGAATTGTTTAATATAAAATCACAGGATTTCTGTGCTTGTGAAGCTGCTATCAATATCATGCGATTATCATTCTTTAAGACATGAAGCCAGTTTTGAATATAAGCGGACTGGTTATCTATTGTCTTATGAATACCTGAAATATTACACAAGTAAGAAGCACCTATCTCGGCAACCAGTTCTTCCTTAGAATAGTTTTCAGTACCAAAAGATATTTTATCTATTATACCCCTTCTTGCTAATCTTTGTTTAGCACCTGAACTGTGTATCAATTCATGATATAAACTTGCGTAATAGTCATCTGATGAATTGAATAAATCAATGGACTGAATTTCGATTCTATCAAGTCTGGGCAGATAACGAGGATTACTGATTATATTATTAGTTACTATCTCTGGTGGATTAGGATAATTTTGAATTATTTGCTCTGCTTCAATTATCTTAGGATTTGTGGACATGATATTTCGTTTTTTTAATACATCTTCTGGTATATTGCATTGAGCTATATTAAAGACATAATAATATCTTAACAAGAAATGAATATCAGCCGATAGTTCGTCAACATCATTTTCTTTTTGAGAAATATCAACAATTGGTTTCCAAAATACAACAAGTGATGCTTTTTCATCTTTTCTTATACTGCCCCCTATATCCCTGCACTGCTTAAATGATAACCAAAAATGAGATTCATAATCTTGAAGCCCCAAGAGCATGATATTAATTCCATTGTAGTGTAGTCCTGATATTAGGTTTTGAGGATATGCAGTTTTCCAAGTCTTTTGCCAGGGGATTATATTCTGCTTTAATTTCTCAATAATCAAATCTGTTATTTTCTGATATATGAAGTTCATAGATACCCCCAGACTACCTGTCTAACTCAATCATCGTTTTCATCATCTTTGCTAATTTGATTTCAGCTTCGGTCAGTTCTTCTTCTGAAATGGAAAAAGTGTTTGATAGAGTTGATTCATCTTTCATAGTTGATAATACAACTTCATCAATTCTTGTCCAAGCTTCATCTTTATCTTCTGCAATAACAGTATAACTTGCTGTGAATTTCTTTATATTCATTTTAAAACTCCATCGCTATATTAAGTGTGGTTGTTGGATAAATCTTTAAAAGAAGAAGGCTACCTATTTTGGTAGCCTTCTCAGGTAATTCATTTTGATTCTTCAATTGGTGGCTCTGGATGCGTTACTTCGAGTTTAAATAACTCGGCTTCCAATAACGTGATGTCTGCTTCAATCTTTTTGATTTTGTTTTGCTCATAGTTATCAGAATATTCAATCCACATTTTTTGTGTTTTTGCGATTCGTTTCTGATAGCGTTCTTCTGACTTTCTAAGCATTTCTTCCAATTCCGATTTCCGCTTCTCATATTCTTTG
>SCSM01000040.1 GCA_004322215.1 Bacteroidota bacterium | reverse complement strand
AGATATATTAATAGATTAAGCGAGAGAGTAGTATGGTTCTGGCAAATGTTCTCACACTTTCAAAAGAGTAATGAAAAATGTAAGAATCTATGTGTAATTAATTATTAGATTTTATATAATGTTTAATTTGCGTTAAAATTATTGATTCAGTAAAAGGTGTTATTACTGATGATAGAAATATGTATTTTTTGGCACAGGAATTTAATATTGAAGTCATCACAAGTTTGGAATTTTTAAATATGTTACTTAAGTTTAAAACAATTTCATATAATAAAATAAAGGAAATTATTAAATCCTGGAATGATATTAATGACCTGCCGATTGATTTTAACAAATATTATAAGCTATTATTTGGAGAACCCCCTACATTTTAATAATATATTTCAATTTATAAAATATTATAATAATTAGAAATAACTAAAATATATTTTAGATAATACTAAAATTTATTATTTTCGCAAATCAAAAATTTATCAATCATTAATTGGAGTTTTTATGAATAAATTCAAATCAATATATATTCTAATTTCATTTTCTTTAATTTTTGCTTCCTGCTCAAAGGATAACTCGACGAATCCTACTATGGCAGGAATTTTCAAAGGAATCCAGGCAGCACTCGGCAATGGAACTGCTGTCCCCTGGGTGGAACTCGATGAACAGGGTAATCCCGTTTCAGTCGGAATAACACTGAGCGAATCTGCCCTTACTGGATTAGATACAATTCCATTTGAATTGAATTTAATGATGCCTTCGAAGGCATCTGCAACTAACATTGTACATATTGGCTTGGATTGGAATCCTTTCGGACATGAACCGGACGGTGTATATGACAAGCCACATTTCGATTTCCACTTCTATATGGTTGATACTAACTTCAGAAACCAAATTACTATGATGGGCGACGACACTATAAAAGTCTATAAAATGCCTGTTGCAGATTATTTTCCGCCTGATTATATGTTCGTACCCGGCGGCGGTGTTCCGAGAATGGGTGAACACTCCGTTGACGTAACCTCACCTGAACTTCATGGTCAGCTTTTCACTACTACTATGATTTACGGTTATTATGACGGCAACATGATTTTCTATGAGCCGATGATTACTTCTGCTTATTTAGCTTCACAGCCGAATTTCACTGCCGATATGAAAGTACCTGCAAAGTATCCGAAACCGGGATATTATCCTACTAAATACAGCATTATGTATGATTCAGCAAAAAAAGAAATAACGATTAAAATTTTCGGAATGCAAAAATTCAACGGTTAATTTTTTTATATTATGAGGGCAGACACAAAAGTCTGCCCTTGCAATTTACTATCCTATTATTTATAATTTACCTCTAAGAGCACTTGCGGTGTAACAGAATTTATATCCTCAAATAAAAAATCGCTTCTTCCAACTCAAAACTTAACACTTAACACTATTTATTTGTGGGTATTGCAACGGTAAATATAGACCCTTCGTTTGGTTTGCTTTCGACATTGATTTCACCTCCGAGAATGTCAATGTATTTCTTGATTAAGGTCAGTCCCAAACCGGTACCTTCGTGGCTGCGTGTTAAACCTTCGCTTCCCTGCCGGAATGCTTCGAATATCGTATTTAGATTTTCTTCACTTATTCCTATGCCTGTGTCTCTGACTTCAATTAATGCCAAATCTGTTTCGTTGTTTTTCTTGGTATCAAAATTTACAGTAATACTACCCTTATATGTAAATTTTATTGCATTATCAACCAGGTTATTCAGTATGCTCTGAACTGCAGCAAGGTCGCTGATTACTGTTAATTCATTATATGATGATTGAAGTACCATCTTCAGCCCTTTTTCTTCTGCCATTTTCCTGTAATTTCCTAAAATAAGAGTTCCAACTTCAATCAGGTCAAGTTCAACGGGCTGTGGCTTAAACTCACCCGATTCGATTTTGGAAATGTCGAGAATCTGATTCAGAGTGCTCATTAATCGCTGACTGCTCTGGTAAATCAAATCGCTTACTTCTCTCAGTTCATTCATGTCTTTTATATCGACGAGAACCTTTGAGAAGCCCAGAATTCCTATCATCGGGGTTCGCAGTTCATGACCCATGTTGGCAAGAATATTTGTCTTGAGCCGGTTTGCTTCTTCCGCTCTTTCTTTTGCAAGAAGAATCGCTTCCTCTGCATGCTTGCGTTCGGTAATATCCTTTATTATTACGAGACATTCGTTCATGCCCTGGAGCCGTGACATAGAAATGAGACAGTCAATGACGTCCCCATCGGCTTTGATTACCTTTGCATCGTAAACTACACCGTTGGTTTGCCTTGCCTCATCCCATTTGTTTTTTAAAAACGGATGGTATTGCTCGGGGAAAAAGTCATAATAATATTTGCCGTAAACCTCATCCAATTTATACCCCAGTGCATCCTCGAGCCGCTTGTTGGCAAAGCTCAAAGCTCCCTCAGAAGTCAGTGTCATTAGCAAATCAAGCGAACTGTCCATAATGTTCTCGAGGTATCTTTTCCTTTCACGTATCGCCTCTTCCAGATGCTGCTGTTCTTCCAGCTCCCGTTTGTCTTTCCAGTGGACGACCATCTGGTTGAAGCTTTCCACCAAATCGTTAATCTCATCGCTGGTTTTAATGTCTAACTTATAATCGAGATTTCCTTCCCTTATGATACGGGTTCCCTGCACAAGTTGATTGATTGGCTTGATGAAATGCCTCGATGTGAAATATCCCGAAAGCAGTGAGAATGCCGCTACTGCAAGCACTAGCAGAATCAGAAATGTTCTAAGTTGATTAACTGACGCAAAGAAAACATCCCTCGGTATTTCTGTGAAAATTATATAACTGTTTGCCTTACTCTCTCCTAATGAAAAGATTGAGGCATACTCGATTATGCTTTCGGGGTCGTCTGTTATAGAACCGGTTGTTCCTGCAAGGATTGAATCTGCTACCCTCTGATTGTAATCATGAAAAAGATTCTCTTCGTTTCTTTCTGCGAGCAATCTGTTCCAATCCTTCTTCTTCTGCGAATGATAAAGATAGAAACCTTCGCCGTTTACCATGATTACTTTCACGCTTGTATCGGCTCGCGTTAATGAAAATGTTTCAAAAAACTTTTCTGCATGAATACTTGCAATCAGTATTGCTACAATCTCGCTTTTATCATTGAACAATGGTACAATGCAATCTATCGAAGGAATGATTTTTCCAGAAAAAGGAAGCTTGATTTCAGATGGTGACAGAACTATATCTCCTTTAAGCAAGCCCTTAACGGCATTAGCATAGAAATAAACTGGAATCCTGGGTAATTTCTCACCGGGCATTATATATGACTTCCCGTTTTCAAAAAATACAGACGTGATTTTTTTGCCTATACTATTCAGGAATTCCACCCTAAAGTACAAACCGTTTTCTTTTAAAAGAGATACAAATTCGGCTTCAAATTTTTCTTTATCTACCTGCTTTAAAGGATTCTGAGAATGAAGGTCTTCAATTAAAAGTTTTGCTTCGGATGTTTTTGCCAGCATCATCATCTCCTGCTTTATGCGGGACAAAAGGAGATTTGTCTTTGCCTTGATTTCATTCACCTCATTTTTGACACTTCGCAATGCCTCATCTTTTTGAAGGTCAATTTGCTTCTGAATTATATAGATGCTGACTAGGGACAATGGAATTGTTGACAGCAAAATAAATAGAAAATTCAGTTTTCCCTGAATACCGAGACGTGGTAATATTTTATTAAGAAATTTCTTCATTTTTAGAATAAATTTTCAATTTTTTAAATCTATTCCTCCAAAGAAAAATTAACCGTTGCATCCTGCTTTTCATTAACGTTCACCTGCTGAGTTTTCGGTTTAGCCCATTCGTGCCAAACTGTGAGTCGGTATTTGCCTGCAGGTACATTCGAAATTTTATAATTTCCGTACTCATTAGTTACGGCAAAGTATGGTGTCTCCACAACAACAATAAATGCCGACATCTCCGGGTGTACGTGGCACAATAGCGATACCGGACCTGGTCTATCGAATACAATTGATTTTATCGAACCCTGCGAATAAGTACCGAAATCGAATTTTTTGGTCTGGCTTGGCGAAAAGACACTGTGTCTCGTAATGTCACTATTCGGAAAGTTTACTGTCGTACCCACAAGTACCGGCAAAACATGAGGCACGAATGTCAAATCTTTCTGGTCCATTATTGCCGGCTGTGATGGTGAAGAAAATGTTTTACCTTCTATTTTCTCTATATAAACTACTGCATCCGATAAGGCATCGCCGTTTACTTTCACAGTCCCTTTGATTTCTCCTCCTGCACCAAAAGAACAGTACGTTAATAAAATAAAAAGTATTATTTGAAATTCCAATTTCATAATGTTATATTTCTTATCAAAATTAAAACGCAAAAAACGCATTGAGCTTCAGCCATTTTAGTGGGTCAGAATTATCTCCAATATTAACCTTTCCGTTTACTGTTCTATCACCGGTAATATTCATCTTGCCTTCCAACGAAAATCTAACATTTTGACGAAACAGTATTGTTATATTGGGTATGATGTTAAAATACTTGTCAGCATCGTCATCCCCGAATTTCGATTTTACCTGTTCAAACCTCAGGACACCTGTAAGCCAGGGATAGAACATATAATTACCCTCAATAAAATATACCATGCTCGTTAATTTTTTATTACCGGCGTTCGGATTTTCATCCGTGCCGTAAATGACTCCGCCGAGCAAATCCAGATTTTCAATAAGCCATCGCACATCAGCACCGAAGCGGCTGAATTTATTATCGTACTCTATTTTATTAGAATCAGATTTTTGTGAATTACCGAAATACGAATATAAGCCAACTGTAAAAGAATTGTCAATTGCAAAATTCCTATTCATTGAATCGAGTAAAATTCCATCGCCATCCAGACCATAACCGCCGAATTTATAAGCAAGCCGGGCATAAAAATCCTTGTTATTTGTTGTCAGTGCTTCCGTTCCTCCCTGGCTTTGAGCAACACCTGCAAAATACTGGAGATGATGTGTAATTATTCCGTTTAGTTCCAGCCCTGGTCTTGTTTTCCTTGGTCTCCAATCTCCGGCAGCAGCATAATCCTGGACGGCTGTGTAATCCAGCGTAAGACGCTGATTGCCCGGGTATCCGTCCATTATTCCCGGCTCGAATGTTCCGACTTTAATATTCAGGAAATGCTTCGGTCCGAGCAAATCATTAAACCTCATATAAAACTTGAACAAACCATATTCGGTTCCCCAGGAACCGAAAAATCCCACTTCTTCGCCGAATGCACCTCCGAACACAAGAACCAAATCATCCGGGAAGATAAATGTTAGTCTGTCTTTTTGGGGCTTCGGCATTACATTATATTCCATCCTCATTTGCAGGTAAGCAGCAACCGGGAAAGTACCCGGAATGTCCGATGGCCACACGGCATCGGGCCATACTTCCTTCCATGCTTCTGCTCCTAACTTTAGTGGCTGGTCCTTTATCAGCCGTGCATTTTGTGCAGGCATCACATATCCGTTTCTTCGGAATGCTTCCCCGAATGCATTTCTTTTGGTTATTGCTATATGGCAGGTCATGCAGCTTGTTTTGTATTTCCTCGCAAATGCCGGTATCGCCGATGACTCGTTTGATAATAAAATTATTAGAGTTGAAACCAGTACGGTTCTATATATATATCGGAAATATACTTTTTTCATAGCATACCCTCTAAATTTATTAGAAGAAAATTTATGTTATTATTATTTATTTTTTCTCAGAAGGAATAATTCCAATGAATTTTTAGAATTACTTAAATAACCAGAAAAACTATTTTGATGCAAAATTAGAAAATAATAAAAGTAATTACAAAATTTCTATATAGTTATAAATCAGTTATTTCAATTTAAGTTTCATTGCGTCTTGATGCCATAGCGGAAAAATTGTGAAGATGATTTTTTTACTTGCTTTAATGACATGTCATCAACGTTCAATTATATTATAGATTACAAATTTTCAATTTTCAATTGGCAATCAGACATTAATATCCACAAATTCAAACTTATTCCCGTCAAACAATCCCTTGTCGCTAAGCTTGAGATGAGGTATAACGAGTAGTGCCATGAACGAAAGCGTCATGAACGGAGCGTGAAGATTAGAGCCAAGCTCCCTCACTCTTTTGCACAGTGCAGTATATTTTTTGGCTACAGAATATCCTTCATCCGAAGACATCAGACCTGCAACCGGTAATGGAAGCTTATCAATTTTATTACAGTCAACAACAACCATTCCTCCTTTCATTTCTATAACAGCATTAACCGCATTGCATAACTCCTCATCACTCGTTCCTATTGCTATGATATTATGTGAATCATGTCCCACACTCGATGCAATTGCTCCCTGCTTCAGACCGAAATTCTTTATGAAACCAAGCCCGGGTCTTGTATTTTGATACCTGTTGACAACAGCAATTTTCAAAATGTCATTATCAACATCAGAAATAAGGGTTCCATTTTCAGCTTTTTCTTCAACAATAATTTCATTTGTTATTAACTCGCAATCCAATGCTTCAATCACTCTCAGTTTCTTTCCTGAGGGTGAAATATGAAAATCAGATACACTTTTTTCCTCTGTATTGAAATTATTCGGCTGGCTTGAATGAACTGATTCAATCAGCGTTTTTCCATTCTCAGAAACAAGCTGTCCTTTAATATATGTTTTCATTACATTAAAATCCTTCAGATTGTCAACGATGATGAAATCAGCATCATCGCTTTCCCTCAACAATCCAACATCCAGATTATAGTGCAGAATTGGATTGAGACATGCAATTCTCAACACATTAAATAAATCGCTTCCATTTGCTATCGCTCTTTTCACAAGTTCGTTAATATGACCTACGGCAAGGTCGTCGGGATGCTTGTCGTCACTGCAGAACATGCACATATCAGGTCTTGAATCAACCAACTTGTATAGAGTGTCGAAATTCTTTGCCGCAGAGCCCTCCCGAATAAGTATCTTCATACCATTGTAAATTTTGTCAATGGCTTCATCTAACTCAAAACATTCATGGTCTGTCGTGATACCTGCTGAAACATACTTTTTTAATTGTTCCCTTTTCAATCCCGGAGCATGCCCGTCTATTGGCAGACCGAATTCCTTTGCTATATTAATTTTTCCGAGCACATCTGGAAAATCATAAAGCACACCTGGAAAATTCATCATTTCACTGAGATATTTCAAATCAAAATTTTCAAACAATGTTCTAATATCATCTGCTGTAATAGTTGCTCCGCTTGTCTCGAATGTTGTTGCAGGCACACAGGAAGGAGCTCCGAAATAAAACTTAAATGGAACTTTGTTCCCATTCTCAATCATAAAATTCACACCGTCGAGACCGAGAACATTAGCAATTTCGTGAGGGTCGGAAACAGTTGCAACAGTTCCGTGAGTTACTGCCAATCTTGCAAATTCAGAAGGGACAAGCATTGAGGATTCTATATGAACATGAGAATCAATTAATCCCGGAAGAATATAATTCTTCTGTTTCATTGATTCATCTTTTATTATTTGTTTAATCTTCCCGCTCTCAACAACAACAGAACCAGGGAAAATCCTGTGGTTGATTATATCAACAATATTTGCTGTAATTTCATACATTACCGCCATCTTCTTCGTATCTCTATCTGCACGATACGGCTCAGAAATCGTTCTTCAGGCAATTCATAAGAATATATCTGCGGTGGTTTCTTCGTGAAACCTACACCGAGGCATTGTGTTATTTCAGCATTGTGCTTTTTGTAATCAGCTAATTGCCTTATATAATCACATACATTCTTTGCACGGTTTGACGACAGGTTCATATTATATGCATCGCCGCCAAGCTGGTCTGTGTAACCCGTTACTGATATCGAATCGCCCGGCCTGAGATTCTTGATGAAATTCTGTATTGCTTTTTTGTCAATATCACGCAGAATATCTCCCGATACCTTGAAAATAGCAAGCGTGAGCCGCTGTACTTCAAATTCGGATGTATCCTTTTGAACCGGAATTTTCACTTCCGAATATGAGGCAGTACCATATTTATCTTTAACCGATGAATTGACTATTAACGGTTTTCCTCCGACTAAGCCGTTTGCAAAACTTTCGGTAATGTCCTGCTTCAATACATCAGGATTACCATTTCCTTCATTGCTGTATAATGGCTCATTCTGATTCTGGTATTCATTCAGTGACCAGTTCGATACATTATCGAACGGCTTGGATTCTATCGCATGCTCCAATGCCCTAATCGGCATTTCAATAAATTCGATATATCTCTGCTTGATGATTGGTTCTAGTAATTCATTGTCTTCGGTGCTAATCATCACCTGCCGGTTGTCTGCATAGCCATATTCATTCTGTGAACGGGTAAAAATTTCAGGAACACAGTTCTTGTCAATTCGTGTAATTAAGATTCTGTCCGGCTTAATTCCCCAGAAATTCATCAGATAGTTTCTCACTTCATTTGCTCTCTTCTTAGCAAGCTCGCAATCACCGTTTTCACTTGTAAGGTCTGCATAACCCGTTAAAACGATTCCTGAGTTCTTGTATTCGAGCATCCTGCTTCCGATTATGTTCAATATGTTCTGATGATAAACCACAGGATTTACCTCAAGCGATTCTATGTTGAATTCTTCGGTTGATTTTAAACTCTTATAACGCTGTGGAATTTCAGACAAACCTTTATCAAAGAAAATAAAAGGAAGAACAGAAAATGCCTGTGTTACATATTGCTGGCGTAGCTGAAAATTGACCGCCTTTTCCTTCCGGTTATTTTCATATACGGCATAAGTTGTCAGTTTGACATCCAGCTTAGGCCGGTCAACCACATAGAGAGTATCTGTCCTTTTAAAAATTTCGTAGGTTATTCTGATATTTTTTACCTGCTCGATTTTCTTCTCCTTAAATACCTGTTTACCCTCTATAAATGAATTCTGAGCAAGCTCAGGAGATTTGATTGTAATTGTATCAATCTCATACTTCCTTCTTAATTCTTTTTCGATTGGAACTTCCCGCTTAGGTGAATACTTGATTGCCACACCTATTGAAAGTGTTGATACTTTCCAAAGTAAACCATTTATTAAGTTTGTCAACCCAAAAGTAAAAGAAACTTCCGGTGCGGCGAGTAAAGTCCTTTCCCTGTTCAGGGGCAATTCATACGATGCACCGACTTTCAGAGAGGATATCAAACTTGCCGCATTATCTATTTTTCCTGAATACACGTTACGTGTTCTTTCCTTTGAATCAACGAATACTCCATAATCAACCGGCTTTACAATTTGTTCCTTCTGAGAATAATCATGTTGAATTAATAATCCAAGGTTAATTCCTGTATATAGAAAAAAATTATCAAACAAACGTGTGCCGATTGTTGGTTCAATCGCAATTGTCGAAAATCCTGCATCAATACTATGCTCAAATTCACCACTTGTGGTATCATCATTTGGCAGTAATACGAATGTTCCTTCTGTCTCCCTCAGTAATCCTCCTATTGAATACCATCCTGCACGAATTGAAAAAAGATACTTTTCTGAAAAAGGTAATTCGAATAATCCACCGAGCGATGGTCCCGTGCCGACTCCACCTGTAAAATTTTTACAGCAGTTATCTACGTTCGGCAGTTTAGGAAAATTCGATGCGTGGAGATTAATATTAAAATCTGCGAAAACGCCATATCGCATTCTCAGCGGTTCCGGCTCTGATTGAACCTGTGCCAACAATACTGTTGCACCGGCAATCATAAAAACAAGGAAAGAAATAATTTTACTTTTCATCTGCCCTCTGGTTTTGCTCTTAATGATTTAGCAATTTAAAAAATATATATAAATTATATAAAAATATCTATATAATAAATGTATTTATTATTAGTAAAACTGAACTATTTATTTTTTTTCTCAATATTATATTTTATCAATAATTCTTTCCATTTTTTTATATGGTCAATATTTACTTCCGTGGATGATTTTGCTTCAACTATTAGATTATTACTATAATTATTCAGAAATTTAAAATAATTATCAACAAACCGAAGATAATACTTTAATGATGGAACAATCCCATTTGCGATGATTTCAAAATTATGTTCCTGTTTAATTTTCAATATTAATTCGGAAATATATTGCTCTTCTTCTTTAGATAGAAAATTATCCGGGTGTGTAGTCAGAATATAGTATCTTTCTATTCTTGTATTCCTTGATTTTTTTAAGATGTCAAAAATCATAAATCTATCAATCGGAATATTATGTTTGACTTCAATTATTTCAAATGGAGTTCCTTCTTTATTATAAATTTCAATATCACCAAAACTATGTTTATCTGAACTCGTATGTACATTTAAAGGCATTAATATTTTATTATTATATCTGTTTATAACCTTCATTAATTCTTGATAAGCAGAATAAATTGCAACTACAGGAAGCCGTGAACTGTATTTTAAATTAAAATGTTCTTTAAACATTGATATTATCATATTTATATTGGTAATATGATTTTCTTCAATTTTGTTATAAGATATCTCAAATATTTTATCATCGCTTCTCGATAGCTTTGTAAGTTGAAAAAGAAAATATAACAAATATGGTTCTGGGTTTTCTTTTCTTAACTGCACATCATTTAAAATTGCAAGAAATGCTTTTTTCAATTTTTCATTTCTTATTTTTAGGTTTTTACCTTCTTTAAGTGTCCATGGAATTTTTTCTCTTGTTGCTAATGTCAAAAATGCAGTTTCTTTATTTGAATATCTTGGAAAATGATTTTTGAAAAATGTCGTTGTAACTTGTGTATCAAGACTTCTGGCTGAGTATCCGTTTTTGAAATCAGTTCTGTGATACCTAATATCCTGATTAGGTGTAATGACCTTTTTCAACAAACTTGTTATTAAAGCAGAAACAAGAGACTTATTCTTATCAATATTTTTTATAACAATATCAACTTTTTCAATAACAGAAGCATTAATTATTTTTGTATTTAATGATTTTGATTTCTTTAATAAATTATCAAGAACATCATAAGGTGTCATATAAAAACCATCTCAATTTGTTCATCTTCCGTTTGATTCAATCTTTCTTGGGCATAATTTACATATTCAGGATTTATCTCAATACCTAAATATTTTCTTTTTAACATTTTTGCGGCGACACAAGTCGTACCGCTTCCACAAAAAGGATCTAATACAATATCATTTTCTTTAGTTAAAAGTTTAATTATTTGCTGTATTACATATTCCGGATAAACTGCCGGGTGTGGGTTTCCTCTGATTGATTCAACCGGGCTTTCAATAACATCTTTCTTAAGTGATTTACCATAAATTCTGATTATTGTGAAGCCATGTTTTTCTATGTGCATTTTCCTTCCGCCTTCTTGTCCCCCAAATGGCTGCGAATGTATATTTCTGATTTTCATTCTGAAACTTTCGAGTTCACCGGTTTTTACTTCTGTAATTACTTTATCAAGCTCTTTCCTTGCGTGTGCTTTTTCTTCCTTGCTTAAATCAGATTTATCTAATAACTCGTAATATTTTTTCCCAATGCCGTTCCCATTTCCTGAATTTTTCTTTGACGATATTTTTAAAAGTTCCAAATAATCTAAGTATGCATCCTGATTAAAATAATAATCATTACTTTTAATAAAAATGAAGAATGGCTCGGTTGACTGGACTAATTTTCTTTTGTCTTGCCTTGGTGTTGGGTTTAATTTAATCCATGTTAGATTATTAATAAGTTTTAGTTTGAATTTTTCAATAACACCAATTGCAAATTTATAGGGAATAAGGGAAAGAGAGCTATCTAAATACTTATCTCCCAAATTAATGACAATAGAACCTGTCTTTTTTGTTAGTCTTACACATTCTGCGAATACCTGATAAAGATTATTTAAATACTCCATTTCAGATTTTTCATTGCCAATTCCGCCAAATCCATACTCCCTTTGCTGAAAGTATGGAGGTGAAGTAATAATTAAATCAATCGAGTTTGATGGAAATTTTTTCAACTCGACAGAACTATCGCCAACAATTATTTTATTCATCAAATCCATTTATTTTCTGTAAATCTATTCTGCAAATTTACATCAATTTAATTATAAAAATACTCATTTGAATATTTAAATTCTCCTCACTTCACCACTCTCATAAGTCTTCTGTAAATATTTGTCGGTGTCATTAATATGTACTGATATACTCCTGTCTCGTAGCCGGATAAATCTACATCAATTTTATATATACCCGGTAAAATTTCTTTATCAAATAATACAGCCCTGCATCTTCCCTGAATATCTGATAAATATAGTTTTGTATGACCTTCTTCGATTAACGAAAATTCGATTACTGCTCTTTCAATTGCCGGCTCAGGTAAACTTTGCTTGAGATATGACTGTGTTGTTCCTTCGATAAGCCGTAATCCGCCTTCCTTGCACACATCCACAAGACAGAACCTGCCGCTGATTATATCCATATTTGTCAGTCCGTTCAGCCATCGGAATTTTATTATTTCAATATCAGTACATTCAGAATCCCCGAGTGCAGGTATGAATCTGAAATTATATAATATACCGTTTGTGTCTTTCCATGAGCCGGAAACTGAAATTTCCCTGTAATTATTAATAATATTCATACTGCCGGGATTTACATTAACAGGTTTCAGCAGGTTTTTATTCATCCTGATTGTTGCCTCGAATGCGTTGATGCCGCTCTGCACCAGTCTTTCCGATGATTCAAGTATGAGTGGAATATCAACCTGTTCACCGGTTCTGCCGAAAGTGTTGGGTATGTAAACAAGTGTTTTTGCGATTATAGGAACTCCTTTCGCAAACACAGCCACACTATCCTCAACAGCACAAGGATTTCCCGAAAGAGAAATTGTTATCTGATGAAACAATGTATCGAGTGAATTAAACCTCAGAATTACATTAATTGCCTGGTTTGGTGTTAGCAATGCAGGCAAAGGTGGTGCAGTATTTAACAAACTGTAAGGTCCGGTTATACCGCCGATTGTTGTTATATTCAAATCGGCAGTGCCTGTATTCCTGAAAATCAATGTCGTGTCTTTAACCTGATTCAATGTTACAAATCCGTAATCCACAGTGTCAAGACGTGCTTCAAACCCCGTTTCGACTGCCTCTCCTTTAAGATAAATTGTTTTCTCAAATCCGCATGGCTCGAATATGATTGTCATACTGTCAGAATAAACTCCCGTTCTCTTCGGAGAAAAAACTATCGGATAAGTTGTCGAAGCATTATTTTTAATCACATCATTTTTTATTAATCCAATCTGCGACAGTTCCGGATTTCCGAATTGTCCGTATATCACAAAATCCCTGATTCTGCCGTCAGTTCCCCACCGGCTGCTATTCGTGATTCTGATAGTATCGGTTTTAAGCGTATCACACCACAAAGTGCATCTGCCAAAATCGAAAGTGTCTTTCAGTGTCGTGAATACCGGTTGAGTTACTATTGCTTTCAGATAAACAGTTTTAGTAATGCCGCATGTATCGGTTATTGTCAGCGAGTCATAGTAAATTCCATCCTTCTGAGTGGCTGTAAAAGATAGTTTCACAAAGCGGCTCTCATCCTTATTTATGGGCTTATACAAAGGATTCTGCCCGGCATAGTTAAACAATGAACTGAATGTATTTGATGAAAGTGTGGTTACCATTGTTGAGTAATTCGCTACAGTAAAGCCCGTATCTTTTGTATCTCCGAGACAAAGCACACCGAAATCGAGTGTATCGGAGGTCATATCAGTCAAATCGAATTTCACTGAATCCTTCCTCCCGAAAATCGGGATTAGAAGCGGGGGAATGCAGGGGTCAACATTTTCAATTATAAGAGTGTCATCAAAATTTCCGTTGCCGTTTGGATTGAACGATAAATTTATTTCTCTTATTTCATCGGGCTGTATCTGCATAGTATCTGGCCTCGATGTGATATAGTTACTCGATGCTCCCTTTCTGAACCTGCTTCTCGTTACGTTCATTGCATTCTTGCCTGAATTTGTAAGAGTTACAGTCATAGAGGAATTATTCTCGCAAACAAGCCAGCCGAAATCAACAACTCCCGGGTCTGCGACGAGTACACTCGTATTTGTCAAAGCAACTCCCGGCTCTCGGGGTGTGTACTTCCTGACTCTTACGTAATTGACAGCAAAATGAAAAGGGAACGAACCAAGTGCTGAAAAGCCGATAAAATTCCAATTCCAGTTGTTTGTGGGTGCAACGCTGCCGGTTATCTGCCTTCCTCCGATTGAAGTGCTAAAGCGGTTATGATAAAAATTATTCCTCGATGACATTCTAATCTGATAAAAAACTCTTTCATTTGCATTCCACTGGTAAATAAAATTCGGAGTTAATTCCCCTCCGGCACCTCCGCTCTTGTAACCGAAATCACCGTCCGAATTGGCAAGAGCCCTCGTTTCGTGCTGAATTAGATAATGATTCGGCGAATTAGCATTATCAACAAAGAAGATTATATTCCCTCCTGTCCTGGTCAGATTTGACCTCACCTCGCACTCGAGAACGCACCTGTTATTGAGATATCTGAAGTTCTTTCTATTGTATATGTAATTAGAGCCGCCCCAGGTCGAATTCTCAAGCACCGGCTCAAGCCATCCGTTCACAACATTTGAACCACCCGTTCTTGTCCACTTATTACCGTTAATAGCAGTACTGTCGAATCCGTCATAGAATTCGAAAACCTTGTCCGGATCTGAACGGTTGATTGATGTGTCATTACCAAAATTTAACAAGACATATCCTTTTGTGTTTTTCGCCATAAAAGGGAGCTTCACCCAGCAGAGACAATACGTAGAATTGACTCCATATTCTATCCAATAATCGTAAACCTGTCCATCACAGGAAGAAAATCTTATGTCCCCTCCATCCGCCCTGGACCTGCCTTGCTGAACCAAATCATAATGATTGAAAGCTATCCTAATCTGGTAATCCTGCAAATCCTCTGCATTGCTCGAATTGTTAACTTCATAATACAGACATTCCCTCCACCCTGGCAACTGTGCTGAGAGTCTTGTTCCAAAAATAGTCAGAAAAATTAATAATATGTATTTAATTTTATTTTTCATTTGCTTTAAGATTCAATCTCCACCAACTTATTCACAGTATTCCAGTTTCTTGTTGTTGCAACAACTTTCAGTTTATTCTCAAAAAAGTTATTATTCAGCTTGGTTCTGCCATAGCCATTCGGACAATGCAAATAAATTTCTTTACCGATAATAAGGAATTTCTCAGGAGAAAAATCCAATGTTCCGATTTTTTCCAATTCTGTTTTCTTTGGTAATTCAGCAAGAAATGTTACATACAATCTTTCAATGTCAATTCCTTTTTGCTTGATAAAAGGATTAACTGTTTGAACCTTCTTCATATCTGCAATTGTTCTGATAATTACAGGCACATCAAATTTAAATTTCTCAAAAATTTTCTTTTCTATTTTCTTTACAATTTCAGTGCTACTCAGCTTTTTATCGGTTTTGAAAATGACATTTCCGCTTTGAATGTATGTTATGACATCCTTAAATTTCAATTCTTCATAGAGGACTTTCAAGTCAGCCATCTGGATTTTCTTCTGACCGCTGACGTTGATTCCTCTGAGAATTGAAATATATGTTTCCATTTTTTTAAAAGGATAATATCTTACTTCACAGCACCGCTGATGTAATCCATAAGGTATTTATTATCGTACCTTGTCGAGCTGAGCTGGATTTTCACAATGTCGCCAATAGAAATCAATCCCACCAGCACTTTGTTGTGTACAACAGGCAAGTGGCGTATTCGATTTTCGGTCATCACGGTCTCGACATAATCTATTTCGTCTTCTGCTTCGACGACAATCACCTTCTTAGTCATAACATCCCCGACTTTCGATTTCCAGCAGTCTCCGGGATTGTTGTGGGCTTCTTTGATGATGTCCCTTTCGCTGAGAATTCCCATAATCTTAGCTTCATTGTTCAAAACAAGAAGAACACCGATTTTATTATTCACTAAAATTGAAATTGCATCAGTAAGCGTTTTCTCTTCTCCGATTGTGAAAACTTCAGGGCCCTTAGTTTTCAATATATCACGTACTTTCATTATACCTCCTAATTAACAAACCAATATATTAATAATCACGATATATTAAGTCAAATGCACAAAAACTAAATTTACGTTATATATGGTTAAAAGTCAATGGAAATTTAAAACTGTCATTGAATAAATTAAGATAATCGAAATCCTAAAATAATAAATTTAATATTGCGTCGCTTTTAACAATAAAAAATAAATAATTCCAATTTTTGACATTAATTAAATTGGAGAAATAAAATGAAAACATTTTTGCTTGTAATATTTACTTTATTGTTATTGCTTTCATCATGTAATGATAATACCACTCAACCACAACTGCTCCCTCAACTTGATACTCTGACAGGAACTACTTGGAAATGGGAACAATACATCAATGAAAAAGGGAGAATTATTAATGTAGCCGATAGTACATTAATGCCTTTTATTATTTCCTTTATTAACGATTCTTACGTAACTGGCAATTCCGGATGCAATGAATATAGAGTTGAATATAAGAAAGATAGCAATAAAATTGATTTTGACAATTACTGCACAACAAAAGTTATGTGTAAATTCACAGATATATATCAATATTCAATATGCAATGCCTATCAAATTCTATCTGCAACTGAAAATGAATTTATTATCAAAACAAATTATTCATTATGTAAAGTTATGTATTTCACAAGAAATGATTGAAACTACTTTACTTTATATTGAATAATTAGTAAAATCTCAACTATTTATCTTTGTCCCGGGCGAGGGGTCTCCTTCTAAGAATAGCTCTATAAACCTGTTCATCACTTCTTCCGATGTGAATATTACATCAGCATTGCGGACTGCTCCCATCATTCGACCGAGTTCGCTCAGCAGAAAGAAAATCCTCTCCATCGGTATTTTTGTTACCGATGCAAGCACATTGTCGTCATACCTTGTCGTTACAAAACCGAGTGAGTCCAATATTTTCTCAATTACTATTCCCCTGCGTGCGCGGCGAATGTTGTCTGCAGCTCCTCCGCGGAAATTGAAGTTAATGTAATTCGTATTGATTTCCTCGCTGACAAACGAATCGAGCCGTGAAAAGTGGTATCCTAAACGTGAGAAAAAGTTAAGATAATTTTCCGACACAAGGGCATAAGTCCTCGCTCCCAGTACACTCTCAGAACGGTAAACATCAACCATGTTGCCGAATATTAAACTTGCGAATCCTTTTGTGTCTAATGATAAATGACCTGACCAGCGGATTCCAGGAGTAGTCATTCCTTTGATGAGCGCAAGAAATGGCTGTGATACTATATTATCGGTCGTAATCGTTTCGGTTTCCCCCTCGATTTTTAATCCGTTTTCCAGGTCAATCACATAACAATCGAGCGGCACTTCGAATTCCAATTTATAAATAGGTCCCGTATCGTAATTATCCCTGCTGTATAGCGAAAACATGTGTGTGAGTGCCTTCTCGTGAGTATAGCGTATTATGTCATGCAATGTCTGGCATTGCAGTGGATTGAAGTTCGCTTCATTCGGGTCTGTCAGATTAAGCTTGAAAATGTATTTCCCCACACTATGCCAAATCTTATACATGGGACTGTTGATAAATGCAAAGTTTTCTACAATCGTCTGCTTGTATGAATCTATCAATTCGTTCACCCTTCCGTGATAGACTTTGCATTCGTCTGCATACACCGTTATTTCCATTCCATTTTGCATAAGCTCCGATGCATTATTCGTATTAGTCAGCATCGGCACACCCTGCTCGCGTGCAATAATCGAAAGATGTCCCGTGGTGCTTCCGACATCTGTTATCACTGCCGATGCCTTGTGAATCAAACCCGCAAATTCAGGCAGGTTCTTTTTTGCGACAAGTATTCCTCCTTTGGGAAAATTCTTCAGGTCCTTCAGATGCTCGACTATGAACACCTTACCTGATTTCACTCCCTGGCTTGCGCATTCACCTTCTTCAATCAGCAATTCATATTTCTTATCAATTTCCTCGAGTGAGATTGACTGCCGTTTCTCTTTAACGATTGATTTTATCTGGAGTGGTCTCGCCTGCAATATGTAAACCTTACCGTTCTTGTCAACTGCCCATTCTATATCCTGCGGTGTATCGAAATGCTCTTCTATTCTCATTGCATAATCCACAAGCTCTTTAATTTGGTACGATGTCAGGCATGGTGTACTCAGCATTTCTTCTGTCAGCTTGCTTTTATGGATGCTCCCGTCAATTTCCGAAACATTCTGAATATCCTGCCTGCCGGGAGTGAACTTGAGTAAATCTGCTTCCTTCTCATGCTTAACAATAAACTGCTGCGGCACTACCTTTCCTTGCACCACAAGGTCGCCCAATCCCCAAATTCCCTGTATGATTATTCCTTCATTGATATGCAAAGGGTCTGCTGTGTATAGCACTCCTGCTGAATGTGCATCTATCATCTCGATTATTCCGACACTCATTGGCATATCCTCGTCACGCAAACCGGACAGGTAGCGATAAACCAGGGATTCCGGTGAATACTTCGACACGAGTACCTCTATGCACGAATCCAGCAGATTTTCTTTCTTTATATTCAAAAGTGATTTGTGCAAGCCCGCAAATGAAAAATTCGCACTATCCTCACCGATTGCACTCGATCGGACTGCTAACCTTAAATTATTTTTTCCGGAAAATGTATTTTGATATGCTTCATTAACAATTTGTTCCACTTCATCGGGTAAATCTGCATTGACAATCATCTCCTGTGTGTCGCGGCTTGCCCTCTCGATTTGATTGAACTCATCGAAATCTACATAATAGAAAATCTTGTTCTTCTTGCCCCGTAAATCATTGTTCAGCATTACATCTTCAAAAAACCTTACTGACAAACTGAATCCGTCAGGTACCGGGATTCCGAGATGTTTCTTAATCTCACCGAGACGGCTCATCTTGCTTCCAACGACAAGATAAAGCGATTCATCAATTTCATCCAACTTGTAATAGTATGGAATATCGTCAATTATTTTCTTATATTTTTTGCAGGTATTGCACTCGAAGTTCGGACAGTCGAATCCTTCCGGACACAGAACTCGCGGCGAAAGAATCTTGTAGCTTATGTCTCTCAATTCAATGAATTTATCTTTTATTTTCCAATACCTTCCGCTGACGAGTTCAATGAAATGAAAAATAAGCCGGTCGAGTGCTTCAATCATGTTATCGAATGAACGTGTTGCATAGCCGCGTGAGAATGGTTTACCTGAATTAATCAACTCAGACAAATCGCTCATTATTTTATGCGACTCATCATTTGCCTTGAGGAATGCCTGGAAATGCTCGAACTTCTCCTGGAAAGAAGCCGTCCCTTTCTTATTTACCCTGAATATTTTTTTCAGCTTATCGAACATTTTCCGAAAAATCAATAATGCAACACACAGCAAAGATAAATTTAAATACAATCACCTTATCTCAAACCTTGCTTTGATTTCATATCTCAGCTTTATATTTCTTATATTATCTTTATTAGAATTATCAGGAGTTGACATAATTGTATTGCTTGTCATATTCTGCGAACCCCACCAGCGATTGTCGTCATCTGTCAATTCGGTTATTGAAATCACATCGCCTGTTTTCTTGCCGATGCTCGACACTAAATAATCAGCCTTATCTTTTGCGGCTTTCAATGCTTCTATTTTAACCTGCTTTCTGTAATCAGTTAATTTTTTATTCTTGAGCTCGCCGATTTTCATATAATCAATGCCCTTTGATTTTACTTCCTTCGTTATTTCATCTACTTTCTTAAAATCATGAAGTACTAATTCAAATTGCTTGCTGAACATAAAATCTTTACCCATGTAACGCCAGAAGTTGCCTACCTCTTTAACGATTATCTGTTCCTTTGTTATTCCGATTTTATTCAAATCGTTCATCAGGTTGGTTTCAATTTCATTCAGTGGAACTTTGGTTCTGAAATCTTTAAATTCCTTTTCCTTTTCAAATTCTTCTTTCCAGTACTCTTCAATCCCGATGATTAGCCTTATTTCATCAGGTACTACCTCCATCTCCGAACTTCCGATTACTTCGATGTATTTTTCCTGCAGAACGAGTTCTGCATGAGATTTTGTTATACTAAAACAAAATAATAAAACGAGAATCATTAATATGTTTTTCATATTACACTTTTCCTAACCTTTGTTGACATATTGTTAATAATGCAAATTAATTATTTTCACATCAACATTCCAATATCTTTTCAGGTATAAAAAACAAACAGCAGGAATGAATCCTGCTGTTGTAATTATCACTTTTCATCTTTGTATTATTCTACAGGTATGAGGCTCTTGTTTTTGTTAAGCCATGTATTGAAATCCTGCAATTCCGGATTTATGGAACGTGTGAAATCAAGATTGCGGGCATCACAGTATTGCTTATTGAAGTCCCGTTTGAACTGGAACATGTTTCCCATTTCGTCTGCTCCGGGAAAACCGAACGTGCGGTAAACTTCAGGTGGAACATCATTATAACGGATTTCCTGCCCCAATACATCTGTCATTGCCGATGCCATCTCTTCTCCTGTCGGATGTCCTCCTGCTATTCCCACTGTCTTTCCGATAAAATCGTTTCCTTTTTTGAAAATACCGTAAGCACATTTTCCAATATCCTCAGCGGCAATGCCCGGCAGTTTTGCTTTACCTATTGGGAAGGTAAATGCAAGTTTACCGTCCTCACCTCTTTTCGGACCCAATCCGAAATAGATAAAATTGTCCCAATAAAATGAAGTATTCAATATTGTCGCAGGCAATCCGAACTCTGTGAATAATTTGTTAGCTTCACCCTTTGCATCGAAGTGCGGGACATTATACTTGCCCATCAGCACAGGCATTCTTTCGTCGCTGATTGGCAGCCACTCGCGGGTATCTTCTAACGTTGACCAAATCACGTGCTTTACTCCTGCATGCTTAGCCGCTCTTGCCTGGTTGCCTGCCTGTGTATATTCTTTTTCTGGTGAGAAATGTTCCCAGAAATTAGTTACGCAGAATGCTCCGTATGCTCCTTCGAATGCCTTGTTCAGGGATTCCTGGTTGTCTAAGTCTGCATAAACAACTTCAGCTCCCATGATTTTTAGTGATAATGCTTTATCGGAATCAACTTTTCTTGTGATTGCCCTGACATCAAAACCGCTGTTCTTGTCGTTAAGTATTGCACGTGCCAATCCGCCGCCCTGGGCTCCTGTGGCACCAACGACTGCTATTATTTTTTTATCTGACATAATAATTCTCCTTAATTTTTTAAATATTGAAATGAAAAATTCATAAGATAAAAATCCTATTCCTTATTTTGAAAAAGGTATGACGAATATAATTGTTAGTTATGATTAATTTATTTTAAAAGAAGGATTTTTATAATTTAAAAATCTATATGTTTTTCTCAAGTTCCTTTAAAAGCTCTTTATCGAATGTAATTATTTTCTCCTTTTCAACTATACTATATCCGAAAAGAATACAATCAATAAAATCAAGTTTGGTCGTTGAATATTTATTCAATGTTTGTTTGATTAATTCGGGATTTGGTACGATAATTTTATATTTATCAAGAAAGTCAAAAAATATTTTCTTTATTGTTTTTCTTGGTACTTTATATACTTTCTCTAATACATAAACTATTTCAGCTAATACTTCATTCGGCAAGTGGATTTCATTATTATCAATGATGTTGGCAGCGATAGGAGATTGCTTTACAGAGTCATCAAGAATATACCTGAGAAAAACATTCGCATCAATTATCATATTTATCCTTAACCGAGGATGTCCATGCGTCTTTTTCTTTCACTTTTAGTTTTTTTTCAGCATAATTTTTCAGATATCCTCTCAATAGATGATTCTTTCCTGGTAAATCACTGTTCTTCTCAATCGGTTTAATAGTAACTTCAACCATTTTACCTTTTAGAAAACCTAGATTTGCAAGTCTCAGGCTATCCGAATTTATTACCGTATTTATTTTAACTGTTTGCATATAATTTTTTCCAATTTAATTGTAAGACGATAGAAATATCTATTAATTATTTCTTTTTAAGGTAAATTAATTCCTCTGTATTCCAAACCTACTTCATAATGTCTTTCTTCCTACTTCCTATCCAACACTCAAAACTTAACACTCAACACTTATAATTATTTTCCATCCAGAAAATCATTATACCTCATCTCTTTTCTCTTCTTCCACACTTTGCTGTGCCATGCGTAAGATGCAACCAATGGCAGTGCAATCGTTGCTTCACTGAAAACCATCTGCTCGTAAGTGGTTTCAACTTTACCCCAGGAACTTGCTTCCTTCAGTGTGGAACCCGACAATCCGCCGTCCCTCTCGTCTGCAACCGTAATCTGAATCGCATATTTATGCATGTCCTTCTCCACACCCAGCACATCGCATGCAACCACTACATCCTGTGTGAAGTTCTTAGGCACGCCGCCGCCAACCATGAATAGTCCGCTTTGCTTCGATTTGATTTTTATTTTGGTGAGCTCGAGGAAATCCTTTGCCGAATCAATCGAAACCGTTCCGCCCTTTGCATTATACTGGTGATGAATAAATCCGAATCCTGCAGAGCAGTCCGAAAATGCCGGAACAAAAATCGGCACTCCCTTTTCGTATGCAGTGCGAATCACAGAGTCCTTCCCTTTCCTGTTCAACACAAGCCATTTACCCATCTCACGTATGAACTCACGCGAACTCCAGGGACGCGGCTCCAGAGAATTTGCAATCTCTGCCACTGTCATATCGCAGCAACGCAGGTCTTCCTCGTCAATGTATGTATCGTAAATCCTGTCTATCATCAGATTGCGAAGCTCGTTGTCGTCCACCCATTGAGTCCCCATATAATGCTTGTAACCCAGTGCTTCGAGAAAGTCCTGGTCAATCATTACAGCACCTGTGGAAACGATGGCATCCACCATGTTCGAGCGGAGCATATCCACCACCACGTTCTTCAATCCGGCACTGAACAGCGAGCCGGCAAGAGTCAGGAACACAGTGCATTTGCTTTCGCTCAGCATCTTCACGTAAATCTGTGCGGCGCGGTTCAGGTTCCTCGCCTGGAAAGCCATCTTACCCATTGCGTCAACGAGCGGAATAGAATTATATCTCTTAATATCTATGTGTTCGACAATCCTTTTCGGATTCAGATAATGTTTTTTCTCTGCCATTTTTTTGTCCTTTAGAATTAGGGTGAAAGAATTTTATTCAAAAATATTTAACATTGCGGGAGTATGCAAATGTTGAGGGAGAAATTAATTAATAAAAAAAAATATTTCCATAAAAAAAAATAATTTGTAAATACTTATATATATTAGGTATGTTATATATTTCTGTTTAATTCCAATTTATTTAATATTTTTGAACTCGTAAAACAATTCTAGATTTTGGAGTATATATGGCAAATGAAAGAATAACTGAAGATATAGTAAGAAATCACTTTAAAATTGATCCTCTTTTTAATATAATAAAATTAGAAGAACAAAAATCTTCTAATAAAAGAATTATAGAATTATTACAAAATGCATCTAAATCAGGAAAGGGAATGGGTAAACCAGAATTTATTATATCATTTCCTGCACAAAATTCAAACTATTTAATATTAATAGAATGCAAATCTGAAATTTCTAAACATGAGAGTAAGAATCATGACAAACCTAAGGATTATGCTGTAGATGGTGTTTTACATTATTCTAGTATTTTATGTAAGGAATATGAAATATTAGGTATAGCAGTAAGTGGCCAAAATGATAAAGAATTGAGAGTATCAACATTTCATTGGCAACAAGGTGATAATAAATATAATGATAAAAATATTAATAAATTGTTACTTATAAATGATTATTTAAAATTATTTAATAATGAAACATTTTTAGATAGTTTAAAAAATATTGATATTATTCAAAAGGCTGTTTTTTTAAATGAAGAATTTCATTCATATTCTATTACTGAAAATAGTAGATGTACTATTGTCAGTGCTGTATTATTAAGTTTATTAGATAACACATTTAAAAAAAGTTATTTCACTTATGAAAAAAGTTCTGAATTGGCAAAGGGATTAATGGAGGCATTAAAAAGAGTTCTAAATAAAAATAAAGTTAAAAGTAAAGAATCAATGCTTGGTGAATTTCAAAAAATTATAAATGAGCCATTATTTAAACAAAATAAAATTAAGCGTAATAAACAAGAATTATTGACAATTGAAGTTATAAAAGAATTTATTAATTATATCTATAAAAACATTTATCCCTTAATTAAAATGGATGAAGCAGGTTTAGATGTATTAGGAAAATTTTATACTGAATTTATAAGGTATGCGGGTAGTTCACAAAAACAAGGATTAGTTATTACACCATTTCATATAACAGAATTTTTTTGTGATTTAGCGAATATTAATGTTGACGATACTGTTTATGACCCATGTTGCGGTACAGGGGGATTTCTTATAGCTGCAATGAAAAAAATGATTTCAATCGCTAGAAATGATAGCGATAAAAGAAAAAAAATTAAAACGCAACAATTAATTGGTGTAGAAAGAAGACCAGACATGTTCACATATGCTTGTTCTAATATGATATTTAGAGGTGATGGTAAATCAAATATTTATAGAGGTGATTGTTTTAATTTAGAAAATAAAATTATTAGATTTCATAATCCTAATATTGTATTTTTAAATCCTCCATATGATGTAGGCAATGTTGGGCAACTAGAATTCTTAGAACATGGATTAAGAATTGTATCAAAAAATAAAGGAATAGTTATAGCAATTGTACAAATGAGTTGCGCAATTGGAAAAGAAAATGATTTAATTGCAATTAAAAAGAGATTATTAGAAAATCATAGATTAAGAAGTGTGATTTCTATGCCTGATGAATTATTTAATCCAGCCTCATCAGTTCCAACCTGTATTATGATTTGGGAAGCCAATAGGAAACATAATAATATTGAAACATGGTTCGGGTATTTAAAAGATGATGGTTTTGAGAAACGTAAACAAAAAGGAAGAATTGATGTAAGAAAAAAATGGGATGGAATAAAATCTAATTTTTTATCTGCGTATATTAATCAAAAAGAAATTATGGGTCTTTCAATAAAAAAGTACGTTAATGAAAAAGATGAATGGTGTGCTGAAGCTTATATGGAAACTGATTATACGAAATTGAAAAAGGACGATTTTATAAGAAGCGTTAAAGAATATGTTCTATTTAAAGAATTATTTTTAAAATAATGAAAAATCTTATTCCATTAAATGAGTTATTTATTCCAGTTTATGGAACAAATCTGGAATTAATTAATATTGAGGAATGTGATGAAAATACGCCTGATAATATTAGATTTGTATCAAGAACTAGTAAATATAATGGTATTTCTGCTTATGTTAAAAAAATTGATGAAATAATCCCTAATCCTGCAAATACTATTTCAGTTGCAGTAAGTGGTTCAGTACTATCTTCATTTTATCAAGATAAAGAATATCTCACTTATATAGGGTTAGACATAGCAACCCCTAAAAATCCTATAAATCTGAAAACCCGCTATGGCGCTGCTTCCGCAGATTATCAATTTTTATGTTTGTCTGATAATATTTTGAGGTGTCATTATGGCAGATGAACAATTCCCAATAGAAAAAAATAAGAACCAGAATATAGAAATAAAAAAAAGTAGAGAAACAATTGGGATAGTTGGTATAGTCAGGCATTGGCTTTATAGTAAAATAATACCCGAATTAGATGGCATCTATTTTACACAAGAAGCGGCACAAATTTTATTGGATAACAAGATGACTATATTTGATTTGTTTTGTCTCTTTCGGGATTTGAAATATGATTTCGATTTAGGTATATACCATCAGAACATGAGTGTATGCTATAGTATGAAATACTTGGATGAAGAAATTAAAAAAAAGAAAAAAACTATTTCGGTGCAGACTTCCGATTAAATGCTATTTCATAAGCAACTTCTAAGGAATCGGTATTACGTTCTTTGAGTTCTTTGACTATTTCATCAGTAAAGTCATCATCATCTCTAAATAATGTAATAAAATTTTGACCTTTATCTTTAGTTAAATCTCCGATACTTAAGATGCAGTCGGATTTTGATAGTGGATTCTCACTACGAGTAATATAACCGTTAATAATTAGATATTCAATGTGTTCTTTGAGTATTGTTCTATCAAAATTTTTTACACCTTCTAAATTGTGTTTTTCAGCAGTTAGAAGGATTTCTTGGACACACTTAAGGTCTATTATCATAAAGGTATTTTCTTTATTGTGAATAAGAATACTTAATAATCACAAACATAATAAAACTATGTCAAATTATAATAGTAAATATTTAGATAAAAAAAAGTGGCAAGATGTAGCACCTTGCCACTTTCCAGAAAGAAAAAAAATAAATTTTCTTTTCCTTTATGGATTATACATTTTGTATATTAGCCATGCACTAGCTACTATACAAAAACCATTAACTACTATTTGCGGTACGGGAGACACGCAAATAGAGAAGAAGCATAACTGCGATTTACAGTTATTCATAACATCTCCTGAATTGGTGGAACAAGTGATGTCTGTTTGTTTTTATCTTGAAATGGGATTCAAACAGACATCATTTAATTATATTACAAATTTACGGAAATTATATCTTGTCTAACTCTATATATGTGCGATTGTAAATATTGGTATAAAAATGAAGCTGGGGAGACAGTCGTAAACTTATCTCCCCAGAAAAATGAAAAGAATTATCTTCTCTTTTTTCTTCGCTTCTTTCTTGACTTATACCAGTCAATAGCTTCAAGTGCCAAAACACTTAGACCAATGCACCATACTGCAATAGCAACTGGTTCCGGTGCTAATGTGCAAGCATCATTAAAACACACAGGTACGAGTTGTTGTTTGGAAGGCATATTACCTCCTTTATTTATTAATAATCTGATATATGTTTATATACTACTTCAAATAATGTTTAACCATATATCATTTAATTATATTTCTAATATACGAAATAATTATGTTGGAAAAATAAATTTAGGAGGTAATATATTTTTAGAGGAGTGCTATGTCTAACCCTATATATGTGCGAAGAATATTATAGTGGCAGAGATATTTATTATCTTTTACCTAAGCGTAAAATGGATGTTATAGAATTTATATTTTATGCATTTTGCATTGAAGCCAATAAATATAAATATAATTACGGCAGAGCAGCTAATAGGACTTTAAAGGATATTCTGCTCCCTAAAGAAATGCCTGTAAATTTTAAAGATATTTCTATTCAAAATATAAAATCACCTGTTAAAAAAAGTTTAATAACAAACACTTATGAATTAGATACAAATAATTGGAAATATTTCAGATATGATAAATTATTTAAGATACAAAAAGGTAAAAGAATTGTAAATAGTGATATGATAAAAGGTAATATTCCATGTATCCGACCAATTGATAATAATAATGGAGTATATGATTATATTGATATTGAACCAAATCATTTAGGTAATACAATAACAGTTAATTATAATGGAAGTGTTGCTGAAGCTTTCTATCAAGTTAAATCATATTTTGCACTTGATGATGTAAATATATTATATCCTATATTTGAATTGAATAAATATACTGCAATGTTTATTATTACATTAATTAAAAAAGAGAAATATAGATATAATTATGGTCGTAAATGGCATAAAGATAGAATGAATGACAGTATAATAAAATTACCAATTGATGATAATGGTGATCCGGATTGGGTTTTTATGGAAAATTATATTAAGTCTTTGCCCTATTCCTCAAATCTTTAATTTATGCTTATTCTGTCCCAATAATTCCATACGGAAAGATATCGTTATTTTCAACTCCAGATGTTCCATTCGTACCAGTTGGTGATGTTACTGCATTTCCTGTATTTGAAAATGGTGATGGATAATTATTGTTAGTTTCAGTATGACCATCTTTAGTTATTACTAATACAGTTTCATTATTATCATTTTGATTTTCATTATATAACTCGATTAATTTTTCAAATGATATTCCAAATATTAATAATATTACTTCTATTAAAGCCACTAAGTGTTTTTTGTTTGATTTTTCCATTTTTTTCCTTCAAATAATTTTAAATACATTCAATTCACGTATTCATATTTAATTTATTTGTATTTCCCCTTCCCCCAACACCACTAGCTTTGCTTCCCCTTGCCAATCAAATTATACCATTAAAAAAATTCCCTTCCTCGAGGAAGGGCAATAGTAGGTGTATAACTCCCCTCGCCCTCTGGGAGAGGGATTCATTGGAGTGAAACGTAAATCCCGATTCTTCGGGAGGGTGAGGGAATTAAATAAAAATCCGCGAAAATCAGCTAAAAAACACGAAGAACAACCCGCAGGGGCTATTCCCGCAGGTTGTTCAAATAAATATAATACGCTTATTGTTTGCTTGCTAAATAATAGAAAACCTATTAATAATTCCCGCCGGACCTGCGGTTTCCGCCGCCACCGTAACCGCCGCCGCCGCGACTGTCTCTGCGGTCTCCGCCGCCGCCGTAACCTCTCTTCTTCTGGCGCGCTTCGTTTACGATTAATTCTTTGCCTTCGATTTCCTTCCCGTTTAAGCTGGTCATCGCATTACGGGCTGCGTTCTCGCTCATCTCGACAAATCCGAATCCCCGGGATGCTCCTGTGTCCCTGTCCATGATTACCTTTACCGAATGTACTTCACCGAATTCGGTGAACATGTCCTTGAGACTGTCTTCTGTGGCACTTGCAGGTAGGTTGCCAACATAAATATTCATAATTACTCCAATATGAAAAAAAATAAAAAAAACACCGAATTACGTCATCAGTGATGAATCATTCTAATAAATTTGATGGGTTGTAAAATATCAATTTTGGCAAGTCCAATAAATTTAATAGTCTATAATCCAGTTACCGCTACAAAGATAAACAAATTTTCTAATTTCCAAAACTTTTTTTTATTTCATTCATGTTTATTATTTCTTGTGTATAACACCTGATTTCCATTTTTCCCCTCGATTTTTCCGGTGAGCTGATTGTACCAGATTATGGCTTCATTGAAGTATAGTTCGAAAGGGTCGCGATGGGCAATCGCATAATATTTTCCTTCCGATGTCTTCACCTGGTAAAAAAGGAGAATGTCGCTCGTGCTTGTGTAATCGGTATTATCAAAATCAATGTTTCCGCTTAGTATGCTTTCTTTTGTTTCCAAAAAATTCTCAGCACTGAAGGGCTGCGCCCTCAGCAACGTGATTTCCTCTATTGTTTCCGGTTCTATCAGCTTTTCTGCCGATTTCAAAATCACATCCACTCCTTCATCCGTAAACCTCCGGATTGAAGAATTATATATTCCACTGCTGTCCATATATTATCTTGTTATTGAAAATAGTTTATTATTTGTACAATACCTAACAAAGTAAATGCCAGACATCAAATCCCCAACATATATATTTTGCATTTCCCTAATCTCAGAATTAATTGTTTTGATTTTCTCTCCCGAAATCGAATAAATTTCAATTTTATCGCATCTGAAATTATCATTTAATTTTAAATAAATAAAATCATTCGCAGGATTTGGATATAAGATTACGTCTTCACCGCCATCATCTCTGGGGTCATCGACATCCGAATACTTAAACATATTCAGTACAGTTTGCCAGTACTCCGGGCTTTTCAATTCGTAATCCCAGCCCCCTTCACCTCCGCCGCCTCTGAAAAGCCATAATGCAAAATGCCAACCCTCTTCGATGCATATTTCATTCATATCTTTTAGATAAAGTGGACCTCCACCCTGTTCAAATAAAATTCCGAATTCTCCGAGAAAAAATGGCTTACCTGTCGCCTTCTGAACCGAATCGACATATTTGAATACATTTTTCTTCAAAACACTTTTATCGAAATATATATTTGTCAAATCATTAAAACTTATGAATTCCCCTGGATAAATCACAGTATTCGGAGTTTTATTATTTGCGTAATTCCATGGGCGGTAGCTGTGAAATTCATAAACTAAATACTCATCCGTATAAGTATCCGTGATTGAAAAAAACTCCGGGCATGAAAATTGGTAATTTTGAACAATAATCGGAATAAATGCATCTGCTTTTCTAACTTCATCAATAAACAATTGATTGATTGCTTTGAAGTCAATCGCCTCCTTTTCAAGGGCAGTTCTCAGCATTTGAGCATTGATGTTGAGTTGGTCAAACAATGGATTCGGCTCCACCATCGTCCCAATTCCTACAAACAAAGTGTCATCTTTATACCTGCTGACAATTTCTCTCAGCATTTGAGCATATTTATTTTGTTCCTGTTTATTTTTCCAGATAGTTGATTTCGGAGCACCTCCTTCTGATTCCCAATAAACATCACGCCTTCCGGGACCGCTGCGAACAGTAATAGTATAATATAAGCCTGCAGAATCACAAAACCTGACCATCCTGTCAGTTGCATCGATTGCACCGGCATTCACCTCATAAGGAGTGTCAACAGAATCGAACCCGTCAATCCCAAGCTGGGCGAGATTAGCGCCAGTAGCTTTCAAATCCCGGTAATCTTCTATTGTGTGTGTAGCGATAGGCAATAAATTAAATCCTCGAAAAAAAGACGGTTTTTTCCATAAATCGTATTTGTGATTTTGTGCCTGAATTGATGTTGTCAGTGCAATACAAAAAATAACAATCAAAAAGTAAAATTTCATAACAATCTATATTTATTTTTTACAATTTATCAAAGTTTAAATAAATATGTCTGATTTTTTTTTACTCTTTAATCCTCCACCAATTGCGTAGCTGTTGAATATCAGATTTAATTCATTAAATTATACAGACATTCTGGCAGTATTCTCAGTTTTTCATAATCAATAAGAGATTAGAAATCTCTATAAATGATTCTTCTATTAACCCATTTATCTGACCAAAAGCAACTTTTTTGTATCAGTGAAACAACCTGCCTGCAGACTGTAGAAATACACATCGCCTTGTAGCCCTGTCGCATCGAACTCTGCCTCATAGTATCCGTCATTCAACTCTTTATTCATTAGAGTCATTATCTCTCGTCCCAACACATCATAGATTTTCAGTATTACACGGTTGGTACCCGAGATTCTGAATTTGATGCTTGTAATTTGGTTGAAAGGATTCGGAAAATTCTGGCTTAATTGATTTGAATTTCTATTTTCTAAATCATCATCAGAAATCCCTGAAGGAACGCACGCACCGAATTCATGGGCTCCTATGTCAATCTGACTTATGTTACGAGGACAATTGTCAAAATCAAATAATGGTGCATCCGGTAAATTTGTTCCGTTATTTATAGCCAATGCCCCTTCTTTCAAATGAAGATTTGGATTGGTTAAAAGTGTATCTGTAAACAGTGCACTCGCATCAAATACAACCTGTGAGTGGGCATCTTGTCCTGATAAGGTTGTCCATTCACCATTTTGGATTTGTGTTAATGAAAAATCAGGTCCGCTTGTGGAAACAACTCTGGCTGGATTATACCCATGGAAGATGTTATTATCACCTGTATAACAACTGACACTAATGCTGTTATCAAATGTTAAGCCGGTATTATTTGAACCCGATAGAATACAATTGAACATTTCAAGTTTACTCCCGAGTGTTGCCTCCTCAATAGCAATATTAGAATTTCCGGCTCCCCAAAAAGTACAATTAATCAAACGAGCTTTTACACCTTTATTTGTACTCCCGTCAAAGTCCAGTTCAAGATTTGTTCTGTTATCATATCCTATACTGTTAATTACAGTTATACTGTCTCTCCAAAGTTTATATCCTCCGCCGTAAGTACAACCGTGAGCCGAACACCTGTCTAAAATTATTTTACTTCCGCTTATATCAAAACCGTCTCCCACACCGAATGTCTCGCAGTTATAAAATTGTATATTTGAAACTCCATCGTGTCCAAGTGCAAATCCGTCGCAATTATCGAAAGCTCCTGTCGTTATATACGCTTTGCAGTTTTTAATCAAGCCGTTGTATATGCTTTCAGTTTCTCCTGGAGTCGCATCAAATCCATGTCCACCTGCGCCACCATAATAATCGTAAATAATACAGCTGTCAATAACAAAATCATGAATTGTACCAGTAAGGTCAATCCCCCCTCTGACATCTGTTATTTTCAGTTTAAGTAATTCAACAAATTGACAATCTCTAAGCCATATTGCAGTATGATTCCAGGTGCTGACTGTAAACCCTACAAGCTTTAAATAAGAATGGTCTATTATTATTCCATTATTAAATACCCCACCACTACCGTCTATATCGGCAACTTCATTATTATACGATGATATTGTTATATAGGCATCAGACGTACCGTTTCTCACAGAAACCAACTGTTCATTATATGTACCTTCCCTAAGGTATAATATATCACCCGGATATACACTATCAATTGCAAATGCAATAGTTTGCCACGGAGTCCCGATATTTCCGTTCCCGGTTGAATTGCTTCCTGTTGGTGAAACGTAAAATTCTTTTGCTAATAGAGAGAAAGAATAAAAAATTAAACAGCATAGAATTATTATAACAGAATTTAATGAATTGTGTTTCATAATTCCTCCAGAGTATTTTAATAATAAAAAAAATATATTTATATAAATAAAATTTATACTCTATCAAATGGTTGGTTAATTTAAGGTGAATTTATGTAATAAACAAGATTATTTTTGGTAATATTTGTTATTTAATTTTATCCAATCCTCAAGCTCCTCATGCTCAGCGAGGATTCCACTCCTTCATAAACGAATTCGATTCCATCCGATTCATCGGCAAGACCCAGGCAATAAATCAATGGCACAAAATGGTCAACTGTTGGAACCGACATCCGGGCAGCATCACCCTGTTTCTCATAATCTATCAATGATTGGAAGTCCCTTCCAATTATTTTTCCCTTAACCCATTCATCAAATTCCAATGCCCAACTGTATGGATTGTCATTATTTCGATTGAACCACTGGTTCAGGTTATGCACAATGTTTCCGCTTCCGATAATCAACAAACCTTTCCCACGCATCGGTTTCAGTTTTTTCGCCAAATCGAAATGATACTGCATCGGCTTATAATAATCAATGCTCAACTGAAAGACCGGAATGTCCGCATTCGGAAAAATATGATTAAGTATTGTCCAGCAGCCGTGGTCTAATCCCCTCTTATCATTTTCAAGAATATCAGGAACAAGATTTATGACTTCTCTCGCAAATTCAGGAGAACCGGGAGCAGGATACTTTATTCGGTATAATTCTTCGGGAAAACCTCCGAAATCATGGATTGTCTCCGGATTCGGTGTTGTTGCTGCAAATGTCCCTCGTGTCAGCCAGTGGGCAGATATCATCATTATAGCTTTCGGATTTTCTATAAATGATTTTCCGATTTCAATAAGTATATGAGTAAACGAATTTTCTTCTATTCCAATCATCGGGCTGCCATGCCCGAAGAAATATACCGGTTGCTTTGTCATAAAAAATTAATTTAATAAATACTATTGGATATGACGCTTCTAATTTACTTTTCATATCTTATCATATTGTGCTTGTATATATGTCCTTTCACATTATTTCCCTAATTTTGTAAGATTTATTTATCTTAAAGAAAGTTTTATATGCTGAAATTAATACGTGAAAATGCCGCTCAAGTAAGGCAGAACATAATCAATAAGAACGAAAAAACGAACATTGATGAAATATTAACGCTCGATGAGAAACGCCGTTTCATAATCGGCGAAGTGGATAAGCTCAAAAACCTTCGCAATACTGTATCAGCCGAAATCGCAAAGTTGAAAAAAGAAAAGATTGATGCCGAAGAAAAAATCGCTGCTATGAAAGATGTATCCGATAAAATCAAATCACTCGATGACGAGCTTCGCTCAATCGAAGAAATACTTGATGAGCTTGTTCTATTCGTTCCTAACATTGCCCACGAAAGCGTTCCTGTTGGAAGAACTGCAGAAGACAATGTGGTTGTTCGTTCCTGGGGAGAACAAAAAAAGCAAAAAGTAAAGAAAGACCATGTTGAAATTGCCAAAGAGTTCGGATTGATTGATTTCGAAAGGGGAGCTAAAGTCAGTGGTTCCGGCTTTTATTTCTACACAGGTAAAGGTGCAGCTCTCGAACGTGCTATAATCAATTTTATGCTCGATTTCCATGTCAACAAGCATGGATACACAGAAGTTTATTCTCCTTTCATTGTTAATGCAAATTCAATGCATGGCACAGGACAAATACCAAAGCTTGCCGAAGACATGTACCTTGTCGAAAAAGAAGAACTTTATCTTATACCAACTGCAGAGGTACCTCTTACAAATTATTATGCAAATGAAATACTCGGTGTAGAACAGCTCCCAACAAAGTTTTGCGGCTTTTCTCCATGCTTTCGTCGTGAAGCAGGAAGCTACGGCAAAGAAACCCGTGGCTTGCAAAGAGTTCATCAGTTCAACAAAGTAGAGTTAGTAAAATTTGTAGAGCCGGAAAAATCTTACGGCGAACTCGAATCACTCGTAAACGATGTCGAAGAAGTTTTGCAGCAATTGAATATTCCATATAGGGTCCTGTTACTCTGCACAGGTGACACAAGCTTCTCTTCGGCAAAAACTTATGACATTGAAGTATGGTCTCCTGCCGATGAAAAATGGCTCGAAGTTTCGAGTTGCTCGAACTTCGAAAGTTTCCAGGCAAGGAGGGCTGGTATAAAATATAAACCTTCTCCTAATTCTAAGCCGGAGTTCGTTCACACTCTCAACGGTAGTGGTGTTGCTACTCCACGTCTCATGATTTCATTACTGGAAAATAACATCGATGAAAATGGTAATATTATTATTCCTGATGTTCTAAAATCTTTTTTAAATTTTAGTATAATATAATAGTATAATATTATTTAATTTATTCTTTAATATTATAATATATGTTAATTTGTTGATAACTTGGATATAGATTTTTCAACTGATTTAATTTTATATAGTTATCGAAGAAATTTTAAATTGATATTATTTGGAAAACCACATACTTCTCAACAGCATTAATTAATATATAGTTGTAAACTAATTGTTATTTAACAAATACAACTAAAAATAAACATTATTTGAAAACGATATGATACAATTATTAGATAAATTGTGGAAAACTAATTGATAAAATTTTAGTATTATTTTAAATCATTATAAGAAATGATTTTATTATTATTTTGGGGAGTGATGAATGAAATTAGCTATTGCCGCAGACCACGCTGGATTTGATTACAAGAAAGAACTGATTGAATGGCTGAAAAGCCATGGACATAACGTAATAGACTTCGGAACTGACAGCGATGCGAGCTGCGATTACCCCGATTACGCTTATCCCGCAACAGAAGCCGTTCTAAACAATATCGTAAGATATGCGATTCTTATTTGCGGCACAGGTATCGGAGTCAGCATTACGGCAAATAAAATGAAAGGTATTCGTGCTGCCGATTGCGTTACGGTCGAAATGGCTCGACTTGCTCGCCTGCACAATAATGCAAATGTACTGACTTTTGGTGCACGGCTTATTTCTCTCGAACTTGCCAAAGAAATCATTACAACATTTCTTAATACTGAATTTGAAGGAGGCAGGCATAAAAGCCGTGTCGAAAAAATTCATCTACTAACAGGAAGATAATAATTGAAAAAAACAGATACAGAAATTGACGCTTTGTTTGTCGGCGCTCATCCCGATGACGTAGAGCTTGGTGCAGGAGGAACAATCTCCAAACTCACTAAAGAGAAAAAAAATGTCGTAATTGTTGACTTCACTTCTGGTGAGCTTGGCACTCGCGGGTCAGGTGAAACCAGATTGAAGGAATCTCAGAAAGCAGCACATATACTCGGTGTCCGCGAAAGAATCAACCTCGGTTTACCCGATGGTTTCCTGAAAGCTGATGATGATAGTGTAAACAAAGCAATTTTCATTATTAGGAAATACAGACCTAAAATTGTTGTTATGAACCCTGAATACGAGCGTCATCCCGACCACGAAGCAGTCCACAGGATTATGAGAAGCGCAATGTTCAAATCCGGTTTGCTCAGAATTGAAACAAAAGATAATGGAAAAAATCAGGAACCATTTCGCACAAGAAAATTGCTAAGCTACCAGCAAGCTTATGCATTTCACAGGAAGCCCGATTTGATTATTGATATAAGCGATACATTCAAAACAAAGATGAAAGCTATTCAGGCATATACTTCACAGGTATATGTACCGGGTATTTCAAATCCGGACGGACCGGTTACACGCCTCTCAAGACCTGAATTTCTCGAGGAACTGGAAGCCCGTGCAATTTACTTCGGCACTCTGGTAGGATGCCGCTATGCAGAGCCGTTCCTTTCAATCGAGCCGGTGGGACTGAATAGCTTGAGCGGATTGTTGTAAAATTTTGAAAAATTAAAGAAAATTTTATTTATTAAAGTGATTAAAAAAAGTAATATGTAAATAATATTCGTTTAATGAAATTAATATTTTATACTTATGGCTGAAATCAAACCTGAAATATTAGGAAAAGCGTTAGAATACCTGGAGTAAGTGAAAAAGTTGTAAACAAGATATTTAATGAATTATATGTGCATCCTATTTCACAATCATTACTCTCTTATTCATTCTTTTTCCATTTCCTATTATCGTAAGAAAATGAGGTCCGCTCGCAACATTCCTCAAGTCCATTCTCACACCATGTTTGCCCGGCTCATAATTCATTGGAATTTTTTCTGATATTATTTCTCCAAGTATATTGTACAAAACAAACCCGAAGCTATTAGGATATTTATTACTGAAATTGATGACAGCATCATTCACGCATGGATTAGGACTGATTGATATTTGTTCCATGTCATCTTCAAGCTTTTCTTCAGCATCATTATACTGGATAAATGATTTGGTGCATAGAATTTTTTCTTTATTATTAAAATTATCGAGTGACTGTATTTCCTGAATTTTCTTTTCAAAATTAAAATTGAAAACCTGGTATTGCAGAGAATCATCGAGAGTAATCAATGTATCGCTTCCATCCTGAAAATTGAGCAGAACAGGAATCGGCATTTTGAATGTGGAATTATTAGTGCCCGGTTCCTGCATCTGTTTTACCTGTATTTTAATAACAGAACTGTCCTGCTGATTGTCAACTTTATATGCAAATCCATATTCAGGGAAACCTCCTTTCAACACCCACTGCTCTTTGAATTTCTCAAGATTTATACCGCTAACTTCCTGCATATAATCAAAGAACTGCTCTGTTGTTGCAGAGCCATAGCTGTATGGAGACTCATTCAGGTATTTTTTCATGCTTCCGAAAAACAGGGAATCCCCAATGAAGTATCTAAGCATGTGATATACCCATGCACCTTTGTAGTAAACATAAATTCCGAAAGGTGGAGAATACTCCCAAAGCGGCTCTGGATGCCCCAGTGCTGTATCCCTGAAATCCATTATATGACTTGTGTATGCTCGTTCACCATCTTTATACTCTTCCCAAAGTGATTCCATAAACGTAGCACCACCCTCATTTAACCATGTGTCATTCCATGTTGCACATCCTACCTGGTCACCGAGCCAGTGATGTGCTAGCTCGTGGAATACAAGCCAATCCTCTGAGCTCCCTGTTCCGTTAATATAGTCAGAACCCATAGCCGATATTGTCTGGTGCTCCATCCCGGGATAAGTAACCATTGCATTTCCATACTTTTCATTAATAAATGGATATTCACCAAATTTCAATGCCATTTGCTTTATCATTTCCGGAACTTTTGCAAAATCATTTTCTGCTTCTGCTTCTTTTTCCGGAAATACATAGTTACTTACCGGCATTGTCTTTGTTCCGTCCAACGAAGTGTAGGACTGGCTCAACAGTGTGTAATCGGTTACAGAAATTGCAATCAGGTATGTTGTAATAGGATTATTCACCTTCCACCAGTGAATTGTTTTATTTCCGGGAATATCGGTTTTGCTTTGAAGCAATCCATTGCTTGCAGCAAGTTGCAATGACCATGTCGTAATGTATATATCTGCTTTAGCTTTGTCATTCGGAACATCCTTGCAGGCAAGCCAGAAATGTGCAGACTCCGGCTCTGACATCGTTTCAACAATGCTTGTTCCGTTATGTTTGTGAAAAGCTAATCCCCCAAAGGGCCAATTGGTAAAATCATTGAAAGGCATTCCTTGATAATAAACATTCGCTTTGAATGTATCTGATTCAGTCAATGCTTCAGGAAGGCGGCATCTGACACGGCTGGAGTCCCATTCAACCTCATTTATCAAATTCAATTTATAATTCGAATAGATTTTTCCTTTGTAAAAAACAGAATCAATATGCAAACTCCCGCTGTTAATATTATCTAAGTCAAAAATAAATTCGGTGAAATTATTTATAGTAGGTATACAGGTAAAAATAATATTTGCTGTGATTATCTTATTTAATGTATCAGTTAAGTCAAAGTGAATTTCATAATGCAGTACATCGTAATTGTATACATCTTCCAAATACTGGATAGAATTTAAATCCCCAAAGTTATGAGATAGTTTATAGTTATAAATTAAATCTGTAAATTGAAATTTTTTACCTTCAGATAAATCGGCTTTAAATAAAAAATACAAAACAATCAAAATGAATAATAAATTTCTTCTCATTTCAAATATTAATGGGAAATGAATAAATGATTAATAAAAATTAATTATATTTCATAAAATTTTGGCTTCATAAATCGTTTATATTCAATTTTTTTTTATTAAAGGTACATTTACATCAATATTTACAAATATATGAAAATATCCACATAAATCGCTCTGAACGAATTTTCAAATTTGATTATTTTAAATTATAAAAAGTTTTCCACCTGAGGAAATTTAGAGTTGTTTGGCATTAATTTTTATAGGTGACGGATTTTTTCCAATAATCCGGAAGTTGATTTTCCTTCGACTAATGGAATTGAAATAACTTTTCCTCCTTTTTGGGAAACGAAATCAGCACCAACAATTGTATTAATTGTGTAATCTCCCCCTTTCACCAAAACGTCAGGTATAATCTCTTTGATTAAATTATAAGGAGTGTCTTCATTGAATAAAACCACATAATCAACAAACCTGAGTGAATCCAAAACCAATACCCTGTCATTTTCATTATTCACCGGTCTTCCTGGTCCTTTTAATCTTGTTACCGAATCATCCGAATTCAATCCGACAATCAGGACATCACCCAGCTCTTTTGCTTTACTCAGATATGTTATATGTCCACTATGAATTATATCAAAACAACCATTGGTAAATACAATTTTTTTACCTTCAATTCTAAATTTATTAGCTATTGATTTTATATCAGTTCTTTTAATGAACATTTTTTATCTTATTTATTATTAACAACAATCGAATTAATCAGGTTATTTACTGTTATCGAAACGATACCCGGTTCTTCGCAAACCACACCGGCAGCGTAATTAGCAAGTGAAGATGATTCAGGAATGGTTGCACCACCGGCAACCGAAGCAGCTAATGTAGCAATAGCAGTGTCACCGGCACCTGATACGTCAGCTACCCGTCTTGCCCTGGTCGGGACTGAATATATTTCCCCTTCTTTTTCAAAAAGCATCATTCCGTCCTTACCAAGTGTCAACAAAACATTGTCACATTTAAGCCGCTCGATAATCATTTTTCCGGCATTCTTTATGTCGTCATCATTCTTCAGTGTGAAACCGAGTGCCTGCTGTGCTTCTTTCCTGTTCGGTTTGAATACAGTTACATTCTTATAAGTGAAAAAATTATCGAACTTCGGGTCCACAAACATTGGAATATTTTTCTTTTTAGCAAATTCAATTATTCTTGTAACAAGATTTTCTGAAATTGTTCCTTTATTATAATCCTCAAATATTATACCTGCGAGTTCTCTCCTTGATTTCAAAGTATCGAGAATAAATTTCTCACCTTCAGAAGGCAATTGTTCCCTGGTTTCCCTGTCTAACCTGGCAATATGCTGATTGTTGCCTATTATCCTTGTTTTAACAGTAGTCGGGCGCTTACTGTCTTCGTACAAACCAAGTGTACTTATACCACTGTTATTTGCAATTTCGACAAAATTCTTTCCGGAATTATCATTTCCGATAACTCCGCAAAGGATTGCTACAGCACCCAGCGATTTCAAATTATTTGCAACATTGGCTGCACCACCTAAATGGTAAGTTTCATTTTCTATATCAACAACAGGGACAGGTGCCTCAGGAGATATTCTCGAAACATTTCCCCAGAAAAACCTGTCGAGCATCACATCGCCGATAACTGCAATCTGCTTCCCTTTGCAGTTCTGAATTATTTCTTTCGCCCTTTTCTCAGATATATTATGCATATTAATTATAATGTTATAAATATAATTCCCATTTTCTCAAAGAAACTGCCCTGTCACTCTGAATTTAGTCGAAGGGCTGAATCCGGAGGTTAAGGGGTATATTCCTTCTCTAATACAAAATTAACCAATAATATATTAATCCCAATAGCAATTAATTTGCTTATATTTCATTACAATATTAAATAGTCATTATTAATTGGTAATCACTTACCTGCTAAACCTAAAAACTCAAGGAATGGTGCAATTACTTTCCCCTTTTTCTCTAATAAATCTGCTAGTTTGGGACCATATACTTCTTTAAATTCAATATTGCATCCAACAGTGTAACCCTTCATCTTCAGCCATTCTCCAGCCGGATGTTCCGGTTCATATCCCCTCGGCATATTTTTCAATTTATCATCTTCGAAAATTATGGGAAATTCCTCTTTAAATTTCTTGTTATTTACTATTTTGAAAAGCTCTTTCCAATCACCTGCAATTAACTCTCTCAGTTCCTTTAGCTTTTCACCCGATGGCATGTGCAAGCCGCCTGCAATAAAAGTCTCCTTTGCATCAATATGGAAATACAGTCCGGGTACTTCAACTGCTTTAGCTGACTGGTTTATGAATTTATAAGGGAAAAGTACACCGAAATTAGTTTTATACGGGTCTTTATTTGCACTGAATCTAATATCCCTGTTAATTCTGAACAATGATTTCTTCGGGTCAGCATAATACGGCAATCCAATTCTTGCAAATCTCAAGCCCATTTCATAGACAAATTCTTTTGCCGGTTCCCTGACGATTTCCTCGAATCTCAATTTATTTTGCTGGAACCAATCCTTATTGTTGTTCTTTTCCAATTCCTGGTAAAATTTTCTAACTTCCTGAGTAAACCCCTTAAAATTTGACTTCCCCATAATTCCCTCTTATTATTTATTGAATTTCAATTATAGTCAGTATTCTTTTTTTTAGTTGCTGAACCAAGTTCATCATGATAATTCTTCTACATCCCAATTCCAATTTCCAATTTTTTAATTTTGAATTATTAATTGATTCAGTTTCCTTTTAAAACAAAAGTAAATCTGCTATCTCTCATTGATTGCTTTAAAGTCATCAACCCACTTTCCAAAGGGGTGAATTTCACTCCGAGGTCAGTAACTGCTTTCAGATTAACCAATCCACCTTTATTGGGTCTTCGAGCAGATTGATTAAGCTGATTAAGGCGAATCGGTTTAATCAAAGTCTCATCTAACGAAAAAACTTTTGCAGTTGTAACTGCAATTTCGTACCTGCTGAGCCAATCGGGACCACCGGCATGATAAATTCCGTATCTTTTCTTTGTAATTACTTTATTTACCACAACTGCAATATCTTCAGTATAGGTAGGATTACAGAATTGCCCCTCAACAATTTCCACACCATAACCCTGTTCAAGTTTGTATAGCACCCAACGGATAAAGTCAGTCTTACCTTTTGCCTCACTTGCATAAATGCAGTTAGTACGAATGACTGTACTCGTATTAAGATTATAAAGGCAGGCATTTTCCATTCCGTGTTTTGTCCTGCCATAGAAGTTTATTGGATTTTGTTTGTCATCTTCGGTATATGGACCTTTTAATCCGTCGAAAACATAGTCCGAGGAGAAGGATATCAAATGGGAATCAATAACCCTGGAAATACTCGCAAGGTTTTCAGCGAGAGTAACATTTAAATCCCAGGCAGTATTCCTCTCGGATTCGCATTTATCAACGTCTGTGTAGCCGGCAGCATTGATAATAACCTCAGGTCTTTCTTTAAAACAAATATTTTTAATTTCTTTAAAGTCGAGTGAATTTACTTTATAATAAGTATAGCCCTCATAATGTGGAAGTTTTTCGGTAAAGTTTGAAAGCAGGATTAATCTGTGGCTGGTTTCGAGACGGAAGAATTTGATTAAAGAAGTAGCAATTCTCCCGGAAGCACCCAAAATTAAAATATTAACATCATTCATAGGTTTATTGTCTTATTAAACAGCATCAAAAATTTTATTAATGTTTCACGTGGAACATTCCTTATTATTTTTAATTGATGATTAAAAATTGAAAATTGAAAATTTGAATTGGGGAATTGGGAGTGAAATGAAACTTTGAGATTTAACTAAAAGCATTTCGAATGATATTTTGTTTCATTCGTTGAATCAGTATTCTCTTCTTGTTTTATTACTTTTAAATGTTTCACGTGAAACTTTAGACGAGAAAAATTGGCGTAATACATTGATTTATAACGTGTTACAAATTTTCTAAAGTTGTATTGTGTGTTAATTCATTAAATTTCAAAGTGTTACAAATTATTGCCGTTTTTTTAAATTAAGTGAGGATATGTTGTTGAGTAAGATTTTTTAGGACTATTATTTTAATTAATTTTGTAATAATATTTTCAGAATTTAAATAAGATATAATTATGAACAAAACTTATAAGACACTCTTACTTTGGTTACCGAGAATCCTGAGTATTCTGTTCGCAGGATTTATCAGCATGTTTGCATTCGATGTATTCACCGGGCACCACGGATTTATGCAAACTATGACCGGATTGATTATGCATTTGATTCCGACTTTATTGATAATTGTGGTTTTAATCCTTTCATGGAAATGGGAATGGATTGGCGGAATTGCTTACATTGGAATCGGTATCTATTATATTATTATGGTTGGCTTTGGCAGGTTCTCCTGGATAATGCTGATTTCAGGTCCGCTTTTCCTGATTGGAATACTGTTTCTGATTAGCTGGTTCAATCATGATAAATTGAGAATGAGATCCAAGCCGGAGCAAGTTTAAAATTGATTACTTTCAAGCCATTCTTCGGATTAGCCAACAGGATGAGAGCCATGAACTCAGCTGTGGCTTTAGCGAGAGATTTGAATACAAGAATCAAAATCGTATGGGTGAAGGATAATGGCTTGAATGCAAATTTCTCTGATTTATTTAATATTCCATCTTTCAATGATATAGAAATTTATGAACCGACTTTCGGTTTTTATAACCTTCCTTATACAATGCGATATGGCTGGTATATGAATATGATAAAAAACGTCTTAAGGATAAAATTTGATAAGGTATTTATTTTTAATAAACTTAAGATGGAAAAAATAAAGCCGGATTCAATAAAAAAATATAATAAAATATTCATAACTTCATACAGTAGTGACTTTTACGATTGCGAATTTGATTCAGATTTATTCATACCGGTTCCAAAGTTGATGTATGAAATAAATGAGTTATCTTCAAGGTGTGGGAATCAAACTTATGGAATTCACATTCGAAAGCAAGATAATAAAGAATCGAGTCATTACTCCCCAACCGAACTTTTTGAAAAGAAAATAGACGTAATTATAAAGGAAGATAATGATGCCCGGTTCTACCTTGCTACAGATTCGATTAAAGACAAAGATTTTCTCGTACAAAAGTATGGTGAAAGAATAATTACAAATTATTTCGATACAAGCAGGAGCAGTCCGGCAGGGATTGGAAATGCAGTTATTGATATGTTTGTACTTTCGAGGACTAAGAAGATAATCGGTTCTTATTGGAGTAGTTTTTCTGAAGTAGCGGCAATGCTCGGGAAGGTAGAGTTGGAACAGGTGAAGAAAATGTGATATTAAATTATATTATTCGTACCAAAATAAAATCTCTTACCTTAATTGCATCTTTTAATGATTGTTCTGCTTCTTCAATTGATGGTATATAGAAATCATCTGGATACCTCATTGACACAGCATATTCTGTCAGATATTCAATATCATTTAAAAATTAAAATTCTTCAGATAACAGTTTGCACTTATAAAGCAGGTCTGAAATATTATGGGTTTTCTCCGGTTCAATACCTTTATAAACCAGATATAATTTCAAAAATTTTTCAGCTGCCTGTTGCGAATGGAAACATATTGAGTCAGTTATAGGTTCATCAGATTTTAGAATTTTTTTGCATTATTAATATCATTATCTGTTTTTATCCTCCATTTAATAAGAGTATCTTCTAATTTTTTTTCCATATAACTCTCCCTTCACGAGCAATGACTCGTGACAGAGTTGGTAAGTTGAGGTCATTTTCAAAATTGTCCTTTGTTTTCAACAAGTAGTCAATATGAAATCCATATATGGTAGATTCTCTATAAATTTTATTTAAAAACCTGTGTCTATCTCTCCAATCAATTTCTTTATCCATTAAAATCAAAATATCCACATCACTTTTTTCGTTATCAGTACCATTAGCATAACTTCCAAAAAGAATCACATCTGTTACAATCGGAATATTATGAATTATTAATTCCTTAATTTTATTTATATCTGAATCAGAATACATTTTAAACCTCAATTGCAAAATTAATCCTTTTTAATTAATTCTGTATAAAATTTATTGGTCACTTAAGATACAAAGCTAATATCGAAACATCTGATGCGGAGATACCGGATATGCGGGATGCTTGTCCCAGTGAGCCGGGGTGGATTTTGTTAAGTTTTTCGATTGCTTCCTTTGAAAGAGAATTTACCTTAGTATAATCGAATGAATCAGGTATTCGTTTATTTTCATTTTCGAGGAAATATTCGATTTCTTTGTTCTGGCGTTTGATGTATCCCTCGTACTTGATTTCAGTCTGAAGCTGATTCAAAAGATAATCGCTTTTTGCAATTTTAATTAATTCGGGAGGCAGTTCATTCACACGCAAAATTATTTGCTTCAGAGAAATATTACTTCTCTTTGTTAAGGTGTAAATATCAGTTGTTTCAATGACTTGCGTCTCATCTACAGAATCCAGATAATCGTTTATTTCTTCTGGCTTTAATTTTATATTTTGTGTATAATTGTATGCCTTTCTAATGTTTTCTTCTTCAGCAAGAGATTTTTCAAAAACACTATTTGGAATCAATCCGTACTGATGACCATATTTCATAAGCCGCTGGCTGGCGTTGTCCTGCCTGAGCAAAAGGCGGTATTCGGCAAGAGATGTGAAAATACGGTATGGCTCATCAGTGCTTTTGTTAACCAGGTCGTCAATGAGAACTCCAATATATGCTTCTGAACGCTTAAGAGTAAATTCACCATCACCTTTGATTTTCAGCGCAGCATTAATTCCGGCAACCAAACCCTGAGCGGCGGCTTCTTCGTATCCTGATGTGCCGTTGATTTGCCCGGCGAAGTAAAGCCCTTCGACAGGTTTTGTTTCGAGAGTGAATTTGAGTTGATAAGGATAGAAGAAATCATATTCAACTGCATAAGCATAGCGGATTATTTTGCTTTTCTCCAAACCAGGTATTGTTCTCAAAGCCCTTTCCTGCACATCTTCGGGAAGCGATGATGAAAAGCCGTTGACATAAACAGAATTTGTATTCAATCCCTCCGGCTCGAGTAGTATTTTATGTGAATCCCTATCGGCAAAGCGTGCAACCTTGTCTTCAATCGAAGGACAGTAGCGGGGTCCGGTGCCTTTGATTAAGCCGGTGAACATAGGAGAGCGGTCGAATCCCGTTCTCAATATGTCGTTAGTCTCCGCATTGGTGCTTGTTGCGTGGCAGATGATTCTGTTTTTCACTTCGTATGTCCTGAATGAAAATGGCTGTGGTTCTTCATCACCGGGAGCAATTTGAGTTTTTGAATAATCAATAGTGCTGTCCAGAACACGGGGAGGAGTGCCGGTTTTCAGGCGTCCTGATTCGAAACCGTGTTCGAGCAATCTGTCCGAAACATTGAGAGCAGGTTTCTCTCCAAATCTGCCGCCCTGTGTGGATTTCATTCCTGTCCACATTAAGCCATTCAGAAATGTACCAGAACAAAACACAACAGCTTTTGCATTAATAATTTCATTGTTACCTGTTCTGATACCTTTAACTTTTCCTTTTTCGACAAGAATTTCATCAACTGTTTCAGTAATTAATGTAAGGTTCTTTGTTCTGCTTAAAAGCTGAAGAGCATATTGAGGATAGAGGTCTTTGTCAATCTGTGCACGAGGAGACCAGACAGCCGGACCTTTGGATTTGTTCAGCATCTTGAAATGAATCCCGGCTTTATCGGTCAACATTCCCATTGCCCCACCCAATGCATCAATTTCTTTGACAAGATGACCTTTTGCAGTACCGCCTATTGAAGGATTGCACGAAGGCCTACCGAGTGTATGCAGCGACATAGTAACGAGAGCAGTATTGCAGCCCATGTTTGCAGAAACCCAGGATGCTTCGATGCCTGCGTGTCCCCCGCCGATTACGATTATGTCGAAATTGTTGTACATTGTATTTAACAATTTATTTTTTCCTGTAGGGACAGAACAATGTTCTGTCCCGATCCATTCATTATTAATTTTGTAGTTTTGGACAGAACAATGTTCTGTCCCTACAATTTTATTACACGGTTATATTCATCCAATTCCCATTTAATTGGATTATCGTTAATGTAATCCCTAATGTTTTGTAATGATTTTTCATTTCTGATAATATGGTCATAAAATGAACGTTGCCAACCAAATTCATAATCATTAAATTTTTGTCTTACGTATTTAACACATGCCTCTTTGTAAGATTTTATAATTTTTGATAATAAACCATAATGTATGTTTTTTTTGTAGGGATAGAACATTTTTCTGTCCTTGCCTTTTGATGGTTATTATGGTTATTTGGGACAGAACAATGTTCTGTCCCTACATTGTTTTTGTTGATGATAATTATTCCGTGAATATGATTTGGTATAATAACATATTCATCAATTAATACATTATTATAATGTTTGGGTATGTCTTCCCAAAAATTTTTTACAATAACACCATAATCATCCAGCAAGATTTTGTAATTATTAATTTTTCCAAACCATTCAATTCTTTCTTTAGTACATAAAGTAACATAATACAGACCTTCATTGGAATAATCGTAATCGAACAATCTATTTGATTTTCTGTTCCTCATTCAAGAAGTATATATCAATACAATTCAATTAGGTATGTCGAAATGATGAACAAATTATTACATAAATATTAGGTGTAATTATTTATTATATTCAATTAATTCCTCACGAACATTTTCGTTTCATTTCCAATCCTTGAATAATACACACCACCGGGAAATGATGATATATCAATCTGCATCGTTTCGATTTCAATAATTCCACGCCAGACTGCTTTTCCGAGGAACTTGTTATGTAATAATTGTTTAAATCATAAAAAGTAATTAATTTGAAAAGCAATCAATATTTATTTATAACGTTATATATAATTGTTAAATTATTTATAAGGTTCTGAAATGAACAACACATATACTGCTGTAATTAAAGATGAAGGCAATTGCTGGATTGGATGGATTCAGGAAGTTCCCGGTGTAAACTGTCAGGAAAACACTTTTGAAGAATTAATTGATACCTTAAGGATCACTCTTTCAGAGGCAATAGAATTTAATAAAAATGATGCTATATCAGCCGCAGGAAGCCATTTCAGGGAAGAGAAAATCCTTGTATGAAACGAAATGAATTACTGAAATATCTTAATTCGTATGGTTGCTATCAATTAAGAGAAGGCAGCAGACATTCCTGGTGGTTTAATCCTGAACAAAATAGAAGAAGTTCAGTTCCCCGTCATGTTGAAATAAGTAATAATCTCTGTATTAAGATTTGCAAAGATTTAGGAATACCACCAATAAGATAATTTTTTCTTTTATCAATTCTTCACAAACATTTTTGTAATGCCATTTACATACACATAATACACTCCACCGGGAAATGTTGATATATCAATCCGCATTGATTCCCCATTCATAATGCCCTGCCATACTGTGTTTCCGAGTATGTCGTTTATTTTTATTTTTTGATTGATTGCTTCATCATCAGATTTTATTAAAATGAAATCGGAGGAGGGATTGGGATAGATTGTATATTCAGTTCTTCGGTAAGTATCTTTTACATCAGTAATCCCAAGGTCGCTCAGTTTTGCTCTGAATACCCTTCCATTATTAGTTCCGGCATAAATATAATCACCATTTATTATTAAACTTGGTTCACATAGATATATTAATCCTGAATTTTTTTCAGTCCAGTTATTTCCATTGTCAGTGGATAAATAAACTCCTTGACCACCTAAAAAAATATTATTTCCTATTATTATCATAAATGCAATTGCGGTAGAGTTTTTCAATCCCATATATTTCCACTCAACTCCATTGTTAGAAGATAGGAATACCTGCTCATATTCTGTGCCGGTAAAAATATTATTTCCATTCATTGCTAATGAGAGAACACGCAAATTTGATATTCTAATATTTTTCGTAAACCAGTAATCTCCATTGTCTGTTGTTATAATTTCACCCCCGGTCTTATCTGTATAAGTTATATTGCCTTCGACATTAGAGTATGAAATTTCATTACCTTGTAATCCATTATTACAAAGTTCCCACTGGGCAAAGCTAGTTTGTATAATAACAAAGAATAATATCAGAACTAACTTTTTCATATTTATTCTCCTATTTATTTATTTTTACGAATATTTCAAATATATAAAAGTTACAGGAATAATTAACAATTCACAATTAATAATTCAAAATTTTAATAAAAATGAATTTTCAATTTTAATAATAATTAATTCCTAACAAACATTTCAACTACACCGCCCACATTCACATAATACACTCCACCGGGAAAAGCGGTAACATCAATCCGCATTGATTCCCCATTCATTATGCCCTGCCATACTGTGTTTCCGAGTATGTCATTTATTTTTATTTTTTGATTGATTGCTTCATCATCAGATTTTATTAAAATGAAATCGGAGGAGGGATTGGGAAATATTTGAAGTGAATTATATTGTGATGATTCTTCTTTCACATCAGTAATACCTAAATCTGAGAGTTTAGCACGGAAGACACCTCTTCCGGTACCTGCAAAAATATTATTACCGCTTATTGCGAATGAAAGAATTTCACTTTGATATAATCCATTATTTTTTGTAAGCCAACTATAGCCGTTATCTGTAGATAAGTTGACTCCACCATAAGTTCCGGCAAAGATATTATTACCAATTATTATCAAAGTCTCTACCCATGAATTAAACTTTTCAATCCAATTATTGCCATAATCAGATGATATATAGAATCCTCCATAAGTGCCAGCAAAAATATTATTACCGTTTACAGCTAATGAGTACACATCTTTAAAATTTAATCCATTATTCTTTTGAATCCAGCTAACACCATTATCTGTAGATAAAAAGATTCCCCATCCCCAAGCTCCTGCGAATATATTATTATTGACGGTTGTTATTGAAGATACAGATTTGTAAGTTAATTCATTTTTATTTCCAAACCAAGTTTTGCCATCATCTGTTGATAAAATAACTCCGTTATTAGTACCTGCAAAAATAATATTTCCACCTTTGGCTAATGAATATACATGATAATTTGATAAACCATTATTTTTTGTAATCCAATTATTGCCTTTATCTGTTGATAAAGAAACTCCTTCAGAGGTACCTGCAAAAATATTATTACCGAATATGGTTAATGTATATACAGCAATATATTTTAAAAAATTATTTTTTTCAATCCAGTTATCCCCATTATCTGTTGATATATATATTCCTCCTGCTTCAGAACCCGCAAGTATTATATTGCTAATTATGGCTAATGAATTTACATAAGTTTTAATTAATCCATTATTCTTTTGAATCCAGGTATCACCGTTATCTGAGGATAAATATACTCCATTGGAGGTACCTGCAAAAATATTATTGCCGATTGAAGCTAATGAATATACAGCATGGTTTGTTAAACTATTATTTTTTTGAGTCCAATTATTGCCTTCATCAGTTGATAAATATATTCCATCATATTCTGTAACTATAAAAATATAATTATTATTTGAAGCAAATGAATAGACATGAAAACTGCTTAATCCATTATTTTTTTCGATCCAAGTATTACCGTCATCTGTAGATAAATAGACACCTCCATAAGTTCCAGCAAAAATATTATTACCTATTATAATTAAAGATTCAATATATACATAATTTAATCCATTATTTTTTTCGATCCAAGTGTTACCATAATCTGTAGATAAAAAGATTCCTCCTTCAGTTGCAGCAAATATATTATTACCTTTTATGGCGAATGTAAATACATTATAACTTGTTAAACCATTATAATTCTGGGTCCAGCTATAACCATAATCAGTAGATAAAAAGATTCCTTCTCCCAAGGTTCCAGCTAAAATATTATTACCAATTTTTGCAAATGAACTTACTAAAGTATTTTTAGAACATATATAATTATGATTCCAGGTACTTCCATTATTTGAGGAAATAAAGGTACCATCATATTCAGTGCCTGCAAAAATAGTATTGTCTATTATTCCTAAAGAACGTATGTTAACATTTGTATCAGTCAATCCATTATTCTTTTCAATCCAGTTATTACCGTTATCCGTAGATAAAAAGACTCCACCACCGGTTCCTACATAAATAACATTATCTCTTTTGGCAAAACAATTAATGTATTCAGTGTCAAATCCATTATTACAGGGTTCCCATTGGGAAAAGGAAATTTGAGTTAAGGTTAACAATAAAAAAAGTATTATTTTCTTCATAACGACACTCCTTATGAATAAACTTTTTAATAATTTGTTCAGAATATATTGTAATGACACATGAAGAGTAAAAAGGTCTCAAAATTTATTCATTATTTTTAAGAGGATTAGTTCAAATAAAAAAAAATTTAAAAAAAGTTGAAACCTTTTTCGGTTTTTTGTGTCTATTATAGAAAGAGTGTTAACAAAAGAGAAAAATATGAATAAATATATATCAACATACATGAACCTTAAAATAAGGTTGTACAGGCAGCTAATCCACAACCACAGCCATCCTGACAGGGTGTTCGAGGTGAACTGGATGAGGCATTATCATAGCATGGAATCCCAGCTTAAGCTGAAGAACATAGCCGACAAGAAGCTGAGAGTGTATTAGAATAATTAATAATTAACAATTCAAAATTAACAATTGGATTTGTTGATTTATTTTTAATTTATTTAAGTTGATTTATTTAAAATTCAATCTAAATATAATTTTACAATAAGGCGATAAAACAGAGAGTAATCCGTGAATTATCAATAGCATTATTAAGTATTTTAATCATCTTTTATTAATTTTTCAATTTCTTTGACAAATTAAAGCATACCGGAATAGCTTTGTTCTATTTCTTCTTTTGAATATTCAACAAAATCAAGATAGTCGCTTTCCTGTCGGTTTTTATAAGATTGCGAATAAATGTCCCATAATTTATGATTTACTTTTCCAGGATTAACAAATTCCTTATTAAACCATCCCATTAATTGCTGGTGTTTAGATGTAGCAAAATTATGTTTTGCTGCAAGAGCTGATACAATATAGAAGTTTGCATAATAAATTCTGTTTAATGTACTTCTGTATTGATTATGTTCAAATGCAAGTTTTGCTTCATCAATAGTTTATTTGGATTTCTCAATTCTTCGGTTAACTATAATCTTTCTTTGTTCAGCATCCATATAAAATGCCTTTTGTATTTATCTCATCAATTATTAACTCTTTTGGTTTGATTATATCATTAGAATTAAAGATATGTGAATCAATAATAACACTGTATTCAATTTCCTTCTCAATGATAATATCACGAACTGCATCCTTAAATCTCCAGTCTATTTCCCTGTCGAAAATTATTGCAAGGTCAATGTCGGAATCCTCGTTTGCTTCGCCGCGTGCGTGTAAGCCGAATAAATAGATTCCCCTGAAATCGGAATATTTCGATTTCAATTCCCCGATTAGTTCTTCGATGATTCTATTTATTTTTTCGTCAACCATAAAGAATTAATATTATAAAGTTACAGATACGAATATAATTATAAATTATGATTAATAACAGTAAGTATAATTCATTCTCAATTTTATAATTTTCCAAAAAAAAACCGCCCCGATTTTCACATCGGGACGGTTTCTATTTTATACTATCTCTTCAGATAATTATCTTACTATCGAAAGGGATTTTGATACTACACCGTTTTGTGTACGCAAGACGATGAAGTAAGCACCGGAAGTCAGACCGCTGATGTCCACTCCCCGTATGTATGAACCCAGTTCAAGATTTGCATTATCCAGCACTTTAAGAACTTCGTTACCTTTCAAATCGACAATGCTGAGTTTTGCATTTGCCGATTCATTCAATGCGAATGAAATCGTTATGAAATTCTTTGCAGGATTCGGTGAAACGGGATTCAATACTGAACCTATGATGATTCCACCGTCACTCACTGCAGAAATCGGATTCGAGAGAGTCAAAGTTCCCTGCGAAATCTGCTGATTGTTATTATCGAATGTTATGTATTCGATGTCGGCATTCGATTCATCTACACCCGAAAGAGTGAGATAAATCGGCTTTGCAGTTTTCGACGCATCGAGTCCTGACACTGCCTGGCTCGGAACGCTAATAACATAGGAACCGTCTTCGAGAACCTGCGGAACAAGATATGTTCTGCCGTTATCGGAGAACGGAGGTCCGACTGCAAGAATCTTGTGATTGCCGAGCGGCTTTATGCTGATTGAAGATATTCCTTCGTTATACCCGTTTGAGTTGCTGATATATAAAGCATAAGATGCAACATTCGCCGGCTTGGTATCATTGTCAATATCCATTTTATCCGATGCAGCACCCGGAACCCTTGCTTTGAATTGTAACGGTTCTGTGTAAAGAACTTCATCGAATCCCTGAATCTTATAAGCAAAACGTACGGTAACCATGAATTGCATATTAGAACCGGAATTGTTGAATTTCAGTGCTATCGGAACATTGTCGCCTTTCTTTATATTTGATTCGACGAATCCGACAGTGCCTTCAACGTATCCGCTATTAGCACCGTTTTTGATTTCGGATAATAGTACCTGTGCTGAATTTACCTCCACGCCGGTAATTGTAACATCATTATCCGGGTCATCGGGACTGATTACCCAAAGAGTTCCGTTGTTGGCATCATCCATCAGCAAGCTTGTTTGAGGCGGCTGTTCGCTCTGGATTTGCTCGCCTTTTTCACCGTTAGCCGAACCCCTGATAATATGAATATTTGTATCATCCCATGGAATGTGTTTCCATTTACGAACGATAGTATAATAAACAACGGTATCGCAGGTTAAGCAATTGCAATCGGTAAAGCTATAACGGATTGCAAACATGAGAGAATCTTTCCACCAGAATCCGCCGACAGGTGGGAAGAGCATTTTCAATACAAGATTTGCACCCTTAGTCCAGTCAATGCACTGGCCTTCGCCCCAAACTGCTTCGCGACTGTAAATGGTCAGAAGCTGAGGTCCGGGAGCAGGAGCTACAATGAGATTGCCGTTCAAAATATCACCGAATATTCTCTGCCATGGTCCGCCTTGTCTACGTAGCTGTGCAGATACGATAGTGGCTGAGAATTTCTTAATCGGAGCAGGACCTGCGGTCATACCCACACCCAATGCCACTCCGCCTGTGCTTGTCCAGACAATGTGCGGCTGTTCAATCTTATGGATGAATTTGGCACAACATTCTTCAGGAATCTCGTGGTCGCATGGAGGCAGATCCAACATCATACTGTCACGGCATACAACTCCATTACACAATAGTGTATAGTATATCTTAATTGGATTATTAGCCGATGTATGAGTGAATGTCGGATTGATAGTCCATGGACTCGACGACAAGCTGAATGTTGCCGGTGAGAATGAACCATCGGGTGAATTGAGCATCAAGGTAGCAGGATAGCAGCTTGTTGCATTTATTAGAATCGAGAAAACATCTGCACCGGTAGCAGGGTCTTTCCCAATACATTTAACAGATATTTTTACACTGTCAATGCAATGCTGCTGAGTCGGTACCGTATCTATTGCAACGCAAACAGGATTCGATTCCGATTGTCCCGCAAGAGTATAAGTTACGATATTGCTTTGAATCAGATGCTTTGTCCAGCCGCTTGCAGCGAATGTGTTGCAAATATTTCCTGTTGCAGGAGCAGAACCCGACAAAACATTTGCGGAAAATTCCACAGTTGCACCGGTAACGCCAATTGCTGTTGGTCCGAAATGAGCACCGAGGTTTTTATCCGATGATGCCCATGCTGTTGACCATGAACCGCCGGTACCGCAGCCGATTGTGAATGCATTGCCCGGAGAGCCGGTCGGGAACAAACTATTTACAGAAGCCAAGCCGGCATTATATGGATTTTTCCATTGAGTAATAGCAGGACTTGAATTTATGAACGCATTATATGCGACATCGAAGTTTCCTGAGCTTCCCCTCGGACCGCACAATTGCAATATTTTATTGTCTGCGGGATTTGCATCTCTCGGCAGTAAATCTGCGAAAGTTACAAACCTGAGCTGTGCCGTACCCGAAGAATTCATTTTCAATTTATAATCAACGGTAGAGCCGGTAGTTGTAGAAACCGAAGTTCCGTAATTCGGGTCGCTTGGCTTTTTGACTCCCTTATCGAGGGAGAAGCCGATTACACCGACAATCAGTACATAATCCGTGTTGGATAAGTATGAGGCAGTGCCGAGAGAACCACCGCTTAACTTAAAGTTATTCGGAACGTTGCCGAGAGCCGAAGAATCGCGGACCTTGACGTCGAACTCGATAAAGTAGAATGGAACACCTGCCGTACCATACATACCGCAATTCGAGTAGAATATATTCTGGCAAACAGAAGGTACAGTATCGATAGTAGCAGTAATAATATTTGTTCCTGAGTTATAAGATAACCCGATGACACCGCTCCATGGATTTGCAGGAGTGGTTGTGCATGGAGTATTCCAGTTATTGTCAATATAATAAGAAGGATTGCCGACATACTCGAGATTCGGGTCGAGCTGGTCGGTTAAAGTTACATTTGTCAGAGGCATTCCGCCGATGTTTTGAATTCTTAACCTGTAACGGAATGTCGAACCCGGTGTATAGCTTGATTGCTTGTTACACACTTCCTTCCACAAGCAAGGTGTCGGAGCCGGAGCATCCACAACGAAGGAAGCACATGCCTGCTGTGGTGGTCCTCCTGCTGCATTTGTCAACCAGGCGCAATTTGTAATTGTTGAGCCAATAGTAGCATTTGCAGGTATAGTGAAATTAATATACACATAACCGCATTGCCCCGGAGATAAAGTACCAGTAACTGAAACGGTATCGCCGCTTAGAGAACCGGTCAGGTTCCATTGCGGACCGAGACTGTAACCGGTGAGCTGAACCGGAAGAGTATCCAAGACATTAACGGAAAGATTTGTTGTTCCGTTGTTGCATACATAAATAACATACTGACCTGCACAACCGGGCTGTCGGTTTGTATAAACCCATTTATATAATGTACCCTTTGTAAATGAACCAACTTGTACACATGTTTGATTGCTTGCAAAATTGAAGCTGCCGCAGGTTGGTTGAGCAGTACCCAAAAGGCCTGACAGCCATGCCTGGTTCAGCAGGGGTGTACCAGTCGGGAAAAGATTGCTCGGGTAGTAAACTTTGAACTGGCAGCATGCGGTATTATACATCTGATTGGCACTGAGGTTGCCGACATTCCATGTAATTACATTTCCTGTTTGTGAAGCACCGCAGGTTGAGCTGACAAGAATAGCACCTGCTGGTAAAGTGTCTCTGACAATGCCGTTAACCAAATTGAGCTGGCAGGTTGTGCCAACATCTTTGTAAACACAAATTTGGTATGTAATGGTATCGCTTGCCGAAGCATAAGGACAATTCCCGCCCTGCCAGGCAACCCCGATAGGATATTTGTTAATATGCCAGGGATTAACAGCCATTGCAGTAATGTTTACATAATCGGTACAGAATTCATATAATTTATTGTTCAATGTACCCTGAATACATACATTATTTCTCAATACAGTTCCCGGACAGGTAGTGCCGTTCGGGAATGCTTCAGTGATTGTAAAAGAACCGGTGCATCCGTTTGGCACAGAAGCCCAGAACAAAGAATATGTTCCTCCCATTTGATTTAATGTAGGAGTAACGACTGTAGGAGTTCCGCATGCATTGTTGTAAGATGCACTCAGGAACATACCACCCGGAGCAAGGTTGTCAATAATTGTAACATTAGTGGCACCCGCGGGAATAGTATAATATATAGTATAGCTGAACGGCTGTCCTGTGCAGACAGTAGTATCGCTTACGACTTTCTTAATGATAAATCCGCCTTGAGTCGCTTCCTGTGACCAGGATTGTGCCTGAACATTCAGCCCTAATCCGAACAGGGAAAGAAACACGGCAAGACAAAATAGGTTTGTCTTTATAGAAACTAAAAACTTACTCATAAACACACCCCATAAGAAATGTAATGAAAATAGTTAATTGTACAATTTTAATGGAACATAATACGGATTAAGTAATATATTATTTAAATTAACAAAAAAATATTTTAATTGCAACTAATATTTTTTACATGGTCTGTGTTTTGATTTTAATTAATTCTTTGATTTTATTGTATGAAACAGCTTAAATTGTACTAATTATATGATTAATATTAAATTACAATTATAAATTGAATAATATTAATTACTTGCTGCCGCCGAATTTAATTTTTAACTCAAATTCTTTTTGGTTTCTTGTAGTTAGGTTAGTTGTATTGAATGACCGGGTTAATTGAAGGACAATGTTATTCAACCAAACAGAATCGAGGACAAAAGGAAGCGGGTACTCTATGCTGAATTCATAGTTGTTGGCAAAGTCGCCTACATTACCGCCAACTTTCCATTTGCTGCCGGCAAACTGACCGCTGAATTTTAGAGTTGCCTGTTCCCATGAACCTTTACCGAATTCAATGTCAGCCGATTGAATGATACCGGTTCCCTGAAGCGCTTCTGTCAGGAATGAAGAAGCAGCAGCAGAAGCTGAGCTGCCAACATCAACATTGAGAAAACTCGAAGAGAAATTACCGGTTAGTTCTTCCTTAGTCTTACCCCAAATAAGCATTAATATGGCATCTTCGCGAATTTTTGATGTATCGCCGGCTGCTTCCTTGTCGTTAATGACATAACTGAAACGAAGATGCGGCTTTTCCTTTGTGCCGGTAACATAAAGTAAGACTTTGTAATCGCGCGGCTCGTTGGAAACAGTCGTTGTGCCTTTGTATTCGGCGACAAGGTCTAATCCGGGATTTGTCATGTTACCTGTGGGGAAAGATATATTTCCACTGGTACTGAATTGCTTGTAAAATTTCAATGTCGAGCCGTCTTTGACTATTATATCGCCATAGAAATTAGGTTCAGTGCTGCCACGTTTCATAACGTAGCGCAGTGGCTGTGAGGGGTCTTTGACGCCAATCTCAGCGAATAAGGTTTGCATGAAACCCATGTCCATTTTAACTATGAAACTCCCTATAATTCTTATGTTAAGGTCATAGTCAATCAAATCGGCAATGTCTTTTTTGGTTTCGGTTTTATTATAACTTATTTCATTTGATTGAGCAACAGCTTGTTTTAGGCTGTCCATCAGTGCGGTGATTTTAATATAATTATTTTTTTCTTCATAACGGAAAGAAGATTTTCTGATTTGTGTATTTGTCGTATTCGGCATAATCAGATTAGCTCTCAATACATTAACATCGCCCTGGAGATTCGGTTCTTCAAGATTGCCGAAAAACGTTAACGGTTCGGGTCCTGTAGAAATAATGAAATCGCCGTACAGATTCGGCATTGATTTAACTGATGACTGATTCAGCACTTTGATGCCGGGTGAATTTATCCGAATGTTCAAATCGCCGGGTTCGAAATTTATGAGTTCGACTTCTCCTGTAATAACTGCCTTCCCGTTTCTCATATCTTCGGGAAGATTGTAAAGCTCAATATTTTTCAGGTTTACAAGATTCGGCTCGAGTTCGATTTTACCTCTTGAATAATAAGCGACATTTGTTGCTTTAACAATAAACGAAGCATTTTTGTATTGAACGTCTCCGGTGATATTGATGCCATCGGGAGCCAATCCACTTATTTTAAGTGAAGCATCGGCATTTCCTTTTAGCGAGTCGAGAGCCGGAACAAAAGGAGAAGCAAGCTCGATTGGCAAATCGTTTGATTTTACTATAATATCAAATTCCATTTTCTTGTGAATACGGTTCTTAACCGGACCGGCAGCAAGATTCAAAGGCAGAGAATTAATATCAACAGATAATAATTTTTTTGGCTCCGAATTTAAACTATTGATAATTTCAAGATTGCCTGTAACTAAGGAATCGCTGTGATGGAGCAATCCTGTGAGGTCTCCGATATAAGTATTGCCGTAATCAATATTCGACGTATTCAATTTCATTGTCAAATCCGGATTTTCCAATTTTCCCCGGAAATTAATATTTAACGAATCAATATTTCCTTTTATGGAAGAGATTTGTTTCCAAATCTCTGTTGGCAGAAACAAACTTATGTCAGCCAGGTTGAAATTATTAATGTAGAGGAACAAATCATTAGATTTTTCAGAATAAAGACCGGAAAGACCTATTGATTCGGCATCAGCGCGTTTGAGATTAAAAGATTTAATGTCTATTCCTTTGCTGTCGATAAGTAAATCAATCGGAAACGGCGATGACCATACGACAGAATCGTGGAAAGCATATCTCGTGCTGTCTATTCCAACTTCAAAGCCGTTTTCGGCAAATTGAATTTTTCCTTTGTTGTAAACTTTTATGATGTTGTTTATATCGGAAGATATAGTAAAGTCAGTCTTATTACCTGAGTAATCGAATGAAGCATACGGTTTATTTAATATAATATCATTTAGAAGAATGTCATTGCTTGCAACCGAACTGAGATTAATATTAGTTATTGAAGGGATTGAATCCTTAATGGTCATATCAATATTACCAATGAAAAGAACAGGACGCGATGATATTTCAAGTTGGGGAGCATCAATTTCAAATTCTTTTACACTGATTGAATCTAAAGATAACCTGCTGATATTATTTTTACAATCCCAGGATAAATCAATTCCGGTAATCGAGTGGAGCTTCATATCCTTAAGAAATACAGCAAGAAGCGAAAGGTCTTTGACGTCAGTATGGAACTTAAGATTCATCGGTTCAAATGAATTAATCTTTGGAACCGTTATTCCCTGGTTTTCTTTTTGAAAATTGTCCTGTTTCATTATATTGACTTTCGACAAGACAAAATCGGCAATGGTTAATCCCTGAACAGCACCCACATCGAATAAATTTTTGTATGTATAGCTGCCTGAAAGCGAGATGTTAAGGAAGTCGGATTTTACGAATAAAGCTCTGGCAGCTCCGTTCCTGTTGGCATTAATATTCAGCGTAAACGGATTCAATGCACGGTCGCGGAAAGCGCAGTCAGTAATATTTGCATTCAAAATCGTATTAAGCGAATCCGGGTCGAATCCCTCGCCGATAACTGATATTTCACCCGATATGTATTCCGGTGCATAAGAGTTTTTCGACAGAGATGCAGTGTTTAATCCGTTGATACTGAGATTCAGAGCGTAAACCGGTTTATTGAAGTCAAATAGATTTAACCTTCCCGAAAGGGAGATTTTTGCATTGTCTTCATATCCGGGAGTAGTAGAATCAATAATAAGTTTGTTGTTTAAACTAAAGTTTAGAGTATCGAGGTATATTGTGGCTCTGCCGTCAATCCGTGCAGAGAGATTCAAATCTTTATAGTAATAATTCATCAACCGGGAATTGGAAGAATTAATTCCAAGCCGAAGTGACATATTTTTAAAATCAACTCCTGACCCAGCAAAATCAATTGTAGAATTTAACGAGCTTGTGAAATCAGGATTATGCAAAATGTTTGAGAGATTGAAATTTTCTGTTGTCAATTTGCCGCTGTAAGTAAGCCCACTTCTGAAGCCAATTCCACCGATTCCCGAAACTTTTCCGAAACTTGCGGCGGCATCGATATTAATCGAAATAGAATCTTTTTTCCCGTGAATTTCGGTATTATTCAGAGACAACAAACCGAAGTCGGGAACTGTTAGCGGGTCAATGAAAGGAAGCCGGTTTAATAAATCATTATAATCAACATTTGTTTCATCAATTTTAACCAGATAATCGAATTTGTCCGGTTCAGTGAGGTATTTCAGCCGACCTGTGATATTTAATGAGGAATTATTGAATTCGAGATTCAGCTTTTTAATATTCAGATTATTCAGTGAACCGTTTGATTCGAGGTCGAGAGCATAATCTTTGGCAAGTTTGACAGGAATAGGAACAAGTTTAATGAGTTCATCCATATTAACCGGGTCTGCCTTCAGTTTCAATGACAAAGGAGAATTATTGAAATCAGGTTTTGTCTTATCGCTGAAAACATTGATTTTGTCGAGCTTTGCTGACATTGATAAGCTGTTATTACCGGTATAAAGATTCAGTACTTTGATTTCGAGTTTAGATGTATCAGCAACTGCATCGAGGAACATATTTTTTACGGCAAAACCCGAGTTCCTGTCCCTGAATTTCATTGATTCGATTTTTGCTGCATAAGATGGCTCACTCAATTTCAATAAACAGCTAAGCTTAAGATTGAAGTTTTCGAGATTCAAATTTCCATAATCCACATTGCCGGTTTTCTGATGTACCTGGGTTTCGTCATATACTTTGAGTTTTGCATTATTAATTATCAACCGGCTGACTTCGACGAGCCAATCCGGCGTTGTAGTTGTTGTGTCCGAACTTGGCTTTGCAATATGCCCGAAGTTCCAGCTGCTGTCTTTTTGATTTCTGATAAGCTTTATGTTCGGCGATTCGAGATAAATATAATTGATTTTTGCTTTTTTCATGAAAAGTGGGCGAATATTGAAATTAACAACGACGTCTTTGCAAAATACGACAGTATCTCCTGCGGCTGTGAGACAAACGTTTTTTACTTCAAGACCTCCTTTGAAAGGATTAAGAATGACATCTGTAAATTCCAATTTTCCTTCGAGTTCATTGTTGACAAGCTCGAGAAGATATCCTGATAGCCATCTGCGGAATCCTTCTGTCTGAGACAGACCGATGAAGCTGAGGGAGAGAATGAAAAGCACACCAATAGCTATTAAGGAGACTTTGAGGAAAGTCCGCAGGAATCCCGAGAGGAGAGTTCTCTTTTTCCTCTCTTCTTTTGGTTTTGGCTCAATATGTTCTTTTTGCTCTTCGCTCATCAAAAGGTGATGGACTTCCTCCTTATTTTCATTTTAAATTACGAAACGTTTGATTATTAATTTTTCATTTATATAGTAAAAGGTTACAAATTTAATGCCATTATTTAGACTGTAGATGTTCAGAGAATTATGTCGAATTGAGGATAATGATAAAATAATGGAACACAGATGACACTAATACAACTGATTTTCACTTATTTATGCAAATCAGTAGTATTCATAAAAATTGTTTCAAATTTAGAGCCAGTAATGATGATAAAAGTAGTTAATGAATTTTAATTATTTATAAGCTTCCTGTCTGTGAAGAACTCTCGATACTTTGATTTCTTTAATGTTTTCTTCGATAAAAAATAATACTCTGTAATTACCAACTCTCAGGCGATATTCGTTTTCTTTTGAAACAAGCTTTTTGACATTTATGTTTCTTGGATTTTGAGAAAGAAGTTTTATTGAATTGATAATTCTGCTGAAATCCGGTTCGTTTATTCTATCTTAATCTTTTTGGGCACTGTTCTTTAAATTTATATTATACAAGTTCCCTGTTCCTTAAGTATTCATCCAAAGGGATTTCGAGTTCGCCTTTTGTCATAGATATTAGTTTTGAATCCTGGAGGTCTTCAATGAGTTCAATCATACGGAGATAATAATCGTAATTGAGAATCACTTTTTTTCTTGTTCCGGATTCATCAACGATGTATTCTTGGTTTATAGTATCACTCATAAAAAATTCCTTATAATTTTTTTATATGAAACGAAAGGAAGGATTAAATATTGAAATTCATTTAGAATTATCACTGATAAAGAATTTTCTATTTTTAATGAATTATCAATGCACAAATTATCAAACCTCACAAACACAATTAATCGGGATTTACGTTGAAGCTCACCCTAAATCCCTCTTAGAGCGGAGAGGGACTTAAAAAGTAAAATTAACAATTATGAATTCTGAACCATATTCAGCATGATAATTTCATATTTCCCATTTCTTATTTCATAATATTTATTTGTTTCTTTCATATACATAACTTAATTTAATGACGTGTTATCATATAAAAATCAACAATAAGGACTCGAATTAAATTAATATAAATTTCAAAGGGAGTCATCAATGAAAAAATTTAATTATCTTATCCGGTGCCTGCTGCTAAGTGTGTTAATGTATAATTTTACGAATGCAGCAATGCCCTACATAACTTATCGCTGGGGAGAAAACACAGGTGACAATTTCACCGGAGTCACACACGATTGCATAATCACAAACGGAGCTAACGAAAACAGTGAATATTTAGGGATTCGTTCAGATGATAATAAATGCACTTTGATTTATTTTGATTTATCTGCCATTCAAAAAAATACATTTATTTCTGCTGCAAAACTAAGAATTTATTTCGAGGTTGCTTACGGTACTGTTGATTCTGGTGTTTCCGGTTACATGATGAATCTATACAGAATCGAGGACCCGGAAAACCTGGGAATGTGGGATGAATCGCAGGCAACAGTTACTCAAAGGAAAGACGGAGTGCCCTGGATTTCAGGCGGAGATATTTTTTCATCGCTAAGTTCAGTCCCGGTTGACGCTGTATTTTCTCATCCGACATCCTACGGAATGGGAGCGGAAAATTTTTGGGTTGAATGGAATGTGATTACAACAGTTAAAGGATGGGTTAAGGGAGATTACCCTAACAATGGTTTATTACTTGACGGAAGGGTAACACTCGGAGCAGATGCAATCGCACGTTCCAGCAGCAATCCGAATATAAAAACACGTCCTTATCTTGAAATAAAATATGAAGGGATTGGCACTTATCCGCAGCAGGCAACCAATGTACAAGCCCAATATAAGGATGGACAAACATTTGTTACCTGGAAGGAAATCGAGGGTGACAGTGCAGAAATTAAATATAGAATCTACCGACATTCTGACAGGATAACCGTGGAGAATTTCGGTTATGCAGCATTATTGGCTGAAGTGTCACAGGGTTCTGCAAATTTTCCGCAGCTCGCAGAAAATAACGGAAGGTTATCCACTCCATTCAGTTCGGGTCCATTGCCAGACAGTTCCGGATTGTACGTATATACCGATGAATCCTCCGGAAATTTTTACTATGCCGTAACGAGTGTGTCGAGGGGAAATGAAAACCTTACATTCGACAGTACAAATATGGCAGGTCCGATAATTGAAACAGCATCGCAGATAAGTCCTGTACTGCAATACAGGGAATTCCAAAATGACACTGCCTCGGGTAACAGGAACATCTATATCGTGTGGTTAGGTAAATTCGACCCGACAGGGAAATATTCCGATTATGGGTATAATAATCAAAGCAGTGTGCCTTATATCTTTCGGGTTACAACACCCGAAGTGTGGGACATACTGCAGAGTTATCCTTTAATAACATTATTCCATTATTACGGAGATAGTTATTTCGGAAGCGGGCACAGCGTGCCTGAACCCGGAAGGTTTGTGTTTGCTCCTGATGATTATGACCCTAAAGTCAAATCCAATGAGTTCGGACATACGATGTGGTATGGATACAATTGTTATTATGGAACACGATACTCACCTATCCAGGGTGCAGTAGTCAATTATACTGAACGCAGGATTGAATTCATGCTCGATTGGATTTTGCACCGAAGCAATTTCAAAATTGACACAAATCGAATATACATGAAAGGTGGTTCGATGGGTGGAGTTGCCCAATGGGCTTTCGGCATGAGACATCCGGAAATATTTACTGCCGGAGAAACGCAGGTTCCGGGAGTGAATCTCAATTACGACCCAAACCAAAGACATTTTCCATTATGGGGATATGAAAAGATAATACCAAGCGTAGAAAATATACCGGTTAGTGAACGGATAGATGCCGGAAAATACGCATTCAGTCATGTTAGAGAAGATTTACCGATTATGCTTGCATTTGTACGTAAGAACGACGAGCATATTTTATGGGGACAGATGCCTCCTTTCTTTGAGGACATGAATATCAGCCGCCATCTTGGTGGAATGATTTATTGGGTTCAGGGCGACCACATAAACGGTGAATTTCCCTGGACAGTTTTCCCGGAGTGGCAATCAGAGGATGAATACCTCGACTGGATATACCGGTTTTCGTCCAATCAAAGCTATCCGGCATTTTCAAATTGCATGCTGAATGATGAGCCGGGCAACGGGACGACTTCTGACGGTGATTTAAGAGGGGGAATCAACAGGTTCCTCAGATGGGACAATAATTCGATAGTTGACAGGTGGAACCGCTGGGAAATTAATATCTCACTTCACAGCGCAGCTCCTGTTTCGACAACATTTGTTGATATTACTCCCCGCAGATTGCAGAATCTTGTTCACAGCGAAGGCAAGGTTTTTAAATGGGCTAACAAAGAGCTTTCAACCGGGAATACTTTGCAATCGGGAACAGTTACAGCAAGCCAGTATGAATTGTTTTACCTTAGTGGAATTCAGATTAGCAAGGAAGGAAACAAAATAATTATTGCAGATGACCCGGATGACGTCGCAGATAATAATGATGAATTCCTGCTTGAACAAAATTTTCCGAATCCGTTTTCTGAAATGACATCGATTGGATTTTCACTGGCTTCTGATTCGCATATAACAATGAAAATCTATGATGTACTCGGTAATGAAATGCAGACAATTACAGACGGGATTTACACACAGGGTTATCATCGGGTTACACTCGATGCGACTAATATGAGAAGCGGAAAGTATTTTTGCCGGCTTAATTATGGGAACACATACAGGATTATCAGCATGGATGTGATAAAATAATATTAGTATTAAGGGATGGAAACTTAGATTAACACTACGCTTCAATGTAGTGGAGATAATAAATAATTTTCACTCCAGGTTGATACCTGGAGTTACTTTATTTGAAATTGTTATGTCTTTCCCATCATCAATTTAAAATCTTCTTTCATCCGGTTTATGTCTCTTAACCAGCCCTCGATGTCCTCCTCATGCTCAAGTTCTTCATTCAGAATAGTAATGGAAATCTGATATGTTGAGTGGTCTATGCCATTGGTAAAATCAGCAATTTCCTTATATCTTTGTATTGCACAGCGTTCACCCTTCAGATTCTGCCCGAGTATAGTTTCGATATACGGGTCAGTTGGGGCATCGTAATCGCACCTGGCGAGTTTTGTCCATTCGGCAGGATTCAGCACAGGTGTACCACCAAGCTGAATAATTCTGTCAACAACAAGCACTGCGTGATTAAATTCCTGTGTAGCGTGCAGGAGTAATTCGGGTTCGACCTCCGCTCTCATCGGTCCTTCCATCAGACGGGCGCCAATCCAGTATTGGTAATATGCGAGCCATTCTTCGCTCAATGCGGCATTTAACATTTCGATAAGCTTCTTAACATCCAGATTTAAAATTTCAACAGCTTTTCTTCCCATTATATTTTCCTCTATAAAAAATTGAAAATAGAATGTTGTAAAATAGTATTTTTGATAAAGGAATCAAAAGATTATTTTGTGAAAAAAATCTTAAATATTCAGGATTAAATTGCTATTTATTCAATGCCTGTTCCTTATCGAAGAAAGGAAATAGCTTATCGAAAGCTCTCAATAAAATAAATGGAGTTAAAATTAAAAGGAATGAAACAATCAATCCTTCCCTGTCCATAAATCCGGGGAAATATTCAGTGAAACCTCGCATACTCTTTGAGACCAACTGTCCGCCGATTACGACATTCCAACGCATGAACAGCACCTGGAGCAATAACATTCCGGAAGAAAGCCAGATTAGAAAGTTCCTGAAATTAACGTTTAATCGCTTATACAAAGTTGTAATTGACAATAAAATAAAAGGACCAATTGAAAACAATCCGATTTGTAAATAGAGATAAGAAACTTTTAATTTTCCGTTAATCAGATGCTGAAGAATAGCCCATTTTTCTGTACGTTCGTAAGAGATGGAAAGAATTTCCATTAGCTCGAGCGTAACGGCAATAATCATAAATCCCCAGAGCCACTTCGACATCAAATCAATGGAGTCCTGGTTGATTTTAAGTTTTCTTCTCCAGTGAACGAAAAGGTACAGGAAAATCAGTACAGCTAATCCCGAAACAATTGCAGAAAAAATGAAAATGATAAACATAAGTGGAGTTGACCACCATAAATTTGCTTTAATCGAACCGAACAGAAAACCGACATAACCGTGCAATATGCAGGCAATCGGAATTCCCAATCCACCTAAAAACACAATCATTTTTTTATCATATTTATGGGTGTTCTCATTTACATTTGTATTTCTTAATATAATAATCGAGTATATAAATTTTACTATACCATCGGATTGATGATACCGTTTTATAAATTCTTCGCGATAGCTGAACCAAATCTCCAGCACGACAATGACCATGTAGGTCATGTAAACGAATCCGAAGCCGCTCATTGCAGAATTGAAATTCGGAGTAAGCAATATGTTGAATGCTCTTGTCGGACGACCGAGGTGATTCAGCAGTGGCACTGTGGCGAAACACAAAAAAGCAAACGAAGAAACCAAAGCATATTTAGCTATCGGCTTGAGTTTTTCCATTCCGAATACGTGGTAGAATGATGAAACGATGAAAGCACCTGCAACCATACCAGTAATGTATGGATATAGAACAATCATCACTGTCCATGTGATGTGCAATTCATTCGGGAATACAAAGCCATTAAAAGATTCCATTATTTTACCTCCCTGTCCAAACCAATGTAATAGCACTTGGGATTTGTTCCCAAATCGGGTTTCAACAAACCGTAGCGTCTTTGATGAAGAATCTTACGAATCTTGCTTTTCGGATCTTTAAGATTGCCGAAAATCCTCGCATTCCGTGGGCAGGCATTGACACAAGCTGGTGCCTCGCCGTGCTGAATTCTGTGGTAACATAATGTGCATTTATCAGCAGTGCCTTTTACAGGGTCTATATACCTGCATCCGTAAGGGCATGCCTGGACACAATAACCGCATCCGACGCAATGTTCTTTGTCAATCAGAACAACTCCGTCGGGTGAATGGAATGATGCACCGACCGGGCAAACCTGGGTGCATGCAGAGTTAATGCAATGGTTGCACAGCTTGGGTACGAAAAATGCTTTCTCCACATCTTTTTCAAAATTATTATTCTGAAAACTTTCCAATGCACCATTCGGTGAATCAACCCTGACAACATCGTTCTTGTTTATTTCGTAACGTTCAACCCATGTACGGAAAAAAGTGTCCGGAACATTGTTTTCTATTTTGCAAGCCCTGACACATGAACCGCAGCCAATGCACCGGGTAGTGTCAACGACATAACCCCAATCGTAATGGCGAAGGTCGTCGTAGGTTTTAAATTCTTTTTTGACTTCGCGGTTGCTGAAAGCATACAATGAACCGACTAACACACCTGAGGAACTCAATAATCCAAGCTGTAAAAACCTGCGTCTATCTATATTTTCAATATTCATATTTACCTCGACATAATATAATGATATATGACAATCGAATAATCAGGTTAATGGCATTGAGCACAAAAATCCTGATTATGGCATTTAGCACACACCTGTTTACCTTTTTTTGCAACGACATCCTTATGCCCTCCCTGGATAAAATCTTCACTATGCGGTATTTCAACCTGGTGGCAGTTATAACAATCGTTTTTAGTATGGCAAAAACCGCAGGCATAAACCTGCTTTACATCAGATTTTGCATTTACATACTTTTTATGTTCAAATTTCCAGTTATTCGGATGCGGATTGGAATTTGCTTTCAAATTCATTTTATGAATCTGATTGGAATGGCAATCGAGGCAAATCCTCTGGTCAACATTCACAAGGAATTTCAGATTGCCAAGATGCGAGGGCCATTCAATCTTAGGGGGATACTTGTCACTCTTGAAATCCTTCTTCTCGTGGCAGAGCAGGCAAAACTTGGCATTACCGTTTTTATACATTCTGCCGACTGTCTCGTTTTCCTTGTGAAACAGGTGGCAGGTGCGGCACTCTACATATTTGTGATGAGGTCTTTCATCAAATGACTTAACTATGTCCGAATGGCAATCCTTGCACTCGAAGATTTTCGGATGGTCCGGCACTTCGTTGAAATCCCTGACAGGTTTTTTATCGTGGCAGTCGGTGCATTTGTAAACAATAGGATGCAATCTGGACTCCTTGACATCAGTCAAAAGGAAAATCGGCTCATGCGGACTATGACATTCAATACATTTAGTGCTTAATGATTTCACATTAAGAAACTTGTAATGTTCTTCCTGGTTGATTTGCGGGAAATCGGAAGGTCTTGATTTCAATTTCCTGTGGCAAAACAAGCATCCTTCGAGAGTGTATTTTTTCCCGATGACTGCCTGGGCTTTAGTGATTTTTGCAGAATCCTTACCACCCTGGTGGAAGGTTACATGCAAATTGCCGGCACCGTGGCAATCAACGCATGGAACATTGTAGTGAGCATCTTTCTGATGCAACTGATAAATATTATCGTGACATTTTGCACATGTTTTGATATTTTGGTTAACGACCTTCTGCGAGAGAATCTCGTTTACCGCATTCCATCTGTAGTGTCCGTACTTATCAAAACTTTCCGGGTGTAAAAACCAATCAACAATAAATCCGATAATAACAAAAATTATTACTAATGAGAAAATAGTAATAATGTGAGATTTATCCTTCACTTAAAAACTTCATATATATTATTAAAATAACTATCTATAAACATTAAAATAAAAATTGACATTATCAATTTGCTTCGACACAAAATTATATATAAATGGTTAGCTTTTCAATTTTAAATTCATTAATTATCGAATTAATAATTATTAATAAATTTAATGTAATTATATATAAATTCAATGAGTATTGAATTATATTCTATTATTATTTAAAAGAAGAATAATTTATCTGTATAATTCGTGTTGTTTAGTCAAAACTAAATTTTCTCTATAATATTTTTAGTATTTTTTTGCCATGTATCAGTTTGCAGTAACAATAAAATTTAAATTCCGTATTCATAACTATAATAAAATATTATATTAATATGACAAAAGCCAAAGCCATAAAAATTTCTATAATTACACTAAGTGTATTAGCAGTTACTCTTACAATTACGGTATTAGCAATAATCAATTATTTCCTTCCATATTCATCAATTCGTCCGGTGCGGCTGACTCACAACAAAATAGTCAAGCTGTTTTATAAGCATGAAAAGCCATCGAATTATTACCTGAAATATGAAAATTTCGTTTTGACAGTTGATAAAGGAATAACTCTCAGGGGCTGGTTCATTCATGCACAAACTTCTAAGCCAAAAGGAACAATAATTATGATGCATGGAATAGCAACAAGCAAAGAATCGCTTTTGCTAATGGCGGATTCCCTGTCGCATCACGGATACAACTGCATACCCTTCGATTCCCGGGCACACGGAGAGAGCGGAGGTGTGAACTGCACTTTCGGTTATTATGAAAAGCATGATGTCTCGAAAATAATTAGTGATGTAATCAAGAAATATCCCTATTCCCCACCGTTCGGAATTTACGGCTGCTCACTCGGTGCGGCGATTGGAATCCAGGCAATGGCACAGGACAACCGAATCAAATGCAGTGTTGTGGAAAGTCCTTTTGCATCTCTGAAAGAAACTGTTGACCATTACTGGTACAATGTGTCGGGACTGAGAATCAATTACATTCCGAACGAAGCACTGAAGCGTTCCGAAAGAATTGCCCGGTTCTGGGTTGACAGCGTACAGCCCGAAAAGTCAGCATATCTTATACACAATCCTGTAATGGTTGTATACGCAGAAAAGGACAGGAACATTCCGAACAGTCAAAGTAAAAGAGTATTTAGAAACATAAAATCGCCCGACAAGAAATTATATGAAGTCAAAGGAGCAGACCATTACAGTATTGTGAAATACGGCGGACACAAATACTTTGCTGCAGTTATAGATTATTTCGACAGGAATTTGAAGTAATAATAACAACCTTATACCCTAATTTTATTTATTCTCTTTAAAAAATAATTTTCATTATTTAGAGTCAACTAAAAATATCGGATTTCGATGTTATTGTGTTGAATGTTCGAAAGTGATTATAATGGAAATAAATAAATTATTGAAAATGTTAATACCTGAATTCCTGTTTTTAACATTATTCTTTGTATTAATTGCAGCAATGCCGGAGGAGAAAAAAATGGAATATAATAATTTGACTCCCGAAGAAAAGAGAGTCATTATAGATAAAGGAACAGAAATGCCATTCACGGGCAAGTATGTGAATGAACATGCCGATGGTACATATACATGCAAAAGATGCGGTGCAGTTCTCTTTAAATCCGGCGATAAATTCGACTCGCATTGCGGATGGCCCAGTTTCGATGATGCAATTCCCAGCACAGTAAAGAAATTACCTGACCCGGACGGCATCAGGACTGAAATCGAATGTGCAAAGTGCGGTGCTCATTTGGGTCATGTTTTCTATGGCGAAGGATTTACCTCGAAAGATACGAGGTATTGCGTCAATTCCATTTCAATGAATTTCATGCCTGCAGAAAATAACAATCTGGACACAGGTTACTTTGCCGGTGGATGTTTTTGGGGTGTGGAATATGAATACCGGCAATTGAAAGGCGTCAAGTCAGTGAGAGTAGGATATATGGGCGGAAATACTTCTAATCCGACCTACGAAGAAGTTTGCACCAGCAGAACAGGTCATTATGAAACCGCAGAAGTGATATTCAATCCTGAAGAAATTTCTTACGAAAATGTTGCCAAATACTTTTTCGAAATCCATGACCCGACACAAGCAAACGGACAGGGACCGGATATAGGAGAGCAATACTTGTCTGTCGTGTTTTATAAAAACGATACAGAGAAGAAAACAGCAGAAAAATTAATTGCTCTTTTAAAGAATAAAGGTTATAAAGTTGCAACAAAACTGCTCAAAGCAGACAAGTTCTGGAAAGCTGAGGATTACCACCAGGATTATTACAAAAAGACAGGCAAGACTCCGTATTGCCATGTTTATACAAAGAGATTTTGAAGGAAAATTTATTGATAAAAAAAAACCTTATTTAATTCCATTAACCTTAGTAACGGTCAAAGCCACAGAATACAAACCTTATTAGCTTATTAAACGATTTATGGGGAAAAAAAGTTAATAAGGTTGTTGTGGTGTATGATAAAGTTTGTTATTAAGGTTCTAAGGAGATAATAAAGTTTTTTAGTTTGATTAAATCAAAAAAACCGCTCCGATTCTCACAGGAGCGGATTGTTTTAGTTACTAAAAATATCAATTCTTATTAATTATTTCTATAGCTTTTTCCAAAACTTCGTCCCGACCTTCACGGATACCTTTTATTGTTAGCTTTACTTCAATATCAGGTACTATGCCAACTCTTTGAGTTTCTCGTCCATCAGGATAATATACACCAATACCTGAAATCATAGAATAAATATTACCAGGTAAATAAAACGCTGATACATTTCCATCGGCTCCAGCGGTTGTACTTCCAATCACTGTTGCATTTGGAGCATTTCTTAAAGCCATAGCTGTATATTCAGCTTGACTTTGTGTTGTTTCATTAATAATAATTACTATTTTCCCTTTATAAAATTCAGGATTTTCTTTCCCATTTCTTACAGGTTCAGTAAAGATAAACATTCCTGGATTATTAATTTGTGTGCAAGTAAATTTTGCAAAATCATTTGGTTTTGGAAATAGATATTCTCCTAATGAAAAAACAATAAACTCTGAAGGATAACACCTCAAATCAATAATAATTCCTTTCGTATTTTTAACTGCCTCCATTATTCCTGATAAATAGTCATTTTTTATTTTTCCCGGGTATATATATCCGATATCCGGTGTAATGAATTTAAAACAAGTGTCTATTTTCTTATATCTAAAATTAATAGGAAAATGTTCAGGTGAATAGAGTTTAACAAAAGTAAACGATGTTTTTCCATCTCTATAATATTCAATTTTTATACTATCTTTATTGCTCCTTAAAAAATTTCTTGCAATATCTCTCAACTGAGTCGTGTAATTTGATGCAGGATAATATGGCATCATTCTTTTAATTTTGTATTCAACACTTTCATTATCAACAGATAGGATTATATCACCAGTATCGAGATTTGTTAAATTTCTTAAACTATCATTAAAAATTCCTGTCACTACCGGTTTATCTTCAATAAACTTTATCTCTATAGATGAATATAGTTTCCCTTTAAATTCTGAAATCGTGCTATCTATTCCCCATATATTTGCGTGTGTATCGTGAACTCTTCCGATTAATTCAAGTATAGCAAGTTTATAACTTAACTCCTCATCTGCATTAATAAATTTTGGTAAGAATTCTTTCAATACATTTTTCCAATCTTCCCCGATTGCATATTTATATGGGTATAGATATTGTATAATGTTCCAATATCGGAACAAACACAAAATTCTCAATCCAACATCAGAATATTGAATGTTTATATATGAATTTTCATTCTTGAATATAGGATTACCGACAAAAGATGTAATTCCGAAATAATAATGTTCACTCTGGTTTCTATTCTCGTATATAAAATATAATTTATCAACTAATTCCTTTGTAAATAAAGTTGTATCACTCAACCATCCTAAATCAGGGAAAAATTTTATTCTGGCTGAATCAATATTAATATGATTTGAACTTGTTTCAATATTACCGAGTTTATCAATCCATTCTATGATATATTTGCATCTTTCATTTTTATTTTTACATTTAAGAAAAGGATTTATATTTCTGAATAATTCAAAATCCCAGTTAAAATTTCCTTTCGCAATGCTTGGATGATAATATTTCAGATACCCCCATACTAATCCCAAAGTATATAAATTATCAATTGTATTTTTATCTGATTTTAACTTTTCAATTCCTGAACCATTAATAAATTCTGAATCTAATTCTGCTTTATATATTATTTCTTTTTCTTTTGCTTTTGTTATTTCAACACTATCTATTAGTATTTCAATATTATCTACCCATATTTTTCCTGTTCCATTAATTAAACCACCAAATACAATTCTGATAGTACTATCAGAGAATGGCAAACTAATTGAATATTGCTTCCAGTCATTTGTTCCATTAATAACTTGACTTGACATATCTTCGAATGCAATTTGGCCTTTTGAACTTTCTAAATCAATCCAAAATCCTGCTGAATTTGACACATTTTCTGTTTTTAACCATCCTTTTAAAATTATATTCTTACCAGTAAATTTCGATGGTATAATAAATGAAAAAGCACCGTAATCATTGCTGTCAGATTTGACTTTCTCTCGAAATGATTCAATACTTATTGAATATTTGCCATGTTGCTTAATCACAGAATCAATTTTATATTTATAATTAGCTTCACCAGGATAAATACCAACAGGAAGTGAATCTATTGGATTTATTTTTTCAAAATCAAAATTGTAATCAACCTCCGGTGTTTGTCCGTTTAGTAAAGCAATATTCACAAATGCAAAACAGATAAAATAATTCAATAACAATTTCATGATACACCTTTAGAATGATTTGTCTTGATTGAACCAAATTTAATAATATTAATTGTCAATAAAATATCCGCTGCGATTCTCACTTGTGGGGTTTTCATTTCTTTTTATATTTTATCGGAGTTGAATCAATATTTAATCCTACACCAAGAATTTCAAGAGCTTTTTCCAAATATTCATCTTTGCCATTCAGAATCCCACTGATAGTTCTTTTAACAGGAATTGTCGGTTTTATGCCTATTAAATGATGCTGGCTCCCATCGTGTTTTAACACTTTCATACCAGTAAAAGTAACAGAATTTCCACTGGGAAGCATAATGCAATTTATGTTACCGTTTGTACCAGCGGTAGGTTCTCCTATTATTTCACCAAGTTTGTAATTCTCTATAATACCCATGAAAGTTTCTGCGGCGCTAATTGCCCGCCCATCTGTTAAAAAAATTATTTTGCCTTTGAATTTTGGTTGTTCCGGCTGAACCTGCCAATTCGATTTATCCCAGGTAAGATTTTCTCTATCCGGATAAATAATTTTAGGAACCAACCAGTTTGGTGAATTTACTTCTTTGTCAATCAAATGAGAAATTAAATCAAGAGAAATTTCCTTAGGGTATCCTCTCATTTCGAAAATAATTCCTTTTGCATTAGCCAAATCATTTATTCTTGAATTAAATTCTTCTAAGGTAACACTATCCATCCGAACATAATAGATATTATTCCCCAAATCTTCGATACTTCCTCTTGTGATGTCATCAATATACTCCCATATATCTAAATGTCTCTCTTCGAAAACTTCAATGGTTTTATTCCCTCTTTTAATTTGAATTTTTGCTGTTGTTCCGGCAGTATCGGAGCCAAAATGTCCCCATGCAAAACATTTCCACCTCTTGCACTGGGGTGATGCAGAGATGTATTGTTCTTTATCCAGCATTTCATCTTCAGCACTTTTATTGTCAATACTTAAAATGATGTCACCGACTTTAAATTTACTCGTATCACCTGATGACGTAATGACAACCTGGTTTTCTACCCATGCGGCGTTGAAAGGCAATCTCTGATTTTTCCAACTTACCCTGGAACTAACATTTATATGACCATCCTGAAGCTTTGCAGTCATTTTGCAAAGTGTATGATAAAAATCCATATCGGTTTTATCTAATAATGTCTCAGTTAGTGTTTTAGTTAATTCAGAATCCCAATCAACGTTTACAACATCCATATATGGGAAAAAGTGTTGAAAGACATTCCAGATTTTAATAACATCAGCAAGTCTTTCATCAGTTATATTTGTCCTTATTGTTTTCTTAAATTCTAACTGTAAACTTTTTTTCCCTTTATAATGAATTTCATCGGTTAATTTGTAAGTGTACCCAGGGCTTTCAGCCGACCATTCATCCGGTTTGTTTCCAATATTTCCATTTTCAAAACTATTATTTGGTATTTCTATCGGTTCCCAATCTCCTTTTTCATTTTTGTAATACAACCTAAACTCATCGAGCCAAACACTACCTTCACCGATCAACATACCACCGAATACAATACTTTTTGCATCATCATCCACCTTTCCTATAATTTCATATTCATGCCATTCGGGTGATTTTATAGGTCTGTCCTGCATATTGTTAAAGAATCCACGGCCTTCACCGGTTTTATCTATACGTAACCAAAGCTGAGACTGATTACCTTCACCTTCGACTTTTGTTTTTACTGCAGCTACCAATTTTATTTCTTTACCCCGATATTTTTCACCATCTATATGATTTGTTGCAGTTCCGAATCCATAGATATTTCCCAAATCGTAAGTTGATAAATATTTATTTAAAGTTGAAATCGGAAAATCATTTCTATTACCAAGTGTTCCAATATTATCAGTATAAAGAGCTAATGGAATCTGACAAAATAATCCGTTTCCAATAGGTTTATTTATAACTTCTCCGATTTTTGGTAACTCGTCAAAAATTTGTCCATTTTCATAATTTTGTTTGTTTTCAATCAATAGTGAATATTTGCCGGAAACAGGATTGACAGTTGAAGATTTAATAGTGAAACCGTTTTCATAAATGTACCAATATTTTGGTTTATCTTTATCATCAAATTCTTCAAAACCGGGATTTTTAATTAATATATCCTTTTGTTCAGCTTCACCTGGTATTAATATTTCCATATTATCAACTTGTAAACTTCCAGAACCATCAAATGAACAGCCAAACATTAATTTTGAATCATCTGTCTTAACATTATATGAAATTTCATGTTTTTTCAATCCGGCTTTTCGGATAGTATCAATAATTATATTTTCGTAGTAACTATTTTTGTTAATATTATAGCCGCTAATCCATAAGTATCCTTTAGCATTTGTATCTTTCAGGTTTAAAAATAAATCAGCTTTCAAAATAATTTTTTTTCCTTTTAATGAACCGGCATCCAAAATCTGAGCAATATTAGCACTATTTTCCTGTTCATCTTTTATGTTTACTCTATTTGTTCTTATGCTTTTATATAAACTTTTGTTTTTATAGAATTCCGGTATGTTAGTACCATAGCCATAATGTTGCCAGGCGACAATTTTTAAACCTGTTGCATCCGAAGGTATCTTTAAGGATTCCGGTTTTTCACCCTCTTTATAAATCTGCATTGTCGGTGCAATCGGATAAAATAATTGTTCAAGAGTGGATTTCAGTTCATCCTTGTTTTTTGCTTTTCTGACCTGTTCAACACCATATATTGCAAACCTATCCCAATCGAGAGTTGCCGCTTCATCGCTGGGATGGAAATAGCGGACATAACCATAAAGTTTAGTGAATGTTCTCAGATTCTGGATTTCCTGATTAACCTGGTTATCATTTGAACAACCATTAAAGAATGATAAGAAGAATAACAATATTGACAATAGAAAAGTTTTCATAAAGCACCTGAGTTATTTGAAAATTGAAATATTATTTTTTACAATAACACACTCTACTTTACCACAAAAAACATGAATCACATATCGGATATAAGGTTATATTATTGCAATAAATGAAAAGCTGTAATAATCATATTATACTGTATTCTTTAATTATTATCTTCATCCCTGCCATTTTTATACTTCTCATCGAAATGCCCAAGGAACCACTGCTCGAGTATTCTCTTGCTAAAACGCCATTCCTTGCCCAGCTTGGCGGCTGGGATTTTCCCGGTCTGTGCCCAAGTGTATATAGTCTGCGGCTTCAGTTTTAAATACCGAGCCACTTCTTCTATTGTCATAATATCATCTGTTCTGTTCATATAACTTCAACTTTTCAATATTCAAACTATCGGAATTTTTTGGATTAGTTTCCTTTTTATTTTCATCTTTTTGAGGATTAACAATTTTATCGAATGAATACATTATCGCAGTATAAAAATTTCCTTCGTATTGACGGAAAATCTGGAATTTCTCGGTATGCTTGCTCATGAATGGCCTGAGATTCCATCCAAGCTGAATACTAACGAAAAGGAAAATTACAATCCAAACTCTGAAAATCGTTACACCGGTTCTGGGGTAAATATTTTCATTTTCACAATTATACTTCAGCGCCTCTATTATTAACTTCATTCCGAAAAAACTCGCAAAAGCCATAATTGCTATATGAAGCAATTGCAGGAAATAGTAATTATCTCCTGTGAGCATGAAAAAAATCACGATTGGAATAAAAGCAACCAATATCCAACTCGAAAGCACAGCACCGCTTAAAATTATCGCTATTAAATTTAGGAGTTTAATCCTTGAACCGATAATGATTTGTATGACATAAAAGGTAGGGAAACAAATCAACAAACTGAGAATGAAAAGAGAAAAGAGCTTTATTCCTGCTGATATTGATTGATTCAATCCATGGTAAATACCCATTACAAAACCATAAATAAATAATAATACAATTATATTAGCGCAGAAATTGACAACGATTCTCCAATTGAAATCATCCCCGCTCAATTGCCTGATAAATTCATTTTTATCACGGTAATAGTGAAATACTTTGAAAATATTTGTTTTCATGTTTATCACCTTATATTATTGTTTATTACTGTTTACAGTTATTAGTTATTAAAATTTAATGATAATTTTAATAAAAAGCAAGAAATATTTGTAATATCAATCATAGAATAAAAATCCCGCTTCGATTCTCACCGGAGCGGGTTTAATAATCGAATTTTTTTCTTTTTTAATCCAGCGGAAACATAAATATGCTGTTCTCTTCATCTCTTTGCTCCCACACAGGACGCTGTTGATTCCGTGCCGGTGCGGCTTGTTGAATCCTTACAACTTTCGACTTCCTGACAATAACCGGTTTATTATGCCTGATGCAGTTCAGAAGACGGTAGTAATTCTTCCTGCCTTCGATGCAGCCGGATTCGATTGTCCCTGCACGGATTTCATTACCTATGATATTGCACTCGTCATCAATTATTGGAGTGATTACAATCTGTTCACGCTTGATTGCGTCGCCTCGAATAATTTCAGGCAAAGGTCCCAAGCCGACAATGACAATCTGGCATTTTTTGTCGAGAACTACAGTTTCCTTTTCGTCATTCTTTGTAACTTTCATCTCTATATTGTCTTCATCCATATCAACTTTAGATATAATGTTTGTTTTCTCCGGGTCGAGGCCTTCTACATCAATAGAAACCGGTTCGCCAAGTTTGAAATTTTCTGTCTGACCATAGTTTTTCAAAACAATATGTTTTGGAGGAGGAGGCAACCCCGGCAGACCTGCAGGTTGTGGTGTTGTGTCCTGAATCTTCTGCTTCCACACGACATTTACGGTTGAGTAGTTCAATGATTCGAGCAATGAGAGACGCTTTTGCTGAAGTTCGTTTACCTCAGTAGAGAGTTTATCAATTTCGTACTTCATCACAATCTTGTCGTTCACATCCTTGGCTACTGCATAGCTTTCCTTCATTTCTTGTAATGCTGCGGTTTTCTCGTCAATCTTCGCAAGATTCGAGTAATACAACTTTGTAAGAGATTCCTCATCCGAGACGGTTTCCTCGACAATATCCGGCTTGAAGTTTACATCGAAATTCTCTTTGAAGTTATTGAAGAATGTGTATGGCACATGGATTTCGTAATCGGCATTGCTGCGGTTCTTCACGTCTGTATTGAAGCTGGAATTTTTTATGAAGCCCTCGAACTTTTTCGTAAGCTGATTAATATCCTTATTGGTCCGCTGGTAATCATCGTTTGTTATTACAATGTCCGCCCGTTTCTGGTAAGGCATGATATCATCCTTATTCAAAGGAGGAGGACTGCTCTTGCATGATGATAGTACAGCAATGGCTGCGAATGACAGCAATAACAAAACAAATTTTATTATTTTCATCTTATTTTCATCCTAATTTTGAAACTAAATTCCTAAATCCTAAATTTCAGTCAATGACGTTTACACTTGCACATTTACTGCATTTCTTAGGAGAATGTTTATAATCCTTGAACTTAATTGCTTTTGACTTGCCCGCCTTGTTATCCTGAGAGAGCACATCTCTTGCAGGAGGAGGAGTCTTGTTCAGGAAAGCTTCTATATCGCAATTATCCTGTGTGCAGTAAATGAATATGATTTTTGCACCCAGACGAATGAATTCAGCTATTTCATGGGGCTGGTAAAAATCACCTACAACAACAACATGAGAGGGATTCTTTCTTATCAATTCGGCAACTTCGAATGCATTCAAACCGCATTTATAATATCTTCCGACAATGACAGTTGCATCGTATTCCAGGAATCTTTGGATTTCATTCAGAGTGAAGAATTTCCCGTCAATTCTGACTTTACCTTTTCCGGTTTCTTTTGCAATTTTGGCAAACTGAAGAACATCGAAACCGCAATAACCGCTGCTTACGAATACATCAGCACCACGGCGGATAAACTCAGCAACCCAGTGACAGCCGAAGCCAGAAGCATCCACTTCGACTAAAGCTTTGTTGTGAAGTTTCCAACCGGCATCGATATAATTGATAATATTGAACGGTTCGTGAGCTTTGTTAATTTTGATTCTTGCACCCAATTTAACATAATCCATCACAGAACCGCAGCAGCAGCCACAAGCATAGACAATTACATTGCTTTTCTTGTTTTTAGGTGCATGGTTTATGAAAGCTGTGATTTCAAAATTAGTGAAGTTCCGGCAATCAACCAGAACCCGGGTGCCCTTCTCAGCGAAATCTGAAACGCACCAATTATCAATACCTTTTGCTTTGATTACTACCTGGTAAGGGTCTTTTGCATAGCCGATAAGCTGGTCAATGTCGCAGCAGTTCCTTTTGCTGTCGAATATGACTTCTGCACCTTTGCTTAAATATTGTGAAAGAGAGTAATTGGAATAACAATTACCCATCAGGGTTTTCAATTCTCCATCATCACTGAATGAGGATGCGGATTCCTCGGATGATACAGATTTTTTTTCGACAACAGCCGGTTTTACAATTTCTTTTTGCTTTTCTTCCGGCTGACAAGAAACAAACAGCATTAAAGCCGTTAAAATGAATGTGGTCAGAAATCTTCTTTTGTACATAAAGCACCTAAAAATTAAAACAATTGTTTTTCTAATTTTCAATTTCAAATTCTCAATAAATTTAAATGTTCAATTTCCTGATTTAATTCAACATTCAAAATTCATAATTCAAAATTTATTAAACGCTTCCCCTTAGTGCTGTACAATGAATGAATTAATAAAGAGAGAGGAACTGCTATCCGTCGAATAATAACAATTCACCATTACTCAGGTAATTGCCTAAGCTTTTGCAAGAAATTATGTTAATCCCCATGCTACCCCCAAATGAGAAATCAACTTATAAATTAAAAATATTAACTTTACCCCGCCAGTATATATTGACGGGCTACAATTATAAGTAACTTTTCCTAAATAAGCAAAGACTTTTCCACATATTTTCCACGTTAAAGTTTTTAAAATAGTTGCGAATTATAAATGAAAAATTTAATTCTTAATTGAAATCAAATAATCAATGTGTAATATAGATGGGTAATTATTAGAAATTAATTTTAATAAACTGTGAAATTTTTGAGACCTTTTTACATTTCAAGTGTCATTTATAAACGTTGGGGTGTCATTTATTAAAACAAAACCATTATTATTCCCGATAATAATGTGTGGCTCTACGTTTTATGTATTAATTATTATTAAGCCGGTAAGTTTTAACATTGTATATATAATCTCATGTACTTTGATTTGCATCAAATATATGAATTTATTTAAGCCGCAATAAAAAAAGTTTTTTTTTAAAATTTTGGAGGACATAATGAAGTTTTTATTACTTGTTTACATTTTTTTTATTTTTTTCGTCTTTCATTCATTCGCTCAAACCGACACACTGGTTATTTTTCTAAAGAATAGCCAATCAGAAAAAATAGCAATAACTGATATACAAAAAATCCAGTTTGAGAATATAACAGGCGTGGAAGAGCATAATAATGTCAAAGACAATCTATATGTTAAAGGCAATTTTCCAAATCCCTTTCAAAAGCAGACAAGCATTGAATTCGAATTAGCTTCGGCAGGTAATGTAGATGTTTTTATTTACGATAGCAGAGGAAATCAGGTGAATAAGATAGTATGCCTTCAATGCCCGGAGGGTAAAAACATCCTGCAATGGAACAGTCATGATAAAAACAACAATCCGGTGCAGAGTGGAGTTTATTACTACGAAGTGTGTTTCAATAATGAAATTCAATTAAAAAAAATGATTTTAATCAAATAGAAAGGTGATAATATGAACAAGCTTATACTCATTTTATCAGTGCTTTTCTTTGCATTATCACTTTATGCACAGGAGCCAGTGATAAAATTCTATCTGAATGATTCCGGTGTTAAAACTTATAATATCCAGGATATTGATAATATCCTTATTATAAAAAGTCAAACTGATTTCATAATGAAGATTTATCAGGAAGGCATATTGACTGCTTCTTATCCGACTGCAACGATTGACTCAATGAAGTTTGAGAGCATAAATAATATTATCAGGAACCTGGTAATTTATGTTGCTGATTCGATGCCAAAAAAACATCTGTTATTTGATATTGACAGCATTGTGTTCGCCGCAGAACCCGCAAAGTCACCTTTTATAGAAAGCGTTGGACCTAATTCTGCAATAATAGGAGATGAAATAACCATTACAGGCAGCGATTTCGGAGCCATCCGTGCCGGAAGTTCCGTAACTTTTTCAGAAGCAGCAGCTCAAGATTACACAAGCTGGGATGATACTGAAATTGTCGTAAAGGTTCCTGAAGGAACTCAAACAGGTAATATCTATGTTATTGTAAATGGATTAATGAGTAATGGAAAAAATTTCAGAGTGATTCCTAATATTTTACAATTGAATCCATCCTCCGCAAAAATAGGAGATACAATTACGATTACAGGTAATGGATTTGGTAACGAGCAAGCAACGGGTAAAGTATATTTTGAAGATGTAATAGCAGATGAAATAATAAACTGGGACGATACCGAAATAAAAGTTAAAGTGCCTGTGGATGCATATAGTGGCATAGTTTATATTAAAATAAATACACTAAGAAGCAATGAAGTAAATTTCACTTTGATTGAGGTTCCAACAATAACAAGTATAAATCCGGAATCATTTCCAATCGGCTCCGATGTAACAATATCGGGTTCAGGTTTCGGCTTTACACAAAGCGGGAATAAAGTTACATTTAAAACAATCCAGTCAACAGCAATCAAATCATGGAGCAATTATCAAATAGTATGTACAGTGCCTGCCGGAGCAGTATCAGGAAATTTATCCGTAACGGTTAATTCTGTTAAGAGCAATGAAGTGCCATATACAATCAAACCCTGGGTCGAAACAGTATTAATTCCTTCTGGTTCATTTCAAATGGGCAATACCGGTTCATCGCCGGATGGCTTGAAATCCGAGCATCCTGTACACCAAGTTACAATAAGTCAAGACTTTTATATGAGCATTTACGAGGTACAGCAGGATTTATATACTGCAGTAATGGGAACAAATCCAAGTAATAATAAAGGGGATAATTTACCTGTTGAAAGGATATCCTGGTATATGGCGGTTGATTTCTGCAATAAATTATCCGAAAAAGAAGGATTAACAAAGTGCTATACGATAAATGGTACGAGTGTAAGTTGCAACTGGAATGCAAACGGATGGAGATTGCCTACTGAAGCCGAATGGGAATATGCCTGCAAAGCAGGAACAACTTCCGATTATTATTCCGGTTCATCTGAATCCCAGCTTGCATCTGTTGCATGGTACGACGGAAATTCGAATGAATTGACTCATCCCGTAGGGCAAAAGAATCCGAATTCCTTCGGATTATATGATATGTTGGGAAATGTATGGGAATTTTGCTGGGACTGGCTTGACAATTACAGTGGAGGTTCAGCAACTAATCCAAAGGGTCCTTCATCTGGTACAATCAAAGTTGGGCGTGGCGGTTCATGGCATAATAGTGCTATCAGATGCCGTTCTTCGATGCGCGGGTGGGAAGATACTCCTTCGATTCAGAGCAGTACAGACGGAATAAGACTGGTTAGAAACCAGTAGAATTTAAATTGATAATGTTGAGAATTTAAAAAAAGGTGATGGATTAATTTAAATCCATCACCTTTTAAATAAACTCTATTACTTCCACTCAAATGCTAATCCAAATATAAAATTCCTTGGCAAACCGGGTTCGAGATAAACCGGCAAGCCGGTCCCTTTCTCGATTTCCGGATTGATGAAGGATGAAGCCGCATACTTAGCATCCAAAATATTGTTTGCAGATGCATACAAATTCATTCCTAATCCATTAGCAATACTGATTGGTCTAGCAGTTCCTAATCTCAGATTCATAATTGAATAAGAAGGAACAGTGAACAGATTTGCATCATCAGCGAAATACTTGCTTACACCTTCAAAGTTCAGTTCTATAAAAGCATAATCAAACCGGTTTGGCGTGTATCTCAATGTTACATTATAGATTATATCCGGGATTCCGGCAATATCGTTTTCAGAATAGTCTGCATATTTATCTTTCTTGCTGACATCATAGTTAACGGAATCTATTTTGTAATCTTTGTACTTGCTGTTCATATAAGTTAGTGATGCATTAATATCGAGTGAATTGAAGAATCTCGCACCCAGCCCGAATTCAGCACCTATTCTTTGAGTTTTACCAGCCGTAAAATAGAATTTACCGCCCTGGTAGGGAATGATGTCGTTTTTTGTATCTATCAGATATAGAGCAGCTTCATAATTCAGCCGGTTAATGAAAGAACCATCGAGTTGCCCGACATTCTTACTTCCGATTTCATAAGTAGTCGAAACAATCGGCTCGAGTAAAGGGTTCACTAAGTGAATTGTGTCCATACCAAGATAGGGTGATGGGTCAGTTTCATTGCCGGCGGGAACTTCGATTCCACCACCAAGATTGAAATAGATATTATGATGACCTGAAAACCGGTATGACATAGCAAGTTTGGGAGTTAATTTTGAAAAGGATTTGTTTTCGGATACGTCCTGATTAACAAAGTTTTCGTAGTAGTATGAAACGTCGTCAAAACGTAATCCGAGAACGGCACTGAATTCATCGTTGAACATGATTTCATCCTGTATGAAGACTCCTGATGTGTTAGCTCCTTCCCGCTTGTTGTCTTTCAGTGTGCTTCCGCGGTTTCCATCGGGAGAAAGTGAATAAAACAGGATTGCCCCGTCCTGGTATTGCTCATCGAGTCCGATTAACAAAGTATTATTTACAGCATTTGCAATTTCGAGCTTGTTCTTGAAATTCACATTTCCACCCAGATGGTATCTTGTGAAATCACGATAAGTATTACGTTCCGACCTTTGCAGGTATTTCGGATTGACAAAGAACATACCTGAAATCGAGTTATTTTCATTCAGATTATGTTCGAGATTCAATCCGATTTGAACTGCTTTGTTATAACGTCTTTCCTTACGGCTAAGATATGTTGAATTTGCAGAATCGGGATTGTTATCGAAGGTTGTTTGAGTCAAAGGACCGGGTATATTGAACTTGTTCGATACACCTGAAAGGAACAAATTAAGCAAGGTATTTTTTGATAAAGTTGAAGTCAATCCGAGATTGAATAAATATCTTTCAGATGAAGAAAATTGCCTCCAGCCATCGTAAGTGCTTGCAGAAAATGATGAATTCAAATAGCCGAAATCCATTTCTGAGCCGGCTTCGGCAATATATTTTTTATAACCATAAGAGCCGGCTTGAGCAGTGAAATCGAGAAATGATTGCTTGGCGACAGGCATTGTAGAAATACTGATAACACCTCCTGCAGCATTGCCCCAGATGGCAGAAGCATTGGAACGGATAACTTCGATATTATCCACGAGTGAAAAATCGAGGAAATCGAAAGAGGTTCTGCCATCAGGTTCAGTCTGAGGAATTCCGTTAAGGAAGAATTTGATTCCGCGTGAAGTTCCCGAGTTTGAACGGTCGCCGGAACCTCTTGCACCAAAGCCGCGGATTGTGATTCTCACATCGCTCCCACCCGCACGGGATTGTGCAAGAACTCCTGGAATGGTTTTGAGCGGCTCATCAATTCCGATTCCTTTAATCATAGAAAAATCGTGCATTGATATGTAGCTTATTGCCAAAGGCACTTCGATTACTCTTTCGGGATACCTAAGTGCTGAAACAACAATTTCTGATGTTTTATACTCTAGAGTATCTTTCTTTTTAACTTTTTCGATTTGTGAAAACAGCAGGTTGCTGCTTATTAATAATACACAAATAATTATAAATTTATTTTTCATTATTATCTCCGTTATTAATTTTTGTTATACTATATATTTATGATATTGAACAGACACAATCTAAAGATAGTGGTATGGATTCAATACCAACAAATGGTTTTATCCGCTTACTTAAATGTGAGAGGAAAAATCCGAAAATGAATTTTTTTATTAGCTTACTATTTAAAAATAGTAGTTATTAATCAAATGGAACAGATTAAGCTTTGGGAGGCGGAGATAATACATCGGAAATAATTGATTTGTAAAAATCATTTCCAAACTCATTTTCCAGAATCCTGATTGAATAAAATTCAGGATATTTTCTTAATTCATTTAAAACAAAAACCGAGAAAGGTTTCAAATTCTTATAATTTGTCTGATTAGAATCAGAATCAGATTTTTTTTCATTTTCTATGTAATTTTCAATTAATATTTTTTCTTCTTTGTCATTGATGCAGGTAATGAATAATGAATCAGAGGTTTCTTTTACTGAAACGATATCGTACATAGAATTATCAAATTTGATTTCATCTTCTTTCACATAATTAATATGGACAATTCTACTTTTAATTTCATATTTGGAAAATTTCAAAGTCTCGGTTTTGATAAGTTCGGATTTGATTTTATTACGTATGTATTTCCTGTGTGATTTCTGAGCAATTACGAAAACGAAGCAGAAACCGCATAAATGAAATACAGTTGTTATTATCAGCAATATTGACATTAATTTTTTCAGTAAAACCTCAAAAGGTTCAAAATCAAATAACAATATAAAATGAAAATTGAAATTATCAGTAACGAATCAGGATTATGGTTAATTTTACTCATCTGTGCAGATATATAATCAAAACGAATAAAAATATAAGACCACAAATAAAAACGGACAAAATTGTAATTTTTGTTACAGATTGAAATTCAATGAATTAAGAAAATGATAAATAATTAAAAATAAATTGGCACAGAGCTTGTCAATGTAAGAACGTGAACATCCGCTAAAAGGCAAGCCCCATTAAGTATAATGGAGCTTTGCCGGCAGGGAGCCTCATTGGTGTTGTTTGCTACCCCAAATCCCAATGACGGCTCCATTTTTTTGTTTATAGCAATCGGTGTGCCATTCGTAAGTACATTAGTATATTACTATTTAGCTTAAGTAATAATTACTTTTTTAACCTGAATCAATTAAATCCAAATCAAAATAAGGTAATAAGGTTTGATTGGAGTTTCATAGGTTTGTTATTAAGGTCAAAAGGAATATATAAGGAATATATAAGGTTTTAATATTATATATAGGTTTTTAAATTTGAATTTGATAGTGGAAATTATAATAGCCATTTTTCAAGCCTTTTTGATGCTTCCTTTTCGCTAAATGTTCTTTCTTCTTCTGAATCTTTCAAGCCCTGTTGTATCTTATCAAGAAGAATTATTCTGTCTTTTAGTTCCTCTGGTTCAAATTCTTCGGGCAATGAATGAATCGTTTTTGTTACAAGTTCTTTTGTCAGCATTTCTTAACCTATTATTTATTATTCTAACAAATTTAATAACGTATCATCAACTAAACAAATTGCAGATAGTGTCTTTTAATTATTTTATTTTTTACACCTTCCCGAACCCTTCCTTAAGGAAGTGAAATATACGTTTGCAACTTTTCATTTGATTTTGTGTTATGTAATTAATAAGGTTATTATTAATTTAATATCGGTTTTTATATTAATCGGGTAACAAATGATACTTTCTACAATTTTACTATTGTTCTTATTATGTTTAACTGCAAATTCAAGTGTTATTAAAGTTGGGTCGGGAAAGCAATTCGCAGTTCCGAGCCAGGCATTAACATCTGCTGCTGTTCAGGATGGGGATACTGTCGAAATTGATGCAGGAACATATTCTGGTGATGTATGCTCCTTCTTAAAAAATAATATATTAATTCGTGGTGTTGGTGGCTTTGCTCATCTTGCGGCAGGAGGAAAGAATTCAGGAGGCAAGGCGATTTGGGTTGTCGGGGGAAATAATAATGTAATCGAATACATCGAATTTTCGGATTGTACTGTTCCCGACCAAAACGGTGCTGGAATTCGCTTTGAAGGAACAAATCTTACAATCCGCCATTGCAATTTTCACGATAATGAAGATGGAGTTTTAACGGGTGCAAATGACAGTAGTGATATTGTTATCGTGCAATCGGAATTTAACCATAATGGTTATGGCGACGGACAATCTCACAATCTTTACATTGGAAAAGTCAGAAGTCTGAGGTTCAGATTCAATTATTCACATCATGCAAAAATAGGTCATAATCTGAAAAGCCGCGCCAGAGAAAATTACATTTTGTACAACAGAATCATGGATGAAGAAACAGGAAATTCGAGTATGCTGATTGACCTGCCGAACGGGGGAAAATCTTTTATCATAGGCAATCTCTTGATGCAGGGACCTAATGCTGAAAACAAGAAATTAATTTCTTATGGTGCTGAAGGATTAAAAAATCCTGAAAATGTGCTTTATATTGTAAACAATACAATAGTGAATAAAAGGAGTGCAGGAGCGACTTTTGTCCATGTTGAGCAAGGAACAACAGAAGCAAAAATAATTAATAACATATTTACAGGGCCTGGTGAGGTTTTACTTGGTACAGCAGATACTGTAACTAATATACATTTTGCGGATGTTACACAGGCAGGATTTAGGAATGAAACAAATTATGATTATCAGTTATTATTCGGGAATCCTGCAATTAATGCGGGAACAGACCCAGATTCAGTATCAGGAACGAGTCTAATCCCTTTTTATGAGTATGAACACCCAATGTTTTATAGAGTACGTCCCTTGCATTATACAATTGATATAGGAGCTTATGAATGGCTTCCAATGGGTGTTGATGATAATTCATCATTATCTTCATTATCGGTTTATCCAAATCCTGCGACGAATTATATTGAAATAAATGTAGGGGCAATTCACGAATTGCCCCTTCAGGATATTTGTATATATAACATTTTGGGAGAATGTGTCCTTAACCTTATGCCTGCCCGTATCCAAATAGAAGAAGGGATGAGGATAGATATTTCCAAATTGGCAGAGGGTGTGTATTTTGTAAAAATTGGAAATGAAACGGAGATGTTTGTGAAAGAATAGTTCTAAGAATTTTCAATTTATAATTTAAAATTTAAAATGAATTTTTAATGATGAAATATATAAATTGTTTTGAGTTTTGTGTGTTGAGTGTTGTGTGGATAAGGTTAACAGTCATTTTTTGTATCACAGAGTTACACTGAGTTAAGCACAGAGGAACACAAAGAATTTTCAAATTAAAATTTAAAATGAATTTTTAATGAAGAAATATTAAAAGAAAGAAAAAAATAATAGACAAATAAATCAATTAATAGGACACAGATGAGACGGATAAGACAGATTTGCACAGAATTTTTAGGAATCAGTAAAATCGGTGTGCTATTGAAATATATAAATAATGTTTTGAAAATTATGAATTAAAATATTAAAAATTTATTGAAAATTGAAAATTACAAATTATTTTTTTGGAGGTTATATGAAAACACGTTTGATGATTTTGATTCTTGCTTTTCTGTTTATTTCAGTGACTGCGTTTAGCCAGAACAGACCGATAATAATTGACCATAGCTGCTGTGACATTACTAAAGTGTCTGATAATTGGGTGGAACAGGCGAAATCGGATTTTCGGCTGGCTTACGGGCATACTTCTCACGGAAGCCAGATTGTTACGGGTATGAGTCTGCTGAATAATTTGCCGGGTTCGGTTCATACGTATAATAAAGGAGATGGCTCTCTTTATCTGAATGATGCATCTTTGCTCGCAGGGGATTTGGGTAATCCTGACAGAACAACATGGGCAACGAGAACGAGGACGATGCTTAACAATAATACGCAAAACATTAATATGGTGATGTGGTCATGGTGTGGTCAGGTGGACGGCTCACAGAGCGATATTCAGACTTATCTGAACCTGATGAATCAGTTGGAGAGTGAATTCCCGAATATCAAATTTATTTATATGACGGGACATTTGAATGGTACGGGTGTGAACGGTAATGTAAATCAGAGAAATGAGCAAATCAGAACATTTTGCAGAGACAATAATAAAATCCTTTTCGATTTTGCAGACATCGAGAGTTACGACCCCGACGGAAAGTATTTTCTTGACAAAGGAGCGAATGACGCCTGTGATTATAATGGCGGGAACTGGGCTGATGAATGGTGTGCAGCGAATCCGGGTAAATGCAATAGCTGTGGATGTGCCCACTCGAAATGTTTGAATTGTCAGCAGAAAGGAAAAGCTTTCTGGTGGATGATGGCTCGTGTTGCCGGCTGGTCTGGTGTTACCGATGTCGGGGATGTTGAAACTCAGAGTAAAGTTTTAGAAATAAATCCCAATCCAGTCAGCGAATCCGCTGAAATAAGTTTCAACAATCCAATATCCGGTTTTGTTTCATTGAAGCTTTATGACATGCTTGGACGGGAAGTGATGACTGTTTTTGAAGGAGATAAGGAAATAGGTGAAATAAAAATACAGATGAATACATCACAGTTAATTGATGGAATATATTATTTGAAAATAAAAGATAAAAGTAAAATATTTGTAAAGCATTAATTGGTTACTTTTAGCAGTAATACAAGTAATTAATTGCCTGCTATGTTAGTATTCATAGTTACGAAATTTGAGGCGAGAAACGATACCTCTTTTATCAACCAAATCCTTATTGTTCATATCAAGTGTTGTAGGAAGTTTTTCATTTTTTCAAATTATTTGAATATTTTTTATTAAAAATTATTTTTAATAAAAGATTAATAGTAATAATAATAAATTGACTTGAATCATATTCTTTAACAATTGAGTCAATTTCTAAAAAATGTGTTTTTTTTCCACTATTTAGAGCCTTTGCAATCAATTTTTCACTTTTATGAGCAATTCCATTTCTAATTTTTGTTATTTGTTTTATATTTATTAAATCATTATCTGACCAAATACCAATTCTTTCAAAGAATATTGCAATTTCATTTAAATTCTTACGTTCGATTAAATCAGTAATTATTGATTGTACTTTTTTGTTCCTACTTAGAAATTTTGGCAAATCACGAATTGCGAATTTTTCAATAATTGAATATATTTCAATAATAACAGAACTATTATTCCCATTTGCATATAAAGATAATACAGTATCTAAAAAAGCCCAAGTTATTGTCTCAGCTTTAAATCTAACAATACTATTTTCAGGAAATTCATTATTAAAAAGTTCTAAAAATTTAGCAAGTCTATTATCTACCTTGTTAGCAGCCTTTTTGTTAAAGTCAGAAACTTCTTTTATTACTGATTCTATTTGTAATTCATCCATTTTTTATTTAACTGTAGTATTTTAAATTGTTTAAACTCTTTAATCTTTGTATTTACAATAATTTAATATTAAATTAGCAATTTGCTATGTTTTAGCCAAAATATAATTGAATACATCCATCCTACAAAAAGGATTGTATTATTTAAAAGTAAAGTCAAAAGGAAATATCAGAACAGGAAAAGTTGTGGTGTGGTGAAAAATGATATATAACAAAATTCGTATTTTTATGATATAATGTAATTCGCTAAATTGTTTGAAATAATATTATAAAATAAATTTGCATTTATGAAAAATAATATTTAATTTTGATTAACAGTACTCGCCACGCTTCCCATAGGAACAGCGCACCAGGGCGAGTCTTTTCATTTTAATTAACTATGTCAAATTTCAACAAAAATCCATTATCCTTCACAGAGCAGATTGAACTTCTTAAAAGCAGGGGTTTGATTATAGATAATAATGATGAAGCAGAAAGATATTTAAAAAATATAAGCTATTATAAATTAAGTGGATATTGGCATACATTTCTCAAACCGCCACATGAACTTCATCAATTCAAAAGCAATACTAAATTTAGCCAGATTATTAAAACATTCATTTTTGACAGGAAATTGCGTTTACTAATTTTCGACCAACTTGAAAGAATAGAAAATTCTTTCAAAACACAACTGATTTATAATTATTCAATTGAATTTGGCAGTCATTGGTATTTAAACGAAACATTATACAAAAATATTAATTATAAAAATAGGTTTATCGAAATTCTTTATGATACGACAAAATCATCAAAAGAGATATTTATAAATCATTATAAAACTAAATATACTGAACCAGAACTACCTCCATCATGGATGTCATTGGAAATAATTTCTTTAGGGCAGGTTTCACTCTTATATAAGAACTTAAAAATATCAAAAGCTAAAAAGGAAATTGCGCATTACTTTGGCGTAGATGCAATTGTATTAGAATCCTGGTTTGAATCACTTTCATTCGTAAGAAATATTTGCGCTCATCATTCAAGACTTTGGAACAGACAACTACCAATTAAACCAATGATACCAAGAAATCCATATAATGAGTGGCTGACAAATATACCTGATAGGGCAGACAGAATTTATATAATTCTAACTATTATTTTTTATCTTTCAAAAATCATTAATCCAAATACAACTTTTAATGAGAAGTTAACTAATTTATTGATTGAATATCCTGAGATACCCTTGCATTATATGGGATTTCCAATGGATTGGAAAAAAGATAAATTTTGGAATTTTTATTGAAATCAGAAAAATTATAATAAAATAAGGTGTTGTAGTTACTAAATGATATATAACAATTTGTGATAAATGTTGTGTGATATATAACAAAATTCGTATTTTTATGATATATCAACTTTAGAATGGATTATTATGAAAATCATTAATACTATTTACTATCTTCTTTTTGTTTTTGGATGCATTAGTCTCCATACCGCTACCTACATTGCTAACCCAGCCAATTATCTTAATTTTCGGGACCAGTTAGTTGCAGGCGATACATTGTTGCTGACACCGGGGAATTACACGGACGGATTAAGATTGAATAACATCAACGGGTATGCTGACAATTGGATTGTTATTAAATCCGAAGTGCCTCACGAAGCTGTGCTGTTGGGACGGGACGGAAGCAATACGATGGACATCACTGATTGTAGTTATATAAAAATAGAAGGATTGAAATTCGATGGACATAAGATTCCTTATATTGATGCAATAAAGGCGTCGGGCAGTGCCACGAATTGGGCTCACCACATCTGGATTCATAATAATATTATAATAAGACATGACTCAGACCAGCAGACAGTTGGCATTTCTACAAAAATTCCGTGCTGGAACTGGACAATCAGCTATAATAAAATAATGAGTGCCGGAACGGGATTGTATCTTGGTAATTCAGATGGGAATATGCCTTTTATAAGGGGAATAATTGAGTATAACTTTGTACTGAATCCTGTCGGATATTGCATGCAAATCAAACATCAGAACGATAGACCTTCATTTCCGGGTATTCCAACACTACCCTCGTCAACAATTGTACGACATAATGTTTTTGCAAAGAATGACCGCGAATCACCGGATGGAGACAGACCAAATGTGCTTTTCGGCGGACAACCTCTCAGTGGAACCGGTTCGGATGACAGAGTTGAATGTTACGGAAATTTCTTTTATAATAATCCACGTGAATTTTTGCTCCAGGCAACCGGGAATGTATCGGTTCATCATAATATTTTTGTTATCTCACCCGAAGGTGCAATGACGTTTCAGCCGCACAACAGCCGCAGTCCAAAAGAAATTTTCGTATATAATAATTCCATTTACAATGTTAATATCGGAGTTAGAATTACTAATCCGGTGCCAACAGAAAAGCAAATTATTATGGCGAATGCAATTTTTGCCACTACACCAATTTCTGCACAATCAGCAAATGATAATTTGACCGGTTTAATTAATGAAGCAGATTCATATTTTAATAATCCAAGTACAATTATCGGAGAAATGGATTTTTATCCGAAATCAGGAACATCTAAAGCAAAAGTTGATTATTTGTTTATGGAAAAAGATATTGATTATGACTTGGATTTCAATGGTAATCAGATGACAATATCAAAATATGGTGCATATTCAGGAGAAGGTTCAAACCCGGGTTGGAAGCTGTCGTTGGATATTAAAGGGAGTGGTGTTACGTCGGTTGAAGAAAATTATAAAAATGATTTCAATATTTTATTATATCCGAATCCTGCCACGGATTTCATTAATATAAATGTAGGGGCAATTCATGAATTGCCCCTACCGGAAATCAGATTGTTTAATATTTTTGGCGAATGCGTTACGACTTTTGGGAATGAATCTTTGAATTTTGACCGGACTGGAACAATTCAAAAAATTAATTTATCCGGACTTTGCAACGGAATGTATATCTTGCGTGTTAATAGTAATAAGAAATTATTGAAATCCGAAATAATTCAGATATTGAGATGAAAAGATTATTTTTATTAGCATTTGTTTATTTGTTTAACTACTTCGGTGCTTCCGCACAAGACCTGTACAATGATTCAGTCATAGTTGAAATAAGGATTGAATTTTCACAGCCAAACTGGCGGGATTTGCTTATGCAGAACGTAAAAGATGAAAAGGATATTCCATGTACACTCTTTTTCGATGGTGTACGATACGACAGCGTGGGTATTCGATATAAGGGAAATTCCTCTTTCAATGTGCCGAGCGAAAAAAAGCCGTTCAACATCACGATGGATGCTTACAAACAGGACCAGAATTTGCTGGGATACAAGACACTGAATTTGAATAACGGTTTCTTCGACCCTGCGTTTGTGAGGGAGAAAATCGGGTATGATGTCGCCCGAAGATTTTTACCTGCAGTGAAAGCGAATTATGCGAAGCTATACATCAACAATGAGTATTGGGCTTTGTATCTCAATATTCAACAGCCGAACAAAACATTTTTGAAAGAGAATTTTCTGTCTAATGACGGCAACTCTTATAAATGCGACCCGCGTGGTGATTTGACCTGGCTCGGCACTGATACTCAACAATATAAAAAAAGTTATGAGAAAAAGACAAATGAAACTGAAGCAGACTGGAGCGACCTCGTTGGATTCATTGAAAAGCTGAATAATCTGCCACAGCAAACATTTCAAACAGAAATTTATAAATATCTCGATGTTGACAGGGCATTGTGGTACCTTGCATTTTGCAATATTTTATCGAGCTTGGATTCATACATAGGAAGCGGGCACAATTTTTATTTCTACAACCACCCTGTTGACATCAGATTCAATACAATACCCTGGGATTTGAATGAGGTGCTTGGTACATTCCAGATGCAAATGACAATACCGCAGCTTGAGTCGCTTGGTATTTATTTCGGTGACCAGGATCAGAGACGTCCTCTAACGAGAAGACTGCTTTCAGTCGCAGAATGGAAGAAGAGATATATCGCACATTACAGGACAATGCTCGAAGAGGTGATGAATGAGAGCTATTGGAGGAAGCGTGTGCAGTTCTTCCAGGGATTAATCAGGACATCACTTGAAGCTGATACAAGAAAACTTTATAATATGACTCAATTCGACCAGAATGTGAATTCAAATACACAGGTGCAGATGGGTCCCGGACAAAGACTAATTCCCGGAATATTATCATTTGTAAATAACCGTGAGAATTATTTATGGTCACTGGGTGAGTTCCAGAGCGATTTACCGGTTGCAACAGGTTATGAACTGACACCACAGAACCCTAAATCGGAAGATGATGTTAAAGTGAAAGCCAATACAACAAACACAAGGGACTTGAATTTGTGGTACAGCATAAACAATCAACCGTTTCAGAAAATAATTATGAAATCTGTACAGGGTGAGCCGGGTGCTTATGATGCAACGATACCGAAGCAGTTGCCGGGAACATACATTAGATTTTATTTCGAGGCAATATCGAACCAGACAGTATATGCTTATAATCCTTCACATGCAGAGCATCAGTTTTTCACTTATACTGTTCAGCCTGTAAGCGGAAATTCTGCTGTAGTGATTAATGAAGTAATGGCGGCGAACAAGACAGCAATTGCTGACCCGCAAGGCGGCTTTGCAGATTGGGTGGAGCTTTATAATACATCTGCAGTCGCTGTTGATTTGGGAGGGAAGTATCTTTCGGATGATATTAACGAGCCGAAAAAATGGAGATTTCCGACTGGTGTTTCTATTAGTGGAAATGGTTATTTGCTCATCTGGTGCGATGGAGACACACTCGATACACCGGGATTGCACGCATCTTTCAAGTTGTCGAGAGATGGAGAAGGTGCATTTTTATATGATTCGGATTTGAATGGAAATAAGCTTCTCGATTCGGTTACATTCGGAGCACAGTTGGATGATGTGTCGTGGGGACGATATCCGAACGGAACGGGAGCATTTCGGTTTATGACTTATTTCACACCCAATTCAAAGAATATGTTGGGTCCCGAGCCGCTTGTGGCTTCATTTTCCGCAGAACCTATTATCGGAAGGAATCCTCTTGAAGTGAATTTCGCAGATTCATCAACAGGAGGACCTACATCATATTTTTGGCAGTTTGGTGATGGTGGAACATCATTAGAACAAAATCCAGTTCACACTTATACTGAAGAAGGAATATATTCAGTTAAACTGAAAATCAAAAAGAATAATGATTCAAACGAAGTAGAGAAAACTGATTATATAATTGTGAAGCCGAAATTGCTTGCTTCATTCACGGCTGAACCACAATCAGGAATAACACCTCTTTCAGTTCAGTTCACTGATAATTCCACAGGTGAACCCTCGGGCTGGTATTGGACTTTCGGTGACGACAGCAGCAGTACAGAGCAAAATCCGGTTCATATTTATGAGACATCAGGAACATTTACTGTTACTCTTACTGTATCGGATGGAAATTATAATGACACAAAGACAGTGACGGATTATATTATAGTAAATAAAAATACGGGAGTTGATGATGCAGATGATTTTAACTTAATGATATTTAACTACCCCAATCCGTTCAACAATGAAACCAGAATTAGCTTTAGACTTACCCGTCCTCAAAAAATAACACTCAAAGTATTTGATATTCTCGGTTGTGAAGTTAAAACATTAGTAAATGGCGAATTTGATACAGGTGAAAATGTAGTTATTTTCGATGGCAGTAATCTATTGAATGGGATTTATTATTATATTCTGAAAACCGAGAATGAGATTATAAGGAAATTAATGGTTAAGTGTAAATAAATTTTTTTACTGATGGAAAATTTATGATGTTTTATTACTGTCTAATTATTCTTGTGTGCTTGAGCGTATTTGTTTGTTCGAGCCAGCAAACGATAATATTCAGCGAAGATTTTGAAGCTACTACACTCTCTCAGGTAACAACGAATTGGAACGAATCAGTAAATCTCAACGGAATGTTACTTTCCGATGACATACCTCCGGCAAGTTCAGGAAAAAAATCATTGATGATGACTTCGATAATTGGTCAGAATACAGGCGGCCACCTTTATAAAATGTTTGACCGGGGATACGACACTCTTTATTATCGCTTCTATGTGAAATTTGCCGAAACATGCCATCCTGTTCATCATTTCGTTCATACGGGAGGATATAATCCTCCAACGAGATGGCCTCAAGGTGGAGCAGGGATTAAGCCGAATGGAAATGAAAGATTCACGAGCGGGATTGAGCCGATGGGTAATCGCTGGGAGTGGGATTTCTATTCATATTGGATGCATATGAGGGGTAATCCTCAAGTGGGAACTTATTGGGGTAATGATTTTAATCCTACACCACCGTCAAAAATCAAGCGGGGTGAGTGGTACTGCATCGAGACAATGATGAAAACAAACAATCCGGTTTCATCATACAACGGTGAACAAGCACTTTGGATAAACGACGAAAAGATTATTCACCTCGGAGAAGGTATCCCTAATGGCTATTGGGTTTGGGACAGCTTTCATCCTGAACCTGACAGTCTTCCGTTCGAAGGATTTCAATGGCGAAATGACATTAATCTGAAACTGAATTTCTTTTGGCTCCTGTTTTATATGACGGATGGCGAGCAGGGACAAACTGATACGGTATGGTTCGATGATGTTGTTGTTTCAACGGAATATATAGGTCCAATTACGAGTGTAAAGTATGATGATAACAGAAACAAGTTTGAGGTATACGATAATTTTCCAAATCCGTTTCAATACACATCAAACATTGAATATACTTTGCCTAAAGCTGGGAATGTTGCTATCAAAATTTATGCTCAGCAGGGTCAGTTGGTGAGGGATTTGTACTCTGGTTCTATTGACGCCGGTAAACACATAGCAACCTGGGACGGCAGGACAGATGCGGGAAGCGAAGCACCAAACGGTGTCTATATGTATAGGATTCAATTTGAGGGACACACTATTTCCGGGAAAATGTTGGTGGTTAAATAAACCTGAAAGAGATTGTGAGCCATATCTTAATAAAATTCGAATAACAATTCGTTATTTACTTATCATTATTTTGAACAAATATGATTAATTTTGAAATAATTAATCCTAGTGTTTTTTTCGGTTCAGGGAATTTTATTATATCAAGGATTAAAATTGAAGAAGACAAAATTTCAGTCAATAATTGTAATTATTGTTACATTATTTTTCATTGTTTATGTACCTTTTTTAACGATTAAGGACAAAGGTTTTTATGCGGGAGCAATGTCTTTTTTTGCAGCAGATTCATTTTATTATTTAAACGTTGCTGATAAATTTTCAAAAACAAATACATATACATCAGACAGCTCACACCTTACAAATGGTTTTCACCCATTATGGCAATACTTTCTTGCAAATTCTTTTAAATATCTACATAGCCAGGAATCACAAATCAAATTTGCATTTCTTATTTCATTACTATGTATAGTAATTGGATTTTGTATTATTTCTTATGTATTGTTTAAAATAACAGGAAATATTGGATTATCTGTTTTGGGTAGCGTGCCGGGTTTCTACTATCTCATTTTTTCGTTTGTAGATCAAAAATACTATTCTCCCTGGTCTTATATTAATTCGATGGAAACACCTTTTACCATAATAATGTTCAGTTTGTTATTACTTTATTTCATTAGAAAAAATGATGTATTCGACTCTTTCAATTCCAAAATGAAATTAATTTTTCTATCATTTTGCTTAACACTTCTAACATTGGCAAGATTGGATGATATTTTTATTTTTATTCCATTTTTTATTTTTATTTATATACAAACCGGAAAAATTTCTGAATTTATACGAAATGCATTAATTGCTTCAATCATTCCAATTTTATTGATAGGAGCTTATTTAATTTTTAATTTATCATATTCAGGAATGTTAATACCTGTTAGCGGAGCTTATAAGTCAGGGTTTTCACTCATTAATTTTGCTCATTTTATAAACGTTTTTTTCCCGATTGGTATTATTAATCCCGAGAAATTTTATATCTGGATAAATTGGAGTGGTTCTGCACATAGAGTTCTTCAGGTTTTTATTTTATTTCTAACCTCAATTGGTTTTCTTCTGACAATATGGAAAAAGTATGATTTAAAAATAAAGGAATTGCCGGTTGTAATTCAAATTTTTTGTTTTTTTGGTTTGTATTTAATAGGAAAATCGCTGTATAATATTCTATTTGTTAATATCTGGTTTCAGAGTTTCTGGTATTTCCCGATAGGTATTATTTGGATTAATATTATCATAACATATTATTTAAGCAAGAAAGTACCTGGCAAACCAATAATAAATTTTTTATTGATTGTAATTGTACTTGTTATTTCAAATAAATTTGCCAATAATCAGGGAAGCAGCTTTGATTTAAGGTATCAAAATAAATGGTTTCAACAAAATCAATATGCTGCAGTATGGGAAAAAAGGAAAATTTTACAGGATAGTGTTAATATATATTTCGAAGGTAAAGGATTAATTGAAATAGATGATGGAATTATAGCTTATTCTTTTTACCAATCTGTATTTAATGGCTTAGGCATTTGTATAGATAAAGAGGCATTTGATTCCCTGAAAAAATCTCAACCACTCGAAATCGCATATCAGAGAGGATATAAGTTAATAGCATCTTCTTATTATATTATTCTACCTGATAGTATTTTGGAGAACTCAACATCAATTAATGAATTCTTAAAAAAGGGGTATTTCAAATCTGAAAAGATTAATTGGAACTTTTCACTGTTATTTCATGATAAAGAGACAAATTTCAATTTAATCAAAATTGAGAAAAAATTAATTGACAATTAATAATTTGGTTTGTCCAGACAAAAACAAAGCTATATGGGATGGCAGTACAGATGCGGGAAGTGAAGCACCGAACGGTGTCTATATATATAGGATTCAATTTGAAGGACACACTATTTCGGGAAAGATGGTGCTCATAAAATAAATTTTAAATTATAAATTGAATGAAAACAAAAAATTTAATCATTTTGGTAATTGTCTTTGGAGTTTTTTTCTTTGTTAAGCCGGCTTTTGCTGCTAATCACTATATCCGAGCAGAAGCGACTGGAGCCAATAACGGAGAAAGCTGGACTGATGCCTGGACTAATTTCGGTGAAGTTACTTGGACAAGAGGCGATACTTATTATGTAGCAGGCGGAACATTTAACGAGAATATCTCGATTCCTTCCACTTCGGGGACAAGTTGGATAACCATTAAGAAGGCAAATGTCTCAGATAATGGGAATGAACCTGGATGGGAAGATTATTATGCAACAAACCAGGTAGTTATCAATGGGAATATTACAAGTTTAACCGGCTCAGTTGAAATTGACGGAGTTACTGGCTCAGATACTTCAGGACATGGTATAAAGATAAATGTAACAACGTCTCTGAATGTTGTAATGCTTTCTAATGGCACGGGACCTTATCATCTTTCACACCTTGAATTAAAAGGACCGGGATTCGACTACGGAAGCTTAGGTACAGATGGTATCTATTATAATTTCGGACAAAAAGGATTTTATGTTGCTTATTGCTGGATTCATGAAATTCCGAGAAACGGCATAACAATCGGAAGCAGTATCGGGACAAGTTATTCTGATTACGGTATGCTGTATGAAAACAATGTTCTCAGTGAAACTGGGGGAGTCGGAATAGCATATCCCGGCATACATGGACAGGGTATACAAATAGGATATTCGGCGACAGATTCATTTATTATAATCAGAAATAATACTTTCAGGAATATTTACGGGCAGGGACCTATATCTTATCTTGGCAAAGGCACACACTCGCAAAGCAGGATTTACAATAATGTATTTTATTCCACCGAACCGGGAATTTACGCCAATGCTTCGGCAATTTTTTGGCATGCCGCATCAGTCAATGTTTCAGATATGTATGTTTACAATAATACGTTTTATAATCTTGGGGGCTACGGCTCTCATATAAGATGTGACTTCACAGGAGCAACAAACCTTGAAATAAAAAATAATATTTGGGTAAAATGCCCATTTGGAAACCACCATTATAATTTTACATCTGCATCGAATAATGACTATTTTGAAAATACCGGAATGAACATACCGACAGGTGAGCCAAACCAGGTTACGGAGTCGGAAGACCCTTTCGTTAATTCTGCAGAATATGATTTGCATCTTAAATACACTGCAAATGCAGTGAATAATGGACTTAGTTTAAATAGCATTTTTACTACAGACAAAGATGCTATTTCACGCCCTCAGGGAGCTGGCTGGGACATTGGTGCTTATGAATATAAAGAACCAAGCTCTGTGGAAAAAACTTCGCCGGAAAAACCACTAACTTATAATTTTCCAAATCCATTTCAATACACATCAAACATTGAATATACATTGCCAAATGCTGGAAATATAACTATCAAAATTTATGATATGCAGGAGCAGTTGCTGAGGGATTTGTATTCTGGTTCAATTGATGCGGGGATGCACATAGCCACATGGGATGGCAGGACAGATACGGGAAGCGAAGCACCGAGCGGTGTTTATATGTATCGGATTCAATTTGAAGGACAGGCGATAATTGGGAAGATGGTTGTGGTGAGATAATTGTGTTGTGTGTTGTGTTTTGTGTGTTGAGTGGAAAAGAAATGTTGAATTTTGAATGTCGGGTTGTTTGGTGTGCTAAGAAGTTACTTAGCTAACTCTGAAAGAAATAAAATAATTTAAATAAACATTTAAATATTAATATTAAGGTAATGCTATGAAACATGTGTACCTGACTTCATTTCTTGCTTTTATTTTTATCATATCAAATGTCAAATCGCAAAATCCCGAATGGGTGAATTATACATGTGGGAAGTGGATAATTTCACTTGCTGTTGAAGGTGATTATATATGGGTTGGAACAAGTGGTGGACTTGTGAAAATTAATATGATTACAGAAGAAAAAACCTTTTATAACATGTCTAATTCAGGTCTTCCATATAATCGGGTAAATGTTATAGCAATAGATAGTCAGGGTAACAAATGGATTGGGACAGAAAAAGGAGGTCTTGCAAAATTTGATGGTTATAATTGGATTATTTACGACACATCAAATTCAGGTTTGCCATATAATAGGATTATGGATATAGTTATTGATAGTAAGGGGAATAAATGGATTGGCACAGATGGTAGAGGACTTGTTGAATTTGATGGAGTAAATTGGACAGTCTATAATGTTTCTAATTCAGGTTTGCCATATAATTGGATACGAACTATAGATATAGATGAACAAGGGAATAAATGGATTGGGACAGATGGTAGTGGAATTGCTAAATTTGATGGAGTAAATTGGACAGTTTATAACGAATCAAATTCTGGTATTCCTAGTAATAGTATTTATAAGCTTGAAATTGATAACAATGGAAATAAATGGATTGGTTTACATGGTGGATTAGCTATGTTTGATGACACAAATTGGACTATCTATGACACATCAAATTCAGGATTACCATATAATCTTATAGAAGCTTTAGAGATTGATGAACAAGGAAACAAATGGATAGGGACTAGGAGAGGACTTGCGAAATTTGATGGAATTAATTGGACTGTTTACAATACATCTTATTCGGGTTTACCAGGTAATTGGATTACAGCAATTACGATTGATGAAAAGGGAAATAATTGGATTGGAACGTACTATCGAGGACTTGCTAAGTTTAATGGTACAAACTTTGCAACTATTAATACATCGAATTCAGGTTTGGGGTCTAATATAATTCATGCAATAGCGATAGATGAACAAAGTAACAAATGGGTTGGAACTGAAGGAGGTGGGATTGCTAAGTTTAATGGAATAAATTGGACTGTTTATGACGAATCAAATTCAGACCTACCAGCTGATCTTGTTGATGCAATTGCTATAGATGAACAGGGAAACAAATGGATCGGGACATATTGGGGAGGACTTGCTAAGTTTGATGGAGTGAATTGGACTGTTTACAAAAATTCAAATAACGGTTTACCACATAATTGGGTTCAAGTTATTGTTATAGATAAACAGGGAAACAAATGGATTGGGACAGAAGGTGGGGGGCTTGCTATGTTTGATGGAGTTAATTGGATTGTTTACAATCATTCAAATTCAGGTTTACCAAATAATCGAATTAATACGATAGCGATAGATAAAGAAGGAAACAAATGGATTGGTTCTAATTGGTGGGGATTAGCGAAATTTGATGGAACAAATTGGACTGTTTACAATTCATCAAATTCTGAACTTCCATCTGATTGGGTTAATATTATAGTAATAGATGAGCAAGAGAACAAATGGATAGGAACAGGAAAAGGGCTTGCTAAGTTTGATGGAACAAATTGGATTATTTACGATACATCAAATTCAGCGCTGCCATATAATGATGTTTGGGCAATAGCAATAGATGATAAGGGAATTAAATGGATTGGTACATATTGGGGGGGAGGACTTGCTAAATTTGATGGAATAAATTGGACAGTTTTTAACATAAATAATTCCGGGTTACCTGAAAATTATGTGAGAATTATAAGTATTGATGAATCAGATAATAAATGGATAGGTACCCATTACGGTGGTCTCGCTGTCTTTCGTGAAGGGGGTGTCATACTTGATGTGGAGTCGGAGCAGAAGCCGGTTGCTAAGGAATTAACACTCAATAAAACTTTTCCAAATCCATTTCAATACACAACAAATATTGAATACACTCTGCCGAAAACAGGGAATGTTACAATCAAAATTTATGATACACATGGGCAGTTGCTGAGGGATTTGTATTCAGGCACAAATGATGCGGGCAAGCACACAGCTACATGGGACGGCAGGACAGACACGGGAAGCGAAACACCAAACGGTGTGTATATGTATCGGATTCAATTTGAAGGACAGATAATATCGAATAAAATGATTTTGATTAGATAAACAGGGACACGGCATGCCGTGTCCCTACATAATAATTTATTATTTTTCTGAGACATTTTCTCTTTTTAGGTGTCATTTTTTTTTAACGAATAGTGAATAATTTCGGTTATTTTTTATAAAATTATTAATTGTTAATTATTAATTGTAAATTATTTCTGAGACCTTTCCCCTTTTCATGTGTCATTATAATATATTAAGTTGCAAGAAATAAAATAATATAAATAAATACATAAAATTTTAAGTAGTAATCAAAAGGTGATGCTATGAAACAGGTGTACCTGACTGCATTTCTTGCGTTTGTAATATTCATATCAAATGTCAAATCGCAAAATCCCGAGTGGGTGAATTATACGAATGGTGATAGGATTACTGCATTGGCGGAAGAAGGAGATTATTTATGGGTAGGTACTACCGGCGGTCTTGTGAAAATTGAAAAAGAAACTGGCAATCCAACTTTTTATAATAAAGCAAATTCCGATTTGCCTGATAATTATATCAGTGTATTAGCTGCAGACGGACATGGTAATAAGTGGATCGGGACTTATAAAGGATTAGTAAAATTTGACGGTACGAATTGGATTATTTATGACAAAACAAATTCCGGTTTGCCTAATAATGAAGTCAATTCAATAATAATAGACAAAGATAACAATAAATGGATTGGTACTAGGGATGGCTTAACAAAATTTGACGATATGAATTGGAATATCTACAATACATCAAATTCCGGTTTGAATGGCAACCAAATCAGTTCAATTATTATAGACGAAAATAACAATAAATGGATTGGGACAAATGGTGATGGCTTGTTAAAATTTGACGGAAAAAGCTGGATTAATTACGACATATCGAATTCCGATTTGCCTGATAACTATATCAATACAATAGCAATTGACGGAAATAGCAATAAGTGGATTGGGACTGACAGCGGATTGACAAAATTTGACGGAACGAATTGGATTACTTACGACACATTAAATTCCGGCTTACCTGATAACTGGGTACATGCAATAACAATTGACGTAAGTGGGAATATTTGGATTGGAACCTATAGAGGCGGTCTTACAAAATATGATGGAACGAATTGGATTACTTATAACAAATCAAATTCCGGATTACCAGATAACAATGTCAGGAATATTACTATAGACAGTAGTGGAAATTTGTGGATTGGGATTAGGATTAGTACTGGAAATGATAGTTTGGCAAAATTTGATGGATTGAACTGGATTATTTATTCCAAAAATAATTCCGGTTTTTCAGTTTATTATATCAAAGCATTAACAATAGACAAAGATGGTAATTTATGGATTGGCTATGATGGTGGAGGGCTAGTAAAATTCGATGGGACAAATTGGATTAATTATAATTGGCCTAATTCCGGTATTCCATCAAATTCAATAAGATCAATAACAATAGATAATAATAACAATAAGTGGATTGGGACTACATATCGTGGCTTAGCAAAATTTGACGATATAAATTGGACTAATTACAATACATCAAATTCCGGATTACATCATGATAGCGTACTTACAATCACAATAGATAAATATGGTAACAAATGGTTGGGAAATAGTTCAGGACTTACTGTATTCCGCGAAGGTGGTGTTATACTTGATGTTAAGTCAGAGCAGGAGCCGGTTGCAAAGGATTTAACATTCAGTAAAACCTTTCCGAATCCATTTCAATACACAACAAACATTGAATATACTTTGCCTAAAGCTGGGAATGTTGCTATCAAAATTTATGCTCTGCAGGGGCAGTTGCTGAGGGATTTGTATTCTGGTTCAATTGATGCGGGGATGCACATAGCCACATGGGATGGCAGGACAGACACGGGAAGCGAAGCACCAAACGGTGTGTATATGTATCGGATTCAATTTGAAGGACAGGCGATAATTGGGAAGATGGTGGTGGTGAGATAATTGTGTTGTGTTTTGTGTGTTGTGTGTTGAGTGGAAAAGAAATGTTGAATTTTGAATGTCGGGTTGTTTGGTGTGCTAAGAAATTACTTAGCTAACTCTGAAAGAAATAAAATTATATAAATAAACATTTAAATATTAATATTAAGTTGATGCTATGAAACATGTGTACCTGACTTCATTTCTTGCATTGATTGTTATATTCATATTAAATGTCAAATCGCAAAATCCCGAGTGGGTGAATTATACGAACGGACAAGATGTAACCTGCATAAGTAATGAAGGTAATTATTTGTGGATTGGAACAAATGGTGGGCTTGTACGGTTTAATAAAATAACTTATAAAACATTATTCTACAATAGATCAAATTCAGGGTTACCTTATAATTTGATAAATACAATAGTTATTGACAATAATGGTTATAAATGGATTGGTACAGAATCAGGAGGTTTAGCTAAATTTGATGGAACAAATTGGACTGTCTATAATACAAACAATTCGGAAGTACCTACTAATTGTATTAAATCATTAGCAATAGATTCGCAAGGAAATAAATGGATTGGTACAGAATTAGGCGGTTTAACAATGTTTGATGGGGAAGTGTGGTCAATATATAATAACAAAAATTCTGGGTTACGAGATAATTATATAAATGCAATAGCTATAGATAGACAGGGGAATAAATGGATTGGTACAGGATCAGGGGGTTTAGCTAAATTTGATGGAACAAATTGGACTGTTTATAATACAAACAATTCTGGTTTACCATCAAATAATATATGGTCAATTGCAATAGATCAACAAGAGAATATATGGATTGGAACTTTTGGAGGAAAAGGATTAGCTAAATTTGATGGGACAAATTGGATTGTGTATAATACTATCAATTCCGGATTGCCTAATGATAATGTGAAAGCAATAGACATTGATAAAAATGGAAATAAATGGATATGTACTACCAGAGGTTTTGCCAAGTTTGATGGGGCAAATTGGACAGTGTATAAAACAAATAATTCTGGGTTACCCTGGGATTTTGTACTATCTGTAACTATTGGTGAACAGGATGATATATGGATTGGTACAGATATTGGCGGTCTAACCAAATTTGATGGAATAAATTGGATTTCATATTATACAAGTAATTCAGGGGTACCTGGTAATAATGAAATATATACATTAGCAATTGACAGTTTGGGTAATAAATGGATTGGGTCGAGCGGAGCTTATATTGGAGGTTTAGTACAGTTTAACGGTGTAGATTGGATAGTATATGATAATAATAATTCCGGTTTACCAACTAATGAAGTAGAATTGATTGTTGTTGATGAACAAGGTAATGAATGGTTTGAATCTGGCGGTGAATTAATAAAGTTTGACGGTACAAATTGGACTGTATATAACAAAAACAATTCTGGATTACCTGATAATGATGTAAGGGCAATAGCAAAAGATAAACAAGGTAATAAATGGATTGGAACTAATAATAATGGTTTAATTAAGTATGACGGTACAAATTGGATTGTTTATGATAAAAGCAATTCCGGATTATCGGATAATTGTGTAATTTCAATTTCAATTGATAATAGAGATATTAAATGGATAGGTACCGAGGAAGGAGGTTTAATAAAATATGACGGTACAAATTGGACTGTATATAACACAAGTAATTCGGGATTACATTCTAATTATATAAAGACAATAGCCATAGATAATAATGAAAATAAATGGATTGGAAATCGAGATGGTTTATACAAATTTGATGGAACAAATTGGTCTTTATATGACACGAGCAATTCAGGGTTACCATTTAATGGGTTATTAACAGTAATAATAGATAAACAGGGGAATAAGTGGATCGGAACATGGTATGGAGGTTTAGTAAAATATAATGGAACTAATTGGTTTGTATATAATATTAATAATTCGGGATTACCAGATAATGATGTTGGTCAAATTGTTATTGATAAATACGATAATAAATGGATTGGAACAATGGGTGGTGGTCTTGCTGTCTTCCGTGAAGGAGGTGTGATTCTTGATGTGGATGAAGAGAAGGAACCGCTTGCAAAAGATATAACATTCAGTAAAAGCTTCCCTAATCCGTTTCAATACACATCAAACATTGAATATACTTTGCCTAAAGCTGGGAATGTTGCTATCAAAATTTATGCTCTGCAGGGGCAGTTGCTGAGGGATTTGTATTCAGGTGTGATTGATTCAGGGAAGCACACAGCTACCTGGGATGGCAGGACAGATGCGGGAAGCGAAGCACCAAACGGTGTGTATATTTATAGGATACAATTTGAAGGACAGGCGATAGCAGGGAAGATGGTTCTCATAAAATGAAATTTTGAATTTTGAATTATAATAGTCAATAGTCGTTAGTCGAAAGTCATTAGCTTAGATTACAAGTATTTTTATTTACTAATGACTTCCGATTCGTGACTTACTCTATTCGGTTTTAACAATTACTTTGGCTGTTGTTGAACCAGGAATCCTGACATAATAAACGCCTGATGCAAAATTTTCAGTATGTAAAGTGATTTTGTGGTTTCTACCCAATTCAAGAAATTCTGTTTGAGTGGTTAGAATTATTCTTCCAAGATTATCACTTATTATTATTGATTCGGATTTGTTATTTCCTTTTATATTTAATATGATTTTATCGGAGAACGGATTCGGATATGCAGCGATTGAATTATCTTCAACGGTTGAAACTTGTTCTTCGACAGAAACAACTGAATCAACAGTTCTGTAAACCCCGGTTGTAGTCAAAGCATATACATGCTTGTCTTTTAAATGGTCAACACGGACAATTGCAGAAGGTGTAATTCCCGAATCCGACAGTATCCAGTTGTTATTATCAAAATCATAGCTAAATAATCCGTAAGCTAATCCTGTGTATAGTGTATTGGCAATTTTATTCATATAATTAACCTGGAATTCCCCGACATACTTTGGGTCTCGCAATCCACCGTTAATTTCTCTCCATGTATTACCTAAATCACTCGACATTAATATCCCATCCTGTGAATGGCTAATCCAAATAAAATCACCATCTTTTTCGAGGTTTTCTCTTCCAAATCTTCCATTTAACTGGTTACATGTTTTGGGAATCCAGTTATAGCCATAATCAGTAGAATAGTAAACAGTGAGTGCATCTGTATAAATTAATTCATCCTTTGTACCGATCCCTAAATAATAAACACCGGAATTGCTAACAATTTTTTCCCAGGATGAACCATTATTTTTGGAAATGTAAATATCTTCTGAGTAGTCATTTATTAAATAAAGATATCCTATTGAATTTTCTTTTAATGTGTAAGTATGAGTTTCCTCAAAACCGGGAACATTGTTCCATGTTTCTCCGTCATTGTCTGAATATTTAAAATATTCTTCCCAATAGGACCAAATAAATAGTTTATCATCTTTATTCAATAAAATACCCGTCAACTCATCTCTATTTATTTCTTTCAAAGGATTTAAATCCCATGAATTACCATTATCGCTTGATGAGTATAATCCTAAGTCAGTAAAAGCGAATATTTTACCGGCGTTGTTCATGTTATAATAATAAACAATTGGGTAACCTGGATTTGATGGAAGCTTTTCCCATCTTATACCATCATCAGTTGAGGTAAAAATTCCATTTGAACTAACATAAATTTTATCTTTATAAATATCAATATCGTTAATTTTATAATCTGAAAATGGAGTTGATTCAGTCCACGACGAGCCATCATCGGTTGAATAGAACAAGCCGCCATCATCAGAACCAGCAATAATCTTTCCTGTATTTGTATAAACCATTGAAGAAATAGAAACTGATTTTGGAGAATTTGGAAGATTAGTCCATGATTGTCCGTCATTGGTCGAGAAGTACACGCCACCGGTATCCGTACCTGCAAAAACTTTTCCGTTACCGAATGCGAAGCAACGGACGAAGGATGAATCAATTCCATCAGTGTAATAATTATATGCCAGTGAACCTGTATCTATTACCCAAACACCTTTGTTTGATGCAAATAGTTTACCGGAAGGTGAAAGAGCCATTCTCTTTTTGGTAAAACTTGTCCAGTCTACATCAGGCCAGCCAGAGAATCTTGTCCAGCTATCACCATAATCATCGGAATAATAAAGGTCATTAGTGCTATTGCAAAATAATCTTCCATTGTTACATGAAATGAAACTGTGAATATTTTGAAGTGAATCAGATAAAAAATCCCAGGATAGTCCACCGTCTTTAGACCTGAAAACACCTCCATCCCTCATCGAAGAAAAGAGATACCCGTTCTTTGCAACATCTATAGAAGACATTATTATACTCGTCTGCGAAAGTTTTACTGTAACACCCTGTGCTGAAAGTTCATCAATCACCTGCCAGGATAAGCCGTCATTTGTTGATTTGTACATGCCAAAGTAACAAGTGTAAAGATTTCCGCTCGAATCAATAGCAAGTTCCAGGGTGGGAGTGTCGTTGGGTGCGTTGACTCTTTCCCATGCATCCTTTGAAAATAATGAAGATGATAAAACAACAATACTGAAAACAATAATAACAAACAGTTTCATGGCTTAGCTCCGAATATTTACTTGATTTTATATTAATGATATAATTAACAAAAGTAATGAATATTATATTTAATTCAAATGATAAATAAACTCCTATTCATGTTTTTATTGAAAGTGAGATTTGTATTGAGTGTCACAAAAATATATTTAACCGTAAAGCCGCTGAGAATCAAATTGTTAAAGATCTTTACACTCAACATTCAAAACTCAACATTCTTTTTATTCTCCGATTAAAACAAACCCTCCCCAGTAGTATGGCTGAGGATGTTTGTTTTTTATAGTTATTTGAGCTTCCCGGAATGCGTCATGGATGGATTTACCACCGAGCCATATTTTATAAAAATCTGTCATCAGCTCATTAGTAATCTCATCCTCAACTTTCCACAAGCTCATGATAATGTTTTTCGCACCATTGATACGGAAAGCTCTTTGTAATCCATAAACGCCTTCGCCGTTTTGAATTTCGCCGAGTCCTGTTTCGCAGGCACTTAGAACAATCAACTGCGGTTCTTCGAGGTCTATGCTTAACACATCGTAAGCGGTCAATATTCCGTTATCCGAGGATTTACCCGCAAGCGCCGGATTATTGATTGTATTTTCTGCTCCGGCAAATAACAATCCGGTTCTAAGGTATGGATTTTCGATTGTATTTGAAATATCCATCCCGAATGCTTTTTTGCTCGATTTAGTATTAATATCGCTTAGGAAAAAAGCATGAGTTGCAATGTGGAGAAGGTTTGGATGAACTGCTTTTTTCAGTTGAGTTACGGTTGCATTTTCTTCGAGATAAGATTTGCAGTTCCATGAATTGTCAGCCAATAATCGGGAGATATTTTCAACTTCGGATTTTGTTCCCGGCAAATATTGTAATTTAATATTCCTGATGTCCGGAGATAAAGCCAATTCGCCGTGTTTTACCGGCTCGGCTCCAAATCCCGGCAGAGTGAAATCGAATTTTGGTGAACCGTATAATTCAGCAGTTTTGTTGACTACTGAAGAAGTTTTTCCTGCTCCCGAACTAATCAATTCGGATAGATTCGTTAAAGTTATAATTGATTTTTCATCGAACACGTACTTATTCGATGCAAGGAGTATTGTATTCAGATTAATTTTATTATAGACACCGTCGAGAGAAATATAAATTTTCTTTTTACCGGTAAGCTTATTATCAATTGCTTTCCAGAAAGCATTGTATGAATCTTTGTCTTCGATTTTATGCCTGACAGAATTCGAATAATTGCCGAAGAATTGCTGTTCGAGTTGATTGTCTTTGTCAATTACTACCAATTCGGGATGAACTGACGATTCCTTATCAATAATTAAAGCGACATAATATGTTTTGTCAGTCCAGCCGCGATAAAATTGTTTAAATGCTACAATGTCAACTGCGGCTTCATCGTTACCAAGAACCGATTGAATATCCTTCCAGGTCATTTCATTTTTTTGAAATTCATCTTTAAAGTCAAAAGATTTTGAGGAAATGATTTTTTCAAGCGTATTGGCTGAATATTCGAGAGAATCCGTGTTAATTCCGATTTTTTCCGCTTCCTTTTTGCTCATTCTATAAGCAACGGACAATTGTTCTTTTATATTTATAAGCTTATCGTAATTTTCGATAAGTTCGTTATCGCCGCTGTTCCTGATTTTATTATTGATTGAAATTGAATTATTCAGCAAAATGGCTTTGGTAACAAGCCGGTTGTTAAACATTTGCCCAATCAGGTTGGGATTATCATCAGCACGCTGTAGTACATAGTTATAAAACATATCGAAGCGTTCTTTAATGTTGTTGCTGAATCTTGCCTTTTCCGATTCGCTGAGATAAGGGAAATAATTTTTTATTAATTCAAGATAAATTGACAATGCATCTGAATAATTTTTTTCTGCCTGTTCGAATTCTTTCATCTCGATTTGCAATCCCGCAAGGTTGTGCAATGCCGTAGCATAATCGGGATGTTTGTCGCCGAAGAAAACTTCTCTCAGCCCGACAACCTGGTTGAGATATTTATATGCCTTATTCAAATCTCCCTGAATCCAGCTCACGATTCCGAGTGCATTGAGGCAGGAAAGAAATAATGTTGATGTTTTACCATATTGCTTTTCAATCAATGGCTTTGCTTTGATTAATAAATTTTGGGCATTATCGTAATTTTTATTTACTACATTCAATAGTGCAAGCTCATACAGGGTACTTCCTGCATTAGGTGTATTAATATCAATGCTTTCCGAATCATTATATTTTGACATGATTTTTTCAAATTCATCAGTTTTGTTTTGTTCATTGTAAACAAGAGCAAGCTGTAGTTCAACATCACGAATTAATTCTTTGTTAGCTTCTTTGTTGTAAATTCCTAATGCCTAGGTAAGATTCTTTTCTGCTGTTTCAAAATTGCCATAAGATTTATATAGCAATCCTAAATTGTAAAGTGTGTTTGCGTATAAAGGATGGTTCTCGCCGCATATCTCTCTTTTGATATCGAGCGCTTTAATATAATTTTCCTCCGATTTACCATACAATCCGGTCGAATGGTATAATTTTCCCAGATTATGGAACGATTTTGCAAGTATGGTATCTCTTATATTTGCTGAACTTTTAATTTCTATTGCTTCCATAAGGAGTTTTTCAGCTTCATCGAATTTTCCGAGATACTGGTAAGTCGAACTGAGATTATTCAGCGATACGGCATAGCTCGGATTGTTCCTGCCGAGAAATGTCTGTTTCAGGTTTTTCTCTGTCATAAAATATTCTGCTGCTTTTTCGTAATTTCCGTTGTCGAAGTAAATCTGACCAATCATACCCAAAGTCAGTGCATGCTTTGACGGAGAACTGCCGATTGCAATTTTCAGGGCATTATCGGCAGTTGCGAGTGCAGAATCAATATTCTTTTCATTTAGAAATAATCCCGTTTTCTGTATCAGCTCTTCCCAGGATTGGGCAAAGCCAATGAATAATGAACAATGAATAATGAATAATAAAACTGTAATAAAATATTTTTTTTGTTTCATACTAGTTCTTTTATTTTTTTAATATTTCGTTCATAATAATTCATTGTGTCCCTTGTGCTTGCTTTTTATCAAATTTTGTGTTAAGAAAGCAAGTTTGGATATGGATTTAAAGTAATGGATTCTGAAATAAATTCAGAATGACACTCTACCATTTCCTCATTTTTCATTTTAAATTTTCATTCAACACCTAACACTTCTAAAACTACCATTTTATAGGTGTTTCGACTTCAACGACAACTGTACGGCAATAGAACCTTCCTTCGGGAAGGTCATTGTCATAAAGCAGTTCGTTTGCACCCACGGCTCTAATATATATATTTTTTGATGCTAATGATTTACCAAGATTTTTTGCTCTTTGCTCTGATAGTTCCAGATTATGTCCTGGCTCTCCCATCCTATCGGAATACCCGGAAATAAGAATTTTGGAATTATCCTTGAGATTACCTCTGATGAATTGAGATATTTCATTATTTGCAGCCGAAAGTTCGGCAGAGTTGAATTGAAAAAGAATCAAACTGTAATAATCAATTCTTTTGTCGCCCGATTTACTCATCTGTTTTTTCTTTAATGTAATCTGGTCGAGTGGAATAATTTCTGTTTTGGCAGACTTAGTGTTACCGGATTTATCAGCAACATCCAGCATGTAAGAAAGATTGTCATAGTTTTTCGGAATGCCGGTTTTCTCCTTATCTATTAACCAATCGAGTTTAGCCGGCACCGAATCGTTTCCGTCAAAGCTTTTTGTCAGAGAATTTTCTTCGTAAACATTCAGTTTCCATTTATCAATTCCGTTTGCTGATTTTACATTATTATAAAATCTGATTACCGGCGGATTTACTTTTACAATAGTATCGTTTGTAACAACGGGTTCAAGAATTTTATTGTCATCCGAAATAATTTCCACTCTGCGATTCTCCTGCATTCCGTCTTCGCTTGTGTTATTCGAAGCGGATTCGGGGAGATTTCTTGCTTTGATTGTTATTCTCGAGGGATTGATACCCCATACTTTTTTTAAGTAATCGGCAACTGCTTCAGCTCTTTGCTGAGATAATTGCTTGTTCGATTTTTCTTTACCATTGTCGGAATTACAACCGGTGAGAGTAATGTTTGCATTGCCATGTTCTTTCATTCTCCTGCCGATTATATTCAAAATCCGGTAATAAGTCGGAAGAACCGGCTCGTTCGAAAGTGAGGATAAATCGAATTTATTTGCATCCTGCGGGCTTATTTTCTTATACCTTGCCGGAATCGCCGCACTGTTGTAATCAAAGAAAATATAGTTTAACAGCGGTCTCATGTTCAATGATAAAAACTCTTCGATATGGAGAATCGGTTTTGATTCCTCTATGCCTTCATTAATTCCGACCGCATAAGACGTAGCAAATAAATCGGATTGCAAAATATTTTCTGCGAGTGCATTTTCAGATATGTCATAAACCCCGTAAATAAGGTTGTCGGGATTGCCGAGGACTTCGATTTCGTTTTCAGCAAGGAGTAATTTCATATCGAAAACATCGGGTTTTTCTTTCTCAATCATTCTGTACTTTGCAGTGGAATAAACAAGTGACAAACCAAAGCGTGCTGAGTTTGACGACCATGTCAAATTCTTTACGTAAGGAGTCATTCCATAATTAAAAGTTAACTCAGGTATTAAAAGGAGAGTTCTGTCCTTGTTTAATTGAAATTCGTAGCTCACCCCGCCCAGGAAGGAAAGAACCAATGGTGATGCATTTGGGATTGTACTGTCTCTTTTGTTGCGAATGTACTCACCCGAAGGCAAACCGGTTGCAGTGTCAATAAAGCTGACCTGACCTTTCGGAGAAATTATTTCTTCGGACTGATTGAAATTATTTATCAACATCAAATCTGCACTAATGCCACCGCTGATTTTGAACAGGTCAGTAACATAATAACTGATTACCGGCTGTAATGAAACAGAAGCAAGCGATGCATCAATTTTGTGTTCGATTTCGCCCCAAACGCCGGTGCCTGACTGCGATATATACTCTGTTTCTGTTGCATTAAGCAATCCGTTTAAAGAATTATATCCAACTCTAATCATTCCGGACAGTCGGGGTATAAATGAATATTCATAAAATCCGCCTATAAAAATTCCTGTGCCTTTGCCGCTTTCGAATTTCGGACAGCAGTTGGGAACACCCGGAAGACTCTGGAAATTTGCAGTGTGCATATTCAGAAGGTAATCGAAGTTCAATCCGATGTTTGTGTACGGTTCATCGGTTTTTACCAGCTGTGCCTGTAAAACACATGTTAATACTAACAAAAAGATATACGTAAAATATTTCATTTATTATCGAGTAATTAATAATTACAAATTTTCATTTTTTAAATTTTATTTAACAACATCCACTCTCACACTTCTCACTTGTGTCGTAGTCTTCAATATGAGGAAATATGTTCCTGATTTTATCTCATCTATATTTAATCTTATAACTTTTCTTCCCTTTGGAATATCTCCGTCAATCAAGCTCAAAGCTGTTTTGCCGAGTGCATTAACTAAGTATAATTGTGTCCGTCCCGATTCTGTTGTTTCGTATTCTACTTCTGCAAACTCCTGGGCTGGATTAGGACGGACAAGCATTAACTGCACCTGACCATTTGAACCTACGAGCCGTGCTCCACCCTCGCGGCAGATACCCCGAAGTGTGAATGTTCCCCGATATGCACCTATATTGACATTTGCTCCGATTGAATTTATATTTATCAATTTTAATACGGTAGTAGTGTCGTTGCCGAGCATTGCCATGAAACTGAGATGCTGAAGTGTGCTGTCAGAGAGCGGATTTACACCGAGACGCAGAGGAATCGTTCTTTCATTTCCATCCGGTGATAATGTTCCCTTTGGTGTCGTTTCAATCGGCTCGAGCAAAGAAGCATTGTAAACTAAATCTGCGACTATACCCGTAACATTTGTATTAGCGAGTAATTCGGCATCACGCAAATAAACAGGCATGTAAATTTCTCCTCCGGGTTCTGCGGACATATCGGGCAATCCGAGCATTGCCGCATACTGCTGAGCATCGACTGTTACAATCAAAGTATCTGAAAAATGGCATCCGGTAACAATGTTCTTTTGTTCGAGAATTACTTTACCCGTTCCTGCAGAATCCCACCGAACCTGGAATGTAGTTCCCTTACCTGAGCCAATCTGGGTACCGTTATCCACAGACCATTCATTCGATATTCCTGCAACGGGACTGACTGAATACGAAACCGTTGTACTTTTCATCGCTTTGTCATTGCCTATAATTTGAGGTGTAGGAAGGGGGTTAACAGTAATCGTCATATTATCTGTTGAAACGCTGTCCTGTGCATCAGTTATAGTAATAGTATAAATTGTAGTTGTTTTCGGATATGTCTCGGGATAGGGAATTGTATCGCTGCTCAAACCGGTTGATGGAGACCATTTGTATTTGTATGGCTCAACACCCCCTGAAGCGGCATTGACAGTGCCTATATGGATAGTGTCACCAAGGCAGACAGATTTATCCGCTCCGGCATCTGCAATTAAAACAGGTACGGATTGTGAAATAGTTATTTCAATTGTGTCGGCTTCTTTGCATCCTGTTGCTGTGATTGTTTGCAACGAAATAACTTTGCCGGTGCCGGGATTATTCCACTGAACCCTGAAAGTGCTGTCATTGTTGGGTCCTATCTGGATGCCGTTTTCGACAAACCACTCGCTTTCGATTCCCGGTGGAGTGTAAACCGAATAAGTTACGATTGAATTGACCAATACATTTCTGTTCCCTCTCACAAGTGCTTCGGGAAAGGGATTAACAACGACATACACGGAATCAGATATAGTGCTGTCCAAAGAATCCCACACGGTCAACAAATATTGAGTGGAATTATCAGGATTTGCAATCGGATTCGGAATTGTATCGTTGCTCAATCCGAACGAAGGCGTCCACAGGTATTTGTATGGCGGCTGACCTCCTGAAGCGGGATTAGTACTCGATAATTGAACGGAATCATTCATGCATATTTCCTTGTCAGGACCAGCATCAACAGTGAGTTTAGGAATCGAAGCCGAAATATTTACATCGAGAGATTTTACATCTTCACATCCGGTTGCATTTATTTTTTGCTCAAGTGTCACTCTTCCTGAACCGAGCAAATCCCATTTTACATGGTATGTATCGGCGTTATTGATTCCGATTTGTGTTCCGTTCACAACAGACCAGGTATTATTAGTTCCTGCAGGTGTAATTGCAGTATATATTTCTTCATTATTCAAAAGCACATTGGTATTACCGGTAATCTGCGGAACCGGCAACGGATTTACAGTTACACTTACATTGTCTGTTGCAGTGCTGTCACGGCTATCAGTAACGGTCAGAGTGTACAATGTAGTTATATCCGGTTTGGCATTGGGATTCGGCAATGTATCATTGTTCAATCCTTGTGAAGGAGACCATTTGTACCTGTATGGCTGAACACCGCCGGAAGCAGGATTAGTATTTCCTATTTGAATTGATTCACCTTTGCAAATTGCTTTATCTTGTCCCGCATCTACAATCAATGGAGGTATGGATTCGGTAATTGTAACGAGCATTGTGTCGTAGTTAATACAATTTGTGAATGTATTTGTTTGCCGGAGCATTACTCTTCCGGTCCCAACACTTTCCCACTTAACTGATAGAATTGAATCTGTTGTCAAACCCTGTATCGTACCATTATTGACCGACCATAAATTATCGATATCCGCAGGTGAGTAAGCCGAGTACTGCTCGGTAGTATTGAGTGTAGTAAAGTCATTTCCCGTTATTTGCGTTGACGGAAGGGGATTTATGATAATCGTTTTCTCGGTTGAATCCTTGCATCCGGTGAGAGGATAAGTTTGAATAAGTTTAATTTTATTTGTCCCGGAAACGTTCCATAGCACGGTTACAGAGGAGGTATTGTCTTGTCCCTGAATGACCCCCCCGGTTGCAATCCATTTGTAAATGAGATTTACATCGACGTCGGTAGAGTATGAACCGCTTGTATTAATGCATAATATGGTGTCGTTGCTTGTGATTTTCGGCTGTGGCAATGGACTTATTACAATATCCTTCTTCGTTGAATCCTTGCACCCGGTACCTGAATAAGTTTGAATAAGACGTACAAAACCGGTTCCAGCAGTGTCCCATCTGACTGTAAGTGTAGGTGCATCTTCAGGACCAATTATTATTCCCCTGTTAACCACCCATTTATATAAAATACCAGCTTGTGTGTTCGATTGATATAAGCCGGTTTTGCCAACGCATAAAATTGTATCGGATGTTGTTATGACAGGATGCGGGAGAGGATTTATCGTTACTACTAAATTAGCGGAATCAATACAGTTTGATGATGTTGTCTGTATTAGAGTAATAGTGCCTGAACTTTTGTTGTCCCACTCGATTTCGACTGAATTGCCGGTTGAGGGTCCCTCGAATTTACCGTTAATAACTTTCCATTGACTGCCTGTTGAGCCGGGAGCTGTGCATGTATAAATATATTTATTTTCGGCACAGACCGTATCAGGTCCCACGATTAAAGGAACTGGAAGTGCGTTGATAGTAATGTTCGTGCCGTTGTCGGAACCATCTATAGAAGGATTAGAGGACACAACCCTAATCCTGTAACCGTTTCCTGGGGGCGTGTTCGTCGGTATAGTGCAGTTAATGGAACCTGAGTTTGTGCTTGACAGTGTACCGATAGTCGTTGCAGCAGCAAAGCTGGCTGTAGCATTTGAAAGCTGGGCTGTGAAAGTGTTCCCGGCATTGAAAGTGCCTGTGGCTGTAAATGGAACACTGACAGTTGCTTTTTGACAGAGAGATAATGGAGAAATTGTGCCGGTGGAGATGGAGTTTAAAGTTAATTTAACTATCCAAAAATCATAACTACCATTAACACCACTGACATCTCCGTCATTTGAATAAGTCCATCCTGCAAGAATATATTCATCGTTAATTGTTTCTTTAATTGAATATATACCATCATAATCACTCCCACCAAGACATTTCTGCCACTGAATAACGTCACTATTATTAATTTTTACTACCCAGGCATCGTATTTACCTCCACCATGATTTCCGCTCACATCACCATCGTTTGAATAAGTATATCCAACAATTATATAACCTTCGTCACTTGTTTGAATGATAGATTCAGCATAATCGTCATAACTTCCTCCAAGGCATTTCTGCCACTGAATAGAGCCACTGCTATTGAGTTTCACTACCCAATAATCATTTTGGCCATGATTACCACTAACATCTCCATCATTTGAAGTAGTATATCCTGTAATAATAAATCCACCATCACTTGACTCTAGAACAGATGGATACCATTCTTCATTATTACCCCCAAGACATTTCTGCCATAATATATTTCCACTGCTATTTAGCTTCACTATCCAGTAATCATAACCACCATGTTTACCGCTTACATCACCGTCGTTTGAAGCAGTTTGTCCTGCAACAATAAATCCGCCGTCACTTGTATTATTTATGTAATTTCCCTGATCACTTCCAGTTCCTCCTAGTGATTTCTGCCATAATATAACACCACTACTATTAAGTTTCACTACCCAGTAATCAGCCAAACCATGATTTCCGCTAACATCCCCATCATTAGAAAATGCAAGACCTGCAACAATATACCCATTGTCGCTATTTATTTGAATTGAGTATAATTCTTCATTACCAGTCCCTCCTAAGCATTTCTGCCACTGAATAACTCCGCTACTATTAAGTTTCACTATCCAATAATCCTGGCCTCCATGATTTCCGCTAACATCCCCATTATTTGAATAAGTCCGTCCAGCAAGAATATACCCCCCATCACTTGTCTCAAGTATTGATTTATCTGATTCAACATATTCATTACCACTTCCACCCAAACATTTCTGCCATTGAATAACACGGTTGCTATTAAGTTTCACTACCCATATATCCGTATTACCATGATTCCCACTAACATCTCCATTGTTTGAAGTAGTATAACCCCCAACAATATATCCTCCATCACTTGTCTTTTGAATTGAAGTTGCATTATCTCCATTGCTACCTCCCAGACATTTCTGCCATAGTATATCTGGTTCTTCTGCATTTGATGTTATTATATTTAACAATAAAGTGACAAAAACAATGAATTTAATAATGCTTTTTCTGAGTGGTACACTTCGTTTATCATGGGAATTTGTTTCCTGTGTTTTTGGCTTTTCTGCCAATGCAAAAAATACGAGCAACAAAATAGAAATTATTTTCATTGTAAACCCCGGAATTAATATTCCAAACTTTAGACAATAACTCCTAAACGGCTATTAATGGCTGCTTTAGGAAATAGATTTAAAATTCCAGCCGAATAAATCCGGCATTTATATTAAATAAAATAATTTCTTTTTTCCTGACATTTATAATTTATAAAATTTATTGATATGACACAAAAATATATTATTAGTTAATTTCTATTTTAGAAGTCAATTTGTTATTATTGTTTTTTTTATTATTCTGATAGATTTAAAAATGCTTAAAAGATTAATTAAAGAGTACAGGAATAAGGTATTTAATGTAAAGGATGTAATCGAAGAATTGCCGATGATGGTTCAGATAGAGCCGACAAATTTCTGCAACCTGAAATGCCCGGCATGTTCCACTGCTTATATCAAAGAAAAAAACAAGTATTTGACAACTTCGGAATTTGTTCACATTGCTGACCAGTTGAGGAGCGGAACTGCCGTTGCTCTTTACCATTTCGGAGAGCCGTTTTTGAATCCTGATATATTTGATATTATCAGGGAAGGAAAAAAAAGGAATTTACATCTTGAGTTACACTCTAATTTGAATATTGATAAATCCCTCATCCCCAAAATCGTGGACAGCGGCTTGGATTATTTGTCGGCTTCAATAGACGGAGCATCACCGGAAACCTATTCGCTTTACAGGTGGAAAGGAGATTTCAATTTAGCACTCGATAATTTCAGAGAGCTTGTCAGATTGAGAAAGGAAAAAAATGCGGAGCATTTTGACATAAAATACCAGGTTGTGGTAAATAAGTATAATGAGAAGGAAATTGACAAGTTTATGCAAATTTTTAATGGCTTGCCTGATAAAGTTGATTATGCATTTGTTCAAATGGGTTTCAGGGAAGATAATGTTGACTGGGATAATTTAAACGCTGAAGAACTGGAAAAAACACTCGATTACTGGCTGCCTGATGATAAGAATTACTGGATGTACCGTTATCGGAGCGAACATCCGAAAGCATTAATGGAACCCATACGCTGCCCTCATCTTTGGGATAACATGTCTATCAATGTTTACGGTTATGTGACCCCCTGCTGTTATACATATAAGCAGGAACATTCATTCGGCAATGCATTCGAGACCCCACTGTTTGAAATCTGGAATAATGAAAAATACATTTCATCCCGAAAACATTTTCTCGATAAAAATAATACAGAATGTAATACAGTTTGTGTAAAATGCCGAAATTATCTAAGAACAGGCAAAGGGAACATATTATCCCGTAACCTGAATTTCATTGGCTGGCTGGGTTCCAAAGCTTTAGAAAAATACCGGAAGTCATAGATTTATTTTCAGAAGAAGATTATTTTATCATTTATGCTATATAGTAAAGGTCTATATAAATACTATTAATTAACTATTTGATTAAGCAATTCTCTAACCTTGAGAATAGAAGCTTTCCAATTCAACCTTTTTTGATATTCATTAAATGAACTTAAAGATAGCTCAGTATATTTTTTGGAATCAGAAAAAATACTGGAAAATAATTTAACTATTGATTCTACCGGTTTCTCATGATTTATTAAATATCCGTTTATTCCATCTTTTATTATTGTTGGAACACCTCCCGTGTCAGGTCCTATTACAGGTAATCCAAAAGCATTAGCTTCACAAAACACAATACCGTAAGCTTCTGCTCTTGTTGGCATTATGAATATATGTGAGTTTTTAAACAAGTCAATGATTTTTTTATTTTCTTCTGGAACCCACTTTCTTAAAAAACCATGTACATTGGTGAATTTATAATCTTCTTCTCTTAATTCGGGATTTGTACCGATAATATTAAGTTCTATTTTGAATCCTAATTTTATTAATTCCCTGACTACTTGAATTAAAATATCTCCTCCTTTTCTAATCCAATCAACTCCAACAAAAAGAATTTTTATTATATTATTGTTTCTTGAAAGAATTATGCTTTTCATTTCTTCATAAGTAAATTCAGTTTCAATATTTGCGCCAAAAGGAACAACATGAATCTTATTTTTATCAACTTTAAAGTTATCTATTGCAGTTTGAGCCGCCCAATCAGAAGAAAATAATATTAGTTTTGCTCTGTCATAAGCAGACTGTTCAAGCATCATACCATTTTCAATTGTTTTCTTGTTTAAATTGAAATAACAATAATAGAAATTTAACATTCCTGCAAATGTAGCATCAGACCAAAAAACGATAGGTTGTTTGCATTCAAGACATGAAACCGGCAAAGCATCGGCTGAAAAAATTATATCGGGATTAATTATTTTTATCTTTTTTTCAATTTGTCTGGCTATATTTTTATTTATAAATGGTTCTCTTATCCTATGGTATTGTTTGTTTATTAATTTGTAATACAATGATTTATATCTGAAAAGATAATGGGAAAACTTTTTTAGCTTATCAATATATTCGACTTCGAAACCTTGTTTTTCAAAATTCTTACCTATATGATATATAGTTCCTGACCAGGCACCAATATCTTTAGCATCAAAATAAGTAGTGTACCCGATTTTCATGACAATACCACTAATAAAAAGATGTCTAAATAATGAAGACACCGGGATAACAAACAATAACTAATGCACTACAATTACACATCTCATCTGCGTGCAATCATCAGCTTCAACACGGTATTAATATATTACATCAGGAAGTATTTTTAATGATTAAGGTAATTAATAAAATCCTGATTTAATATTTTTCTCAAAATTTATCTATTTAATTTACTAAAAATTCCAATTAAATTTATACTTTTAATGTGCTACATTAACGGCTCTTGTTTGTGAGAATCCTTCTGCTTCTGCCCGGTAATAATATATACCGTCAGGTAAATTATCAACATTAAAAGATAAATTATAGTATCCCGCATATACTTGTTTATCGAATAATGTATTGATTAATTTTCCATTTATGTCGTACAATTTAACATTAAAATGACAATTTTTTGGTATTGAATAATTGAATGTTGTCGTCTTATTACATGGATTAGGAAAATTCTGCTCGACATAGAACAAATCGGGCTTTACGGTTTCTTCTGCAGAATTAGGTATTGTTGTAGTGTAAACACCGTTAGCGTGTGTGCCGACAGCAACGAATCCATCCGATTGCCTTGTCTTTATCATCTGAATCATTACATTCCCTATTGAATTTGGTCCTTCCTGCGTCCAAACAGTCTGTTCGCCGTTTAATTGAGTTGTAGAAAATAATCCGACACTTGTGCCGACAAAATATATTGTCTGACCCGCTCTGTGTAAAAATGCTGCAGTCCGGCACGAGGGTCCTGCTCCCGAACCATCGGGATTCTGTTCGAGATTACCGCTGATATTTGTCCAACTGTTACCCCCATCGCTTGTGTAAAATAAGCTCTGGACTTCATAATTTGAAAACACAACAATCACTTTGTTGGCATCTTCCGGGTCAACTGCGATGTTATCTATGTATCCGCCCTGGGGAAAAACCTGATTTGTTATATCATAAGGTGTGGGATTCCAGTCTGCATTGTCAACCCTGTACAGCAAACCTTTCTTTGTTCCTATAAAAAGATAGTTGGCAGGATTTTTTGATATGGCAATAGTTGATAAACTTGAATTATCTGCCGCATTCAATATTGGTTCCCACAGTTGGCTTGCATTGTCACCCGTAATGTCATTATTTCTCCAAACACCGTTGATTGCTGCAAAGTACATAACCGAATTGTTGTTTGGGTCAATTACAAATTGTGATACGAAGTCTTTATGAGCTGTTGTGTCGTTTATGGCACTATATACCATACGATATGTATTAAAGTTGCCATCAATATAATCCCTGAACAGGATTCCTTTCTGACATGATACATAATAATAATTATTGTTATCCGGTATGGCACAGAAGGAACCGTCGCCGCCCGTAAGCCATTTCCACGGGTCGCCCGGATTCTTCGAACCATATGTTCCGTTATCCTGCATACCGCCAATAACGGTATTGTCTCCTGCAACGGATTCATTTATTGCAATGCAATAGAAGTTTGTTGTGAGATAACCATTGTCGAGATTTTCCCATTGTACGCCCGGAGCGGTACAATTTGAAGTTTTTTGAACACCGTGGTCACTTCCCGTAAACATAATATTCGGATTCGATGGATGAAAGCAAATTGTATGGAAATCCCATCCGCTGTTGGGATAATTCATGTTTTTCCATTCGAGATAGTTCCCGTTATCGAATGAACTCGGGTCGTATTGAGGATTATATCCTCCTATCCAGTCTGTTGGATTCAAATCGGTGCTTGTATTAATCCTGTATAGATTGGTTCCCGCAAAAAATACTGTATTAGCATCATCCGGTTTCACCTTAATTGCCATATCATAACATAACTGTGAACTATAATGGCCGAATACATCCGGTTGAACGGGTATCATTAAGCTTAAATCAACCCACTGATAGCCCAAAGAACTATGGTCAATAATAAGTCCTGCAAGAACATACCATTCCGGATTATCAGTTTCGGGATTTTTAGCTCCGGAGCCGTAATTGACAGAAAGAAAATATACCCATTCTTCTTTGGATGGTGCTATTGAAATGACAGTACGTCCGAGAATGCTTGAGGATTGAACAGGAAAACCGGAACCTACCCCTGAAATAGTATACCAGGTATGTTTAGTTGCATTATAATAATAAATTCCATAATAATTGGCAACTGCAAATGGATTATTAATATCAATGATGCTGCTTAATGCAGCATATACATTACCTTTCGAATCAATTGCAACATCGGTAAAATATGATTGATTTGTTTCGAATTCCGGCATAGCCCAGTACCAGTTATTGCCACCATCATTAGAAAGAACTACACCACCTTTGATAGCTGCATAGACAATACCATCCTTATTGACCTGGATATTCCATACTAAATCGAACAAATCATCTTTTTGCGGTGTTCCGGAAATTGTTGCATCGAGAGGGAACCAGCTTGCTCCGTTATCGGTTGACTTATATATGCCGTCACCCCTGTATGCACCTGCACCGCCACCGGCTACCATTTGATTGCCAAGGATATATTCCCCGGTGCCATAATACCATATATTGGTGAAACCGGGGCGCGGGTCCTGCGCCACACAACTCACATTCGGCTGCTGGTCAGACCTGGTAGTGCGAACCCAGGATTGCCCTCCGTCGAGCGAACGCCACATTCCACCTGCAACGGAACCCGCAAGCATTATATTGGGATTTGATTTGTCAATTCCCAATGCGCGGGTTCTACCGCCGATATTTTGTGGACCGCGGTTTTGCCAGATTACTGACTGAGTAGAGTTGTCGTTTTTTTTATCAATTCCGTAACTTGCTTCTCTTTTAGGAAGAGTTTGAGCAAATTTATATTCGGCAGAATTAATGCCTTCAGGTATTTTACCTGTTTTCGGATTTATAAGTTTCTGCATATCATAATTCTGTCGTTGAAAAGGATTATCTTTTATCCTGTTTGAAAGTGTTTTTGCGTCATCTTCAGCAGTCAAAAGCTGAAAAGATAAAATCAGAATCGAAAGTACGAAGATTGTACTTCTATAAAATGTATCATTTATTTTCATATTTAACCCCACATAAATTAATTATAAGGACGGATTAACAAGGAAATATAAGTATAAATTTGATAAAATAAAAGAGAAATAGAAAAATACAGATTGTTTATTTAAAAAACAATAGACTGTTGACTGATAAAATTCTTTATTCTTTTATCTGCAATTGATTTGTACTCAGAATTAATTTCATATCCGACAAACGTACGATTTGTTTTAAGTGCGGCAATGGCTGTTGTTCCATTTCCCATAAATGGGTCTAGGATAATATCATTTTTAAATGAATATAATTGTATTAATCTAAATGGGAGTTCTTCTGGAAATGGAGCCGGATGATTAACTTTCTTTGCTGATTCAGGATTCATAGTCCAAACTGATTTAGTCCACTCCATAAACTGTTCTCGTGTTATTGTATTTTCTTTTACTCCATTTTTCCTTTGGAAATCACCTTTTGAAAAAATCAAAATGTATTCATGAACATCCCTAAGAACAGGATTCGTTGCAGATTGCCAGCTACCCCAAGCCATAGAAGTTCCAGCACCGGCACCTTTGTTCCATATAATTTCGCCTCGCATATTGAAGCCAATATCTATCATCATCTTTGAAATATTATCTGAGAGGGGTATATAAGGTTTTCTTCCAATATTAGCGACATTGATACATGCCCTACCTCCGTTTATTAAAACACGATATGTTTCTTTCATTACGTTTTTTAATAATTCGAGATAATCAGATAAACTTAAATCATTATCATATACTTTTGAAACATTATATGGAGGGGATGTTATCATCAAATGTAATGAATTACTTGGAATTTCAGTCATGTTCTCAGCATTTCCCAATATTACCTTATTAAGTAACTTAATTGGAAATTCATTTTCATTTAAATCACTTGAACCATTTATTTGCAATTCGGAATACAACTTAGTATTGTAGAATTTGGTTGAATCATGATTTATTCTACCTACTGTACCAAACACACTTGTTTCAGTACCTCTTTGATGTGATTTTAATCTTGTTGCCATAATTCAACCCACCTATCAAAAGCATTATAGTTTATTATTTCTTTTTTCCATTCAATTGGAATTTTCAAGGTTTTTTTATTCTGCGTTAACTCCTTTAAACCTTTTTCTGTTAGTTCAACACCTCTAGGGTTTGTACCTGCTTTTGGTAGTTTTATATACTCATTTTTACCTAAACTTTTAAATACTTGTAATTGAATTTCCTTAGAGATATAATACAAAAAGCCTCCATTATTCCAGTTAATTTGAGCAAGCATCATGTCATATTTTGGTTTGTAATTTTCACGAAAAGATAATGCACTATCAGCATCCACTGTCCATACAAGTTTTACTCCTGATAAATTTATTCCTGTTTTTGTTTTAATTGAAATGGGATTGTTAAAAACAAGAACATCAATTTCAGGTTCGGTAATCGGAATATCAGTTTTTACATTCTTATCACCATATTTGTAGATTAATAATGCTACTAGTATTCTTTCTCTCAAGCTACCAACTTCCATACCAACTCTACCTGCTCTTGAGCTTTCAAGCTCTGCCATATAAAATAATTTCGGAAGTTTATCTTTTATTTTCCCAACTATTTTATTATCTGTAAACAAAGTTTTGATTTGATTATCCATGCTGATTTATCAACAAAGTTTAATATAAAAAGTAATATACAAAATTACACTAATTCAATAATTGTAAAAATAAATTTAAATAATATTATTCTTTCAATGATATTAATTCCGATACATACTGCACGAGTGAAATCATCCGTGAATAGTGCATACGCTTTGGACCAATTAATCCGATTGCTCCTGAGGCAGAGCCAATGCGGTAATTGGTAACTATCATGCTGTAATCGTTCAGCGGCTCGGTATGGATTTCTTTGCCAATCAAGACTTTTACGCCATTTGTTTCTTCATATTTATCGAGCAGGTGAACTATGATTTCCTCATTTTCGACAAGCTCGATAACACCGCGTACCTTATCCAAATCTTCAAATTCGGGATTCTTTAAAAGATTCTGCGTTCCGGCGATGTGTAGTCTGTCGGTGGTGCTTTGGCTTTCGAAAATTTTATCGATTGAACCGAGAAACAATCTGACTAAAGGTGTATCGGTATTTCCCAATTCGCTTACCATTTCGAAGAAATTATCACGAATGAATTTTAAAGTCTTACCGCTGATTTTTTCATTTATATAACTTGTTATTTCGTCGAGATGCTTCAAATCAATATGTATATCCGATTCAAGTGTAACTGTACGAACAATATTTGAATCGAGTGCAAGCACAACTAAAATTTTATTGGAAGAGAGAGCAATCAGCTCGATTTTCAGAACAATCAGTTCTGTGAGATGAGGTATTTCTACAATCCCGAGATAGCGTGAAATCATGCCGAGTAATCTTGAAGCATCTTTCAGTACCGATTCGCTTGCGCTAGTCGAAAGATTCTTTTTCAGAGTAAGAATATCTCTGCCTGACAGCTTTTCAATATCCATAAGGGAATCTACATAAAAGCGGTATCCTTTGTCAGTAGGTATTCTCCCTGCTGAGGTATGCGGATGGCTGATGAACTGCATTTCCTCGAGGTCGGACATCACATTGCGTACAGTTGCAGGGCTGAGCTTCATTTCTCTTTCAAGATACTTAGCGAGATGGCGTGAGCCGATTGGTACGGCTTTAAGAATATACAAATGAATGATTGAACGCAGAATATCCCGCTCTCGTGAAGTCAGTTCACGGTTAAACGAATCATCCGATATTAAAACTTTAGTAGCCATATTTTTTTTTGCAATTTAAACAGAAGTTTATATTTGACAAATATAGAAATAAATACACATTCTCATTTATGAATAAGCAATTGTTCTACAATAATTTTTCAATTTTATCAGGATTTCTTCTACAATCCCAAATGGATAGGATTGAAATTGAATTTGAATCCACTTTATAAAATATTCTGTAATCTTTCAATGTTTTGCAGCGAACATTTTCAAAATCTGTAGGTATTCCAATTTTTGGAAAAATTGAAATTTGAGTAATCGAATTTTCAATTATTTCATTTAATTTTCGGCTGTAATGATTGGATTTATTTCTTTCGTTCCAATACTGTAGGATTTCTTTTCGATTGATATGTGCCTGAAGAGACCAGATTACACGTTTAGCCATTCCCTGATTTCCTTGTTTGACTGCTCACTCGTCAGAAATCTCCCTTCATCAATATCTTTTATGCCATTGATAATAGCTTCACGTTCATTTTTGTTGAGTTTATATATTTCAACATTTTCATTTTCGGGGTCAAGCAAGAGAATTGCTTCACGAAGCAAAAATGTGTCGGAGGTGAGACGCACTTTATCAATTAATTTTTCTTTTAATTCTTCATTTGACATTTAAAACTCCTAAAATAATATTATCATTTAAAGTAACGTATGATATTTTCTTATATTTTTTAACTCAATACCTAAACTTCTCTTTCAAACTTTTATACACGACCTAAGATACAACTTGCTTTAGTTTCGGAAGGAATTTAAAACTAAGTTTAAAGTAATTTATTAAAACCTGCTTGTGTAAAATGTAAATCACTAGTTAACACATCCCGAATATTTTTCTCTTTAAGAATTTCAAATGAAATGCAATCAGTTAAACTCCAGCTTTTGTCTTGTGTACTATTGAATAAAGATAATCCATGCTTATAATATTTATCTGATAATTTAACTATTTCGATATTTTCATCATTATAAATTGAATTTAATAAAATAACACCTAATTTTTTTAAATGCTGCTTTGAGAATGAATTTCCTAATTCAAGAAGAATGAATTCTGTTGTTATCAAAGGGATATCATTCGATTTTATTTTTTGGGCAATTTCTACTGCTTTTGAATGTAATTGGTCTTTTTTTGAGGATAAAGCAATAATGTAACTTGTATCAATAAAGTATTTATTCTTCACTTTATTTTACCCCATATAGATATTCATCAACCTTTTGGGACCAATCTGCAGGGGCATCAAAGTCAAGTTCAATAGCTTGTTCTAAAAATGATTTTTTTTCTTCCTTTATAGGTAAATCTATAGTAACCTTGACTTTTGTTTTTGGTTGCAAGGGTAAATCTTTATCTAATATTAAAGTCCGTTTTTTATAAGTAGCTATTAATGTTGTTTCCATATAATTTCCAAAGTTTCTAAACTTAACGTTTCAGGAACATTTACATTTTATAAAATTAGTAAAATTTTCTAATACTTAAACTTCTCCTTCAACCTTTGATACACAACTTCCGGGACAAATTCACTTACATCCTGCTTATACTTTGCAAGCTCACGGATTATACTTGAATTAAGATAAGTATAGCGTTCATGCGGCATAAGAAAAATAGTTTTTATTTCCGGAACAAGCTTCCGGTTCATCAACGCTAATTGAAATTCATATTCAAAATCGGAAACAGCCCTGATACCGCGAATAAGGGCAATTGCATTCCTCTTACGGGCATATTCTATAATCAAGCCGCGGTGCATTGCAACCTCGACATTCGGAAGTTCTTTCAGGGATTCAACTGCCAGGTCACATCGTTCCTCATCGCTGAATAGTACTTCTTTTTTTGAGTTCACGGCAACAACAACGATAATTTTATCGAACATCTGCGATGCACGTTCGATTACATCTACATGCCCGTTCGTTATGGGGTCGAATGTTCCGGGATATACAGCAATTCTTTGCATATTATTCCAAAATTATTTTTAGAAAATAATAAATCAATTTCAAATATAATGAAATGTTGAGATATATGAGAATTATTAAATTCAGTGCGGTAAACCAAAATCTACTTTAAAAATCCTTCCTCACAAATATCCTTTTACCTATAAGGCAAGGAATTATTATCCATAGCATAAGCATACCTGATGAAAGTAACATTCCAAGCGGACCACCGAAGAATTTTTTGAATACTGCACCTGTGTAGCCCATTAATGCCGATATGTCGAATTTCAACATCAATAGAATACGGGCGAGGTCAATCGGATTGAGAATAGTTACTGCAATCATGGGTTTTTCGAGTGGATACTCTGATAAAAGATAAGAACCGAATAGCAGTGCTCCGTCATATACTACAGCCATGAAAAGCCATACAAAAATTCCAATTCCTAATCCTTTTACCTTGTCTTCGGAACTGAGTGATATGAGAACAGCAAGTGAAGTGAATACAAATGTCAGTGCTACTCCTGAAAGCATGAGAATAATTAATACTGGGAACTGACTTACTTCATCTACCCCGTGATAAATGAAAGGTATTCCAATTCCAAACAGGTATGCTATTGATAATGGCAATGCCAAACCGGAATATAAACCGGAAAAAAGTGTTTTTCGTTTTATTGGTTGAGCGAGAAGCATTTCTGTAAATTCACGTGAACTGTACATGTATATAATTCCATAGCTTATTGTTATAATTGGAATCAAAATCAGTACTATGTTGAGCAGACTTAATAATACTTTGGAACTGCTGCCGCTGAACTGAAACATTCCTTCTGTAATCAGGAAAAGAAAGCCAAAGTAAATGAGAATCCATTTGCTCCTGATGACGTCTCTCAGTTCATACTTTATTATTTTAAGCATTGTGTTCATTTGCGTTCGACTCCATAAGTGAAGCAATTGTTCTTTCGAGATTGCTTTTTCCTTTTTCTTCGATTAACAATTTAACAGTTCCATTATATATTATTTTTCCCTCGAGAATAAAAACCAGATTTTCTGCAAGTTCTTCGATATCACTCAAAATATGAGAAGTAATCAAAATTGTTTTTCCTTTTTTTTGCTCTTTCAGAATTTTATCTTTTAATGCACTGCTCGATATAGGGTCAAGTCCTGCAGTCGGTTCATCGAGAATCAATATATCGGGATTAAAAAGAAATGCCAGTGCAGCATTGACTCTCTGCTTAGTCCCGCCAGAGAGAGTTCCAAGCTTTTTATTTATCTCATTATCAAGCTTAAATGAAGCGAATAAATCTTTATCAACTCCATTCTTTTTTGACCTTAAATCTTTCATCATATCAATTAACTCGCCAACCCGAAGGTTCTCAGGAAACCGGGCAATTTGAGGCATATTCCCGATATTATTTTTGTAATCAACACCTTTCTTAATATTGATATTATTAACAAGAATTTTTCCTGAATCCGCTTTCATTAGTCCGAGTATTATTTTTATCAGGGTTGTCTTGCCTGAACCATTAGGACCAATAATAGCTGTTACTTTACTATTCTCGAATTCGAGATTGACATCCTTCAATACATGAAGTTTTCCAAAACTTTTATTTAATCTTTCTATTCTAATCATCTTACACTTCTCATCAAGGGTGATTCATCCTCTAAATCAACCGGAGTTATGGAAGGAACAATTTTTTCAGCTACTTCAAGAATCTGAATAAACAAACTTCTTAATAAAATCATGGCTGGAGAATTATTTTCAACTATGGCGGAAAACAATCCCACCGGCTTGTAAGGGACATCGCCATATCCGTCTCGATTCAAATCGTATCCTGAATATTTGCTCCAGTAATTTTTCCTGAATGTTACATAATTTCTCTTGCTTCCGGTTGCAACATCAAATGTATTATTAATAAAGTTATTGTTGACGAAATCGTTATCGGTTGAATTGGACTTGATTTTTAATGCCCATCCGTTATCAGTGATATTATTATGCTCAATCAGCAGACGCACAGAATTTTCGAGATAAATTGCTGTCGAATTTTCATGAAATAAGTTATATTTAATTTCGCTGTCTGTTATATCCTTCAGAAGCAAACCGTAAGATGCGGGTCCCCAGTTATTCTCGAATTTGTTATTATACATGTGGATATATTTTGTGTACATAACTGCGACACCACCGACATTATTTCTGAAAGTATTTCCATTATAAACACATCTGTGCGAAAACATGAAATGTAAACCGTATCTTAAATTATTTTCACTTATATTATTATCTATGGCTGAATTTTGAGAAAATTCGAGATATATGCCGTCCCTCTGGTTGCTTATTTTATTGTTTGAAATAGTAATATTTTTTGAGTACCATAAATGGACACCGTTGCCTGATGTTGTTTCAGACTTGCTTTGTCTGCCAACTATAATATTATCTTCTATTTTACAATCGGCACCGAATGCTATATAAACACCGAAATAATTATATAGAATTTTATTTCCTTTTATAATGCAATTCTTTGCACTGTCTATTTTTATTCCTGCATATTCGGCAACAAAACTCATAGCGGTATTTTTTATTATCAGACCTTCAATTCGCACATCATCGGCTTTGATATGAAACAAACCTGATTTAAATTCTGCATCGACAACCGGGAAATCTTCTCCTGTAATTTGAACGCTTTTATTAATTTCAATATCTCTTTCTTTGTAATATCCTTTTTTTATTATTAACCTGTCACCATTTTGACAAAGCCCAAGGGCTTGTTTAATACTCGTTATTGCTCCTGATTTGTCAATAATAATATCCTTCGCTTCAAGATTTGTATGGCGAAATGTAATGATTAGTAATATTATAATATTTATTTGAAATATTATTTTCATATTATTTATTGAATTTGATTTGTCACGCTGAATTTATTTCAGCATCCATTGGCTAAATCCTACTTATATTCTGAATCGGGTTAAGAATGAAATTATAAGTAATCTATTTTTCAAGCCAATCCTTTTTAACCATTAATTTAACTTCATCCCATTTTAAGATATTACCACCATGCTGATTCATGCTTCTTTTTGCATCATTAATGTTTGAATAGCCGGATAAAAACTCACCCATCGGACTCCTCAGATTCTCGCTACGCAGGTAAAACGATTCACCTGCATTTATAAAACTGCCCGGATGAAAATAATCGGTAATCCAACAGGACTGAATATCATCTTTGTTTGTTCCTCCGCTTTCCAAAAATGCTGCGAGACATTCTATTGAATCGAATTTATCAATCTTGCCTTTTTTTGTGATTAATTCTGTTCCGAATTGTTTTTCTACAATTGACATTTTGCAATACGAACAATTGTCTTTGCCGTAATCTATCGGCTCCGGCTCCCGGCTGCAGCCAATCGAAATAATTGTAAAGAAAATTATTGTTACTGCCAATAAATTCAACTTTATTATCTTCTTCATATCAGACCTCTTTCTTTTTTCCAAAAATCATAATGGTAGTTATTGCCAACCCGATGAAGAATACGCCAAAAATAATCCAGCCGGCTATGTCTGGCATCGAGGTAGCATAAAAATTCATTATCTGCTTTGAACCTATTAACGGCGGCTGGTATGACATACCCGGTATTTTCAATGCTGCTTCGGGATTGAGGTGATGCCCGTAATCATACTCCCAGTGCCAGAAATCATAAAGTCCGACAGCTCCGATAATAAAATATACAAGCATCCAAATATACAACATGATTTTTTTTCCTGATATTCCGGCAATTAATCCAAGCAGTATTAATGCACCTATAATAAACGGCATATACTTTAGTTCTGAAATTGAATCGGGAATGATTCTGTTCATTCCGATGTAATGATTCAATTCATTGATATTTTTTAAATCATGTTCTTTCTCGCCTCTGATGTCATTAATGAAAATTTGCATGCCCATTCCTTCGGGATACTGCGGTGCATCGAGTGATATATACCAAATAGGGAGAAAGTAAGATGTTATCAGTAGTAATGAGGAAATGACTATCAATATTTTAAATTTAGTTTTCATTTTTTCGCCTGTATTTTTATTAATCCTCCCCTTTTACCCCTCCTTGTTTAAGGAGGGGATTAAGGGGTAGTCATAATTTCTTATCATTCATAATTAATTCGGGTTATTGTAACTAATCGGGATATTTGTATTCGATACCCTTATATATCCCGACATTTCCTGGTGCAATGCAGAACAAAAATCAGTGCAATAAAATGGATATACTCCCACCTCTTTCGGTCTCCATACTAATGTTCTTGTTTGTCCCGGCATCACGAGCAATTCGGAATATTCGGCACCCAGAATTGCAAATCCGTGAGGCACATCCCAGTCCTGCTCGAGGTTTGTCGTATGAATATAAACATTATCTCCAACCTTTACACCTTCAATGTTGTCCGGCATAAAGTGGCTTCTTGTCATTGTCATGTAAATATGAACATTGTTGCCGTCACGTACGACTTTTGCTTCTTTTTCACCTTTAGCTGCGTATGGATGTTTGTTCTGTTCAATCGGGAAAATCTTCTGGTTGTTTTTCATCAGTATTTCTGCTGGAATTGCCTGTGCATAATGTGGCTCTCCTATTGTCGGGAAATCGAGTAATAGCTTCATCTTGTCGCCGCTGATGTCAATCAACTGGGCTGCCTGGCACATTTCCGGACCGGTCGGCAAATATCTGTCTTTTGTTATTTTATTCAGTGCGACCAAATATTTACCCCATGGCTTTGCACAATCACCGCCGGGAATCATAAGATGACCGATTGAATAATATGATGGAATCCTGTCGACGACCTGCCATGTTCCGACTTTCCACTTAACAACTTCAGATGTAATAAATGCCGATGTATAAGCATATCCTTTTCCATCAAATTCTGTGTGCAGTGGCCCTAATCCGCAATCCTTCACTTCCCCTGCTATGACAGCATCATACTTCAATATCGGAATACCGTCTATTTCACCATCGAATTTCTTTTCCTCGATTGCCTTCTTCATCTTTGTAAATGAATGAACAGGTATCATTGCTGCAAGCTTACCGCCGCATGCAATATATTCACCTGTCGGGTCAACGTCGACACCGTGTGGCGATTTCGGTGTCGGCAGGTAATAAATCAAGCCGGGCACATCTTTCGGGTCAAGCACTTTAACGCTCGTAAGCTTTTCAGATGTCGCCGAATGTGTTTCGTCATTATAAACATTGTGAAAATAATTACAATTCATTGTCTTGAATTTTCCGGCTGCTACTGCTTCTTCGGCTTTCTTCCAGTTAACTGCGGCAATGAAATCCTTATCGTTTTTAGATGCATTTACTTCGAGCAAAGTCTGGGATTGTTCAGAATTATAGCAGGTGAAAAATGACCAGCCAAATGATGGCCCTTTGCCTGAATGTGCCAAATCATAATCAAATCCCGGCATCAGAATCTGGAATGCAATTGACATTTTGCCTGTCCCGGGTTCGACTTTAATATAAGATATAGCTCCCTTGAAAAACTTCTTATAATCTGTAATCGACACATCGCTCTGAGGATATGGCACACTGAATCTCGTTGCTGCAACAACATATTCGGTATTTGGTGTAACGAAAGCCGATGCGTGGTTGCCACCCGTATTCGGAATTTCGATTATCTCATTCGTCTCAAACGTTTTCAAATTAATCCTGGCAATTCTCGGCGTGTTATTACCATTTATAAAAATCCACCTGCCGTCTGGCACACCGTTTGTCTGCGATAAATCCGGATGGTGGGCATCATCCCATGGAACAAAACCGTGGCTTGTCATCAGCATCGGCTTGGTTTCCTCGGTATAGCCATACCCATTTTCCGGGTTCTGCGAATACACTGGAATAACCTTGAACAAGCGTCCCGATGGAAGTCCGTAAACAGAAAGCTGTCCGCTGAATCCACCTGATAAGAAAGCATAGAACTCGTCATAAGTTCCCGGTGCAACGTACACTTTTTCTGCAGCATCGCTTTCGACCATGGCTTTGTTCCTGCCGCTTCTGCTGCATGCACCGAATATTGCAATCACGGTTATTAAACTGACAATTGCAATCGACAATTTTGTGAATTTCAATTTTTTCATTTAAACCTCATACAATTAATACAATTATTTTAGATATTATTACAATCAAAAATTATTTATCTTCGCATGTTCGGAAATACTCGAGAATAGCTCTTGCATCATCTTTAGTAACATTCTGGAAAGTCATCGAGACGTTGTATTCAGCTAAAAGCTTTTTCGTTTCAGGATTCTTCTGAATCATTTCCGCGGGATTCAATATCATATTCATTATGAATTCAGGTGTTCTTCTTTTTGTAACGCCGCCGAGTTTGGGAGCGACATACCGCGTTTCGATTTTGTGACATGCAGTGCATTTGACTTCAAAAGTTTGCTTGCCTTTTTCCGCAAGCGCCGGGTCTATAGGACCCAAATCAACTTTGGTAATCGGACCGAATCCGTATTTTACATGGTCGAATTCATCTTCCTTCGAGCCGCCGCCGCAGGCGATTAAAAAAATCATCATTCCGAGTGTAAATAATATTAGCTTTTTCATAATTAACTCCATACAAAAAAAAATTAAACAATCATTTTAGCCGTGCATATTTTCTGTTTTCGATTAGATAAGACAAGGATGTATTCTTAAGCATATTCCCAAGGTCTGTTCTGTAACTTTTCCAGCTTTCATGAAACGGGCAGGGAGTCTCCTCTCCGCAACCCTCGAGGTCAAGAAAACATTTTCTAAATATGGTTTCTCCGTCAATTGCCTGAACGATATCGTAGAGTGAAATTTTTTCGGAAGACTTTCCAAGCTTAATACCTCCTTTTACACCGCGAAGTGAACTCATGATTTTTTTCCTGGTTAATTTCTGGAGAATTTTTGTTAAAAAGTCAGCCGGAATTTCAAGTTCTTTCGCTATTTCGGATATTGGAATGTACCCGTTACCTGATTGATGGGCGCAGTAGATTGCTGTCCTTAAGCCGTATAAACAAGATTTTGATAATAATGCCATAACAATTTTAAAAAAGAATTAAAGACTCTTTTATCCGAAATTAAATAAAATTTTTTTAGTTGCAAAATTTTATTAAATATTTTTTATATATTTTATTTCTGAAATATTCGGATTGTCATTTATAATAATTTATTATTCAATGACTTACATAATTATTTAGCCAACACTAAAATTTTGTATTAATTTTTACGTGTATTCTTCTGAAATTATTTGGGTATCTATGGAAAAACTATTTCAATCGAATAAGGATGAAACAATCCGGCTTTTTAAAAGTGATTTTTTGGAAGTATTTTCGCGGATTCACTGGTCTGTGCCTCTGTTGCTGTATATTCCTGTAGTTTTATTCTTTATGTACAAAAGTATTTTCATAAATGAGCTATCATTCTTGAATATTTTTTCTCTTTATATATCTGGAACACTTTTTTGGTCTTTACTCGAATATTTTTTGCACAGGTTTGTCTTTCATTACGAACCGAAAACAGAATCAGGTATAAAACTGAGTTTCATCATGCACGGAATTCATCACGCCTATCCAAACGATTCTAAAAGATTAGTAATGCCCCCGTCAATCAGCATACCGTTAGGAATCATCTTTTATGTCATAACTTATTACACACTCGGCAGTCAATTCCAATCGCCGTTCTATGCCGGTCTGGTATCTGGTTACCTGTGCTACGACATGATGCATTATGCCGTTCACCACTCTGCAATCAAAAACAAAATTTTCCTTAAAATAAAAACAAATCACATGAAGCATCATTATACTTCACCCGAAAAGAGCTATGGTGTCAGCCAGCCACTGTGGGACTATGTTTTCAGAACGAGAGTGTGAAAATATCTAATTTATAAAATATTTGCAAATTTAAATTTAATCTACATTATATTATTATTTAAGAGTAAATTCTACAATGTTAATTATTGTATAATCCTTAACTTTGTACTTGCAGAGATATTTATCAAATAACTTTTATCATTAATAAAATGGTTAAAGAACAAATATTCGATTCAAACGAAATTACAATTCAATCTATAGCTGATAATATTGTTAAAGATACTTCTGAAATCATGAAGGAGGTTCATTCTGAAGAAGATTTTAATGTATTTTCACAAACCAAATCAACTTTTTTTCCGATTAATTCTTCAAGATAATATTTCAGCCCGTTATAAATTCGAAATGTTTTCCTATTGAAATTTACAAATATGTCAACTTCGTTTGAATCTGAACTCATTTTCAATCAAATATTTCACATTCTCTTTCTTTTTATTTCTTATTTTATTTATTTTGACTTTTTATTCTGTGTATTTTATTATAAAACAACGAAACTATATTAAATATTTATCGTATAAAGTCAAAAGCTTAATTCATTAAATCAGGAGATAAATCAATATGGCAGATAATCAAGCTCAATCAGCTCCGCAAATGCCACCGGGTTATTACCCGCCTTATCAGCAGAAAAAGTCCCGATGGTGGATTCCGGTTGTTATCGTGGTCGGAGTTCTTATTGTATTCTTTTCAATAATCATTGGTATATTCAGCGCTATCGGCTCTTCATTTTCAAAAGAACCCTTTACAGTGAAAGATAATTCGGTGCTTTACCTCGATTTCGGTAAGGTGGTAGGCGAATCTCCATCCAACAATCCGTTCAACTTTCTCGGTGAAGAATCTCACGCCACTTTTTTTGATATTTTAACTGCTATCAAAGCTGCTAAAGACGACAACAGGATTAAAGGTATATTCTTTAAATCAACGCCGAACAATATGGGATTGGCTCGTGCAAACGAAATTCAGAATGCACTCAAAGATTTCAAGCAATCAGGAAAATTCATTTATGCTTACATTGAAACCGGGAGAGAGCAGGATTATTACTTCGCATTGCCTGCAGATAAAATCTATATGCCCAGCGAAGGAATTCTCGAGATGAACGGTTTCGGCGGTGCATCTATGTTTCTTAAGGGCTTTTTCGATAAACTCGGCATTGAATTTTACGTTCTCGGTTTCGAAGATTTCAAATCTGCGGGTGAATCACTCTCGCGGAAAAATTTCAGCGACTCATCACGCTACCAATTACAGGTCATTTTGAATCAGCGATTGAAAATGTTCGTTGATGCTGTTGTTGATTTCCGTAAGATGGACCGCAAGCTCGTTATGGATGTTTTGAATCGCGGGGTTTACTCTGCAGATTCTCTTAAGGCACTCGGTTTCATTGATGAATTTGCCCAGGAGTCCGATGTAAAAGATATGCTCAAAGAGAAAATATTCGGCAAGACAAAACCTGATGATAAAGACAAAAAGCTGAGACTGGTCAGCGTCTCAAATTATACAGATGACCTTCCCGAAGTGAAGAAGGAAAACCTCGCAAGCGAGAAAAATCAAATTGCAATAATTTTTGCGGAAGGTTCTGTGATGGACGAAGGTGGAAGTCCTTTCTCTTCGGAAAAAGTAATCTGCACAAAAGAAATGGTGAAATACCTTAAGAAAGCAAGAGAAGACAAAGATGTCAAGGCAATCATACTGAGAATAAACAGCCCGGGAGGGTCCGTAATCACTTCCGATGCAATTCGCGATGAAATAATCAAAACTAAGAAAGTGAAACCGATTTTTGCTTCTATGGGCGACATTGCCGGCTCAGGCGGATACTACATTCCGATGGCTTGCGATACGATTATTGCCCATCCCGCGACTATAACCGGTTCAATCGGTGTTATTCTTGCAGTACCGAATTTCCATGGTTTATTGAACAAGCTCGATATTACGGTTGATACAATTTCATCGAATCCCGGTGCCAATTCATTAAACGGTTTACTGCCGTATTCGGATGTTGAAAAGAAAAAGCTGTACAACATTGGCAAACCGATTTATGACAGGTTCATACAAAAGGTTGCCCAACACAGACATAAGACTTTCGAAGAGGCACACGCACTCGCAAAAGGAAGAGTTTGGACTGGCGAGGATGCTCTTAAACGCGGTCTGGTTGATGTCAACGGAGGATTGTTCGATGCTATTTCGATTGTTAAGAAAAGAATCGGTGTACCCGAAAAAATGAAAGTACGTGTGAAAATTTATCCCGAGCCGGTTGACGAAGTTACAGCACTACTTCGTATGTTCGGTTTTGAAAAAGAAAATGACGATGCCTCGACCGGAAACTTCTTCAAAAAGAACCTGTCAGCCATATTCGGAGTCAGCAGGGATGATGTTTATTACTTTTACAATTCGATGCCCGATGGAATGAAACAGCAGGTTAACTACATGCTCGACATCCTGGGTATCTCCCAAAAGGAAAGAGTAATCATGGCAATGCCGTATTATATGGATATTAATTAACTTCATTTTCCCCCTTTTTCAAAAAGGGATTCTTGGGGGATTAATAATAAAGCGAAAGTCCTTCTCCAGTGGTGGAGAGGGACTTTTTTTTTATATTCCCTGCGAAGTCGAAGAATTTCCCCTTTGTCATTCCGCACTTGATGCGGAATCCAAAGCCGGAAATCCTCATTAATTTTCTCCCCTCTCCTCTTGGAGAGGGGTTGGGGGTGAGGTGAAAAAAACACTTGACTTTCATACATTTTCTTCTTAATTTTATCAATTATTTATATTTATAATCGGTAGCTTTCAATGAACACACTCTATTTCGGCGACTCGCTCGATGTACTCAAGGAACTGAACAAACAGCACCCGGTCAAAACCGTCCGCCTCCCCGGCTTAGGTGAAATGCTGACTTTCAAAAGTGCAACCAAGCGATTGGATAATGGTGTGAAGGAGGAGGGATTATTTTGAAGGAAAAAATTATTGAAAAATTAATTGATTTAATATTTAGTGATCAATTTAGATACATTGCATTCCCAATAGGAACTATAATAATTTCAATTTTTATGAAATTAAATAGTAGAAAAGATAGAGATAAATTTATAAAGAAAGAAGATTTTTTTATAGGATTGAATATTATTATTACTTCAATTGTTTTATTATTTACCTATTCATTAGATATATTAAAAAAATTGAAATATTATATAATTTATAGCGAATATAATAAAATTAATTCCGAGAAAATAATTAATATCATTATTATAATTTCCATTTTATTACCAATTTTATATATTGGTGGACTTTTTATTGTTTCATTTTTTATAAGAAAGAAGGGTTGGAATAAAATAAATAATGATTTAAATAACGATATAAATTATGAAATAAATAATTATGGAATAATAATACCAAATATCATTGGTTTTCTTTATCTATTATTAACATTTATTTTAATTGTGTATTAATATGGAAAACAAAAAATTTTTTAAACATACTTTATTGCCAATTATTTACCTAATTATTACATTAGGTGGAATGATATATCTTGGCAATATATATAAATCTTTTAAAAATGATTTAATAATTAATCAAAATTTAGAAGATTCTTTATCAATGAAACAAAAATTTTTTGATTCATTAAATAACATAAATATAATTAAGGAAAAATTCCCAGATTACTTTTTAATGAAAAATATGAAGAAATTGAATATAATTGATACTATGGATAGTTGGACACCAAGAAAAAAAGACAGTGTTAAATCTATTCAAAAAGTTATTTTAATTAATGAAGATATTATAAAAGGATATTTATTTGTTAGAGTTTCGGTAAACAAACAACCGTTTACAAGTTGGGAAAGTATTTATATAAAAATGAATAATTTTGGTGGTCATCTATTTAGGCCAGAATCATTACCTTTACCAGATACAATAAAAATAGATACAAATAATTTTCTTAAAAGTACTCAAACTATTTTATTTTATAAATTAGATAATATTCCCTATTTACCAAATAAACCATATTCTGAAATGAAAACACCTAAAAATATAAATTGGTTTAATTTATTTGTAAAAGGAAAAAAAATAAAAATTAATGCTTTTATTTCATCTTGGAGAAGAGCTCGGATTGAAGAAATTTCCTTGTATTATGAAGGGATGATTTCCACAGATAGCTGTTTAAGTATGATTGAATGAAAAAAATAATTAAATTTTTAATTAAATATTTCTGACATTAATGTTTTTAATATTATTATTGCTATAACTATATGAAAACGTCTTTCAAATTATGGAGTGATTACAACCCTGAAGCCAAAAAAAATATTTCTCCAGATTTAGGGATGAGAGATTGGGATTCCCTTAAAATTGAAGAAAAAGAAAAAATATGGTATTACTTTGTAAATAAAGATTGGTTTAAAGAATCAAGTTATATATATTATTCTATTTATTATTTAAATGAGAATAATAAAAACCAAAGTTATGGAATTAGTTTACTAGTTCATGGTGGTCCGCATACAGAAGCAACCCAATGGGGAAAAAAATTTCTTCATTGCTGTCTTAAAACTTCATTTATTGATTTTTATAATATTTTTAATCAAAAAAATCAGGATATCGTTTATGAAATGTTTTCTATCTTAGTATTTAATATTTTAGATGTTAAATCATTAGATTTATCAGAAAAAGCAAGAGGTAAAAAAGAAAAAGAAAAATACTTAAACCTTGCATTTAAAAAATTTGATGAATTTGCTAAAGATTTCAATGATATATTTGAACATTTTAGTTTAAATGTTCTTCTAACAAGGAATGGTTTAGTTTTTCGCCAAGATAAAAAAATCACTGAAGATATATATGTTCCAGTTTTGTCTTATTTATCTAATAAAAAGTGGGCACCAGTAAATAGGGATTTCTTTGATGCATTCAGAGAATTTCAAGAAAAAACACCACAAGGTTATAGCAGTTGTATAACACACGCAATTTCAGCTCTTCAAGGTTTCTTACAAATCATTGTTTTTGGTAAAACTGGAAAAGGAGATTTAAGTGATTTAATAAAATCAGCACAAAAAAAATCATTAATTCCTGATGATTCTTTTTCAATAAATGTACTCAAAGAAATTCAATCCTATTTAATGCAAAAAAGGCAAGAATCAGGTGACCCACATCCAAAAATAGAATATGCAAATGAGCATATTGCAAGATTAGTACTGAATCTTATTATGATTTTTATTCAACATTGTATTGTTTAAGTATATAATCCTATTAATCCCCAGCACAGCCATTTTCTTTTGCGGCTCCGCCCGCTTTCCCCCCCTCTAAAAAGAGGGGGTCAGGGGGTGTGTGTGAGCGTGTGAGATTCAACCGCTCTCGCACTCCCCCAGTCCCAATTCCCAACTCCCAAATTGCGACACAGCCATTTTCCAATAATAAATTTCATATATCCTTTTTTCCTTCTACCACTGGGAGAAGGGTAGGGTTGAGAGCTTTTTTAAAAATAATCCTGTCCATCCTTTAATCAAGAAAATCCTGTTCAGACAATTTGCGTCCTTCCTGTCCTTTCCGTCTTTGCCTGAACCAAAATTTCCCTTCCTGCGAGGAAGGGTTTGGGTAGGTGTATAAAACAAAATCAATTTTAAAATCCTTTTAAAACCATTTTATTTTTATATCATTCCCACATCCTTATCTTTGCCCCGCTTTGTTCTTTGATAAACCAGATTCGCTAAATGTAGGGGCAATTCACGAATTGCCCCAAGAGGGATTATAAATCAAGAGGGATTATAAATTTAGTATATCCACAATTCAAAATTTAAAATTCAAAATTCAAAATTTCTTAAACCTGTCACCTTTTTTCACTCCAAAAGTGACATCACTATGACAAACTATGACAAAATGTGACAAAAATTCCACTTGCGTAATATTCTAACTCCTTACAAATCAATATTATTTCCAGTTAGCAATGTAAAAATAAAAAAAAGTGTGGCAAACTATGACAAAATGTGACAAATATTCCAAATCCGCAATTTATAATTATTCCTCAACAGTCCAAATGTCACGGTAACCGTTCATAACAAGTTCTACAAATTTTGGATATACTTCATCCCAGCCAACATCATTTGATTGTTCATGCACTTTCAGGTATTCCTCCATCGAGCCATAACTTCCTTCGATAACCAAAGTATAATAATTACCGACCAGGTCGGTTAATAACCTGAACTTGCCTGTGCCATTGTCATTCATTTTTTTAATAAGTGGCTTCATCAGCGATAAAGCATCTTTTGCCTTACCGAATTTTAACTGGAATACATCTCTTACAATAATCATTTAAACTCCTATTATTATTTATACTTTTAATGATAATTCGATTTTTACTATTCATTATTCATTCCCCAATGCCAAGAAACGAATCGAAAATTAATTTCGCATAATTCGTGTAACCTTCGGATGAAACTGTTAGTATATAAGTGCCGGAAGGAAGTCCGATACCGTCCGATGCCCTGCTGTCCCATTCAAAATTTTTTGTACCTTCATTCAAAATGCCGGAATATAATTCTTTCACAAGGTGTCCGGGTAAATCGTAAATGCGAATGTTATAATGCGAAAGTTTTGTACAGTTTACGTCAATAGATACTTTTTCACTGAATGGATTCGGATAGCAACTAAGTTCGATTTTCGGTATATCATTATTTTGCTTATCGCTGACATCGGTAAATTTGCCGAAGTTTACGATTTTGAAATCCCAGATGCCTCTGCCATAAGTGCTGAATCTTACTTTCTTCGCATTCGGTAAATATTCGACAGACCAGAAAGTCTGGTCCGGTGAATCGGGACTGCTCATCGAATACCAGCGGTTTTCCTGTGCAATGTAAATATATGGTCCCGCCTCTGTCGCTGCGAAAAGGAACTTGTCATCGGGTGTGCCGGCAATTTTGAATACGAGAGTTCGTGGCAATCCGCTGTCGAGGGGAGTGAATGATTGCCCGTGGTCAGTCGAAACGAATACACCAGGATTCGAATAACCGCTGCCGGCTACATAAAGTTTTTCTGCATTTGTTCCGGAAATCACGATTGAACTTCCATAAAAGTAGTGTGAGTAAGGTCCGTGGAAGCTTGTATTTTCAGTCCAATTGATTCCTTTGTCGGTCGAATAGAAAAACCTGCCATTTTTAGTAAGCGCATAGTAATAATTGTATTGTCCTTTCTTAGGAAAAGTATAAACGATTTTTCCGGCGAATGCAGATAAATTGTCTCCATCGTTATGAGTAACAAAATTGAAAGGTAGTTTCTCGGCATTGATTGAGTCATTTGCAAGATAAAGACGCCATAAATATGAACTTTTTATTTGTTCATTTACAGGTTGCCCACCTAATAAATATGCACGGTTGGAGGAAGCCGGGTCTTCTTCGATTGGCGGCATCCACAGTGTGTTTTGTACGAAATGGTTAAAATTCTTCGTATATTTTTTTGTGCCGGATTGATTTGCTTTGTCGTACAATATCACAAAACCCGGGTAATCACCCCAAACGTCGTAGCAATCATTCCCGGAAATGAGATGACCGAAATCGCCACTGTTATCCTGGACGAATCCAAGGACTGCATTACTATCGTTCCTGCAAATCTGGAATCCCTGGTCCTGGCTGCCTGCAAACACCATTCCCGGGGTTCCTTCATACGATTTGGTGCTGTAATACTGGCTGACGTTTATACCTGATTCTGAAATATTACTAACCGAACCCAATTTATTTTCTGACTTATATAAGCCGCCGTCGGTTCCGATTAATGTAATATCGTCGCTTCCGTGTCTGAAACATAAAATCCCCGGAATATCCGCATGGAGCTTTGAGTTCGGATTATTATAATAATCGTACCAGTTGTTCTGTTTCGACCATGAAGTTCCCCTGTTTTTGGTTTTGAATACCTCGGTGTTTCCGACATAAATGTAATTGGTATCAGTGGCAGAAACACAAAAGCTGTTTCGGTCAAAAGTTCTTGTAGGTACATATCCTTTATATTGGAATCCGGAAGATTCACTATAATTGTACAGGTAAGAAGAATCTTTTGTGTTGTCCTTGTAAAGCAGGGAAAGATATGCCCGGTTATTGACGTAAGTCCCCTGGAGAAATCCATGGTCTAATTTATCGAAATTAAGAATTGGCTTGAACTTGCCATTGATTTTATGAACTAATTGCAATTGATTGTTAACGAGCTTTGAAATATTATCTTCATAAATGATATAGACATCTTCATTGTCATAACGCGGAGTCCAGATATCACAGAATCTCGGGTCGGCATTAATGGTTAAAACTTTTGAAAAAGATGTACCGTCGTTTGTGGAATGATAAATTGAAACAAAATCATTCGGATAAGATTGTTCACCGCACAGTAGGATGATCTCATTTGTTGTGTTTTTAGCAATTGCCCTGATTATCCAGCTGCCGTAGGATAGTGAATCGAGTCCGGCTGCAGTTGACCAGGTCTGTCCATTATTATTAGTATAATAAACATTCGGAGGATTGTAACTTGCAACGATAACTCTTGTAAAAAACTTTTTTAATTCCTGAACGGTTGTGATGAACCTGATGTCGTTGAATTTTAAGCTATTGTTCAGGCAAGTCCAGTTTGTGCCGTCAAGATTACCTCTCCAAACATTTCCACCGGCAGATGCGGCATATACTGTGGAAGAATTGGGAGGTATATATGCAGTGTGAATTCTTCCGGCGAGATTGAAACTGCCTTTTTCAGTCCAGAAACCCTGGAATCCGCCGTTGCCGATTGTAACATTAGTTACTAATGTCTTATCCAAACCTTTTTTAATTCTGTCATTAATCATTGTTTGTATAAGTTCATATTTCGACAAACGGTTTTCGTTTTCAATTATTCGCCAGTTCAATCCCGGCTCGGTTCTGTGCATATCTTCAATCCATTGTTCTCTTTTTTGCTTGAAATCGTTATCGTTTTCGCGTATTTTCGAATCGTATGGCTCGGCATACAGATGCTGATATTCTGCGGCTACTGAAAAGCCGGCAAACAGAAGCAACAAAGTTAGTGTTTTTCTCATAGTTACCCCTAATTAATTAATTAGTTACATCTAAATATATTCGACTAAATAAGCAAAAATAATTGAAAAAAGCAAGTTATTATTTGATATGAACTCATAAGAATATTTATGAGGTTGTGTTGCAGCTTATTGTAAATTTTAACCCATATCTATTATTTTCTAATAAATAACAATCAAATTTTGTAATTTGGAAACGAAGCAGTTCAATTTAAATATTAGAGCTAAGCAAAATGAAACGCTTGTTTATTTATATATTGATTTTACTTGCCATATCATCTGAATTGATGGCTAAGTCTGTTGTACTGTTAATCAAAGTTGAGAGTGGAATTGGACCGGCTACATCATCTTACATTAAATCATCAATTGAAGAAGCAGAAAAAAGAAATGCAGAAGCACTGATTATTCAGCTCAATACACCTGGAGGATTGCTGGATGCAACGAGAGAAATAGTGAGTTATATTTTAAAATCGAAAGTGCCGGTGATTGTTTATGTCGCTCCCGGTGGAGCCAGAGCGGGTTCAGCCGGTGTATTCATCACGCTTTCTGCAAATTTTGCAATTATGGCACCAGCAACAAATATCGGTGCGGCTCATCCGGTTGATGTCGGTGGAGGTGCTGATACAACAAGTGTTATGAATGACAAAATCACAAACGATGCATCTGCTTTCATCCGTTCTATTGCTCAAAAGCGGCATCGCAATGTCGAGTGGGCTGAGCGTTCTGTAAGGGAAAGTATCTCATCATCAGAAAATGAGGCACTTAAAGAAGGTGTGATTGATTATGTTTGTCCTAATATTGATTCTCTACTTCGTGCTGTTGACGGTGCAATTGCTCAAACCTCATCCGGAACTATAACTATGAAAACAGCTTCTGCTGTAGTCGAGGAGCAGGAGATGAACTGGAAAGAGGAATTTTTTTCGATATTGACAAATCCTAACATAGCATACATACTGATGTTGATAGGCATATATGGAATATTTTTCGAGTTGTACAATCCCGGTTCGATTCTTCCCGGCGTTGCAGGAGGAATAAGTTTGATTCTTGCTGGATATTCGCTCCAGTTCCTGCCGATTAATTATGCAGGAGTTTCACTAATTGTACTTGCTATTATCTTGTTTTTGATTGAAATAAAAGTTACGAGCTATGGAATACTAACAATTGGAGGTGTTATTTCATTTCTGCTCGGCTCATTAATGTTAATTGATTCACCTTTTGAATTTCTGAGAATATCTATGAGTGCCATAATTACGGGTACGGTTTTAACTGCATTGTTTTTTATTTTCATTGTTGCCTTGGGACTGAAGGCACAGAAACGCAGGAAATTCTTGGGAAACGAAGCAATAATCGGACAGAAGGGAATTGCTTTAGGAGAAATCAATTCATCTTCAAAGGGAAGTGTCCGTGTTTTAGGAGAAATCTGGAAAGCCGCATCAGACGAGCCGATCGGAAAGGGTGATGAAATAGTTGTTACCTGTGTCGAATCCTTAATGCTAAAGGTGAAGAAAGTATGATTATGTTTTATTTCATAATCACAACAAAATCAAATAAGACCGTTAATTGTAAAAATTAAATTAACTGTTTGATTTGAGTACTATTTCAAATTTATTCCCGGTATATTCCGGTATTATTTAATCTCAGAATTATCAGCTTTCAGCTCATTCAATTTATTTTCAAGCAACTCAATTTTTTGATTTAACTGCAGAATAAGCGTCTGCTGTTCCTGCATTGCTTTCACCAATGGTACCACAAATTCCGCATAACGAAGACTATATAAATCCTGGTCGTTTTCTGGTTTTGTTACTCCACTGAAATTATATCCGGAATTAATTGCTGCAAGCTCAACTTCCTGAGCAAGGAAGCCGCTAAATCTTATACTCTCAATATCATATTTTTCGGGATAATCGCTATCGTCTGTTATTCCAATTAAAGCATCGGCATTATCTTTATCAAATGTATAAGTAACCGGACGCAATTTCATAACAAATTCAAGACCTATAACATCTTCCCTGATATTATTTTTGATACGAGCATCGGAGAGAGTGCTCCAGTCAACTTGCCCGCCAATCTGAGTTACACTCGAGTTACCGATTCGGACCCTATTGCTTGCTGTTGGTATTGCAGCATAACCGAAAGCAGATATATTAGAATAAATTGAACTACTCTGAGCGGCATCTTTACCGAAAGCGGTATTGTTTGAACCTGTTATATTGTTGTATAATGCAGAATAACCCATAGCAGTATTATTATTTCCTGTAGTGTTGCTTCTCAGAGTCATATAACCTGAAGCGGAGTTGAATTCACCGGTAGTATTTTCATAAAGCGAATAACCACCTGTTGCAGTATTGTCATCACCATCAGAATTATGGTACAATGAATAAAGTCCTATTGCTGTATTGCTGCCTCCAATTGAGTTTTGTTTTAATGATTGATAACCGACGGCAGTATTAGTTCCTCCTGTAGTATTAAAGTTAAGAGCCCCACCACCGACTGCAGTGTTCATTAAACCGCTTGTATTGCTTGATAAAGCTGCACTGCCAACTGCAACATTCGAACCACCGGTTGTATTTGAGTTCAATGCATTATTACCGATACCGATACATGAACTTCCAGTAGTGTTGTTTAATCCTGCATGATAGCCGATGAACACATTGGCATTACTTGACAGGTCATCGTTATTTCCTGCACCTTCCCCAATAAAAACCGAGTTGCCTGAATTTAAAACCTCTATCTGGCTTTTAGTAGTTATCCGTGTGCGGATAACATTGTTTGTTCTAATGACAAAAGCTTGTCCGTCAGTTGTTCCAATAAAATTTGAAGTAGGATTAGTTCCGCTATTTCCAGTTAAACTCCAACCCGGAGCACTTAAATCAGACCAGGAAGCAGTAGTTCCATCTGTTTTCAAAAACTTTCCAGAATTTCCTGTCTGAACCGGTAGTTCAATTTCATTTAAAACAGAGCCGTCAACCTCAGACGTCAAATACCCTGCGGTTGAATGGTCACCCCAGCCAAACGCTGAATTCCAGTTGTTAATGTTTGAATTGCTAATACCGTATGCAGGTGATGCAGTAAAAATAGGGTCAGTCTCATCGGTGGAAGATGTTATCCATAACGCATTTGTTCCGTCAGTCGTTAAAAATTTGCCGTCATTACCAGTTTGTGAAGGTAATTCGATTTCATTTGTTACTGAGCCGTCAATTTCATTGGTTAAATAACCTGCTGTAGAATGGTCACCCCAAGTATAAACGGTATTCCAGTTATTAATATTAGAATTTGTAATTCCATTTGCAGGTGATGCCGTAAAGACCGGGTCAGTTTCATTTGTACTTCCGGTTAAACTTTCTGCTGTTTTAGAATGAAATGCATACGGAACACTGAGCAATTGACTTGTTCCGGATATAGTGTAATCGGTTCCTCCGGTTGGGTCTGTTTCAATTTTTATAAAATATAGATCAACTGCCCAATCAATAGAAGAAAAGCCGGTACCACCACCGATTTCAATGCTAATCAAACCATTTGCATTAGTAGTTGGGGTTTGCGTTTCGGTGAAAACTACTGTTCCCCCCGCAGTTCCTTTCAGGATACTTATACGCATACCAACCTGAGTATTTCTAATTAACTGGTCGTTCGAATTACGAATCACTGCCTGGTAGCTCATTTTCTGCGGTGCCTGTGAAAAAATTGAAAAAGTTAATATTAAATGTGTCAGCAGAATAAAAATAATTACGATTAATTTGAATTTTGTTTCCATTTTATCCCCGATATATTTGAAAAAAATTATTTTCTCTAATCAAACAGAAACTAATTTTTGCAGATTTTCTCTATTAATAAACCTGGAATATATGTTATGATTGATTAATATTAATCTGAATATTATACAATCAAAACAGAAATTATAATTTTAAATAATTTGTATATTAATCCTTAATAATTTTAAAAACCTTAAAAGCCGATTGCTGATTCATCACATTTAAATAATAAGTCCCTGAAGCAAAATTCCTCATTTCAATTAGTGTTTCATCGCTAACAATTTGTATTTCTTTTATTTTTTTTCCGATTGAATTATATAATATTGCTGAATATTTAAAATAGGAAAAACCTTCGATTATTATTTTAAGGTTATCAGATACAGGATTAGGATATGCAGAACTATTTAAAGTAATACAATCAAATTCATCAATCACTCCTATCACTGAAATTTCGAATGGTTGCTGAACGCCTTGCACAATTGAACCGTTGAATCCAGTATTGATGTTGTAAACAATTTGTCCAACCGAGTAGCTTACAGAACCTGTACTACATATAACATTTTTACCGGTGGTTGGAATTGTGTTTTGAGAATGCAGTAAAATCAGGTTAAAACAAAAATATATGGTTGTAACAAGTAATAATTTTAGCTTCTTCATCGTGCATACCTTTTATAAATTTTAGATGCAAATTTTCTTAAATTATTTAATTACAAAGACAGTTTATTCTATTATTTGCTCAATATTTTTTCATATATAAATGGGCAAATAAAATTCACTTCGTTTTGAATTTTGAAATTTATATACTATTGTATATTAAGTAATTAACATCATTAACTTATGTATTATTATTTTGAAAAACAAGTAGAAATTTATTAGACTTGAAAATGTAAATTAATAATAATTATTATCCAGACCTGCGTTTCAGATGATAGACATAGGCAAGTACCTGCGCAACGGCTTTGAAAAGGTTTTCGGGGATTTCCTGCTCGACATCCACTTTGTAGTAAATCACCCGGGCAAGCGGTGGGTCTTCGACAATGGGGACACCGGACTTTTCAGCAATATCGCGGATTTGAAGTGCGAGGAAGTCAACGCCTTTTGCAACGAGGATGGGGGCGGACATATTTTCGGTTTTGTAACTGAGTGCAACTGCAAAATGCGTAGGATTTGTGATGACTACCTCAGCAGTTCTAACTTTCTTCAACATGAGTTTTCTCAGTCTTGACCTAAGAATTGACCTTATTCTCTGCTTGATTTTCGGGTCGCCCTCAGTTTGCTTGGTTTCCTCTTTGGTCTCTTGTTTGGTCATCTTCATATCTTCTTTAAAACGATATTTCTGGTAAAAGAAATCGGCTACTGCAATGAGTATGAAAACGATTGAAATCTTGATTAGCAATTCGAGGCATACTTCCCCAATGAATGCACCAATATCTCCGATTGGTCTTTCCATTAGTCCTATTGTTTCCTCTGCCCTGTTCGAAAGCACATGGTAAACAATGAGAGAGAACAAAAGTAATTTTGCAAAGCTTTTTACAAGCTCGAATCCTGCTCTACCCGACATGAATATTTTTTTCAGTCCGCCGAAAGGATTGAAGATTTGCTTGAAATGCAGTCCTTCCGTAAATTTTTTTGTAGCGAACATGAATCCAACCTGGGAAACCTCGGCGACAATTGCAATCAACATCACAAATCCGAGAATCGGGAGAAGTATTTTTGCGAGAAAGAGTAAAAGTTGCTGGAACATTGTTCCGAAATTATTGTCGGTTATAGTAATGTTAGAGGAATTGTGGAATATAAATCGCATGAAATCTTGCAAGGATGAAATCAATTCCCTGCCGAATAAAAATATAATAAGCCCCCCAAACAGCATCATTGCTGCTGTGGTAACATCCATGCTTTTTGAAACTTGTCCCCTGGCTCGTGCTTCGTTCAGTCGCTTCGCACTCGCCGGTTCGGTTTTTTCCTGGCCTTCTTTGTTCTCTGCCATATACCTTTTTATTTAGTTTGTGATGTATATGACAAAAGCTATACCATAATGATTATTTTGAGTGTATATTAATTAAGTAACTTATTCTATATATAAATAGGAATCTTTGGGCTGATTAAAATAAACCTCAAATCAATGTTCATATTAGCCATTGTATAATATTATAAGCCGAAGTAATATAACTAATTGAAAGAAATTATAATAATTTTCCATTATATTAGCAAATTATTATGATATTTGGCGGTTATAACTAAATATTATAAAAAATATTTTCAAATAAATAAAAATTTTTTTCAAAATTAAAACCCATTAAGATATAATATTATCATTAAGTTATAATTTTAGTTATTATTAAATTATAATTTATATTCTCCTAAACTATTAAAAATCAAGGATTTAGTAAAATATTTTTCTTGCTTTTTTGTCAATAAACCTATAATTTTGAATAGTAGATTATTTGATATTTAAAAATATAGTTTTATTGTATTGAGGTTAAATTGAAAAAGTTGTTAATATTAGGTGGCGGGACAGCAGGCACAATCATTGCCAATAAACTGCACGAAGCCCTTGACCAAAGCAAATGGCATATCACAATTGTTGATAAAAGCGAGACACATTATTATCAGCCGGGATTTCTTTTTATTCCGTTCGGTATATATACATCTAAGGATGTGATGAAACCAAAACGGGATTTTTATCCGAGAGGTGTTGAAGTAGTAATTGCAGAAATTGATAAAATCGACGCCGGGAATAATAGAGTTCTTCTGAAAAACAATCAAATTCTCAGCTATGATTATTTGATAATCGCAACAGGCACACACATACATCCCGAAGAAACCGAAGGATTGATAGACGGGAACTGGCACAAAGACAAATTCGATTTTTATACACTCGAAGGGGCATGTGCATTACAGAATTTCTTCAAATCATGGGAAGGCGGAAAGCTGGTACTTAATATTGTTGAAATGCCTATTAAATGCCCGGTAGCTCCACTCGAGTTTTTGTTTCTTGCAGATGCTTACTTTACAAACATGGGAATAAGGGATAAGGTTGACATACATTTTGTTACACCTTTGCCAGGTGCTTTCACAAAGCCGATTGCATCCGGGATTTTGGGTGATATTCTTGAAAAGAAGAACATACGGTTGACTACAGAATTTGGAATTGCAAGAGTTGATAACGAAAAGAAGGTTATCGTATCCTGGGATGAGCAGGAAATTCCTTACGATGTGCTCGTAACAATTCCAACCAATAAAGGTGATTCGGCAATCGAGAGAAGTGGAATGGGGAATGAATTCAACTATGTTGCTACAGATAAGGACACATTACGTTCAAAAAATTTTCCGAACATTTTTGTAATTGGTGACACGACTGATTTGACAAGTTCGAAAGCCGGCTCAGTGGCTCATTTCGAAGCAGAAATTCTGTATGATAATTTCCTTAATGCAGTAGAAGAAAGACCGATGAGGGCAAAGTTCGACGGTCACGCAAATTGCTTTATCGAATCAGGATTCGGTAAAGGATTATTGATTGATTTCAACTTCGATGTGGAACCTTTACCAGGAAAATATCCATTGCCGGGAATTGGACCATTTTCTCTTTTACAGGAAACGAAGATGAATCATTACGGCAAGGTTATGTTCCGCTGGATGTATTGGAACTTGCTTTTGAGAGGACAGGAATTGCCGGTAACTTCAAATATGACAATGGCAGGAAAGAGGTATTGATATGACAGACACCGAAGTACAAAGCCGGATTGATTCACTCAATGACAAGCTCGATTTCATTGTGCAGGAGCTTGAATATCAACGCAGGCACCGGTTGGAGATGGAAGACCTTAAAGATGATTTGCTCATTGTGGCAAAGGATGTTTATCAGACATCTTTGAATGAGTTTGAAGAATTATCTAATCATTTGCAGACAGGCGACATTCTTCATCTTCTGAAAAAGCTTGTGAGAAATACAAATAATTTATCGAATGCATTCGAGCAAATAGAGAGTTTCAGGGATTTTGTGGATGATGCAAAAGTAATCTCTAAGGAGATGTTTCAGTCATTGCTCCTGAAATTCGATGAAATGGACAGAGCGGGGTATTTTCAATTTTCAAAGGAAGCGTTTAATGTCCTGGATAAAATTGTAACATCGTTTTCGCCGCAGGACGTGAAAAATCTCGGGGATAATATTGTTATGATATTAAATACGATTAAAAATCTGACACAACCCGAAATGCTTGCGACAGTGAATAATGCAGTGGAAATATATAAAACGATAGACAGGGATGAAGCAGGTAAAATCTCATTGTTCGGTTTGCTGAGAGAGCTTAATAAACCTGAGATGAAGCAAGGACTGCTCTTTGTAACTAAACTCGTAAAAGGGATGGCTGAGGGCAGGAATTAATGAAAAATGAAAAATGAAATTGAATTCACAATTAATAATTATGAATTGTTATTAAAATAGTAAATATAATTAATGTTTAAAAGGAGTTTTAAAATGGCAGCAAGAGAAATATTAGGTAAGATGCTCGAATTTGACACAGACAATCATCTGAAAAACCGCGATGATTGGAATGAACAAGTAGCAATCGAACTGGCAAAAGAAGAAGGCATACTGGAATTGACAGACAGGCACTGGCTTGTCATCAATTTCATGCGTAAGGAGTATATGGAAAAAGGCAATGCACCTTCTATCAGGAAATTGACAAAAGAGAGTGGTGTCGAGACAAAAGAATTGTATTCACTTTTTCCGAAAGGTCCGGCAAAGAAAGCAGCAAAGGTTGCGGGTTTGCCAAAACCAACAGGGTGTATTTAATAGTGTCACTGTTCGGCATGACATTTATGATAAAAAATAATTGATAAAATAATATAGGAAAGATAATAATGGAAAACACGAGTAATTATCCACCGATTGAGAAGGTGTCAATCATTGTTTCTCATGGTTCACTCGAAGGAGTATATCCCGGATTGATAATGGCAAATGGTGCGAGGATGGCGGGAATCGAAGCGAATTTGTTTTTTACTTTTTTCGGAATGGAAGCAATAGTTAACAAGAAGATGGATAAGCTGAAAGTTGCAACAGTGGGAAATCCAGCGATGCATATACCCACAATATTGGGGAGTATCCCGGGTATGTCCGCTTTTGCTACTTCGATGATGAAGAAGGAAATCGAGAAGATTGACATTCCGCCGGTGAGAGAATTTTTAACTATGATACATGATGCAGGATGCAACATTTATGCCTGTAAGGCAACGGTGGACATGTTTCATTTGACAAAATCTGATTTTTGTGATGAGGTGGATGATATTATTTCGGTCGGACAGTTCTATGAAGTGTCTGCAGGAGCAAATATCATTTTTACCTGATTCGTATGAAGAGCCGTGGATTGTCTCTAATTAAAATGAATGATATAATTTAGAATGATGAGTAATGGAATTAAGATGATGGCGATAAGGAGCAAGATGACGATAGGGGCAATTCCGGCTTTTTTTAGTGAATAGTGAAAAACGAATAGTGAATAATTGAACAAACAATTTTTATATTGCATTATTTCATAAGGAGTGATGGGAACAGATAATAAAATAAATGAAGATACACCGCTGTACTCAATTAGCTCGGCGGCAAGGATGCTTGGTGTGTCTGTTCATACATTGAGAATGTACGAACATGAGGGATTACTGATACCTTTCAAAAAGGAATCGGCTCACAGACTGTACTCGGACACTGATATTGAAAGATTAAAATGTATCAGGAATGCCATTACACAACAAAAATTTTCGATACCTGCTATTAAAACAATCTACTCGCTAATTCCATGCTGGGACATCGTGAATTGTTCGGAAGAAGACAGGGAAAAATGCGAATCATACAACGGACATAATAATCCATGCTGGACTTACCACCACATAGACAACTGCTGTTCGGGCAGAGAATGCCGAAGTTGTGAGGTCTATAAGCAATACGCAACCTGCGACAGAATCAAAGATGCCATAAGAATGAAGAATTAATAATTAATAATTAATAATGGTATTTATTTTAATTAGATTAGGTTTTTGTAATAGAATTTATTGAAATTATTATTATCAAAATGTGTTGAGAACTGTTAAAGAAATTATTTCATTTCTTGAGAAATAATTAATTGATTCTAATCTGCTTGTTTGACCATCACCAAAAGCATTTTGAACTGCTTTGTTGCTTTGACTGCGTGAGGCACCCCTCCGGGCATAATAATGGCATCACCAGCTATGAGATGATGGTTAATGCCACCGATTGTTATTTCAGCTTCACCGTCAATGACCTGGGCAAAAGCATCGAATGGGGCAGTATGCTCACTCAAGGATTGACCCTCATCAAATGAGAACAATGTAATCGTTCCAACTTTTTTATTGATTAATGTTCTGCTAACGACAGCACCTTCCTGGTATGCAATCAAGCTGTTGATATTAGATGAATTAGAATATAGTATATTGTCCTGAGCCATATTATTCTCCAAATATAAAAGGCTGGGAAGGAACTGTTGCAAAATCTCATTCAAAGGGAGTGTGCATATATGAAATCGTGCAATTAAACAGCTACTTTACCAGCCTAATTTTTATTAACGTATTACATTAATTTCAATTTTTAAAAAATAATTGATTTTCCAATAATTTTACTATTTATTTTTATAATATTCGGAAAAAAATGCATTTATTTAATATAAATACTATGAATTATAAGAACCAATGCAAATTTCAATAGATACTTATAAAAATAAACCTCCCGGATAATAAATTTAAAAAATTTAATCAAACAGACATATAATTCACATATTAAAAATATAATAATTATTTAACATTTTCAAATAATAATTCAAATAAAGTGAAAAAAATCCCGATTTACCTTGTTTTATAATAAATCAATAATTAATTTGGAATTTTATTAGTTCTTTTTGATAAATATTCTTAGATGGTTACACAATGACAGTGATTTTTTCAAAAAAGTGCGAGTTAGCATTGCAAGCTGTCTTGTACTTATCAGTGTTTAATGAAGATACTTATTTTACGGCAACCGACATTTCGAAGCGATTGAAAATACCCAAAGAATTTCTTGCAAAGATTCTTCAGTCACTCGCAGTGCATAGTATCGTAGTATCGAAGAAGGGCAAATCGGGTGGATTCACACTTGGCAGACCTCTCAATGAAATTCGCCTGATTGATATTGTAATAGCTATGGATGGGCTTGAGATGTTTCACAAATGTGTGTTGGGATTCAGGGGATGTACAGTCGAAAAGCCCTGTCCTGTACACGAGAAATGGGGAAAGCTCCGCGACCTGGCTTATAAAATGCTGAGCGATGAAACATTGCTCGATATAAGGGAGAAGTCAGTGGACAAAATTAGAAGCATTCACTCTCTTAATGATTATGCGAAAGCGTTTACTCAATCACATCAAAGGGAGAGAATTAATTAGAAGTAACATAAAGATTTATTAATGAGCAATCACGACTATAATTAAGACGGGAAGTCGGAATTAACACTCTTTAATGAATTACAATATTTAATAATACGGGAAATTGGAATTATTTACAGTGAGTTTTGCAATTTAATGTAAAAATTTTATTTTTTTGTATTTTGCATTTTATATTTAAGCAATAATAAGAGCCGAAAATGAAAAACAGAACGATTTATGTTTGCATTGCAGTGTTATTGTTATTTAATACAATATGTTCTGCGCAAAACGGATTATTAGATACCCTCGAATTTAATAAACATAAGGGCTATAAATCACTGGCTGAGGCATTCAAGTCTCCCCTCGATGTCATTCGGCTTGACCTCAAAGACAGTAAGCTTTCGATTTTACCTGATAGCATAGATAAATTTAAGAATTTGAAATACCTTGACCTTAGATGGAATGAACTGACATTTTTACCGAATTCAATAGGAAAGTTGACTAATCTTGTAACACTCGATTTGAGTTATAATCATTTGAAAACTCTGCCTGAAAGCATAGGGAATCTGAAAATGCTTCTCAGCTTGGAACTTGGTGATAATAAAATGGTAGCTCTGCCAAAGACAATTGGCGATTTGGAGAACCTGAGGACGCTGGATTTGATAAAGAATATGCTGATAGAGCTTCCACAAAGCATAAGTAATCTGAAAAAGCTGCATACTCTCGATTTGAGTGTAAATCCTTTGTTAAATATTAAAGCAGCCCTCGAGAAGATTTCAAGTCTTCCTGAATTGAACACTTTGAACCTGCGTTCGAACAGTATAATGGAATTACCTGAAAACATAGGTACCTTGATGAATCTAAAATCACTATTTGTTTCTGATAATAATTTGAAATCACTGCCTGCTTCAATCGGTGAATTGAAAAATTTACAGGAATTGGATTTGTCATCGAATCATTTGAATGAACTTCCCGAAAGCATAGGAAAATTGATTAATCTCGTGGATTTGAACCTTTATTCGAACAATCTGAAAAATTTGCCCGTAAGTTTTTCAAAATTATCAAATCTTCATTCGTTTTCAATTGGTGATAATTTGAAAATGAATCTCAACGATGTATTCCAAATTATTTCAAAAATCAGCACATTGCAGGAACTGGATTTGTATTCAAACGATTTGACAACCATACCCGAAAGCATAAGCAAGCTGAAAGGATTGCACACGCTCGTACTCGATTTTAATCAAATCAATAAATTGCCGGCATCAATCAAGGTATTAAAAGGATTGCACACATTGAGCTTAAGCGGCAATCCCAACCTTAATCTTGACGATACATTCATCAAGTTAAAATCGCTGCCAAATTTAAATTCACTGATTCTCAGCTTTAATCAATTGACCGCAGTCCCTGTCAGTATAGCTTTACTCGATAATATAAAATCACTAAGTTTAAATGACAATCTTCTGACATCACTTCCCGAAGAATTCGGAAATCTTTTTAACCTTGAAGAATTAAAGTTAAGCAGGAACCAGATAAATTATATTCCCGGCTCGATAGGAAATTTAAGAAAGCTGAAAACTCTTGACCTAAGCTGGAACAACCTGGCTTCATTACCCGAGAGCATGAAGAAACTGCAAAACCTGGAAACGCTCGATTTGATGCGTAATGCTTTGACAAGGGTGCCTGACGGAATCGGTGATTTGAAATCCCTCAAGTCGCTTGTATTGATGAAGAATCAATTAAAGGAAATCCCTGAAGATATAGGCAGATTGCGAAATCTTCAATCACTCGTACTGACAGATTCCGATTTCACACCGGCAGAAAAGAAGAAAATCGAAAGTCTCCTTCTGCCCGGAAGAGTTTTTTGGTGGTAATACTAAATAAATTTTCAATTTTCAATTTTCAATTTTCAATGAATGTTTAATTGATAAATTTTTATAAATCCATATCATACTCTACAATAATTGAAAACAATAAGAAATTAATTACTCATTATTAAATAAAGAACCATCTGATTCAATCTGTTCTATTATTGCTTTTGCATCAGATTCATAAATGCTCGGTACGTAGATTTTCACGATTGCCAGGTCACCGATTGTTAATTGACGGGTCGAATCAATTTGGGATAAAATATGAACGGGAATATCGGCACTTTCGAGGTTTGCCTTGAACATTTCGGCATCGATTAGAGTGTTAGTCGTATAAACAAGGAGCCATGGATAATGCTTCAGATTAATGTTTTCGGGTTCAATTTCCGCACCACAAACAGGACAGGTTGAAACTTCATTAATATCTGAATTGCAGACCTGGCATTTCATAATAATCAAGGTATGAGGATTAGTTTATCGGTTTCCCCTGACTGTAGAATTTCCTTCGTGCTGTTATCATGTACAAAGCAAACAATCTTCAATTTATCTATTCTCCAACCCTTTGATTCAGGTATAATATATTTACAATTTTTCCTGATAACTGCCCCCGCTTTGATATCGTTTACCGAAACCGGTTCACCCCATGTACTGTTCATTGTTGCTCTGAAAACATGGTTATGAACATAGTCTTCGATATCTTGCGGAGTTTTCCTGTAATCTATCTGGTACTGGACGATGCTGTCTTCAAGAATACAAGCAACAAAATTATGGGTAGGAAAGCCATCTTTCAAATAAGTGAGCATTGCATCAACTGAGATTTCTTTTCGGCTTAGACTATAATAAGCATTAAATTCCAATTTCAAAACAGGTTCTGTATTTAATAAAGATAATACCACAGCATCCCATTTTGTCGGAGTAATCACATAGGAGCCGTCGGACTTGATTCTATTCACCATACCATTGGGATTACCAATATCTCTAATTCCAAACGTTACATTCCATTCGTTACCTTCCGGTGTTCTGAAATCGTAGGGATGAGCAGTTGTCGGTTCTGCGAAATACCCTGCATGTACAGTCATAAGAATTACCCTTCCGGAGTAACGCGACTCTATATCGTGAGCAATTTCTGCAGCAGCAGGACAACTTCCGCATTTGAATCCGGTGTAATCTTCCAGGAGGATTCTCCTTGCATTTTTAGAAGTATCAATGTTTTGATTTTGGGATTGCCTGTAATCGCCAGTGATTTCATCGCAACATGCAAGTAAAATAAAGAGTGTAATTAAAGACAATAAATGGTAAATTATTTTCATTTTTTATTCCTTATCAAAAAGTTGATGAAACACTTAAAAAGAATCCGTTCGATGCAGGGACGGGTCTGCATACTCCTCCAACGCATAATAATCCGCCGCGTTGTCTCCCGTAACCAAACTGAACTCTTGTGGCTTCATAAATAAATGCGAATGAACCGTTCAAATAGTGTATTTTGCGACCGGTGTCATGGTTACCGTAATTGTATTCATCAAATGCAGTGAAATACCAAGAGGGTGCAATAGTATATTCTGCAAGGAACATGAACCAGTTGCCGTTAGTATTGTCAGGTACTTTTATCACAGAATCCTGTTTAGCCCATATATACTGTAACTCGCATTTTATGGAATTCGTTTTTGATATTAAATAAGTAAGTTCAGCAACAGCTATTGTGGCATTTACTTTTCCATATTTCCCTGAACCTTCATTTTCCATTACATCTTTATTGTAAACAAGATTAATAAGAGTAAAAATAGATTTGAAATCTTTTGTCCATTTTCTTGTAATTTCAAGATTTATATCCCTGAAATACAGGACATCACCGAATTTGAAAAATGAAGACTTATATGTATAAATATGATTATCAGAAGAATCAACATCGAGAGGAGTTTTGTCCATCGAATTTATTTGTGAATAATTTAATGCTATGGTTGTTCCGTAATCTCCACCAATAAAAGTCTTTTTTGGGATAGTATAGGTTAACTCAGCCTGGAATCCGATTTCACCGTTAAGCTGTGTAGCAGACGGGTATAAGGTGGCAAGACGGTAAATATGCTGTTTGGTCAAGGGAGGAATAAAATTCAGATTCAGATTATTCCCACGTGCATCCCTGTCGCTTCGGAAATCCATATTGTCAATAGTATGGAAATTGATAGAAGCACCGAAACCCGATGGGTAGTAAGAAGCAGTCAACATCAATGCCTTGCCTGGATTGAAATTGAATTTATTTACTGCATCGGGGTCATTACACTTGTAAGCATACTCCCCTTCGACCATAAAATCTTCAGTATTGATGGAAAGCTTACCAGACCATGCAAGAACATTTTCAGGAAGATTATAAAAAGATTCCTGGTCTGGTTGATATTTACTAATCAAACTTCCCTCAACAGTTGATTGGAAAGGAAGTAATTCCGGAAAAACCGTATTCACTTCCATTCTTCCGCTTCCACCCCTGACAATACCTAAACCATTATCCCAAAAAGAACGCTGGTTACCGATTAAACCGGTCAGCTCAATACCATTTTTTGGTCTGAATTTGACACGCAAGCCGTCAACTGCATTATCATAGCCCAACAACCTTTCTTCGTAGGCACGGAAAATCAATCCACTGCCAAATTGCTCGTAAAAGTTACCGGCTGTAACATCAATCATCTCCGACCTGAATTCACCGAAGCGGTAAGCAATGCCGCTTCCCTTGTAGCGGGGGTCTATGCCGAGAATCGGATTCAGATAAGTTTCATATCTCATACCCATTGAAAAGTTACCTGCTGTATAATTCAAATAGAGATATCCATTTGATAAAATCTTTTCTTTTACATCCTGGGCGCCGATGATTGAATCCTTTTGGTAGTATTGGGCGTCAAGCTGGAAATTGCCGGAGAGTTTCCCTTTATCAAGAACATCCTGCGAGAACATGGATGAAACCCAGACTAATAATAATAAAATGAGTATAATTATTTTCATATTATAGCAGAAAAAAATAATGTTTTGAATAAATAAACAATGATTAAAGCAGTATTATTAAAGAAAATAAAATTTAATTTTATTTTTCTTCCTCTTCTTTTGTTTCTGCAATCAGCCGGTAAACTTCATTTTGCAAACCATCCTTATCATCGTTAAGCTGAATATATGTCGTAAAATCATTAATAGCATCCTGCTTGCGATTCAAAATTTTATTGACAACAGCCCTTCCGTAGAAAGCCACGCCATTTTTCGGGTTCAGTTCGATTGCTTTGTTGTAATCAACGAGTGCCGATTCAAAATTCTTCTGCTGGTAGTAAGCAATAGCACGTGCATAGTAATAATCGGATTCCTTCGGTTCGGCAGCAATTGCAGATGTAAAATTTGAAATTGCATTGGTCATATCGGAGGTTTTATAATAAGCCAATCCCCTGCCATAGTATGCCTGGTGATAATTGGCGTTCAATTCTATAGCTTTGGAAAAATCGCCGATTGCATCCTGGTATTGGTCTAAATAAGTGTAAGCCAATCCTCTTCCATAGTAAGTGGGAGCATATCCCTTGAATTTTTCGAGAGCAAGGGTATAATTAGTGATAGCAGTTTTATAATCCTTTTTAAGAATTGCATTATATGCCGTTTGAATATAACCCTCATCCTTCTTTTGGGAGAATGATAGATTTACAAATAAAAACATTGCAATAAACACGTAAATTAATAATTTCTTTTTCATAAGATTCCTGTATTGGTTTATTTACTATTTTATTCTTAATCACAAATATCTATGTAATTTAAAAAATTTCGGACATTAATGAAAAAAAATGTATAGGAATTTTGTTTTATTTCATTACTTTTATTAGTATATTAATTATTGAAGGGAATATGAAACGTGCAGGGAACATTATGAAAAAAAACATATTTATTTTTATATTAATAATTTTCGGATTTACAGAATCCTTTTCAACAGATTATTTTTGGGTAGGCGGTTCGGGTAATTGGTCAGAAATCAGCCACTGGGCAATTGCCTCCGGAAGTACAACTACTCATCTTGTGGTTCCTACCCAGGATGATAATGTGTATTTTGATGCTAATTCATTCAGTCAGAATGGGAGTATCGTAAAAATCAATTCATCGGCGGTATGTAAGTCAATGAATTGGACCGGAGCAACAAATAATCCCACACTTGCGGGAGATTTCAACAATTTGAGAATATACGGCTCCCTTACGCTGATAAATGCAATGTATCTTACATTTGCCGGGCAAATTTATTTTGAATCCATCAATAACGGAAATACAATAAGGTCAGCCGGGAAGCAACTGAAATATAATGTTACTTTTAATGGAACCGGAGGCGGCTGGACACTCCAGGACGGACTCGATGTAACAGGAAATATATCTCTTATAAACGGGAATTTATATACCAACAATCAACCGGTATCCTGTTCGAGATTTGTATCGAACAATACAAATATAAGGACATTAAATCTCGGTTCATCTGTAATAACACTAACGGGAAACGGTAATAATCCCGAATGGAATATCAATTCCTCATATTTTAGTTTTACTGCGGGGTCATCAAAAATAAATTTTACGGGCTCAGCCACAAATGTAATTCCCGGAAACGGACTGATATACTATTTTATGACTTTCAAGGATTCATCATCAACACATACTCTGAACGATTCATCATCATATAGAAGGGTTGAGTTTAAAGGCGGGGGATTAATAACGAAAAACAATTTTTTTGATACATTGATTTTTTCACCCGGAAAAGTATATGAGCTCGATTCGAGCAGAATCCAAATTATAGGAAGTGAGTTAAAGGCGACTGGCAACTGCACTGGTTCTATAATCATTCGTTCGAGGGTGCCCGGGTTTCAAACAATATTAGCAAAGACCAGCGGAAGTGTTAACGTGGATTATGTTACTTTGAAGGATTGCTATACACAAGGTCTCGCAGTGTTTACAGCAAGAAATTCAGTTGACCTCGGAAACAACAATGGCTGGTTTATTTTCAGGGCTTCACCACTTAATTTATACTGGGTAGGAGACGGAGGAAACTGGACTGACCCTTCACACTGGTCACTTACAAGCGGAGGCACGGGGGGAGCATGCATACCTAATGCTTATGACAATGTATTTTTTGATGCAAATTCGTTTTCATCCGATTCTCAAACAGTGATGATTAATACATCGAGTGCATCCTGCAGTAATATGAAATGGACCGGAGCAGCTTTCAATCCCATTCTTGACGGTGCTAACAATACATCGCTCAGCATTTACGGTTCACTCGAATTAAGCCGGGTGATGTCTCTGAAATACTCAGGATTAGTATATTTTGAGGCACAATCGGTAGGAAATACAATACTGTCCAGAGGTAAACAGTTCATCAATAATGTAGTTTTCAATGGTTCTGGTGGAGAATGGTCCTTGCTCGATTCTATCGATTGTGCTTCAAGCATTATTTTAGTAAACGGAACACTAAGAACAAATGACGAGACGGTTACATGCGAAAGATTTGTTTCGGACGGAAACAAGACAAGAGGACTATCCCTCGGTTCATCGCTGGTAACTCTAATCGGAAGCGGGAAAAATGCCCAGTGGAATTTCAATGATACAAAATTGACTTTTGATGCCGGAACCTCGACAATAAGATTTATAGGTAATGACGTTAGTATGTTTTCAGGAAATGGACTGACATATTATAATGTCGAATTCTTTGACCCGAAGGAGACTTATTCCTTGTATAGTGCATCAACCTTTAATAAAGTAACATTTTTTGGGAATGGGATAATTTTTGATAATAATGTTTACAATAACCTTGTGTTTTCTCCCGGTAAAAGTTACATTTTATACAGCAATTCAGTTCAGACCATAAATAATTCATTATCTGCATCGGGGACTTGTGCAGCACCAATTTCAATAAGGAGTACGACACCCGGTTCGTTCGCAACGATTGAAAAGAGCACAGGCAGTATTTCAGTAAATTATGTATCTTTAAAAGACATTCATACCCAGGGAGCAGCTACATTTGTTGCTAATAACTCGGTAGATTTGGGTAACAATACCGGATGGACTATAAATTCGACAAATCCAAAAAATTTGTACTGGGTAGGCGGAACGGGTAATTGGAGCGATGGCTCCCACTGGTCATTGACGAGTGGCGGAATAGGCGGTACATGCATTCCGACAGGAATAGACAATGTGTTTTTCGATGCAAATTCCTTCAAGATGCTTGGACAGTCTGTTTACCTCGATTCCCGCAATGCAGCGTGCAATAATATGAATTGGACGGGTTCCACATTCCAGCCGACTTTTGCAGGTGACAGTGTTGACATAAGAATTTTCGGTTCACTGGCATTTATTCCGGATATGAACATTACATATAACGGGCAATACATATTTGAATCTTCAAATCTGAACCAAAATATAACAACAGGTATGAATCCGATGCCCAGTAATATGATATTTGAGGGTGTAGGTGGAAGCTGGTACATACAGGATGGGATAAATACAACCGGTATGATATTTCATTATAACGGAATATTGAACACGAACAGCAAGCCGGTAACTGCTTCACATCTAATATCAGACCGGGATAATGTGCGTTCGTTAGTTCTCGGGAATTCAAAAATAACTCTAACCGGAAGCGGTACAAATCCCGAGTGGTATCTACTCGACAGGAATCTGTTTTTCAATTGCGGGAAATCGGAAATTATTTTTACAGGAACGGATTTGGCAATGGTGTCCGGAAAGGGAATGAAGTATAATGAGGTGGAATTTACGAATGCTGCGACAAATGTTCAGCTTTATGATTCTGCGTCATATAACAAAGTGATTTTCCGTGGTAATGGAAGAATTTACAATAGCAGCAGGTATGATACTTTGACTTTTTCACCGGGTAAGACATATATTTTAAACAGCGGAAACACGCAGTACATCGGAAAGCAATTCAATGTCAGGGGAAACAATTGTTTCCCGATAGTACTAAGAGCATCGAGCTCCGGACAGCAAGCTTATGTTTACCAGAACACAGGAATCGTGTCAGGCGATTTCATCGAGATGTCCGATATGCAGGCAACGGGAGGAGCGACATTTTATGCGGGGAAGTTCAGCAAGGATATAGCGAATAATACAAACTGGCTCTTTAATAACTCACCGGGATATATTTACGGATTGGGTCCTGACCTCGACATCTGCCCGGGTGAAATAATAAAGACAAATAATTTCAACGGGGCAATTTCATATTTATGGCAGGACGGAAGCACCGATTCGGTTTACACTATTACTCAACCCGGGACTTATTGGGTAGTCGCAACGTATGCCAATAACTGCAGATATACAGATACGATTGTAGTATCAATGAAGCCGACACCCGTTGTCGATGCAGGAAGGGATACTGTTTTTTGCCAGGGAGATATTGTATCCGTCAGAATGAACGGTTCAGCTACCGGCGGCATCACTCCATACCAGTCAATACGATGGACACCTGCGACAGGACTGAGTAATCCGACATCATTAACGCCGCTTGCCACACCGTCTGTTACGACTTCATACGAATTGGCTGTAACGGGTGCTAACGGATGCGTGGGACGTGATACTATGACAATTTCAATTAATCCGAATGTTGTTCTCGAATTCCAGAATGTTGAAGATACACTCGATTTTAAACCGGTATGTGTTACGGGAACATCGGATACATTATTGACAATACATAATGCATCACAGGGAGAAACAACAATTTTAGCAGATATAAATCCGACATCATTATTTTCTCTCGATAATAATCCGATGTCAATTAAGTTTGCACCCGATGAGACAAAAAATATACGGGTAAGAAGCTTCGGAAACGGCAATGAAGGGAATTATACGGGGAAACTAACTTTTACCGATGTTTGTAATAATGTAAAAACGATTGAACTGAGTTCGTTTATATTCCAGCCGTCAGTGAGTTTCAATGATACTCTCGACTTCGGAACAATATGTATTAATCAATCGGCAAGCACAAGATTCAGTATTACTAATTCTTCGTCGAGAGCAACTTCATTCTCCAGAAAAATTGACAGTACATCAATGTTTTCGCTGATGGATTATTCTCTGACAAACCAGTTAAACCAGGGTGAATCAAGAGATGTACCAATCTTCTTTAAAGGTTCAACCAACGAAGGTATAATTATTGATTCTCTGATTGTTATTGACACGTGCGGAAATTCAAAGAAATTAGCATTGAAGGCAAATATATTTCTGCCAAAAATCGATGTGAAGGACACAATTGATTTCGGCGATGTTTGTATAAATAATCAGAAGACAGTTACATTTGATGTAACTAATACTTCAATTTTACCTACGAGTTTCCTTACAAATAATTATTCGGGATTGTTTTCTGTAATTGGCAACACATTCGCATCGAATTTCAATGTAAACGAAACAAGGACAGCAAATCTCAGATTTAACGGTTCTTCTGCTTCCGGAATATTGAATGATTCTCTTCAGATTATTGATACATGCGGCGGAGTAAAAAATGTCGTATTACTTGCAAGAATCGTTGACCCGCAATTCAATGCAGACAGTACATCTTTACTGATTGATTCGGTTGATAACGGAACAACGGCAACGAGAAGAGTCGTACTTAGAAATAACGGGAATGCGGTTGTTCATGTTGACAGCATTTCCACTCCACCTCAATTGTTCGGAATATCGAACATTAATCCGGCACTTCCCGTGGATTTATCTCCGGGAGATTCGATTGTATTTACGTTATCGTTTTTTGCAGATGATGATTTATTGCATACATTCGATTTGATTGTGTACGCTTCTCAGCCATGTCAATTGGATGAGACAATTCCTGTAAGTGCGAAAGGGAATCCTGTTACAGCGAAAGCATATCTGGAAATTCCGACAGACAGCGCATTGGTTGGAACACAGGTAACGATTCCCATTCTGTTGAAATCATCAACCGGATTGATTGAAAGCGGTATAACAGGATATACAATCAGAGTAAGCACAGACAGAACCGTACTTAAATCCCGGGGAAATACGCCTCAGGGTACATTTGTGAATAACAGGAGAATTATACAATTAAGCGGTACACTCAGAGACACAATCGGAACTCTGGCACAACTTCAATTCATACCTGCATTGGGTGAAGTAGAATGTAGTTCTGTAGAAATAGATACTGTGATATGGACCGGTGGCTTGTGCCGTTCATATATTACAAACGGGCAGTTCTGCATTGCGGGATTATGCCGTGAAGGTGGTGCGAGGTTAATATCACCAGGTCAAATAACTTTGTTCGATGCAAAGCCGAATCCTGCAAATGATAAAATCACATTTGAGTTTGAAATAATCGAGGAAGCAGCGACTTCACTAATAATAACTGATATGTTGGGTAGAAAAAATGAGATTTTATTTGAATCGATTCCTTTAGCCGGGAGATACAAAATGGATTATTCTACAAACTCACTTGAAAATGGGATTTATATGTTTACGCTAAAAACACCGACAGTAATAAAAACAAAATTCTTCAGTATAGTAAGATAAAAGGAGAATAAAATATGGTGCTTGTTGAATTTTCTATGTTCCCGACTGACAAAGGGGAGAGCGTCAGCCCTTATGTTTCACAGGTAATTGATTTGATTGATAAAAGCAGAATCACTTACCAGCTAACACCTATGGGAACAATACTCGAAGGCTCGTGGGATGATGTATTCGGTGTGATTACTACCTGCTTTAAAATTCTCGAGCCGCAGTGCAACAGGATTTATTCCTCAATCAAGGTGGATTTCCGCAAAGGAGATAAGTCAAGAATGAAATCAAAAATTGAAAAGATTGAATCACTTCTTCAAAAGGAAGTAAAACATTGAATTTAGAGATGATTTTCAATTTTCAATTTTCAATTTCAAATTTTCAATAAATTTTAAATTATTAATAATTAATGATGAATGAAGCGATTGTTTGTAAATTATAAATATAATAATTCATTGAAAATTGAAAATTAATTATTGAATATTTTATTAAAAAAATATGAACAAAATTCTTGTTATGTCCATCGGCAACGATATTATGGGAGACGACGGAGCAGCATTCGAAGCGGCAAAGTTAATCCAAAATAGATTCCCGGATGAAGTTGATTATGAGAGCGTTTATGGCGGAGGAATGGAAATACTCGATTATCTCGAAGGAAGGGAAAAGGTTTTAATTCTCGATACAATTTCCGAGGGAAATAAGCCGGCAGGTAGTATTACTGAAATTGAAAGAGAGGATTTTCCGGTTATATTGACTTCATCGCCACATTACATTGGATTACCCGAAGTGTTGCGGCTGGCTGACATGTTTGAAATTGATTTTCCTGCTATTGTGAAAATTTTAGCAATACATACAGAACTTCAGCATGAAGTTACTGAAGAATTGAGTATCCCGATTAAAGTTGCATTGCCTGAATATGCAGGGCGTGCAATTCAGATAATTGAAGGGTGGACGGGGGAATAACTAACTCATGTTACGCAATATATATGTGGAGATTAGAAAATCGAATTTTTAATTTAAAATTTTAAATTTTTATTGAATTTTCAATAAACTAATTTTAAATATTCAAATAGAAAATTTATATATATCAAAAAGATAAATGGTAAACATAAGTTAAATATTAAATTAAAAGAAATAATTTCGAATTCAACTTTTATTACTTCATTAATCAAAACCAAATCCTCAATCCCAGTCTTATTGAAAGAAAATCTATCGTTCTGTCTTTATCGTTCGGATCGTCAGGATTTTTTCCGTCATTCAGTTCTCTTTCCGGTAAATAAAGTCGAGGCAGTGTTGCAGGTTTTGTGTAACTTTTACCAATAAGATTTATATTTGAATAATTAGTTAAAAGTTCAACAGCGAGTGGTGTTCCGGGAATATTTAATCTACTACCTATTTCTGTTTCAAAACCCAATCGTTGCGTCGGTATCACATCTGTCTCCATAAAATAATCAATATGTCCGGCTACTGTACTTGTATTAATACCAAGTCTCCCGATAAAATTAAGTAAATCAGAAGGTAAACCTAAAGTGTATTCACAACCCAGAGACCATACAAAAAGAGTCATTGAAGCATGTGCTGGAATAGATAGATATGAAGCATCACTATTCAAATAAAAGAAGAATAAATTTAATGATAGATAAGGGCTGAAATTACTTTCAGAAAACCGATAAGATAATTGACCGCCAAAATTAAATGATTTCGTACCACTTTCTCCGAAAGGGAATTTGGAATTGTTGTAATCTACTGAAAGATCATTGTAAAATTCCTCACCCTTTCCTCGCATTGCCTCTGAAATTCCAAAATTAGTGAAATAATTTCCGTTAAACATTAAGCTCCATTGCCCGGGAAGTTTTGTTTGTGGAAAAATTTGAATTGATAAAATAACAGATAATAAAAAATAACGAGCAAAACCATTTACTGTATTCATATTCACACCTTATATTGTAAATCAATTATTAATTTCAATTTAAAAAAATATTTAATTAAATAAAAAAAATACTATCACAATCCAAAAAATATTATCCCAACGCCACAAATAAGTATTGTTAATCCTGCAATTGTGTGAATATGTTTTTCAAGCTTTTGCATTGGTATAAAGCTCATCCCTTTCAATCCGAGAAATGTCATTGCGAGCATAGTTGCAATAGTAACAACTCCAAAAACAACTGTAACAACAACAACTGAAAAATAATGCTGCTTTGCTGCGGGATACATCAGCAGAGGTATGAGAGGTTCGCAGGGACCGAATGCAAAAACAATGAATAACATCCAGGGTGTTATATTTTTCTTATCAGTTGTATGAACATGAATATGTTCCTCTTCGTGTATATGTTCGTGATTATGACTGCTTCCGTCGGGATGAATATGGATGTGGGTATGGGGTTTATTCTTAAAAGATTTCTTTATTCCCCAAATCATATAAATTAAACCGAAACTAATCAAAAGCCAGCCGGCAATTTCTCCCCTGCTGGATTCGAATGCTTCAATCGAGGAAATGGTTATGCCGAGTGCAATGCCAATCAATCCTATAATAACAGATGATAGAATATGTCCCAGACCGCACAGCGATACGATACCCAGTACTTTCGGATTTGACCAGCTTCTTGCTTTAGCTATTGCTATGAATGGTACATAATGGTCCGGACCAATAATGGTATGTACGAATCCTAAAGCCACAGCAGTTGAAATTAAAATAACAAGCTCAGACATAATATTCAATTCACAATTCACAATTTATAATTAATAATTAAAACATCTATATTTCACTTTACATAAAAAATCATTTTTAGATTAATTAGTAATTAACATATTCTCGGCAGTTGTTCGCCTGAAAGCATATCAACCACTCTTGTTGTTCCGACTATTGTTTTCATCACAACCATTCCGGGATTTTCTTCCACTAAATTTCCAATTATAGCTGAATCATTCCCATAAGGATGATTTTTCATAACTTGTAATACTTTTTCAGCATCTTCAGTAGAAACTATAATCAAAACCTTGCCTTCATTAGCTACATACAGTGGGTCAAAACCCAGAATTTCACAGCCGGATTTTACATTGTCCTTAACGGGAATTTTATTTTCTTCGATAACAATTCCAAGATTTGATGACATTGCAATTTCGTTCAGAACAGTTGCCACACCACCTCGAGTCGCATCACGCATAGTGCGAATGTTTTTTGAAATCGTAAGAATATTTTGCACTAATCCATTTAACGGACAGCAATCGCTTACAATTTCAGATTCAAATTCAAATCCTTCCCGCTTCGATAAAATGGCTATTCCATGTTCGGCTATGCTTCCGTTAATTATTATCACATCACCCGGTTTGCAATTTAAAGGAGATATATTTACATCATTATCAATTATTCCAATACCTGCTGTGTTGATAAATATTTTATCCCCCTTACCTTTCTCGACAACTTTTGTATCACCGGTAACTATCTGAACACCCGCATCATCAGCCGCCTGCTTCATTGATAAAGAAATCTTCCAGAGTTCTTCAATCCGAAAACCTTCTTCTATAATAAATCCTGCGGAAATGAAAAGCGGTTTTGCACCGCAAACAGACAAATCATTTACTGTGCCGTTGACCGCAAGAGAACCGATGTCTCCACCCGGAAAAAATATTGGATTGATGACATAAGAATCAGTTGTAAAAGCTAACTTTGTACTGCTAATATCGAGAATTGCACCGTCATGCTGTAGATTGAGAGCCGGATTATCAAAAACTTTTACAAACAATTCGCTGATTAATTGATGCGATAATGAGCCACCACCGCCATGTGCCATGAGTATTTGTTTATAATCTCTAATAGGTACCGGGCAACTCATTCCTGTATTTATATTATTTTCATTTTCAGTTTTCATAATTATCAATTCTCAATTTATATTTCAGAATTCAGTTTTAATTTTTCTTTGAGACTAACGTCTTTGCAGTTTAAAAAAAACACATCCATAATTCAATATTCAACATTCAAAATTTAAAATTTAATTTTTGCTTCTTTTATAACGGAAGTATGCAGCACAGGCACCTTCAGACGACACCATAGGGGCACCGAGAGGGTGTTCGGGCTTACATTCTTTGCCGAAAGAACTGCATTGAGCCGGCTTATTCAATCCCTGAAGAATTTCTCCGGCAATACAGTTACCTATAACCATTGTTTCCTTTTTTTCAAAATCAAAATTTAAAAGAGCATCATATTTTGAATATTCATTTCTTAATTTTAATCCGCTGTTTTTTATTACTCCAATACCTCTCCACTCCCTGTCTTCTTTTGTAAACACTTTATTAATTATTTCTATTGCGTGTGCATTACCTTCTCTTGTAACAGTTCTTGAGTATTGATTCTCAACATCAAATCTATTTTCTTCTATCTGATTCACCACCATATAAATAGCATTCATAATATCGAGCGGTTCAAAACCCATAGCAACAACCGGCATCTTAAATTTTTCAGATAACAATTCATATTCTCTGAGACCCATAACGGTGCAAACATGTCCAGCCGCCAATAGCCCATCTAATTTAACTTTATTATTTGACATCAATGCTTCGATAGCCGGCGGAACAAGCATGTGTGAACATAACATGTAATAATTTATCAAACCCAGTCTATCTGCTTCAATCACTGCCCTTGCATTTGCAGGCGCAGTTGTCTCAAAACCAACAGCAAAAAATACTACCTTCGTATCAGGATTTTCAGAGGCAATTTTCACTGAATCTAATGGAGAATATACCATTCGTACATTTCCACCATTAGCTCTGGCAGACAATAAATCTTTTTCTGAACCGGGAACTCTAAGCATATCGCCAAAGGAAACAAGAATTACATCATCCTTCATCGAAAGTTCTATGGCTTTATCAATATAATCTATTGGAGTAACACAAACAGGACAGCCGGGACCATGAATCAAATTAATTTTAGCCGGTAAAAATTCTTCGAGGTTATATTTTAGTATTGTATGGGTTTGTCCTCCGCAAATTTCCATAATTGAGATTTGCTTTGTTAGAACAGAACGAATTTTATCGGATATAATCCTGATTAGCTCTTTGTTCCTATATTCATCAATGTATTTCATTGTTCATTATAACTCATTATTTCATTGAGCATTTCAATATTTTTCAATGCTTCTTCCTCATTCAATACATTTAATGCAAATCCGACGTGAACGATTACATAATCACCGATATTCGCTTCAGGAACAAAATCAAGGCAAACATCTTTGACGATGCCGCTGAAATCCACCTTACCCATTTTCAAGTCTTCATTTGAAACATCGATTGAAACTAATTTTCCCGGTATTGCTAAACACATAGACAATAATCCTTATCATTTGTAATTAGAAATTTTGCTTTTGATATTCCATTCAGAAGCTATAATTTGACCGAAGGCAATGCCGCCGTCGTTTGTGGGCACACGCTGATGCCAATAAACGTTAAAATCATTTGTTTCCAATTTATTAATCACTTCTTCCAGTAAATAAACATTTTGAAAACATCCGCCACTAAGAACAATTTTATCTTCATTAACACTTTTTGCTATTTCATGAATAATTTCAGTCAAAGTGTTGTGGAATTTGGCAGAGATTATTGAATTATTCATACCGGAATTAGAATCTAAAAGAATTTCTTCAATTATTGGCTGCCAGTCTATTGTTATGAAATCATTATGATAAATATAATAATTATATACTCCTTTTTCATTCGAAGAAGCAGCGAACTCGAGATTCATAGCTGCCTGACCCTCGAAATTTATTATCTGATTGATATCAAGAATTGAAGCTACAGCATCGAATAACCGTCCCACACTTGATGTGAGTGGGCAATTTGTTTTGTTAGCCAGCATTTTTTCTAAAACTGAAATTTCTTTCTGCTCGAAATTATTATGAATGACCGGGTAATTAAAAGCTGAAGAACCGTACATTTCATAAAGCAAGCCGAGTGCTGAACGTCGCGGTTCCCTGACTGCAGTTTCTCCTCCTGGGAGAGGGAATTGCCTGAAACTTGCTATATGCTCACACACATTTTCATCAACTCTGAAAAATTCACCCCCCCAAATTGTCTTGTCGAAGCCATAACCGGTACCGTCCCAGGATACACCCAGACAGCTTCCTTTGACCTGATTTTCTGCTTTGCAGGAAGCGATATGTGCTATATGATGCTGAATACTTTTACTTTCAATATTTAAATTATCTACGAATTTAGTAGAGAAATAATCGGGATGTGAATCTTTCACAGCCAGCTCCGGTTCCGCCTTGTAAAGCATTTTAAAATCATCAATTACCCTTGTATAAGCCCTTGTAGCTTCGTATGTTTCCAAATCACCTATATGCTGGCTTAGAAAAACATTTTTTCCTACCTTCATAGCAATTGAATTTTTTAGTTGTCCACCCATTGCAAGAATTATTTTATTATTCTCATTTGTATCATATTCGATTGGTAACGGAGCATAACCTCTCGCACGCCTGAGCATCATCACTTTACCTTTGACTCCTCGAACAACCGAATCATCAATATGCCTTTTGATTGGACGGTTGTGGACGAGAAAATAATCGGCAATGTTTTTCAATCTGTCGAGTGCCTCATATTCGTCAATACACATTGGCTCCTCTGAAATGTTTGCACTGGTGGCTATAACCGGTATATTCAGCTCTTTCATAATCAAATGATGAAGTGGCGAATAAGGCAGCATTACTCCCAAATACGGATTTCCGGGTGCTATGAATTGTGATGGTGCTTTTATTGATTTATCTTTTCTTTTAAGTAAGACAATAGGTGAATCGGGAGAGAGTAAAAGAGCTTCTTCCAACTGATTAACATTGCAAACTTGTTTCACGGATTCAAGCGAAGGGAACATCAATGCAAACGGTTTGTCAACTCTTTGTTTCCTTTCTCTCATCTTAATTATTGCTTCATCATTATATGCATCACACATAAGATGAAATCCGCCTATACCTTTTACTGCTGAGATTTCTCCGGCTCTTACAAATTCAACAAGTTTTAAAATTGCATTATGATGAGTATCAATTATACTTCCGTTATTATTCCATAATTCAACATGGGGACCACATTCTGGGCAGGCAACCGGCTGCGCATGGTATCTTCTGTCATTTGGGTTATTATATTCCTTTTGGCAGTCAGGGCACATATTAAAATTTTTCATCGTTGTGTTTTTCCTGTCGTAAGGAATTGCTTCGACAATTGAAAAGCGCGGACCACAGTTTGTGCAATTTATAAATGGATACTTATATCTTCTGTCTGAAGGATTGTTCATCTCTCTAAGACAATCATCACATATTGCAATATCGGGGAGAATGAAAGCAGAAATCTCGCCTGATTCCTCGCTCTTAAGAATTTGAAAAGATGTATATCCGTTTTTTTCGTGAAAAGAAAATTCAAATCCCGTGATTTTTGCTAAAGAAGGTTTTTTCTCGCGGATTTGATTTATAAAATAATCGAGTATTCGCTTTTCACCTTCGGCTTCGATAATTACTCCAATCGAGTTGTTTTTTATAAAACCGGTCAGCTTCATCTCGCTTGCAAGACGATAGATAAAAGGTCGAAATCCAACTCCCTGGACAGCTCCCCTGATTGATATTACGACTCTCGATGTCAATTCATTTTACCATGCTTAATAAATATTCACACCACTCGCTGATTCCCTCTTGTGTCGTGCAGGATGTTTCGAATATCTTTAATTCCGAATTAATAGAATAAGCATTTTTGCTGATTGCATCAACATTGCAATTCACATGAGGTAATAAATCTATTTTATTTATAACAAGTGCTTTCGAGTTATGGAATATAGCTGGGTATTTCAGGGGTTTGTCGTCCCCCTCTGTTGTGCTGATGATTACAACTTTCATTTCTTCGCCGAGGTCATAAGCCGCGGGACAAACGAGGTTGCCTACATTCTCGATGAAAAGTAAATTCAAATCCAAATCAATCAATTTTTGAAATGCATCGCGAACAAGCATCGCATCGAGGTGGCAGCTGCCGTTTGTTACGATTTGGACAACAGGCACGCCGAGTGCATCAATTCTTTGAGCATCGAGATTAGTCTGAACATCCCCTTCGATGACGCCGATTTTCAATTTGTGTTTCAGGACGTTAATCGATTGTTCGATTAAACTCGTCTTTCCGGAACCCGGGGAGCTTACAAGATTCATCGTGAACATTTCTTTGAATCTGAATTTCTCACGATTAAGATTTGCAATCTCATCATTTTTTTCAAGAATTTTTCTTTCAACGGTAATTAAGCTCATATCTATTCCTTTTAATCGTTAAGCTCGATTTCGGTTACCTTTAATTCTGTACCTGTGAGAATCTCAACATTCGGACTTTTACACTTTTTGCAAAAGAAAAGAGGTTCGTCAAGTGTTGATATATAATTGCAATTTATGCAATTCACTGTCAATGGAATTTTATTTATTATCAATTCGGCACCTTTCATACCGGAATTGTCAGTTAAAACTTCAAAACCAAAAGTGAGAGCTTCCGGTAAGATATTGCTGAAATCACCGACATCAACTTTGACCGATTTAACAGAAATGCCGTTTCCGTCAGGTAGATAATCCTTAACGATTTCTATGATTTCCTGTGCTATCGAAACTTCGTGCATACAATCAGCAACACTTTTTATTAGAACATTATGTAAAATAACAAAAATTTGATAATTTATTTTTTTTAATATTTATATTTCAAAAATTATTATGAAATATTATTCAAAACATCACAAGGATTTACCGCAAGATGTGCATTTTTATGAATTTCTCAGGGAGTTAAGAGTTAAAAAAATGAAGGTGAATTTATGGATAAGTTAGTATTTAATAACAGGGAATACCAGGTTGACCAGTACGGATTCCTCGCTAATGTTGACGACTGGGATGAAAATTTTGCAGAAGGAATGGCACTCGAATTAGAGATTACACAAGGACTGACAGAGAACCACAAAAAAGTGCTTAATTATATTCGGGAAGTTTTCAAAAGAGACAACACTTGCCCGACAGCATACGATACAATGGAACATTTTAAATTTACAATCGGCGAATTCAGAACTCTTTTTCCAATGGGTTACCAAAGGGGTGCCTGTAAATTAGCCGGAATTAGTTATGACAAAGGATATCTTAATTTACATTCTCTTAAAACAGAACAGCCGGTTCCATCTGAAGTTGAAACCAAATCGTACAGAGTTAATGCAAAGGGTTTTCTCGTTGACTGGACAGAATGGGACGAAGAATTTGCAATCAGTACAGCCGATGAACTAAAGATGCCTAATCTTCTAACCGACAAACACTGGGTAATTATTAATTACCTTCGTGATTATTTCAGCAGGAATCAATCGGTTTCTAATATCTATCAACTGTGCGATGATTGCAATATCACACTCGATGAACTGAAAGCATTGTTCCCTGACGGCTACCACAGAGGTGCAGTTAAAATTGCAGGACTAAGAATTAAGTAAACTTAATCAGTGAATAACTAATAATGAATAGTGAATAATTTTTCGTTATTAATTCTTCATTTTAACCACGTACTCCGTTTATGTAGTCACGGAGGTACTTGTTCTCATATTGAATAATCTTGCTTTGTGCCTTGACGACATCGCCAATGGACACAAGCCCTACCAGTTTGTGATTTTCGACTACAGGTACGTGACGGATGAATTCACTCGTCATAACCATTTCTATATAGTCAATATCATCGTTGGGTTCAGCGATAATTGTCTGTTTTGACATAACATTTTTTATAATTAAGCTTTGGAAATTGTCAGGATATTTAACGCATAATTCGAGTATATCCCTTTCGGTAATAATTCCTGTCAATTCGCCGCTGATATTCAATATGACAAGCGAGCCGATATGATTCCTATGCATCATATCTATTGCAACCCTTACGATGCGGTCTTCACCGATGCTGTAAACGTGAGGACCCTTCGATTTTAAAATTTCACTGACTTTCATAACAACCACCTCCCAAAAGTGAATAATTAATAATTCACAATTAACAATTCATAATTAACTTTAATCCCTCATAAAATAATATTTCAATGAACAATCCCAAATTTCGATTTTGAATTCATTGCAGGGGTAGAACAATGTTCTGTCCCTGCAATATTTTTAACGTTTGATTTCCTCCAACAAATTCCTGTCCTTATCATATATATAGATTTTTAATGGCATTGTCCCCGGCAGGGAATGAGTCGCGCAGCCATGGCACGGGTCATAAGCCCTGAACGCCATTTCAATCATATTCAATAATCCGTCGTTAACATTGAAATTATGAATCAGTGATTTTGCACTCTTTTCCACACTCATTGCAATTCGTGCCGAATTGTTTTGAGTCGCAACGATTAAATTCGCTTTTTGGATTAATCCTTTTTCATCGGTTTCGTAATGATGAATTAATGTACCTCTCGGCGCTTCGACAACTCCGATTCCAACTGTCGGCACATTTACAGGTATAGTCCTGATATCTTTGCTTGTGATTTCCGGCATGGATAAAATTTCATTTATTCTTTCTCCTGCATATACCATTTCCACTACTCTTGCCCAATGATTCGCAAGAGTGTGATGCACCGGCTTCCCGCCTAAAGTAGCGTACATTTCATCATAAGCTTTCTGTGCTTGCGGTGTAGCCATTCCGTCTGCGGCGTTCAGGCGTGCAAGCGGAGCAACAGAATAAATACTCGTGTCAGGTCCGTCAACGAATCCTTTCCAGCCCAGCGGTTTAAGATAATTGAATTTTATATAGCTCCAGGGTTCTACGTGTTCTGCAATGTAATCAGTATAATCCTGAACAGGGAATTTTGCCCACTCTGCGCCGATAGTATCAACGACACGAATTTGCCCGTCATAGAAATTTACTTTATTATTCTCGTCAACCAAGCCCATATAGTAAGTTTGGTGTGTATAGGCATCCGAAGTTATCAGCTTGACGTATTCTTCGTTCTTGAGTACAATATCCTTGAAAACCTGCAATGTGAATAGAGCAAAGTCGAGACCGTCTTTTGCAATTTTCTGAAATCCGGATAATTCTTCAGGAGGCAACGCTTTCGCCACACCACCCGGCAAACCGAGAACGGGATGGATTACTTTTCCACCGAGATAAGTAATCAGTTCCCTTAGTTCACGCCTCATCGAAATCACCTTTTTTCCAATGTCTATTCCGACTTTCTGAATGACACCGACAACATTCCTGAGTTCCTTTGGAGCATCTGGACCGACAATGAAATCGGGACCGCCAAGAACATAAACGTGAAGTGCATGGTCTTCGAGGAAAAAGATATTATAAACCAATTCCCTGATTAGCTTTGCAGTCAAAGTTGGTTCAACTTTGTATAAATCATCCAAAGCTTTAGTGGAAGCAATATGGTGAGCAGTCGGGCAGACACCGCAAATACGGCTCGTGATTTGAGGCATATCCTCGGCAGGTCTTCCGCGGCTGAACACTTCAAATCCTCTCAGTTCGGGCACCTGGAAATATGCCTTTGCAACATCACCTTTGTCGTTGAGGAAGATGTCAATTTTCCCGTGGCCTTCGAGCCGTGTAATCGGGTCAATAAGAATTCTACGCTTGTTCATATATGAGTCGTCGGCTTTTTGCATAGCTTCATTGAACTTTTTTGATACTTTCGCTTCCATTGGCTTACCTATTTAAAGAATTTTCAATTTTCAATTTTATAATTTTCAGTAATTTTTCTATTATTATTTTCTATTAGGCAGACACACAGGTCTGACCATAGTAATTTTTATTTTACATTCAGCATTTTGAATTTTTCATTATTAAAATTCAATTCTAAATGCTGACTTTCTTTCTCAATATCGAACCAGCCAGGGAGTAACGGTAGAAGGTTCCGACAGGGTCGGGTATTCCCTTCAATACTACATCAATTTCCTTCTCTGTTTTTGCTTCGACATTAGAACAGATTGATGATAATATTTTAGCTCCCTGGTCTTTCACCCTCGATGTCGGACCGTAACAACCTGTGCAGGGCATGTTCCCGCCTACACACAAAGCACCGCATCCGCTTCTCGTTGCTGGTCCCATACACACAAATCCCTGCGAGAGAATACACTTCTCCGGGTCAATGTTATGGAGATTGGGACGTAAAAATTCTGTAAATGCCAAATCAGTCGGCTTAGTATCTTTACGCGGACATTCGTCGCACAAAGCTATGTCAGGGGCAAGCACAGTTCCCTTTGGCGGTAATTTTCCCGAAAGCAGAACAAGAACTGCTTCCTTCAATAATTTTGAGGAAGGAGGGCATCCGGGAAGATAATAATCTACATCAATAACCTTGTTCAAAGGTCTGACAACATTCCATAATTCAGGAAGAAATACATCAGAACCATTTGCTTTGTATTTTATCAGAGGTCTTACCTTTTCTTCATTATATGTCGAAGGAGAATCTTCATACACCCATTTCAGGATTTCCTCTTTCTCAAATTCATTAGCAAGGCCGGGTATTCCACCATACTGGGCACAGGCGCCATATGCAATTACAACCTTACTTTTCCTGCGAAGAAGTTGAACCATTTCCTGCTGTTCGGAGCTGCGAATAGCTCCGTTTATCAATGATACGACAATCTCTCCATCGGCATATTTTTCAACATCCGATTTCTTGAAGTCCATACCAACAGGCCAAAAGATAATATCAACATTGTCAACGACGAAGAGAATATCTTCTGCAAGGTCAACAACTGATTCTTCACAGCCGCCACAGGCGGCACACCAATAAAAAGCCAATTTCGGTTTGTCAGGCATAAACTTCCTCCTTCCCTGCAATTTCACTATCTAAAACATGCATTTCTTTTGCCCACTCTTTGTATTTTACAGGCAATCCGAGAGGTCCCAGTTGCTTGATTTTTGCAACCATATCATTAACGACAACTCTCACCTTGTCGCCTTCTGATGCAGAAATCCATTCGAGACGAAGCCGTTCGCTCTCGATGCCGAGAGAACTAATAACTCTTTTCAGCATTTGAAATCTTCTCAGGCATTTGTAGTTGCCTTCCTGGTAATGGCAATCACCGGGGTGACAACCCCCAATAAGAACTCCATCGGCACCTTTTGAAAAAGCATCGAGAATAAATTGCGGGTCAACTCTTCCAGAACACATAACCCTAATTACCCTAATATTCGGAGCATGCTTGATTCTCGAAACACCTGCTAAGTCAGCGGCAGTGTATGTACACCAATTGCAGAAGAAGGCAACAATTTTCGGCTGCCATTGCTTAGAGCCAGTTTGTTCTGTTAATTTATCTAACAACATACTGCCTCCTCGTATATTTCATAATTTAAAATACCGTCAATTTCACTGTAAATTTCTTCGTCCTCGAACAAATTCTGCTTGATTGAACCGGATGGACAGGAGGCGACACAAGTACCGCATCCTTTGCACAATGCTTCATTGATGTTTGCTTTCCTTTTCTCTTCATTGTAAGATATTGCAGAATATGGACAGAGCGGCACACACGATTTACAGCCGGAACATTCTTCTTCGACAATGAATGCAGTGTTTGGCTCTAATTCGATATAACCTAAATCTATGAGTGCCAGTGCTTCTGCCGCTGCTGCTCCTGCCTGTGCAACCGTATCTGGAATGTCCTTCGGTCCCTGGCAGCATCCTGCAAGAAAGATACCATCAGTGAAAGTATTTACAGGTGCCAGCTTGGGATGACGCTCTATGAAGAATCCTTCGGTAGAGCAGGTTATATTAAACAACCTGCGAACATCATTTGCATCATCTCTCGGCACCAATCCGGTCGAAAGAACCACCATATCAACAGGAACTTTAATTATTTCCCTGATTAAAGTGTCTTCTGCTTTAACAACTAATCTGCGATGTTCTTCATCAGATGTATCGGGATAAATGTCTGCAACCCTGCCGCGAATGAATTTCACGCCTTCTTCAGCCATACGTGTATAAAATTCATCCATCAATTTACCCGGTGTTCTTATATCAATATAGAAATTGTAAATATCTGCGTGAGTGTGTTCCTTGAGCAGGTGAGCCAGTTTTAAAGAATACAAACAACACACTCTCGAACACCACAGATTTGTATTTTTATCGCGCGAACCGACGCAATGAACAATTGCTATGGATTTCGGTGTGCTTCCGTCCCTCATTATAACTTCACCGGAAGTTGGACCTGAGGCATTTATCAATCTTTCAACTTCGAGTGCGGTATAAACATTCGGATAGGTTCCATATCCATAATAGTAAACTTTACCTGCATCGAATGGCTTGAACCCGGTTGCCACGATAATTGTTCCGACCTCGATTTCCTTATATGCCGGCTGCTGATTCAAATCAACCGCTTTTCTTTCGCAGGATTCCACACAAGTTTGTTTGCATTTTCCGGTTTTGAACCAAATACATGTATCCGGGTCAATTACTACCAGTTGGGGGGTTGCTTGCGGGAAAGGCATATAAACCGGTTTTCGCTTCGATAAACCCTGGTTGAATTCGTCATAAAAACGGGGTTCCTTGTAAACACATGCCTCGATGCAATCGAGACATCCCACACACAAATCATCAATTATATATCTTGGTTTTCTTTTTACTTTTACTTTGAAATTCCCTACATAACCTTCAACACTTTCCACCTCGGAGTAAGTCCACATAGTTATGTTCGGGTGATTCTTAACAGCCGACATCTTCGGGGTAAGAATACATGCGGCACAATCGAGGGTGGGAAATGTTTTGTCGAACATTGCCATGTGCCCGCCAATAGTTGGGTCTCTCTCAACAAGGTAAACTTTCTTTCCGGCATTTGCTAAAGTCAATGATGCATGTATTCCGGCGATTCCGCCACCGACGACGAGGACATCCGGTTTGATTGGAACTGTCTTTTGCTCGAGCGGTTTGTGGAATACAACCCTTTTGATGGCAGACCTTACCAAATCCATTGCTTTTTCTGTCGATGCTTCAGGGTCGAGATGCACCCAGGCATTTTGCTCGCGTGTATTGACCATTTGGAAATAGAACTGATTCAATCCGGCTTGAGATGTAGCATTGCGGAATGTTCTCTCATGCAAAAAAGGAGAACAAGCTGCAACAACAACCCTGTTCAACTCTTGTTCTTTAATGTCTTTCTGAATCATCTCCTGCCCGGGGTCGGAACACATATACTTATAATGCTTCGATACAACTACATTAGGAAGTGTCGCAGCATAATCAACTACTTTCTGGACATCAACCGTGCCTGCAATATTAGTTCCGCAATGGCAGATGTAAAAGCCGATTCTGATTTTTCCGTTTGTTTTCGACATAACTCAATCCTCCATTGCTTCTGAAACTAATTCCATAATATCGCGGACGACCATTTTCTTATCATATCCGGCAACTTTGAGGGCATCCTCAAATCTTGGGATTTCATAAGGGCAGGCAACTGCAAGTACATCGGCACCGGTGTCGATTGCTTCTTTGATTCTGCGGTCAGAAAGACGTTCCATATTCTGCGATTTGAAATATGTATCGAGCCACATACCGCCCCCACCACCACCACAGCAAAGTGTATTAATACGATTATGCACCATTTCAATCAGCTTTATCCCGGGAATGGCTTTCAATAATGCACGGGGTTCGTCATAATAGCCGTTATGTCTGCCAAGGCAGCAGGAATCATGATATGTTACAGAATAACCCAAAGTCTTATGAAGCATCGGTTTCAATTTATCAATATTCTCGATGATAAACGGAACGATATGGGTTATGCTTCCCTTAAAGCCGTACATCCTGTATCTGAAATTAAATGCATCGAGTGCATGAGGGTCTGAAGTGATAATCCTGTTAAATTTATATTTGCTGAAAATAGCCATATTGTAATCGACAAGTGCTTCTGCCAGACCTGATTCCCATGATAGCAATCCACATTCACCGGCGCTTTTCTCTTCATTCCCGAGGATTGCAAAATCAACTCCGAGAGCATTAAGAATTTTCGCGATAGCCCGGCAGGTGTCTTGTCCTCTCGGATGGAAAGCAGGATAACTTTCGACAAACCATAAAACGTCAACCGGTTCCGGATTTTGACTTAGTATTCGTATCGGGACGCTCGATGTCTGCACCCAGTTTGCCCTTTTTCTTCCGGACTCACCCATAGGATTGCCGTAGCGGTAATTATTTTCTAATGCTTTCTGTAATTCCGGCGGAACTACGGGAAGCTTGATTACTGTTTGCTCCTTGACCAACTGAAGAAGCACTTCGGTCAAGTGAATTTCTCTCGGACATTTCATCATACAGGCATAGCAATTGACACATTTCAGCATGCTGTCGGTATCGAATACTTTATCAACCAATCCATGCTGAAGAAGCTTTATTATTCTTCGGGGAGGGTATTCCATGTATTCTCCGTAAGGGCATGTTCCGGAACATGTCCCGCATTGAATACATGTTTGTATCAATTTCCCTTCAGGTGAATCATAAATCGTGTCGAGAGATACGCCTCTTATTGCATCAAGTTCTACAATCATAATTCTTTTCTCCTAATTTATTTTGATTTTCATCAATCATTTTTCTAATTAACAATTCACAATTCACAATTAATTTTCATTTTTAATTATTGATTATTAATTGTTAATTTATCATTTCATCGATTCAAAGACCAATTCAGAAATATCTTTTATTTCGAGTTTACCTTCATTCCCCGTTGTTTTGACCGCATCCTGGAACATCACAATATCTTTGGGACAGGCAACAACCATAAGAGAAACATCCTTTAAAGCTGCTGCTTCACGAATCCTGCTTTCCGAGGGACGTTCCTTTACGGGAGTCTTATCTTCCATCCAGATTCTTCCGCCACCTGCACCGCAGCAGTAACTCTTCGCCCTGTTCCTGGGCATTTCGACAAGTGTAACTCCGATTGATTTCAATATTTTTCTCGGTGGTTCATACACTCCGTTATACCTGCCGAGATAGCAGGGGTCGTGATAAGTTGCTTTTATATTTAATTTATTATTAAATGTTATTTTCTTTTCATTTATCAATTCATCTATCACTTCGGTATAATGCCGAATGCTCACATCATCGCCGTTATCACTTAGCTTATACTCATTTTTTAATGTATTATATGTGTGCGGGTCAGTTGTTATAATTTTTTTGAATTTGGATTTTTTAATTTGCTGAGTGTTTTTATCTCTCAAAACTTCGAACAGACCTTCCTCGCCAATTCTGCGAACATCGTTTCCGGAATTTTTTTCTGCTTCATATAATATTCCGAAATCCAATCCCGACTTTTGGAAGATGTATGCGGTTTTTTGGGTGATGCTCTGCAATCTTGAATCAAAAGCAGCATAATCACCTGTCAGCCACAGGTATTCTACTTCTTCCTTACGTGCATCTTTGATTTTCGGTTCGAGAGCGGCTGTCCACTTTGGCCTGTTTCTGTCGGATTGACCGAATGAATTTCCGTATCGTGTTATTTTCTGTAATACATCCTGAACTGTTTGCTCAACTTCACCCTGGTTGATTAAGAACCGTCTCATCGAAATAATTACGGGAAGGTGTTCGTTCAATACCGGGCATTGCTGCATACATGACATGCAGGTTGTGCATTGCCATAATTCTTCTTTTGAAATCTTATCTTCGAATATTTCATGTATTCCGTTACCGTTTTTATTAAAGCCGGTTTCATACATCTGCTCTTTGATTTTATGAAGAATAACACGTGGGGCAAGAACAGCTCCTGAGTTTTGAGCAGGGCAGGCGCGGTCACATCTTCCGCACTCTGCACAAGAAAAGCTGTTGAGCAAATCTTTCCATGTAAATTCTGTCCATTTCGAAGCACCTGAACCAATATCTTCGCTATTCGATTTTATCGTTAAATCTGCCGGCTGTGAATTGTTTCTGAATAACACGTTGAAAGGTGAAGCAAGCAGGTGCATGTGTTTTGAATAGGGGATATAACCAAGAAAGAACAAAACTGAGATTATGTGAATCCACCAAAAAGCTTTGAATGTATCTACCGCTGTATTTTCTGAAACTGAAAGTCCCGATGCAATAATACTTCCGATTGGACTCCACACAGATGCTTCTATAGTTCCTTTATAGCCCTGTCCCAATAATAGAGTAACCATTAATATTGTAATTAATGATAATATTATTACTGCATCGAATGATTGTTGTAAATGTTGTGGAGGAAAGAATATTCTTCTTAGTACTGCAACAATAATAGACAATAAAACTAAAACGCCCATTATTTCGAGAGCGAATGTAATAATTCCTACTTCATCTGAGTAAGGAATCGGAAGCACCGGAATAAGTCCCCTAAGCAGGTTCCACCAGAAAGAACCTGCATAGAAGACAAATCCCCAAAAGAATAAAAAGTGCGGCAAACCGATTGTACGTTCGCCGAACAATTTCTTCTGTCCCAATACATATAATATAAAGTTAACGATGCGTTCTTTGAAATTATCAAATCTGTTTTCAGGTCTTGCCCTGTTTAGTATTTTAATAATTTTTGTAATTCTTCTTACAAAAAAGAACATTGATACTGCAGTCAAAACCCAGAGAATATAAACTCCCTGAACTCCTAAAATATTAACATCAACCGGGTCCATAATAATTTTCAATTTTTAATTTTCAATTTTCAATAAATTTTCAAGTATCAATTTTAAATTCGACTCACAATTTTTTTAATTATTAATTGTGAATTATTTTCATCCTTTTTTCGCTTTTAGTTTTTCAGTTAATGATGGAACAATTTCAAGTAAATCACCGCATACACCGTAATGTGCAACATTGAAAATCGGTGCTGCAGGGTCTTTGTTGATTGCTACAATGCAATCCGAATCCTTCATTCCTTCGACGTGTTCCGGTGCACCGCTTATACCAAGTGCAAAGTATAATTTCGGTTTTACTGTCATTCCCGATTTACCAACCTGGCGGCTCAATGGAAGCCAGCCCTGGTCAATCACCGGTCTCGATGCAGAGATAGCACCCCCGAGAACACCAATCAAATCTTCCGCTAAGCTGAGATTATCTGCGTTTTCAATTCCTCTGCCGACAGAGACCAACACATTTTCTTTTGTTATGTCAACATCTCCGGCTTCCGGCTCTATATATTTTTTGAAATAATTTTTAATTTTTATTTGAGATAAATCAATTTCAACGACAGGCACAACCTTACTTGCTTTTCCGGCATCGGAAGGGAAAGAACCGGGATTAACGCTAATTATCCCTTTCATTCCATCGAGTTTCACATCAGATAATATTTTACCGCCGAAAAGCTGATTTGTTACGATAATATTATCGCCCTCGACCCGAATATTTTTACAAAAATTGAGATAAGGTAATTTCAACTTTGATGATAATATTGGACCAACACCTGCCGCAGTATTAGTTCCACCAAGAATCGTAATCGAAATACCTTTGATTTCAATGATGCTTTTAATTATATCAGCAATTGTTTCGGGACTTGCCATTTCAAGTTTTTCATCATCGGCGACAAAAATCGAATCCGCAATTCCAAGCTCGGGCAAAAATTTATTTATGTCTTTGCCAAGAACTACCGCATGCAGTGAACCGTTAAATGAATCGGCGATTTTTCTCCCGATGCCGAGCATCTCGAAACTGATGTCGGCTATTGCATCCTTAAGATGCTCGATTAAAATCAAAATACTATTATTCATAACCGTTCTCCTTAAATAATTCCTTTGTCCGAGAAAATGCCAATTAACTTTTCAATTATCTCGTCTGTTGAACCATCGAGCATTTCAGCTTTCCCTGTGGTTTCCGGCTCGAACATTTTTTCAATGGTTGTTCCGGCAGGCAAACCATCCGGGGGAATTACCACTTCTTCGATTGCAGCGGATTTCATAATTGCACGGATTTTTGCTATAGGAATATATCTTGGTGGATTTTCTGATGCCTGGATACCGAGTACAGCAGGCAAGCCGGAAGAAAATTCTCCACGCAGTCCACCGGCAAATTCTTTTACGAGTGAAACAGAGTTTTGCCCCGAATCATAATCGACATGTGTAATTACTCCGAATGCAGGCAGATTCAATAATTCACCCAGATAGTAAACAAGTTCCCCTTCGATGTCATCAATTGCCTGAGAACCCGAAAGAATCAAAGTCTGGTTGTCTATAAGGTTGTTGTCACGCAGGTATTTTGCGAAGATTTCGGCTATAGCGGGTGAATGAACGTCTTTCCATTCCCCGATTATTTTGACGGCTTTGTCGGCTCCTTTTGCAAGTGCATTGAAAAGTGCATCGTCTAATTCAGGTGCATCTAAAGCAACCGCAGTAACTTTTCCTCCGAATTTTTCTTTGAGTATAATCGCTTCTTCAACGGCATTTTCGTCACATTCATTCAGCTTCATCCTAATCCAGTCACTATCGAGTTGCTTACCATCATCAGCAATTTTCAATTCTTCAATAACGTCAGGAACCATTTTCAAAAAAACTATAAAATTCATAGCTCCCCCTTTATTTTAATTAATAATTAATAATTTCACTCGAATTTCATATATTATCATCATCAATTAAATTGATTTCTTTAATCAAAGAACTATCTAAATAACTCCCAAATCCCAAATTCCATTATGCAAATGAAACAGATTTGACTTCGCTCATTTTATCGAAAACACTTTTTATATACATTTCATATTTATCATTATCCATAGTCGGACTGAGACCTTTAACGACCACAGAACGGTTTCTGGCATCAGCATCGATATCCACTTCGACTCCCCGGGTAACAGGCGATAGGTACAAATTCAATTTTGCCCTTGCGGCGAGGTGAAGATTCTTCAGTGCATTCAACGATTCACTCGTAGAATTGAACTCCTTCTGCTGCAAAACAGAAGTAATTAAATTAGTAGCCGTCTGTACTTTCATCGAATCGAGATTTATAACCAAATCGTAAAACTTGGGGTCTTCGATATTCACACCATATAAAAATTCCGACCAGTGGCGGCGTCTTTCGTCAATAAGTTTGACGTAATTGCTTGCCTGTTCGTAATTCATCTTGTTTTTTTCCATTTGAGTCGAAATTCGCTTCTCGATTGGCTGGATAACCCTGATTCTTAATACGAACGGAATTCCAGACAGGAGATATTGACCGAGATGACCTTCATAAATACAACTGCCTTGTATTACAAGGTCGAGAAGAGCAACCTGGAAACTTAATAAATAATGCTTGCGTCGGTAATATTGCCTTTCGAGAACGCTTGGTGCTCTGTCAATAAATGAAATGTCACAAAAGCCGGTTTCAATAATCGAGTATTTATCTGCTTCTTCAAAAACGTCTTCGCGTTTTATTATGGGGACATCAATTTCGCGAGCCAGATGCTCCGAAACTTTTTTTGCCCCGTCCAGTGACCCGCGTGAAATAGTGATAATCTGCATTATTGTACTCCTTATATGTTTATTGTAAATTTTTTTCCGATATTAATCTGAAAAAATTAATAGCCGTACCAAACGGAGCTAATTTTGCACTTAAATCAAAAATTAACGGTAAATGCAAAAACCAATAATCGTTTTCAACAAGTTGATAATAATTTTTAAGGAAAGTTAACGGCTCGCTTTTTCCCAATACATACGGTCAATAAATCCAGTACCAGACTATCTTTCATCATAACAAACAAATAAATGACTTTCAATGAATATTAATTATCAACTTAAAATCCATGTTAAAAATAAAAATAAATTTTTTATAAAACAAAATATTTTTTAATTTTTTGGAATATTTCTGTATAAATCAAAATTTTTGTATATTTGTAACTTATAAGTTATAAAGGTAGTTTATAATATTTGCAAACACACATTACAACAATATTATATAGGAAATATTTATTATGTATATAAATTTGAATTGGGATTTTATTTCATTTTCTTATATTAACTGTACTTAGAATTATGAATTTTGTGATGAACGGATTTATTTTACAAATTTATATACACTTTTTGTAAAATCTCGAATGACAGTTTATTCAATTAATTTTTATAAATTTTTTTTTTAATTAGTACAGTATTTGCCCGATGGAAATTGAAAATCAAAATAATAAACGAAATAATAGCATATCAGCTTTACAATTTCCTGATGACTTCAATGACGAACTCGATTGGTGGCTCGATAAGTACTTTGAATATGAAGTAGAAACCTCTCCCGATACCCAAAAAGCACAAAGAAGAGACATTACATTATTCCTGGAATTTTTGTACACTAATTACGGTTCAATCAAAAGGAGCAGTTGGACATTAAAAGTTTCGAGAGCTTTTCAAACCTATCTGAAATCCATGGCTGATTCGAACGGGAAGCCGCTGAGAAACGACAGGACAATAAACAGAATCAATGCGCACCTGAAAACTTTTGCCAAATGGATTCATAAGAATAAACCGTTTACGCTATTCAATCCAATGCTGAAAATCAAATTATCCGAATCGGGAAACGAACTCGATATTGATAATGCTATTACTCCCGAAGAAAGAGAAAAATTATTGAGCGTTGCAGATAATCTGCTTAACCTGAATTCGCTTTCAAGAGACAAGCACAGGTACAAAGACAAGGATAAGCCGCAGCTCAAATACAAGCGTCCTTACAGGGACAAAGCGATTATTTACACATTGATAGAAACCGGTATGCGGCGAAGCGATGTTATAAATATCACTCTCGACAAAGTGAATTTCAAAACAAAAAAGATTTACATCAGGGGAAAAAAAATATCAAAATATCAAATATCCAAGCTTGGAATTAACGCAATAAAAGATTATATAAAGAAGGAAAGAGAAAATGATTACGACAAATGGCAATCAAATGTGTTGTTTCTTCCTTCTTCAACTGTAAACAGGGGAAAGGGCAAACTCACGCCTTGCGTTATCAACAGTATTTGGAATAGGGTTTGTAAAGAAGCGGGAATAGTCGGAAAAACACCTCATTCATCGAGACACGCTATGGGAATTTATATAATGAAGAAAACAGGTAATCCCGCAGCCATTCAAAAGCAGTTGGGGCATAAGAATCCTGCATATTCGGTTCAGTATTCAAAAGTGCTGGAACATAAAATCGAGGAAATTTTATTAGACAGATAAATATTAAAATTTGAATGAAAATCGCACGGATAAAAGTTATAAGGAACTGCTCCCAAAGCAACAACCAGATTGACTTATTCTTTGATGATAAAATCAGCAGGGAATTTCTCGGCTTATTAGCATTGTCGGGAAAACTCGAAGTATTCGACAATTTTGAAAAACCTTTTTTCCGGCTTCATTATAAAAACAAATATGTTCTTAAGGGTGCATTAGGCAATAAAAAGGCAAGACTTTTTCTGCCCGAATCAAATTGCGATGAAATTCTGGCTGAATTTAAAACTTTGATTAATTCCATAAATTAAATTTTTAAAACCTTTCTAAAATCATTTAAAAACAATTTTAAAATGGTTTTATTTTTTTCAACTCTCTTATCAATTATTTTCAATCCCAAAAAGGAAGGTGAAAATGCAAAAAGAATCAAAAAGAGCACAGAAAGGATTCCTGCTTTACAGAAATCTTGGTGATGGAAGAAGCATTGAAAGGATTGCATCTGAACTCAATATTAAAATTGATACCGTAAAAAGATGGGAAAAGGAATGGGATTGGGAGCAGAGATTGAAGGAAGAGGAACAAACAAAATCGGATGAATTGAAATTTAAATCCCTTGTGAAAGAACATGAGGAAATGTCGATTCAAATAACCAAATCACTCGATAAAATAATTGAATTATTTACTGAAAAACTATCAAATTCAGATGAATACTTCGATAAGATGGAAATCGAGGATTTAATAAAATTGATTAATAACTACATAAAATCAATTCCCAAGGTTCTGGATTATATTCAGACTTTTACAATGGAACCACTGAAAGAGAAAGAGCTCGAAGAATCATTCTCTATTATTAAACTCATTAATGAAGATGAAATTGCCACGAATCTTTCACTCGAAATATTAAGCAGGATATCAAATAAATAAATTATTCGAAAGCATTTTTAATTTCAGTAACTTCAATGATGAAATCCGGGTATTGCGATAGTTTTGCTGCATCAGCACATGGCTCTGCAAGCGAATAATCAGCCCTGTATGACAATCTGTGATTATTTCTTTGTATAAATTTTTCTGTTAGTTTTTCAATAGCTTTCAATCTATTATCTACAAGAAGTTTGACAAGCCCTTCGTCAGGGTTTGTTTTTTTAATCATTGAAGGGAAATTTTGTTTTTGCCTTGATTTCTTTGATTTAGTTGATTTTGTATTATCAGTGATTTTGGATGATGACGCATAAGTATCATGTGCAGTAACGACAAATCCGAATTTAGCAGAACGGTTATAAACCAGTATTTCTTCGAGTTCTTTAAGTATATCATCGGGAGAATTGGAAATTACCGATTCACCGGAAGCAAACAAGTCGCTTGCAAAAAGATGGAGTCCGGGGCTGAGTTTCCTTACCGTGAAGTCAGCTTTCTGTTCAGTATATTTTTCTGCTGATTCGACATAAATATTTTCCACTTTTTTCAATACATCGAAATTTATAAAAGTAAATTCGTAGTTTTCACCGACAGCCAAAACCTGCTCATAAGTGCCGTCGATGGAATTCGATTTGATTTTGAATTTTTTCCCGTTTTTATCTTTGATTGTAATGGTAGATTCACAGGGTTTTCCGGTATATTCATCTGTAATCACACCCTTGACGAGAACCTGAACATTGCCATTGCCGGGTAATTGGGCATTTAATGATATTGAAATTATGAATATTACTAAAACTAAAGCAACTGAACGCATAATATTGAATTTGATTTGTTAATCAATTTAATCTTTTGTTAATGGAAGAGCAATCAGATTGCTCTTCCACAACACGTTTTTATAAAAAGTTCGTATGTACAATATATAATTACACAAAAATTGATGTTTGGTTGCAAAAATAAATTTAATCCGTTTTCTTATGAATTGTCATTTCAACTTTTGTTAACGGATTATCGCGTTTGTCGCGTGGGACATTTACGATTTTATCAACTACATCCATACCCGAAATAACTTTTCCATAAACAGTATATTGCTTGTTCAAATGTGGAGCAGCAGCCACGCAGATGAAAAACTGGGAGGTCGCACTGTTTGGGTCCGATGTCCGGGCAGCAGATAAAATTCCTCTTTCATGAGAGATATCGTTGAATTCTGCTGGCACTGTTTTCTGGCTCGGGTCGCCCATACCCCATGTTTCTCTCGGTTTATTTTTTGAATTTGGGTCGCCGCCCTGAATCATGAAACCGGGAATTACCCTGTGGAATGCTGTCCCGTCAAAAAACTTTATGCTGACAAGACTATCAAAATTATGACAATGCTTTGGTGCCACGTCAGGAAATAATTCAAGTGTTATATCGCCAAATTTTACGTCACCCTGCTTTACGCTCATCACATATTGGGGATTTTTCTTTTCTTCCATTTTACCTTTCTTTTTATTGTTTGAATCTGCACAAAATGCTACAGATGTTATCAGCAAACCGATAATGAATAACCTAATAAATGCTTTCATTTAATTTATCCTCCGTTTAACAAAAATTTTCGGTTATTAGACTTTGATTTAAAGGTTTTATTGTTATTCTGAAATAACTTAAAACCTAAAGGGAATTTTAAAAAAATAATTAAATTATTTTATTAAAAAAGTTGAATACCTTTATTAATAATTTCATGTTGAATAAAATAACTATCCAAAGAGGAACTATTGAGAGGTAATATAGAAAGTCTATTATCAACTTTTCGATATAATCCCCTGATTTTTTCTTTATCAAGAAAGCGGTTCCCTTCAAATTTATCAGAGACCACAGCGATATCAATATCGCTCCATTCATCTTCCCTGCCCTGCGAGTAAGAACCGAATAAATATACTTCCTTTACAGGATACCCTGTGTCTTCAAGTAATTGAATATATCTTTTTGCTATATCTAATATTTCAGGTTTGACAACAACCATTGATGCATTTCCTAAATATTGTAAATTAATTCCTTAAGATTTCTGTTTCTTCTCGATACGACGTATGATTTTGTAAAGTGATATAACGAGTATGGTAATTATCAATGAGGCAATTCCCAAACCATAGCGCCGGTAATAATAATCTTTTACTGCAAGCCCGGCTTCGCTTGTTATCTCGGAAGTAGTTACTAAGCCGGTATTAACAACATTCTGAAATTTGCCAAGATTAAAGGAGTGAACCATTGTACGGGCTTCCAATCTTGCCTGGTGAGCATCCTTCAGTTTGTATTTCGCTTCGCTGATTTCCATCCCTTTTTGTTCAGCTTCATGAACCAAATCAATTGCTCTTTTTTCTGCTTTTTCGAGCTTGTCAATCAACATTCTCATGTTTTTTGCCACTTTGAATCCTTTTGTGTTCTGTGATTCACTGTGACACCGGCTGCACACGGCATTTTTATCTACACCGAGAAGCTGGTCTGTTGCAGTTATTATCTCATGGTTGCCATGGCAGGTTTCACATTCCGGATACTTATGTTCATCGAAAGCTTTTTTATGGGGACTGGATGAAAACAAATCGGCATTCATTGCATGACAGGTTCCGCAGACTTTTGATATTGATTCCAATCCCGGAGGAGTCGCACCATGATTGCCGTGACAATCGTTGCAAACGGGAGCCGATATATCATGTTTTTCGAACAAAGCTATCCCATGCACGCTATGTGTGTATTTGTCATATTGATTTGTCGGTATCTTGTACTCTTTCATGTACTCCGAATTGCTGTGACAAACCGAACATGTCGAAGGAAGATTGGTTTTATACACTTTTGACTTCAAATCGGATTTTTGCCTTATGTCATGACTGCCGTGACAACTTGTACAGACTGCTACTTTGCTATCACCTTTTGCATGAAGTATGCCGTGAACGCTTGTACGGTATTTTTCTGCCTGGTCAATTGGCAAAGCAGGATTATAAGCCCTCATAAACTTTGCATTGCTGTGGCATGAGCCGCAGGTATTAATAACATTTGAAGGATGAACTGGCGAAGCTTTATCTTTAACAGGAACTATCCCATGAGCATTATGGCAGGTAATACATTGCAGTAAGTTTTCTTTTCCGGTAATTGATAATTTTCCATGTACACTTGTTTTGAGCATTTCAAGCTGGTTGGTCGGTAATTCAGAGTGATATCTTTTCATTACATCGGGATTGGAATGGCATTTGGCACACATTCCGGATATATCGTCTCCCTTTGGAATACCAATGAATCCAGCACGCTTATTCATTGCAATTTCCATGTCATCGGATTTACTGTTCCCACCATGGCAATCGGCACAGGTTATCCCCATCTTATAGTGGATATCCTTTTTAAAAAGCATAGCCGGTTTATCTCCGTTTGATTCATGGCAAACCAGGCACTGATTCACAGTATTCAGGGACAACGCATTATTCAGCCAAAATATGCAAAACAAGAAAACAAGTATAGATAATAAAGCTTTTCTCAAAATATCCACCCGATAATAGTAAGAATAATAATATAAATAATAACAAATATTCCGATATAGTTTATCAATCGGTTTTTTTCACCGCGCTGGCTCTTTCTATCCCAGAATGGAATAACAAGCCAGGCAAGTCCTGCAAACGAAAAAAGCATGATTCCGAGCACCTCTCCGTCAAAAAATCCGATTTTCCCGGGTATGTATTTCAATGTCTGAAACATAAATAGGAAATACCATTCGGGTTTTATTCCTGCCGGTGCAGGTGCGAAAGCATCAGCTTTTTTCCCAAGTTCCCATGGGAAAAATACTGCTAATATGGCAATTATATTCAATACAATTAACCAAAGAAGCAAATCTCTCAACAAAAAATTCGGGAAAAAAGGCATTGTTTTCTTTTCCCAACCTGGCTCTTCAATTGTTCTGAATGGCTCGCTCATCCCTTGTCTTTGAACGAGAAGCAAATGAATGCCGAGAAGAACTGTGAATATTCCGGGGAAAACAGCAATATGAAAACCGAACATCCTGGATAGAGTTGCACCTGTTACATCTTCTCCTCCCCGAAGGAATATCATAATCGGTTTTCCGATTAACGGAATAACGCCGACAATGTCGGTTCCCACTTTGGTTGCGAAAAATGCCAGCTCATTCCAGGGGAGAAGATACCCGCTGAATCCGAATCCAAGAGCAAGAAAGAACATAAACATTCCTGTCAGCCAGGTTATTTCACGCGGTCTCCTGTATGCTTTTTCAAAATATACACTGAACATGTGTATCATTGCCGAGAGGATGAATAAGTTTGCCGCCCAGCTATGAATTGACCTGATGAGCCATCCAAACTGAACTTTCGACATAATGAACTGAATGCTTTCGAAAGCGAGGTCAGGTCCTCCTTTGTAATAAAGAAGAAGGAGGATTCCTGTTATAACCTGGATAATAAACAGGAACAAGGATACACCACCGAAGTAATACCACATCGAATGGCTATGAACGGGCACATATTTTTTGCCCATAAATTCAACCAGGTCTGAAAGGTCAACCCTGCCGTCAATCCAATTGTAAAATTTTGTAAAATAAGATTTCATGTGTTTTTAGATATTAATATTTCATCATTCTGAATTAACACTCGATACTCAATCAATGGCTTTGGGGGAGGTCCTGCAACGTTTCTGCCTGTAAGGTCGTACCTTCCGTTGTGACAGGCACACCAAATCAAACCCATGTCTTTTCTGTATTGAACAGTACAGTCGAGATGGGTGCAGGTGGCAGAAAACGCCTTGAATTCTCCGCTTGCAGTGTGGACGAGAATAACAGGCTTGTTTCCGAATTTTACGATAGTGCCGCTGTCTTTTTCCATAGCACTTGCTTTGCCGGCTTTGACGCTGTTTACTTCCACCTCCGGCTGCTTTGGCGGCTTCAGGTATGCAAGTATGGGATATAGTACAGATAAAGCCCAGGCGAGTAAGCTTCCCCCGAAAATATATTTAAGAAAATCACGCCTTGGAATGGTCCCGGGAAATTGCTCTTTTCCGCTTATGTCTTTATTCATTTGACCTTTGGAATATTTTTTTAAAACCGGCTCGATAAACGGAGAGATTATTAGTTTAAGTGAACAGTCTTAGCTGATAATTAAAAACTAATTTTAAAATATTTTCAATAATTATTCAGAAACTTTGAACTTTTACAAAACCAAAACTTTTAATCAGATAATAATAAAATCCCGCTTCTCACCAACAATAGTAAATTAATATCCCTATAACCAAACTTGACTTATGTGTTTTTTACTAAAATAAATAATAATCATTAAAATAAAAACACATTAAAAATAAAAAAACTGATTTGTTGCATTAATTCTTATGCTTTAAAATCAATAAGTTATTGATTACTAAGTCATTATTTGGTAAATCTATAAATTATTTTATTTGAAATTATTTTCATTATTCCAATAAGCTAAATCAATAATTTGCATCTACGTATTTGTTAATATTCAGAATTTATTTACCAATCAATTTTATTTCCGAATCGAGGTTTTTCGGTTTTAGTTTTATTAGCCAGCCCTTGCCATAAGGGTCTTCGAGTATTTCGTTGGGATGTTCATGTATTTCCTCATTAACCATGACAACCGTACCGGTTAAAGGGGATAAGAGGGATTGAGAGCGTAAATCCGTAGAAAACACCTGGAAGTAGATGCTGCCCTGCCTGATTTCATCACCTACGGATGGAAGGTAAACTGTCTGGATTGTGCCTATTGTAAATAGAAATGTTCTTTCAGCACCGATTAGAACATTCCCGTCATTTTCGATTATAATCCATGAATGTTCACCTATTCCTTTGATTGAGCTCATAATCTTTTCAGCTTCTGTCTGTCTTGTAAATGACGATTGTCCACCTGCATTGATAATGGTTACTGCCAAACCGTAAGCCCTTTTCATAAGTTTTTTAAGTTCTTCGCGCGTGAACGGTTTGGCAAGGTAATCGAAGGCACCAAGCTGCATTGACTGCAAAGCAGTATTGATGGTTGCGTAGCCGGTTATCATAATAGCAATTATTTCAGGAAATTTTTCACGCAACACTTTCATAAATTCCAGCCCGTCAATTTCGGGCATCATTAAGTCGGTTAATATTATGTGTATCTTTTCCTTTTCCATAACCGTATATGCCTCGGGAACCGACAAGGCAGTCATGACCTTATATTCGGGTTCATTTCTCAGATGCTTGTTGATGCTATCGAGTATAATCTGTTCGTCATCAACTACAAGTACGTTAACAATATGCTCCATAATATTCACTAAATTTATCTTCTATAAACAGGTAGAATTACCTTAAAAATTGCCCCTCCGCTTTCTGCTGTATCTACTTCTATGTTGCCATGGTGTCTTTCGATAATACCCCAACTCACAGCAAGTCCCAAACCGTTTGTTCCTTTGGTCGAAAAGAACGGTTCGAATATTTTATCAATGAGATTTTCGGGAATACCTGGTCCTGTATCCTCGACCGAAATCGTACATTTGTCATTTCTCCTGTCATATTCAGACCTGATTGTAATTTTTCCCTTGTATTGCATTGCATCGGCTGCGTTCAGTAATAAATTCAGAAGTACCTGCTGAATCTGGCTTGGGTCAGACTGTATCAATGGAATTTTCCGGTCGAGATTTTGCTGAATAATAATATCCTTGAACTGAGGTAACCGCAGAAGCAGATTCAAAGAATCTTCGATTATCTTATTCGGTTCGTTGATTTCCAATTTGGGTTTATCCTGCCGAGCAAAATCGAGGAGGTTTCTGACAATATCCCTGCATCTTAATGTTTCTCTCAATATAACCTTTAAATCCTCATTATGGGGGTCATCTGAAGGTATGGAATCAATTAAATCCTCAGTGTAAGCCATAATTCCGGTCAAGGGATTATTTATTTCATGGGCAACTCCGGCTGCGAGCTTGCCGAGTGCTGCAAGCTTTTCGCTTTGGACAAGCTGCTCCTGCAACATGAACTCCCTTGTTGTATCGCGTGCAATTGTACAAACTCCTGTCAGATTACCGCTGTAATCGAATAAAGGAAACCTGATAGTATGGAAATGATGGTCCTGCCCTTCAATCGGAATAATTTCATCATAATGCTTTGGTGCCTTCGTCTCGAGTACTTCGGCATCATGTTTAGTGATGGTAAAAGCCATTTTTGGGGGAAGCATGTCAACTGCTTTTTTGCCGGCAAAATCCTCGGGAACAAAGCCGAAAGTACCTGCAATCGCTTTATTCACAATTACATATTTTCCTTTCGTATCTTTTATTGAAATCCAATCCTGTGCCGAATTAATGAAGCTTTTGAATTTGGTTTCAGCACTTTCGATTTCCCTCATTAGCATTACTTTCTCGGTTATCCTGTGCCATGTGGCGAGAATTGCTTCGACTTCTCCTTCCCAGTTTTTGATTGGTGTGCGGGTTACCTCCCAGTGGGATTCGTTTGGCGGAGGAGTTCGTCTGACGCTTGATTGTGTCGTTCCCGAAAATACAGCAGTGTAAAACATTTCGCAATATTCGTAATTTCCGCAATCAAGTGGAGTGGCTTTTAATGCCTCGAAGCATTTTTTACCGATTATTTCCGAGTGCATCTTACCGGTAAATTCAACAAACCTGTTGTTTGCCCTCAATATGTTTTTATCCGTATCCATTACTATTGACATATCGGAACTGCTGTTGAAAATGCTCTGGAGAAAATACTTTTCTCCTTCGAGTGTTTTCTCAAGTTTTTCGAGCTTATTGTATTGCCACTGCTGATTTTCCTGTGCATTTAATATATCCCAGAAAATTCTTGCCACTTCGTGGTCAATGATTTTTATTCCCGGTTTTAAATCGTGGTATAGTTCCTGTAAGAATCTTTCGTTTCCTGTAAGTTCGATAATCAGTTCAAAATCCAGTTCATTCAGTGCATCGGTTAATTTCTTAAATGTTCTCAAGCCGAGTTCCCGGGCATACGCAATACCTGGTGCATTGAGATTGATATCGATTACGCCAACAACGTCAATCCTGAACTCCTTGAGAGTTTTTCCCCTTGTGAGTTCAAGCAATGAACGGCATCCTTTGCCACCTCCGATGATTACAGCTTTCATACGAATGATTTGTTTTGTTTATCTTAAGTTACAACTCTGCCAACGATAAATTAATAATGAATTTATTGAAATACAATATAAAGACAATTTGTGTATTGATTATTGACGGCAAATTATATATATTGGATATTAAATACAATCTGAAAATTATTTGTTTTCGGAATTAATCAAATTTCAAATATATGCGGAGCTACTGTCATGAGCGAAAATGAATCTGACGGCTCAGTACAAGATGATGAAATCATCGTTATTAAAACATATTATGACGAGGTTTATGCAGATATTGATGTTGGGCATTTAAAGTCACATAATATTCAGGCATTTGTATCTATTGATGACCCTGCAATAGTTAGTTTGCAAAGAAGTGCTAAGCTATTGATACGTAAAGTTGACAAGCAGAGAGCCATGAAAGTACTGGCAGAAATGCATTGATTACAATTACAGGTTATGAATTACGATTGATATTTTGTCCAACATAATTTCTTCCTTAAATAAGGGATGATTAAATACTGGCATAAACTAATACATAACCGGTAAAGATAGATATTTTTAAATTAAATGGGCAAACACACAGGTCTGCCCATACATTTTAAATTTATATTATCAATTTTCAATTACTTCAAAAAAAGGTCCGTTACCTTTACTATTTTAACTTTATCGGGTGTAACCTTTAAAGGATAAACTTCGATAATTTTATCTTCATCCATCACAGATTGCGGTTTCGGGGTCGGATAAACAATCGGGCTTGGAGTATTATTCACGAGTTCCTCTTTGAATTTTTCAACATCCCGGGTAACTATCCCGAACTTGATATTATCATACTGCAAATATTTCTTGATTGCCTTGTTCACCTGCTCGAGTGTCAGATTGTTGATTTTATTTCTGAAATAATCAATATAGTTGCCATTATCTTCGACACCATAAAAACGGCTGTCAATCTGGTATCCAAGACGGATTGACGTAGTCGGTGCAAAATTCAGTGCATATTTATATAGAAACTTCTTCGTGGTTTCGAATGCTTCTTTTGTCATTCCTTTGTCAACAACCATTTTTAATTCTCTCAAAGCAGCCCTCAACACAAAATGCCTCTGAACGTTTGGGACAGGTCTGAGCCACACTTCAAAAATCTGCTGGCGGCGTGCATTGTTAGGCATTGGCATTTGCAGTTCGCTCCCATTAAGAAAAGCTTCGACATAGGCATAATCGCCGTAGTTCATTCCGCGCGTTTCCCTGATTACCTGGTATAAATGGCTCGAGGAATTTCGATGTTCTCCGAACCAGGATGCAAAAAGTGCCATTGCATAAAAATCTTCGTCTCCGCGTGTGAATTCAACAGGGAATCCGAAGCTGATTGCAGTAGCGTCACATTCCTTGTCAACGAGAAGGAAGTTCAGTCCATTAATTTTTTCGCATTTTGGCTTTGCAACATCTTCCACTTTTCCCGCCCCAAGTTTGTTCAATTCTGTTTCGAATGATGTTAGAAATTCGTCGTCATAACCGCCGCCGAGACCAATCACGAGATTATCTTTTGTATAATATTTTTTATAGAATTGTTTTACATCGTCGAGCGTGATTGATTTTACGCTTTCGACAGTACCATCGGTAATATGTCCGTAAGGAGTGCCCTCAAATACAAAATTATAAAGTGCAGCTTTTCCAAGCTCTTCATCACTCGAATAAGAAAGCTCTTTTTCTATGTAATTGAGAATCTCTTCTTTGATTCGATTGAAATCCTCTTCCTTGAAAGCCGGCTTAAGGATTGCTTCTGTAAACAATGTAGTATAATCCTTCAGGTTATCCTTGTGAGTCCTGCCGCTGATAACGGTCATCTCCTTGTCAACTTTTGCATCGTAACCCGATGCCATGGGATAGAGCTTATCCAGTATGTCTTCGTAAGAATTGGTTTGAGTGCCGGCAGAAACGAGCATGCTCGCTGTCAATTGGGCAAGTCCTTCTTTACCTTTCGGGTCATTTTGGGAACCGGCTTTGAACCAAATTCTGAATGATACTGTTGGGTCATCTTTAACGGGTAGAAGCACTGTGTTGTCACCCGTATTGCTTATTCTTCCGCATGAGTTCATAATTAAAGCACAAATAATGAATAATGAACTTATAAGTATTAGTTTGATTTTTTTCATATTATTTACTCCCTGTCAGTGTTAATACAGTTCGTTTTTCAGGAACGAAATATTTCTTCGCTGCATCCTGAATGTCCTTTGGAGTGATTTTGTCAACAGTTGCAAAGTAATTATCAACTGCATCGATGCCGCCTGTCAGTGCAACTATTCTTGCAAGCCGCCCGGCGACTTTGTCAGGAGCATCGAGTTCCATCAGGAATGAATACTTCATATTCTTTTTTTGCTTCTCAAGTGCTTTTTCATCGACGGGTGTTGACTGGAACTTTGCTATAGTATTATAAATTTCGCTCTTTATATAATCTATATCTTTTTCATTTTTTACCATTGAATAAATTGACCATAGCGTTGGGTCTCTGTTTAAAGAAATACTCGGTTCTATGAATTGAACCTTTTGTTCTTTGATATATAACTTCTTGCTTAACTCGCTGTTGCTTCCGAAAGCAAGGTCACCGAAAAGAATTGCAGCCACCGAAGTAACATCATTCGGATTATATGCCGCACCTTTATATGCAATGTCAATAATAGGTAAAGTTTTTCCGGGATACTTCACATCGGCAAATCGTTCACCCTTTTGTTCCGGCTCTGCTTCGATTTGCGGTATTACGTAACCTTTCTTCCAGTTACCGTAATATTTCTTTACCAAACCGAAAGTATTGTCTTTGTCGAAATCTCCGACAATAACAAGAACAACATTTTCAGGGCGGTAATATCTGTCGAAGAAACTGCGGCTGTAGGCATACATTGTCGGCATAGCTGCAATGTCTTTCTCGAAGCCCATGGTTGTGTGCTTGTAAGTATGCTTGTCGAATGCAGTCTCGCACATCTTTTCTTCCAGCAGGAAGTAAGGGCTTGTCTTGCTTTTCCTGTATTCGCCGTAAACGGCACCGGATTCAGTCTGGAATTCCCTTTCTTCGTAAAACAAGTTCTGGAACCTGTCGCTTTCCAGATTCATCACTTGTTCCAAATCCTCTTTGGCAAAGCTGAGATGGTAGCAGGTGTAATCGTCTGTTGTGTAGGCATTGGCATTTGCACCCATCGAAGTGATTAAGCTGTCATACACTCTGCCCGGGTAACCCTTTGTTCCGCGGAACATCATGTGTTCGAAGAAATGAGCAAAGCCAGTATGTCCCGGCTCCCATTCGTCGCGGCTTCCTGTACGTACAACGGAATAATAGGCAACGATACCGTTGCTTTGCATCGGTATCATTATGACTTTTAATCCGTTATCGAGTGTCTTTACTGTGTACTCATAAGGAAAAGTCTTATTCACAGGGCTTCCCCCCATAATTGGTAAAACAATCATTAGTATTATAATGAATAGAATATATCTGTTCATAAAATAATCCCTCAATTTTGAGAAAATAATTAAACCTTAAAATTACGAAATATTGTTTAAAAAAAATTTCATACCCGCTGTAACATTTTACCTTTTAATTTGTTATTGCAATTAATAATGGTTAAACTTTCTGAGACTTTTTGAGGTTTCATGTGTCATTGTATATATGACTGATATTTTGATATTGTTTGTTATCGTAGGGGTAATTAACTTCGTTGAGCTCAGCTTCGCTTCGGTTCACGAATTGCCAAAATGTAGTAATTTCGCATCAGCGATTTGAGAATAGAAAATAATTTAATTTAGAATGTATTTCTTAAAAAAATGGATTCGATTATGAAAAAGCTTTCTTTTTACTTGCTGACAATTCTCTTTTTTTCAATTCGCGTAAATGCGCAGTGGGTACCAGTTAATAATGGTTTGGATAATAAAGGTGTATTTTGTATACTAATTAAGGATACTAATGTTTTTATTGGTACGGATGAAGGTGTATTTTATTCATCGGATTATGGTGATAGTTGGTCAGAAAAAAATTCTGGTATTACTTATCCAGGTATTTCAAATTTAGTTTTAATTGGAGATATTATATTTGCAGGCACTTTTGGAGAGGGAGTATTTCTTACAACAGATAATGGCAATAATTGGATAGCAAAAAATGACAGCATAAGTAATTTTTCTATTTATTCAATGGCGGCAGGTGGGAATAAAATATTTATCGGTTCATTAGGCAGGGGAATTTATAAGTCACTCGATAGCGGTAATACATGGATTGATATAACATATGAATTATCTTTTATAATACATTTTAATTCATTAGCAATAAATGGAAATAATTTATTTGTCGGTATTGGCGGTGCGGCAGGTGTTTATCTCTCTACAGATGAAGGTAATAGCTGGATTCCAAAAAATACCGGATTAACAAACCTATATATTAATCACATAGAGATTAATAATGATAGCATATTTATTGCTACCGGTGGCGGTGTATTTTTATCAGTAGATAGTGGTAGTAACTGGTCTGCGAAAAATTCGGGTTTAACTGATACAAATGTTCATCGTATATTAGTATATGGAAATAATATATTTGCAGGTACTTTTTTTGATGGGATATACCTATCAACTGATAGTGGCGATAGCTGGTCAGTAATAAATGATGGATTAACAGATAAAGGTCTTTGGATATTTAGTTTAGCGATAGTTGGCGATTTTATTTTTGCAGGTACTAAGGTTGGAATTTTCAGGGCGAATCTAAGTGATTTTGGTATTACTGATGTAAAAGAGCAAGAGCAAAAAAATGAAATTAAAATCTATCCCAATCCCGCTTCAAATGAATTCAGGTTGAAGTTTCACTCGCCTATTGAAACTACAGTTCAAATAAATATTTTCGATTTGCTTGGCAACTGTGTTATGAGCCGAACTGAACAAGCCAGTGAAGGAACAAACGAGAAAAATATAAATTGCGAAAAACTGCCGCATGGTTATTATTATGTTAAAATAAATATTAATGAAATTGTTGAAACAATTCCTCTGGTGATTATTAAGTAAAATGGAATATGAAAAATTCGGATATATTATATAACCCTCAACCTCAATCCTTCTCCCACCGGGAGAAGGAAGCAAAGGATGAGGGATGTTTAATTAACCTCC
>SCSM01000039.1 GCA_004322215.1 Bacteroidota bacterium | reverse complement strand
TTACCACAGCATAGAGAAGATGGTAATAGCAAGATAATCGAAATCGAATCAGTGCCGGGTGTAACACCCGGCATTGATATTACATGTATGAAAAAACGGAGCTTATTTGAGCTCCGTTTTATTTATTTTATTAAAATCAAAATAAATTTTATTGAAATTCCTCTACAAAAAAAATATGAGGGATGTTTTATGAAATTGAAATTTTACATTGTTCTGATAATTTTATTATATTATTCATTAAATGCAGAACCGAAAAACCTATTAAAAATTGAAACGCAAATTATAGAAAAATTTAGTTCTTCGTTGGGTTCTTCAAATGAGGGAAAAGAATTCTGGCTGACATTCAATCCAACACTCGAATCTTCAGGATTTGGTAATGGACATAAAATATTTGTCTATTCGCAATACGAAACAAGAGTTATACTGGAAGTTCCGGGGAAAGGTTATACTCAACAAATTTACCTGAATCCAAATGAAGTAAAGGAAATAATTTTATCTGCAGCAATAGCCCAGTGCTATAGAAAAAATGCTAATCAACGCCCAGCCGACGAAGTTTATTATGAAGGTAATGCGATACATATTTATTCAGTCAGTCCTGTTCTCATTTATGCTTTAACCGTTTATAACCAGGGAAGTGACGGTTACCTTGCTATGCCTGTCACTGCCTATGGAAGATATTATGTTGCTTCTTCCTGGTATGATGTTTCAGACAATTCCAATTTGTATTATCCCGGTTATGTTGCAATTATCACACCTTACGACTTAACAAACGTAACATTCACTTTAGGAGGTAACGGCTCAACAAAAACAAATACAGGACTACTTCCCGGCGGAGATATAAAAAAAGCAATGTTCAAAGGCGATGTGCTGCTTATCAGTAGTTCAGGCAACAGGGCTGACCTGTCAGGAAGCCGGATTATCGCAAACAAACCTATTATTGTAGTCTCCAGTAATTATTATACACATATTCCGCAAAATCAGAGTTTCCCGAATAATATGCTTACTGATATCGAGCTTCCGGTTCAAACCTGGGACACCCAATATTTAATAACACCTTTTTACAACAGGGCGCATTTACCTGTAATAAGAGTATATGCGAAAGAGCCGAATACAATTGTTTATCGTGATGGATATCCTATTGATACTTTATCAATGAATACATATATGGAAAACGAAGCGTTCATAACAATAAACGATAATGTTTCTCAGAATTTTCCAATGGTGATATCTGCTGATAAGCCGATTTATGTCAAACAATATAACCGCAGCAAGGATGATGACGGAGAAGATGGTAACGGATTCATGTTTTCTGTTATCCCTTACAAGCAGCAATTAAAGGAATATACATTTTGCACTGCTGGTGTTACCAACACATCAAATTTTGACAATTACTATCTGAACATTGCTTATGTTCCTGACGACAGCGGTAACATACCAATTGATTTTGAGATGGGAAGTTTCATTGGCGATAGTTTATATTGGAGGACTCTTAGAAGCATTGACCCCTCACCGGGTGTTCAGTTTTCTGTTCCGGTAGAAGGTAAATATTATTTTTCGAAAATAATTAATATCACTCAGGAAGGGATATATAAAATAAGAGCTAATCAATCATTCCCGGCTTATATTTACGGCATATCTACCGACCTTGCATACGGATATCCTGTCGGACAAAATTATCTCGATTTGGAAAAGAATGATACTCTTGCTCCGGCACCAGATTGGGATATTGAATGTGACGGTACAATTAGTAAAGCATATATAGAAGATATGCCCCGTTCAAATCCTTCAAAAATTCAGGAGATTGAAGTTGATACTGCACAAACTTATAATTACGAAATAACGCACGATGGATTTATTCCGGGTGAAAACAACCGTATTAAATGGGAAGCAACGGTTATTGACAAATCCCAGGATGCAAATGCTGTAATCACTTTCAGAGACAGAAGCGGAAATGATACGACTATCAGCTTTAATTATAAACCGGGAAAATTATCAATTAATACTACATTGGATTACGGTGAGGTTCCTGTCGGGAAAACAGTTGATAAGGATTTTTGGGTAGTAAATAATTCTGCTCGTAATTCTTTCAGAATCACAAAATATCAATTATTAAGTACTGACAAGGGGTATGAACTCTTAAATGCGAATTTGCCAATGGTAATTCCTACTCTGGATTCAGTAAAATTTGCTTTACGATTTACATCTCCCGGCTGTGGTGTTTCAGATAATCTTGTCGAAATCGGCGACAGTTGTTTCATTGCAGTAAATAACCGGGCAACAGCAACCAGCTATGATTTAACTGCAAATCCCGACCTTGATTTTGGCAATCTTCCAATCGGATTATTTTCTGAAAAAAATATATATATTTACAATGAATCTATTAATAATACAAAGCTCGATAAGCTGGGATTGAAATTCGGAAACAACGGATTCATCGTAGATAATATAAACGATAGAATTGTTTTTCCTCTCGATTCAGTAAAAGCATTTGTAAGATTCTCACCATCCTTTCCGGGCAGCTTTATAGATTCGATAGCCATAGGAGATGCTTGCGGTTACCATTTACGCCTGGAATGTAAAGGAAACGGCTTTAAAGTTTCAGTGCAGCCGAATTTATTATTCGACCGGCTTGTCCCGGGGAATCAGGTTGAAAAGGAAGCATGGGTCGTTAATGAATCCGATAAATATACATTTATCCTGGATACACTGGTTTTAAAAAATAATAAATCGGGATTTAAGATAAGTGGCATAACATTTCCGGATACAATTCATCCTACTGAGGCATCTCATTTTTATGTCGGTTTTATTGCCAATGAAGTAGGAACATTTGTTGATTCCATTGGGATTTCTGCATCTAATCTTTTATCCTTTAGTTCTGAATTAAAAGCCGATGTTATTTCATCGGTCAAAGATTTTTCAGGTAACGTATCAAGTGATAGTTTTCATATTGATGTATTAAAACCGAATCCCGCCTCAGGAGAATTTGTCGAAGTAATAATTTCAAATCAAACCCATGATGACTTACAATTAAATTTATACAATGAAATTGGCGGCTTGATTACGAAGTTGAATATTAATAAAAATGAGCTGCCAAATAATTCATTTAAACTTAATATAAATGATTTGCAATCCGGTTTTTATTATATTGAATGTGCTTCGGGAAATCAAAATGCAAGAAATAAATTTATAATAATAAGATAGAAATAAAATTATTAAATAAATCATACGTGGCTATTAGATAATAAATCTGTTGGGAAAAATAATATTATTCATATTAGATATAACTCTGAGAATAAATAATTAACATAGATTCTTACCAATAAAACAGAGGTTATTATGAAAAAGAGCTTAATACTTTCAGCCCTGATTGTCATTGTTTTGTCTAATTTAAACTTACCCTTTACTTATTCACAATGGGTGGAAACCAACACTGGATTTAAGGGTTCTACCGGGTCTATATATGGCTTCGGATTTTTTGATAATATAATTTTAACAGGTACAGACCACAATATATTTTGGTCAGATGACAATTGTAATAATTGGCATCGTGCTTCTACTGAAATAGAAGCTGTCTGCGTAAAATCTTTTGTTACTTGTAATAGTGCTTTATATGCCGGGCATGGAGGTGGTATATTAAAATCAACAGACTGGGGGAAAACCTGGTTTGCAATATTAATTACACCTATAGAAAAAGGTGTAACATCTCTTGTATCCGATAATGATATACTCTATGCAGGTACATTGGATGGTTTTTTTGTTTCTACCGACTTTGGAATTAGTTGGCTTAGAAAAGAAGAAGGTATAGCATCTAAACGGATTAATAGGGTCGAAATTTATGGCGATAGTATTTATATTTGTGCTGATGATGGACCGGTGTGTGTGTCTGATAAAAATAATATTTCATGGTCAACCATATATGATGATGATGATTTAATAATGCTGACATCAATCGTTGTAACCGGTGATACTATTTTTGTCGGTACTTATTGGAACGGATTCTTCATGTCACCAAATAAAGGAATAGACTGGTATTCAATGAAATCAGTCATACCTTCTTACAATATTCTCGATATTAAAAAATCAGGGAATACTATTTATTTGCTATCCGGTGAGAAAGGATTGTATTATACTACAAATAGCGGCGGATGGTGGAATCCTTTTGATGTATCACCGATGGAATATTCTTTTTGGTCCCTTGGGCTTAATAATAGTATTATTATTTTAGGATTGTCAGAAGGTGGTTTATTATATTCAAATGATAGTGGTAATACATGGAATAAATCGAATAATGGTTTAAATGAAATCTTTATAACAAGTCTTCTGAAACATGATAAATATATTTTTACCAGTACCCGGGGAATTGGAGTTTATAGAACTGAATCAGGTTATGATTGGGTAGAAGTAAATAATGGTTTAGGTGATTATTTATATTCAGATTGTATGGCAGAATCTGGTGAGAGAATATTTGTTGGTAATTCTTTGGATTTATATGAATCTTCCGATAATGGTGATTACTGGTCTAAGGATCCTTATTCAGACTTGGTTAATTGTGCTCCTGCAGTTTTAACTGTGAAAGACAATTATTTTTATGTGAGTTGCGGAGCTTTAGGAGATTTAATGGTCTCGTCTGATTACGGTAGCTCATGGCGTCATAAAATGGATGGATTTAGGTCTGGAGGAGAACATGCTGGTGAAATACTTTGTGATAGCGATTACGTATATATAGCTAATGTTAATGGTGTGTTCGTATCAACAAATAACGGTGATTTGTGGACCCAAAGTGAAAATGAACTTAAGGACAAAAATGTTTTATCACTGTGTAAAAAAGGTGATAAAATATTCGCCGGTACAATAGAAAATGGAGTATATTATTCGACCAATCATGGTGATAGTTGGGTACAAAGTAATCTTATTTTTAATGCTCCTTCTGGGGTTAATTGTTTTGAAGCATCAGGCGATACTTTATTTGCAGGCACTGATTCAGGCGTATTCATTACTTACGATGATGGGGAGAATTGGTATGAATATAATGAAGGTGATGGAAATCATAAAATAAATTGTTTATTAATTGATGGTGAATTAATTTATGCAGGGACAGCTTATTCCGGGATATATAGCAGAAATAGGAATAAAGCCGTCTGGTCTCCTGCCGATAGCGGAATAACCAATAAGAGTATCAGATACATTGCACCCAAAGAAGATAAACTTTATGTTGGTACTACAGATGGAATATATTTATCAATTGATAACGGAAAGTATTGGAGTTCTGTAAGTACAGGACTTATTGAACGAAATATCAATACAATTGCATTTAAAGATAATTTGATTTTTGCCGGTTCGGTAGGTGGAGGCATTTATTTATCATCAAACAACGGCACTGATTGGCAGGCATCTAATAATGGTCTGGATAATTTAAATATAAATTCTCTTAATCTATTAAATGATAATATTTTTGCCGGTAGTTCCGATGGAATATTCATTTCTTCTGATAATGGCAGTAACTGGAGCAAATCAATAAGCGGTTTGGGAAATTTAATTATTCAGGTTTTAGCAGTTGACGGCAATCAAATTTGGGCAGGAACTAAAAATGGATTTTATTTATCAACTGATGGCGGCTCAAGCTGGATTGATAAAAGCAGTGGATTGTCATGCACCGATATTAAATCAATTGAATTTTTGAGCAGCGGTTTATTTGTCGGAACATCTGATGGGATTTATTATTCAGCGAATGGCAGCGGATGGGACAGAATTATTAGTGGTATAAAAGATACGAGTTTTACATCTTTTGCAACGTATGGAAATTATATATTTGCCGGTGCAGAAGGTGGATTTTACTATTCGTATGCTGGGACCGGATTATGGATTAAGGTTAACTGTGGATTAAGAGACGGTCATGTAACAACACTGGCTGTTAAAGGAGATAAAATATTCGCGGGTACAAAAAAAGAGGGAGTATTTTCTGCAAATATTAACGACATTATTACAGCAATTGAAGAGAAAACCGAATTTATACCTGGTTCTTTAACTGTCAGTCCAAATCCTTCATGTGATTTCTTTACACTGAAATTTGAACTGAAAGAACCGGGAACTATAAGCATAATCTTATATAATTATCTTGGTGAAATTGTCAAGCCAATAATTACAGAAACTAAGTATGATGCAGGCAAAAATACTATCTATGTTACTTCAGGTAATTTATCATCAGGATTTTATTTATGCAGTGTTATTTCAGCTACTGAATGTTTTAATGGAAACATTTTGATAATAAAGTAATATCTCTGTTTTATTGTCGGTAAAAATATTTAACACGTAATTAAGTATTCGGTTGAGTATTTATTAAAACGATAAATTGAAAAAAAAATAAACTTGTTTTCCTGTAATTCTTCTTATTTTAGTGGAAAATTTCTAATTTATCTTGAACACTATTATGAGTAAAAGTTTTAATATCGCTGCTTTCATCATTATTACTTTGATTGTAGAGTTATTTGTTAATGCCGGATATTCACAACAACCCAAAAGTAACATCTTATTGAAAGACGAGGAAGGAAAATCCTACTCGCTTTATAAGAATAGCTATGCACTTGTAATAGGAGAATCCAATTACAATAATGGTTGGCCCAAACTTCCCGGGGTTATTAATGATGTTGAAATAGTAAAGAATTTGTTAAGTGCACACAGTTTCCAGTGCCAAATTGCGATGGACCCTGATAATGTCGGATTAAGAAAAGTAATTGATGATTTTATTAATAATTATGGATATGACCAGGAAAACCGTCTTCTGATTTATTTCGCCGGGCACGGGCATACAATCAAATCGAGCTACAACGAAGAGATGGGTTATATTGTTCCTTCAAATTCACCGAATCCGAACCGTGACAAGCAGGGCTTTATGTCTTCTGCCTTGAATATGCAGGAAATTGAGGTATATGCAAAGAAGATTCAATCGAAGCACGCATTATTTATGTTCGATGCTTGTTTCTCCGGCTCTATTTTTTCTTTATCGAGAGCCGTTCCCGAAAACATTAGTTATAAAACTGCAAAGCCGGTCAGGCAATTCATTACTTCCGGAAGTGCCGAAGAGACTGTTCCCGACCAGAGTGTATTCCGTGACCAATTCGCTGCAGCGCTTCGCGGAGAAGCAGATGTAAACAGGGACGGATATATAACGGGTTCAGAAATCGGTGAATTTTTACAGGAAAAGGTCGTGAATTATACACGCGGCAGTCAGCATCCTCAATATGGTAAAATCCGCAACCCTAATCTTGACAAAGGCGATTTTGTTTTTGTAAAAAATGCCGGACTCGAAGATAAAACAAATGAAACACCTGTCGAATTAACAACCACCGAAGCGGGTGAAACTAAGGGTATTACTCAATCGCCGATTACTAATTACACTACAATTCAAAAATTCGACACAAGAGTCGGGCAGCTTTACCTTATGTTTACTATCAATTATCCTTCCTTCTCCTATCCGGGAGACACAAAGGAAAGAGTGGATTATCTCGTTACACGTATGAATGTATCGAGACTTCCGCTTAGCATTGAAGCAGGGGCATATCTGTCAGTCAGTGATGATTTAATTATAGGCCCTGTGTTTAATTATTCTTTCGAGAACATCAAAGGCGATGATTATGATTTCTATAATGATTCTCTTTGGAATCCAAAAGGATTCGACTGGACTCTATCAACAACTCAGATTGGAGCAAGCATCCAGTATTATCCGCTTTCACCAATTGCCCAGGGATTTTATACCAGACTCGATGCCGCTATTGTTTTCGGCAGCGTAAAAGAAACAGGATTCGAAGACTTCTCTTCGTCTGGAAATATTGGTTTCGGAGGATTACTAAGCATGGGATACAGTAAACAAATATTTTCAGGTCCAAGTCTATTGCTCAATTTCAGCATGTTTTATCGAAGTATGCCGGGACATGAGACAGGAATAACAGATTGGGAGAATTACAATTATTTTGAAAAAGGGAGTTATATGGTCTTTTCAGCGGGTGTAGGTGTTATCTGGTGAGAAGAGTATTTGTTTACAAAAACTCCTCATAGTTTATACAATGTAATAAATATGAAATAAATTTCGCTTTTATAAGTTAATAAACTATAAATTAACTTTGTTGAGGTTATCATGAGTACAAAACAGTCTCACCGTTTTTTAGTCATCAATATTTTTATTGTGATTTTTACTTTAATTTTTTTTAGCTGCAAAGACAAACCAAATCCTGTTCAATCAGCCGATTCTCCTCAAATAATAAAAATTTTTCCTGATTCAATTTATAGATGGAGTGAATTAACTATTCTTGGTAAAAATTTTGGAACAACTCAAGGTAGTGTAAATTTTAAAAATGATACATCAAATAATTTTATTGTATGGACTGATTCATTGATAAAACTCAAAATTCCTTATAAAGTCTTTAGCGGGAATGTAAGCATATCAAATACCTTGGGAACAAGTAATGAAGTTTATTTGAAAATACTTAATGAATATGATTTGTTTGTTTCTTCAATAAATCCCATTTATGTATTACCAAATGACACTGTTTCAATAGTAGGTATTAATTTTGGAAATATTTCTGGAAAAGTAACCGGATATAATTCAAAAGAAGAGAAAATTGTATTATGGACAGATACATTAGTTAAATTTATTTATTCTGAGGATTTAGGTTCAAATCCATGCATCATCAATAATTTTAATGATAGATGGTCTTTTTTATTATATGAAATTTTAGCACCGGATATTACTTCATTAGTTCCTTCAAAATTTTCTTCTGGAATGATTGTAATTATAAATGGTTTCAATTTTGATAGTAGTAGAGGTAACTCAACGGTTAAATTTAATAACACTTTTGCAACTGATTATTTAACTTGGAGTGATAGAATTATAAAAGTCCGCGTTCCTGAAAATATTAACTCGGGTTATTTAACCGTTAATAAACCAAGAATATCAAGTAAACAAATTGAATACAAAGTATTATTAAAACCAATTATTGAAAATATAACACCCCAATTGGCAAATATTGGTGAAAAAATTTCTATTATCGGAAAGAATTTTGGGAATATCAATTCTACAGTTTTAATTAACTGGAAACCCACAACAATTGTTACTTGGAGCGATAATTTAATTGAAGCAATCATACCGGATAGCTGCACATGCGGTGATGTTTATGTCCTTTCATCTGATTCGGCTTATTCAAACCCTTATGATTACAATCTTATAAATTGTGGCTCACGTGAAAACTTCAAAAATTTCAATAAAGTTAAGATATATAATATTTGGGGGTCGTCAAATAATCCAATAGATTGTAATTATACAATCTTAGGCGATACAATAGTAATTCAATATGATAAGAAATTTAATGAACAACCGGATGATAAATATTGGTGGACAATTGACATTAAATTTATTCTTAAATCTAATTCATTAAATTTAGAGAACTTCTTTATTTATTTTTGTAGATTTACACCTCATCCGGCAGGTACTGTCTATGTTAAAAACTATTTGGATGGAATTGATATCCCCTTATCTGATTTTTCAGATTCACATTTTACTTATATTATTAATAATGAACATCCTGAGAAATTTATAAAGACTGCAAATGAGTGGAGTGAACCTGTATATAATCAAAAAACTGGAACCTGGAATTATTTGATAAATCGTGGTAACTATGATATTACCAATATGATACCAATAATTATAACATTTTATAAATAACAGGATTTTAACATATAATATTAAATAGCATTATAATATCTTAAATCATCTTATAAGTAAATTCACTAGCTAATTTTTCTCCTGATTTTTCAGGAGAATTTATATTACCTGTTAATTTCTTTCTGATTACATTTTTCCCGTCAACCGATGCAACCATCCCTTCAAGGATTAATTCATCACCTATTACATTTCCCAAAGCAGCAATTGGTGTCTTGCACCCTCCTCCGAGTGCCTTCAGGAATGTTCTTTCTGCTGTAATAGCAATATATGTTTGTTGATGATTTATATCCTTTACAATATTTTCTGTATCCAAATCTTCTTCTCTAATTTCAATTCCCAAAGCTCCCTGCCCCACTGCAGGTAATATTATTTCTGTCGGGATATATGATGAAATGTATTGTTCCAATCCCAATCTCTCCACTCCTGCCGCAGCAAGTACTAATCCGTCCCAATCCGATTTTAAAAACTTATCAATCCTTGTGTTGACATTCCCTCTTATATCTCTTATTTGCAAGTCAGGTCTAATGTGTAATAATTGTGCAGTTCTTCTCACTGAACCGGTCGCAATTACGGCATTAATACTCAAATCCTCGATGGCTGTACCTTTCTCTCTTGCAATCAGCACATCTTCCACTCTGTGTCTTTCAGGAACTGCTCCGAGTTTCAAACCACCCGGTAATTCAGTCTGCAAATCTTTTAAGCTGTGAATGGCTATATCTATTGTTCCACTCAGCAATTCATTCTCGATTTCTTTAGTGAAAATTCCTTTGTCATCGAGTTTATCGAGAGAGACATCGGGTATTTCATCGCCTTTAGTTTTTATATGCTTCAGTTCGATTTCCAATTCAGGATAATTTGTTTGCAGCAAACCCTTGATATATTCAGCTTGCCACAGTGCCAGCTTACTTGAACGGGTTCCTATGATTAGTTTTTGTTTCATTTATTTTTTTTTAAAGACAATTATTGTTCCAATTGGAAAATTAATTTATTGAGAATAAAATCGTAAATTATTTTAGCTTATTGATAAGCATCATTCAATTATTCGGTTTTGTAATATCAATTTTCTCTTTGCTCATACAAAACAATTCCTTCATTTAATATTTTATTTTGCATTGTGGCTTTCACTTTGGAAAAGGGTTCAAATTCAGCAACCGTTCTTACTAAAATATCTATTGATATATCGGAGAAATCTATTAATGCTTTATAAGCGAGTGAAGCCCTTCTTGCTTTTCTTTCATTACTTTCATTTATTATAATCAGTATGTCAATATCACTGTTTTTTGTTGGTTTACCCCATGCATGGGAGCCAAACAGATAAATTTTTCCTGGTGAAAATTCTCTCACAAGATTTTCTGTAATTCCTGATAATATTTCGTTTGTTATGTTTGCTATCTTCACAAAATACATTATTATCTAAAATAATAAATAATTTTTTACAAATAACCTTATAAAAAAATGACCTATAATTACTAAACTTTGGTATTTTTGTTATTATTATTTTAAAAAACAGGTGTGCAATGTTTAGAAAATTAAATATAAAATTCACCCTTGTAATTTTTATCTTTGTGATAAACCTGTCTTTAACTGCATTTTCTCAATATGAAGTTCCTTTTCTTACAAAGAGCAATTCAGGAGAAAGAATTGTAATGTCAAATTACGGATTGAAATGTATTCTGGATACAACTCAGGTTGTTTCCGGACAGCCCTTCAGCATTACAGTTACATACATTGACCAGTTATCACAACAGCCGATTAACCCTAATGAACCTGTGAATGTTACCGTCACCGCAGGTCCTGGTTGCCAAGGGATTTTGTCCGGAACATTGCAGGGAAAAATACCAACAAATGATAGTAAAGTTACAATATCAGGCATTGTCTATACAAATACAAGCGGTGAAGCAGATGTTCAGCTTATATTAAGTGCATCAGGAATTCCCGACTGCTTGCTTACAACAAACTTCCTTGCTCCGGAACCTTTGATACAAGATTCTGATATTGTTGTGGATTTTTCATCTTATTATAGTAAGGATGGTATTACAATATTAATACAAATGTCTCTAAGCTGGACTAAAGGTGATGGTAGAAAAAGACTTGTTGTCATGAAGGCAGCAAACCCAATCAGCACACCCGAATTTCCGATTGATGGGACCAGTTATTCGGCAAGTCCCATCTTTGGAGGCGGAGATGCAATTGGTGATGCCTTTGTAATTTTCAGTGATACAGGTAATACTTTAACTGTTACCCTAATTAATTATGAATCTTACTTTGTTCGTATATTTGGATACAACGGTGATTCTGCCCTGACAAATTACATAACTAATACTGCCTCAGGCAATCCACAACTAATTTATGTTGGTGTTGATGATAATTATAAGGCAACCGGTTTCAATTTTACAAATATTTCACCAAATCCAGCATTTAACGATATTAATTTCACTCTTAATGTTTATACCATCTCCTTCTTTACTGTTGAAGTTGTTGATGCACAGGGTCATGTTGTAGTAAAATTCTGCAACAAGAGATTATTTGATGTTGGCATTTATCCGGTAACTATTCCGATAGAAAACCTTTCTTCTGGTTCTTATTTACTCAAGATTAACAACGTTACAGACTTTGCCTTTCAGGTATTCACAGTAATCAGATAGTATTACTGTGATTAATATTTTCTAATTCCTATTAAAGAACTCCTGCTTGTTCTCTCTCCCGTGCATTTTCAAAAATGTCAATCCGAGAAATCTGTATGGCATATGTGCAAACTTTGAAAATGGCATATACCACAAAAGGAAAAACACGAGTACAAGATGTATGAAATAATTTGTATAGGCGAGCCATACTGTATTTGCATCCACTGACATTCTGATGAACACAGACAACATTCCGGTTATTCCCACACCAAGTATGACACTCAGAAAGAGCCAGTCATTATATGTGTTTTTTCCTTCCTTCTCAATCTGTTTTGTTCTCTTGATAAACATAATCAGTAATCCTATAACGAGAAACACTCCGCTGACCAAACCAAGTATCTTCACAGGATGCATCAGTCCCATTGGATAAGGAAGTTCAAATGATATTGCAGTCAGAAAGTCAAGATGAAACTTATGACCATAATGATATACTTCACCTACTACTACAAGTCCCGTTGCAATCATAGTACCGATGAAACCATAGAAAGCGTACAAATGCCCGTAATGTCTGTTTGAGTTTGTCGGACATTTCTCAAATTTCCTGTGAGCAAGAAAATTCCAAAGCACTTCCCATGCTGATTGAATAAAACTCTTAACCGGTTTGATCGAAATATTATTTTTCATCTCTTTCCAGTATTTTACCAATCCCATTCCTGCAAGAAAGAATATGAGAATATTCCCCGGAATAAAGAGTGCCTCAATCGAAAGCTTATGAATGAAATCTTCGTATTTGACAATACCTTCACGTACAGTGAAAAAGTTCATATCCCCGCCATGTGCAATCATATTTGTAATTAGTACAAGTCCGGCAATAATAAGTACTGGTATTAAAAATAGGAAAATTAAATATTTGGGTTCATTCAATAATTTCCCCATAAACTTCGGCTTGGAATAATTCCTGTAAATATAAGACCTGACTGCTCCCATCAAATCAGCAGGTCTTGCCCCCCTGGGGCATTGCTGACTGCAGTCCATGCAACCGTGGCAAAGCCATATATCAGGGTCACTCATCAGTTTATCCTTCAATCCCCAGCTTGCATTAATCATCTCCTTTCGAGGAATTGAATACTCTTTGGGGGAAAGTTCACAAGCCACCGAACATGTGGCACACTGGAAACATTTTTTCATTGTCTCGCCGCCATGCTTCTTCAAATGCCTGATAAATTCAATATCAGTTCCAATAACAGCTCTCTCGTTCATTTTTCTACTCTGAATATATATTATATTAATTATTTCTTTGCGTCTTTTTTACTACAGTGAATATTGAATCATAATAATCAAATAAATCATAAAAATCACAGTTCAGACATTATCAATAATCAATTAACTTTCTTCATATAATTTTCTCTCAGCTCCAGGGTTTTCTCCCCGAAAAGCGAGAACCTGAGCCACTTGAATCCGAACTTTAGAAGTTCAACATCATCAGTTTTCATCTTCTCAATCAATTCTTTGCTGACATTAAATCTTTTCAGAAAGGTGCTTTCGTAAACAAATTCCCTGAACCTGTCAATGTCATAGCAAACCATATAAAACATCTCGAGCTTTACCGGCTCTATGTATTTTCCTTTAACAAAATATTCATGCAATGATATTTCCTTGAACAATTCACCAAGTTCATTATAATCTTTTACACCCTGGTCATCCATCCATTTTTCAATTGTCCAGTCTCTTCCTTTTTCAAATCCCTTGCATACCTCTTCATTAATCAGGAAATAAAATTCGTCGCTTTTTTCCGCTTCATTCGGCATCGCCGCACCAACGGGGAACATTCTGCATGACCATGGTCTGTCTTCATAAACTGTGCATCCGTTTTTATCTACAAAATAACAGTTCAGTTCATCAGGGAGCATTTGAAGCATTACAATCGGATGTTTCAGGTTCTCATCAATAGGAAGAATTGTGTATTTGTCTAAAAACTCTGTTGATGTAATTCCTAATCTTTTTCTCAGTCTTATTATATCATAAGGTGTGAGAAAAATATTTACATCATTACAGCATTTGTTAAAGCAGGAGACACCGGGATGACAACTGAAAGTGAATCTGGATACCTTATTCATCCTCGGATATTCTTTGAGCAATTCATCCTTAAACTTTGAAATATCCTTCATATCATTCACCCTCCTTATCGCTGAATTTTTTCACTACCCAGCCGGTGTAATCTTCAGGAGACCTGATTGAAAGAGGACCGTCATCTCCATAGAAAGTATTAAGTTTGTATCTGTACGATGCCTTCACGTTATATTTTTCTCTCATCCATTCCCAGCCCTTGACATAATATGAACAATCATTATTCATACAGACCATCAGGTATTCTACACCCCAGTCATTATCAGGGGGAAGGAGCACTTTATCTAATTCGGCACCGCAATATTTGCATTTCAGTTTTTCCATTTTTTACTTTCAAATTCTTTAACTTCTTTTAAATTCATTCCTATTAATTTGTTTTTAATTTCTATATGAATAGCCACTATCTTTAGATAGTGGAGTTATTCTCAAAACAAAACCCGGACTTTAGTCATTTAAGTTAAAAGGATAAATCCCAAATTTTATGGAAATATATTCCACGACTTAAAAGTCGCGGCTATTCATTAAACATCAAAGAACAAAATATTATATTATAATCAAGATTGAATCTTGTATTGAACAGAAGAGTTAAAAAATTTAATTGAACTGCAAATCCTGTCTGTACTTAAATTAAACAATCCACCCTTCCTTTTTTTTCAACCACCCTTTGTATCCCCTCCTTAATTAAGGAGGGAATACAAGGGAGTAAATTTTATTAAGTAATAATTTTTAATTTGTAATTTTCAATTTTGATATTGAATTTTTAATTACTAAAATTTTAAATTGAAAATTTTAAATTATCATAATCATACCTAATACAACCTGGCAATAATTAAAATATATGTGCAATATCTCTTGTGAAGACATCCCACTTGTCTGTCTTTACGTCATACTTCAGGTTAACAAACTTCTCCCAGTTCTTGTCAATTGCAGGGGTGTCCGCCCTGTAGTAATAACCGGGCCAGCGTGTTTCCTCGCGGAAGAGAATTGTGCGGATGTGTGCTTCTGCCTGCCACATTCTTTGTACATTCTCCCAGCATCTCATCAGTTCATGAAGGTCTGATGCTGCAAGCTTTTCTGAATCTTCCTTCAAATATGCTAAAAGCTGCATTCCTTTTTCGAGGAGGAACTTGTTTGTCTTGAATTGTGATGATACTCCACCTGCGTATTCATCCATAATCTTTTGGAGACGGAACATAAACTGCTTCGGCTTAATATAATTTGGATTAACGTTCGGGTCGCTTGTCTCTTTGCTGTGTGCAGCATAAGTATCAACCGGCTTCAAAATCATTTCTTTAAGTGCAGCGATTGCGTTGTTGTCATATTTGTGATTCGGTTTTTCTTTAACAATGTATTCAATTGCTGCTTTTGCTGCAATTCTTCCTTCAGCATGTGAACCGGATGAGAACTTATGGCTCGATGCTCCGGATGCATCACCTGCACAGAACATGCCTTTTACTGTTGCCATATTTGTATAGCCCCAGAAGTAATCTTTCGGTGCCAAATCTTTGGGACCGCTTACCCATGCACCTGAAGCACCTGAGTGCGAACCGATGAAGTATGGTTCCGCCGCTGCGATTTCGGATGGCTCCTGCTCGGGGAATGTATTTGTCGATGCCCACAGGATTGCCTGCGAAATTGTCATATCGAGGAAGTCTTCCCATGCTTCCTCTTCGAGCTCTTTCATTTTCTTCTTGTAACCCTTCGGGTCATCTTTTAATTCATCAGCAATCTTTTGAATGGCTTCTTCTGTCTTCATGTAAATCGGACCTTTTCCGTCCATCACATCCATCATACCGAGCCAGTTCCTCAGATTTGCAGGAATTGGTTTTACTTTCCCGTAAGGTTCCCATTTTTCGAGTTCTGCCTTATTTTCAACCATGTACTCGCCTCCGACTGCGCTGATTGCTCTCGATTTGAAGAGCAGGAACCATGCACCGACAGGACCATAAGCATCCTTGAAACGCACAGGAATGAACCGTACTTCCTGGCAGGTCATTTCTGCACCTGCCTTGATTGTGAAGTAAGCACTCGAGCCGGAGTTCCACGGTGGATACCATGCACGTCCTAAACCTTCGCCTGTTGACCTTGGTTTGAACACATGTACTGCTCCGCCCATTGCTACAAGCACTGCTTTGGCTTTGAATACATAGAATTTGTTCTCGCGTGTGCTGAAACCAACTGCACCGGAACACTTGTCACCGTCCATCAATGGTTCGACGATGAATACTCTCTCGTAAATGTTGTCCATACCGAGGGCATTCTTTGCCGCTTCGGCTACCACAACTTTGTATGATTCGCCGTTAATCATTAACTGCCAGCGTCCTTCATGAACGTAGTTGCCTTCTGCATCTTTCCATATCGGAAGACCCCATTGTTCAAACAGGTGTACTGTCGAGTCAACGTGGCGTGCTATCGAGGCAACCAAATCTTCACGTGTAATGCCCATCAGGTCATTGCGTACGTAGTCAACATAATCTTTTACTGTGTTTTTTCCTGTTCTCAAATCAACATATTGATTGATTGCGGAAAGTCCCATTGCAACAGCACCGCTGCGGTCAACAGCCGCTTTGTCAACCAAAGTAACTTTCACATTATTTTTCTTTCCCCAGTAAGCCGCTTCCACTGCTGCTCCTGTCGCAGCCATTCCGCCGCCGACAATCAGCAGGTCGGTAGTAACTTCTACAGTTTCAAAATTTGCCATATTTTTTTCTCCTTTTCTATTTTCTTAATAATTGCTAATAAAAACTAACTTAACTTAAACACTTCCGGCCCTCTTAACGAAGCCGGCTCTGTAAATAGAACAGGGCTTGACAAATCATCTGTTCCTGTTGCGAAACCTCCGTCCGGTACTGCAGAACCTTCTGCAGTGGTGCGGATTGGGAACTTAAATCTCTTCAGAGTACCATTGCGGAATTTGACTGTCCACAATATCGAATCTGAACTTCTCATTGGTGTCACCTGCGCACCAAGCGGTACGAAATCTGCATAACCGCGAACCTCGATTGCCTGCGTCGGGCAAATCTTTACACAATTGTAACATTCCCAGCACATTTCCGGCTCACTGTTGTACGCCTTCATCAGGTCTTTGTTCAATACCATCAGGTCATTGGGGCAAATGTACTGGCAAGCTGTCTTGTCCAGTGCCTTGCACCCGTCACATTTTTCGACTAACACGAAACTTGGCATATAGTTTCTCCTTTTTTTAATAATAAAAACAAAAAAATTATTTGAACTTTTAAAACACTTTATTTTTTAACATTTAATTATTATTTCTTTTTGTTCTTTGTGCGCTTTGTGTTGAAAAAAATCATTCTCTTCTATAAATAATCACTGCGGGATATTTACTTTTATAAACTCAAAGAGCAATTAAAAAAAATTTCAACTCAACACTTAACACTTATACACATTAACCGCCTGTTGCCGCTTTATGCAGCTTCACTTCCACTTTTTCATCCAATCCCGAATAATATTCTCTCAATATTTCCAGTACTTCTGCTCTGCTGAATTCAGCAGGAACATTCAATCCTTCAGAAAGCGATTTCCTTAGCATGGTGCCGCTTAACAGCAATCTGTCATCTTTCCCATGCGGGCAGGTTTTCATCGAAGCCATTCCGCCACACTTGTAGCACCAAAATGTCCAGTCAATCTTTAAAGGTTTGCAAAGTAATGCACCGTCCCACAATTCATCGAATATGTCCTGTGCTTCGAACGGTCCGTAATAGTTACCCACTCCTGCATGGTCTCTTCCTATTATCATGTGAGTACATCCGTAATTCTGCCTGAACAATGCATGGAGCAACGCCTCCCTCGGTCCTGCATAACGCATATCGAGTGGATATCCGCCCTGGATGGCACTGTCTTTCACAAAATAAAACTCAACGAGCTTATCAATACATTTTACCCTGACATCTGCAGGTATATCTCCGGGTTTCAGCTTTCCTACCAACTGATGAATGTACAATCCATCCGACACTTCGAGTGCAATCTTTGCAAGGTACTCATGCGAACGGTGCATAGGGTTTCTCAACTGCAATGCCGCTATTGTCTTCCAGCCCTTATCTTCGAAAACCTTTCTCGATTCCGCCGGTTTTTGATAAACACCTTTGAATTGCACTGGGAATGGTCCTTCAGAAAGAACTTTTACAGGTCCTGCAAGATTAATTTCCGGCTGGTCCATAACCATTTTCACCCCGGGATGTTCCGGGTCGGTTGTCTTATAAACATGTTTACATTCGAATTCCTTATCAATCTTGTATTTTTCTTCAATTTTCATCGTTGCCATGATGTCGCCGTATTCTTCGGAGTAAAGGGCTACTTCATCTCCTATGTTCAGCTTGTCGGCTGTGGCTTTGTCTGTCGAGAGGGTAACGGGAATGGGCCAGAACAAACCCTTCTTACTTGGCATTTTCATATCTGAACAAACACTCTTCCAGTCTTCATAACCCATAAAACCCGTGAGAGGCGTGAAACCGCCTATGCCTAACATAATTAGGTCGCCTGATTCGCGGCTCGATATGTTGATTTTCGGAAGAGACGCCGCTTTCTTTTTCTCGTCTTCCAATGCTTTGCCTTCCAGCAATAGTATAATTAGTTCGGGACTGCCGTGAGGACTGATTAATTTTGCCATAATGACTCCTTTTTTGATTAGTTGTTTATTAATAATTAACTAAATATTATTCTCTCTATATTTTAAACTCACTCGTGAGGTGCAATAATATAGCTATTTATATGCTTTATCAATTTCAAACCGCTATTTGTAATCCGATTGTGTGTGAATTTTGTATGTTTTAATTGATATTTATAATCAAATAATATATAAAGGGTTGATAACCCAGTATTTATGCGGTTTCCCAGCCCTGTAACACACAGATTACAGATAGGAGAATAATCCAATGAATAATGAATAAGGAATAGTGAATAATTGAGGTTATTTTTTTAAATAAAGAATGTCATGCTGAGCTTGTCGAAGCATCCATAGTCAGAACCCTCATCAAATGCCCCCTTTTTCAAAGAGTGTTCGTGGGTTTCCTTCCCAAGTAAATAATTGTGGTTACATATTTATTTTTATCCCACTGTAACATTTTCCAATTATTTTTGTTATTACAGTAAATAATAGTTAAATTTCCTGTAACCTTTTTGGGTTTCAGGTGTCTTTGTATTAATAAGTGATGAAAAAAGATTTTGGTTTAAAAGATTGACATTTCTTTATTAGCTTTTTGGTGGTTGGGGTAATTCACGAATCACCCAATAAATGATATTCGCTTCAGCGATTTGAGAAAAGAAAATTTTTTATATATAATATATTTCTCAAAATAATGGATTCGATTATGAAGAAGCTTGCTTTTTACATGCTGATAACTCTCATGTTTTCATTTCACGTAAATGCTCAATGGAAAGTATGTAACCACGGGGTTAGAATTGGTGAAGGTGTATGCTTCATTTTGGATAGTAACAATTTATATTATTGTGCTAGGGATAAAGGAGTATATTTATCCACAAATAATGGCGATAGCTGGATAGCAAAAAACACCGGATTTATTAATAATGGTGATGATTATTATATTAATTATCTCATTTTTTCATTAGCAATGAATGGTAACAAAATGATTGCAGGAACATGGGTAAATGGAATATTTTTATCCACTGATAAGGGTAATAGTTGGGTGCAAAAGTGTAATGGATTACCATACGATTCAATTCAGTCTATGTATGATGGAAATGTTAACTCATTAGTATTTGATGGCGATAATATCTATGCCGGTACTGATTGGGGATTTTTTATATCAACGAATGATGGAGACAACTGGACACAAAAAAATAATGGATTATTATCAACATACATAACTTCATTAGCAATTAAAGGGAATAATATTTTTGCTGGTACAAGAAGTAGTGGAATATTTTTGTTAATAGATAAAGGTGATAATTGGTTTCCCAAAAATATTGCAATGGGCTATATTAACCTAATAATCATAGACGGGGATAAAATTATTGCAGGTACAGGTGAGGACGGAATATATATATCATCAGACAACGGCGATAGCTGGACTCGTAAATTTAATTGGTCAATAATTGGAACAAATTCATTAATTATTTATAATGATATCTATTTTGCCGCTGGAAGCGGAGTATCTTATTCTACAGACTATGGAGATACCTGGACTGATATAAGTGAAGGATTAACAGAATATGACATTGAAACAATAATAATCAAAGATAATTATATTTTTGCAGGAACTAATTCAGGTTTAATTTTCAGAGCAAAGCTTAGTGATTTAATTACTGATGTGATAGAAAATGAGCAAAATATTAATACGATAATCACTCCAAATCCGGCAAACGATTTACTGATTATAAATTCTGTCAATTCAATCGGAAAAGAAATCAGCATTTATGACATGCTGGGAAATAAATTAAAAACCTTTAAACAAGAGGGTTCAGAAACACGCATTAATATAGAATCCCTGTCAATAGGTATTTATATTATTAGAATCGGAGAAATTACAAAGACTTTTATAAAAGAATAAAATCCGGAAGATGTTTGATACCATCAAGGTTACTGACATCTTTTAAATAAAAAATAAATATAGGAGTGAAATCATGAAAAATTTGTTTTTCATTTTACTTGTACTCTTCTTTTGTACACCCCTCATGGCACAGTGGGAACCTTGCAGTAATGGACTTTATGATTTTAGCGATATCAGTACAATTGCAATAAGTGGCAATAATGTCTTTGTGGGTACATGGGGAGGCGGAATTTTTCTATCTACAGATAACGGAAAAAACTGGACAGTGAAAAATAATGGATTGAAAGAAATGCATGTTTCTTTAATTGCAATAAATGGAAATAATATTTATGCATGCTTTTCTGAAGTTGAGATATATTTATCAACAGATAGCGGGGATAGCTGGAACCAGATACACTCCGAACCATTTTCTATGTCTTATGTTACATCTATGACATTTAATGGCGATAATATTTTTGCCGGAACTGATAGAAGTGGGATTTTAAAATCCACTGATAATGGGAAAAGTTGGACTCAAAATAATAGTGGTTTGACTAATCCGGTAATTCTATCATTATTAGCAAGTGGAAATAATATATACGCAGGTACTTATAATGGTGTGTTTTTATCTACTGATAGCGGAAGAAACTGGATAGGAAAATCAGCAGGATTAACGGATTCCACAATTTATTCATTAGCTATAAGCGGAAATAATATTTTTGCTGGCACATATAAAGGCATATTTATGTCCTCTGATTCAGGAAATAATTGGATTGAAAAATCAACAGGATTAACAGACTCTAATATTATTTCAATTTGTGCCAGTGAAACAAAAATTTTTGCAGGTACTGACAGAGGTATATTTCAATCTACAAACGATGGGGACAATTGGACAAAAGTAAACACAGGGATACCCGACTCTATTTTAATTTGTTTAACATCAAACGGAGATAATATTTTTGCAGGTACATGGAAATATGGAATATTTCTTTCTACCGATAATGGTAATACCTGGTCACAAAAAAATAATGGATTGGCAAATGTAAGAATCGAAGCATTAATATCACACAATAATAATATTTTTGCGTGCACACAGTGGAGTGGGTTATTTTCATCTTCAGACAATGGTAACAGTTGGACACAAAAAAACAATGGCTTGCCTAACACTTACCTTGATTATTTTACTAAAAATGGGAATTATATATTTGTAGGTACAGGTCATGGTGTATATTTAACTTCAGATGAAGGAAACAACTGGGTATTAAAAAGCATTGGTTCTTCAAAATACGAAATAGGTGATCTTGTTACAAGTGGAAATAATATTTATGCTTCTACCTTTTATAAAATATTTTCATCCTCAGATAACGGTGACAATTGGACAGAGATAAATTTCAATCCGGGAAATGAAATGATACATTGTATAGGTGTTAGGGATAAATATATATTTGTTGGTACAGGTAATTTCCTATATCAGTCCAATGATTATGGAAAAAATTGGTTTAAAAATCATCCAATGAACCTTCAGTATATATCTCCATCCATATTTGCATTTAATGGGGACACTGTTTGGTTAGGTGAAATTAGAAGTGGATTTTATATGTCTCCAAACAATGGTATATCCTGGTATTTAAAGAATACGGGTTTCCCACGGACTTGGGTAAAGTCAATACTGTTAAATGATAATTTCATTTTAATAGGAACTGATGATGGAATATTTCTATCAACAGACAAAGGTGATTATTGGATTCCAAAGAATGATGGATTACCAAATTTGGACGTTACATCATTAACTATAAACGGTGATTATATCTTTGCCGGTACTGATGGTAACGGAATGTACAGGACAAAATTGAGTGATTTACTTGATGATGTAAAAGAACATGAAATTGAAGTTTCTAATGGAATTTCTATATATCCCAATCCTACAACCGATTTTCTTGAACTATCAATAGGTACTGAACTTATTCAAGGCAAACTCGAAATCTTCTCTATTGAAGGTATTAAAATATTCGAGACTGAGACAATGAAAAGAATAGATGTTAGCCGGCTTAGTCCGGGTGTGTATTTTGTTAAGGTTGGAGGCTGGGTGGTGAAGTTTGTGAAGATGTAAGAAATCCAACACCAGTTCACTCCAAGGAGGAGGGAGTAAGAAGATATAGAATATGTAATCTAAAATAAATTAAATAAATTTGAGGAGAAAAAAATGAGAACATTATTATTATTTCTTGCATTATTTTTAGTACAGTACACAAGTTATTCTCAGAATGGCTGGGTACTGCAAAAATCAGGAACAACCGGTTTTATTGAAAGTATTAGCTGTGTTGACAATCAAAATTGCTGGGCTATGGGAATAAACGACACATTTAATACAGTAGTACTTCATACTACAAATGGTGGTGATACTTGGGAAACACAATTTAATGAATTTGTTTATCCATCTCAACATGATTTATATGATCCCGGAACCCTGATTGATTTTTATGATTTAAATAATGGATTTTTTGGCGGCAATTGGTATTCCTATCTTACAACAGATGGAGGTAAAAACTGGATCAAGATACATATTAACTATGCTGATTACACATCAGATGATTGTTGGGATATAAAATATGTGAATAATCATACAATTTGGGCTATTAGCAATATGGGTTCTGTTATTAAATCAACTGATAACGGAGATACCTGGGAAGAAAGTTTAAATGAAAGTATAGCTTGGAATAGCTTGTATTTCCTGGATTCATTGAATGGCTGGGTAACACCGGGAGGCGGATTATATATCACTTCAGACGGGGGTAAAAACTGGGTTGAAAAAAGATATAATTATTTTGTATGGGGATATGATATGGCATTTACTGATATAAATACCGGATGGATGACAGGTGCTGTCGGACAAATGTATAATACGACGGATGGTGGTAATTCATGGAATGAATTTGAACTTGATCCTTCAGAACATTTTATTAAACAAGTTTTATTTACAGATAAATATCATGGATGGGCATTAGCAAATGGGGGACTTAATACTCAAAATTCAGTTTTGTATAAAACCACTAATGGAGGTCAGCATTGGTACCGGGACACGACTTTTCCTGATGAATACATTATATATATTGAGTTTACAGATTCTCTGAATGGCTGGGCTGTTGGTATGAATGGTAATATCTGGCATACAACTAATGAGCCACCGGTTCAAATTAAAAATGTTCAGGAATTACAGCAAATAGTAAGTAATAATAACAAAGCAAATTATATTTTGATGAATGACATAGATGCATCAGAAACCAGATTATGGAATGTTGGCGACCATGATGGTAACCCGAATACACCTGAAGAACCAATGGGATTTAAACCGATAGAAAATTTTACAGGTTATTTTAATGGTAATGGCCATATTATAAGTAATCTGTTTATTAACCGTCCTGCTGAAGATAGTGTTGCCTTTATTAAAAGATTAGATTGTGTTATCAATAAATTTGGATTAGAAAATTGTGATATTACAGGAAAAAATCAAGTTTCAAGTATGATATGTATTTTTTTAGGTAATTCAGTCAATGAGTGCTTTACCACCGGTAAAGTTTTTATTGCTGATACAAATGGTTATTGTCGAGGAGCTGGTTTTTGTGCTATTCCTAATCAAGGTAGTATAACTAATTGTTATTCTTCATGTGTAGTAAAATCAAATTCTAAAGAATATGACAATAATTTAGCTAGTTTTTGTAACAATAGAACAATTCCATTTTATACCGCAATTCATTGTTATTCAATTGGTAAAATTGATGGTACTGGAGAAATATCAGCTTTTGGTAGAGATGAGATTGCAATTAGAAGTTTCTGGGATGTTGAAACAACTGGAATACCCGATACCATAACAGATAGTTCTGACTATAGAGCAAAAGGATTACCGACTTCTGAAATGATGAAAAAATCTACTTTTGAGAAAGTTTGCTGGGACTTCGAAAACATCTGGTGCATAGACGAAGGCAAGGACTACCCAAAGCTGAGGGCTTTCGGTAAGTGCCCACCTACGGATTTACCGCAAGAACCGAATAGAATTGAGGAAATTCTCAATATATCTCCAAATCCCTCCACCACTACTTGTACAATCAGCTTTGGCGAATCAGGATTGTGCAGAAAATTCCAGCTTTTTAATTGCTTTGGCGAGGATGTGACAGGAGCAATATTAAATCCGAAAATAAATGACAATAACATTCAATTCGATGTCTCTGCTTTATCAGGTAGTGTCTATTTCGCTGTGCTTGAATTGAACGGCAGGCATTACTCAAAGCCCTTTATTGTGGTGAAGTAGAGACGCATTGCAATGCGTTTCTAATTTGAGTGTTGAGTGAGTATTTACAAGAAAACTCCCTTAATCTCACTTTGAAAAAGGGGGCAATCATCCCAATCACATTAATCACACATATCCCTGTTTCGAGGATTTGCGTTTCCGCATGAGAATAACCCCATGTTTTAACATGGGGGGAGACACCAGACCAGACCAGGGGGCTACATCCAAGCCACCTCACACTAAAGTGTGAGGTTAATCAAATCATCCCAATAACATAAATCACACAAATCACCTTTTACACAAATTTGCGTCCTTCCTGTCCTTTCCGTCTTTGCCTGAACCCCAAAAAATCCTGTCCATCCTTTAATCCCCTTAATCCTGTTCAGACAATTTGCGTCTTTTAAGTTAAATTTTTTTTTGGCTAACCGGCTAAAAAGCTAACAGCTAAACGACTAAACCGCTAAACTTCTACCTTCTTCACCCCTTAATCATTAATTTCAAAAAAAAAAGCTGACTCTGTTTAGAATCAGCTTTCTAAAAAAATTAAAATTTATTTTCTATTAATACATATCGCCCATTCCGCCGCCCGGCATCGGTGGCATCGGAGGTGTTTTTTCCGGCTTTTCAACTATTGTAGCTTCAGTTGTAATTAGCAGTCCTGCAACCGATGCGGCATTCTCGAGTGCTACTCTTGCCACCTTGGTCGGGTCAATCACACCTGCCTCGAACAAATCTTCGTATTTTTCGCTTGCTGAATTGAATCCGAAAGCTCCCTTGCCTTCTTTCACTTTATTAACTATGACCGAAGCTTCGAGTCCTGCATTCATAACAATCATCCTTGCCGGTTCTTCGACTGCCTTGCGGATAATGTCAAGACCGACTTTCTGGTCTGCATTTTCGGTTTTAATTTTGTCGAGTACATGGCTCGAACGCAGGTAAGCTACTCCGCCGCCGGGAACTATACCTTCCTCGACTGCTGCACGTGTTGCGTGCAACGCATCTTCCACTCTTGCTTTCTTCTCTTTCATTTCGATTTCAGTAGCAGCACCGATTTTGAGAACGGCTACTCCACCGCTAAGCTTGGCAAGACGCTCCTGGAGTTTTTCCCTGTCGTATTCGCTTGTGGTCTTTTCAATCTGAACTTTTATTTCATTTATTCTCTTCTTTATGTCATCTGCTTTGCCCGAACCTTCAACTAAAGTTGTGTTGTCTTTGTCAATAACGATTTTTTTTGCAGTTCCGAGATAAGCCAATGTAGCATTTTCAAGCTTATAACCCTTTTCCTCGCTGATTACCGTACCTCCGGTTAAAATTGCGATGTCTTCGAGCATAGCTTTTCTTCTGTCACCGAATCCGGGTGCCTTTACAGCACAAACTTTGAGTGTACCGCGAAGCTTGTTGACAACTAATGTAGCGAGTGCTTCGCCTTCGATGTCTTCGGCTACGAGCAATAATGCCCTTCCTGCCTGTGAGGTTTTCTCGAGTATCGGTAAAAGGTCCTTTATCGCTGAAATCTTCTTATCATGAATTAAAATATAACAATTTTCGAGAATTGTTTCCATTGTTTCTGCATCGGTAACAAAATATGGTGAGAGGTATCCCCTGTCGAACTGCATGCCTTCTACAACCTCCATTGAAGTCTCTGTGCCTTTTGCCTCCTCAACTGTAATAACACCGTCTTTACCGACTTTTTCCATTGCTTCGGCAATCAGGTCGCCGATAGTTTTGTCATTGTTTGCAGAAATTGCTCCAACCTGTGCAATCTCTTTTTTGCCTTCTACTTCACGGCTGATTTTCTTCAATTCATCTGTAATAGCTGTAACAGCCATATCGATGCCGCGTTTCAAATCCATTGGATTTGCACCGGCTGTAACATTCTTCAAGCCCTCACGATAGATCGCCTGGGCAAGCACTGTAGCTGTGGTTGTTCCGTCGCCTGCAACATCGCTTGTTTTGGATGCAACTTCGCGAACCATATGGGCACCCATATTCTCAACGAGGTCCTCCAGTTCAATTTCTTTGGCAACTGTAACGCCGTCTTTTGTAACAGTAGGCGCACCGAATTTTTTATCAATAATTACATTGCGCCCCTTTGGTCCTAGTGTAACCTTGACTGCATCGGCAAGCTGGTCAACGCCTTTCTTAAGAGCCGAGCGGGCATCAAAATCAAAATTAATTATTTTTGCTCCCATTATTTCCTCCGTTAATTATATTATTTTTCAAAAATTATGTTATTGTCGTAAAAATTACACAGTGTGAAATTAAATACACTGAAAAACTTAGCTTATAATTGCAAATACATCGCTTTCACGCATTATCAGGTGGTCTGAACCATCAATATTTACTTCAGTACCTGAATATTTTCCGTATAGAACTTTGTCTCCTGCTTTTACTTGTAGTGGAAGCACTTTTCCTTCTTCGGTAATCTTGCCGTTTCCGACTGCAATTACTTCTCCCTGCTGGGGCTTTTCTTTTGCCGTATCCGGTATAATAATCCCACCCTTAGAAACTTCTTCTGGTTCTGATGGCTTAACTATTATTCTGTCATGAAGAGGTTTTAGATTCATATCAACTTACTCCATTTAATTAATAAACAAAACTTTGATTTTTTATCGATGAATTAGCACTCTCTGTCAAAGAGTGCTAACAATTTAACGCAAATTAATAAAAATTATTGCTAAAAAAGTAAAAAAAAAATTGTATAACCGACTTTGGTACGTTTTTTTCTTGTAACTATTTACAAATAAATAATTAATTTTGAATAATTACGTCAAGTTACATTGACATAAATATGCAGCAGAAAAATAATCAATTTGAAAATAAGTTTACTTTAAAAAGTATTATTAAAGGAGTTGTTATGAAATCAACCGGAAGACTTTTTTATTTAATACTTGTTATGGCATTGTTAGCCCTGGCAGGTATTAATTCAGCTTTTGGGCAATCAGCTCCTACGCTTGTATCACCGACTGGTGGCGTAGGTTCCTGTGACGACCCGAATGTGCTCTTTACCTGGACAGCACCGGTATCCGGTACTGTTACTGGTTATGGTATTTACATTTCACAAACCTCGGCAACCGGCTCGGAAATACTTAATTATTTTGGTATTTCGCCGTCTTCAACTACATATTCTTATACACTGCCGAGAAGCTTAGACCCGTATTTCTGGAGAGTTAGTGCTTCATTTACCGATTTATCGCATCTGTATTCGACTGCAGCTACTTTTACCACTTATTCTCCTTTTGCAACTATGTACACTCCGTCAAATAATTTGACATGTGTACCGGTTGACGGAATTGTTTCATGGGATTACCCTACAACTGCAAGCCAATACAACCTGGAAATCAATACATCTTCGACATTTGACCCGGGTTCAATAGTATATTCGGGAACTACAACTTCCACTACATTCAGTTTAAGCGGTGTTGCAGCTTATAATACCCAGTATTACTGGCGTCTGAATACCGATGTTGGCGGATGCTGGTCCGGCTGGAGTCCGGGCAGGACTTTCACAACCATACCGGACAAACCGGTGATTACTTTCCCGGTACACGGCTCTACATGCGCCCCAAGGATTGCAGATTTCACTTGGACGGCTTCGCCTCCAGCTGATTTCTACCGGCTTGAAGTCTATAATTCGCCGAATTTTATTCCGGCTAACAGGGTTTATTATAATCCGGGTATAACCACAACATCACAGACTGTTTCTTTACCTAATTACCTGGCTACTTATTATTCACGTGTCAGTTCTTCATTTACTGATGGCTGTATCACTGATTGGTCAACGACAACGACGTTTACTACTTCTCATCCTGAGCCGGCACCTTTGTTGCCTCCGAACCTGGCTGAGGGTGTTCCGTTCAATACAAGCTGTTCATGGACTGTCGTTGCTGGTACTAATACATATAACTTACAGGTTGCTGATAATCCCGATTTCAGTACGCCTGATGTTAATCAGACAGGGATTACTTCTACTTCATATACTATCGCTTTGTCTCCGACTAAATCAAACACGGTATTTTATTGGAGGGTGGCATCTGTTATTGGTGGCTGCACTTCGATGTGGTCTAATACATTTACATTCAGAACGCCCTACGATTCACCGGTATTGTCATCGCCTATAAATCACAGGACATGTACTCCTTTGAATTACAGGTTCCAATGGAATGCCCCTCCGGGAGCCACTGCTTTCAGGATTCAGGTGGCTAAGGATGCTGGTTTTTCTGATATTGTGGTCAACCAGGATAACATAATGGATTTGTATCATGATGTCAGCGGGCTCGAAGCATTGACTACTTATTACTGGAGAGTGAGAGGAGAAGACATAAACAATACTGGACTATGGTCTGCGACCTGGGATTTTGAAACAAATATTCCTGTTCCGACCTTACTGACTCCTGCTAACAATTCAGGTGGATATCAAAGAACTATTCATTTCAGTTGGTCAAGCATTTTACCTAATACGGAATATGCATTCCAGCTTTCGACTGACCCGACATTTACTTCTTCAATTGTAAGTGTTACGGGCTTGACATCTAACTCATATACATACCAGGTGCCAACACTTAATGAAGAATATTATTGGAGAGTTTCAGCGACATTCACTCCTTGCTCGAGCACATGGTCTGATACTTGGGCATTCAGGACTGTTCTGAGCGCCCCGAACCTGTTATCGCCCGTTAATCATGCGATAAACCGTCCTATTCAATTGCTTTGCCAGTGGGAACCTGTGCCGGGTGCAACAAGTTACGTTTTCAATTTATCAACCACACCTAATTTCCTGAGTGTGCTTAGAGGAACAGTTACATCTTCTACGAATTACCTGATAACTGATGCTCTTGACCCGGAGACTAAGTATTATTGGCGTGTTAATGCACAGAACAGTGAGGGTACCAGCGACTGGTCTTCGGTTTGGGATTTCACGACTGTCAAACAAGGTCCCGGAGTGCCGATTCTCGTATTTCCGACTTCCGGTGCCGAGCAGATTCCTACTACCGTTACTTTGAGATGGCTGCCATCACAAATTGTTAATAATTATCATTTGCAGGTAGGAACTGTAGTCGTTGAAGACACAATAATACTCGGTCCATTATATGACCTGAACACATTAACCTCAACAACATATACTCTTACTGATTTAGATAATTTCAGGACTTATTACTGGCATGTAAGTGCAATAAATGATAGTGGTGAAACAAGATATTCATCAACCTGGCATTTCAGGGTGATTGACGTTCCGCCTCTCGCACCTAACCTTAGAGCGCCGGTTGATAACTTTGCTTCCTTAGATACATCCGGTACTTTATACTGGGACCCTGCAACCAGCAACAGTCCGGTTGAATACCATGTGCAGGTCTCGACAAGTGCCTCATTTACAACCGATTCGATTGTAAAAGAAACTTTGTCAATTTATGATACTCAATTGGATATTGACGGTTTGATTAGACTGACCGATTATTACTGGCATGTCAAAGGTACTAATGAAGCCGGCTCCGGTCCATGGTCTGAAATGTGGAAATTTACAACTGGACCAAGTGCAGTTGAAGAATTGAATCACAATGAATATCAGATTAATGCCTATCCGAATCCGACTTCGGAATCTACGGCTATTCATTTCAATCTGCCGGCTGACAATAGGGTAATCATAAAGATTGTTAATTCCTTCGGTGCTGAAATTCAAACATTGCTCGATAAAACTCTGTCACAGGGTGAATACAATTACAACTGGACGGCTAGGGGACTTTCAAGCGGTGTATACTGGTATTCAGTGCAGATTGGTAGTTACAAGACACTAAACAAGATTGTACTTGTTAAATAAAATTTAGTCCTTTTTGTTTTACTGACAGCCCGTGGATTCATATTCACGGGCTTTTTTTTATTTACAGATAATTTGTCATTTTTGTAAACTTATGTGAAAATGAATGTTAATATTTACTCATTAGGTGAAGAATGAATTTCGGAATTAAACTATTTTTATCGGGAATAATATTTTTATCAATATATTATATCGGCAATGCCTGCACGAATCTGCTCGTCTCGAAAGGTGCTTCTGCAGACGGTTCGGTTATGATTACATACAATGCCGATGCAGGCGGATTCATGGACCCTCTCTATTATTCCCCTGCAAAAGATTATAAAACCGGCGATTCTGTTGACGTAATCGAGTGGGACACCGGTAAATTTCTCGGTAAAATCAAACAAGTATTACATACATACCTTGTAATCGGTAATATGAATGAATACCAGGTTTCCATCGGCGAAACTACATTCGGAGGCAAATCCGAAATGAGAGACACTACCGCAAAAGTAGATTACGGCAGCTTGATGTACCTTGCCCTCCAGAGAGCAAAAACCGCACGGGAAGCTATCCACGTTATGACAGGTCTCGTTGCCGAATACGGATATTACAGCTCAGGTGAATCCTTTTCTGTTGCCGATGCCGACGAGGCATGGATACTCGAAATGCTTGCCAAACCCGAAGGAGGTGCAGTATGGGCTGCCCGCAGGGTACCCGATGGTTATGTCTGCGCCCATGCAAACCAGGCAAGAATCCGTGAACTTGTTGATAATGACACAATGAATTGTTTATTCTCACCCGATGCAATTTCCTATGCTATTAAGAAGGGCTGGTATGACCCCAAGTCAGGTCCATTCAGCTTTGCCGATACTTACTGCCCGCTCGAACCCGGAGGGCTTCTGTTTTGTGAAGGAAGAATCTGGAGATTCTTTACCCGAATTGCACCCTCACAGAATTTCACCGATGATTACTGGCGTGCTGTCAAAGGGGCTGAGCCATACCCACTTTTCGTTAAACCGGACAAGAAGCTTTCCGTTCAGGATGTGATTGGGCTGATGAGAGACCACTTCGAAGGCACTCCCTACGATATGACAAAGGGAGTTGCAGCCGGTCCCTACGGCTGCCCTGTCCGATGGAAAAATTTAACATGGAAAGTCGAAGGCGATACTGTTACCGAATATGGCTGGGAGCGTCCAATCTCCACACAGCAGACTGCATTCTCATTCGTTTCACAGATGAGAAACTTCCTGCCTCGCGAAGTAGGCGGTGTCTTCTGGTACGGTGTTGACGACACATACTCTAACGTTTACATGCCCTTGTATTGCTGCATAACCCGCCCTCCCGAACCATTCACAATCGGTGCAATAAACGACTTCTCGCTCGAATCGGGCTGGTGGATTTTCAACCTTGTTGCCAATCTTGCTTATACAAAGTATTCATACATCATAAAAGACATTCAGAAAGTTCAGAGTGAATTGGAAAATAAATTCCACGCTACTCAGCCGGCAGTAGAAAAAGCCGCACTGGAACTCGAAAAAACCGACAGGAAACTTATGGTTGATTACCTCACCGATTATTCCGTTACTCAGGCAGATAACACTTTCTACCGATGGAGGGACTTGTGGCGATTCCTCGTGATGAAATACAACGACGGTTATATCAACGATGTCAATGTAGCAAACGGGCGTCATCCCCAGGGAGTTGGCTATGGCAATGATTTCCTGAAAGCGGTGCTTAAAGACAAACCCAATTATTATGAAGTGAAGTGGCAGGATAAAAAGAAGAAGAAAAAGTAGATAAGAATTAATCCCTGCCGGGTGTCATACCTGGCAGGGATTATTTCCAATAAAAATCATCTTATCAACTGCATCTTTCGTGTCTCGATTATTCCACCCGCTTCAAGACGGTAGAAATATACTCCGTTGTAAAAGTAGACAATATTGAAAAAGAATTGATTAGGAAAATGTCGGTGATTCTATACAAGTATCAATCTTGACAGAACCAAGATTTGATGTTAAACTATCATTTGGAATTAAGTATAAAAAGCTATCAGGAACTTGTGCCACTAATGATAGAGGTTTATTTAATAAGGCAAACAATAGACTCACAATAACAAATAGTATAAGTTTTGTTTTCATTTTTACCTTAAAATATAAAATTTATAAATTTGTTTGTTAATTGCAATTATGTATATACCTGTTGAATAATTATTAATATTTATAGTAAAATTATAATTGTCAATAAAAGAAGAATAATAAAGTAATTCCCCTAAAATAGTATATATTTTAATACTTTTTATCCTCAAATTATTAATTGATAAAATTTTTATGAATGATTGTGATGCGTCAAGTTCTATTTTGAATTCTTTATTTATATTTGTATCATCTACATTACTACCAGATAAAGATGGCCAATTTGCAAATTCGCAATAAACATTCTCCATTGTATCTAAAAAATATTCAACCTCTCCAAACTTTACATAATTGTCAAAGTATAATCTGAAATAACGGCTACGGTCATCTGTTGTTTCATCAGGATGAACCTTACGTAATTTATATGTTCCTTAAATAGTTTCTAACTGCTTAAAGCCATTCTTTATATTTGGGTAATTAATGCTATCTATTGCATTATGTGTTACATAAAGAAGTGAATCGCCACGAATAGAATCTAATACAATAGCAGGAACACCGAATATTACATCCCAGTATTTTCTTGCATAAACTTTTCCTTTTGCCTCAGGATAATATCTCCATCCGGTATTATCCCAAAAAGCAGAATCACAATTTGCAGATGGATATCTTATACCACATGTGTCAAAGACTATTGCTGAGTCTTGATTTACTAATTGACCTGTCCTAGGATATGATAATGGTGGGCACCAACATGTATCAATTTCTTGAGCTTTCGCCTGCTGTGGCAGCCCAACAAAAAAAATAGCTAATACAAACAAGGCAGCGATGCTGTGTTTTAATGTCTTCATTTTTCTTTCCTCCTATTTATGAGGTATATATTAAATTATTTTTTCGATTCGTCAGTGCTGTTGGGACAGAACGATGTTCTGTCCGTACATAAGTGATGTTATTTTTCCCTTTGTTCCTAAGCCAGCGTCTAATATTCTTATGTTATTTTCTTAATTCCTAGCTGAAAATATGCAGTAAATATGAATAAAGCAAGAGATATTATTTTTAAAATCCTTTTAAAACCATTTTAAATCCGTTTTCTTGACATATCATTCCAACAACCTTAACTTTGCCCCGCTTGTTCTTTGATAATCGATGTCGGGCTGAATTCAGTCTTTGCCGGTATGAATTACTATGATTATAAAACTCCCTTCGCCCACTGGGAGAAGGGTTGGGGTTGAGGGATTTCAATCAAAGAATAACCACCATTCAAAATTTAAAATTCTACATTCAAAATTGTCCTTACTTGTCACTTTTTGCCTTCCCCTATGTGACATCACTATGACAAACTATGACAAAACGTGACAAATATTCCAAATTAGTAATTATTTAACTCCTTACAAATCAATTAAATTCCCGAAGAGCAATCCAAAAATAAAAAAAAGTGAGGCAAATAGTGACAAAATATGACAAAATAAAAATCTTTGCGACCTGGCGGCTTTGCGGTAAAAAATAGTAATTACCCAAAATTCAGAATATTAATATTGGAAGTTGCAAAAAAAAACGGGCTGAACCGAAGCCCAGCCCGTACGAATATTTTACTGTAAGAAAATTATCTTACGATTGTGAACACCTGGTATGCAAAATCAGTTCCGTTGTATATCTTCAGAATATACGAACCGGAAGAGAGTTTGGACACAGGTATTGCAACCGGATAGTTTCCTTCCTGCATGTATTTCTTATTACAATATGAAGCAACGACTCTGCCCTGCAGGTCAACTACTTCTATTGTATAAGCCGATGCAGAGAATACTGTGAAGTCGAACTTAATATCGAGGTAAGCTGGGTTCGGCGATATGTTAGTCACCTGGAATCCGCTGCCCGTATAAGTTTCGTCGGTACCCGAAACAAGGAATGAGCTTGGATTGTCTGTGCCTTCGCTCGTGTTGTAATTTGCCAGGTCTGCATTGCCATTGAATCCGAATACCCGGACATAGTACAATGCACCTTCGATAAGCCCTGTTACAGTCAATGAGTTGCCTGCATCATTGAAGATGGCATAAGCATTGCCAACCTGGTCGCCGCTTCCATAAATGGAATTCGGCTGATAACCTTTGCCGTCAACCGGAAGGTCGGGTGTACCTATCGGGTCAGTAGCTTTCATTAGTACGAGCCGTTTGTTCCCGTCGCCGTTTGTCCAGCTTATTGTTACCTGCGACAATGCAGTGCTGCCATCCTTGTTGAAATAGGATGAAACATTATCAAACTGAATGTTGCCATCCTGCATTGACGGTTCGCTTGCAATGAAGTTACCTGTTATAATGCAATCCTGCATTCCCGGAGAACTTACATTCAACTGCACATTTGATTCACCGCTGTTGTTTGTATAAATAATACCGGAAATCGTAACCTTGTTATCATTGGTTGGTATCGTGCCTTGCAGAGTGCCGGATAATGTACCCTGGCTACCTGCTGCAGCAGAAATCGTTACGTTAACCGGAGCCGGAGGATTGACCGGCTGTTGATTCGACTGGTCAACGCATGTTATTGTAACATCGAACGGCTGTCCCGAAACCAGCTGCATGGATACAAGCTCACACTGAATTCCTAATGTAACAATCGGATTGAATAAGATTTCAATCGTATGGTCGCCGCTTACATTAGTAAAAGTATAATCGGTTATCTTGCCTGCACTGTTGCCGTCTATCAAAACATCGCTGATTTCATAGCCGGCATTTGGTGTCCAGGTAAATGTCTGGTTATCACCTTCGACTACGCTTACAGCACCGCTTGGGTTGATAGTACCTCCGGTACCTGCTGATGCAGTTATTGTATAGCGATTGGTCGGCACGAATGATGCAGTGATAGTATGGTTGTCTGTAATATAATAGAAACTATGTTCCGGTTCGGGATTGACGGAAGCACCATCAATCATTACCTGGTCTATTTTATAACCGTGGTCGGGTGTAATGATAAATCTTGCATTATCACCGTAGAATACCTGGTAAACTCCGTCCGAAGGAACCGGCTGCTCCCAGCCATCGAATGTGATTGTTCCGTGATTGCCGGCACTCGCAGTAATTGAGTAACCGATTTTCTGGAATTGTGCTTCGACTTCATGGTCTGCCCTGATTGTGGTCAATGGCAGATTTGAAATAACACCCTGCGAAACTCCATCCAGTAAAACGTCTTTTATAATCCAACCGACATCTGGTTTGATTGTAAAATTAATATCTGTACCGGAATTGGCAATAATCAATCCGTCGTCGGAAGAATTGTCGAGGGTACCCGTTGGGAAAATCTTACCGCCTTCGAGTATCCTTGAATTTTTCACAATTACATTATACCTGTCAATTGTAAACATTGCCTGGAGTTTCCAATCATTGACAATATCTTTGAACATTATTGACATATTACCGTGTTGCGGGATGTTCCCGAGTAGTGTAATCTGCCCGTTCTGCAAATTTATAGCTTTGACAGAATCTATATGATAATCAAGGTCAGGTATAATTTCAAACGGATACTGGGAATGTTCATATACCTTTACCGGGTCAGGCGGATTTATTGAACCACCGATGCCTACGACTTCGGGTGTAATTTGCCATGCATAAAAAGTTGCATGAATTGTATGTGAATAAGACATATCAATAGTATATGTAATCACAGGATATGCTGAAAAGTCAAGTTGCGGTTTCGGATAACCCGGTTGTGTCGGGTCCAAAACATCAAAACCGTCCACCAACAATTGATGAACCTTGTAATTCATGTCCGGTGTGATTACAACCGGTTGCTGTGTTCCCCATATTATATCGGTAGAACCAAGAGGATTAATTGTGCCATGAGGTCCAACCGACGTAAACAAATTCATAACACAAATAACATCCAGAGTCCAATCCTGATTTAAGTTGGCAAAGGGATAACCGGGTTGCCCAAGAGCGATGGTTTGTCCTTGACCTCCGTTCAAAACAGGTATGTTGATTGTACCGGATACTGAACCAACTGCCGTAATACTTGAAATTGTTGCGCCCGGGAACGGAGTTGTAGTATATGATGGATTGGTACCGGCAGCATAGTAATTATTACCAGTCGGATTCATATAAGCACCGTAGCCGGTAGCAATAATTCTGTGACCGAAAACTGCAGTAATGGTCTGATTTGTATTAACGACACCAAAATGCTGTGTATGAACCGGTCTTGTAATCGAACCGACAGATGCTCCGTTAATGGTAACATCGACAATATGATAACCGGGATTGGGTGTAACTGTGTAATCCAGATTGACATTTGTACCTGGTTGATATGGTCCTTTTTGACCGGCCGGAGCAATAGTTCCGTTCGGTGCCTGAACTGCAGTGATATAAACCGGCAGAATATACCAGATATTTCCTCTACCGAGATAATAACTGCAATAACCGTACATCGTTGCATAATTACCCCAATTATCCCATGGGTATGGTGTATAAAGCGAACTGGGCCTCATCTGAACCGAATTACCCGCAATATTAGTATAATACACACTGGTGTAATAATATGTTGAGAAGTATATAGTGTATGGACCGTTACGATAACCTGTAAATACGGCAATTCTGTCACCTGCCGATACTGGTATGTTTTGAATAGTTGCACCATTCCTGTCTTTTCCCTGGTTAATTGCGACAGGTCCGGTACTTGAAATACCACTGACTCTCCATAATGGATAAATCTTATAAGACATGTAAGAATAATACATATCATTATAATAAGTATAGGCACAATAACCGGATGGGTTATTATTCAAACGGTATATTTCAATGGATTGGTCGCCTGATATACATCCTGTCGGATTCTGCGCCTGTACAATCCACATATCCACCGGTGCGGTAAACCAGTAACCGAAGACCACTGAACCTGAACTCCAGCAGTAAACCTGCGGTGGAGTCGGCATTTGTGTGCCCTGAGATTGCATTTCTGCAACAGAACTGATTATTAAAATTAAAGAAAATAGAAACGTATAAATTTTTTTGCTCATCACAGTGCCTCCTAAATTGTGATTAATAATTATATAAAAGATTTTGAATAAGTTTAATTAGAATCTTTTTTATTTCCTTTTTATTTATCAAATTTTGTATGAAGAACAAAATTCTTTCTATTATAATGTTATTTATAATAAATCAATCTGCATTATTTTTATATGCTGACTTATTAATTTTAACATGAATATTTCAAAGAACTCATTAAAAAAAAGTTTATTATTTTTACAGTTTATTCAAAAAAAAAATCCTGAATCATTTATTAATGATTCTTTCAATTATATTATTATTTTAAATTTATTTTATTCTAACCCTATTTTCCCGTACATCAATCGAATATATTTGTCTGATTTAAGAATCAGCCAATAAATTTAAAATCAAAATACCTCAAAAAACGTTTGACAAAGTTAAATTAATGAATATTAATAAGAAAAGCAAATAATTTTTTGTTTGTATAAGAATTTATTTTAACAATTTGACAAAACAATTTAGCGTAAGTTAAATATAAATCAAATCATAAACGATGCGGTTTTCATTGAAAAAAATAGTAATTAAATAATTATTTCACATATATAAACTTTCTTAAAATACATTCCCCATTAACACGGAAAAGGAAATGATAAAACCCTAATTGAATAGGGAAAGATTGAATCGTTCCTACGCTGAATTTTTTATAATAATTACCTGCTTCTTGATATGCGTCACAAAGTGTTGTTATATTATTTCCAATTGAATTGTAAATATCAATTTTCACTTTCGATGGAATAGATAAATGATAATTGATAATAAAAAATTCGGTGACAGGATTTGGATAAACTGAAATTGAAAAATTACTAATTGCGGAATTGAGAACCGATGTCTCTCCGGATGTGAATTCATCAGCACCGATATCATATAATCCATTAACAGGTCTTGCCTGTTTATCAATATCATCGGTTACATCATTAAGAGTTAGCCCATTATCAATAGCATCGAGTGCAGTCGAAATAAGATGCAAATCGTAATTTTCCGCATCAACAAACCAGGATTCATCAACGTTGTAAATGTTATTTGATATTTCAGTATTCATCTCCGAAACCCTTTCCCATATATCACCATCGCAGAGATTGTTTTTGATTTCCAGATTCGTCGAATTTTTAAATCTGAATTCGATGGCTTTGGCTCCGCTCCCCGGGTTAAAAGTATTATTTAATATAACCGTATTATTATAAATTTTTGAATCAGGAGAGTCATTAACTGATATTCCAATATCTCCTCCAACCATTCCCTGTTCACGATAGATGAAATTATTCCTGACAATGCTGTTTGCAACACCTGTTCCATCGGAAATACCCAGTTCTATTCCCTTTCTGCAATTAATTATTGTGTTTCTTTCAATTAAATTATTAGTTCCACCTTGCCAAAAGGTTATAGGTGCACCCGCACCATCAGCTGCATCGAGATGGTCGGGATGGGGACGAATATTTTTGAAGATACAATCACGTACAATCCAATTATCACCTCCACCGATTTTATCAACACCCTGTGTGTAATAGCTGTCTCCGTCCCAGTAGGGATAATCTGTGTATTCAATCAAACATCCCTCGACAACTCCGTTATCGCATTTTGGCTCTTCTTTATTATTGATTTTGATAAACTGTTCTCCTGCATCAATGAGATGAAGGTTTTTGAAATATACAATGTCGCATCCTGCATTTCCCTGCACAGTAATAGGATGCCAGTAAGTCCTTCCGGCAGTCAAATCCTGAAATAACAGATTTTCTACATTATAAACAGCAAATACGTGTGGTGCTGTTTCGGAATAAACACCCATGCCAGAAGAATAGATTCGGACAGAATCCCTCTTGCCGCTTTTCCCTATTATAGCAACATTAAATATCTTTTCAGTTTTATTATTTATGACAAGTGTATTTTCAATGTTATAAATTCCATTCTCGATAAGAATTGTATCATTAGATTTCAGCTCACCAATAGCAGATTGGAGCGAATAAACATCAGAAACAGTAATGATGTCAGCATTCAAAATATAATGAATACACAGAATTGAAAGAAGAAAGCATATATTATATTTCATTGTTCGATGCCATTATTGTTATCAAAATCCTAATCTAATATAACAAATTTTTGGATTGATGAATTACCGTTAATTCTGTAAACACAATAATACATTCCCTGCGTTAGCCCATTAGTTCTGAATTCTGTGCTATGTTTTCCTGCTTCCAGATAATCATCGACAAGAGTTGTAATTTTATTTCCCAAGGAATTATAAATATCAATTTTTACATTAGATGTAATTAATAATTCGTAATTAGTAATTAGTAATTGAGAGCATGGATTTTGAATAACATTAATTTTTTTTTGATTGTCAACTAATTCTTTAATATTAACAGGGATATCAACATCAATTTCCCATAAGCCCATTCCATAAGTAGCTGCCCTCAGTTTTTTTGAAGTATATTGAATTTCCAATTCGCTTATAATCAAATTGGGTAGTCCTTTGCCGTAAATTTCCCAATTGGACGAATCATCGGAATTTGTAAATACACCAATATCTGTACCAACATATAGTTTTTCAGTTATTCCTTTTTGACAGACAATTGTATTGACAGGAACATTAGGCAGGTTTCCGCTTAAATTTATCCAATTATTTCCGTCATATTTCAACACTTTATTAGTTTCATCATAACCACCAAAACAAATCCAAATTACTTCAGGATTAGAATGAGAAACTTCTACATTTGTGATTGGATTCATAAAGGAATTAAGCATTTCCCATTGATTTCCACCATCTTTGGACTTATATACCGAAAATTCCTTTGCAACATAAATATAGTTTGTGTCAGTAGGAGACACAATAAAATCAATAATAATACCTGAATTTGGAAACTTCGACAATTTTATCCAATTGTCTCCCTTATCACTTGATTTCCAGAGATTATTGCAACCGATATATAAAACATTCGGATTAACCGGATTAATGGAAAAAGGAGTTGTCCAAGCAGAAGATTCTCCTCTTAGGAAAGGAATAAAGATTACTTTCATTTCATGGGTAGTAGAATTTAATTGTACTACAAATCCGTTTTGCATTGAAATATAAATTATATCAGGATTGGAATAATCACAAATGGCTTCCATACCATCACCGCCACCAACTTGAATCCATTCACCGTTTAAATACATTTTGGTACCATTGTCCTGGCATCCGGCTAAAATTTTATCAGGATTAGATACATCGCATCCTAAGCGATAGAATTGAGTTATATTCATTCCATCTGACAAATAACCCCATGATAGACCATCATCTGTGGTTTTATAAATGCCACCATCATTGGATACGAACAATTCATTTGAATTATCCCTATATATTAAATCATGCATGTCAAGGTGGACATCCGGTTTATTATATGATTCGACTCCATTAGTAACCATTTCCCAGTCACTACCACCATTATTCGATTTCCAAATATTAATAGCTCCAATAAAAACCAGATTTTCATCGAGAGGCGAAACGGCTATACATAAGTCGTACCATCCCTGTCCATAATTCTCATCATTTCCCATTCCGTCTTCCAGTCCGAGTATATTAGGTGAATTATAAGAATCTGATAATTTATTCCATGATTGTCCTCCATCATTTGATACCAAAAATGAATGGAAACTTGTATAAGATTGATTAGCACATAAAGCATACACCTTTTGCGGATTTGCTGAAGTGACAGCCATCACAATTCTTCTTACATCCTGAAAACGGTTTGTTGATTGCCAGGATTCTCCGTTATCCGATGAACGGAAAATATCCGAAATTCCGATAGTAGAATAAGTCGCAGCGTTAATGATTTGAGGATTACCCGGCATAAATTCCATATCTTTGAAATAACCGCTTATCTTTTGTTCCCATGATTTTCCGCCATCAGTTGTTTTGAATATGCCATTTGTCGTAGCAGTTATCGCAATTTCCGGATTATTCGGGTGAACCAGGAGTCGGCAAATTTTGAAAGCATCGTCTAATTGATATGCTAAATTTGTTAATTCCCATTTATTACCTCCATCAGTGGTTTTTATTATTCCGATTGAGTATGTGTTTCCCCAATGAATATGGTCACCCGTTGCCACATAAACAATATCAGGATTTGTCGGAGAGATGGCAATATCCGAAACACCTAATGACATGAATGAAGTGAATGGGAAATTATACCAGGATTGCCCACCATTCGTTGATTTCCACACTCCGCCTGTAGAAACACCTGCCCAGATTTCATTCGGATTGTTCGGGTGAAATCTTACAACATTTATTCTTCCGAGATTGGTTAACATATTTTGAACCCTATTACCATACCTGTCATCTTTTTTTGCACGATTGAAGGGACCAACCGCTTTCCATTCAAAATCTGAGGTTTGAATGGATACAAGCATATTCTTATCCTGATTAATCCATTGAGCAAGTATATCAACCAGGTTTGGATAGTTCCCGTCCGGCAAAAGGCGAGTTTCCCAAAAGTTTTCCCATCTTTTATATTGTTTCCAGCCGGCTTTTTTTGCAGAAGTATCGGCTTGCCAGATTTCGTTCATTACCTTTTTTACATCTCCAAACTTAGCATTTTCGATATTTACAAGATTACTTAGTTTTTCACTAAATTTCTGAGCGAATGAATTTTCATTATTAAAAAAGAAAATTAAAATTGTAATGAATAAAATCTTTGAAGATTTAAATTCCGAACGAAAGTATAATTTTCTCATTTTCTACCTCATTTATATTAAAAACTTTTATCTCAATAGAATCATCTTTCCACTTTCAATTTTCTTACCAATTTTTGCAGTATAAAAATACATCCCTTGTGTCAATCCCTCAGGATTAAACTCGACTTGATGTTGCCCAACGTCCTGAAATTCATCGACAAGAGTTGTGATTTTATTTCCCAAGGAATTATAAATATCAATTTTCAAAGACGATGGTATAGACAATTGATAATTAAAAATTGAAATTTCGGAAAATGGATTAGGACTTATTATTATATTATTTCCATTTTTTGAATTTGATGGATTAACTTCATTTGTACCGCATCCTATTCTTTCGGTAGCTACAACAATTTCGTCGAGCATCACGCCTTCTATGCTGTGTGCTTCGTGGTGAAAAAGCTCGAGCCAGAGTATATTAAGTTTCAACGCAGAAGTTGACCTCAGCCACAGATGTTCGAAAGGGCCGTACTCAACTCCGTCAATCCAAAAGTTCATAGAGCCATCGGTTTCGGCGTCACTCTGAACGGGTGTTCCTGCATCAATTGTCATTTCGAGGCAATACCAGCGTCCTGTTTCCATCACAGGCGGTAAAACCTTTTCGCGGTGTTCGGGCTTAGTGCAAATATGCTCGCCTTCGTCTAACCAGCAGGGGAAATGGTCACCCCAACACATTCCATTCGGATTGACACAATCCATGTACATGCCCCTGTAATAAGAATAAAAATTTAACCTTCCGGCTTTATCTAATGGTTCGAGATAAGCACAGAATAAATCTGTTCCATTTGGTCGAATATTCGACCTGCCCAAAAGATTTCTAGGTCCTGCATACAAACCGCCACCATGATTTTTTGCATTGAAGTCATATCCCGGCTCCCATTTTTGATACCAGCGAAGATAGAGCCGGTCATAAGTACCGGGTAATACCTTAACAATATCTGCACCACCTCTTCCGGGAGGAACTCTGAAACGCATTATGTGATTCCCGGTTTTTCCAAAAGGTCCGGGGTCTTCCATAATAAGATTTGTTGAATCAGCATTGTCATCATAATCATCCCAAATATCTTTGTTGCCTTCCTCGAATCCGCTCGTGAAGACAATAGATGAATCGGGAGGTTGTGCCTTCGCCTTTTGAAGTAAGTAAACCAAAAAAACAGAAATAACAATTAAGAAAGTAAAAAGTTTCATAACATTATTCACAAAATAATTTATTTAAACAACACTGTCGGTGTTACGGTTCTCTCGTGTTCATTCTGTTACTGATTTCAACTCCTTTAGTGATGGATATTATAAGTAATCTTTTTTGTTATTGACATCTACTCTTCAAGAGTTGTTCATAAAAATTTTTACAGAAATTTAAGCATAAAGAACTGAAAAAGCAAGATAAATATCAAGTTGTTGAGAATACAAATTGACATGGAATTTCTGAAATAATAGAACAAATAAAAATATTTTTTTATGAGAGTGAAACATTTTGGCAAAAAATGTGTTATTAGTTGTAGAGAAAAAATGATAATTTTGGATAAGAAATAATTTGATGCTGTGAAGTATCAAATTATTAAGAGGCATATTCAACCGAAGAAAATAATAATTATAGATATAGATTAAGAAATTTCGGGAGAATAGAGATGAAAAAGTTAGTTTACAAAATTTTGCTGGTAAGCATTTGCATCCTGATTGCAAGCTCATACCAAACATCAGCTAAAGAGTTTGATTTAAATAAGCTGAAGAAAGATTTACCTGAATTACTCGGTTCAAATAATGTTGGGACCGAGTTCTGGCTTACATTCGTACCATGCTGGGAGACCGCAGGAGCAAAGAATGACCTGAAGCTATACATTTCTTCAGGATTAGAAACAGTAGTAACTGTTGAAATACCAGGTAAAGGTTATATCAGGAAACAAACGACAATACCCAATGACATAATCGAATTCACCCTATCACCGGCATTGGGACAACCATACCGGAAAACAGACACACAGCAGCCGGAACCGGAACAAATATACGAGGGAGCCGGAATTCATGTTTATGCAGACAATCCAATAATTGTGTATGGTGTAACAAGGTATGAATACACAAGTGACGGATATTTAGCTGTTCCGTTATCATCATTAGGCAAGGACTACATAGTCGCATCATGGGCGGACCCGGCAGATAATGAAAATCAATGGTTGACAAGCTATACGGCAGTTGTGGCTCCATACGACCGGACAACGGTCAGGTTTAACCTCGGCGGTACTGCTGCAACAAGAACAGCCGGTGGGCAGAATCCCGGCGAGACGACAAAGTGGGACCTTTCCAAAGGAGATGTATTGATTTTCGGAAGTATTGGGCAGCACAGTGATTTGTCAGGAAGCAGGTTCAGGGCAAATAAGCCGGTAAGTGTCGTATCGGGAAATTTCTGCGCCTACATTCCGGAAAACACGGAAGCATGCGATTTTATTATCGAAATGGAATTGCCTACTAACACTTGGGGAACAGAATATCATGTTACAAGAATTGTTGACAGGTTAAACAATTCATTTATTAAAATTTTTCCGAAAGAATCCGGAACAAAAATCTTTCGGGACGGAATTCAGCTGACAACACTTCAAACAGGCGGAGGAATGGAAAACACAGGTTGGTTGAGAATGAGAGCTGACGTCGGGGAACCAAGACCTGTTGTCATTTCGGGTGATAAGCCGATAAGTGTGACACAATATAATCCCGGACAGAATGACGATGCTGTATTTAGCGACCCATTTCAGTTAGTACTGACTCCATACGAACAATATCAAAGGGAAATTGTATTTAATACACCAGGTATAAAAGGAGGGGTCGGTTTTACAAGCAATTATATAAATCTTGTTTACAGGGCAGCTAATGACGGAACAATCCCTGATGACCTGGAATTTGCATCTGTACAGGGGGGAGCTTTTGTCTGGAAAAAAATCAATGCGATTGATCCAAATCCCGGACAGCAGTTTAATAAACTTGTAAATGGGAAAAAATATTATAGTAAAACAATTTCATTACCCGGAGACGGAGTATATAAAATCAGGGCAAATGACCCATTCGCAGCTTATGCTTACGGATTTTCAAATTTTGATTCATACGGATTTCCTACCAGCGTGGCGTTAGGTGACCTTGAAAAACCGGATACGTTGCCACCCGACCCACATTGGATACTTGAATGTGACGGATCAATCAATGGTGCAACTGTAGAGGATATGCCGCGCAATAATGACAGGTCAAATTTATCCAAAATCATTCTTTTAGCAGAAGAGAGCTTTAATTATAAAATGACATATAAGGATTTCATTCCGGGAGAAGACCCTGCGACCGAATGGAAAGCTTGGGTGATTGATAAAAATAAAGATGGAAGGGCTGTCATATTATTCACTGACAGAAGAGGGAACGATACAATAATTACCATAAATTATTACGCAGTAAAATTGACAATCAGACCTGAACTGGATTTTGGCACTTTACCGGTTGGAGCAGTAGTTGAGAAAGATGCATGGATAATAAATGAATCTTCTCAATCAGCTGTATTACTCGATACACTTGCACTTAAATATAATGATAAGGGATTTGAAGTGTACGGTATTAACTTGCCATATCTTTTACAGCCATTAGATTCTGTAATGATAAAAGTGAAATTTACAGCAACGGTGAACGGTGAGTTTCAGGATTCTGTTGGTGTCGGAGATACGTGTGTATTCAATTTTGAATCATTGGTTAAGGCAGCAGTCGGAGGTGCAGTAATAAATGTAACATATCATGATTTCGGAGATGTAGTAGTCAATCACACTGCAAACGGACAAATTGAAATAAGAAATTACGGCAACATTGATTTAGTTATAACAGGATACACAGGACCAAGGCAACCAATTGTATTCATGCCGGATATTATTGCGATAACAGATACAACACCGCTAATTATAAAACCCGGTGATGTGTTTACTTATGAAGTTACTTTCCTGCCAACAGCCGAGCAGCGGTACACTGACTCGATGTTTTTCATCAGTAATACCGAAAAGGCAAATAATCCCGACAGTGTCGGAGATTTATTCGGCAGAGGGATAAAACCGGGATTAGTTGCTAATTCTTATGATTGGGGTAGAAGAAGGATTGACAGACCAACTTTTCCGACAGGACCATATCCTCCGGATAATAATTATGAGGTAATCAAGCTTGAAAATAACGGTTCTACAAACGTGATTGTCAGAGACATTAAAATCATTAGCAATATAAACGGGAGTGCATTTGAATTTGAAAGGGATTCACTTACGAATAGATTGATTCCTGATTCAAGCTTTATAATAGTACCTGTTAAATTTCATCCGGTTGTAACAGGTCCCCACGAATTAATTATTGAATATGATAATAATTCGGGTGATACGACAAGCACACAAACCATATTGAGGGGAATAGGTGTTGTTCCGCGTGTAACGACATCAGATGTAGATTTCGGTGCAACAATAATTGACGACACACTTCATCCTAATATCAGACCTGTCAGGTTTACTAACTTATCAGCATCAGACTGGGAATACGGAGATTCCTTAAAGCTTGATGATTTGGTTGTACTTCCTAATGTAAATGTAATTTCAGAAAATATGGCAACTTTCGGGACAGAAGGTTTCAAGTACGATAAATCTTCCATCAGTTTCCCATTGACGCTACAAATGGGAGAGCACCTGGATTTTGACGGTTATTTTGTTGCTAATAAGCTTCAGCAAGCGAACGGACAGATACAAACAAAAAGCGATGCCGATACCGAAAAGGTTTCATATTGGGTAGGAACCGGAATAATGCAAGGATTGAATATAGAGACCGGAACCGAAATAATATGTGTATATGATACAGTTACAATACCATGCAGAATTTATAATGTCGGGAGCAGTAACATAAATGTTGATTCACTTAAAATACAACCGCTCGATGCAGAGAGTGCTTCAGTTTTCAGCTTCGTAAATCCGTCAGATTCTCTCGGATTTATTATAGATGCAGGTTCGTACCAGGTGGTTTTAATCAAGTATGCACCTATACCTGTTACTCTTCCAATACCGAGAGTAACAACGCATAAGGCAAACATTGTTGCATATAATAATTCAATTGCAAATCCTATTGTTACAAGCGGAATTCCTGTAACAGGCAATGCAGAATTTTATGGGAGGTATTCAAAAATTTCACCCAAAGAGCAAACCAATAAAATCGGAGATACGACATACATCAGCATTAATTTGGACCCGGGATTAGATATCTCATTAGCACAAATCAAAAAGCTCGATATAACAGTAAAATATGATGGTGATTTTCTAAAGGTGTATGCCCAGGATGTGCATGTTGGAACAGCTCTTGAAGGAAAATTTGGGATACAAAATCTTAATATCAATGATGTAGCCGGAACTATTTCATTGAGCATGGTAAGTCCGAATGATATATTAAATCTGCCAAACGGAGGAGAAATCCTGCGATTATACATTACAACATATTTACCGAAAACTCAGAATGACAGCTCTGAAATATTTCATTGGATAGTATTGCCTGAAACAAGGTGTGTTGGCATTTTCTCAGACACAGGGAGTATACATTTACAACCGACATGTGTATATGATTTAAGGAAAGTGGCATTAGGAACAACCAATTATTCATTTTCGAGTGTGAAACCTAATCCTGTAACAAGCACTGCTGAACTGGAATTTTCGATAGGATTAGAGGCAATGACAGAAGTAAAGATATACGGTCCAACATCTGAATTAATCTCTGTACCTGTTTCGGATGTACTAAAGCCGGGTGTATATAAGCTTGGAATTAACACTCTTGATTTGCCGTCAGGTGTTTACTGGCTAGAAATGAGCTCTGGACCATACAAGAAAATTGAAAAAATGGTAATAGCGAAGTAAATAAAAAAAGCCTCACTAAAAAGTGAGGCTTTTAATTATAAATTTTAAATTTTGAATTGTGGTTATATATCTTATTACAACAGATTTTTTTCTGTACTCGTTTAAACAATTTTTGTGATTATACTTATTAATTCATTAATATCATTTAAATAATTCTGATATTTATTCCCAATTTATTTACTCTCAATAAGTAAAGGGAACCATTATTTTGTTTCTCTGGCTTCTTTGGATGCAATAGACATTTTAGAAATAGAGTCCTTTTTACTTTGAGCAGCTATTGCTTTTTCGACATTAGCACTAATCGAAGTCGTCACTTTTAAAAACTGTTTAGATAAAACAAACTCATTATTTGATTATAAATTCTTGTACAATTCAATTGCTTTCAATGCAAATTCAAAACATTTATTTTTGGATAATGTTTTCTTTCATTTTATTTCATTTAATATTTAGAATTCAATATTTAAAATTTTAATTAATACACCTCCGGGACAATGTTCTGGTCACCCTTTGGGGGACGTATGTAATCCGAATGTATCTTTCGAGCTGGTAATTCAAACGGCTCCGGTGTTACATCTTTATAGGGAATCATACTGAGTATATGTGCTATGCAATTCAAACGGGCTTTCTTTTTCTCATCTGATTCGACTACATACCAGGGAGCTTGCTTAATATCAGTGTACTGGAACATTGTGTCTTTTGCTTTTGAGAATTCCACCCATTTGTTCCATGATTCTAAATCCATAGGTGAAAACTTCCATCTCTTTGCGGGGTCAGAGACACGGTCCTTCAGGCGTCGCTCCTGTTCTTCATCACTAACGGAGAACCAATATTTGAGCAGTATGATTCCTGAACGGACTAACATTCTTTCGAATTCAGGACAAGCACGCAGGAACTCTTCATATTCTTCATCCGAGCAGAATCCCATTACATGCTCGACACCAGCACGGTTGTACCAGCTTCGGTCAAATATAACAATTTCACCAGCACTGGGAAGGTTTTGGATATATCTTTCGAAATACCACTGACCTCTTTCTTTGTCAGATGGCTTTTCGAGAGCAACAATACGACAGCCACGTGGATTCAAGGGTTCGGTTATTCTTTTAATTGTACCGCCTTTTCCTGCTGCATCACGCCCTTCCATAATCAGAACAACTTTCAATTGTTTATACTTCACCCAGTATTGAAGTTTGACAAGCTCTGCCTGAAGCTTGGCAATTTCATGCTCATAGTACTCATTACTGATTTTACCCTTCTTGTTGTACTTCTCGATTTGCTTCTCCTCCTTGTTCTTTTTGTCCTTTTTCTCTTCTTTGTCCTTTTTGTTACCCATTTGTGTTCTCCTTTTATGTTAATAAAATTGGCGTCATCCCAAAAAAGAAATTTTCAATGTAAATTTTAAAATAATTAAATGTAACCTCATCACTTATCTCTTCCTCTGAAGAAAAAGGGAAATAATCCACAATACTAATTTATATATTTATTAATATATTCAACAATATTATCGGCACTGGGTCTGGGTGCGTTGGCATTTATAATAAGACCTTTTTTATCAATTAACACAAATGTCGGCACTCCAGATATCATATATTTTTTTACAAGGATATTATTGAACTGTTTTTCAAGATATATATGAATACCGGGAAGTTTCTTTTCTTTGACGAATTGCTTCCATACATTATAATTTTCGTATTCCATAGCAAGTGAAAGAAATACAATGTTGGGATTATTTCTGAATTTACTCTGTAAAGTGTCATAATAGGGTAATTCCTTGCGGCATGGACTACACCAAGTTCCCCAAAAATCAATATAAACCAGTTTGCCTTTGAAATCAGAAAGAGCAACAGTATCACCATTAATTGTCGGCATCCTGAATCCGGGAGCAGGTTTACCAGGCATAAGATTTAATCTTTCATTATACTTCTTTTCAACTCTGTAGAAGTAAAATGAATCAGTCACAATTTTCTTATATTCATCGAGCCATTTTTTTGCATATTTCATTCCTTCAGGAGATGGTTTCCAATCAATAATATTGGTGATTGCATCTGCTAATGCTATGTTTTTAGCAATGCCAAAAAACATCTTTTTTGCAATATCGTATCTCTGCTTACTGTAAGATAGTTCATCCTTATCATCCTTCTCCTTTTTATAGTTTGCCCTTGAAATCAGAAGGTCGAGGTATCTCGATATGAAATAATTAAATTGGAAACTCATTTTAGATTCAGGTTTATCGAGTTTTATTTCATTGAGGAAAATAAAATCGCTAGAATCAATTTTTAACTTGGATTCGTTGTCCCAATAATGTTTCTCAAGTAAATAATTAATCCTGTTAAAAGCCCAGTCATAATTAATTAAATCAATAAAATAATTTTTTTCAATTTCAGGTGCATCATTATTCCAGAAATTCTTTTTATAAAATTCCAGTTGTTTTTGTCTTCGGGAATTAATGAACTTCACAAACTTTTTGTAATCATCATCATAGCAGTTGTTCCAGTATTCATCATTTCTTGGAAATTCTATTAAAAATTTTTGATACAAATTATTTCCTTTTACGCTTTTCCCCATACCGCTAAAATGCTTTATCATGCCTTCAGGATTACTGCTATCAACGATTAAGTGGAGACTGTCTCCAGGTACTAAAAATGCTTGTGATACATACTTCTCACCGCAATATATGGAATATGAACCTTCCTCATTTAATGGAATTTTCATCGAGAAAAAATTGTTTTCATCAAGAATAACCGAGTCCAAAGTTTTCGGGTCATCCCAATAACTATTTGTTTCATAAATTTTAACATCCTTTGCAGTTGGATTAGTGATTATACCGGTAACAGTAACAAATTGAATTTTTCCCGGCTCTTTGCTACAGGAGATTAGGAATAAAATTGCGAACAATAATAAGAAGATTCTCTTCATAACAACCCTTATGTTAATATATCATATTATAATAATTTTCAATTTGAAATTTAAAATTTAAAATGAATTTTCAATGATTAAATTTAAAATTATAAAAACTATTATTTTGTTTATTGCCATTTGTTTTATATCTCATTATGAATGAAACGAAGTGAAATGAAGAATCACACACAGTTTTTAGGAGTACTTCGCTTCGCTCAATATGACAAATTTAAATTATCATTAATTTCCAATTCTTATTTTAGTTTATATATTAAAAAGTTTTAAAATTTATTGAAAATTGCAAAATTGAAAATTTTAAATTATTTTTCTATCTATCTTATTTTGATATATCTTCGTTTTCAGAATTCCCCACTTATTCAAGCGGTGCTTGATTGATGTATTCAGAACACCAAAGCCGTATCTGACGCTTCTCGAAAAATTTATTGATGATGCTTCCCTGAAATACTTTGTGGGACAAGTGATTTCGGCAATCTCGAATCCTGCCATGAAGATTTGTGAAAGCATCTGGTTATCGAAAACGAAATCATCTGAGTTAGCTTCGTAATTGATTTTGCGTAAAACTTCTGCAGAGAAAGCACGGTATCCTGAGTGGTACTCCGAAAGCTTCTGCCCGATTACATAATTCTGGAACAGAGTGAGAAACCTGTTTGCTATATATTTATAAAGAGGCATACCGCCTCTTAATGCTCCACGACCAAGCACTCTCGAGCCAAGCACGACGGGATAGACTCCATTTGCAATTATATATGCCATCGAGTAAATCAGTTTGGGTGTGTACTGGTAATCGGGATGTAGCATGATTACAATATCCGCACCTATTTCGAGTGCTTTGTTGTAGCAGGTTTTTTGGTTGCCGCCGTAGCCCTTATTTTCTTCGTGTTTGATTATATGGTGAACGCCCAGTGAACGGGCAAGCTCGACAGTCTTGTCATTGCTTGCATCGTCAACGAGAACCAGCTCGTCAACTATATCGAGGGGTATTTCCCTGAATGTCTGCTCAAGCGTCTTTTCTGCATTATATGCAGGAAGCACGACGACTATTTTTTTCCCTAACAGCATTTATTCCGGTAATAGCAAGAAGTAAAACACAACACCCAATTGATTGCAAATTTATGTATAATATCCATATACCTCAAAAATTATAATTTTTCATCAGCCACAAAATACCGTCGAGGACTAAATCTTTTTTCAGGTATGTTTTGCTTCTCTCCTTTTTCAATTCCCTGAAAAAGTAGCCGGATTCACCTCCTGTGAGTATTAGAGGTACTTTTTTAGAAGCAAATTCCTCCTTCTCTATTCTTTTGATTATTTCTTTTATTGCTCCGGTTGTACCTGCCAATACACCTGACCTGATTGCATTTGCTGTGTCTTTCCCCGCAGCTCTTTTTACTGGTTTTATTTCAACTTTTGGCAGAGCAGAAGTCCTTTCAGAAAGTGATTTTAACTGAGTTCTGATTCCGGGCATTATTGTTCCGCCAAGGCATTTGGAGTATTTATTCACAGCATTGATTGTAATTGCAGTGCCGCAGTCAACTGTGATGAAAGGCGGTTTGATGAAGCTCATTGTACCCAACATACCCAGGACTCTGTCAATCCCGATGCCTTTGATGTGCCTGTATTCAAGAAAATACTGTTTCCCTGCCATTCTTTTAATATCAAATACAATTGCATTTAATAGTTTCAGAACCGGGAGCAGAGAAATTAATTTTTGGGGGTTTACAGAAGAATAGCCGGCTAACAGCACATCGTCAGCGAATTGGCGTAAAAAGGAGTTGACCTTTCTTTCCCAGTTATTTTCATATTCAAAAGCAATTGATTTGTTACCGGATTTTACTTTTATTCTGCTGTTGCCTATGTCAATAGCAGTGAAATTCAGTTTTATGCTTTTATTGCTCAAAGAAGTGTTGTCCAATTTTCACTCCGGTTATTTTTTATTGGAATTTTTAATTGCTTCGTTTATATCATTTAACATAATATCTGATAAGTCAGACATACCGCGGCTGAATGCGGGAGCAATCGTAGCTACCTGATTGTTTTCTCTTGGTATTGAAATTGAATAAAGTTTATTAAGCAGTACATTTTTTTCTGCTCTCAAGGGTTCTTTTTTAATTAAACTTATTTGATATGAGATTACTACATAATTTGTGTCCAGCTCATTGTCATGTGTATTATGAGCAATCATATCGAGCAGGTGTCCTTCGAGAATATAATCTGGAATCAATAGAGAGTTTGGCTTGATAACACCGCCTTTGAATAATTTCGAGTTATTAATTCTTTCGATAATGAAATCAGTAACAAGTTCAGCAGGAGCGGAAATCCAGCGGTGATAGTAATAATTTTGAATCTTTTGCTCATCCCAAATAGCCATAATATGTTCAGTTCCGAGCTGGTCGCTAGATGAAAAGTTGCGGATTTGCAAAGTACCTTCATTGCTTATACCGACTCTAAATTTGGATGGTCCCTGAGTAAGACGGTAAAAACTTATATCAGGATATTCGGATTTTAGTGAAATACATCCATAAAATATTGGTAATAAAAATACGCAAATAATAATTATTCTAATAGCAGCAGTATTAGTATTACTAATAGCATTAGTATTTTCGTTGCATTTCATATTTCTTAATCTTGTATTTTTGCAATAACCCTTTGTCTGCGGAACATAAATTATCGTTAAAATTAATATAATTCCCTGACAAAGAAAAATGATAAATTAATAAAAAATAGTTAAATGATATACTTCATATCCGACATACACCTTGGCATACTCGAAAGGAGCGAAGATGCACCCCGTGAGGAATTGCTCGTTAAATTCCTTAAATCTATCACAAAAGACTGTGAGATTCTATACATTGTCGGGGATTTGTTCGATTACTGGTTTGAATATAAAACAGTTGTTCCGAAATACTTCTACAGTACTTTGGAGGCACTAAAATGGCTTAGGTCTAAAAATGTGAAAATCGAATACCTGATGGGCAATCATGATTTTGGACATAAAGACTTTTTTAAATCGGAAATGGGAATTCCAATATATAGTGATGATATTGTTAGGGAACATTCTGGAAAGAAGTTTTACATATCCCACGGAGACGGAAAAGCAAATAATGATGCAGGATATAGGGCTCTCAAAAAAGTGATGAGGAACCGCTTTTCACTTTGGCTTTATCTCAAGCTTCACCCAGACTGCGGCATCCGTCTTGCTTCATCATCCTCACGAAAAAGCCGGGGTTACACTTCAAACAAGCATTACGGGAAAACCGAGGGTATGGAAGACTTTGCAGAAATAAAGATTAATGAGGGCTTCGATTATGTGATTATGGGACATCGCCACCGTCTTATTGAAAAGCAAATCGGAAATGGCTTTTATTATAATCTCGGAAGCTGGCTCGAAAAGCCGGTTTTCGGCTGTTTCGACGGAAATGTGTTTAAGATTCGAGAGGTGGAGGAGTATTTAAAAATCAACTAAATTCTAACAATTCCGCTTCAATCTTCTTATTTGGAGATTTCGGATTATAATTCATCTTATATACTGCATCATAAGTTTCAGGACTGAAAAATTTTGCTTCACATCTGTCACAAATTTTAGCAGGAATATTTTTAACAGCATAGATACGAGCTTTAATTTCAAGTACATGATTGACAATTTCATCATGAAATGTATTATTCCCACAGTTATTGTATTTAACTTTCATATCATTTTCTTTCAATAAACAAGCTCGCTTTTATCAACTATTTCCCAAATTCCATTTTTTTTGATTAATCTTAAAGTAATTGACCTATCATTAATCCATGTACTTACATGAGCTTCTGTATAATTAAAATTAAGAGAAATATTTCCAATAATAGGATTAGTTTCTATTCTATAGAAATCTTCATGAAAACTAGTTATTATTGTTATAAAATGGTTGATAAAATCCAATCTTTTGTTAAATTCTTTACTTTCAATAAATTCATCTTTGAGCGAATTATAATAATGTCTTTTACCTAAAAATTCTTTTATTACTGTTGAAAAATCAATAGAACAATAAATAATTTTATATCCTTTAATAAAGAAATTCGGATTGAAACTTAATATTAAAAATTTAGACTTTACATTATGATATAATGTATCGTTATTATAATATTGAGTTCTATAACAATATGGACCATGATAATGTTCTTCATTGAATAATTCAACAGGGATTCTATCTTGAATTATAAAATATTTTTTGTTTGAATAAAAATTATAATATGTTAATAATGTATTATTATATTTTGGAATACGTAGAATTGAACCGATGTCTAATGGTTTGAAAATTTTATAAAAAATATTATATGCTTCTTTTTCAAATTGTGGTTTTGATTGATATTCAATTGAATCAAAAGGGTATGATTTGGAAGCCCAAGCATCAAAAAACTCTTTTAACATATCATACGATTTTATTCTATATGCAGCTTCAAGGAATGGTAGTTCTTTCATTTCATTTTTATATGAATAAATATCCTTTGATTTTAAATTATTAATTACATTTAAATATTTTTTCAAATTGTTTTTGCTTTTCAACAAATTAGGTCTTTGACACACTTTACTTAAAAATTCATAATCAGTTTCATCATCCATTTGAAAATGTATTAATGGATTTCCTATTAGTACGATAAAAAATGAAAACAGAATTAAATAATATTTTTGTTTTATGTTCATATAAATAAACATGATAAAGTTTATTTACAAAAATAGAATTTTCAGCGAAATATATACAAATATTTTATTTCTTCCCATTATCACTTTTATTCTACACATCTATTTATTAATTTTATCGGATTCAATTTTTAAGAACTGAAACATAATAAATTAGAAAATGGAAGAATATAATCCTGCTGTTAAGAAAGCTGTAATAATTTCTGCAACATTAAGTTCGTTTTTGACACCGTTCATGGCATCTTCAATTAATATCGCCTTGCCGACCATTGGCAGGGAATTTGGTATGAGTGCCATATTCTTAAGTTGGGTTGCCAGTACATATCTATTAACTGCCGCAATGTTTCTTGTTCCCTTTGGTAAGATAGCTGACATTTACGGCAGGAAAAAAGTATTCCTGTTGGGATTAATCATCTATACAGCGTCTGCTCTATTTTGTGCATTTTCACTAAACGGATATATGATAATCATAGGACGCATAATACAGGGAATCGGTGGAGCGATGATTTTCGGCACAGGTGTTTCACTGGTTACATCAGTTGTTCCTGCAAATGAAAGAGGCAAAATTATCGGCATCACGATTTCGATGGTATATGTCGGATTGTCTCTCGGTCCTTTTCTCGGAGGTGTATTGACACACAATTTCGGATGGAGAAGCGTATTTATTTTTAATATACCGTTGGGTTCGATTGCCATATATTATGTGATGTTTAAACTCAAAGGAGAATGGGCAGAAGCCAAAGGAGAGAAACTCGATTATTACGGCTCTGTTATTTACGGATTGTCACTTTTAATGCTGATGTATGGGCTCTCACAATTACCAAAAACATTGGGATTTATTTTGGTTTCAGCGGGATTAGCTGGTATTGTATTTTTTATTATTTGGGAGATGAAAATAGACAATCCTGTACTCAATATGAATTTATTCAGGAACAATACGGTATTTGCAATGTCAAATCTGGCGGCATTAATAAATTACAGTGCTACCTTTGCCATTACATTTCTATTAAGTTTTTATCTTCAGTACATAAAACTCTTAACCCCACAGGGAGCAGGTGTAATACTTGTTACTCAGCCGATTGTTATGGCAATATTTGCTCCTATTTCCGGTCGGCTCTCCGACAAAATCGAATCGAGAATTATTGCATCAATCGGAATGGGTTTGACTGTTATAGGTTTGATTTTGCTTACTTTACTTAATGAACAATCAGGTAAATTCTATATTATTACTTGCCTCATTATACTTGGTCTCGGATTCGGCTTGTTTTCTTCTCCAAATACAAATGCTGTTATGAGTTCAGTTGAGAGAAAATATCTCGGAATTGCCTCAGCAACAGTAAGTACAATGCGTTTAATCGGGCAGATGCTGAGCATGGGCATAGCAATGCTGGTGATTGCCATAATGATTGGGAATGTTCAAATCAAGCCGGCTTACCACGCACAACTGATGTCGAGCATGAAAATAATTTTTACAATTTTTGTTGTCCTTTGTACAATCGGGATATTTGCTTCTTTAGCAAGGGGGAAGCATTTGTAAGGGAAATTATTAATTCAATTAATAACAGGCAGTTCATGCCCCATTTTTCAATCCCAGTAAAACCAAATCTTCCATTGTTGAACGTAAAAGCCGGTTGGTTTCGGCGAGTGTTTGACCAAAAGTAATTACACCGGTGAATACAGGTATTTTCCCACAGTAAGAACCATCATCTAATTTCTCAAACTCTGCATATTCGAGTGCATTATTAATATAATCCGATAATATATAATTAACCCGCATTTTTTTTTGTCTTATGTAATAATACTTAAAACAGTTACGAAATTAAAGTTTATTAATTGCATTAACCAACTTTAAAATTGGTTTGTTTTGGATTTTTCCACCTCCCTAAAAATTCGTAGTTTTATAGATTATTTATTAACAAAGGAGTAAAAACTCAAAGATGAACGACCCTTGTGGTAGTTGTAGTTTCAGTTTAAATAGTACAAGCTTTAAACCCCGCATGAATACTTCATATTAAATCAATGTGAAATCTTCATGCGAGGCGAAAGCCCAAACGTGGAGGTTAACATGATTACTTTTTGGAAACAACAGAACGGCAGTTTTCAGCAGATTCAAAAAAGCGAAGAAAATTGTTTGATTAAAGTTGTTGCACCCGATGCAGATGAATTTGATTTCCTGGTAAATACATTAGGTCTGGACATTGATTTAATTCACGACATTCTCGATATTGACGAAGTCGCGAGAATTGACAAAGAGAATGGCACAACGGCAATTATTATGAGAATACCGCTATATACTCCAACTGAGGAAATCCCATTCAGGACAATTCCATTGGGTATTATTTTTCATAAAAGTTATATGCTCACGATTTGTTTGCATGACAGTGCCATACTTGATGACATTCTGTCAAACAAGATTCGTAATGTTACAATGACAAACTTTACAGATTATATTCTGAATATTTTCAACCGTTCTGCATATTACTTTTTGAAGCATCTGAAAGAAATTAATCGAAGGACTTATGTAGTTGAGCGGAATCTGAGAAAGTCAGTCGAGAACAGTGCATTAATAGAACTTCTCGCAATGGAAAAATCACTGGTTTATTTCACCACTTCATTGCAGGGTAATCAATACCTTCTAGATAAATTTCCGCGTCTTGCCCAGCTATACTTAGATGCAGAAGAAACAGATTTTTTGGAAGAGGTTCAAAACGATATCAAGCAGGCACTCGAAATGTCGAATATATACAGCAACATTTTGAGCGGGATGATGGACGCCTTTGCATCTGTCATATCAAATAATCTTAACGTAGTAATCAAACAACTTACTTTCATTTCACTAATCCTGATGATACCGACACTAATCGTCAGCACTTACGGAATGAACATCAATCTCCCTTTCCAGGAATCACCAATAGCATTTGCTATCATAATGGGTGTATCAGCAATTTTATCAGTGACAGGTATCCTGTTGTTCCGCAAATCGAGCATAACAGTCAGCCGTGTCCCCCGCAAGTTTTTCAGCAGTAATAAAGCGGTGGTAAATAAGGAGGGGTGAGAGGGAGATATTATCTCATTTTGAATTTATCATACTCATCTTTATTTAATTCAAATGAAGGGTCAATGATTTTGACTTCATCATAAGTTAGCTCATAGAGTTTATAAACTAAAATGTCAATTTCTTTCTCAAGATGAGATGTATCAGCTTTGAAATTTATTATTTTTAATTCAATAATAGATTTAACATTTTTCTCGATCACCTCATATAACTTTTTTGTACTATTATTACTTACTTTCAAAGGAAATTCTTGTATATCTTTAACTAATATCTTTGGAAAAGCCCCTTTGGTAGCTTTGGGTGAGGAATTATGATGATAAAATATTGCAAGTCTTGAGTTGATAATTCCTAAAAGAGAAAAAAGTTTAATTTTCGCTTTCTTATTTTCTAGGATTATTATCATTGAAGGATCATTATACATTTCTTGATTTGTATATGCAGCGAAAATTGTAGGATCGGTTATTTCTCTTACAAGAATCCTGTTCCCATTAAAAAACCTCGGTTCTCTTGGATTAGCTATATCATCACAATAGTTGATAAATTCTTTTTGGTTCCACTGTATAATATACTTCTTTATATCCTCACCCCATAACCAAGGCTTATATTCATCATTTATTTTATAATTGGAGTGAAATGACCTCGATTTTATAATATCCTCAGTTTGTCCCTGATATTGATCATAAGCAATTAAACCTTGACTTATGTCAGGAAATTCTTTATTAAGTTGAATTGTTTTATTTTTAATTTTTTCTATTATTTTTAATATTGATAAATCCAATTTAAAAATTAAACCCCAGTTTTGGTTATACATTTTAAGGATATCTGAATTCACAAATTTCTTTTCCCGGGAAATTAAAGAATCAAATGTTAATGCATCTTTAGTTGGATAAAAATTTAGGTTAACAAAATCTTTGTTGTTTTTGAATATTGTAATAACATTTCTTACAGTTGCCTTAGAAAAAAGTGGGAAATTTGTACAATCAACAATTTCTATCATATTCCAACTATCAATCATACTTAATCTGTAATTGTAAGCGTAAACGTTAAATAAAATTGTATTAGGTATTATAAGAGATTTAATACCATTTTGTATTAGAAGAATTTTAGCAAGGTTTATGAAATAATAGTAAATTTCATAATCTGGAACATTATCTAAATTCTTTTTCACAACCTCTCTAATTTTATTTTTTACAGATACCCCATAAGGTGGATTTGAAATAATCAAATCAAATCCTAAAAAGTTTCCATCATCATCCAGAACTTCAGGGAATTCATATCTCCATTCAAAAGCATTACGATAAATTGTTTTTCTATCGAGTTCTTCCTGCTCAATTTCTTCTTTAATCTTTATTATTTTTGCTTCTAATTCCTCTTTCTCATTTTTATTATTTTCATTTCTAGAATTATATTCAATATTAGGTTCAGAAATAAAAATGGGATTAATATTTATTGTTTTGAATTTTTTAGTAAACTCATTTAATAATTCTTTGTAAATGTGATACTTGTTACTTCTTATATGAAGTTGATTTTCATTTATAGTGTTCTTAAAATTGTCAATATATTTTAGTATTTCTCCTTTTCTCTTCTTATTTGTGCAATTTTTATATTCAATAACAGATTTTTTATAGTTTCTAATTTCATCTCTGTTTCCAATTGTTAAGTTGGATTTCCCATTTATATTAAATTTTGAAATCAAGGAATTACCGACTTTTATATTAATGTCAATATTCGGTAAAGTCTCTAATTCATCGAACATGCTTTCTTCTGTGTAATATGCATTTTTCAATAACTCAATCCAAAGCCGCAATCGTGCTATGTTGACAGAATTAGAATTAATGTCAACTCCAAAAAGGCAATTCTCAATTAATTTCTCTTTTTCGTGGAAAATTGTCTTTTGAATTTTCTGAATCTTATCAGGAACTTTATTAACATAAGATTCAGCAACAAAATATTCAAAAATATCAAGTCCATTATTATATGTAAAAATTAATTCATCATTTTCAACGTGTGCCTCGCAATCATAAAGGCGATTGCCGTTCTTATCTGCCAACAATCCTAATTCTGATTTGATGGCAATCAACTCATTTAATACAGATACGAGAAAATGTCCTGAACCTACTGCCGGATCACAAATAGTTAAACTATTCATAATATCGTTGTAATCTTTTATATCTTTCGTTTTACAGGCTTGAATAGTTTTATTTTTCAGGTCATCAAATGTGTCAATATCCCAATTGTATTTATCCTTAAATTTCTGTACAACAGCGTGTCGTAATGATTCTCTGCTCATATACATAGTGATAAACCCCGGTGTAAAATAAGAACCGTCTTTATAACCATTAATTTTTTCAAAAATCAAACCCAAAACTGAAGCATTGATTAAGGTTTTGTTTTCTTCTTGTATAATATCCGAACCCTCTGAAGTAAAATCATAAGCATCGAGAAATCTGAATAAGTAATCTAGTGGATGAAGTTCTGTATTTAATCTTCTCCCTTGTCTGTCTTTAAGAATTGTATTGCTTAATGTTTTGATTCTGAGATTATCATCCAAATTGCTTATCCGAATTATATCATCCTCAAGTGTGCTGATTTCAAACAAGGAACTATTCAGATAAGGAACGTGTTCATATTTTTCCTTAAGTGAAGGAATTCTGTCATTATTCTTTAGGGCAAGAACCTGAAAGAAAAGCTTATTTAATTCATCGAAATCAGGAATCTTTGAATAATCGAGAAATTTATATTCTTTATTTCCTTTGTGATATTTGAGTAATTGTGCTTCAACCAGTTTAAGGAACAAAATCCTGTTAATCCAATTTATGCAAAGTTCGAGAGCAACATTGAATAATTGTTCATCCTCATCTAAACCGAAATTCTCAGGATTTTTTAATTTGCTAAGTCGGTTTTCTACTCTGATGATATTGATAGCATTTTCGAGAAATGATGCTTGTTCCCGCTTGCCTTCGAATTTTCTTCTTATAACTTTTTTGCTTTTCTCTTTTGCTTCCTCGAGCCCCATAATATGAAGAAGTTCAAAATAGAATTTTGTATCTAATGAATTGCTGTCGTTTGCAAAGGATTCCTTCAGTAGATGGACGGGTGTTAAAATTTTATATAATGAGACAAGCTTATTGTCATTCTCTTTATTATCACTCTCAAGATGATTCTTATACATCCTGAAATCAAAATGAACCGCTTCTATTTCTTCATCAAGATTTTCTAAATATGGCTTAACGATACTTTCATAGAAGAAATTCGTTGTTTTGTCTATTGTTTGTTTATTATTCCAATTTTCAAATAATTTTAGGAAAGATTTGTTGTTATAAAAAATTCTTTCAAATTCCTGGGCATTAAATATGAACCAGCCATAAATATTTGTAGCAATGAGATTTTTAATGTAAATGTTTTTGTGAATGAATCTTTCAATCATATAGTACAGAACAAGCTCGTGCATTGCCCTTGTATTAATATTATTCTTGTCAATCATTTCACCGGTGTTTGATGGCTTTTTGACTTCGATTATAACACCTACACTGCTTTTTGAGGATTTATCAATGTTAATGGCAAGGTCAATGTTTTCTTTTGTATTTATATAATATTTGTCTTCGTAATAAGTCTCTTTTAGGAAATTTGATAAATTGCCTTTATCATGTTCTTCGCTATCTTCATCATAAGTATTTTTTAACAATAAATTAAGATTTTTCTTAAAAATATCGAAATCATTCCTGAGAACTTTTTCTTTAAGAAAAGCTTTATTAAGTGCTAATTTCGGTTCAATGATTTTAAGTTTCATTCAACTGCCATAAATTATAAGATTCAGTTAAATAATTAGATTAGAAAAAGGCAATTTAAGAAATTTGCTAATTTGATAAAATATAGTTGAAAAATTTATTCCTTCTTCTCTTTCCCCTTCCACGCTCTGTATAAAAAATATATTCCGAGTATGATAAATGGTATGCTGAGGATTTGTCCCATGTCTAATGGCATTGAAGTTTCGAATGCTTCCTGCTCTTTTTTCAGAAATTCGAGAAGAAATCTTGCAGTGAATACAGTTGCAAGGAAGAAACCGAAAAGCTGTCCATCGGGAAGTGTTGATTTGTACTTTTTGTATTTGAATAATAAGTATAAAAATATGGCAAGATAGCACAATGCTTCGTAAAGCTGTGCCGGGTGTCGGGGAATTAAATCTACACGCTGAAACACGACAGCCCAGGGTAAATCCGATGCTTTGCCGATAATTTCCGAATTCATGAAATTTCCTGTGCGGATGAATAAACCGGCTAAAGCAACTACAATGACAATCCTGTCGAGTACCCAGAGCCAGCTAATTTTCTTCCGCCTTCTCGAGAAAATCCATAATCCAAAGATGATTCCGATTGCCGCTCCGTGGCTCGCAAGTCCGCCTTTCCACACCATAATTATTTCGAGAGGATTTGACAGGTAATAAACCGGGTCATAGAATAGGCAGTGTCCCAGTCTTGCTCCGACAACTGTAGAGATAATCATTGTTACAGTCAGCGATTCGAGGTCTTTTTGTGTCTTGCCTTCGCTTTTGAATACCCAGGACATAATCTGGTAGCCGGCAATAAATGCAATAGAGAAAAGGAGCCCGTACCATCTGATTGAAATTGAACCAATATGAAAAATTTCAGGATTTGCGTTCCAGTTGATTGCTGCCAGTATGTCCATTTGTCTATCCAATAAAAAATATTATTCTAAAATTTTTCCCTCGATGGGATTCTTTACATTGTCAACAACATTGACAGCCCACAAAAGTTTAGCCCGAATCAAATCGAAATAAGAACTTTCGAGAGGTTTGATTAATTTTACTTTTGCATCCGATTTCCTGATTTTCACCTTATCGCCATTCTTTACTGTTTTACTTATCTGCCCATCCGCAACCAATGAGGCATCTCCCGTAGGTGAATTTACAATAAGCACAACTTCACTCGAATCGGGAATAACGAGTGGACGCAATGTCAGGGAATGAGGAGAAATCGGTGTCATACAAATCACTTCTGTTGCGGGAGTAATTATAGGTCCTCCGCATGAAAGTGAATAAGCAGTTGAGCCGGTCGGAGTGGTGATAATCAAACCGTCTGCCCGAAGTGAACCGATAAAATGCTCGTTGACATATCCGTCGAGTGTAATCATACGTGAAGAATCTTTTTTCTCTACAACAAAATCATTAAGTGAAAAAATCTTCTCTTCTCCAAAATCTGTTTCAAGGACTGTACGGTCAACAATTCTATAATTACCTCTCATCAGGTCATTGAGTGATTTATCGAGCTGGTTCACAGAAAACTCTGCCAGGAAACCAAGTTTACCAACATTAATACCCATAATCGGTATATCCGAACGAAGCATGATTCTTGCAGCAGAAAGCATAGTACCATCGCCGCCGAATGAAATAACAACGTCAGCAAATTTTTCAAATTCTTCGTGGGGAAGCGATTTAACATAATCCCTGTTGTTTTTATCCAAAAGATTGACAAGTGCCGGTCTTACGGCACAATCCGAACCGTAACTTCGGAGGATGCCGAGTGCATAATCAATACATTTGACTGCTTCGGGTTTCCCGTTATTTTCAAATATTCCTATATTTTTCATATATGGCTTGTAATTAAATTCAACTTCATATAATTCATTATTAAGTGAGTATATCAGCAAGCAGGATGAGATAATCGTTTATCGGCTTTCTCTTTGTCCATGTTTCTTCAAGTGGAGTATAAACAATCTCGCTATTTATTTCACCTACCATTACATCGGTTTTGCCGGCAAGAAGTGCGTCAACAGCCGCGACACCAAGACGGCTCGCAAGTACACGGTCTCTTACTGTCGGGCTTCCGCCTCTCTGGATATGACCGAGTATTGTTACCTTTGCATCAATTTCGTATCGTTCTTTCAGAATCTGTGCAAATGTGTTTGCTCCACCGACTTCGTCTCCTTCTCCAACAATGACAATTGTTCTCTGCTGCTTTCCCTGTGTTAAAATTCTTTGGTAAAGCTGGTCGAGGTTAGTAACCGTTTCAGGCACAGCAATAAATTCAGCACCTGCTGAAATACCTACATCCATAGCTATGAATCCGGCATGGCGCCCCATAACTTCAACAATAAACACCCTTCCGTGAGAATCGGCTGTATCACGAATCTTATCTATTGCCTCCGCCGCTGTATTAATTGCTGTGTCGAATCCGATTGTGTAGTCAGTGCCATACAAATCATTATCAATTGTTCCCGGAGTCCCGACAATAGGGATTTGATGTTCTAGCCAAATATCATGAGCACCGTGGAAAGTGCCGTCACCGCCACAGGCAATAATTCCTTCAATTCCGTAATCTTTCAATTTCTCAGCAGCTGCTGCTCTTCCGCCTTTCTGCATAAATTCTTTTGAACGGCTTGTTTTGAGAACTGTTCCACCGAGAGAAATCAGATTGGCAGTTTCTTTTTTACCGAGCTTAAGCATATTTCCTTCAATCATTCCGGAATATCCGCCAAGCACACCATAAACTTCGATACCTTTGGAAAGAGCCCCTCGCACTACCGCACGTATTAATGCATTCATTCCCGGAGCATCACCCCCGCTTGTAAAAACAGCAATTTTTCTCATATTCACAGAATCAAAGATAAGTTTGAATATTAAACCCGTTAAAAATCAAAATTAACTAAATTTTCAGGAAAAAAATATTCTATTTGTACCGGATTAATTAAAAATCTCTTTCAAATAATAATGTATAATTTTATATTGTAATACTTATGTAAGTAAATAAGTAAATAGTTAGGAAAAATCATTATTTTTAAAAAGTAGGAGAAATTAAATGAATTTTAAAATCGAACACGAATCTGTTTTTACCATATTAAGGGTAAATCTTGAAAAAGGTGAATCATTCAGAGCTGAAGCAGGTGCAATGATGTCCATGTCGCCATCTATACAACTTGAGGCAAAAACCACCGGTAAGGGATTATTCGGCACATTGAAAGCTGCAGTAGGAGGTGAAGGATTTTTTGCTTCACTTTTCACAGCAGTCGATGGAGCCGGTGAAGTTGTTCTCGGTCCTGCGTCTCCTGGCGATATATTAAAAATGGAACTGAACAACCAGACTATATATACACAAGCGGGTGCCTATTTGGCGGGTAGTCCTAATCTCGAACTTTCGACAAAAGGTTCTGCTAAGGCATTATTTTCAGGTGAAGGATTATTCCTGTCCAAAATCTCTGGCACCGGAACTCTTTTTGTCAGTTCTTACGGTGCAATCTTCATGAAAGAGCTTGCTCCCGGGGAAAGATATATAGTTGACACCGGGCATATAGTCGCATTCGAGGAATCCATTAATTATACAATTAAAAAAGCTGCTAAAGGAATATTCTCTACAGTTGCATCAGGTGAAGGACTTGTATGTGAGTACGTAGGCCCCGGGAAGCTATGGGTCCAGACAAGAAATATCGGAGCATTGGCAAAACTGTTAATCCCGTTTTTACCTAAATCATAGAATTTGAGACAATCCCAAAAATTAAAAAGGACACATTAATAGTGTCCTTTTTTATAATTATAATCAATGATTTTTTTTATTTACTTTTCAATGTTTTATGTAAATGCTCATAAGCAGCTTTCACGCTTGGGTCTGTAACAAGATAATTCTCTATTGTTTGACAGGAGTGTAAAATCGTGGAATGGTCCCTGTTGCTGAAACCTGCACCAATGCTTTTCAGCGAAAGCTGAGTAAATTGCTTTGTCAGATAAATCGCCATCTGCCTCGCCAGTGCAATCTCATGCTTTCTCGATTGAGATTCAAGCGATTCGACCGGCATCTTGTAATAATTCGATACAAGCTCCTTTATATCATCAATTGTAACAGGTTTCGGTTCTTTCTTGGTTATACCGTTTACAACTTCCTTTGCCAGGGCTAAATTCAATGGCTTATTCTCGAAAGTGTATTTAGCAATTAAACTGATGAGAGTACCTTCAAGCTCCCTTATGCTATTAGTAACATATTTAGCAATATACTCAACTATTTCAACCGGGAGTTCGATTCCTTCATCTACACTTTTCTTTTGGAGTATAGCCATCCTCATCTCTAAATCAGGTTGTTGTATGTCAACAATCAAACCCCACTGATAACGGGATATCAATCTTTCGTCAAGGTCTTTCAAATCCCTTGGTGGCCTGTCACTAGTCAATATTATCTGCTTACGGTCCTGGTATAATGCGTTAAATGTATGGAAAAAATTATCTGTCGTTTTTTCTTTGCCACAGAAAAACTGAATGTCATCAACTATCAAAGTGTCAATACTTCTGTAAAAATTGATGAACTCGTTCTGTGTATTATTCTGAATTGCATTGATAAAATCCTGGGTGAATCTTTCACTGGTTGTATATAAGACACGGGATTTTTTATAATTTTGTAATATCTTATTTCCGATACCTTGTACAAGATGTGTCTTACCCAGTCCGACATCACCATAGACAACAAGAGGATTATACCTCGTTTTTCCGGGATCCTGACTTATGGCAAGCCCGGCGGCATAAGCAAGCTGGTTGCTCTCACCTCTTACAAAATTGTTGAATGTATATTTAGGATTCAGATTTGTAGTGAATGTTTTTCTATCAGATGTACCATCGACTATTCCAATGTTTGATGGCTGAGGTGGAAATTTGAAAGCCGGAAGCTTTATAGTCCGTTTATCAACCTTGCTATCGCTTTCATCAACAACAATCTGATACAGCAATTTTGCATCCTCGCCAAGCACTTGCGAAATGGTTTTTTGCAGAAGTGAATAATACTGGTCTTCTATCCATTCACAAAAGAATTGACTAGGTACTTTAACTGTTAGCTGTTTATTCTCCCATCGTAATGCTTTAATTGGTTCGAACCAAGTATTAAAAATGTGTGGAGATACATTATCTTTAATAATTTCGAGACATTTAATCCAATATGCAATGGCTTTTTTCTCTCCATCTGCTGTCAATGTGCCGGCTGTTTTACCGCTTGTCTTATCGTGTGTAAATAATGAAAGTGCATCCCTAGATTGATTGTCTGGCACAACCTACCCCTTATATTTAAAGATTATGAAATAGTTACTTAAAGGAAAAAATGCTAATAAAGAAAAACCTAACCTAACAAATTACTCTCACCAGGAAATATATCCTGAAATAACAAAAAAACTATTTTAAATTATTAAAAGGAAATCTATTCTATTTAATTCGATTGCTAATAAACTCTAACTTATAACTACAAAAGGCTTCAATTCTTAATTTCAACAATTCCTTTAAAATGAAAATCCGACTTTTTTTCTAAACACACAAGAAATAAATTTTCATTTAGGAAAATTTTTTTCTTGGAAAATTCAAACGATTCTAATCTCAATGACTTATGAATCGTGCCAACAAATGTTAATTTTTTAAAATTTATTTTCATTCTTTTAAGTTCTTATTATTATTAAAATTAATGATAGTAGCATTACCGAATAATATTTATATGCTGTCATTACTTATTGTATTGGTATTGTATTTGAGGATTCCGGTAAATGATTTTTAAGCTATAATTCAATTAATAATCATCGATTAATCTCCGATTAACATTAATTATTATTCCGGGGATTGTTTTTTATTGATGCTTCAAAAAGCAAGAACCGGTGCGGTATTTGGGGTAAGGAATTATCATCGGGTTTCAAAATATTGAAAATTACAATTAATAATATTTTTTTTAATAATATATAAATAAAATTGATTCTATCAAAAATAAATATAATAAAGGTAAAATGTTATTTCAACCAACTTCGTCTAATAAAATAATTTTATTGATTTGAAAATTAATTTAATAAGTTCGGGAAATAATTTGAAATTTTTATTTTACAAATTAACTTTAATCACACTTGCAGTTCTTGTAAGTGCGATTGATAGTCATTCCCAATGGAAGAAAGTTAATATACCTTCAAACTTAGAAAGTAGTGAACCATTTCTTGAAGTGATGTTTTTAAAAAGTAATCCAAAACTTGGATGGATATGTGGATTTGAAAGCAGAGTTCTCAGAACAGTTGATGGGGGCAACACATGGACTGGAACAAGAATACCGGGTTTTTTACAACTTGAAAGCATACATTTTCTCGATTCTCTGAATGGATATACTTCCGGAGGAGGAAGGATATTAAAAAGTACTGATGGCGGAGTAACTTGGAGAGACATAACAGATCCACGTACAAATGTGATTCTATGGGGAAATTATTTTGTTACTCCAAATATTGGTATGGTGATTGGAGGCGGTTGTTCTCCGGATAAACAACAATTTTTCAGAACAACTAATGGAGGAAGTAGTTGGTCTCTATATGAAAGAAATGTATATGATTCAGGTTTGACAGATTTATTTTTAACTTCTGCAAACGGCCCTGGTTATGCAGTTTCAAGCGGAAAATTATTGAGAACACTCGACGGCGGTATGACATGGAATGATGTTGCTACTACAGGAGCTAATGACTGGCAGGAGGAACTTGCAATAAACGGTAATTCTTTTTTGCTGCCGTATTCGGAGGGTTGTTCGGGTGGAGGCATTGGTGGAAATGGTGGTGTACGCATTTCTAAGGACGGTGGAGTAAATTGGAGAGAATACAGTACCGGCAGCCCTATGTTCGGAACTTTTCTTCAGGACGAGAAAAGGGGCTGGGTAGTTGGATGGAACAGGAAAATATATTACACATCAGACGCTGGTAATACATGGGTACTCAGGAACTGCGGAATTGAACCGGGTGACAATCTGGATGACATTTGGTTTATTAATGATACTACCGGATGGGTTGTTGGAATAAACATTTACAAATCATTTAATTATGATACACTCAATCCTGTAATAACAACAACCGGAACAAATATATGCGAAGGTGACAGCGTTATATTAACTGTTAATAATAATTTTCCGCATTATATTTGGTCAACAGGTGAAAGAACAAAATCCATCGTTGTGAAGAAATCCGGAACATATTATGTAACAGTTTCTAATACAGAATGTGATAGTACAAAATCGAATATAATAAATATTACATTCAATCCACTGCCTCAGCCACAGATAATAGTAAGCGATTCGATTATATGTGAAGACGATTCTGCAAGATTAACATTAACCAAATCATATTATTCGATGAATTGGTCAACGGGTGAAATTACTCAGTCAATTATTATAAAAAAGGAAGGAAAATACTCAGTAACCGTTACCGATTCAAACGGATGTTCTTCTACTGCTTCACAGTACGTCACTGTCATAGCAAATCCAAAACCGGAAATTAAAAAATCTTCCCGGCTTGTCTCATGTGTAGGGGACAGTATTATTTTAGAAACATCCCCTGCTTTCGCTGAATATTCATGGTTCAATGCTGATAAAAACCAACTTGTTGGAACAGGGAAAAATAAAATAGTAGTTACTGAAGATGGTAATTTTTATGTAATCGTAAAAAATTCGTACGGATGTATAGGTGTTTCTGATACAGTACCTGCGAATTTTATTATTGATTCAAACAGAATCAGAGTTGATATTCTATCAAGCTCAATGCAATACTTGCAATTCGATTCGACAAATTTACTGGGGATAATTTGTAAAAAATTGAGAATCAGAAATGTGGGAATTGAAACCGAAATAATAAATGATATTTCGATAATGAGAAATATAGAATTTTCAATACCCCAGGCACAATTTCCAATTACGCTATTCCCTAATGACAGTTTTGATGTGGAGGTATGTTATGCACCTACTGCTTTAGGTGAACAAAATGATACGCTTATTCTTAATGACCATTGCTATCCACATTTAGTACCATTGCTGGGTATCGGCGAACCGAATATAATGGGTGGTAAAAGTAATTGCGACATACCTGTCGAACTAATCAGTACCGGTTTATACGGATATCTTCTCAAAGTATCTCCGCCATCACCTAATCCTTCCGGGAACACTGTTACACTTGCATTTTCGAGATTTCTTCCGGTGAACGAATCAATATTCGAATCCTGCAAATTGTACAATTCATTTGGTTCCGTAAAAGCAACTGGCAATCTCATTATTCGTGAACAAAAACAAAATTCAAACGGGACTATTTCGAACGGAAATATAATATTCGATGTATCAGGGCTTTCTGACGGAATTTATTATGCAATAATTAAAGCTAAAGCATTCAATTATATTTATACTGTAGCTATTGTCAAATAACTTATCAATAATTTCAATTATTAATGAATTGTGAATAATTAAATTTATTATTTGATATTTTTTATTTAAACAAATTTGTGCTGATTTATAAAAATAGTTAAGAATTTAATAAAATCAATTTTAAACATTAAAATTTCTTTTTTTATTTTTGTACCTCATGATGACTTAATAAAATCAGGGAAAATCAAATAAAGAATCATTGTTTATATTAATGTTTAATTGTGGAGGTTTTTTATGGAAAATATCAGCAAGACAAAATTATGGCTGGCTCAAATCAGGGTCAACTTTTTAATACTGGCATTACTACTTGTCGCAATCGGTTGGGCATTGTCATATAAATATCTTTTAGCTTCTCACCAAAGTTTCGATTGGCTTAAAGCAATATTATTGTTAATCGGTTCAATATCTGCTCATTCTTCAGTCAACCTTTTTAACGAATACTCGGATTACAAAAGCAAAATAGATTTCGATACGTCCAAGACACCATTCAGCGGCGGTACCGGGTTACTTCCCGGGGGACAGTCAAAACCAGGAAGTGTATTGACTGTTGCAATAATTACTTTATTAGTAGCGGCAGCAATAGGATTTTATTTTGCATTCACAGTACATTGGTCAATATTGATGGCAATCGGAATCGGTGCTTTTGCTATCGTCCTTTATACACCATTACTCGCAAAAATTCTACTCGGGGAATTCTTCGCCGGCTTTGCTCTCGGCACAATGGTTGTAGTTGGAACATTCATCGGTCTGACTGCCAAACCTGATATGCCTTTTTCGACACTCATTCCTCTCGAAGTTTGGCTAATTGCAATTCCACCGGGAATACTTACTTGGCTTCTGCTCTTTATTAACGAATTCCCTGATTTAGAAGCAGACAAAAAAGGCGGCAGATTCCACTTGCTTATTTTGCTTGGAAGAAAAACTTCGGGTTATCTTTATACAGCAATGCTTAGCATCTGCTACCTGACAATCCTAATTTTACCGATTGCACATATAACTTCATATTGGATATATATTGCGTTATTGACTATACCGCTTGCAATCAAAGTTTTCAGTGTCGTTTTGAAAGATTATGACAATATGGAAAAACTTGTGCCCGCACTTGCAAGCGATGTAATGATTGTTCTGGGAACTGACCTGCTTCTTGCAGTATCGGTAATGTTGCCTTTACTCTGAAATTGAAATGAAATATCTTATTATAGGACATAAGGGACAGCTTGGCAATGAATTTGTCAAAAAGTTGTCCCTTTTGAATTATGACTTCATCGGTGTCGATATTGATGAATTAGACATTACAAAGAGGGATGATGTAATACTCTTCTTTCGAAAAATCAAACCCGATGTTACTATAAATTGTGCTGCTTATAACCTTGTTGATGATGCTGAGAAAGAACCTGAAAAGGCATTTGCAGTTAATACCGCAGGGGTATTGAATATTGCATTTGCAAGTAAGGAAGTGAAATCATTTCTCGTTCATTATAGCAGTGATTACGTTTTTGATGGAACAAAAAAAGATGGTTTATATATTGAATCGGATAAACCGAATCCAATCAACAAATACGGCGAAAGCAAGCTAAAAGGGGAACAAATACTTTCCGATGTTTTATCTGATTATTTGCTCTTTCGTTTGAGCTGGGTATTCGGCGAAGGCACACAAAATTTTATTCATAAATTTATCCGGTGGACAAAAAATTCTAATGAATTGAAAATTGCGGATGATGAAATTTCAATTCCGACTTATACAAAGGACATTGTTGAGGTAACATTGAAATCAATAGAGAAGGGAATTTCAGGATTATACCATCTGACTAATTCGGGTTATACCTCTCGATTTGATTGGGCTAAGCACATTACTGATACATTGAAATTGAATGTAAAACTCATACCTGTCTCAAAAGACATATTCAATCTTCCTGCAAGAAGGCCAGATTTTTCTGCAATGGATAATAAAATTATTTCAGATGAACTTGGAATTGTAATTCCAACATGGGAAGAAGCAGTAAAAAACTATTTAATTAGAAAAGAATGATATTTCATTGTGTCACACAGAGTATTGCACAAAGATACTCAGTGTATAATCTAATTGTGAATTGTTAATTCAGGAAATTATTCACTATTCGTTATTCACTATTCACTAAAAAATTATCCTGTAGTTTTTCTGTATCTCCAGGTCGCAAGCGTTATCATTAATGCGACTAATCCGATAAGAAGCCAGAATTGCTTTTGCACCTCAAAAAATCCTGAGCCCTTGAGTAGCACTCTTCTCATTATTTCTATGAAATGGGCTACAGGATTGAATAATGTGATAATTTGAGCCCAGCCGGGCATACTGTCAATCGGTGTGAACAAGCCGCTCATCAGCATAAACAATACCATAAAAAACCAGGAGAGAAACAAAGCCTGCTGCTGCGTTTCAGCAATAGTCGAAATGAATAATCCGATTGCCTGAACGACAAGCAGATATGTCGAGGCGAGGAAAAATATTAGAAGAATATTTCCTTCAATCGGAACATCAAAAACAAACTTCCCGATGATTAATCCAAGAATAAGTTCAAAGTTTGCGAGAAGCCAGAAAGGGAGCAGTTTCCCTACAATGAAATGCCTTTTGCGGATAGGAGTAACGTTCAATTGCTCGATTGTACCGATTTCTTTCTCTCTCACAATATTCATACTCGAAAGGAACATACCTACAACCGTCACAAGCAACACAAGAATACCCGGCACCATATAATGTTTGTAATCAAGTTCCGGATTGTACCAGTATCTCGTTATTGTATTAATCAAACTATAATCTGAACGCATCAGGTTATATTTAAAATCCGCGATAATTTCCTGATTGAAACCAATAACAATCGAGGATGCATAAGATTGAATCACGGCAGCTGCGGCACCGTCTTCAGCATTTATTATAAACTGGACTTTTGCTTTTCCTGTATTAATCAAATTCTTTTCGAAATCGCCAGGTATTTCCAAAATCATTCTTGCCTTGAGAATAGCCAAATCCTTTTTTGCTTGTTCATCTGAATAAGTGCTGGCGGAATATTTAAAATAATTTGTAGATATGAATTTATTTATGAGCAGTCTTGAAAAATTGCTGTTATCCTTATTAACAATAACCATATCAACCTTTTTAATTTCGAATGTTGCTGCATGAACAAGCACCAGTAATTGAAATATCGGAAGAAGAAAAATAATTGGAATCATCTGCTTGTTCCGCAGAATCTGCAATAATTCCTTCTTTATAATAAATAATATAGTTCTCATTTAAATTTAATACTTTAACCAAATAATTTAACCAATTGGTTAATTCAAAAATAAGAAGTTTTTCAATTGAACACAAATAAAAAATAATTACAACAAAAAAACGTGGAAAGAGTTGAATTAAAATAGACGTAGATTTGTAAAATGGACTTGATTGATAAACTATATAAATTAAAGAAAGAACGTAATGCCGTTATACTTGCTCATTACTATCAGGACAACAGCATACAGGATATAGCAGATTTTCTCGGCGATTCACTTGCTCTTGCACAAAAAGCGAAGCAAACCGACGCGGACGTAATATTATTTTGCGGTGTTCGCTTTATGGCAGAGACTGCAAAGATTCTTAATCCAACTAAGATAGTTCTGATGCCTGACCTGAATGCAGGTTGTTCCTTAGCTGACAGCGCCCCAGCAGATAAATTCGAAAAATGGATTCATACCTATCCCGATAATGTCGTGATTTCTTACATTAATTGTTCTACTGAGGTAAAGGCAATGTCAGATATTATCTGCACTTCATCAAATGCTGAGAAGATTATTAATTCAGTTCCCGATGACAAACAAATTTGTTTTGCACCGGATAAACATCTCGGTTCTTATATTATCAAGAAGACAGGACGGGATATGGTTTTGTGGGACGGCACCTGCCAGGTACATATTATTTTTTCGGAGCTTGAGGTGATTAATCTGATGAATAAACATCCCGAAGCATTACTGATAGCTCATCCAGAATGTCCTGATAATATCCTGCAATATGCAGATTTTGTCGGTTCGACAACCGCATTGCTAAATTATTCTATTAACTCTGATGCAAAAGAATTTATTGTTGCGACTGAACCTGGTATAATTCACCAGATGGAAAAGAAAGTCTTCGATAAAAAGTTTTATCCCATTCCTAATTTAGACGGGTGCAGTTGCAATGAGTGTCCGCACATGAAGCTGAATACACTCGAGAAAATGGTTGCCGCTCTTGAAAATATGCAGCCCGAAATATTTATACCCGAAGAATTGAGATTAAAAGCAATCAGACCTCTTGAACGAATGTTGGAGCTTAGTTGATAGAATATACTCAATACCGAATACTGCCGATAGAATATCTGAAAAGAAAAATATCCGATTTTCTTAAGGAAGACATTCCCGATAATGATAAAACGACAAAAGGTACAATTCCATCAAATGCCAATTCGACCGCATTTATACAAACAGAAGAAAACATTGTCTTTGCGGGTGCCGATATTATCAAATTTTACTTCGGTAAAGGATTCAGTTGCAAAATCAAAGTAAAAGATGGAGATTATATAGAAAAAAGTAAAATCATCGCATCAATAAATGGAAATTCTGGAAAGATATTATCTTATGAAAGAGTGCTTCTGAACTTGCTACAGCGATTATGTGGAATTGCAACATTAACCAGAGAATATGTTAAAATTGCTTCTCCTTTTAATGTTAGAATTCTCGATACACGCAAGACAATGCCGGGATTGAGACTGTTTGATAAATACGCAGTAACGGTAGGAGGTGGCTGGAACCACCGGCTTGACCTGTCTTCAGGCATACTGATTAAAGACAACCACATTCAGGCAGCAGGCGGAATTACAAATGCAATCAATAAAATCAAAAAGAAAAATTATAAGCTTCCCATCGAACTTGAAGTAGAAAATCTTGAGCAAATAAAAGATGGATTAAAAGCGGGTGTTGAAGGTTTTCTTTTAGACAATATGCAACCGAAAAAAATAAAAAAATGTGTTTCTTTTATCCGTTCATTTCCAAACGGGAAAAACATTTTCATCGAAGCATCAGGCGGTATAACATTAAAAACTTTGCCCGCTTATGTCAAAACAGGTATTGATGCTATATCTGTAGGAGCATTGACTCATTCGGCAAAAGCAGCTAATATTCATATTGAGTTTGAATAATAAAAAAAACCGCCCATAACCGGGCGGTTTTATTAATTCATTCATATAGAATGAGTGTTTACCTGCTTCCTCTCCAGCCTTTTCGTGTACCATCGCAATTTCCGTCTCTTCTGCCCATGCCTTTACCTTTGCCAATTCCATTAGGACGATTGTCGCAGATTCCGTCTTTGTTTTTATCAATGTAATTCGGTCCTGCTCCCTCTCCTCTTATACCTTTACCTTGCGGATAGTTATCACAAATTCCATCTTTGTTAACATCAATAAAATTTCTGCCACAGTTCATTCCTGACCTGCCCATACCTTTTCCAAAACCTGATTTGTTATTATCGCAGATACCATCTTTGTCCTTATCAACAAAGTTTCTACCTTGTCCCTGATTTTGAACTGTTTCCTTCTTTACTATCTTATTATCCTGTGCATTGACGATTATAATACTTGTTAATCCAATTATAAGAAGTAAAGAAATACCGATTGTTAATAGCTTTTTCATAAAATTCTCCGAATATTTATAATAGATTTACATTGAAATAATCAATTTTTCGATTTTGACACAGGATTTATTGAAAAGGTTTAATTGACAAATGGTAATGATAAATAAGCAATAATAATTTTTTAATATTAAATAATATTTATTCTTCCCATATCTGGTCGAAAAGTATGTAAGAAGCAGGAATCAAAACACCGCTATAAGCAAGCATAAGCAGGAAATCACTCTGGGCATCAGAGAATGAGCCACCTTCGAATGATAGTTTTGTCAAACCGATACCGGCAACAATTAAAGGTAGAAGAATAGGGAAAGATAGCACCGGAAATAATGCTCCCTTAACATTTGCACGGGCAATTATTGCAGAAATGAGGGTTGTGCCTGAAGCAAGACCCAAACTTCCGAGTATGAGCATATAAATAAATATTAACGGCTCTTTCACAACCAGTTCGCTATTAATTAACAGAAAAAATAATGCAGAGATGATATTCAGTAAAAAACAAAGTAAAATGTTGAATAACAATTTTCCGAAGTAAACTGCTTCATTCGAAGTATAAATTTTAAGAAGCAAACCCGTCCCTCTTTCTTCTTCGCTGACAAATGCTTTTGAAATACCTGTCATTGCCGAGAAAAACAAAATTACCCATAGAATTCCTGCAGATAAAGCCGGATTCAATTTCTCATTTGCAGCAGAAATCGCAATCATTGTTATTGTAGTTAGTATAAAAAGGAAAATTGCAGAAATAGAATAGCGTGTTCTGAGTTCACTTTTTGTGTCTTTGTTAAATACAGCATAAATTCTCTTCAAACTTCCAGTCGCCATCAATTTACTCTTATAATGTGATTTTTACACCAAGCTGAAATGAAAGCTGCTGCAATCCCCAGTTACCGCCATCAATCAAACTTCCGAAATGAAATGTGTAATAAGATTCTCCGAAAACGGAGAACCTGTAATCAATCGGATATGTTACCCCCAAACCGGTAAACATTCCCAGACGAAAACTTTTCAGTGTAGTCAAATTGCCTTTAATTGATATTTCATCTGAACCATTTGGAAATATCGCATCATTTGGTATTAAAATTTTCCTTTTTATAGTCACTGCATCGGACAGATTTATTGCAAAATTTAATCCTCCAAGCAAATATATATGGGAAGAAAAGAACCATTCCCCGGCAGGAGAAATGTGCATAAATAATCCGTCGAGAGTTAAGCCCAATTCTTCCTGGTATGGTTCCAACTTATGAGTAACTGAATCCATTCTATTACCCGGTTTTCCCGGAGCGGTCAAATTACCATTGTAATTTTCAAATGATAATCTTAACGTGACAACAAGTTCGTTTTTCACCTGTCTTTCAATAATCAATCCGCCATAACCACTGAATCCAAAAGCATCGCTGAATTTATTATCAGAGATAATCCCATCGGTATATGAGAAATTTCCCGAATGAAAAGTAGCAGTATATTTCCCGAAAGCTCCAATCTGCCATCCCGGGTCAGGGACGCAATCCTCATTCTCCCCTTCGGATATACTAAGTACATTTTTACCAAGCTTTGAATCATAGCGGCAACATACAGTATAAATAGCAGAATTGAATGCAACATCCTCAACCTGGAATAACACCCTTCCGAAAGTTCCGTTATTTTTCAATTTAATTTCGACAGGTAACTGTAGAAGACCTTCTTCAAATGAAGGAACAGTTACATCTACTCCGTTAGATTGCAGAACTTTAATTCTCTTCAAACCGGTATCGTCTTCCCTGTCATCACGAAAGATTACACTACTCTGCGGATTATTCTTATTTTCTTCACATCTCGGAACAAGAGTATCGCGTGCCGGTTCATATTCCCAAAATGATTGACCTCCCATTGTTCCATAGGCATCATAAGCATCATTGCCATATCCGAAACCATAAGATGACATTCCGAAGGGCAGTTCCCCTTCTATTGTGTGGCTTCCGAAGGGAACCTGTATGTATGCAATCGAATACCGGCTTAATCCAAGTGGATGAAATTTTGCAGAATCAATCCTTTCACCGTCAAGTTGCATCGTACTTATTGCTTTAGTTGGTACAACGACATTAACATAATGCTTCCATGAACCGTTTACAGGTGTGGCAAATCGGTACTGATTCAGGAACTGTTGAGTAGGACTGATGAATAGCATCATCGGGTCGCCGATTGAATCACCATTCATAAATCCCTGCGAATATTGTGCAACAAGCACCGGCTTATCAGCAGTAATCTGTATTTCCTTGCTGGCTGTGCCTTCGTAATATTCTCCACCGTTGAGTGTTTTCACAAGTTTGCTGTCCTCGAAAACTTTTGTTCTCGGCTCATTTGCAAGAACCCTGTACGAATACTTGGAACGTGATTCCAGTTTGCCTATATAAAAATGTTTCCCCCATGATGGTACCGATGGTAATTGCTCAACAAGATGGTTGCAGGCAATAATATGTTGTGGCACATAGGCGCACTGATGACCGCTGAATACTGCAATTTTCTTATTAGATTTGATATAAGTTCCGGTTAAGTCGCAACGTCCCAATGGCTCATAACGCGCAAATACCTGGTAAACGTCTCCCTTTTTCAGATAAACTTTATTCTGTTCTCCTTTTACTGCTTTGTATGTATTTGCTGTCGGGACTATTGTAACTTCTGTACTGTCTTCAGTAGCTATAATCTCAAATTCAGACATTAGCTTGTTTGCTACATTATAGCACATTGCACGGTATTCTGTACCAAGCACACTTACAGGCAATCCCAAATATGTATCAGTTGTCTGGAATCTTCTATTCAGTCCATATACAGAAATCGGCAGCTCCGATGTAATGTGTATAGCAAGACGTTCGACTTGTTCTTTGCCCGTTGACATTGCTTTTGGATTAATTTTTATATTATTGACAGCTCCGCCGATAAGAAATGTGTCTTTACGGAAATTCAATCCGTCAATTTCAATCCTGACTTTTGTGTCATAACTCCCTGTAATAAACAACTCGAGTAAAAGGACATTTGAGTTAGAGGTCTTATCGCTTTCTTCAAAATTTTGCATGAAGCAAAGCCAAAATTCAGTGCCTTCTGAATTTTTTATATTTAATATCTGTCGCCTATCCTTTGGGGCAATGCTGTCATTTTGAGCATTTAGTGAATTATAAATAAACAATATAATTACTGCTAACAACAAACAATATTTCACCGGTATATTCATTACTTTAAATATAGAAATCTAATATTGTAAATACCATTGTCAGTCTGCATTACCATGAAATAAGAGCCGCTTGCAAGTTCAGCATCGGGAATAAAATGAAACATGTAATTCCCTTTTTCAAGAATATCCTCAAACCAGTTTACTTTAATATCTATTGAACCGGTAATTTTATATAACTCTGAATTTTTCCAGCTTTCACTTGAAATGAATACTTCGGAACCGTTATTGGAATAAACTTTGAAATTAACTTTTGTTGATTTTTCTATACTGATTGGAAAGATAGTGTATCCTGAAAAGGGATTAGGAAAATTCTGAGATAAACTTTCAGGAAATCTTTGATAAATAGGTATCCCGGGCACTTTGATTTCACCATCATAAGATAAAGCCAGCAGGTCAGGTTCCTCATTTTCATAAACAGCCAATGGCTTGAGTTTTGTTATAGAATCAGGTCCGGCTAATCCTTCTATATCGAGAATGCAAAATACTCCTGTTAATGTCGAAGAAATGCTGTCGCAAGATATATCAATTGTTGCCTGCTCAAGATTATTTAAATCAGAATTAATGAGCTTCACCGTATTACATTTCATTATGAAATTATCAGAACCGGATGCATTCTTAATATTAATTACCCTGGCATTATATTGGAACCTGATTCTTACACTTTTAACTTCGGGATGCTCGATTTTACCGCTAATAGTTATGCTATATACATCGCCTCTCGGAATTATTGTGTCCGGGACACTAACAAAACTTTGTGAATAAGAAATATAACAAAATGAAATAAATCCTAAAATAACAATAAATATTTTAACGGCTTTTTGTCTGAGCATTTAATTCAATTAATTATGATTCTAACCTAATTATACAAATATAGAAATAGTATAACGGCTGACAAAAGAAATAATAAAAATTATTATAACATCAGGTTTTTTGCTTTTTCTTTTTTGCTGCCGGGAATAATATATTATTAAGTATAAGTCGGTATCCCGGCGAATTTTTAAATAAATGTAAATCAGTTTCCTTATCGTAAACAAAATGGCGGTAATCCTCAGGGTCATGCCCTCCGTACCAGGTGAATGTGCCTCTCCCGACGTTACCGTGTATATATCTAACTTCATCCGAACCGTCTCGTTCGCCGAGTATGGTTACATTTTTTTTGATGAACTGTTTATGAAATGCAGTTGTCTGTCCCATGAATCCATGAATTACATTTACATGGTCTTGAGTAAGCATAGTCGGCACCGGGTCATACTTTGCTGAGAATTCAAACAATGTAAAATAATCATAATCGGGATTGTTCAATGCTTCTTCAGTAACATCGATGTTTGAATATTCATAAACGTACGGATCCATAATCAACTTGAAATTCTCAAATGCAAAAGTGTTCGTGAAATCGAGCTTTTTATTCGCATCCGGGTCAGCCGGGTCGCCATCGAACATAGGTCCGCAGATGTCAATATTCATTGCTGCTATGGCTATATCATAAGTATCGGTTGCACTGCACATTGCGAAAAGAAATCCCCCGTTTGCAACAAATTCCGTTATTTTTCTTACAACAGCTTTTTTTAATTCTGATACTTTGGAAAAGCCAAGCTTCTTAGCCATCCCTTCATTGAGAGCAACCTGTTCAATATACCAGGGGGCGCTGTTATAGTTTGCCCAAAACTTTCCATACTGACCGGTGAAATCCTCATGATGCAAATGAAGCCAATCATACTTTTCAAGTTTTCCTCCAAGCACTTCCTCGTCCCAAATAATATCATGCTCGATTTCGGCATAATCGAGTGCGAGCCGAACTGCATCGTCCCAGGGCTGAGAACCGGGAGGAGCATAAACTGCAATTCTCGGTGGCTTTTCTAATTTTACAACATCCTCATTTACATTTTCGCTTTGCACTTCTGAATAAATTTTCGCTGCTTCAGCACCGTCAAGCTGCTCGAAGCTGACTCCGCGAATCCTGCATTCTGAAGCAAACAACTCAGAATAATCAGCCATAAACGAACCGCCGCGGTAGTTCAGAAGCCAGTCAACTGGCTGTCCTTGTTTCAGTATCCAGTAAGCTATGCCGTAAGCTTTAAGGTGGTCTGTCTGGGACAAGTCCATTGGTATGAAAAGCTTTTGAGCAATTACGGGCTGAATTAAAAATATTCCAAAAAGTAGAATCACCCACTTTTTCAGAAACTCAAATAATTTTTTCTTTTTATATAACATTATATTTTTCTTCGTAAAATTATATGAACTTAGAACGGTATTTAGATTGGAATATTTTGATTAATATAGAAGTTATTTCTTTCGTATTTTCGTCAATAAGAAAAAAGAATTTGGAGTAATGTAGAAATATTGAATTTACAGCAGTTTATAAAGAAGTAGATGCCGGTTTTGTTGCCTACGTTGAAGAGCTACCAGGAGCTAACGCACAAGGAGTTACAATTGAAGAAGCCCGCTCTAATCTTGACTAAGCAATTCAATTGGTATTAGAATCAAACAGAATGCTTGGTGAGTAAAAAATCTTATACTCAATAATTCATATTCTCAATTAGTTTTAATCATAACTTTCGCTCCAGCTTTACCCAGTAAACGAACAAAATAAACACCTGGGGGAAGTGATTCAACCGAAAGTGTAAAGTTGTATGTTGTAAAGGATCCAAGAAAATCAGTCAATATTGTTTTTACTGTTCTTCCGAAATTATCATAAATGATGATTGTCTCAGATTTATTATTACCTTCTATATCTATCGTAATATAATTAGAAAAAGGATTCGGATAAATATTCAATACATTATAATTACTATTAATAATTTCATCATCAACTCCAAGCACATCCCTTGTCCTGAAATAAGACCAACTTTTATACGAAGTAAAAATTCCTCTTATACTTTCTAATGTAATATAATAAAATGCAGATGGCACAAGGTCCTTGATTGTATAAGTAGTATCGGTAAGTAATTCGGCATAATTGTCGTTATTAAAATCATTTGTAACAAGCAAATGGTATCTTTCTGCTGTAGACACTTTGTTCCACCTTAAAGTAACTTTGGTATTATCTACTCTTGAAGCATAAAAGGGATAAGTTAAATTCGGAGAATACAAATCATTTTCTGAAGTAATGGTAGTAAATCCACTGTTTTCATCACCCCAGTCACTTTCCATCGAATCGTTGATGGATTTTACCCATGAGTGATAAACAGTATGGGAATCCAAACTCTTTATAATATAAATGGTATCAATAACTATAGTATCAATTAATGAATTATCGAAATCATAACCGCCGGTTAAGCCGCTGCTTTGAGTAGTATCTACTTTTAACCGGTATCTTTCTGCACCTTTAATATATGTCCATGATATTTTAACATTGTTCAATGGCTGATGCCCTGCATTAAAAATTTTATAGAATATTGGTTTGGAAAGTGTTCTATTATTAATACATTTCATTGTATAATCGCTGCTCCAACTTGAGAAAGCAAAATCTTTTTGTGGATAAAAAACTGATTTGAGAGTATTATCATTTTTCGGTTTAGAGAATATAAATGGAGAATATTCCCTGTCCCAGGTTTCACCTCCGTCACTTGTTCTTAATATTTTACCTTCTCCTCCGACAGCAATACCATTTAAACTATCACAAAAATCAATACTGTATAATCGAAACACATCTTCTCTGATTTCTCTGAAAACATTATTACATTCTCGCCAGGTAACGCCACCATTACTACTTTTATAAATAACCGGTTCCCACGGAGAAGCAGAACTTTCTACGGCTCTATTAGCAGCCACAAATATATTTTTATCAGATATAAATTTTATATCATCAATAATTATCCCAGGCGGTAAATGTGTTGATTGATTCCATGACATTCCACCATCGGTTGTTAAATATAAAAATTCCGTACCATCTGATTTGCTCCTACAATGGATGTAGTATTTTTGAGGAGTAAGACACCAGCAATAAAAAACAAATCCTGCATCTTCGGGTAAAGGTATTTTATTTATAGTTTTCCATCCGTAGGAGGTAATTAATAAGCTGTCATATAATTCATCTTTTGGATTAAAATAGTTGTCTAAGTCGGATTGCAAAATAATTCCATTTAAACTATCACACATTGATACACATCTAAAAGTCTTATTAGAATCAATAGTCTTCCTTTCCCATGTTGCACCGGCATCTGTTGTAAGCAAAATCATGCCGAATGATTTATAATATTCCGTTGAACCCCAAATTCCCAAATAATTATTAGTATCTCCTACAGCTACAATTACATTTTTTACAGGATGAGAAACTGAGTGTATTCTCTGTGCAACATTTACAGTATCATTATAAATTATATCAATGTTATTGCCACTGTCAGTGTACCTTTTAATTACATAGAGATTTTTCCTAAAATATACCATATTATAATCACCACCAACAACAACAAAATCATTCTCGTCAATACCTGCCATAATACCGGTTTTATGATAATAAAAATTAGAAAAACCGGAATAACCGGAATATTGTAATTTAGATGTATCTTCAAATTCCCACCGGTTAGTCAATTGAGAAAATAAAATGCTATTTAATGATAATAATAAAAATAACAAGCAAAAAATGAAGAAAAGATTTTTCATTTCAAACCTCGAACAATACTTTTATTCTATTAATTAATAATAAGTCTATTATAAAAATTCTTCTCACTCTATTTTCACGACTACTCTCGCTTCCTCCATTCCTTTTACGCTTACAAAATATACACCTTGCGGCAACGGTTCTGTTGCAAGTGTCAAATTGAAAGTTTTACCGGTTTCAAGTAATTCGGTCTTTGTCGTATAAACTACTCTTCCTAAAATATCATTAATAAAGATTGTTTCGTACCTATCGTTACCTTCAATTTCTAAATTTATATTATTAGAAAAAGGATTCGGATAAATATTAAATACATTATCATTCCATTTAATTACTTCGTCATCAACTCCAAGCACATCTCTCGTCCTGAAATAAGACCAATACTCACCTGATGTTTGAATTCCCCTGGCACTTTTCAATGAAACATAATAAAATGACGATGGGGCTAAATCTGTGATTGTGAAGGTTGTATCTGTTATTAATTCATTGACCGAATAACTGTAATCATCATTATTAATAATGATATAGTATCTCTCAGCAGTAAGCACTTTATTCCAACGTAAAGTTACATTTGTATTTTCAACTCTTGAAGCATAAGCCGGATAAATTAAATTCGGTTTATATAATTCATTTTCTGTAGAAATAGTTGCAAATCCTCCATTGGCATCACTCCAATCGCTTTCCATCGAATCATTTATTGCTTTTACCCAAGTATTATAAAATCTGTCATAATCAAGATTCTTTATAACTATATTAGTATCCGAAAGTACTGTATCAATTAAAGGATTTTCTAAATCAAAGTCAGCGGTTGAGCCGCCCTTTTGAATGCTGTCAACCTTTAACCAGTATCTATCAGCACCAGTAACAGAAGTCCATGATAAATTTATATCATTTAAAGGAAGATGCCCTGAGTTATAAATTCCGTAAAACGTGGGTTTGGAAAGTATTTTATTATTATTAAATTTCATTGTGTAATTTCTACTCCAGAGAACATAAGCAAAATCTTTTTTAGGATAAAAAACTGACCTCAGCGTACTGTAACCTGTTGCCAGTGGAAACTCATAAGGTGCATTTTCCCTCTCCCATGTATCACCGCCATCACTTGTTCTTAAAATTTTACCCTCCCAACCCACAGCTAAGCCATTTAAGCTGTCGCAAAAATCAATGCTATATAAATAATATAAATGTTCATTTTCTCTAAATACATTTTTACATTCAAGCCAGCTATCTCCACCATCATAACTTTTGTAAATAGATGGCTCGTGTATATAACCCTTACCAACCTGTCGGTTCCCAACAGCAAATATTATTTTATCGTTTATAAATTTAACATCATCAATATGAATATTTTCTTCGAAATGGGCTGATTGCTTCCATGTCACACCTCCATCGGTTGTGCTATAAATGAATTCAGTATCATCCAAGTTACTGTGACAAAGCAAGTAATACTTTTGAGGGGCTAAGCACCAGCAATAGAATACAAAACCAGCTCCATTAGGTACAGGTATTTTATAAGCAGTAATCCAACCATAATTTGTAATCAATAAACTGTCATAAAATTCATCTTTTAGGTTGAATTGGTTATCGAGGTCAGTTTGGAGAATAATTCCATTTAAACTGTCGCACATCGATATATATCTGAAACTTTTATTTGAATCTATATTTCTTCTTTCCCAGGTTTTACCTCCATCATTTGTTCTCATAATCAAACTAAATGATTTATAACGTTCTCCTTTATCAATTTTGCCTAAATAAACATTTGAATCACCTACTACCACTATGAAATTTTTTGCGGGGTGTGACATTGAATGAAATCTCTGGCATACATTTACTGTATCATTATAGATAATCTCTTTTTTATTGCCTCTTTCAGTATACCTTTTAATAATATAACGATTATTTTTATAATCAATAGGCCAATAAGAACCCCCAATGACAACAATATCATTTTCATCAATTCCTGTCAAATTTCCACCCGTATTATAATAATAATTGTAATAATAAATACCGGATGAATCTGCTATCTCCCAGCGGTTTGTCAATTGAGAAAACAGATTACAAGGAATAGTAAATAAAAAAACAATCGAACAAAGAAAGAAGTATAGATATTTCATTTCATCCCCAAATAAAAATGTAGAACATACAAATTTGAGTTAAAGAATATATATTCTTATTAAATCTATATTTAAGCGTTTTACGCCTTGAAATTTAATATTTTCTGAAAATTGTCCTAACTTTTTATGTATAACACAAAAAATTGAAAAATGTTACAGTTGGAATGAAAAATAATTAGATCCTCACTTTTATCTTAATTATATAAATTCAACAAATATATATTAATTTTTGAGACCTTTTCTATACTTAAGTGTCATTATAAGAAAAGAGGACACAAAATGAAAAAACTTTTTCTGATTGTCATATTATTTACAATTCAATTCCCTGCAATTGCCAAATGGGAATGGCAGAATCCTTATCCGACCGGAGCCACATTAAATTGTGTAAAATTTGTAGATTCACTCACAGGTTGGGTAGTCGGCAATTACGGTCAAATATTTAAAACCACCGATGGCGGGAACACCTGGTTAACTCAGGAAAGTGGAACCGTAGAACATCTGAATTCAATTACATCTGTACCTGAAGAAATAATAATTCCTATTAAGCCGACAATCGCACCCAATCCCGCATCAGACTATACTGAAATATGTTTCTTTCTCGACGAAGATGATTTTGTTGAATTAACATTATTTTCATTAACAGGTGAAAGATTGAAGGAAATAACAAATGAGTTTTTTTCACAAGGCAGGCACTGTGTAAAACTTGATATTGAATATTCATCGGGAATGTATTTTGTTATTATGAAAACGAGCAATGGTGTACAAAGCGAAAAAATGATAATACTCAATTAAACCAATTATGGATTAATATATTCTGCGGTGTTTTTTCCCGGATTTCCTGATTTCATCGAGAAAGTATTGCTGGGCACAGAAATTCTTTTCATTATTTTTCTGTTTAATCTTTGTGTATAAACCATCTGATTGCAGCAACCAGGTTTTGCAGTTATCCTTCCAATAAATTTCTAGCAATTCTTTCAATTGGTTCTTAATACGCGTGTCATTAATAGGGAACATCAATTCAACCCTATTCTGCAGATTGCGTGTCATCCAGTCGGCACTGGACAAATATATTTCTTCCTTTCCTTTGCATTTGAAATAAAAAACACGGCTGTGTTCGAGAAATCTTCCGAGTATGCTTCTTACTTCAATATTCTCGCTGACTCCTTTGATTCCCGGTTTGAGACAACAAATTCCACGTACAAGAAGTTGGATTTTCACTCCTCTTTGGGACGCCTTGTACAATGCCTGAATCACCTCATCATGTGTTAGTGAATTCATCTTAGCGAAAATGAATCCGGGATTTTCAGGAGTAGAAAGCTCTGCTTCCCTATAAATAAATTCGATTAGTGTACGCCTCAAATTAATCGGAGCCACAATGAAATGATTCCAGTCGGCTTTATGAGAATACCCTGTCAGGTAATTGAACAAGTGCATTGCATCATGTCCGAAGTCTTCATTGGAAGTAAAGAATCCGATATCGGTGTAGAGCCGAGTCGTAACGTAATTATAATTTCCTGTTGCAAGATGAAGATATGTCTGAAGCTTTTTCCCTTCACGTCTTATTATCATTGCAATTTTACAGTGAGTTTTCAATCCCAGAACACCATAAATCACGTGAACTCCTACATGCTCGAGTTCCTTTGCCCATATAATATTATTTTCCTCATCGAAACGGGCTTTTAGTTCGACAAAGGCAGTAACGCTTTTCCCGTTCTCTGCTGCTTTTTTGAGTGCCTCTACGACAGGTGAATTCAATCCTGTCCTGTATAATGTAATTTTTATTCCGAGTACATCCGGGTCGGCAGCTGACTCATTAATTAGTTTCAAAGTACTGTTTGTAAATGAATCGTAAGGATGATGAACAATAAAATCATGTTTTTTAATAATATCGAATATATTAGAATCATTTCTTGCTATTTCCGGTAATATTCTTGTTTTAAAAGGTTTATCCTTGAGATGTCTTAAGTCAATTTTCATTAATTGCATGAAATCCGGCAGATGTAATGGTCTGTTGACAACATAAACATCATCCTTTTCTATATCAAGTGAACCCATCAAAAGTTTCATTAAATAATCGGGCATATTTGTACTAACTTCGAGCCGTACTGCCGCTGTTCCCCATTTCCTGTGTTTAATTTGCTCTGCAATTTCAGTGAGCAAATCCTCTGCTTCGTCCTCTGCAATTTCAATATCTGCGTCTCTTGTAACACGGAATGTATTCGATGTTTCAATCATTAAACCCGGGAAAAGTGCATCGGCGTACATTTTAATTACATTTTCAAGCAGTACAAAATGATGTCCCGATTTCCGTTCCAATTGAAGAAATCTCGGCAATGCAGTCGGAAGCTGTAAAAATGCAACTTTCCGAATCGGAACTTTTTTTGTAGCATCCGTAAGAACGAAAGCTATATTCAAGCTCCTGTTAATCAACCTTGGGAAAGGATGAGCCGGGTCCAAGCTCAATGGCGTCAACAGAGGCATTATACATTCATTGAAATGCTTTTCGAGAAATATTCTGTCACTACTTGTAAGGTCCTCAATAAAATGTATAAATATTTCTTCCTTTTCAAGTGCCGGTAAAATTACTTTATTGAGAAGTTTTTCCTGCCTGTCGAAAAGTGGCATGATTCTCTTGCGAATTTCTTTTAGCTGTTCCTGCGGAGTCATGCCATCAACGGAAAGCTCTGCCACACCTGCAGAAATCTGGCTTTTCAATCCCGCAACACGAATCATAAAAAACTCATCCATATTCGAACTGAAAATGGAAATGAATTTTAAGCGTTCGAGCAATGGATGTGTATCAGATTCTGCCTCTGCAAGCACCCTTTGCTGAAATTCTATTAAGCTAAGTTCCCTGTTAATGTAATATTCAGGATTTGCCAAGTCAACAAGCTTTTTCCCGTTTTTTTTCGGCAGCATATAAATAACTAAAAATAATTTTTACAATTACATTAAATCAACAAGATTTATGCCAAATATATTATTATTATTTGAATTTGAAAAATGAAATGGGCATTCGGAAGTAATTTTCAATTTTACGAATTTCAGAGAATTTTCGAATACTAATAATAAAATAATAAATTACATTTAAAATTATCCAATATTATTAAATCTGGAGATAAAGTCAATACTTGTATATTCACCCAATTGTTTTAATGTCCCTTTTATTAATTCAATATCAAGATTTTTGTTCGATATCATAATCATTCTGACATCTTCCAAATCAATTTCTCTTCCTGCAAAAATCTTATGAATAATAATATCTTCTGCAATTGCATATCTTACGCGTATCCCTTGAACATCTACAACTGAAGCTCTTTGAATTGCATCTTTTTCATATTGTGTTTGAGAAAGTATTAAATCTACTCTGAATCCTGATTCATCAATGGTTGGTAAAATCATCTTCTCCATAACAAATTTAATAGGGTTATCAGTAAGGATTTTCAGTTTGATTTCATCAATAACTTTTAAAAGTTCATTTAATCTGTCAGGATTAATACCAATAGAAATGTCAATATCATTGGTAAATCTGGGAGAACGATAAAGCATAGCAGCTTGTCCGCCAATAACCATATATGGTAAGTTTCTCTTATCAAGAGCTTGAGCCAGTTTCTTAATTAATTCAACCATGGCTGTTCAGTATTTTAGCGAGTCGGATTTTATGTTCAAGACCTTCAAGTGGGTCTTTTCGGGGAAATACTTTTAACTCTCTTGCCATTTCGAGCATTTTTTCGAAAATCTCTAAATTCTTACTGAAATCAATCTTATGATTTGCATTGTAATCATCCTCAAATTGCTTCCATTTTTCAGGATTTATTATCATAATAAATTATTCTTTTTTTTTACAAATATATAAAAAGAAATGCTTAATTAATAGGTAAAATGTCTATCTGATTAAACCTGTTGAATTACCTCTATAGCCACGGATAAAATCTTCAATCTTCATCGGTTTTTTATCCTGTGGCTGAATTTCGAGAAATGTAATAATTCCATTTCCGCAGTATACATTCAATTTATTATTTTCAATGAAATATTTACCGGGTTCACCCTCTCCTTCAGGTGAAAATTCTGCTCTTAATACTTTATATCTTTTCCCTTCCCAATCTAACCATGCACCAGGTGCAGGTGAAACACCATTAATAAAATTTCGTAAATTTTCTGAATCCTGTGCAAAATTAATTTTACAATTTTCTCTAAAAAGCTTTGGTGCAGGTGTAGCAAGAGAATTATCCTGAATTAGAGGAGTATAGTTGCCTTCAATTATTAGATTGCATGTCTCAACAGCTAGTTCAGCAGCTAAAGGCATCATCAAATCATGTAAATCACCTGCTGTAGCATTATCGGGTATGTCAATTGAATTTTGAAGAAGAATTTTCCCCGTATCAACTTTTTCATCCAGAAGAAATGATGTCAATCCTGTTTGATTTTCCCCATTAATTATTGCCCAGTTAATTGGTGCAGCTCCCCGGTATTTAGGAAGAAGACTTGCGTGTATGTTGAAAGTTCCAAGTTTTGCTAAGTTGAATACTACAGCAGGTAGTATCCTGAATGCAATTATAACTATTATATCCGGTTGAAATTCAGAAATCGCTTTAATAAAATTGTCATCTTTCAATGATTCGGGCTGAAGAACAGGTATTGATAATTCAACAGATTTTTGTTTCACAGCAGAAGGAACAAGCACCTGCCCTCTTCCGCGGGGTTTATCAGGAACGGTAACGGCACATTTTACACAAAATTCTTTATGTAGTCTCTCAAGTGCAGGTACAGCAAATTCGGGTGTCCCCATGAAGATAATATTTATTTTGTCTTTTGTCATTAATAAAAGTTTTTTAAAACTTTATTATATAATTATTTAAATCATTAACAAATAATTAAATTATTAATTGTTAATTCTTAATCCCTGTACTGCCAAATCCTCCTTCACCCCTTTCGCTATTTGGAAGCTCATTAACAAGTTCCCAATCTATCTTTTCGTATCTTGCAACAATGAGTTGGGCAATCCTGTCTCCCCGATGAATAATAAATGGTTCTTTGCTGAAATTTGCAAGAATGATTTTTATTTCACCCCGGTAATCGCTGTCAATCGTACCGGGTGAATTGAGTGCGAACACACCATTTTTTATTGCCAAACCGCTTCTTGAACGTACCTGACATTCAAATCCATGTTCAAGTGAGATTGCCAGTGAAGTGGGTACAAGTACCACAGCACCGGGACCTATTTCAACCGGCTCTTCTATTGCCGCAAATATATCCATACCGGCAGAACCATCGGTTGCATATTTTGGAAGAGGTAAATCCTCGAATCCATTATATAATCTCGTTATTTTTATTTTCATAAACTATATTGATAAAATTCATTAAAGTGATTTTCAAAAATAAAGAAAGATAAGAGAATAATTTGAAACCTTTCGATAAAACATGTGCTAATTTCATTGAAAGTATTTAATATTATTATTTTTTAAAAAGATTCCATGCATGAAAACTGATTTTACCGACAGTGAAAATCACTACACTGATTGAACTGATTGGCATCAGGATAGCTGCAATAACAGGGCTCATATTTCCGCTTGCTGCAATTGCGAATGTAATGCTGTGATAAAAGATGGAAAGAGCAAAACTGTAATAAACTGTTCGCACGCCCGATTTCGCAAATTTCATAAACTTAGGTATCAGATTAATTTGTTTTGCAAATAGAATTCCATCAGAACCCGGAGCAAATCCTGAGCTGTCATCTGTAACAGCAACTCCGACATCGCTAACAAGAAGTGCACCTGCATCATTTAGCCCGTCGCCGACCATCATTACATTCTCATTACTTTTTTTCTTTTCTTCTATATATTTTATCTTATCATCAGGAAATTGATGAAATTTAATTTCCTTTGCATCAGGAATAATTTTCTCAATAATCATTTTCTCGTTTTCATTATCGCCCGATATTATCGATATTCTGAATTTTTTACATAATTCACTCATCATGTCCTGTAGGTTGTCACGATATTCTGAAACTAACGAGAAATACCCGGTGAATGAATCATTAATAATAACCAAAATACTTGATTCAGGTATTTCATTTATTAAATTACAATTTGAATTATTTTCAAAGATGAATTTAGAAAGCCAAACCCGGCTTCCTATCTTTGTATCTATACCAAAAATTCTTGCTTCAATCCCTTTACCGGCTATTTCATTAAATTGTTCAGGTTCTGACGTTTCAATATTATCGAAAAAACGACTAATCATAATACTTAACGGGTGCGAAGAATTCATTACTATAGATTTAATTGCAGACTTTTCCCTTATTGATAATTCCCTTCCATAATATTTTACACGGCTCTTTGATACATCTGTTAATGTCCCCGTTTTATCGAATACTATGGAATCGATATTTGAAAGCTTCTCGATTATTTTATCGTTTTTCAAATAAAAATTATTTCTTCCGAAAAACCTGAGTGTAGTCCCGTAAGTAAAAGGAACCGATAAAGCCAAAGCACAGGGGCAAGCCACGACAAGTACAGAAATAAATGCACTCATAGCTTTATCATAGCTATAAGGCAGCCACCACAGAAATGTTCCAAATGCTATAATTAACACTATAATTGAAAAATATTTTGCAGCGGCATCGGAAATCTTTGAAGTGTAGTTTGTTTTATCTACTGTTTTAATGTGATTATCCCATAATTCTGTTAGGTAGCTTTTATTAAATTCCTTTGTTGAAATTATTTCAATTGCTTTACCATTATTTCTTGCTCCAGAATAAATTTTATTCCCTTTTTGTAAAGATACAGGATTTGATTCGCCTGTTATGAAGCTGTAATCCAATGTCCCATCACTTGAAATAAGAACTGAATCAACCGGAACGATTTCATTGTTCCTGATTAAAAGTAAATCTCCTGTTTTTATTGAACTGACCGGAATAAATTCTTCCTTTTCTGTTTTTTTGATAACAGATAAAGGGAAATAGGATTTATAATCCCTGTCGAATGAAATTGAATGATATGTTTTAATTTGAAAAACTTTGCCACATAAAAGAAAGAAAACCAAACCAGCCATAGAATCGAAATAACCCGGACCTGTCCCCGATAATATTTCATATACGCTTCTTATGTAGATGGCAGCTATTCCAAGCCCTAATGGAACATCAAGATTAATATGTTTCAATTTTATGCTTCTCCATGCCGAAGTAAAATAATCCCTCGAGGCATAAATTGATATAAAGGATAATGCTAAAACAAGGTATGCGAGGAATCGCTTAAGAGTTGGGTCTAATGCTCCAATCGAGAGATATTCCGGCAGAGAAAAAAGCATAATATTACCAAAGGCAAATCCTGCAAGTCCGACCTTAACATAAAGCGGTTTATTCGGATTGCCTTTTAATTTCATTCCAAGCGAAGCAAGATTGAGATTTGGCTTGTAGCCCAATGTAGTAAGCAATTCGACGATTTTTCTTAATGATGTAATTTCTTCATTAAACAAAATCGTTATGTCTTTGGTCAGAAAATTAACACGTGATTCGATTATTCCATGAGCAAGTAATGAAATGTGTTCCAAAAGCCATAAACACGCACTGCAATAAATCTGAGGTACATTAAATACTACTTTTGATTTGCCATTTATTGAGTAGGTAAGAAATTTCTCTTTCACCTCATCATTATCGAGAAATTCAAATTCATTTTTTTGATATGAAACCGGTTGTAAACCCTTACCTTCTGACAATTCATAGAAATTATCAAGCTTGTTTTCCTTCAGTATATCATAAACGAAAAGACAACCCTGGCAGCAAAAGAATTTTTCATCTTTTGTTATTGTGTTATCTGAACATTCGTCACCACAATGATAACATATTTGCATTATCGAACTTTTTGTTTCAATCATATATGCTAAAATATGAAATAGGTAATTTTAAATTAATTGAGCGATTATTATTGCTTCATTAAGTTTTTTTGATTAAATCATATATTGGTTTAAAATGCCTTATTAATATCAAAAGACAGATGGAAATACTTAATGAAATTAACATATCCCTGTTGAAATGTGGAATAATAGTTAACATCACCAAAATATTACCCGGTATAATAAGTAGAAAGGCAGGCAATAGAATAGTAGCGGAAATATTGGCTATATGAATGTCTTTTTTGATTAATTTATATTCAACAACCCATACTAATGCCCATATAATAAAAAGTAAAGGATTAATCATCAATGAAACTCCAACCGCAGAAGATAAACCACGGCCACCTTTGAATTTCATAAACACACTGAAGTTATGTCCGAGTATGACAAAAAATCCTGAAGCTGCAACAGGAATTATATTATCATTTGAAATTATTCTTGCAAGTAACACAGATACAATTCCTTTGATGCAATCGAGTATGAAAACAGCTACGCCAATCCATTTTTTCCCGGTTATATCATAGCTGTTCATAGCACCGATGTTACCCGTTCCTTTTTGACGAAGGTCTTCGCTGTAAAACAACTTCACAATTATATATGCCCAGGGGATTGAGCCGATGAGATAGGAAAGTATAATTACCAATATCAGCTTTATTTCCATTCCGTTAATCATTCCTTGATTCACAAAGAAAATCTTTTAATGTAGAATATAGTAACTCCAAAGGCAATCCTACAATATTATAATAACAGCCGTTAATGTGATTTACAAACACAGCTCCGAAGTCATCCTGTATTCCATAAGCACCTGCTTTATCGAGCGGTGACCCCGTTTCAACATAAGCATCAATTTCATCTTGTGCAAGTTCTCTGAATGTTACTTCTGTTTTTTGAACAGCAATTTTATTCATCATCGTATCGGAATTGACTAAAGCAAGTCCGGTATATACTATATGTGTACTGCCACTCAATGAATTCAACATTCTGACAGCATCCTGTTTATCAATTGGTTTATTAAGGATTTTATCTTTCAGTACAACAATTGTATCTGAACCGAGAACTATTGCAGGTTTGCCGATATTTTTTGCAATAAATTCAGCTTTTTTCAATGATAAATCTTTGACATGCTTTACTGGGTCAATTCCATCGGAGTAATCATCTTCATTTATGTACGCAGGCATGATTTCAAATTCAAATCCAAGCTCTTTTAATAGTTTTTGTCTTCTCGGCGACTGTGAAGCAAGAATAAGTGGCTTATCGAGATTTATAAGTTTTGCAATATTGAGCATAAAATTTTATATTTAAATTATCTTTAGACGATTACATTTATAAAGAATTTATCATTATTAAAATCATATTTATTTGTAAATTTAAAAAAATTATGCCGAGTAAAATACATATTAAATTCGATAAGCCCTTTTTTGAGGACATCGAGCCGGAAGAGAAGTCTTCGGACGAGCTTTTCGGTATGCTTTTAATGGAAGCTGCAGGTAGAAAGGTGTTTCTGAACAAATACAGTGAAAGGGAAATAAATATATGCGCCAGGCAGATGATTCTTAACGGATATATGCGCGGTACTATTTTCGATTACAACCGATGTGTATGGTCTAAACCTACAAAGAAGGGGTTTTTTGTATTGAAAGTGATGGAAAAGTGTGTTGAGGAATGTTGTGTGATGAATTAAAAAGGAATAGGATTTATTTTATTCTATTTCAATAACATTATTAAATAAATATCTTGCTTTCAAAGATTTTTATTTTTATAATTACGTTTATCAAAAAACAAATTTGAGAATCTCAAATCGAAGATATATTTGCTACTCAACTTGATGAAGTTAGAAATTTACTTTCTATTGAAAGTAGTATTTCCTTAGTCAGCAGACAGAAAAAATTACCTTCAGGTGGAATTCTTGATTTACTTTTTTTATCAAATAAAAATTTATTGCTAATAGAATTAAAAGCAGTAAGGAGTGAAAGAAAATTTTGTGAACAGATTATTGAGTATAAACATGATTTAGAAAAATTACAGAAACAGGAAGAATTACCAATTTTACCTATTTCTGCTTATTTATTATGCCCTGAATTCGACAATAAACATATACAATTTTGTAAAGAATTAGATATAGTACCAATAAAATATTCTCCTTATGACTTACTAAAAAATTGGTATTATAAAATCAAAGCTATAAGGGGATTGATTCAAATAAAACCAACAAACCATGGACTTTGGAGTTTGAAATTACTTAATCAGATTTTATATGCTATCAATTACAAAAAAGATACTTTAATTCCATCAATTGCAAAAAAAATAGACCGAACAATAAGTACTGTAAGTAGTTATTTAAAATTATCTAATGAATTAGGTTTAATCTATGTTGAAAAATACAGAGCCAAACTTACAAATCTAGGTTTAGAATATGTGACAAAAAGAGAACTTAATTACCCAATTGATTATATATCAGATCAACAGACTAAGATACTAAGAGAATATATAACAAAAAATCCATTTGTCAGTCCTGCTGTTTTTGGTATTTATTCTGCTGTTGAAACAATCTTTGTTTTGTCAAAAAACTATTATCCCGTACCTTTCGACGAAGGAAGAAGATTCTTTGCAAAATTAACTGGTAAAGTAAGTGAATGGGCAGATAAAGCTCAGAGAGATGCTTTTACAATGTATTCAAATTATGCAATTGAGTTAGGTCTATTAGCAAGATTTAATGAAAGAAAATCAAAATCTTATTACATTACACCCGCGGGTATAAGATTCATACTTTTGCTAGAATTAAATAAATCAATATTATTCGTGAATTCATTATAAATAATTTTAAATTCGAATGCCAAAAGCAAACAGCCCTACAAATAAAACAGGTATTACCGCATCTACTATGAATAATGAATATATAGTTGTAGTAAAGAAATTGTAACGAGAATATTTTGAAAAGTAAAATCAAACAGGATGATATTATGTCTAAAATTGAGGAAGGTTTAAAGCTTTACTACAAGCGGCTTCTCGAAGAGAAAAGGAAAAACAACGAGGAACTCATTATCTCCAGGAACGGAAAAATTGTGAGATTGAAACCAAGTGAATTTCCTGATATTACTTGATTCATTTAAAATTTGTTGAAAATTGTAAAATTGAAAATTAAAAATTCTTCTCATCCCTTCTTCACAATTTTCGCCCAGGTGTCCTTAAGTGTTACTGTGCGATTAAAAACAGGCTTTCCCGGCTGTGTGTCTTTGCTGTCAGCACAGAAATAACCTACACGTTCGAATTGCCAGCGGCTTGATGGCTCTGCATTCTCCAGCATCGGTTCTACTTTTGCATCTACAACTTCGAGAGAATTTGGATTAAGATATTGCTTGTAATCACCCTCGCCGGGATTTTCAGTATTGAATAAATGGTCGTACAATCTGATTTCCGCATCTACACAATGAGCGGCAGAAACCCAATGAATTGTTCCCTGAACTTTTCTACCATCAGGAGAAGAGCCGCCCTTTGTTTCAGGGTCATATGTGCAGTGAACTTCTTTGATTTCACCTGTATCATCATCTTTTACGAAATCAACACATTTGATATAGTATGCATATCGGAGACGCACTTCTCTTCCCGGAGCAAGACGGTAATACTTCTTCGGCGGGTCAATCATAAAATCATCTTTTTCGATGTATATAACTTTAGAGAAAGGAAGTATACGCGTTCCCATTGACAAATCTTCGGGATTGTTTATTGCTTCAACTTCCTCAATCAAATCATCGGGATAATTGTCAATCACGACTTTCAGTGGATTCAGCACACCCATAACACGGTGTACGTGTTTATTCAAGTCTTCACGAATGCAATGCTCCAGAAATGCAAAATCAACTGTGCTGTCTTTTTTTGCAACACCGATTCGTTCCGCAAAATCACGGATTGATTCTGGTGTATAGCCCCTCCTTCTTAAACCGCAAATAGTAGGCATTCGGGGGTCATCCCAGCCGGAAACGATTTTTTCTTCGACGAGTGCAAGAAGCTTGCGTTTGCTCATTAATGTATATGACAAATTCAATCTTGCAAATTCAATTTGCTGTGGGTGATACACCCCCAATTCATCAAGAAACCAGTCGTAGAGAGGTCTGTGGTCTTCAAATTCGAGTGTACAAATCGAATGTGTTATATGTTCAATCGAATCTGAAAGGCAATGAGTAAAATCATACATCGGATAAATACACCATTTATCACCGGTTCTGTGATGGTCAACTTTAAGTATTCTATATATGACAGGGTCACGCATATTCAGATTACCCGATGTCATGTCAATTTTTGCTCGTAAAGTTTTTGCACCATCCTCGAATTCACCTTTTTTCATTCTTTCGAATAAATCAAGATTCTCTTCTACTGTACGGTTGCGGAATGGGCTGTTCTGCCCAGGTTCTGTTAACGTACCTCTCGTTTCACGCATTTCATCAGCACTTAAATCGCAAACATACGCTTTTCCATCTTTTATCAACTGAACCGCATAATCATATAATTTATCAAAATAATCGGATGCATAATAGCACCTGTCTTGCCAATCAAAGCCCAGCCAGTGGACATCCTCCATTATTGATTCAACATATTCAGTTTCCTCTTTCGAAGGATTTGTGTCATCAAAACGAAGATTGCATAATCCTTTAAATTCATTTGCTAGTCCAAAATTCAGACAGATTGATTTTGCATGTCCAATATGCAGGTAACCGTTTGGCTCAGGAGGGAAACGTGTGTTAACACGTCCGCCCCATTTATTTGTAAGCAGGTCGTCATCAATTATTTTCTTTATAAAATTCGATGGTAATGTAATTTCATTATTTTCCGGCATACTTAATCCTGATTAATTATTGTTTTTCTTAAAATTGAATAAAAAGCGAATACGAAAATATGAATTTATTATTTTTTAAAAGAAGAAATGAAATTTATGACTAAGTTTCATTGTTCAAATTTTTTTAGCGAAGCAATTGAGCCGGCTGAAATGCTGTACTGTTGATATGTGTGACTGGAATTATTATTAATTTCATTATTCAGGTATGATTTTATAATTTTTTCATTTTGTTTTATACCTGATGTTGTGTTGCCAGATTTTTGACTCGATAATTCAGCTCTGGCGCTGGCGGCAATTGCCGAAGCAAGTGCAGCTACGCTTCTGTCCTGAGGTGAGGGGTCAGCCGGAGCTAATGCTGCAGCTCTCACTTGGTTCATCTTCTGAATCGTTGCTTCAGGGTCACCTTTGACAGGCGAGATGTCAATCTGGACTTCACCACCTGTGGCATATTGTTTACCATCTGGTCCAGTCGTATAAGTGAAAGATGTTCCTCCTTTGACAAGCCCCCCTCCGACAACTTTGTGTGCATTCTCATGCGCCCTGACTTCACGGTCTCTTTTTTCTAAATCGGCAATTGTCAATTTGACATCAGGACTTTGTTCACCTTTTACACCCTGCTGTTTATCCGTTGGATTTCTATTTAATATATTTACATTATTTGATTTTGCTAATGTTATTTTAATTCCCGAAGAATTATACGTTTCATTAGATTTGTCATCCGTACTTTTTCCTGGTGTATTGGACGGTGTGAATCTATCTTGTGGAATTTGCTGATTACCTTTTGCATCGATAGGAGCAATACTTTTAATTCCTTCACTTACCGGTCTATAAGCCGGTTGCGGTTCATAAACCGAACTTATATATGATGAATTCGATATTGATGAAACAGATAAAGCCATTTTAAAACAAAACTGTATTTGAAAATAAATTATTAATCAAATTTCAATCCAAAAATAAAGATTAATTAGAAATTTTGAAATAATATTTATTTCCATGGTTTTAAGAATGAATTCTACTTTCCCTTGTTATTAATCAGCGCCCTCGTAAAAGTTGACTGGAGGCGGTGTACGAGTGAACGTGAAAAGCGGTCGAGATTTAAAAATGCATTGTCAGACATCTGTTCTTTGTATTCTTTCAATAAATCCTGCCTTACCAATTCAAACTTTTCAGCATAAGGTTCCAACAAACTATTATTCTGCATTTCAGTCCATGCCTGAAAGATTTGCACCTCTTCCTCGATTATGCTTTCAGCAATTGGCAAGTCAGAAAGCTGCTCCTGAACTTGCCTCGCGAGATAATCCTGCAATCGGCTCAAATCCCAATAATTGATTTCATCTGCAATTTGAGACATATCTACATCACGCGGTACTGCCATATCAACAATCAATTTTGGTAATCGTTTTTTAAGAATCAATTTATCGAAAATGTCGTTTGTAATTATATAACCCGGAGCACCAGTGCTGGTGAAAGCTGCTTTTGATTCGGATAATGCTTTCTCAATTTTATCGAGACCGAATACTTTCCCACCATATTGTTCAGCCATTATTTCTGCCTTATACAATGTCCTGTTAACAAATAAAAAATTTGAAAATCCTGAATTCTTCAACTCACCGGCAAGTATTTTTGAGTTTTCATTTACACCTATAATTGCAACAGAATCATTCTTTTTCAAATTATCAATTAATATTTTTGAGGCAACACCACTGACCGATTGCTTACCTGAACCGAGTGAAGTTGAATTCCTCACATTTTTACCGGCGCGGAATGCAGCATGAAATAATTTGTGCAAAATCTTTTCGCAGGTCTTCGCTTCACAGGCAATACTGTACGCCTCCCTTACCTGACCGAGTATCTGATACTCACCAAGCACAAGTGACTCCAAACCGCAAATCACACGAAATAGATGTCGTGTAACTTCAGGCAGAGAATAAGTATAAAATAGTTTATCAATATTCGTTGTATCAACTTTATTAAATAAATAAAATTTCTCGATTATATCGAAAGGATTTTTTCCCGAATCGAGAACAAGATAGAATTCGAGCCGATTGCATGTTGTAACTATTGCAATACCCTGTACTCCTTCAAATTCAAAAATCATTTTCAATACTCTTGGCAATTCCTTGCGGCTGAACTGATATTTCTCTCTTTCCGCAACTGAAGCAGTCTTATGGCTTATACCAACTACATACAAGTATGATTTATTTTGTTCCATTTATTCCAAATTATTTATGCAAATTTATAACATTATTTATTCTTCATCATCAAGTACAGTTTTAGCGAACTGCAATCCACCGCCAAGATATTTAACATCCCTGAATCCCTCATTGATAAATGTTCTTGCTGCTTCATAAGACCTCGGTCCTTTCTGACATACAATAAGTAATTGTTTATTCTTGTCAAATATATTTAATTTTTCTCTGTACTCCATCACCGGAAATTCTTTTGCTCTTTTTCCAAGTCCTTCATTGTTGATTTCAGTGGATTCTCTTACATCAAGTACATTACCTATGTAATTATTGAGTAATAGCGGATTCAATGCCATAATACTATCTTCTTCCTGTGATAGAGCCATCGCACCGAGCGAATTCAGTGGATTCATCGGCGATGAATGAGGAGGAGTATATGAATGCTCGACATCAATTAAACCGTGAACAGTTGCATCTTTCGAGATTAAAGTCGAAAATACATCAATGTATCTTGTCACTTCTCCTTTACCTGCAAGTTGAATTCCAAGAAGTTTCAAAGTCCCTTTTTCATAGAGCAATTTACCAAACAATAATTTTGAATCAGGATGGTAATCAGGTCTGTCCTGCCAGGAACCCCAAACTATTCCAGCATTATAATCATTATTAATTGCCTCTTTCTCTGTTAGACCGCAAGCAGCAACAATTAATCCGAAGACTTTTAATGAAATCGCACCAACTGCACCTTTGAATTCGGATTTCTTTCCTGCAATTGAATCAGCAATCACTCTCCCCTGTCTGTTTGCGAGTGAACCGAATGGAAATAGTTCATGCTTGCCAGTAATGAGTGATTTTACTTCGACGCAATCTCCTCCAGCCCATACATTCTCTATATTCGTCCTCATCTGAGAATCAACTAATATTCCACCATTCACTCCGGTTTTAACTCCGATTGAACTGGCAAGCTTAATTTCAGGTTCAATTCCAATACAAAGGAAAACATAGTCTGAGTTTATGCTCTCACCATTAATAAGATGAACTTCAGGATTTCCTGCATTATTTATTTCTAATTTCTCAACTTTCGATGAAAGATGAAGATATATTCCATTATTTTTGAATGTCTTTTCAAGAAATAGTGACATTTCTTCATCCAAAGAAGTTGGCAGAAGCCGTTCTTCAAGCTCGACGAGATGTGATTCTATACCCCATAAACTTACAAGTGATTCAGCTAATTCACAACCGACAAAACCACCGCCTATAATAATTGCTTTCCCAATTTTTCCTCTTTGAACGAACTCCCTGAATTTTTTTGCATCGAGAGGATTATGAAAAGTTGAAATCTTTTCAGAATGAGGAACAGAAAAAGGTGGCTTCTTCGGCTTTGCCCCCGTACAAATCACAAGCTTAGTGAAAGAAAGTGGAAACCTGCTGTAATCCTTAGAATTCTGACAGTGAACCTGTTTGCTCTCTAAATCTATATTTTTAACAACCGTTTCAGTCAGAACATTTATATCTTTCGCTTTTTTGAAATATTCAGCATCGCGGATTGTTCCCCATGATGTTATTGCCAAATCGTAGAAATCATCAACTTCTCCGGATGCATAGAAAGGCATACCGCATGTACCATAAGAGACAAACGGTTTCTTTTCAATGATTGTAATATTATAATCCGGTTTGATTCTCTTCAATCTTGCAGCGGTTTTGCACCCTGATGCCATTCCGCCTATGATAACTATATTTTTTGATGTATTTGACATAAAAATCCATTAATACAATGGAAACTTATTAAAATGTAATTCAATTTAAAAGTGAAAGGGAATTTTTGTAACCAAATAATAATTTTAAATTCTGCAACCTTTTTTTATTTAATTTGTTATTAATAAAAAGGAAAGTACGTTTTGAGGTTATTATGTTCAAATTTATATTTACTTTAGTATTGATATCTTCAACTCATTTATTTGCTCAGTTTTTTGAGGAGATTGTTCCCAAGCCGCGTCAGGCTTATGTCCGTTTGGTTTACTCTGCCGTGTTTTTCTTCGATTCAACTAAAAAGATATATCTGAATCCTCAGCTACCCGCTCTGAGACAGGCACAGGAGTTCAATCAGGAATTGAGATTGAGAGGAATTGACACGCTTGAATATTCTTATTGGTCAGATGCTGACACTTTGCTTAATGGTGTAGTTCTCGGTTATACTGAATCGTTTATAAACAATTTATTTTATCATATTCCTGACCAGAAAGTGGAAATCAGCGAAACTTATCCGGGAAAAGAAGGATATATCCTGGATATTATGGCTCAGCAGGCTATTATAGCCGGGTGCGATACAAACGGCTTGCACTATGGAATAAACACATTCTTCCAGTTACTCGATAAACAGAGTGTTTCTAATGGTATATATTTATGCAGAGTCGTAGATGCACCTGAATTTCCTATTCGCTGGTTTTATTATCCCAATAATCATTATGTAGGAGCAAATATTACCAAAGCAAAAACAATTTGGCAGGAGGCATCATCGTACAAGCTGAATGGCTTGCTCCTGGCAGATTCCAAATTCAGCTTCCTTTGGAATTATTTTGACAGTCCAAGGTATGTTGATTCTTTAATGTCTGTTAAAAAATTTGCCAAAGAGAAATACCTTAAGATAGTTCCAGCAACTTTTTCTTTCGGCTACTCTAACGATTTTCTTTTCAATGACCCGAATCTTGCGGCAGGACTGCCTGTCAGGAATCAGAAGTTTGTTATAGAAGCAGATACTGCAAGACTAATTCCCCAGGTTAATGTTACTCTTTCAAATCCCGGATTTGAAAATTACAATGGAAATAATTTCCCCGGATTCAACTGGATTGACAGACCGGGGCAAATGAGTTTTGTTGATACTCAAATAAAGCATTCAGGCAATGCAAGTATCAGATTCGAGATTTTCCCTCAATATAAGAATCAAAATGCACGTATAAATATACGTATCCCTTGCCAGCCCTACACATTATATCACATGGGTGCATGGGTGAGAACAGAGAATCTCGATGCTGGTGATTTCCCCAGGTTTCTCGTTCTGGGTAATACAGGCAGAACGCTGAATTTCAAGAACACAGGTATAGGATGGAACACAAATGGATGGAAAAAATTTGATATTACATTCAATTCTCTCGACAACGACACTATCGGTGTGTACTGGGGAGTATGGGGAGTACAAAGCGGTAAAATCTGGTGGGATGATTTAATACTCGAAGAAATTCCTTTTGTAAATTTAATCAGAAGACCGGGCGCACCTCTGTTTGTTGATAATCCTTATAAAGATGGATTAATAGTTGAAAGTGTGGATTTTGAATCTCTAATTGATACCTTATGTGGAAGAAAGCCTTATAACGGAGTTTATACTTCATACCATATTCCACCAACTTTCAGAATCAAATCTTCGGGTTCGATTCATAATGGCGATACTCTTCTTATGTCCTATTGTCATACTGTAATTATTTATGATGACCAGGTGATGTGTTCGATGTCCGAACCGAAAGTTTATGAAATAATGGAGCAGATTTTCAAATCTCTCGACAGTCTTCTCGATGCAGATACATACTTTATGAATCATGATGAGATAAGAGTTATGAATTGGGACAATGCAGACCAGGAAAGGGGATTGACACCTGCTCAGATTCTTGCCGATAATGTCAACAGGTGTGTTGATATTATACATAAATACAAGCCCAATGCTGACATTTGGACATGGACTGATATGTTCGATGAATTTCATAATGCAAAAGCAGGAAATTATTATCTTGTCAATGGTGATTTGAGAGGCAGTGCTAATGTAATTCCTAATACTATCGGAATGGCAAACTGGAATTCTGATTCAGCCGATTTAAGTCTTAAATATTTCTCCTCACGCGGGTTCCCTCAAATTTCCGCTCCTTACTATGATGCAGGTATTAACAATATTCGTATTTGGAAAGAATGGACACAAAAAACAAAATACTTCAAAGGCATGATGTACACTACCTGGAGAAGTGATTACAGCAATCTTAAGGGTTTTTCAGAGTATTGCTGGAACCACGCACCGTATATTTATCATTATCCATTGTACAGCGTTAAGCCACAAGGCAATCTCTATTTTGAATGTAGAATTTATGGTGATGTTTATGACTCTGGATGGCAGTTGACTTCTGCCTATCTTCATTATATTGATGGAACAGGAAAGGAAGATTCCATTAGCTATGAGCTGAAAATAAATTCAGATGTTTCCGTTTCATTAAATCTATCCGATTCAAATAAATATCTCAAATATTATTTCACAGCAACAGATAATCATGGCTGGAGAACCCGAATTCCTTATGGAGAGGATAAATATTACATACTCGGTGTGCTGCCGACATCAGTAATTAATGAAAATATTATTGGCGATATAGAATTATATCCTAATCCTATAATTGATAATTCAACATTGAAGATTGAGTGGAATAATGATATAATATTTGACAATATATCAATCAAAGATATTTTCGGAAGAGAAGTAATCACGATTGATAATATAAATTCAAATGAAAAATCAATAAATGTTTCTGAACTTTCGTCAGGAACATATTATCTGATTATTTCAAATAAATATTATACAAAAGCAGTTAAATTTGTAAAGTTGTAAATGAATGTATCAGGAGTTACTCCCGGTTCGGTTTAGTGGATTGTCAACAACTTCAACAAGTGTTAGGATAAATTATGACAGAATTATTCAAAAGATTCGAAATATTTCTTGCTCCTCATTGGATTGCAATAATATCAATTGTTATTTTTATCGGACTAAGCTTTCTTATTCAGTTTTTGTTCGATAAAGTGCTGAGGCAGTTTGCAAAGCGTACTGAAACAAAATTCGACGACCATATAATTGATGCTCTGCATCTGCCGGTCTTGTTCACATTGATTTTGGCAGGAATTATAATCGTACTGGCAGATCTCCATCTTAAAAATGAATTCTTCGTCATTACTAACAAAATAATATACTCTGTTATTTCATTAATCTGGTGTTTTGCATTAATTCGCATTACAACTATCATAGTTAAAAATTCAATCAGCAAAATATCAAGCGAAACAGGGCTCAGTAAAGACGTAATTCCATTTCTGTCGAACTTCCTGAAATTTGCAATCTTTGTCGGTGCAGTAACTGTAATATTTATCATCTGGAAGGTTGATGTTACTCCTCTTATAGCATCGGCAGGTGTGGTTAGTGTGATTATAGCATTAGCCGCCAAGGACACTCTTGCTAACTTTTTCGGTGGTGTCAGCGTTTTCATTGATAAACCATACAGAATCGGGGATTATATAGAACTTGACCAAAAAGAAAGAGGTGAAGTAGTTGAAATAGGAATCAGAAGCACACGCATTAAGACAAGAGATGATATTTTAATCTCAATTCCGAATTCAATAATTGCAAATTCAAAAATCATCAACGAAAGCGCTCCCGTCAAGCATTTCAGGGTGCGAGTCCCTATTGGAGTTGCTTATGGTTCCGATATTGATTTGGTTGAAAATGTTCTAATAGAAATTGCAAAAAATAATGAAAACATAATACCTGACCCTGAGCCGAGAGCAAGATTCCGTCAATTCGGCGAATCCAGTCTCGATTTCGAGCTTCTTTGCTGGGCAAAAGAGCCGGCATTACGCGGTTTAACAATTCATCAGATTTGCAAGGAGATTTACAAAAAATTCAACGAGCTTGGTATTGTCATCCCCTATCCACAGAGGGATTTGCATATTAAAGGAAATTTAGAACAAAAATAATTCTTATTATTTTACCTGAGATATTTTCCCAAAGTTTCGAGCAAATTTTCCTGCCTCAATTTCTCCGTTTCAATTATTTTCCCGTCCGGGTCAACTAAAAAAGTTTTCGGTACACCCACAACTTCAAATAACTTTACCTGCTCGCTGTCCCATGCACCATCAGCAAGAGAATGAAGCCAGGGCATGGACCATTTGTTTTTCCTGAAGTTTTGAACTACCTTGACTCCATTATCAACTGCATGACTGTATATAATGAAATTTTTGTCTTTAAATGTTTTGTATGCACTGTCGAGATATTTCATCTCCATAAGACATGAACCGCACCATGTTCCCCAAATATCAAACAATACATATTTGCCTTTTAATGCTCCTGGTGTAATTGTATCTGAAGGATTATCGAGATTGGCAAATTTAAAATCAGGAATTTGTTTACCCACTACTATTCTTTTATCCTTGCCGAATTGATTATGGGCAAACATTGCCTGTTTACTATTTGGAAATTTTTTAAACATAATATCATAATATTTTTTTACATTGTCCGAGTCTTTCAATCTGTCAGATAATCGGATTGCATATATCACAAGCCAGGCTGTGGCTTCCGAGTTATGTGTATTAATAATATTTTGTAAATATTTTGAATTTGAATAATCCTTTTCTAATATTCTTGCAATAAAGAGAGGATTATCTCCATACTTTACTATATCCAAAATTTTTGATTCAGCAGGCAAATATAATTCAAGTTCTTTAATTAAATTTTTATTTACAACATCAATTACATCTTCTACATTTTGTCCGTCACTTGCTATATCCATATAGGTAGTAAACAAAAGAATCTTAAATTTTTATCTTTTATTGAATGTAGAATATATTCGATTGAATCGAGATACTTTTTCTTTAACGAAGTTATAACACTGTCAGCATTTATAAAATTTTTATTGTTCATAAATACTTTTGATGCATCAACTAAATGACTGTAGCTAATATCATCGAGCTGTTTCCCGAGTTTTATTGATAAATTTACTTTATTATCTACTGATGATACCTCTGATTTAAATTTACCTTGTGGATAATGTTTTAAATCCAGGGTTAGATTTACTTCCTTGTTTCTTGTTAGAATTCCCGACCTGTAGTCGCCGCCGCCATCATAAACGTAAAAGTCTGATTGCTGTCCATTAAAACTTCTCCTGTTATCCTTTCCCGTATCGAAAATCACTTGATAAAGCAGTGTGTCAGATGTAGGATTTGTTGTTACAACATATATACTGTCGGAATTTTCTTTCATTTCCAGAAAATCTGATTCCCAATTGAAATCATTAAAATTACCCACAACTATTATTTTATCAAATTTTTTGGGAATTTGATTAGGAGTAAGTTTAACAGTTATGTCAATCGGATTTTTATCGTCAGGAAAAAATATTTTCTTACTAAAACTTTGATGATTAACACCGGTGAACTCCATTACCAGGAAATAATCTTCATTTACATTTAGTTCAAACGAACCATCTTTATTTACCTGAATTTTTTTTTGTTTGCCATTTTCCTCATAATTAACATGGGCAAGAAGCATTGGTTTATCATCAAAACCATAAAGCTTACCTTTAATTGTTTTAGATTGTAATGATGATACAGCCAATAATAATAGAATTGCAATTAGTGATTTATACATCATCCACCTGAATAATTTTGAATAATATAAGAATTATTTTAACAGAACTATTTCGTATATGACAATAATTGACAGATAAAATTTTATTTTCTTAAAATTCAATAATAAACCCCTCCAGTAAGAAACACAGAAGGGGCTTCAAAATCAAAATTATTTATTAGGTGTAAAAATCGAATCTTCAACCGGCTGATTGAGTAAGAAATTATTTTCCAACGTGATTGTAAACATCGGATTTGAAGATTTCCATGTCATAGGAAATTTCACACCTTCGACCGATGTATAATTCGAATATTCTACTGTATTAGGAATTGGGCCCTGCGGCGAATCATTGGTTGATTCGACCTTCATGAGCAGATAGGTTACCGGGTCGAAATAGAGTAAACTTTCCTGCTGCATGGGAGACAACAGTTTCATTATTATGAAATTATTTTGTTTGCCAAGCACATCGCATTTGTATCCCAGTTCAATGTACTTTGTATCTTTGAACATAACAGCATCGCTTACTAAATCTTCCAGATTTTTGCCTTCTTCTTTTCTGGATTTACCCATAACGGCTGACCAGGCATTTGTGCCATCACACCATGATTCCTGTTTTTGAAATACCAAATCGAATTTCATATATTTTTTATTTGGTGCTTTTTGAATTTGAACTCCACTGCCGTCTATTGTTCTGCCCATTGCTTCGAGCTTGATTTTACATGTATCAATAATTGTTTGGATCTTATCCAGATTTTCTTTTCCTCCCAATGCCTGCGCAAATTTTTCCAATAATTCGGATGCATTCATTCCTACATCTTCAAATTTTCCCTTTTCACCTGTCTGCGGTTCGAGGTCCATATTGTATTCATAAATTTTACCGAACTGCTCGAGTTTTTTGCGAACATCGGGACTTCCAACGACAAAAATATATTCATTTTGCGGATTCATATACTTCCTTGCTATGTCGCGTACCTGGTAGTTGCTGAATGCCATCAGGTTACCATAATATTCCTTCACTCTTTCTATCGGTACGCCATTAAAATCTGCCGACTGTATCAATCTTAGCACGAATCCCGGATTTTCAAATGACATTAGGTAAGAACCTCCTTCGGCGTTTTTCACCCTATATAATTCTTCTTCTGAGGGTGGGTTTATACTTAAATCTTTTAACTGCTCATTGATAACATTGATAGAAGAATCCGTTACCGTATTTCTAACTTCAGCACCACAAGCAAAAATGTTAGCATATTTATGTGAAGATACATGACCGAAAGGTGTATAAGTATAAGAATATTTTTCCCTGATGGTTCTGAATAATCTTCCGGCAAAACCTGAACCAATAACGCTTGATGCTAAGTCAAGGACTTCAAACTCTCCGCTTGTGACCGGTATTGCTCTCGTTGCAATTATGACAGCAGATTGAACTGATGAAGGTCTCGCTATAAAATAAACCCCCTGTGGTTCGGGATTTGTCTGGGGGATTTCAATTTTAGGTATCTCGCCTTTTACCCATTTGCCAAAATATTTATCTATTATATCTTTCGCTTCTTTGAGTGTCAAATCACCTGAAATTGCTACTGAAGCTGCATTCGGTTTGAAATATGTTTTATAGTAATTTTCCACATCTCCTATTTCAATGCTTTTCAATGATGTCTCTGTAGGTCTTATTCCGTATGGATGCTTATCCCCGTATATCACCTTCCTCGCAAGGTTTCTGGCTAATGTGCCTGGGGTTGCCTTCTCCTGTTTCAAAGATGCAATCATCCTTGGGACTAACTTTTCAAAATCATCCTCCGGAAATGAAGGATTTAATATAAGCTGAGATGCAATATGAAATAAAGTATCGAGATGCTTTTTTAGACATGTTCCGGTAATTGTAATAGCATCTTCATCAGCACTCGCTGAAAGACTTGCTCCCATCCCGTCAATTTTCTCAGCAATATCTTTCGATGATATCTTTCCGGTGGCTTTAATTAATAAATCGGCTACTATCGAAGCTAATCCGGCTTTGCTGCCGTCAACCAGTGAACCACCCTGAATCAAAAAGCTGAATGATACTATCGGTTGTTCCTTATCTTCGATAAAAAACATCTTCAATCCGTTTTTGAAAGTCTCTTTTTTATATTCGGGGAATTTGAATTCTATATCCTCCAATGGTTCAGGTTTCTTTACTGAATCCGCAGGATTGAGTGCAAGTAATGATGTAAAGCCAAAAAATACTGAGATTAAAAATATCGAAATTCTTTTCATTTCACTTTCCTGTTAATTAATATCAAATTTTTATGTTTATTTTGTTCCGTTATCGGGTATATATGTCAAAACAACTTTTTTTGCAGATGAGAAATACTTCTTTGCTGCTTTTATAACTTGCTCTTTCGTAACAGAAAGATAATTATCTATCTGTGAATTTATGAGCGACGGATTTCCATAATAACTGAAATACTGGGCAAGTGATTCTGCTTTCGGTAAGACATTTTTCTTGTCGCCTACAAATTGCGATTCCTTGATGTTTTTTGCTTTCTGCAATTCTTCATCTGTTATGCCATCGCTTATAACCTCATTCACTTCATCCAACAAAGTTTCTTCGACATCTTTAATGTCTTTATCAGGAAAGCCAATGCCAATCAGGATCAAGGCACCGGTATATTGCAAGCTTAACTGTATGCCGGCGGCATTGACTGCTATTCTGTCTTTTTCCACAAGCCGTTGATTCAACCTCGAGCTTTCTCCACTTGAAATTATATCCATAAATAAGGATACAGGATAATAATCCGGTTCGGCAAGCATTGGACCTCTGAAGCCAATGAAGACTGCAGGAACCTGTGCTTTTGTATCTTTTATTGTTTCATTATAATCTTTTTCGAGTGGATTCGTTTGGTAACCTATGTGTTCCGATTCTTTTGCTTTCTGGTATGCACCGAAATATTGTCTGACATATTTCTTTGCTGTGTCAATATTGAAATCCCCTGCAATAACGAGACATGCATTGTTTGGCTGGTAATACTTATCATAGAATTGTTTAAAGTCATCAATAGTCGCTTTTTCTAAGTCTTCATCAAATCCCACAGTTGCCCAGCCGTATGTCGAGCCCGGGAACATATTCTCAGAAATTTTCTGTATCAGCGTACCATATGGCTGATTTAATGTTCTCATTTTCAATTCTTCGCGTACAACCCCCTTCTGTGTTGCTACACCGACAGAATCAATTTTCAACATTCTCATTCTTTGAGATTCAATCCACAAAGGCAATTTAAGCTGATTTGCAGGTAACTGGAAAAAAAATACAGTTTCATCCCATGATGTATGGGCATTAAGTTTACCTCCGGCTTCCTGCACCATTTTATCAATCGTGGCTCGTGGAATATCCCTTGTTGCTTCGAACATCAAATGCTCAAAAAAATGGGCATAGCCGGTTTTCCCCTTTACTTCGTCCCGGGAGCCGCCTCGATAATGTAAAATTGTTGATATCACTGGGGCTGTCTTGTCCACAGTATAAATAATCTGCAAGCCGTTTGGCAGTGAATCCCTGACAAACTTTATCGGATTAAAGTTTGCAGAAAAAGAATTACTGACAGTTAAAAATAATAGAACCGATGCTAATAAAATACTTATTTTGAATTCATTCTTCATTCGTGATTTTACCCTTTTGAACATTTAACAATATAAATTTACAATAAACGTAAAAATTTACATAATGTTTCAGAAATATATTTTAAATTAATAATGTTTTAAAAATTTTTATATGTAGTATTTAACTTTACATCTAAAATTATGAATTACTACATATTTAATAGTATTGACTATTACATATTTAATATATATTATCCTACAAAAAAATCACAATAACAATTATATGATTACTGGTTAATATTTCATTAATTGCCAATTATTAAGAACATAAACAGTCATTAGCATGAAGAATGGTTTTAGGGAGTGTGCAATATGAAATTATTTAATGTAATATTAATTCTTTTAATATTCGTTGAATTAAAATTATATTCCGAAATTTGTTCTTATCAATATTTATATCCGCTTCCCGAATCACGCAATAATTACAATAAAACAAATTTAATATTTAGATACAAAGAAAAAATAGATTTAAAAACACTAAGCATAAATACCATTTCTGTTATTGGAAATAAATCGGGTAAACATGAAGGGGGTTTTAATTTTTCTGACGACAATAAAACAATAGTTTTCAAACCAAATATTCCGTTTACGGCTGGTGAAACTGTTGTAATTAATTTTAACTCCGGTGTGAAGACACTTTCGGGTAACGAACTCGATCCTTTTTCATTTCGTTTTTTTGTTTCGCCGTTGACTGTGCCTCTCAATTGCGATAATATAAGTAAAGAATGTGAAATTAGGGATAGAGACTTTACACCGGAGAACTTTTTTTTATTAAATGATGATTCTTTGCCTTCAGATTTCCCTTTTATTAAGACAAATTATTCTGAAAATCCTGCTCCCGGTTATTATTACCTGACAAATATTCCCGATTATGGAGTCAAATCGAATTATTCAAATTATCTTATACTACTTGATAATACGGGTAAAATTGCCGCTTATAAGAAAATTGGTGCTCAAACTAATGGAATTGCTTTTAATTTCAAGCGTGAAACAAATGGTCAGATTGTTCATCAGTTGTTCGACGATAATTCAACAAAAGTTATTATTCTGAATAATAATTTACAATCAGTTGATAGTATAGTTGGTGCCGATAAAAATTCATCTGTTAATGCCGATGTTCTCCTTTTGTCGAATGGCCATAGAATTTTATTATCTTACAACATAATACCTTATGATTTTAGCTTGATTACACCCGGAGGAAATCCAAACGGATATTTGCAATTTTCAGTTATTCAGGAGTTCGACAAAAATAATAATGTTGTATTCAATTGGAGGTCTAACGATTATATCCCGGTAACTGAAACCTATGAATCACTGACTACTCAGATTGTGGATTATATTCACACAGATAACATTGTTCTTGACTTTGATGGAAACCTTCTTTTGTCAAATAGTAATTTGAGCAATATTATTAAAGTGAGCAGGGAAACCGGTGAGATTATGTGGAAACTCGGAGGCAGGAATAACGATTTTACTTTCACTGGTGAACACGAAGAAAATGCACCAAACTATTTCTCGTACCAGAATCATGTACAAAGATTGCAAAACGGGGACATAACTTTATTTGATAACGGGAAACAGCACGATATTCAATATTCGAGAGCTGTGGAATATAAATTGGATGAATCGGATAAAACCTGTGAACTTATTTGGGAGTACAGGCATAATCCAGATATTTATTCTTATGCAGATGGTTCATTCCAGGTACTTGAAAATGGTGGAAAATTGATTTCGTGGGGGCAGCACTCTGAGAATGAAGAAATAACTGCAACAGAACTTCATCCTGATAATACTATTGCGATGGAATTTTCACTTCCATCAGGTCAGCACTCAATGAAAGTTCTGAAATATCCCTGGCCTTCATGCGAGCCCATCCAGGTCACCATTTATGAGCTCCTCGAAGGCAATACATATCCACTGCATGAAGATAACATCGGCATTATTATAAAATTTAAAAAGCTTGTCGGATTTCTTTATAATGGATTGAAGGCAGAAAGATATGAGTGTGGGCCTATCAAACCGGTCTTTGAAGATAAAGCACCGCTTGTATTTCCTTACAGGGTAAAGATGACTACTACTATGATTGATTCGGTTGAATGTGAAATCAGATTTAATGTGGCTGATTTTCCGGATTTGAACAGGTTACAGGAATTAGTTATCTATAATAAACCAAACGATACATCAATATATTATAAACAACTTTCGACACTTTATGACCCATCGTCAAACGAACTTATTGTAAACACAGATAATTTCGGCGATTTCATTTTCTGCATACCCGAATTTTCACAAAAACCGCTACCTCCAAAATTAATAAGTCCATTGAATAATTACAGTGTTAACCAAAATTCAACTGTTCAATTAAACTGGACAACAAAAGGTTACAGCAAAAGTTCACATTTAGTTGTCGGAACTGATTCAACATTTTCATCTGGAATTATCATTGATACAAATTTAAAAGTATTCACATTAAATATTTTGAAGCTGAATCAGGGTCAAAAATATTTTTGGAAAGTCCAATGTATTAATGAAGCTGGTGTGAGCGAATGGTCGGAAACATGGAGCTTTACTCTTTCGCCACCATTCATTGAAATTACAAATCCGGCAGAAGGTGAAGCAATTTATCGTGATACTCTTTATTATATCATTCGTTGGAAAAAAAACATTGATGATACAGTTAAATTAGAATTATTCAAAAACGGCAAATATTACCAGCTCATTAAAGATTCACTCCTGAGTCAGATTGGAGCTTATTCCTGGTTGATTCCTCAATCGCTTCCTTATGATTCGAATTATTCGATTGTCATTACAAGTAAATATAATAGTCAAATCTTTGGTGAAAGCGGTAAGTTCTCCGTATCACCTGTTTTAAATGTCGAAAATGAGATAACATATAATGATGAAGATGTCATATTGTATCAAAACTATCCGAATCCGGCTGATTATAAAACATCTTTCAAATTTTATCTTAATAAATTTTCAAAAGTTAATCTGCTAATTTTCGATTTGAATAGTAGAAATATTGAAGATTTATTTAATTTTGAACTACTGAACGGAACATACATAATTGATTATGATATTTCAAATTTGAAGCCAGGTATATACATTTACCAATTGAATGTGAATGGAAGAACATATTCTGGAAAAATGAGTGTAACCAGATAATTTTAAAAATGGAAATAGATTTATAGCTTTGAGGAGTAAGAAATGATGACGAGTATCAGGTGTGTGATGTTATCTGCAATTCTGTTAAGTACACAAGTATTCCATGCAAAATCAGAAGTGTACAATTTTGATAAATACGGATTGACAGAACCATCTTTATTAACCGCAACAACTGATACACTACCAGCAGACTTCCCTTCAATCACAGTAAATACATCAGACAATCCGGCACGTGGGCTTATTTTCATGGAAAACCTCGGTGTTACAAAATCAATTTTTTATATTTTAGTCCTCGATAGCACAGGTAGTCCATATTATTATAACAAGCCACAAATTGCAGGTATTGATTTCAAGCCGGAACCTAACGGATTATTCTCTTATGCAAGCCCTTCCTTCATAGGAACAGGTACCCAGTCAGGACCATTAATGATTCAAAATTTTAATGTAATCAATTATATTTTGGATTCTTCATTCACTATTATTGATTCTGTTCAGATGCAAAACGGATACCTTGCAGATTTTCATGAGTTTCAAATGTTACCAAATGGTCATTACTTATTGATAAGTTATGATAATAATTATATTGATATGAGCAGAGTAATTGAAGGTGGTAATCCTAATGCAAAAGTGATAGGTACTGTAATCCAGGAATTGGACAATAATAAAAATTGTGTTTTCCAATGGAGAAGTTTAGACCATTATCCGATAACTGATTCGAGGGATAATCTGAAGAATGCTTCATTTGAACATGCTCATGTTAGTTCTCTTTACCTTGATACCGATGGTAACCTGATTGTAAGTCTTGTGGCTACTGCCGAGATAATTAAAATTGACATGGTCTCAGGAAAAATTTTATGGAGATTGGGCGGTCTAAAAAATGATTTTAATATTTCAGGTGAACATGAAGAAAATGCACCGGATTATTTTTCCATGCAGCATGATGTAAAACGGCTCGACAATGGAAATCTCCTGTTTTATGATAATGGTCCATATAAAATCCCATGGTATTCAAGAGCAGTTGAATATTCACTCGATGAAACTAATAAGACCGCTTCATTAGTTTGGGAATTCAGGCATACACCTGATATATCAGGATATGCTATGGGTTCGGCACAAAGACTTTCTAATGGCAATACTTTAATTAACTGGGGTTTGATTTTTAGTGGTTTTCACAGAACGATTACTGAAGTTACACCCGATAATAAAATTGCTTATGAATTATCTCTGCCATCTGATGCTTTTAGTTACAGAGCTTCAAAATATGAGTTCCCTTTATGCCTTGCTGTTGCTAATGTTGATAAAATTGAAGTTGTGGAATTAAATACTTATAAATTTGATAATAACAACGAAAAGACAGGGGTCGAAATCTACTTTAATAAGTTAAATGGATTTTTATACAATACTGTTAATGTGAAAAAGTTTGACTGTCCTCCGATTAATGTAAACTTCTTTGGTGAAGCTCCGGTTTTAATGCCATGCAGATTTGTAATTGATATCCAGGAAATTTTATCATTCGATGGAGAAATTAGATTTGATTTTAAAGAACTACCACCACGGTTTAACCCTGACAACCTGAAGATATATTATAGACAAACTGAAGCATCCGGTACTTTCACCGAACTATCATCACACTTCGATGAGAATACAGACCAGGTTGTGGCAAATATATCAGACCATGGTGAATTTGTAATCGGTTTCAAAAGAAACGGGAATGAAATTTTACCCCCGTCTCTTTTGTCACCAATTGACAAACAGGTTTTAATCGATAGCGAACCTGTTAAACTTATCTGGAGTCCAACCGGCAGATATGATAAATCTCAATTACAGGTTTCAGATGATTCGCTATTCACAAAAAATATAATTGATAATTCTGAAATCAAAACACCAATAGTAAAAGAAAATTTTGAGAGTAATAAAACTTACTATTGGAGAACAAAAACAATTTATAATGAATTGGCAAGTGATTGGTCGGATATTCACAGTTTTTCATTGAAAGAACCTTTAATTGAACTCGTAACACCCAACGGGGGTGAAACATGGTTTATTGACACTGTGTCCAACATTATTCGATGGAAAACCAATCTCCCTGATTCAGTTTCAATTACTCTTTTCAGAAATGGAATAAAACAGACTGTTATAGAAGATACTTTATTCAGCTATACAAACGCTTATGCATGGAAAATTCCAAAAAATGTACCAGTTGATTCAACCTACAGAATTAAGATAATTAGTCTTAAAAACAGTTCATTTTATACGGAAAGCGATTCTGACTTTACTATAAAATTAGCTCCTACCGGAGTCAATGAATCAGATGATAAAGATAACAATATTGAAACGATAAATTATCCAAATCCAGCCAATCATAGAATTAAATTCAAATTCAAAATTGATAGAAATTGTGAAACAACCATTAAAATTTATGATATGTTCGGCAGGGAATCATCCGTGGTTTTCAAGGGATTTCTTACGGCAGGAAATAATAATATTGAATGGGATGCATCAGCACTTGAGAGCGGTAATTACATTTACCGGATAAATTACGGAATTAATTCAATGACAGGAAAAATTGTAATAATAAAATGACGGAATGTGATAATAATGTAATCATACGACAATAATTTAAAATTGACTAAGAGTGTAATTGAATGTATAACATAAAAATAGTTTCTACGGGGTTTTATATTCCCCCACGTATTCAGACATCTGCGGACCTCGCTGAATTAATCGGTCAAAGTGAAGAATGGATTATATCGAGAACAGGAATATCTGAAAGAAGAATTGCAGAAGAGCCGATGGATGTGATAGCAGCAAAAGCTGCCAGTCAGGCATTAAATGGAGGTCCTTCTCCTGATTGCATTATTAACGCCTCAACTACACCCTTGCAATTAATTCCCGACAGTTCGGTTTTCATACAAAGAGCATTAGGATATGAAGGAATTCCTTCATGGTCAATCCATTCCACATGCCTTTCATTTGTTGTCGCTTTGAATACTGCTGCTGCATTGATTCAGGGCGGAACATTCAAACGTATTTTGATTGTATCTTCTGAAACCGGCACTCATTGGAGAAATTTGAATGAACCCGAAAGTGCATCACTTTTCGGCGATGCCGCAGCTGCTGTTGTTATTGAACCGACTCCGAAGGATGAATCGAGTGCTTTGTTGGATTGGCAAATGAACACATGGCCCAAAGGTGCTGAATTGACAGAATTTCGTGGTGGAGGTACTAAGCATCCACCTGACCATCCGACATTAACCAAACCAGAAGATAATTTATTCACGATGCAAGGTTCAAAAGTGTACAGGTTTGCTTTAGGTAGCGTGAAAAAATCATTGAAAGAATTATTTGATAGAAATAAATTGAAAGCAAAAGATATTGACTGGCTTATACCGCATCAGGCATCAGGCCACGCTGTGGAAGCTGCAGAATTATACGGGTTCAGGATGGAAAAGGTCGCCAACATTATTAGAGAATATGGAAATTGCATTGCTGCTTCTATTCCGTTGACATTGGCTATCTATCATAAAGCTGGTAAAATTAACCGTGGTGATTTGTGCATTTTAGGCGGAACAGGTGCCGGTTTGTCCGTTGCTTTTACATTATTTAGGTTTTGAAATGAGGCACACATGTTAAGAAATATGTTCAGGTCATATTTTTCAATCGTTTCAACATTTCATAAACCGTTTGCACCTTTATTCACCTATAGCGGCTTGCTCTTTCTAAGACTGATTGTAAACGTTGGAATGATTCTCGATAATTTATTTTATCCGTCATTGTCAGGAAAAAAAATCAATAATCCTGTTTTCATTGTCGGAAATCCCCGCAGCGGCACAACTTTTTTACAGAGATTTCTGGTTAACCAAAAAATTGGTGTCGGAATGCAGCTATGGAAAATGTTGTTTCCTTCATTGACACTTCAATTTATTTTCAAGCCATTTGTTACATTAATGGAAAAGATTAGTCCCGCACGATTCCATTCTCATGCTGCACACGAAACAAATCTGAGGGCAATCGAAACTGATGACCCCTCATTGCTTTTCCATTTCTTTGACGATTTTTTTGTTTACGGTTTTTTTCTTGCCTGGGCAAAAGAAGATTTAAGTACATATTTTGACCCAAATATCAGGGATACTTCCAAACGTGACTTTAAATGGTTTGAAAAAATTTGGAAACGGAATTTAATAAGCGAAAATCATGAACAGATTATCGGTAAATTATTTTCGCTTGGGGTGCGATTACCGAAGTTCCTGGAATATTTTCCCGATGCTAAAATATTATATACATTAAGAGACCCACTGGAAACAGTACCTTCCGGCTTGAGTCTCGTAACTGGTGTTCTCGACGGAAGATTCGGATTCTGGAAACTTCCGAAAAACAAAAGGGATTTTTATATAGAACGGCTTTACTCTGCATTGCTGGAATTAAGTACTCGTTTCCATGATGATTATGTTAATGGGAAATTTCCTAAAGAAAAAATTAAAATAGTCAGATACGACAGGATGATGAATGAATTCGAAATAGAGATGCATGAAATATTGAATTTTATAAATGTTTATGAATCAGCCGAACTTTTAAACAAAATAAATTCTACTGCCGAAAAGCAAAGAAGTCACAAAAGCGGTCATAAATATTCACTTGAACAATTTGGATTGACTGAAGAAAGAATAAGAAACGATTACTCTAATATATATAACACTTTTTTAAATTAAGATATGGAAAATAAAAAACCATTTGTTATTTGGTTCACAGGGCTTTCGGCAAGTGGGAAAACCACCGTTTCCGAGCATTTGAAAAGAGCATTACTAACCAGGGGGGTTTCCTCGGTTTTATTCGATGGTGATACCATGCGTAAAGGAATAAGTAAAGATTTGGGTTTCAGCGATGAAGACAGGAAAGAAAACATTCGCAGGACAGCAGAAATGGCAAAACTTGTGGCATTGTCAGGTGTTAATGCCATTTGTGCATTAATTTCACCATTCATACAGGATAGGCAGTCGGCGAGGAGCATATTGTCTGATTTTCATTTCGTTGAAGTTTTCGTAAACACTCCGTTTGATGTATGCGAAAAAAGAGACCCGAAAGGATTTTATCAAAAAGCAAGAATCAGAGAGATTATTGATTTTACCGGAATCGATTCAATTTATGAAAAGCCGGAGAATCCCGACATTATGATTAATACAGAAAATAAGTCACCCGATGATTGCGTTAGGGTAGTATTAAGTTATTTAAAAAACAATGAAATAATTTAATTGAAAAAAATCTCTGTAACAAAATTGAAAAAAAACAGTTATTACTATAAGTAAGAAGTAATAATATAAAAAACGATTACGTAGGTATTATATATTTACATTGAAGCATAATTATTTTGCTTGAGGTTTTTTGAAATGAAGACAGTTTTTTCTCATGTATTTGTGTTTTTAATATTGGTTTGTCATTTATTTGCTCAAACAACGCCTCCGTATAAGTTAGATTTATATAATAATCCATCACCCGGTTATATTTTCTTAACTCCTCATTACTCCCAAAAGTTTTATATAGTTGATAACACCTGTAAACCGGTTTTTGAAAAAACTTTGAGACAATTCGATGAATTTCTGAATCCTAAAGTTCAACCCAATGGAATGATTAGTTTTTTCTCGAGAGACAAGTATTATCTTATGAATGATAGTTATGAATTAATTGATAGTTTTAATTGTGTTGGTAATTATGAAGTTGATTTCCATGATATAAAATTTCTACCAAACGGTAACACGGCAATTTTAGGACGTGAAGTCAGGTTCATGGATTTAAGCAATATTATTCCGGGCGGACACAAAGATATACAGGTAATCGGCAATGTCATTCAGGAATTTGACAAAAATAAAAATTTAATATTTAATTGGAATTCTTTCGACCATTTCAAACTGTCTGATATGGTCCCGGGAATTGATACTAACCAAAATTCTTTTATATCCTGTCACATGAATTCCATTTTTTATGATACGGATGGCAATATAATTGCTTCAAGCAGGGCTCTCGATGAAGTTACAAAAATAGACAGGCAGTCCGGTAATATTATTTGGCGTCTCGGCGGTGCAACTTGTAAGAATAATCAATTTCGATTTCTTAATGATACAATAAACGGATTTTATGGATTTTCGCATCAACACTCAGTGCTAAGATTACAAAACGGGAATCTGCTCATGCTCGATAATGGAGATTTAAAACCAAAACCCTACACAAGAGCAGTTGAGTACAAAATTGATGAGTTAAATAAAACAATAGAAAAGGTGTGGGAATATTCTTTATCCCCTGATTTTAATTCTTATTCTATGGGTAATGTTCAGCGGCTTCCTAACGGGAATACTCTGATTGGATGGGGTTTGAATTCTGACAATCTGACGGCGACAGAAGTAACTCCTGATGGGAAAAAAGTTTTGGAAATTAGCGATTATCAGAATTATGCAGTTTATAAATACATATACAAAATGCATGCTGTAACATTATTTGCCGATAAACCCGGAATTTATGACTTCTCATCCGATACTAATATTACTGATGTTAAATTAGAAATTAATAATATAAAAGATGCAAGATTGATTTCAATCGAAAAGCATGATTATTTACCCCATAATTTAATATTTTCAGGACAAAACCCTACAGAGATATTTGATAACAGATGGGTGCTTTCCTCTAATAATGGCAATGATATAGATGCTCTAATCAGATTTTATCTATATGGTTATTCTTCCAGTGAATCATATTATGAAAGTATCTTTTTCCGGCAAAAAGAAGGTGATGGCAACTTTGAACAATTAAAGACAACTTACAACCCAAACTTTAATTGCTTGGAAGCAAAAATTAAGAGTACCGGTGAGTTTATTATCGGAATGACGGACTCAATAATGGCACCTATTACGATTTCTCCTGCAAATAATGAAAAGGATGTAAGTATAAATACAAAAATTACTTGGCAGCCGGTTTCATTTGCCTCGGAGTTTCGTCTCCAACTATCACTGAACCCTGAATTTACTGAATTAGTAATTGATTCATCTAATATTACCAATAATCATCTCGATGTCATTTTGAATTACAATCGAATTTATTATTGGCGTGTGATGGCATTTTATGATGAGAGACATAGTTCCTGGTCTGAAACAATGATGTTTACCACAATACCATTAACGACAATTGATGATAAAATAATTCAATCTGATATTTCTGTCTTTCAATATGAAGACAGATTAATTTTAAAAATTAATAACAATCCCGGTCAAATTAATATCACATTGTTTGATATTTTAGGTAACCCGGTACAAATGGCTTCGTCAATAAATATATCGTTCTTAAACACTTGTGAAATAAAATTTAATAATCTGAATAATGGTATTTATTTTTATAGGATGCAATATTCAAATTGTACAGTATGTGGGAAAATTTATATTTTACGATGATAAATAGCTATATAAATGAAGCAGTTAATTTTTAAATATTTTATTATATATGATTATCAATTTAAATATATATAATCTTTTTTTATATTGAATTCATTTGCTAATCAAATATAAATTAGAAATTTTTTATACTAATCATTAATATGCAAAAATATCTTTTAAATATTAATTTATTTATAATTTTATTATTAATAATTAATAATTATTCAATTTTATCCCAAAATAAAATTACAGTATTAACACTCGACAATCCTGCACCAGGTTATCTCTTAATGGATACCTTCGAGGATGGATATTTATCAATAACTGATAATTCGGGATTTGCGGTTATTAATGATAAATTGAAAAATTTCCAAAAAGGGGATGTTCTTTACATTCAGAAGAATGATTTATTAACATTCTATACAAATTTAAAATTTTATGCGATTGATAATGGTCTTAATCTTATCGATAGTTTCGTCATAAAAAACTCTTTAATGATTGATCCCCACGACTTTAAGCTAACAAATGACGGCAATGCATTTTTTCTGGGTAATGTGTATGATACTGTCGATTTGAGTGAAATTGTTCCTGGGGGAAAACCCAATGCTGTACTAAGGTCTTCTGTTATTCAGGAGCAGGATGAAAATAAAAATGTCATTTGGGAATGGAATACTTTAGACCACTATAAGGTTACCGATGCTACTTCAAGTGTTGACTTAACTCAGCAAAATGTGTCATGGGTCCATACTAATAGTATTGAAATTGATTATGATGGAAATGTCCTCATTTCGAGCCGTGATTTGGATGAAATAACAAAAATTAACAGGCAGACAGGTGCGATTATCTGGCGTCTTGGCGGTAAAGAATGTAAGAACAATCAGTTCACCTTTTTAAATGATACAATTGATGGTTTCTGGGGATTTTCGCACCAGCACTCAATACACCTGCTCCCTAACGGGAACCTCCTTCTGTTCGATAATGGAAATCTGAAACCAATTCAATATTCACGTGCTGTTGAATATGAAATCGATGAGGTAAACAAGACTGTAAAAAAAGTTTGGGAATACAGATGTTCTCCGGATATTTATTCTATCACTCAGGGTAGTGTACAAAGACTTCCAAACGGAAATACAATTATTGGTTGGGGAGCAAATACTCAACAGATTACTTTTACCGAAGTTATGCCTGACGGCTCGAAAGCAATGGAGGCAAAGAATTTTTCATCTTATCAGGTAATGAGGTATCCGATAATTATGGCTTCGAAACTAATAATGGTGCAGAATGCCGGAATTTACAACTTTTCAGACACAAGTAACAAAACAGGTGTATTATTAGACATTTATGGTTTGACGGATTCCGGTTATGTGTCAGTCGAAAGGCATGATTATGTTCCACACAACATAGCTTATGATGGATTAGCACCTGTAAAAACTTACGGACACAGATGGGTATTAAACAATAAAGGTATAAGCCAATTAACAGCTAAGATTATATTCAAATTATCAGAAATTGTCAGTACTGATTCACTTAAGAATTATAAAATTTATTGGCGTAAACAGGAAGGCAGCGGTAAATTTTCACTTTTGGAGACAACGTATAATCAATCTCAGTCGACACTCGAAGCTAATATAATTTCATTCGGAGAATTCATTTTAGGAGTACCACTTGATTCTCAGACATCATTGTTAATATCTCCGGCAGACAGTTCAACTAAGAATCCGATAATTTTATATTTATTATGGCATAAATTTAACGGAGCCGATTCATACAAACTCCAGGTTTCAACTGACATCAATTTTAATGTAAACCTTGTTGACACAGGATTGACAGCAGACACAACATTAGCATTAACCGGACTTGAAAATAATAAAATATATTATTGGAGACTCAAATCTGTTACTAACGGTAATGAAACAAATTGGTCAAATCCATGGTCTTTTACTACTTTGTTGAAAACACCTGAATTGATTAAACCAGCCAATCGTGAAACAGAATTTCAAGTTAAGGGAATATTTGAATGGAATTCAGTACCAGGAGCAGATAAATACATAATTAATATATCCTTAGACCCCGATTTCGATTCTATAGTTGTAAATAAATCAGATGTAACTATCACAAGATTCAGCCCTCTAACTCCCCTGGATTTCAACAAATATTATTACTGGCGTGTTAAGCCATTAAATTCCAATAATGAAGGTTCCTGGTCTAATATAAATATATTCATGACTGAAATAAATCAAGTCCTGAATATACCGATTTTACAATCACCTGCTAACGATACAACAGACATACCTTTATTTGGTTTTCTTTATTGGTATCAGGTTAAAAATGCAATGTCTTATAAAATTGAACTGTCAATTGATTCAAATTTTATTGTAAAAAAAATATCACAAATTGGTATAAATTCAACCAATATGTATTACTCTGATTTAAATTATAGTACAGTTTATTATTGGCATGTGGCAGCTTCTAACCAATTTGACACAAGTTCCTGGTCGGTGACGTGGAAATTCAGAACTCAAAATTATGGTTCTGTTGTATCTGATAATGAAAATAATTTTATTATTTATAATGAAAGTAATAACAAATTATTTATAAATATTGAAAATCTTAATAATAATACGGAATTAATAATTGCCGATATTACCGGGAGAATTACTCTTAGAAGAATCTTAACTGATTATAAGACAATTATTGATTGTTATAATTTAGAAAGAGGTATTTATTTTTATACAATTATTCAAATCGATAGTATCGTTAAAGGTAAGTTATTAATTTATTGAGGTAATCAATTAAAAATAATTTTGTAAAATTAAAAAATAAGTGGATTAATTGAAAATAAAGAAATTATCGGATATTTATAAAGTAATTATTTTTTGTTTGATTTTAATTATAAGTACTTTACCATCATATTCACAGTTTGACTTAACAGTAATTACATTAGATAATCCAGCACCAGGTTATTTGTTATTAGATTCTTACCAGCAGGGTTATCTCACATTAATTGACAATTCGGGTAAAATTGCATTTAAAAAAAGAATTGAGAGAAATGTCAATGCAAGATGTTTTAGTCAACAAGAAAACGTGAAGTTAAGCTATTTTGCCAGAAATAAATTTTATGTTGTTGACCGTAATCTCGATTTACTTGACAGTTTCGCATGTAAGAACGGACTTGAAACCGATTTCCATGACTTTAAACTTTTGAATAATGGACATGGTTTACTCCTTGGAATTGAATATGATACTGTTGATATGAGTTCAATCTATCCGGGAGGAAAACCTGATGCCGTATTAATATCCTTTGCATTACAGGAACAGGATGAAAATAAAAATGTTGTTTGGGAATGGCATGCATTAGACCATTTACAGGTAACCGATGCAACTTCTGATATAGATCTGACCCAACAAAATATTGCATGGGTACACATAAATAGTTTTGAGGTGGATTCAGACGGTAATTTGCTTATATCTGAAAGAAACCTGGATGAAATAACAAAAATAGAAAAGCAATCGGGAAATATTATTTGGCGTCTTGGAGGAAAAAAATGCAAGAATAATCAATTTACATTTTTAAATGATACAATTGACGGGTTTTGGGGATTTTCGCATCAGCACTCTGTTCATAGGTTGCCAAACGGCAATATTCTGTTGTTTGACAATGGGAACATGAATCCTCTTCAGCAATCGAGAGCTGTAGAATACGAAATAGATGAAGTAAATAAAACAATTCGCAAAGTTTGGGAATATAACCCATTCCCCTCAGTTTATACAATGTCTCAAGGTAGTGTTGAGCGGCTTCCCAATGGAAATACATTAATCGGCTGGGGTACTAATCTGCAGCAAATGACTTTTGTCGAAGTAAGAGCCGACGGTACAAGAGCTATCGAAGCGAGAAACTTGGAATCCTATATGGCTATGCGTTATCCTATAATCATGGCATCAAAAATTTTATTTATGCAAAATTCCGGTAACTTTAATTTCAACGATTCTGATAATAATACAGCCGTTGAATTAAACATTCAGTCCCTGACCGGTTCCGGTTATGTTTCTACTGAGAGACATTACTATTCACCGCATAATGTTTCATACGAAAATCTACCTCCGTTAATTACTTACGGCAATAGATGGGTTCTAAATAATAAAGGAATTACCGGCTTCACAGGAAAAATCATTTTCAGATTATCAGCCATTGACTCACTCAAATCACCGGAAAAAAATAAAATTTATTGGCGCCAACAGGAAGGAATGGGGAACTTCAAGGAATTACCTACTACTTATAATGCTCAGCAAGGTTTACTCGAAGCATCCATTAGCACATTCGGTGAATTTATACTTGCTGAGCCCCAAATTTATGAATCACCCTTACTGATTTCCCCTGTAAATAATTCAAAGAAAATAACTGTTTCGCCGAATTTTGTTTGGAAAAATATTGACAGTGCAGTTTCATATAGATTACAAATATCAAATAATATTGATTTTTCTAAAGTTCTAATCGATTCATTAATTACATCAGATACAACCTTCAAATATCAGCAACTGAAAAATAATACGACTTATTTCTGGCGTATGAAATCATTATATGATGAGAATGAAAGCAATTGGTCAGATTCATGGTCTTTTACAACTTTATTAAAATCTCCTGAGTTGAAATATCCATTAGATGAGAATAATGATTTTTCAGTTAAAGGAATATTTATATGGAATTCTGTCGAAGGAGCAACCTACTATAAAATAAACATTTCGAAGACACCGGATTTCGACTCACTAATAACTGATGAAACAGGTATAACCGACACAATCTTTAATCAAGCCATTCTTGAAAACAGCAGGATTTATTTCTGGCGGATTAAAGCTATGAATTTCGATAATGAAAGTGAATGGTCAGTTCCCTTCAAATTAACCACTGAAGTAACAAGGACGCTTGCATCGCCGGTTTTAATTTCACCAATAAATGATTCTGGTAATGTACCCTTGAATGGCTATCTGATTTGGGAGCATGCTGAGAATGCATCAAGCTATAATGTCGAATTATCGATTTATCCCGATTTCCTAAATAATATTTTAAATGTTAATGGAATTGATTCCGCTAAATTAAACTATAATGATTTAGCTTTTAATACATCCTATTATTGGCATGTAAAAGCATTCGGCAACAATGATTCAAGTGCTTGGTCCGATACCTGGAAATTTACTACCGTCAAACCCAATGGTATAGAACAGGATTTTGAAAAGGGAATCACATTTAATTATTGCGGAAATAAAAAAATTATCGTCAATGCGGGAGTTCATAATTTAATTTTTCAATTCGTAATGTACGACATGACAGGAAGGAAAGTATTGACTAAAAACCTAAGGAATAATATAACTATTATAGATTGCTCAAAATTAGAAATCGGTGTATATTTTTATTTTATAAACATAAATAGTTATTACAAGACCGGTAAAATTTTAATCTATTGATTTTATTAGGATTATTATTTGAAATTGATATTATTAAAATATCTCGATTTTTACACCTAATCATAAGAAAATTAGAATATTTTTATTATCGGAAAAGAATACATAAATAACTGAAAAATAATAAATTGTAGTAGTAATTGCTACATTGTCAGAGCAAAATATCCTACAAAAAGTTTCACGTATTTTCTACAAAAAAATCACGTTTACAACTATAATCTTTTTTTCAAATAATCCGTTATTTAGTTTTAGAAAATTATACAATTTTCTTTGTGATTGATAATAGAATTGTACTTTTGAAATTTAGATGCCTGGGATTGTCCTCAAAAACCCTTGATTAACAGATCATATAAATAACCTAACCCCAAATTCCAGGCATTTATTTTAAAAAAGGGAAAAAAAGGTAAGAAAATGAAAATATTTGATGATTACACATACATAAACGAGTTTGAATACGCTTCCTTTGCATTCAGCAAAATTAAAAGAAAAGAGCCGGAGCAAGAGGAAGAAAATAAAAACAGCCAAGAAATTTCCTGGTTAGCACCAATTTCGAGTGAGAGCTTTACGGTTAGCTACGGCAAGAAAGAAACGGTGAAGATAAACGAAAAAGAGAACAAGGAAGTGCTGGATTATAAATTTTTAGACAGCTTTCTCTCGATTTTGACGCCAAAAAAGGAATTGCTTGTAACACATTCATAATTCCCAATTATTGTTTTGATATGAATTAGTTATTGAGGGGCTTTGCTTGCAGGCAAAACCCCTTTTAGTTATTTTAAATTTGTATTGGTTATAATTCATATTCAAAACTTCATCTAAATCTTTCGCGACATGCCCCCCAGTTCCATTCTTTAATAAAATGGTTTTGTCCGAAATCTCAGTCAAAAATTGTAGTATCAGTATAATCCTGAAGTTTAGGTGGTTCAATTATATCTTGTGCGAATAAATTGCCGCCAATGACAATCAGAATTAAAATTATTATTTTCATTTTTATTCTCTTTCATTATTTGACAATTTGTATTTTAAATAATTGAGTATTATTATTTTGTTTGAATTTTATAAAATAAAATCCTGATATTATATTTTGCGTATCAATATTTAATGAATAATCACCTTCAATATAAAATTCATTTTTAATTGGATTCAATGGTTGTCCAATTTCATTGACAAATTCAATGTTGATATTACCGGATTTTATAACGCTAAATTCTAAAATAATATTTGAATTTGTGGGATTAGGATATGAATTAATATTATTAATAAAATTTTTATTTTCATTAACGGAATTATAAAATGTTTTATACATATATAGTCTCTCATAAGTACTAGCTGCCAAATATCTGTCATCCTTTGAAAGACCTAAAGCACTTATTGGGCCGCCAGTACTATAAGTGTAAACAATAGAATTATTTTCTAAATCCCATACCTCAATTCTATCACCCCCTCCGTCATGTGATATTATTAAATATTTTTCATCAGATGTAAAAACCATTCCTGTTATACTTGGCCCATTTGTATTTATTATTCGGTATAATTCCATTGAATTAAGATTGAATACTCGAACTCCATTATCCTTTAAAAAATATTTGTATGCTATATAATTACAATTTGGCGATAATACCCAATCATTAGCATTTCCTAAATCTCTAATACTATCAAGAGTATTAATATCAAATTCAATAAATCCACCCCAAATAATTGGATCAGGTCCATTAGGATTTGTATATTCTTTTTTAATCGCACATATTATTTTACTATTATCGCAATTAAACCTAATGTGAATAAAACTAATATCTTGTAAATTGGATTCATTCTCAAAAATTTTTGTTTTAATTAGTTTACCAGTATTTGTTTCCCATATTTTGAAACCTTTTTGATATGTTGCCACAAAATATTTTCCATCACCTGACAAATCATTAAAACCATATTCATCTGTGCTTTCTTTATCCAATGAAGAGGTTATACTTTTCGTGTCTAAATCATATTTGCTAATAAAATTGTTATTATTACCATAAACATGTTTGTTATCCAAATCAAAAACAGGGTTCCTCATTGCCGGAATCGTATTAACAATATTTCCCGTTTCTGTCTCAAATATTTTTATTGTTGGAGAATCACCCCAACTCATCAGATATTTTGAATCTGGTGAAAAATTTAGAGTATAACTATCGTGTGTTCTTCTCATCCACAAAGTATCTGTATCATTTTGTGGTACCGGCTGAGCTTGGATTTGAATTATTGATAACAATAAAGCGAGTAAAATAAAATGCTGTTTCATATTTGGTTCTCCTTGAATGTGTTTTTTTTTTAAATTATGCAAATCCCGAATTAAATGCAATATACTTAAGCAAATAATTAATAGTTCCATTGAATAAAAAAAGGACTGAAATTAATCGTTTCAGTCCTTTTTATAAAAATAATATTAATCGCTTTATTTTACTTCTTTATGCAGTGTGTGGCGGCGCAGGAATAGATTGTATTTCATCATCTCGAGCCGGTCGGGTGTGTTATGCTTATTCTTTGTAGTTGAATATCGCGAAGCCGGCTTGCCTTCCTTTTTGGCTTCCGTACACTCAAGTATTACTATCTGGCGCGCTTCTTTTTTTGCCATCTTTTATATTCCTTTCAGTTTTAATAAGATTACAAAATTAAGCGTAAATGAGGAAATTATCAAAATTATTTTGAAAAAGTGCATATTTTACCTGATTATATAAACAGGTCCTCCGCAATAGCATCGCATTACCTCTGTATGAGTTAATCGGTTACCGGCCATCAGGATAAATGGCTCAGTAAATTTATCCCAATCTTTCTTTTTTGGTATATCTTCGCATTTTGCATAAAAAAACAGCAATATATTGTCTTTTATCAATATTAAAAACGGAGGAGATAGTGCGGGTTGTTTACCTTCCTTATAGAATTTCTGCGGATTTACCTCATGTCCTTCCAAAAATGAAAACATAATTTTCTTTAAGTCATTCGAATCTTTAAAATTATAAATCCCAAAGCCAATCCTCCTATAATATTTACCTGCTCCTGCTGCATAACCGAATTTCTTGCTCCTGTAACAATATTCTTCACTCGATGAAAGCGATTTATTATTCCTGAAAACTGCGGCAGAATATTTTAGCATATCTACATTTCCAGAACCGGATTGCTCAATATTAAATTCATTATTGAGTGCTGATTTGATATCCGAAATTAACGAGTCAAGAGAAACATCAATAGCAAATAAACTATTAAAGAAACATCCAAAAAATAAAATAAACAAAATCAAATTGATTTTTTTCATTGATACTCTGCCCTTTTCGGATAGAATACATCAATAGTTCTACATTCGGTAATTGCCTTTCCTGAATGAGGAATACCTGCAGGAATAATGAAAACATCGTCCTTGCTTAACTTATATTCTTCATTCCCGATTCTTATTATGAAATCCCCCTCGAGCATGTTTATTACCTGTTCGTTCGGATGGGAATGTTCCGGGAATTCAGCCGATTGCTCAATCCGCCAATGAGCGAATGTCATTGAATCGGAGTTGACAAACTTGACATGATAACCCGGAATTAATTCTTTTTCATCCACTTCATTTAATTTAATGTATTGCATAGTCAAACCTTTGATTAAACATAATGCAAATTAATATTTTGCATAAACAAACACAATTTAGGAATAAATTATTTTAGTAAAATCTTTGAAAAATAATCATTAACAATTTAAAGTATTAATTCAAAATTTAGAATTAAAATTTAAAATTATTTCGTTTTTAATATATCTCTTATCTCTGTCAAAAGGATTTCCTCTTTTGTCGGTTCTGTAGGAACTGCTGGCTTTTCTTCTGCTTTTCTCTTGAATTTATTAACTCCTTTGATTAATATGAAAATCGTAAACGCTACGATAGTGAAATCAATAATATGATTTATGAAAATCCCGTACTTAAGAGTGATTGCAGGAGTTTTGTCAACTGCTTCTTTCAATGTAATCACAAAACTGCTGAAGTCGAGATTACCGATTAACAAACCGATAGGCGGCATTAGCACATCATTAACAAGTGAAGTTACTATTTTTCCGAATGCAGCTCCAATAATCACACCGATTGCGAGGTCGAGCACATTGCCCCGCATAGCAAATTCTTTGAATTCTTTAATTAATCCCATTTTGTTTACTCCTTTAAGTTTTTAGAAAATACTGAATGTTACACCTAATTGCAATGCCTCTTTTACCTGGGTTCTCAATGACTGCTGTTTCTCGTATACAACCTGAACCATGAGATTGACATTGAAATACTTGCTGACTTTTGCTGTAATAATATTATCCCATCTTACATCCCAGGTGTCGAGATGCTTGAAACGTGTAAACAGTCTTAGTTTACCCTGATAAAGGACATTATCTTCAATTGAATATTCCGATTCGGAAACAGATTCAATACCGGTTTCAAATTTGAATGATTCTATTTCATTCGGAGTATCAGCATCATCAGTATATTGCGTCATCTTGTTTGTGAAAACTTCCTGAAAAGCTACACCAAGCCGTGTTGAAAGGAATTTTTCCTTATTAAAAGTAAAACCCAAGCTCTGAGTGACATAACCCGGGTCAAAAAATGCAGCAGTCTGAACTTCGGGAGTAACTTTATAATCATAACCGTCAGTTATTACGGTTCTGATTGTATTGCTTATATAAGGGTCAACAACCCATCCTATTTTATGGGAGAGAACTGTTTCAAGATAAATTTCATTATCAGTACTCCTGAAATCAGTTTGACCAAGTTTTGTCATTCCATAAGCAAGTTTAAGAGAATTTGATAAGAGCCAAGGATTTGATTCATATTTAAATCCGAAATTCCCCAAAAAAGACCATGCAACCGAATTATCTCCTCCCTGTGACCAATCGCTGAAAGCAATCTGGCTGGCATTAAGTCCGACTGTGCCGACAGGTGTCCAATTGCTTTTAACCGTAGTATCAGTTGGTGCAGTAGTTGTTTCTGTTTGTGCGTAAACACAGTAGTTAAATAATATAAGAATTGTAAAAATGAAATATTTCATATTTCCCCTTTCGATTGTTTATTGAGAACTTCTTTTTTTTCAGATAATAAAGTTAGTTGAAAATAATTACTATTATTCAGCTTGTGAATTTAATAAATAAGAATGAAGTTCCATAGCAGATTTTATAGCAGAACCGGAGCTTATAGAAATTTGTCTGAATTTGTCCCCGGATGCATCACCTATGATAAATAATCTTCTACTTTGTTTAAGTTTATCCATTTTTGATTTGATTGATTTGTCTAAGAAGTCAAGATTTGGTTCTCTCCCGATTGCATAAATTAAATTGTTACATATAATTTCTAACTTTTCTCTTCCATTTTTAATCGCATTTATAATAATTGATGATTCATCTCCTGTAATATCAATAATAGATGTATTATCAAGATATTTGATTTTCTTATTATTAATTACCTTCTTCTTAAGTTCATTAATTGAGTTTATTTTCTTACTACGATTCAAAATTGTCACTTCGTTTGTAGTAGATAATGTTAAAGCATAATCGAATGCAGCATCTCCTGCACCAACGATTACAAAAGTTTTGTTTTTCTCATTTAAATGCTTAACAATGTCATAACTGAACAGCTCCATTTTCTCCCTTGAGAATCCATCCGGTTTTATTGGTTTTGTCCCTGTTGAAATAATAAGGTAATTGAAATTCAGTACAATTTTTTTCAATTGAATACAAAAAAGATTGTTGACGAATGATATACTGTGAATTTCTTTTTTAATAATTCTTATGTCATAATTTATTAGATGTCTATGAAGCAGTTTTGAAAAATTCAAACCTGAGATGCCATCCGGGAATCCGGGATAATTATTAATACAATTTGCATTTCTCATTAAACCTCCTATTTCATCTTTTTCAAATAGAACCGGCTTATAACCGAATCTCGCAAGTTGTACTGAGCAGGCAACCCCTGCCGGGCCTGCTCCTATGACAGCTATTTTAGGTTTCATATCTAATTAAATCAAAAGTATATGAATCCTTCAAATTTTCACCGGATTTCAGGAAATTCAATATATGCTGGCCACAATTACTGCCAATCCGGTTTTCCATCTGCTCACCAAAGCTAAGAATAACTTCATAACCTGCATCCTCAATTTTTTTTATTAATTCCTTATTTGAATTGTCTAAGGTAAATAAAGAGGATAATTTGTTTATTTCAGCAGAAAAAGTAGGATTAATAGGAGTGAATTTAATCAGGAAAATATCAGGACTAAAATATTGGGAAAGAACATCAACATTTAATTCTGAATATTTATCTAAAGCAAAATTTAATGAAATTTTTCTCGCACCTTTCTGGAAAAAATTTTCTGAGTAAGAAACGATTTTATCAAAATCCCATTTTTGTATAGGGATTATATTATTCCTTTGTTCCTGGTTAGTTGAATGAATTGAAAACTGAAGCTGAAAACTCGATTTGTAATAATTATTTTTAATTTCAATCAACTCATCTAGGAATCGTTCACAACCTTTAGGTGCAACAGTTGATAAAGATGGCATTAATCCGGGTGCATTAATAAGAGTTGGCAAATCCTTTAAAACATTTATAACATTGTAATTTAAAGTCGGTTCTCCCATCCTGGCAAACTGAATTTTGAATTTTTCGACTGGAACATTTCTGTTTGAATAAAATGTGTCAACCAGATATAATATTTGAGAAAGTATGTCATCTTTTGACAATTTTCCTTTATAATAAAAGCCGGCATCGCAAAATTTACAAGCTACAGGGCATCCGTCTAAAGTAGATACAGTTATAATCCATTTTTTAATTCTTGGGATGTTAGGATATACAGATTCGGTAAATTCTATTAATGTATCAGGTTTTAGTTCAGCAATATATACAGATGCTATTTCACTTTGTTTGGTTTTCGCAACAATTCTCATTAATAAATACTATTAAAAACAATTTCAATTAAGGTCAATTATATTTTGCAAGTTACCAATTTTAACAGGCAACTCAAAAATCACAATACATATCTTAACTAAAAATTATCTGATTTGGTTAAAAAAAACCACTGACTGAAGATTATTCTTTTATTTGATTATTATTAAGAAATAATACAACAGAAAAATTGCAGGAAACATTTCTAACTTTATTAATTATATATAATTAACTTAAATGAATATTATTTCATTGTTTTGGCACTCAAATTGTTATAATAACTTTTAATTTAAATATAGTAACAGTATTTGCGGTGAGAATTTGATATACCGTCAGTATTTGTTTAGGAACCGGCTTCCTTTATTGAACAGGGGGCTCGATGCCTATGCTTTACGGCAAAGAACGATAGCGAAGAACATTGCTAACGTAACGACACCGGACTATAAGCCCGAAAAGGTGAAGTTCGAGGAGTTGTTTAATAAGGCAATGACTTCGACAACGGGTGAGGTAACGAATGAGAAGCACATTCCAATCGGTACTAATGTCGGGGATAATGATGTTAATCCGATGGTAACTGTACCTGAAGTGCCTCAACCGGAATTATATAGTTCCGGTGAAAGCCATGTCAGTATTGATAAGGAGATGGCTGAACTGGCACAGAACCAGATACGGTACAGGTTTGCCGCCCGTACTGTAAAGTCTTATTTTCAGGGTATGCAAAATGCAATTACCGGGTTGAAATACTAAAAAAGGAAGGAATATGTCAGAAAACATATTTTCAACATTTGAAATAAGCGGAAAGGGTATGAGTTTGCAGAGAATGCGGCTCAATGCCGTGGCGAATAACATTGCGAATGCAAACACGACAAAGGGTCCCGATGGACTGCCGTATAAGCGTGATATTGTGATTGTCAATGCTGTTCAGAATAATTCCTTCGAAGATGAGCTGGATAGCCAAATAAGCTTAACCGGCTCTGAAAACATTCATACCGGAAATGAATATGCAGAAGGAAATCCGTATTCAAATGTTTTGGAGGCACATTTGGCTAAAGATGATTCTCCCCCGAGAATGATTTATGACCCATCTCATCCCGATGCAGATGAAGATGGATATGTCGCTATGCCTAATATTAATATTGTCACAGAAATGGTGGAAATGATTTCGGCACAGCGTGGATTCGAAGCAAATGCCTCGGTTATTGAGTCGGCAAAAAACATGGCAAGGGATTCACTTGATATTTAATTGATTTTTATATATATTAATAAATGTAAATCAGGAAGATTTAATAAAAAAGGGGTAGTTCGGAAACATAATGAAAATCAACGGAGTAAATCCATATCGTGATTTCATTGTTGAGCCACAAGAAAGGCAAAACAGGATTGACGGTACGACGAAGCTGAAAATTGAGGATAAAAATCTCAATGGTAAGCCATTCCATGGTGATACCGTTACATTGTCTTCTAATGAACGCGAGTTCTTTGCCAATCTGTTTCCCGAAAACTCCGAGCTAATCAAAAAACATGTACTCTTCAACAGGCACGGAAAACTCGAAACACCTGCTACAAGCAAGGGCACATTGTTCGACGGTATAGCTTAATAACTTTAAGATTTTCATTCTGAATTTAGCAAAGCGGAATGAAGGATCTTTCCATATAATAAGGAGATTCTTGAGACACAATGAATGACAAAATTCAGGGACGAAGAAAAATTTGAAGGGATTCACAAATGATAATTAATGAATTAGACAGAGCAAAACAATATCTGCCGCTTGTCGAACAGCAGGCAAAAGGACAAGCACCCGGTGCTTCACAGGGTGAAAAATTCTCAGATACACTCAAAGAACTTATCGATGATACAAACACATTGCAGGTTCAGTCAGCCGATTTAACCGAAAGAATGATTAAAGGCGAACCGGTTGATATACATGATGTGATGATTGCCTCTGAAAAAGCAAAAACTTCATTCCAGTTATTAATGGAAATCCGTAACAGATTTCTGGATATGTACCGCGAAATTTCGCGTATGCAGACTTAATATATATTAATAATGTTGAAATTAAATAAATAAATATAGATTTATATGGCAAAACTTGACGTAGGAACACAGATTAGAAATTTCTTCAACCGGCTGACTATCATGCAAAGAATCATGATTGGAATAGTCTTTATCGCTGTAATATCAGGTATGTATTTAATAGTTTCATCGGTTACAGCCAAAGAAAAGTCGGTTCTTTTCACAGGTCTCGATGAAAAAGAAGCGTCCAAAATAGTACAGAAACTGAAGGATGATAAGATTGAATATGACTTGCAGGAAAATGGCTCAACAATTTTGATTGAAAAAGATAAGGTATATGACACACGGCTATCCCTGGCAAGCGAAGGACTTCCAGAATCCGGAATGATTGGATATGAACTTTTCGATAAGACCAACCTCGGGATGTCGGAATTTGTTCAAAAATTAAACTATCGCAGAGCTTTGGAAGGTGAACTTGCCAAAACAATTTCTTCAATCGAAGATGTTAACAAAGCAAGGGTGCATATCGTTATACCGGAAAAAGCATTGTTCGATAAAGACCAGAAACCGCCAACAGCTTCCGTGTCATTACATTTAAAAGGAAACCGCGGACTCGCAAAAACAAGCATTGAAGGAATACAGAATCTCGTTTCGGGAAGTATCGAAGGAATGAAACCGGAAGATGTAATTGTAGTTGACCAAAGAGGAAAAATCCTGTCGGAATCACCTCAGGAATCTGCTTCGATTGCTGGGATGACAGCCACTCAATACCAGCAGCAGATGAAAGTGGAGCATTACCTTGCCGATAAAGTACAATCTATGCTGGATGGAGTACTTGGAGAAGGAAATTCTGAAGTGAGAGTAAATGCAGAACTGAATTTCGACCAGATTGACAGTACTGTAAAAACTTATGACCCTGAAAAGCAGGTAGTACGAAGCGAGCAATCGGTGAGCGAATCGAGTTCATCAGCGGATTCGTCAACTCGAAGTGATTCATTAATATCATATGTATCTCCAAGTTCGAGCAATACTCGTTCTAAGTCTAATACAATTTCTAATTATGAGATACCTGAAACAATAGCAAGAATAATAAAAGAAGTCGGTAATATAAAAAGGTTATCAGTTGCTGCACTTATAAATGGCACGTATGACAAAAAAAATATAAGCGGAAGAGACACGACAATTTATAATCCCAGGTCAGACAGTGTGATGCTTAACCTCGATAATATAGTCAAGAAAGCAGTGGGATATGACCCCATGAGAAACGACCAGGTATCGGTACTAAATGTCAGGTTCGACACTACCCCAATCGAGGAAACAGGTACTGCAGAGGATGTTAAATGGTATAACAATCCCGATTATAAAATCATTTTCCTGCTTGCAGCAATTGTCATTACAATGTTCTTAATGTACCGTCTGTTGCAATCCAAGCAGATAAAAGAAAGATTAAGAATTGCATTCTCATTACCTGAGAAAATTTCAGTAGAAGAAGAAGAGGAAGAAGTCCAGGAACAGGCAGAAAGACTGGAGGAAATAGCCATGGGAGAAGAACAATTACTCTTAACACCCGGTGAACTACCCGAACAACTTCTTCTCGAGGGCGAAAGAGGAGCTGAACTCGATGCTTATGATGATGAAGAATTCGGTAAGCCGCTCGACAAAGAAGCATTGGCATCGATGGCAAGAGCGAGACTCGAAAAAGATGAATTATCCGGTTTCACCGAAGATGTCATGCTGAAGATGGAATTAAAAAATAAAGTTCAGGAATACATCGAGGGACAAACTCAGGATGCTGTCAGAATGATAAGAATGATGCTTGTCCAGGAGCCAGAAGAAATAAAAACGAACAAATAATGTTTTTTGTGAAAAAAATTATTAAGTAATTTGGAAAATCGTTGCAATATTAAATTTATTTATAACGTTGATAATTTAATAAATACTAAGATTTAAATCTTTAATAAAATACAATATTTATGAAAAAGAAAACAATATCAACATCCGAGCTAACCGGCAGGCAGAAAGCGGCTGTCCTGTTAATGTCATTAGATGTAGATGTGGCAGCAAAAGTTTTCAAGGAACTCGATATGCACGAAGTTGAGCAAATTGCGGTCGAAATAACAAATCTGAAAGACCTAAGCTCAAATGTTATCGAGGAAATTATAGAAGAATTCTATCAGCTTATGACTGCACAAAGTTATATGATTGAAGGAGGAATTGATTTTGCACAGGTTCTTCTCGAAAAATCGTATGGCTTGGACAAGGCAAAGGATATTATAGAAAAAATCAGGGTTTTAACGACTGTCAGGGGCTTTAACATACTTAAAAAAGCAGACCCGCAGCAGTTAGCAAGTTTTCTTTCGAAGGAGCATCCTCAGACAATTGCACTGATCCTCTCACATTTGTCACCTGACCAATCGGCAGATGTTTTGAATGAATTCAAAGAGGATTTGAAAAGCGATACGATACACAGGATTGCCAAACTCGGAAAAGTTTCACCGACTTTGCTATCACAAATAGAACACGTTGTAGATGAAATAGCGGAATCAACTCTTTCGCAGGATATGGCAATTGCCGGAGGTGCCCAGCTTGTTGCAAACATATTGAACAGGAGTACTAATGCTTCTGCTAAAGCGATGCTCGAGACAATAGAAGCAAGAGATTTCGACCTTGCTACACAAATTAAGCGACTCATGTTCCTCTTTGAAGATATTATTACAATTGACGATAGGGGCATACAAAGAATTTTGCGTGATGTTGATAAACGAGACCTTGCTCTAGCACTCAAAATTTCGGACGATAAAATCAAGCAGAAAATATTTAAGAATATGTCTGAACGTGCTGCTGAAGTAGTTAAAGAAGAGCTTGAATTCATGGGTCCTGTTAAATTGAAGGAAGTTGAATCAGCTCAAATAAGGATTGTTGACATTATCAAACAACTCGAAGACCAGGAAGAAATATCTATTGGCGGTAAAGGCAAGGAAGACGTATTTGTTTAATGATAATAGTGCCGGGAGTACCCCCCCCCTCACATAATTAAGTTGGATTGCAGAGACATATTTAAGAAAAAATTTAAATAATAATTATATATAATGAGTAAATTCGTACTGAAAATTCCAAAGAAACTTACAAGACTTGAAGTCCTGACTGGTGGGGAAATAGCAACATCAGGAAAAAGCTATTTTAAAAATAATATCGTTACCGACCAACAGGATGTTATTTCAAAAGCTGTATTTTCACAGGAATTTGCCTTTTCCGGTTCTGACCAGCCGATTGAAATATCATTAAAAGAACTGCCGACACAATTTATTCCGAGGGATGTTGCCGATAAACAAAAAAAGGAATCGTATGAGACCGGCTTTGCCGAAGGGGAGGATTATGCAGTTAATGTCTATAAAAATGAAATTGAATCTTACCAGCATTGGATAAGAAATATTGAAAATGTAATCAGGGAATTACGGGCTCAGGTTTCGGGAGAACTATCTTTACTTGAAGAATCTTTACCTGAACTTGCAATACTGGTAGCAGAAAAAATAATTGAAAAAGAAATCAGCGGCAATTCAAAATCCGTAATAGAACAAGTCCAGAAGTCAATTAAATCTCTCGATAATGAATTTATCTTCAAGATACATCTTAACCCAACCGATATAAGAATACTCGAAGAAGTAAAAAGCTCACTCGTAGATGATTCCTCGCGAATCCAGGATGTTCAGCTTGTGCCGAACGATTCCGTGGAACCCGGATTCTGCATACTCGAAACATCTGTAGGCAGCGTTGATGCCCGCCGTGGCTCACAACTCGAAATTATTAAAATTGCATTGCAGAATGCACTCCAAAAGAACAAACCCGACAGAGACATAGAATTACTGAAACAAATGGAAGCAGAATCGGAATCACCAAATGATAACGGCTGAGACAATAAGAGAAAGTGTCGGTAATGCAGTCAGAGCAAAGAATACTCTTACTTTGAGCGGCAGAATTACTAAAGTTATTGGAATCATCCTCGAAAGTGAAGGACCAAAAGCACCTGTCGGTGAAGTTTGCATTGTCAGGGACAGGAATGGCAAAGAAATATGTAAATCCGAAATAGTTGGCTTCCGCGATAATAAAATTTTATCAATGGTTCTCGGAGAACCAAAAGAAATTTCACCGGGAACGGAAATAATTGCATCCGGTGAATCACTGAGCATTAATGTTGGAGACCGGCTTCTCGGGAGAATCCTGGGAGGATTGGGAGAACCGATTGACGGGCTTGGCGATATTATCGGAGGTGAAAGACGCTCAATTTATGCAATACCTCCAGACCCACTAAAACGAAAAAGAGTTCTCGAGCCGGTTGCCACAGGCATAAGAGCAATTGACACTATGCTTACTCTCGGCAAAGGGCAGAGAATGGGAATTTTCTCAGGTTCGGGAATCGGTAAATCTACTATTATCGGAATGATTGCCAGGAATACTTCAGCCGATATAAATGTCATTGCATTAATTGGTGAACGCGGAAGGGAAGTCAGAGAGTTTCTCGAAAAGGATTTGCAGGAGGAGGGCTTGAAGCGTTCAGTTGTTATCATAGCTCCCAGTGATAATCCACCGCTCGTCAGGGTAAAAGGTGCGCTGGTTGCTACAACTATCGCTGAATATTTCCGCGAAAAAGGGCTCGATGTGATGTTTATGATGGACTCAGCCACAAGACTTGCTATGGCTCAGCGTGAGGTCGGATTAGCCATAGGAGAACCGCCGACAACAAAGGGCTATACTCCATCTGTCTTTTCATTATTACAAAGGACTATGGAGAGAGCAGGAACTTCTATTGACGGTTCGATTACTGCTCTTTATTCAGTCTTAGTAGAAGGAGATGATATAAACGAGCCGATATCAGATGCCTCGAGAGGTATTTTGGACGGACACATTGTGTTAACAAGACGGCTTGCAAATATGAGTCACTACCCTGCTATTGATGTACTGCAAAGTATAAGCAGGGTAAGAAACGATGTAATCAGCAAGGAACATTTTAATGCTATATTGAAAGTACAGGAACTGATGGCTGCTTATAGCGAAGCCGAGGATTTGATTAGTGTAGGTGCTTATCAGAAAGGAACTAATCCGGTGATTGACAAGTCAATTGCTTTGAATGACAGGATTAACGGATTTCTTAAACAAGGTGTTTATGAAACAACAGAATATGAAGATGCTATTGAACAGTTGAAAGGGATTTCGTTAAGTTAAGCAGGGAAATTATCAAAAAAAATAAATATGAATTATCGTAATATAAGTATACGAATTATATGAATTATGGCTAAAAATTTTAAGTTCAGATTGGAGCCGGTATTAAGATTAAGGTCGCATAAGGTTGAGGAATCGAAGCGTGAATTGAGAAATGCTGCCAATAAGCGCCGGAAAAAAGAAGAAGAAATCGAGGAAAAAGAAAATTATTTAAAACAAATATTGAGAGCTGAAACAGGTAACAAAAAGGCATCCGACCTTCAGGCAGGACATTTTCATAAAACATTTGTTAGAGATGAATTAAAAAAACTTGCAAAAGAAAAGCTAAAGTTAATCGAAACAGAATCCGAAAAAAGAGATAGATTAAACGAAGTTCTTAAAGAAAAAAAAATATTAATAAAACTTAAGGAAAAACAGTTATTGGCTCATAATTACGATTTGGAAAGAGAAGATGTTATTCGGCTCGATGAAATTGCCCGAAACTTAAGCCAAACTGTTGATATATTGAAGGTATAATTTGAATTTCAATTTGAACTGAACGAAGTGTTGTGGAGAATCCCGGGTTTTGAACAGCAGATGCTAAGCGGAATTTATCCGGAACCTGATTCGGGATTAAAAAACGATATAAATGGAAGAAACGGTGGTATGATGAGTACAAAATCTTTAATGATGATTTTAATTTCGCTTGTAACGGCATTTGTAATAGTTGTAGGCGGATTTATTGTAGTATATAAGTTCTTCCCGGGATTTATTGGAATCGACAGAAAGTCTAATCAGGAAAGAACAATGACCTCAAAGTCAAAAAGTAAAAAGAATGTACCGAATATTACCATTTCAAAAACAGAATTCGATGAATTAATTAGAGAATCTGTAAGGAATAAAATTTTAGTTTCTGAAAACAAACAATTATTAAATAATCAGAAAAATCTCGCAGATTCATTATCGAAAAAGAATGAACTTTTATCAACAGGTAAAACATCATACCCGAAAATGCTCGACTCAATAGCAAAAATTCACGGTATATATGCAAAATTGAGGGACTCCCTTCAAAAAGTAACATTACTTTACAAGCAGGTTTTATCAGACATTGATAGAATAACAAAAACATCACAGGAAAAAGAGAAACTACTGCTTGGACAACTCGATTCCATTAAGAATAAAAATCTGTCCGATTTTGCAAAAATTTATGATAACTCAGAGCCAAAAGATGTTGCAAAAATTCTCGAAAAAATAGATTCCAAAGATGCCTCCAAAATTCTCAAGCTTATGTCAAAGAAAAAAGCTGGCAAGGTTCTTGAGGCAATTTCTACCGAAAGAGCCGCAGAGATTATGCGGCAGGGTAGCCAGAGATAATTAACTATTAATAATTAACATTTAATATTAATTGAACAAATAGGATGTGTTGTTCAATTTAAGAAAGTGCAGGAGGCACCAAATGGCTGATTCAATCTCAATTCTGAAGGGCTCGCTCAAACCCGGCGTCATCCAACGTCCGTCATTGCAAATTGATAAAACCGTAGGCGATTACTTTGAACGTAGTCTTAAAGAAAGAATTAACGACTATGATTCTGCAAATTCATCCCCCTTAACTGATAATTATGCGGACAATACACTGAATAACCAGCCGCTGAGCTATTCCGCGAATAATTACAATCATTATGAAAGAAATGATTATAATACATCATATTCTGAAAAAGATTATAGATACGAGGATGATAAAAGCTCCGGAAATGGCTCCGGTTCAAAGGTTCTGACGGACAAAGATATAGCAGATAAAAATTCAGTGAGTGGCAATACGCAAAAAATTGATGCGTCTAAAAACGGAACACAAACAGTAAAAAAATCGGAGGAACTGACTGCGAATAATAACCAAAAGATTAATTCTAAACAGGTAGATGTCAAGCCAGAAAGCATGGCTGAACAGAAACAAAATGTGAAAATTCACGATGATGTTGCTGCAAAAATGATGGTAAACCAAAAATCTTTTTCCGGTGAATTGCAAATATTGAAAGATGGAAAAACAAATATTTCCAATCTTATTATTAACAGAAAAACTGTTGACATTTCTGTTCAAAAAAATATGAAATTGAGCGAAAAATTGAAAGCTGCGACTGATGCAACTACATTAAAGTTAAATACTGGAATTGAAAAAACCGAATCAAATAATCTAAAAATTCAGCCGGGAATCATTACTAATTCAACTGAAGTAATGCAGGAAATAAAACAAGCAGATGCTTCAATTAAAACAATTGAGCAAAATATACTTAATAATAAGGATATTACAGGATTGTTCATTAAGCAGAATGAAGCAGTAAGCAAAAATCAGGTTTTGAATAAAGTTGATAGTATTGCACCGAATTTAAATAATATAGGAAAAGAAAAAATTGCAGAAAATTTGAAAAATAATGCTAATTTGTCTGAAAACAACATTTTGCCAAAGGAAGAGAAAGTTCAGATACCGTCAGCAAAATTTTCAGCAGATTATAACTCACAGTCAAATTTTAATTTAAGCAGAACAGGTATAACAGATAAGATTTATAATATGCCAAAAATTTCTGCGAAAGAAATTGACCTTACAAATACTGTTGGATTGACAAGATTCAGGTTGGAAGAAATTGCTGACAAGACATTACAGGTTGCTAAGAATTTACAAAATAATACAACGTACACAGCGCGGCTCAATCTGAATCCACCATCACTCGGTACTGTATCAATCGAAATTACAATGAAAGATGATATTGCAAAACTTGTGATGAAAACAGACAGCAGGGAAGTTGCAAAAAATCTTGAGAATCAGTTAATACAATTAAAGGATAAATTAAATCAACAGGGAATTAAAACAGAATCCATCAAAATCGAAATACGCAATGTTGAAAACGACCTCAACGACAAGCATGCATTCTTTGAGGGTAGCAATGCACGCCATAAGGACGGAAAAGCTAACAGGGAATTCATCGGAACTCTGAATCAATTAAGCAGGGAAGAAGATGAACTTGTTGCAGCAGGCGATGGTTTTGAAGAAGGATTATTAATAAATACGAGTATTTTATAACATTAATTAAAGGAGCATGCACTAATGACAGAAAGTATATCAAATACTGCATCATCAGCAAGCAGTAGCTACTCTCAGCAAACTAAGAAACCAGGTGAGATTGGTAAGGACCAGTTCTTAAAACTGTTGACTTATCAGCTTAAATCTCAAAATCCTTTGAAGCCGTATGACAACCAGGAATTTGCATCGCAGCTTGCACAATTCTCACAACTTGAAACTTTAACAGACATACGCTCATTAATTGAAGGGCAGGTAAATTCAAACTTGCTGCTGACCAAAACAATCTCAAATTCGGCTTTGCCGGGATTGTTGGGTAAAAATGCAAAAGCAATTTCAAATACAGCCACGTATGACGGAAACAGCTCCGTCAAACTTGGATATAAGCTCGATATAACTGCAGCAAGTGGAGAACTGCAAATAAAAGATTCTACCGGTAAGGTAGTCAGAACAATTGAACTTTCCGGTTCAGACCTCGAAAGCGGCGACCACACGATTAACTGGGATGGAAAAGACGGAAACGGCAATCAGCTTGCATCCGGACAATATACATTCAGTGTGACTGCTAAGGACAAAGCCGGAACATCTTATAATCCCGATTGTTACACTTATGGTGTAATAGAGGCAGTCAGGTTCAAATCCGAAGGGACGATGCTCGTAATCAATGGATTGGAGGTGCCGCTTGAAAATGTTACGGATATTTCAACAGAAAGTTAGTTTAGAATTAAAATTTAAAATAAAAAATTAAAAATGATAAAACAAAGAAAAATGTTTAAAAATTAAATTTTAAAAAATTCATTGAAAATTTAAAATTATAAATTAAAATTTGAATTAAATTATAAATATGTTTAACGAATGGATTATAGGGGGTGAATAATTTGCCAGAAATTAACGGAGTGATGCTGCCTTTTCTTCCGGCAGGAGGTATAAGCGAACTGAAGAAACAAACACTTCAGCCGACTCAGAACCGGATGAATACATCGTTTGAGGAAATCTTCAGGCAGGAGCTCGATAAGCTGAAATTCTCGTCTCATGCTCAATCGAGACTGACAAGCAGGGAAATTGACCTCGGAGAAGAGGATTTAACCCGGCTTTCGAGTGCAGTTGCTAAGGCAGATGAAAAGGGTTCTACGGAATCATTGGTTATGCTGAATGAAAAAGGTTTCATTGTAAGCGTACCGAACAAGACAGTGATTACAGTCGTTGACAGCAATGATTTGGAGGACAGAGTCATTACAAATATTGACTCGGTGGTATTTGCATAATTATTTAGGGATTGGACCTCGCTCCCAATAGTGGACAGGAAATCCCATGATGAAAACTCCGAATGACTGAGGAGTTAAGAAAAAAAAGTAATAACAATATTTTTAAACCAAGGAGGGTTCATAAATGGGCTTAAGCAGAGCTTTATCAATCAGCGCCAGCTCTTTGAGAATTAATCAGCGGCGTTTCGATGTCATTTCAAACAATCTTGCAAATGTTAATACCTTTGGATATAAATCCAGCAGGATGACTTTTGCAGACCTTTTTAGTCAGACAACTGGCTATGGCAGTCCGCCGGAAATTGCCGGTTCCAGGGCAATCGGCGGTATAAACCCGCTTCAATTCGGATTGGGTGTAAAAATTGCATCAGTTTCAAATAATATGTCACAGGGTTCGCTCGAATATACTGACAGACCACTGGACTTAGCTTTACAGGGGGAAGGATTCTTCGTCTATAATTTGAACAATCAGAGGTTATTCTCAAGAGCAGGCATGATAGCACTTGACAAAGAAGGTTACTTCGTTGACAGTACTACAGGAGCATTCTTACAAGGTTACAGCGTTCAATTGGATGCAAGTAATAATCTCGTAAGAAATACAGACGGTTCAACGATTCTCGACCGTAATGTAAAAAATCTTCAGATTCCTTCGACTATGATTTCACCTCCACAGCAATCACATAACGTGGAAGTTACAGGTAATCTAAATGCAAATATGCCTTTAACTTCTCCTGATAATACGAGGTCAACGACTATCGTAGTTTATGACCAACGAGGCGGCACTCATACATTGGACATTACTTTCGAAAAAGTTGCAGATGCTCAATTTGATGTAACTGTAACATTAGATGGAGATGCAACCGACCTTGTTGCTGGAGCTTCTCCCGAAATAACCTTCAACGCAGACGGTACTTTGAATACACCATCAACCCTTACTGTTGCAGTTAGCACTAATCCTACTTTCCAGAATTTATTTCCTGAAGATATTACAATAAATCTTTCAGGACAGGCAGGAAACGGATTGACAAACTATGCCGGCTCAAGCACGGCAACTGCAATTGACCAGGATGGATTCCAGTCAGGCGAGCTTTCTGGCTTTTCGATTGACACATCCGGTAAAGTATGGGGTGCTTTTACAAACGGCAAGAATGAAGTTCTCGGTCAAATAGTTATGGCAAAATTTTCGAATCCGGGAGGTTTGTTGAAAGACGGTTCTAACATGTTCAAAGTTGCACCAAACAGTGGTACTGCATTCATTGGAACAGGTGGTGAGGATAATCCATCCACCACGATGGTAAGCGGTGCATTGGAGCAATCAAATGTGGATTTGACGACTGAGTTCACTGATATAATCACAACACAGAGAGCATTCGAGGCATCAGCCAGAACGATATCAGTAAGCGACCAGATGCTTCAGGAAACAAACAATTTGAGACGGTAATTTTAATTTTATTGTAGGGGTAATTCAGGAATTGCCCCTACTTTATATTATATTTTCTAATGACATGTACAAATTGCTTAATATCAGGCAGGTGTTTTTTGTAAATTCCATAAGTGATATTGTCATCAATTTTTTCATAAGCATGGATTAGTAAATTCCTGAACTTTATCATTGATTGTATTGTTGTAAGATATTCCTGAGAAATTATTCCTTCCTTAGTCAACATTTCAAAGCATTCACTGTATGATTCTGGCTCCTTCAGATTCAAATGGCTTACTATATGCCTGCAAACATCAATCATCTTCTCAATGCAGAGTTCGATGTTTCTTTCAATGAATCTTTTGAATTGAACATTATTTTCAAATTCATAAAATTTATTTACCTCTGGACTATTCTGAATTTCCCTGAGAAAGTCCTCGATGGCTTTTTAATTTCTTTCAACAAGAATTTTATCTATCATATTTATCCAATCCTGTGATGTACTTATAATCCATATAATCTGCAATTGTCTTATCACAGAAATCTGCATATTTTATGAAATCACGAAGGAATAAATGCTCCCCTATTTTGAAAACTTAATGTCTTAGAAATGGACCTGCAGAATTTAACACGTTAAGGTCAACTTCTGCGCCTACCGCCCTGTCAAGTGATGCCATATAATTGAGAAGTTCCATACCTTCGGGTGGTTTTACGAAATATACGGCAACATCAATATCCCTGAATTTTTCTTTTTCCAACACAGAACCGAAAGTAACCGCAAAATCCACATTAGAATCGGATTCCAGTGCAGTTTTCAGTTTATCGGTTATAATTTTTGCATTTTCTGTCATTATTCATATTAATAATTTGGAATTAAGAGGAATTATATTCCTAATTATTTAAAACTTTTAGTTATGTCATTATCACAATTTCAAATATATAAATTTATCCCGCATTTCACCACACTCAGATTACAATAAGATTTGTACACTTGTAATAGCTGACTAAGTAATTTAATTTAGAAACAATAATGATTTATGATTATTGGATGACAGAGATATAGATGGAATTTTAACCTCATACCTCTTGCAATTGAAACATCAAAAATGATAAATAATATAGAAAGAAATGATTATGGAAAAGTGTTCTATTGATACTGACATTCTGGTAGTTGGAGCAGGAATTTCAGGAATTTCGACTGCATTAGAAGCGGCAGAAACCGGATTCACTGTAACACTCATTGAAAAGAATCCTTATATAGGCGGTAGAGTGGCTCAACTGAATCAATACTTCCCAAAATTGTGCCCGCCTACCTGCGGTTTGGAAATTAACATAAGAAGATTGAGAGACAATCCGAGAATCACTCTTTATACTCTTTCTGAAGTGAAAACTATTTCAGGTGATGCAGGAAATTACAATGTAAATGTTAAAGTAAATCCGAGATATGTGAATAATAAATGCACAAACTGCGGCGATTGTGCCACTGCTTGTACTGTCGAGAGAAGCAACGATTTCAATTTCGGTATGGACAAAACAAAGGCGATTTATCTTCCCTATAATAATTGCTATCCTATGAAATATGTTCTCGATAAAAAACTTTGCAGCCGGGAAGAACTGAATTTGATTATTGATTCCTGCAAGTATAATGCAATAGACCTTAATGAAGAAGAAAAAGAATTAAATATAAGTGCAAAAGCTATTGTGTGGGCATCCGGCTGGGACCCTTACGATGCAAAGAAGCTGGAAACATTAGGTTACGGCAAGCTGCAGGGTGTCATTACAAATATGATGCTCGAACGTCTTGCTTCGCCAAGCGGACCAACCGGTGGAAAAATCCAGATTCCGGGTTCAGATAAACCAATAGAGAAAGTTGCATTTGTTCAGTGTGCCGGCTCGCGTGATGAGAACCATCTCGAGTATTGTTCATCAGTCTGCTGTATGGCTTCGCTCAAGCAAGCACAATACATTAGAGAGCAGATACCTGAAACTGAGATTCATGTATTTTATATTGACATTCGTTCACCGGGACCACTTGAAGATTTTTATTCAAAAATGCAGAACGACAGCAAGGTGTTTTTTCATAGGGGTAAGGTTGCAAAGGTAATGCAGGACCCGGATTCAAATCAATTAATAGTTGAGGCAGATGATACAATGAATGCTGTTTTGAAACAATATACAGTTGACCTTGTTGTGCTGGCAACAGGAATGCAACCGACAAAATCAAGGAATGGATTCCCTGATAAATCAATTTTAGATGAAAACGGATTTATAAGAACAGATGTTGACAAAACAATTATCGGATGCGGAGTATGCACAGGACCTAAGGAGGTGTCTTCTGTAGTGCAGGAATCAACAGGTGCTGCGATGAAAGCAATTCACATTGTGAAAGGAGGGAACTGAGATGGCTATAGAAACTAAAGTCGGAATGTACTTATGCTCAGGATGTGAAATCGGTGGTTCAATTAATTGCCAGGCGATTTGCGAGACAGTTCAGAAAGAAACAAAAATCCCTGTATCAAAAATCAACTCCTGCCTTTGCGGAGACCTCGCAATTCAGGAAATCAGAAAAGATATTGAAGTAGAAGGACTCAACAGGGTTGTCATAGGTGCATGCTCTCCAAGATATATGACAGAAGTTTTCAGGTTCGGTGAAAATGTCCTTGTTGACAGGGTGAACATAAGGGAACACGTGTGCTGGTCACATAAGCCGAATGAAGAAGAAACCGATGCACTCGCAAAAGATTATTTAAAAATGGGTGTAGTCAAAATGCAGAATTCAGATATTCCTCAACCGATGATTCTCGACATCAATGATACTGTCATGGTTGTCGGTGGTGGTGTAACGGGTATGAATGCGGCATTGTCATCTGCCAAAGCGGGATATAATGTTGTTCTTGTTGAAAAAGAAAAAGAACTCGGAGGATATTATAAAAAACTCTATAAACTGACTCCTCGAAAAGCACCTTATACTGAACTCGAAGCAAATCCCTGCGATGATTTGATTGCTGAGATAATGTCTAATGATAAAATCAAAGTCTTGACTAACTGCACACTGGAAGAGACTGCAGGACAGCCGGGAGCTTTCAATGTTACTGCAAAAATTAATGGCGATACTCAAAACTTCGTTGTCGGTACAATCATACAAGCGACGGGCTGGAAACCTTATGAGCCGGAGAAGCTATCATATCTCGGCTATGGTTCTTCCAAAAACATTGTAACGAATGTTGAATTTGAAGAACTCGCAAAGAATAATAATCTAAAGAAACCAAGTGATAACGGAGCAATTAACAGCATCGTATTTATTCAGTGTGCAGGTTCCCGTGATAAGGAACATCTTCCCTACTGCTCCTCAATATGCTGTATGACTTCATTGAAGCAGGCATTGTATGTTCAGGAAAAGTATCCCAATGCAAAAATATATATCATATATAAGGATTTCCGCACCCCCGCGAATTATGAATTGTTCTTAAAGCGGGTTCAAAACGAAGACACTATCTTTCTCACAAAAGGCGAGATTGCAGGAGTTAATGTTAATAATGGAACAATTAATGTTGATGTTGATAACACATTTGTCGGTGAGAAGATTCAAATTCAGGCAGATATGGTTGTACTTGCCGCAGGTATGATGCCAAACTCAGCGGCTGACAGAATAAAAACTGTTAAAAAAACAGAAAATCCCTCAGTAGATTCTAAACCTGCCGAAGAAAAACCTGATGAAGCAGTCGAGCCGGAATATTCGGTATTGAATTTGAAATACATCCAGGGGAAAGATTTACCAACTCTGCATTACGGTTTCCCCGATTCACATTACATTTGCTTCCCTTACGAAACAAGGCGTACAGCCATTTATGCGGCTGGAACTGTGAGAAACCCGATGGATACAGTTGCATGCAAGAACGATGCGCTCGGTGCATCACTCAAGGCAATCCAGGCACTCGAAGCTATCAGGAAAGGTATTGCAGTTCACCCGAGGTCAGGAGATAAGACTTATCCCGATTTCTTCTTCCAGAGATGTACTCAATGCAAGCGTTGTACTGAAGAATGTCCCTTTGGTGCATTGGAAGAAGACGTAAAAGGTACTCCGATGCCGAATCCCAACAGGTGCCGCCGCTGTGGTATTTGCATGGGCGCATGTCCCGAAAGAATTGTCAGCTTCAAGGATTATTCTGTGCCGATTATTTCAGCAATGATAAAATCAATTGACATGCCGGAAGAAGATGAGGAGAAGCCGAGAATCATTGCCTTTATGTGTGAAAACGATGCATATCCTTCTCTCGATATCGCCGCAAGAAAGAGGATGCTTTACACACCGAACATCAGGGTAATTCCCGTCAGGTGTCTCGGTTCGGTCAGCACAAGCTGGATTAATGATGCACTCGCCGCCGGATTCGACGGTGCGATTCTCATCGGCTGTAAATACGGGGATGATTACCAGTGCCACTTTATACGCGGCAGCGAGCTTGCGAATATCAGGATGGAAAATGTTCAGGAGAAATTGAAACAGCTCGTATTGGAGCCGGAACGCGTGGAAATCCACACACTTTCTATTGACGAGTACGACCGTCTGCCTGATATATTCAACAAATTCGCCGAAACGATAGACGAAGTAGGACCCAATCCGTATAAGGATTTGTAGGAAGTTTTACATACTTATTTAATTAATCACATTGAATGAGTTTTCCTGATTCTATTGTATCATCTAATTTTATGATATAATAGAGTAAGCCATTTGAGGAATTATTTAAATTATAAATTATATTTTTTTCTCCAGCAAATTGAAACTCATTTACTAATGTTGTTACTTTTTTCCCAAGTAAATTGTACAACTCCAATTTAACCTGACAATCTTTTTGAAGATTATAACTAAAAGTTACAATGTTGTTAGATGGGTTAGGAAATATATTTATGATTTTATTTGAATTTATTGATGTTTCATCTTTAATATTCACATAAGTGTCCAATCTATATAAATAAACAGATGCAAGCCAAATTCGATTATTTTTATCTACAGCAATATCAGTTATCTTTTCAATATGGTATTCATAAGGAACATAGTGGTAAGTTATATTACCATTTTTATCGAGTCTTGCTAATACACTTGCACCACCAAACAGAATTGCTTCTGATGAGTCTATTGCAACCGAAAATCCATTCCATTCACCATTAATTCCTTCTAAATTGATGTGTGTAATATTGCCATATTTATCAATTTTATCCCCCTGCGATGTCCAGACATTGTCTTCTTTATCAATGACAATTTTTCTTGCTTTCAAATCGAAATGTTGAAATGCGGTGTCATTTACCTTTTTAAAAAATAAATCTTTATCTCTGTGTCTAAGTGTATCAGAACCGAAATGGTATTCGACTAACCACATATTATTTTCTGAATCAAATTTCACATCAAAAGCACCAAAGAAATCCTTTTCTGTACGTCTTAACCAGGTTGTATCTCCATTTACATTAATTTTAATTAAATCCCAAAATCCTCCTATCCATATATTACCTTCTTTATCTTCTTCAATACAATTAAAATGTGCAGGATTGACACCTTCATCTATAATATATACAATATTTTCATCATCAGGTGTTCTCTTCATAACTTTATGAATATTTTCGCAGGCAATCCATTTGTTGCCTCGACTGTCAAAACAAATAGCAGAGACAACATCATAACCCCATTGCCCGTTATTATATCTTAATTCTTCCCAATTTTTTAAATTTTTTAAAATATGAAGATCATTCCCACAATTACTACCAATCCAAACATTATTAGAATCATCTATTTCTATTACATTTACTAAATCGCAGGGAATTGAAGTAATAGTATGAGCTTCCCATTTACTCGGATATGTAGTTTCATTTAATATAAAAAAACCACCAGAAGTGCCAATTATAAAATGGTTATTTTTGTCAATAATCCATTTTTCATTTCTAAACCAGTAGCGACGTCCTGTATGATAAAAATAAAGAGCATTTTTCAAAACACTATCTAATGAATTGTTATAACATTCATAACCATCCCTACCAGGAAACCATAAATTATTACTATTATCAATTATAAAAGTACTAAATCCATTTCTTATTATATAAGGCCATCCATCTTGATCGTATACAATAGTATCAGCTCTAAAATATAATGACCAATCCCCAAATTTATCAACCTTTTTTATTCCATCTGAGGTAGTAAACCAAACATTGTCATTATGGTCAAATAATATTTTGTTAATAGAAAATATTTCATAATTAACCTTACTGGTATCGGAAAATTCTTGTATATAACCTGTTGAATCAATTTTTATAATACTATGGTCTGTACCAAACCATTTTGTACCATTTTTTTGAACAGCGAATGTATTTAAATCAGTAAGAGAATCAATTAATGAGAATTTTTTCAATCTTGACGTTTCAGAAAATGTAGCTATTAAATTACCATCATACAACCATATATTATTTGACGAGTCTAAACCTATGATGTTAAATTTTGTATTTATTTCAAAATCAGAAAAATAGTTTGTAAAATTATTATTATTATCAATTTTAATTAATCCCATATTACTCATAACCCAAACATTGCCATCGGTTGAGTAAACCATCTGTTTTAACTCGGTAATACTTGTATCAATAAGTTCAGATAATTCCACGTATGAAAAATCTCTCATATCCCATTTTATTAATCCTTTTCTTTCATAGATAGACCATAGATTTTTACCATTTGATATGATATCATACAGTTCATTTTTGTTTTGGTATTTTATCCAATTGTCTTGAGAGAAACACAGGATAGTACTGGATATAAAAACTAATAATATTAGTAATTGTCTTTTCATATAGTAAGTTCGAGTTCTTTGTAATCTATTTTAACTTTTTTTAATCCTCCAACTCATCTTCCATCATCAACTGATAAACTTCCCTAATATTCTCCTTCAATTCCTCGAGTGTTGGTGCCTGGCTGAATACTCCGGGTACTTCCAACAGCCTGCCGACATACCAGTCATCGTCGAGCTAGTATTGTAATGTATATTGTCTATTCATAATTTACCTCTTACCAACATTGTATTTATTTGATTAACGAAATTTACCGGAAATATTTTATATAATAAAATTTTGCTAATTTACATACAAAAAAGTGAATATGAAGTTAAAAATTGACAAGGAAAGCGATACACTCTATTTTCGACTTGATGAATCACAAATTGTAGAATCGGAAGAAGTCGAAAAGAATGTAATTTTAAATTTTAATAAAGATGGTAAAGTTGTAGGTATTGAAATGTTGAATTTAAGCAAAGTTGTATCAGCACAACAACTAAATAACCTACAATTTGAAACTTCTTAATGCGTTTTAAATATTAGAGTTTTTTGTTAATGTCAGATAAATAATATATGTTAATTGAATATATTGAAGAAGCATTGAATCTTGCTCATTATGAAATCATAGAAGATGAAGAACCCTTTTATGGAGAAATCCCACAATTGCAAGGTGTGTGGGCAACCGGTAAATCTTTGGAGGATTGCAGAAGGAATCTAAGAGAATCTCTCGAGGGCTGGATTATCGTCAGCCTAAATAAAAATATCGAATTACCCAAGCTCAAAGATATTAATATTTATGAACCGGTTTCAGCTGAATAATGAAGCCAATTTCTTACAAAGAATTTCTCAGAAAACTGAAAAATTTTGGCTTTGAGGGACCTTTCCCCGGTGGCAAACATCAATATATGATTAAAGGTAATATTCGTCTCACAATTCCAAATCCTCATAGAAAAGAAATAAGCGTTGACCTATTGATTAGACTTCTCAGACAAGCAGGTATTTCGAAGGAAGAATGGCCTGAATAAAAAAACCACATTATATACAAAATTATCAACATCGGTCTCAATTCAATTTGCGTTTCCTTATATTTGCACAAAACAATTCCATAATATTTATAAAAAGGAAAAATAATGAGATTAATCTTTTTAGGTCCTCCCGGAGCGGGAAAAGGCACTCAGGCAGAGAGAATTTGCAAAGACTATAAAATCGTTCAGCTTTCGACTGGCGACATACTCCGTGCAAACCGCAAGCAGGGAACTGAACTCGGCAGGAAAGCACAATCCTTCATGGATGAAGGCGAGCTTGTGCCTGACCAGATTATTATTGACATGATTAAAGAAGAACTAAAAAAACCTGAACTTGTGAATGGATATATTCTCGACGGATTTCCGCGCACAGTCCCACAGGCAGAAGCACTCGGTAATCTGCTTACTGATATGGGGCAAAAGCTTGATACTGTGCTGATTCTCGAAGTACCGAGCGAAGAGCTTGTCAAACGTTTGACTGCACGCAGGACATGCCGAACCTGTGGTAAATCATATCATCTTATTTACAATCCGCCGAAGAAAGACGGTGTCTGCGATTTGGACGGAGGCGAACTTTACCAGCGTGATGATGACAAGGAAGAGCCAATACGCAATAGATTGAATGTGTATGAAAACCAGACAAAGCCACTGATTGAGTATTACACAGCAAAGAATCTTGCAGATAATATAACCGGTCTTGGAAAAATAGATGAGATTTATTCAAACATAAAGCAAGTGCTGGACAGGTATAGATAATTGTTTATGTAGGGGCAATTCACGAATTGCCCTAACGAATAAAAAATCAAATAATAGAAATAGGGTAATTTATGAATGGCCTAACGAATAAAAAATCAAACAATTGAAATAGGGTAATTCATGAATTACCCCTACAAATTTTAAACCTTTTTAATTTTTCCATTTTGCCATTATTATATATTTTTTAGATTGCAGTTTATATTAAGCTGAATTTCAAAAAATATTATATTGCAATCTAAATTATAAACAATAAACAGGAAATTACATGTCAGGTCATAGTAAATGGGCAAACATCAAGCATAAGAAAGCCGCAAAAGATGCAAAGCGCGGTAAAACTTTCACACGCATTGCAAAAGAATTAACTATCGCTGCACGTGAAAGCGGAGGGGAAGTTGACGCAAATCCTAGGCTCCGGCTCGCTGTACAGAATGCAAAAGCGGTCAACATGCCGAATGAAAATATTAAGCGTGCCATACAAAAAGGCACAGGCGAAATCGAAGGTGTACACTACGAAGAAGTAACTTATGAAGGTTTTGGACCCTGTGGCGGTGCAATAATGCTGGAAGTAATCACCGACAACCGTAATCGTACATTATCAGAAATTCGTGTCCTGATGAACAAACTTGGTGCAAATCTCGGCGAAGCTAACTCTGTGGCATGGAATTTCTCGCACAAAGGTGTCATCACCGTCAAGTCAGCCGGTAGGTCCGAAGATGACTTGCTGGAGCTTGTGCTGGAGTCAGGTGCGGACGATATGGAATATGACAAGGAAGAATCACGAATCATCTGTGCTTACGATGCTCTAAATACGTGCAGTAAATTTTTCGAGGGAAAGAAAGTGGAAATCACAGACAGGAAACTCGAGTACCTGCCTAAAACTTCAGTGAATATCAAAAGTGTAGCAGATGCTAAAAAAGTTCTCAAATTTCTCGATGGCATCGAAGAGCATGAGGACATACAAAACGTATTCTCTAATTACGACATTGACGATGCCGCATTAGAACAGGCGGAGAAGGAATGAATTTTGAATTTTGAGTTTTAAGTGTTGTGTGCTGATTTTTTTGCGTCTTTGTTTAAAGCAATATATTTCCTCAATTCAAAATTTAAAATTTAAAATTTTTATTTCACTTAGCCACAATTACAATCTCGGTACGGCGGTTGAGTTGCCTGCCGAAGTCAGTATCATTGGTTGCGATGGGTTTGCGTTTGCCATAGCCTTTGGTCTTTATCCTGTTCGGTTCAACTCCTTTGTCAATTAGGTATTTCTTTACGCTTTCCGCCCTAAGCAATGACAATCGGTCGTTCAATGCATTCGAGCCGCGGTTGTCGGTATGTCCTTCTACAAGGATTACCACATTTGGCTTGTTTTTCATAAATTCATAAAGGATTTCAAGTTCGTTTACTTTGCTCGACAGCTCCCAGCTATTGGTTTCATAAAGCAGGTTTTCGATAATCAGTTTTCTACCGAGTTCTACAATAGGAATTGTCTTGCGGACAAGTTCCAGCTTCTTTTCATTAAGCAAAGCGATGTTGATTGAGTCCGGAATAGCCGGTTGGTCAGTTCTGTACTTCAAAGCATACAAATTTGTAAGTTGTGATGAAAAATTGTCGAGAATTGTCGAAAAAGGATAATCAATATCGAAAAAATTACCCCTTGTGCTTTTTGCAATTTGCAGGTAATTCTGAAGTTTTGGAGGCACAATGCTGAACACACGCACCTGCTCGTTGTTGAGATGCTCGATAATTGATTCGGTTGTAAATGAGGTAATACCGTCTCCTTTTTCACCTTTCTGATGGTATGGTGCATCAGTTATAAGAACGAGAACCTTATTAGCTGATGGTCTGAATTTCATCTTAGTTGCCTCACTCATTGCCTCGAGTGCATTTTCCTTTTCGTCACCCCCGCCATAAGCTTTGACTTCGTCCAACCAACCGAGAAAAGCACCGACATTATCTGTCAGGTCATAAGTCCTTTCCACATAATCAGAAAAATAAATCAAACCGATTCGGTAATCAATTCCCCGTTTTAAAAGTGAATTAGTAAAATTCGTGAGATTACGCCTGACCGCATCAATATACTTTTGCATCGAGCCGGTTTTGTCAATAGCAAATACAAAATCGACCGGAACTCGTTCTTTTACGGTTATTTTCTCTACACCGATGACCGGCTTTTCGATTCCATTCTCGAGAACAGTCAGATTATTGGCATATAATGTATCGAGCGGTAGTCCTGCTTTATTGTATGCTTCTACTATTACTTTTATTACGGGAAATTTTGTAATGTCAACATTTGTAATTGTAATTTCAATTTCTTTCTGTACAGATTTGACTTTTGCCTCTTTAAGTACTTCGCGCTTGTACCGGTTTGAATCAATATTTTCGGGATAATTCGGATTTTGATTTTGGGCAGGGACAAAAATTGAAACAGCCGTAAAAACTGTTAATATAATAAATACCCTATTTGCTGTTTTTAACAAAAACATATAAAAAAAATTCTCCTCGAAAATATGCTGCAATCAGTTTTGTAAAATTAAGAAAAATTATACTTAATTCGTAATTTGAAATTCGCTATTAAGAAAAAACCCTCTGCCAATTTACCAAAACATCAGACAGAGGGTTTTCTTTCATAAATCTATCTATTATATTGTTAGCCGCAACACCGGTGAAATCATGAAAAAGTTTGCTTTTTCATAAGGTCTGAGTCCTCTAAGCGGTGTTGCATATTTTCCTTCCAAATAGAACCATTGTCCTAACAATGGAATATAAACCCTTCCGAGTAAAATCTGATTCGAATACTGGAAGCTGATTCCAAAAGGAAAAGCGGACTGGTTCCTGTATTCTGCTTTTGCATAAATCCAGTCTCCGGTTTCATTAGGTTTATAGGTTTTAAGATTTAATATATTTTCATTAGAAATATATCTGATTGTATTTAAACCTGACGGGTCAGTTGGGTCAGGCACATCGTATGCAGCATATTCCTCGACTTCTGCATAGCTCATACCAAAATCAAACCTTATATAATTCTCCGGGCTTGCTTCGTTAAGCCACCAGTGGTAAAACAGTGTTACTTGTCCGGTTGGTTTTAATATAGGTGCAATATCCTTAATTTGATATTTGCCGTAATTTGGATTATTAATAGCAAATTTGACATTGTCCGCCTTTGGTGTATAACCATAAGCACCTTTGTCAATAGATTCAGTTGTAACCTTTGTCAATGGCATTTCAGTATTAAAATGAAAACCGAATTCCGGGTGGAATGGCATGTGGAAATCGAGTCCTGCAACTAACTTTCCTCCGGGTGTTCCGTTGAGGTCTCTTCCTGTCACCCAGCTTAATACAGATTTATCATCATTTATGCCGCTTGTAACCCTGTAGCCGCCTCCGATATAAGCATTGATGAGATAAGGTATTCTATCTCTTGTTGCCGGCTCTGTATTTTCATAAAGTGGTCTTTTCAATATAACTCTTGCTTCTCCTGATTGCCAGAAATGATAACCGATTTCGTCTGTTCCAATCGAGGATTTGAGCCAAAAACCGGAATTTCCGATTTTAAGTGACTGCTCGAAAAGTGAAAGAGTAAAAGCATGAGTAACATTTGTCGGCTCGAGGTAACTCATAATTGCTGTTGCCTGGGAACTTGAAGCTGGAACTTCCGGTTTAATATCCTCGAAACAATAATCCCTGATATAAAAATCTTTTGCTTCGCCTCTTCTCGGACCTGAATAATATTTATAACCATTTATATATTCCGATAAGCTCCCCATGTTTGCTTCGATTTCTACCGAATTCATACTCGCTTCGCCGCATGTAATAAGCAGAATATCGTATGGCTTGTATCCCGGTTCAACATCGAGCGGTGATGCAAGAACGAGTATCTGCTGCATATTTAATTGGCTTTTCTCATAGCCGAGAAGAACAAATGTCCTGTAAACCTGGATCTGTAAATCCGGTTCGCATATCTTCCATCTTGGGAAGTATTTCATAATTTCCGGGTCAATCGAGGTCAGGTTATTGACTAAATTGTTATAGTCAATTGCCTGAGTACGTGCAAAACCCAGTACCATCAAAGCTGCTATCAGTGCTGTAAAAAATCTTTTCATATCTTTTCTTATTTATAATTACCTGATTGTTATTTACTAATTAATTAAAATGACACTATTAACCTTCCCATCGGAATGAACATATTATCAACTTCCCATGCTCTCTTCGTATTTCTGAATGCAGGGAAGAATGCTTTCGTGTCGAGCCGCAAAGCAAGCGAATTTCCGATTACTGGAATTTGTAGCCAGATGTCCATGTATAATGCTTCGTCAAAGTATTGTACACTTCCGCCGAATGGTGTTATGGCATTTGTTGCCATGAATTCTATTCTACCGGAAATACCGAGGATTGTTTCATCGCTGATTTTCTTGAATGCAACCTTTGGAGAAGGAACGCTTGCAACAATCATATTTGCCCATTTTTCCGCTGTGTACATCGAAGTACCGATTCCGAATCTAAACCAATAATCTTCGTCAACCTTCACTCCGAAAGTATAATGGAAAGAAGCATTAGTTCGAATAATATAGTCATTATAAATATTATTGTCTTCGTATTTATAATCAATAGCACTTATTTTCCTGTTCTTATATTCCGCCTGTGCTGCATCCCCGAAAACATATCCGAAATTAAAGTGGAATACTCCGCTCTGTGGTACTACTTTAAACGGAAAATCGAAAGCTCCCGTTACACCTGCACCGCCATGTGTCATTGTTCTTTCCTGGTTGAACAAATCCTTTGTCATCGATGCCCAGCCGTCAGTCGGAAGGATTACACCAAGCTTCACACTTTGCCAGATTGCACTGATTGACATTCTTTCGCTCCAGAAGGACGGGAAATTGACTTCTTCGATTCCATACTTCATTTCGAGTCCCAGAGTCGGAAGATTGGCATTGGAGTTTCCCAACGAATCCAACACATAAGTATCATATTCCCAGTATCCCGGCGGGCTGTATTTTCTCCAGCTTATCAGGTCGGGACTCAGAATTATTTCATTTTCGTTCAATCCGTAATTTTCAGGTTGAATATCGGAAATTCTCATAAATTGCTGTATATCGGCAGATGAGGCGTCATTTTCATTCATTACGATTGATTTGCTTAGTCCGAATGCTTTAGGAGCAAATTTCATATTTGTCCCCAAACCCTGTGCTTCGAGTGTACGATTGGTAACGTTTGCCTGGTAAAATGAATTCATCACAAGGTCATAAAAATTATTTGCCGAAAAACCTGTGTCGAGCTTTGTGGCTTTCAATTCGTCATAAGTATAGATATTTGCCGGGCTGACAGATTTAAGTACAACATCCATGTCTTTTGCATCATAAGAAACAATCAATGCGATGATTGTATCGGGCATTGCACCTTTCATTATCCTGTTCGTAATCGCATAAGCATGTTCGAGACGTGTCGTTTCGCCTGCAAGCTGATTCTTGAAGTAATCATAGATACATTCCATATCCTTCGGGTCAATCGTAGTTCCGGTCTGCATCATAACGCTTTGCTGAACATTATCAATTTCATCTCCTGCCTGCACACCATCTTTGATAATGGCTACTATCTTCGGGTCAGTCTTTTTAACACAGGCATCATCGGTTTTCACTGCGCCTGTACCCTCCGAAGTTTTGACTACTTTCTGAATTTCATTCACAGAATTTAGTTCCCACACCGAAATGTAACCGAATCTGTAATTCTTGAACAATCTGAGAACTGACTCCAGTTCATTTCTCGAAGCTACATCCTGAGCATTAAGAAATCCGCTGCATAATAGGCAGCCCGTCAATATGCTCAATAATATCTTGATTTTAATCCTCATCTTTAAATATCCTCAGCTTTAATTATTTATTATTATTAATTCATTTACCTATTCAAACAATCAAATACTATCATTCAATTCCCTATTATCTCGGCGGTCTTCTGCCGGGTGTTCTTCCGGGTTTTTCCGGTTCAAACGTATTGACAGGTATTGTTATCATCTTTCTGTCGGGCTTCGATATCTTGCCGTTTAATTTATTCTTGGCTGATGCACTCAAAGGAACCTGAATCTGACCACTTAATTTATCCTGTCCTCTCGGCAGTTTACCTGTTATATCAAAGTAAACCGAATATGTTCCTCCTTCACCTTTTTCGACAACTCCGGAACCTTCAATCAAATCGAATCCCTGCACGCCGCCAACATCAATCTTGCCGAGTGAGACATCAACATCTGCCTTTTCCTGTGAACCAGGTGAATCTCCCACTGGTGTACCGACGGCAGTCAATCTTGTTATCCTTATCGAAATCTTCCTTTCCTGTCCGGAGATGCTGACTGATTTATCACCTATGTTAAGTTTTGGTGGTTTCTGTACAATTGGAAATGTTTCCTGCGGGAACAAATCAACCTCTTTGCCTGTATTCGGCTGTACCCATGTTATTCTTAAAGTCAGATTATTTGAATTTGACGAGCAGAATGGTGCATCTGCCTGCTGAACAGTATATCCGTTAACCGGTCCTTTTTGCTGGTCGCCGACATCGGTATTGATATATGTTCTGAATTGATTTGGCTTGATTTTACCGCCGGAATTCGGTTCGGCATTCATCGTAACGTAATTGCCATAAGTTGCAGCAAATGTTACCTGGCTTCTAAGCATTTGTTCATTGCTGAGACCTGTCTTGAATACATCGAGAGGAATAGTTTTGACGTCTGATTTACCTGCAAGTCTGTGCGTAACTTCTACATCATATTTTCCCGGCGATAGTTTTGAATCTACATAACCTAAATATTCCCTCGAACCGCCTCTTGGAGGAGGAGCAGTACCGGCGATTTCATCACGTGGTTTAAAGTTTACTCTTGCAACTGTTGCATTAGTATTCTTATCAATAACTTTTCCTTCAAGTGCATTAGTACCCTGAAATGGACTTATCGTAAAATCAATAACCGGTTCGATTGCATCGAAACAAGAAAAGCCCTCGGCTATCGTAATAACAGGATTTGCTTGTGTCGGCGTTGGTGTTATCACACGAACATTAAACTCTATGCTTCCTCTGTTTTGCTCAAAGTTTGCCGATTGCCCCGGTGCTAGAAGCTTGCATATATAACCATATAAATTTATCTTACCAATCAAATCAGTTGCTTCTTCCATTCTTTCAACCTTTCTCTTGGAATCTTTCAAACCTTTTTCAAAGGCATCGAGGTTACTGGTTTTTACAAGGTCTTCATAAGATGGCAAACCATATTTTTCTAATTTATTGTTAAGCTCTTTTTTAACTTTCTTCAGGTCTCTGACAGTAAGCTGAACCGTACCAATATTAACGGTAGTCTCATCGCTGATTTCTGCGACATTGGCATCGCTCTTTACGCCGAGAATCCTGTTTGTACGCGAAGCAAATCTAAGTTTGTACCAGCCGGCTTTATTCGGTGGTTGGAAATTGACAATGAAAGACCTTTTTTTCAATTCACTTGTCCCTTTGGAGCTTTCGGATGTCGAATAGAAAAATACACTGTCGTCAGGCATACCACTTGGATTGAAGGATGGTCCTATTATCTTTCTTAAGTTTACGGGATAAATAGGAATGATAGATTCCATTGTCAGGTTTTCCTTTGGCATGCGTGTGAATGTCTCTTCTTCGTCGAGATTGAGAATCCTTATTGATTCGAACGTCCAGGAACTTCCGTCACTTGCAGTGATAGACTGACCGGGAGTAAATTTAGTGAATTCGAGTTTCTGTTTTTTAATTTCATCTTCAGTAAAAAACATAGGTGCATTATTCGGGTCCTGGCTTGAACTGAAAAACACCTGGTACTCGATTTCCTGCACATTGGCAAGTTTGACAAGTTTTTTCTTTCTCAATTGATAATCTTTGTCGGCTTCGCCTTCTTTCTTTTTCAGTTCATTTGTAACATCGGTTACGCCTACCTCGACGATATACCTTCTGAATGATTTAATGTCGGCACCCATCACTTGTTTAAGGTCAATGCCGGGAGGGGGTATTGTAATCTCATCCTGGGGACGTGTGTTGATGCCTTCGGTTCCTGCTCCCGATTGAAGCTGCGAAAGAATGCTTTCCACGATTTTCATCGTCTCTTTCTGCTTCCTGAGCAAACCCTCTTCAGCTTCGTCACGCTCTACGATGATTATCAGCAGCTCTAATACGACTGCCAGATACAATACAAAATATACTTTACCTGCTCCACCGCCTTTACTCATAATTTCTTCCTTTTTATAAAGTGTTCATAACACCTGTGAACAAAATTTTTCAAAATTAAATATATTAATGTTTATTTAAAACTAAAGTTTGCCCTATTTTGAAAATAATTCATTATCATTATTGTTATTTGAGTGAATAGATAGTTCACGTTTTTCCAATTTATAGCAATTGTTTTAAAATACCAAGAAAAAAATAAATGCTTTAATGAATAAAGTTCAATAAAAGCGGTGCAAAGTAATATAAGGAGGTTTTTATAATTATAGAATTTTCAATGATTTTTTTGTAGTCTTTACATTGAAATTTTTGTGGTCAATCATACTACATATTTCGATATTTAAGAATATGTTTGACAAGTTATATTAATTCATTACAAAATGTAAAATCTTCTAAAATTAAATTTTCAATTTTCAATTAATGTTCAATGAAAAAAAATAATATTTTTAAAACATCCCACTATCTGAAATATTCCAAAAATATTCTGATTAATTCTGAATATATTTTGAAAATATTTTAAAATTTTAAATTATGAAATTCTAAATTCTGTTTTGCATATATATAAAAAAAAAGGTGGCTTTATCAAAAACCACCTTTTATACTATTAACAAATTTTAAAATTTCATCTCTTCGCCATTTGGTCAGGATTTCCGTCAGGGTCATTAGTAACATTTCCCCTGCTCGAAATTGTTCCGCCTGTAGCAAGTAATATACCGGCAAGATGAGGTGCTGCCATCGAAGTTCCGCTCATCGTAGCATAACCTTTGTTCTTATATGTCGAATAAATACTCACGCCCGGCGAACACCAATCAATCGGAGGATTACCCCAATTTGAAAAATATGCAAACACATCGTTAATATCATGTGCGGAGGCAGTAAATATATACTGATGATTTACTCTTGCAGGTGAATAATCGCCTGCATAAGCAGCACTATTTCCGGCTGCTATGGCTATATACACTCCATGGTTCGCAAGATTCAGCACGGCATTATCGAGAGCAGTTGAACCGCCGCCGCCAAAACTCATATTTGCAACATCGCCTGCAGTGGCTTTAGAAGAAACATAATCAATCCCTGCGATAATTGTCGAATATGTACCGCTTCCGTTTTTGTTGAGTACTTTCACTCCTACAACTTTTGCACCTGCGCAAACTCCGACAACACCAATAGTATTATGTCTTGCTGCTATTGTTCCGGCGACATGAGTGCCGTGTCCGTTGTCGTCTTCAGCATTTTTCTTTGTATTAACAAAGTTCTTGCATAGAGATGTCTGTACATTAAGTTCTGGATGTGTATAATTAATTCCAGTGTCAATAATCCATGCAATATGCGGATTCGATGTTCCATCAACATAACCTCCGACCCTTGTAATACCCCATGGTATGGTTTCTGCCTGCAATTTTGGAACTTTGGGATTGTCCTCAATAACCACCGGGTCATCTAATTTAATTTCCCGGTCCTGTTCAATTACCCTAACCCTTTTGTCCATTTTTAATAGCTCTGCCTGCCCTGAACTCAGTTTAGAACAAAAGCCCTGAACTGCACTACTGTAAACATAAACAAGCTCTTCTTCATTTACACCATAATTCTTCAAAACCGAAAGAACATTGTTCCTCATGGCTTCTGCCGACTGTGTTGCATCGCCGAATGCATTGTCATTGAATATGACAATATACTGGTTCTGAATCAAATCCCCCTGTGTATCGGGCGCTGTTGTCTCTGTTCCCTCGCTACAACCTGCTAAAAAGATTATAGCCAAAGAAAGCATCATCAATGATAGTATTCTGAGTTTTTTCATAACTCCTCCCTCTTATATATTTTAAAGTTATGTAATAAATTACTGAATTATAAAATCAAATATTAATAATTAATTTAATACAAACAAAATTATTTTTTATATATTGCTATATGATAAAATATAATAGATATGCATTATTGCCGGAAGTACTATAATATCAATATATTAGCAACTTACTAAATAACTCGGAAAAGATTGATTATGATATATTTGTAAATAATTTATCCTAACGCAATCTGAAATTTATCGGTATGCTTACCCACACTGTCACTGGTTGTTTATTATTTAGTGCAGGGGTAAAAACAGAACCCATTACTGCTTTAACTGCAGCATCATTTAATACTTCATTATCTGAAAATTCGATGATTGACTTCAATGGGGTTCCATCTTTTCCGATTAATACTCTTACAATCACTTTGCCTTCTGCTCCTATTCTTCTTGCCAACTCGGGATAAACAACTTTTCTCTGCAATTCCGATAGGTCAATATATGGTTCTTCTTCTACTGCAACAAAATCTTCAGGAGATAATTCAATATAATTCAATTTTGAATTTGTATTTCCTAATACAGGACCAACATTGTCCTTTGAAACTTCATTTGTACCCTCAATTGACAAAACCTTGCCGAGGTCTCCGAAATCAGCAAATGCTCCCGGCTGCTTTGTGAGTTCTGAAATCGGTACTGGCACAGGATTCCCGGCAATTGACCTGAAACCGAAACTTGTAGGAACACGAGTATTATTGTATTGTTGTATATTAACTTCTTTATTGGTATTCACCAGTTCGATTAAATCATAACCGCCAGTAATTTTCGGAATGTCAATTCGATTTTCCTTCACAAAACTCATTAATAATGCCAGCAGAATTGAAATTGCAGCAATAATTGTCAATGCAAATCCAAATGCCTTGATTGTGAATTTTTTTGAAAACTCTTTCAACTCGTTAGCGCCGTAAGGAAATGGATGCGGCACTGCGATTGCTTTTGCTCTTTTCATCTCGTGTCCTCCTTTGTTTATCATCACTCAGTTTTACCGAAAAAAGTCTTATTCTCATCTTGCTTCTACTATTAAGACACGGTGGAGGAGGGAAAAGTTACATTTGCTCAAATTTTCAATTTTAAAATAACCTATAAATAAAATTCTTTTTAATATTAGTAATTTCATTTTAACATTTCAAATTAGAAATTCATTGAAAATTTAAAATTGATAATTCTAAATTATTTCCTCACAGGATATCTAACCAAAAACATAAATCCGTTCTTTGCATAAAGCGGTTTTAGGTTTTCGTTCGCAAGATAAGACCTGCTGTCCTTTGCACGGCAGATGAAATAAGCTGGCTTATCAATGTTTCCGTTTATGAGCCAATCCTCGAATTTATCTTCTGGTATTTTTTTATAGTATGCCGACAGTTGCATAGGTTTCTCAATGTAGAATAAATGCCCGTACTTGTAATTCGGAACATTAAGAACATGAACATAGCAATCCTTCCCTTTCAATTGCTTGTAAAACTCTATTGCAGTTCCCTGGGTATACCTGTCAATCTTCGGAGCAATCACAGGAAGAATTGTAAACATTACTAACGAAGTAGAAGCAAAAAGATAAATGAATCCTTTAAGAAGTTTTCTCTTTTTGAATAATATCAATGCAAAGATAATAGCGATTAAATAAAAAGCACCTATAACAAATTCAAATCCGTTCCAATGCACCGGAGTCGAGAGAATATCTTTAGTAAACTCATCATTGATTTTCGGCAGCAACGATTTAATATTGAACATTACAATCGGAAAAGCAATTAAGAGCATTGCCCACAAAATTCCGATTATTCCGACCAACCATGAAATGTATTTTTTCCATATCATTTCCCTGTAAGCAAGTGAATACATTGAATAAGCCGCAAGAAAAGTCAATGGTAAATATGCAAGAGATGAATAATGAATGATTTTTGTTTCCACAATTGTGAAAACACCAAGTACCACACACAATAAAACTATTGCCATTTGCTTGAACAATTTCTGTTCAGAATTATCATCCGACTGGTTCCTGAAGCTGCGAAAAGCTAAAACCGAAGCCGGAAAACATCCGAGCAATAGCACAACAAAATGATAATAAAAAGGTCCGCCGTGGCTTGCGTCTTCAGTTGTGAGCAGTCTCAACTGGTATGAAATGAATTGCTGAAATATATTTCCTTCGCTTTTCATTGAAATAATCAAATACCATAGAACTGATGGCAGGAAAGCAATTAATGTAAACCAAATAAAATGAGCAAAAGGAAAACGAATCACTCTTCTGTTGAAAAACCAGAGCAGAAGCCAGGACAGGAACACAAGTAAATAAGCCGCTGGTCCTTTTGTCATTATCGCCAAAGCAATGAATACACCAGCCAAAATTGTGTATTTGTACTTTGATTTTACTGCTCCATCATTAAGATTGATTTTCTGATGAAACATTTCAACAGAATAATACATTCCGACAATTATAAACAGATTAAACAGGGGGTCAATTAATCCCGTCTTGAAATAAAAGTGCGGTAGTATAGAGCCGATATAAGCCAAAACCCACAGCAAACCCAATTTTTCATCAAATATTTTTTTCCCGGTATGAAAAATGAATAGTAATGTTATTATTCCGATAAGTGCATTTGGAAAACGTGCGGCAAACTCATTCACACCAAATATTTTCATGCTCAATGCCTGGCACCAGAAAAACAGAGGCGGCTTTTCGTGGAATGGTTCATAATCAATCCGAACATTCAGGTAATCACCAGTAACCAGCATCTCCCTTGCAGCCTCCGCAAAGTTCACTTCATCCCAATCGAACAGATGAACACTCCCGAGATATGAAATGAAAAGCAATATGCCGATTACGGCAACAATGATGTAGGATTTCCGGGTGTTATGCGTGTTTCCCTGCATTTTTATTCTTCAAAGAGTTTAGATGGGTCTATTTTAAATTGTAACAATTTAGCTGATTCTCTACCACTATCACCACCTTTTCTTTGCATACCAATTTTACTAATTCTAAAATTACCTCCGGAGGTAATTCTTACTTCACCATTTCCATAGAAATTAATGCAATAATTTATTGGCTTTAAAATCCAGCGAGAATTCAGGATAATCTTTTGAGCGACAAGCATACATTCTGCGGCAAACTTACCTCTTCCTTTAATTACATCAGAGATAATTAATGCTTGATTTTTCTTTAACCAATCAATAACTTCAATTTGTTCTTGAAGTGTGAATTCATTTGCAAGCATTCTTTTGGGGTATCTAGTTTTTTTAATAGTAGGTTTTATTTCTCCTGTATATCTTTTGATTGTGTAAACAATGTTATCTGGTATATTCCACATTTCAGCATATTTATCCACCCACCTTTTATCTATTTGATTAAATCCTGTTTTATTACTCTCCAATTTTACTTGCAGATTTTCCACATCAATAGCTTTTTTTAATTTGATTGTAACCTGTACCTGTACATCTGTTTTAAAACCCGAAACTTTTATTGCTTCAACATACTCAATCTCAGAAAGTTTATAATTCATTATTTCAAGCCAACTTTGAGCTTCTTTATCTTTTCTCCAATTATTGAACCTGTTAATTATATCGTATTCATTTTCGAATCCGGCCTTTGCAATTTTGGAGCCATCAGCAAATGTTTTCATACTTTTTCGAATAAATTCTTTATTATTTTTTCAAGTCTTTTTTCAGCAATTTCGACATACTCTTTCGATATTTCGGAACCAATCCATTTTCTATTTAGTAAATGAGCAACTTTAGCAGTAGTCCCACTTCCAAGAAAAGGGTCATATATTATATCGCCTTCATTACTCCAGGTTTTAATCTGGTCAAAAGCCAATTGTTCAGGAAATATAGCAGGATGATTATATGCTATTTTATCTATTGTTGAGATTCCTCCACCAATGGAATAGAAAAATACATTCCCGATTTTCTTCTCAGTAGTACGCTCAACTTTTTTATAATTTAATTCGCCTTTTTTTCCCCTGTTTTTCATATTGGCGAGACCATTATATTTACATTCTTCAACTATAGGATTGAATGTTTTTGGTTGTCCCTTGCTGAAACAAAACATATATTCAAAATGCTGATGATACCTTGGACCTGATGTTGGCATTGGATTATTTTTATAATATATCATTGTATCATTTAGATAAAATCCAATATCCTTAAAATATAATGCTTGTCTGAATGATGTACCTGTTTCACTACCGTTGTCACTTGCATCTCCGACAACCCAAATTACAATACCACCTTTTTTCAAAATTCTAAATAATTCTTTTGCAATATCCTCAAATTGAAAAAAGTATCCTTTGTAATCTCTCAGATTGTCATAAGGAGGTGAAGTCAATACCATATCAATGAATTGAGAAGGCATTTTCTTCATTGTCTCAAGACAATTTTCATTATATATTTTATTTAATTCCATCTTCTTTCTTTTTTGTGCAAATTTATTGATTATTTTATATAAAAAGTAAATCAAAATCAATAAAATCTATCTTTTATCTTGCGAACATTTCCTGTAAAGTTGCAATTACTGCACGGCTTGTTGGGATATCAATAGTTCCAATTTTACTGACGAGCCGTGTCTTATCTATTGTTCTCAGTTGGTCCAATACAATCCAGCCATCCTTTTTCTGAAATTTACAACTGATTCTCGTCGGATATCTTTTACCTTTTGTTGTCATTGGTGCAATGATTACAGTATTTATGTTCCTGTTCATTTCATCAGGTGAAATAATAAGACAAGGCCTGGTCTTTTTGATTTCATTCCCTATCGTTGGGTCAAGATTGATTAACCAGACTTCAAAACGCTGAACTACCATTCCCATTCATCCTTGTCGAATTCATTCAAAGCGTTTAATTCAGAACCAATCAGCTCATCATCCCCGTTATCAGCCATTTGCTCAAATTGCTTTTCCCATCCCTTTCGGACTTTTTTCCGTATAGGTTGTATAATAAGCAGGCGTGAGTTCTGCTCAATCTCAACTTCGGATTCAATCTCACATTCTTTCAGCATTGGCTTAGGAATTCGGATGCCGAATGAATTTCCTATTTTAATTACTTTTGTTTTCATAATTACAAATGTAATTACAATGTAATTATTTTCAAAATTTATTTTTTTCAAATAAAAAAGGGGGCTTTTGCCCCCTTCAGAAATATAAACAACCTAAAATATTACCTCACTATCGCTATCGGTGTAATCACCCTGTCATCATTAATCCAAGTTACTATATAATATGAGCCGGATGTAAATGCTGATACATCATAATCAATTGTATAATCGCCGGGTGTTAGGTTTCCCTTTGTTATTGTCGAAATCTTTCTTCCGTTTGCATCAACAAGGAACATCTCGGCAAACATCGGCTTCTCTCCTGTAAAAGAGTAATGAATGTTTGTCATGTTGTTTACAGGATTTGGTGCTGCTGTCACACACAATACTCCACCGGCAGTATTATCATCAACTCCGCTGGGTCCCTCGAGCCAATTCAGAGATTTTGCAATCAAATCGTTTCTTGTAGTTTCATCTTTGATGATATCGGGAAGAATTGCTATATACACAGCTCTTTTACCCTGGTAAGCATATCTCGTTGCCACAACAGAATCGGTATTTTTATGTTGAAGAATTGGAAAGGCTCTCAATCCATGGGAAATAACCAATGAAGGAGTATTATTTTTAATTAAACTGCAAGGTTGCTCAAATCCATCTGTTATTGGATCTGCGACTGTACCCGATAAAATAAAATCTGAACTATCGGAACCGATATAACAATCTTTTAGATAATCAACTGCAATTCCGGAATCGCTGCTAAACAGTTTAATGTTAGTACCACCTGTACTTTTGGCTATGTTTGCGCCAACAAGCATCAATGACTTTCCATTTCTTAACATTTCAAATAGAGTCTGCAATTCCTGTGCATCAAGGTTCCCGTCCAAGCCGCAATTCCAGACAATAGTTTTTATGTTGCCGAATAAATCTTTATTCTCCAGAAATTCACTTGAAGTCATTAGAACAAAATCATTTCTTCCGGATTGAATAATAGCCGGCTGTAGTCCGTATTTATCGCTTCCTCCGTCGTCCATTACCTCGAATCTTTGAATTTCGGTTGAGATAATTGTAATCATTCTTTTAGCACTAATAGATTCAGGGTCATTTTTAACACCGACAATAACAGTGGCATCCCCAAATCCGAGAGTCTGTCCGTGAGTCAATTTCAAGATGAAATCTTTACTCTGATGCGGAGCAACTGTAATTTCTGTCGAAGCATCATTAATTTTCTTCTTACCCGATACTTCGCTTGGCAACTCAATATCAACTGACCAATCGGCAGGAGTTCTTGAGGATTTTTCTGCAACTAATGTATATGTTAATTCAGCATCACTAATGTTTTTTACGGTAAAAGTTTTGTCGAACGATTCACCCTTACCGGCTATCTTATTTTTTTCCGGTTGTTGTGAAGTCACAATATACTTTGGCATAATTGGTTCACCAACATATCCCCATGATGCATTCAAAGTCCTCTTACTCGAAGTAAACATCTGAACCAAGCCAAGTACTTTTATATCTTTTATTTTCCAGCCAGTGCCAAGTGTAAATGTAAAGTTATGCACATAAGACTCGCCTGCCACTGCCGGTTCTGCAAATTCGCCTTTAAGTCCATACGCACCGCCAAGCATGTTACGAACGACTTTCATGTGCTGGTAACCGTACAATATTGGTGGAAGGTCATAATATGGATTTCCTTTATATGCATCATTTCCCGACAAATTATTATTCTGGTCCCATTGGTCACCTGTGCCTGAACAGCTATCTTCAACTATGTAACAATTGAAGTGCAGTTCTTCATCGATAGTCTCCATCATTGTCGCTTTCAATTTTGCGTTAAGCTCTCTTGTTTGTTCGTTAATCGTATAAGTTAAATTCACATCCACCTTAGGTTCATCTGTTAAAGCTTTATCTACCGTACTACTCCATAATTCACGATAAATTATTGGAGAAGCTCCTGTTCCAGACCAATCAAACCTGTCAATTGAACCGGAAGGATACCCTGCTAATTTGAAATCTGTCGCAAGAGTAGCTTCTTCGGGAATAACCATGGCATCGGCGTTGTGAATTTTTACATAGATGAAATTGTCAGGATATTTTTCGTGGATTTTTTCAGCCACATAAGACCCATCCACGCACCATCCGCACCATGCTCCGGTGTGCTGCTCGAGCACTACTCTTTTCACCGTCTGGCTGTTTGCCGTTGTGAAAAGAAGTGCCAATGCCATTATTAAGTATAAAATCTTATTTCGCATAAGAACTCCTTATTTATTTTAAAAAAAACTATCTTGTAATTAACACAGGCACCGAAAATACTTTACCGTCAATATATGCAGCGAGACGGTATGAACCTGAGCTTATTCCACCCAAGTTTAAAGGAATCTGATAATTACCCGGTGACAGGTTTTCATTGTTTATTACACTAACCTCGTTACCGAGATTATTATACAAAACAAATTTCAGATTTGCAGGATGACTGCCTTTATACATATATTTTAACATTGAAACAGATTCCATGGGATTTGGATTTACTTCCATTGAGAAATCAATATTTGTTGTTACAAATTCTTCATCTACATCCAACATTCCCAAAACCCATTTGATTGAATTGTCAACCAGTGTATTTCTTTTAGATTCATCTTTGATTACAAACGGAGTGATTGAAGATAAAAATATTAAATTTCCATTGGATACTAACCTTACAGCAAATATTGCATCTTCTCCGCTTATATCAAGAGTGTCATTCTTCGGACTTTTTGGTATAACATGTTTACCATTATTAGAAAAATGTAGAACTGGATGTGTTGTTGCCCAATTTGTAATTTTCATCAATGTAATCAAATACTGAATAAGATTCCCTTCTGTATTTTTGCCAAAGTCACCACTAATTGGGTCATTATCAACACCCGACAACCATACTTTATTAGGTGGCTGACCAAATCCTTGAGTTGAATATCCATTATATGATACTCCAAAATAACCAAGTGAATTATCGTTACCTAATCCTGATACCATCTGATTACCATATAAAACCATTGGAACATTCTCATTCAAAGCCTGAAAAATTGTTGAAATATCACTTGAAGTTGGAGGACTGAAAACACCTGTATTCCAAACAATTACCTTTTTATTTAGAAAATCATCAATAAAAGTCCCAAAATTTTCCGGGCTTATTGTTAAGAAATCATTATAACCAAGGTTTATCAAAATGTTCTTTAAAGAGTATTGGGACTCACTTGAGCTTATTACCTCGAAAATTTCAGTCTCTGCAGAAATAGCAGTTATGTATCTCAGTGTTTTAACTCCTGACGGCTCATTTTTTACTTCCAAATTCAATGTTGCATCGCCGAAACTTCTTGTAGGACCTGGAATTAATTGTAACTCTATATTTTTTGTTTCCTGCGGTTCAATAGTAATTTCAAAAGTTGCTACACTAATATTATCTTTACTATTAATAGATGTTGGCGGTACAACTTCCGCAGACCAATCAGCAGGTGTCCTTTGAGATTTATTGGCTGAAATAATGTATGTAACGGCAGCATCAGATTCATTTTTCAGAGTGAATACTTTACTGTACGGAGTCCCTTGATTAACTACTTTTTTATTTATCTGAGATTCTGAGTTTAACAAATAATTTGGAAATAATAAAGTTCCATCTTTAGTCCCAGAGGTAGAATTAAGAATCTCTTTGCTTGTTGTTGTATATATTGCAACCATTCCAATGGGATAAATATCCTTTAATTTCCATCCTGCATCTAAAGTGAATTTAAAAGTATGAGTATAAGTTTTGCCTTCTTCAGCAGGTACCGTAAATTCGCCTTTCACTCCCCATGCACCTCCAACCATAGCACGGACCACCTTCATATGTTGGTAACCAACTATAACAGAAGGAAGATTATAATAAGGATTATTTTCATACCCCTCTAAGTGATATAGGTAATTATGCTGGTCCCATTGTGAACCTGTACCAGAACAACTATCTTCCAAAATAAACAGATTAAATCTAAGTTCATCATTTAATGTTTCGAGCATTGTTGCTCGTATTGTTGCAGTAAGTTCACGAGTTGATTCATTAATAGTATAAACCATATCAATATCAACTTTTGGATACTCAGATAATTCTGATTCGCACAAATTTTTCCAATTAGTCCTGTTCTGAAAAACTTTCCCTCCTAATAATTTTCTGTTAATAGCACCCGTGGGATAGCCGGTTAAACCAAGTGTTGATGCTATTGTAGCTTGCTCGGGTATAACCATGCCATCTCCATTGTGAACTTTAACTCCAATTATTTGGTCCGGGTATTCCTCTAATAGTTGGTCCATAATATAAGAACCGTCAACGCACCAGCCGCACCAGGCACCAGTGTGTTGCTCCAATAATACTCTTTTAACCGGCTGTGAATATACTGATATGACAAATGCTATAAGAATAACAAATGAAGTAGAAACAAATTTCGTAATTTTTGAATGCATAATATCACCTTTGAAATATTTATGTATTGTAATTTATATTAACACAATCGCATTCAATATTATATAATCCGAAAATGTAATTTCATTAATTTAAAGATAAAAGTCAAGTATTTTTTTTATAATGCTAATAAATTGTCTTTCGGGTAATATATTTATCATTATAATAAGTAATTCAATCTTGTTTTAACCCGAATTCTTCTGTAATTTTATCTTTCATAAAAAATGCAAAAGTGACGGAGCTTATTTAATGGCGTATAATGTTAGAACACAGGCTGAAGTTGATGAGTTAACAAAAAAAAGGCACGAGAAAATAATTCAGGAACTTCTCGATAAAGATACATCTGCTTACTTCGATGACCCTCTCGAAAACGATATGGTTCTTAATATGGGTCCACAGCATCCTGCTACACATGGTGTACTTAGATGCCTTTTAAGATTAGATGGTGAAACTATTCTCAAATGTGTCCCGGAATTAGGATATTTGCATAGAGGTTATGAAAAGCTCGCTGAAAATGTGACTTATCATGAGTTTATACCTCACACAGACAGATTGGATTACCTTTCTCCATTGTCGAACAACGTTGCAATTGCCTTGGCAATTGACAATGCAATAGGTATCGAAGCTCCACCTCGTGCTCAGTGGATTAGAACATTGGTTGCCGAACTCGCGCGTCTTTCTTCTCATCTAATGGCAATGGGTTCTACTTGTCTCGACGTAGGAGCAGTAACAATGCTCTTATGGACATTCACCGAACGCGAAAAGCTTTATGATATATTCGAGCTAATCTGCGGAGCACGCTTCACAACAAGCTATACAAGAATCGGCGGAGTTGCAAATGACATTGATGATAATACACTGAATAAAATAAAAGAATGGACTGTTCAATTCACTCCCGAATTACATAGGTTCGAAAAACTGGTTGACCGAAACAGAATTTTCCTCAATAGAATTTCTGGCATCGGGATAATGCCTCCGGAAAAAGCAATTCAACTCGGATTGACAGGACCTACACTCAGAGGTTCAGGGGTACCCCGTGATTTGAGACGCGATGAGCCGTATCTCGTGTATGACCAACTCGATTTCAATGTAATAACATACAATGATTGTGATGTACGTTCACGCTACAAAGTCCGCGTTGACGAAATGTATGAAAGTTCAAAAATGGTTCTGCAAATACTCGATAAAATGCCAAGGGGAGAAGTCCGGCTGAACGAACCGAGCAAAGTGCTTCCAAAAAAAGGTGAAATCTATACAAAGATGGAAGAGCTAATCAACGACTTCATGCTCATTAATTTCGGAGCTATGCCTCCTGTAGGCGAAACCTACACAGCAATCGAAGCACCAAAAGGAGAACTTGGCTTCTTTGTCGTATCAGACGGAACCGGCTACCCATGGAAGTTGAAAATACGTTCACCTTCGGCATCCAATCTCCAAGGGTTGCCTTTTATGGCAGAAGGTTCTATGATAGCCGACATTGTTGCCATCATCGGCTCCATTGACCCCGTCATGGGCGAAGCGGATAAATAAATTATTGAATTATGCTTTTCCGCACAGAACAACGGATCAAACGGCTCAAAGACGTGCTAAGTAAACGGCAGACTACTCTCACTGTTGTTCTCGAAAACATCATTGACCCGCATAATCTCTCTGCCGCACTGCGTTCCTGCGATGCTGTCGGTATCTACGAGGTTTGTCTTATATATGACGGTAGTCAGCCATTCCCAAAGCTCGGTGCGAAAAGCTCTGCCAGTGCAAGAAAATGGATTCATATCAGGAAATTCAAATCAGTCGCCGAATGTTTTTTGGATTTAAGAAAAGAAAAAAAGGAAATATACACTACACACATGTCCAAAGAATCAGTATCACTTTATGACCTCGACCTAACTCAACCGACAGCACTTGTTTTCGGCAACGAACATTCGGGTGTCTCGGAAGAAGCAACAAAACTTGCAGACGGCAATTTCCTTATTCCTCAGGTAGGAATGATTCAAAGCTTAAATATATCAGTAGCAGTCGCTGTCAGCGTATATGAAGCCTTCCGGCAAAGATATGAAGCAGGGATGTATGATAAGCCTCAATTCAAAAAAGTAGAGTTAAATAAAATGCTCGAGGAATGGGGAAAGAGATAGAATTCAACTATAAACTTAATTAATTCTTTATATATATTCCTTCAAAACTTTCTCTAAGGGAATAGCTTTTGAAAGGGGTGTTTTCTCTCTTTTCTTGATGATTTTATATATCTCAATATGTTCAGCATATTCCATCATCTCTTTTTTATTCTCTCTCTTTTCTATTGTTATATTTAAATAATCTATTTTTCTTTTAGAATTCATTTTATAACAGCATAATTCCTTTTTAGATATTTAAAAACTAACTCTTTTTCAGTTTCCAGGTCGGCAGAACAGATGCGGGTAGCGAAGCTCCCAACGGTGTTTATATGTATAGGATTCAATTTCAAAGACAAATAATTTCCGGGAAAATGTAAGTGGTAAAATAAATGTAGGGACACAATATTCTGCGTCCCTACTATATCAATAATAATTTACTTCTCATCCACTATCGTATAATCCGCTTCCTCGACATTGCCGGTTGAGCTTGTCTGGGTCTGTCCGCCTGCTTGCTGTTGTCCGCCATCAGTTGGACCCGGTCCCGGTTCTGCTCCAGGAGGCGGTGGCTGTTGAGCGGCACCTGCCTGTTGGTACATATTAGTTGATGCATCGCTCCATGCTTTGTTCAGCTCATCCATTGCCGGACGCAAATCTGCTGTGTTGTCCTTAACAGCTTTTTCAAGCCGTTCCTTCGCAGCGACAATCTTCTGCTTATACTCAGGTGCAAGTTTATCACCAAGTTCTTTCAACTGTTTGTCTGTAGAATAGCAAAGAGTATCAGCTTGATTCCTTACATTGATTTCTTCCCGTCTCTTGGCATCATCCGCAGAATTTGCCTGGGCATCGTGCTTCATCTTTTCAACTTCTTCTTTCGATAATCCGCTCGAGGATTCAATCCTGATGTTTTGCTCTTTGCCTGTCGCTTTGTCTTTTGCCGCAACAGATAGAATCCCGTTTGCATCAATATCGAATGTAACCTCGATTTGTGGAATTCCTCTCGGTGCAGGTGGAATGCCGTCCAGATAGAATCTGCCAAGTGAACGGTTATCCTTCGCCATAGGACGTTCGCCTTGCAAAACATGAATTTCAACTGATGTCTGGCTGTCTGTTGCAGTAGAGAATATTTCCTGCTTCCTTGTTGGAATTGTTGTATTCGATGAAATCATAGGAGTAGTCACTCCGCCAAGAGTTTCAATTCCGAGTGTCAGAGGTGTTACGTCAAGTAATAATACATCAGTTACATCTCCTGAAAGCACACCACCCTGTATAGCCGCACCGACTGCAACCACTTCATCGGGATTCACACCTTTTGATGGTTCCTTGCCGAAGAAGTTCTTCACCAATTCCTGAATCTTCGGAATACGTGTCGAACCGCCTACAAGAATTACTTCATCAATTTGTGCAGGTGTTACCTTTGCATCATTCAATGCCTGCTCTACAGGTCTCAATGTTTTGTCGAACAAATCTGCACAAAGGTTTTCAAATTTGGCTCTTGTGATATTTATGTTAAAATGCTTTGGTCCTTCAGGTGTTGCTGTAATAAACGGTAAACTTACATCAGTTTGCAGCATCTGCGAAAGTTCAGACTTTGCTTTTTCAGCAGCTTCACGCAATCTCTGAAGTGCCATCGGGTCTTTTCTTAAATCAATGCTCTCTTGCTTTTTGAATTCATCAGCAAGAAAATCTATTAAACGCTGGTCGAAGTTATCGCCGCCGAGATGAGTATCACCGTTTGTTGATTTAACTTCAAAAACACCTTCACCGATTTCAAGAATAGATATATCAAATGTTCCGCCGCCAAGGTCATATACAGCAACAGTCATATTTTTTCCTTTTTTGTCAAGCCCGTAAGCAAGAGCTGCAGCAGTCGGCTCGTTAATAATCCTTTTAACTGTCAATCCGGCAATCTCACCTGCATCTTTCGTTGCCTGCCTCTGAGCATCATTGAAATAAGCCGGAACAGTAATCACTGCCTCTGTGATTTTGGTGCCAAGATAATCCTCTGCAGTCTGCTTCATCTTTTGAAGTATCATTGCCGAAATTTCAGGTGCTGAATACTGCCTGCCTTCAATATCAACTCTCACCGAATTACCATCACTTGATGGAAGAACCTTGAAAGGAACCATTGAAACTTCCTCGGTAACTTCATTAAGTCTTCTGCCCATAAATCTTTTTATCGAATACACTGTGTTAGTCGGATTTGTAATCGCCTGTCTTTTTGCTGCCTGACCCACAAGTCTTTCACCTGATTTTGTAAAACCGATAACCGAGGGAGTTGTCCTCGCTCCTTCACTATTTGCAATAACGACCGGAGTCGAACCTTCCATTACAGAAACAACCGAGTTTGTTGTCCCAAGGTCTATACCAATTATTTTCCCCATTTAATCACCATTATCTAAAAAATTTAACAAACTATATTTACTTGTTTTCTCATTTATTATGAATAGCCACGACTTTTAAGTCGTGGTGGTATATTATTACACTAATTCGGATTTATCCACTTAATTTTTTTGACTAAAGTCAAAGAAATGTGGAATTAAACCTCCACTATCTAAATATAGTGGCTATTCAAATCAATATTTCTCAAAAAACAGAGGACAGCAGTGAAGTCAATCACTTCCTGCTATCCAAAAAAATCAATATCTAATTCTCAAAAATAAAATCTCAATACACGTTTTTCATTTTAATTTATTTAATATCAATCACTGTCTCTTTCGGTTTAGCCGGCTCGAGTTTTGGAATTGTTAATAGCAACATTCCATTCTCATATTTTGCACCAATTTTATCCGCAGCAACAAGCTCCGGCAACTGGAATGACCTTTCGAAATCTCCGAATGAACGTTCATTCCTGCAACAGACTTTTATTTCGTCTTTACGTTCGAATTTCTTTTCGCCTTTTACCGAGAGTATATTATCTTCATCAACCGATACTTTTACATCATCTTTTTTCACACCTGGAACTTCAATTTCAAAATAAATATTCTTTTCGTCCTCTATTATATCAACTCTGGGTTTAAAACCACCGAATTCAACTCTTGGTCTTGTTTCGGGGTTACTCACCGTTTTAACCATCTTATCAAATTCTTTCGTCAGATTTTCAAATTCCCACCAGGGATTAAATTTTACATAAGCCATATTTTCCTCCATCTATTATATTTTAATTCTATTAAAATTTTCATTCTGCATTTAATACAGAATCTATTTTTTTACCTCCTATTTCCTCCCCTCCTTGACAAAGGAGGGGATTCAGGGGTGGTTATTTACGCTATTTTAACTTCTACCTCTTTTGGTTTTGGTGGCTCAATCTTCTTCAAGCTCAATTCCAGCACACCGTTCTCAAACTTAGCATTGATGCTCTCAACATCAATATAATCAGGAAGCGAGAAGCTCCTCGTAAAGCTACCATAACTTCTTTCGGTTCTGATGTAGCTTTTATCTTCCTTCTTTTCTTCTTTCTTTTTTTCACCCTGGATAGTCAGGAGCCGGTCTTCGTTCACAGAAACTTTAACCTGGTCTTTCGAAAGCCCGGGTAATTCGGCATGAACAAACAGATTGTTATCGTCTTCTGTAATGTCAACTCTTGGATTGAAACTACCCATTTCGAAACTAAAACCTTTTTCGAAATCATTCATAAAGTGGTCGAATTTGCGGCTTAATCTTTCAAAGCCCCTGTATGGTTCAAATCTTACTAATGTCATCGTAATACTCCTTTATATTTATTCAAACTATTTACTGCAAAAATTATTTCGATTTAGAGATTTACGAAAAACGTGCCAAACAAATATTACTGTCATTATGGCATATTTTACTGAAAAGTCGTCAAGTGATTTGAAAAAGTATCTGAAATTTTGTCAGTTAGTCTGACATAAGAAATAATTTAGCTTATGCCATTTTGGCACAATGACTGCACTTTTACTCTTCCAGTTATCTATTAATTGCATTATAGCAAGTAACGTATGCTCCCATAACATTTTTTACCTGATTTTATCTCTCTCGGAGATATATACTGTGTATCGAACAGTTTAAATATTTAAGCTTGAACATATTGCACGATTGAACAAAGTGGATTCGGTTTTTTGATTTTCAAAATAAAATAACTAAATTGTTTTTTTGGGGAAAAATTAAACACAGTTTTATGATTTTTACGTATTTCTATTTTTTATAATTTAATGAGTATCAACAATGATACTAATAAATCTAAAAAGTAGAAACATATTTTTATATCATTTTTTTGAAGTAAACATGTATAACAGTATAATAATTTTAAAAACTTTTATTATTGGCTATTCCGACCATGAAAAAAAAGACTATTTTATATTTTTTCTTTCCATTTTGCTTTTTCTTATTACAAACACGAATATTTTTTCTCAAACCTTAGAAGATTCTACCGAAACAGATAAATCACTTATTGAAATGCTCAACAGTAAAATCGAAAATGATCCAAAATATGAAAAGACTGCTTCAAAATATATACAGTCCGTTTTAGATGCACCGGCTTCTGTTTCAGTTATAACCTCGGATGATATAGTCAGGTATGGTTATAAAACATTAGCAGATGCATTGAATAGCGTAAGAGGTTTTTATATAAGAAACGACAGAAATTATTATTATGTCGGAGCCCGGGGTATTGAACTTCCTGCAAGCTATAATAGCTTGATATTAATGCTTTTAGATGGTCATATAATAAATGATAATATTTATTGGGCACCTTATATTGGTAATGATTTTTCTTTGAATATGAATGTAATTGACAGAATTGAAATCATAAGAGGACCGGGAGCGGTATTATATGGGACAAGTGCAGTAACCGCAGTGATAAATATTATTACAAAAAATGGCAACACACTGGATGGATTGGAAATTTCCGGTGGTACTGGCAGTTATCATCACAATAAAGCCCACATATCTTATGGTAATACTATCTATGATATACTAGATTTTAAAATGTCTGCACAATATGGCAATATAAAAGGAAACGATTTATACTTTAAAGAATATGATACTGATTCAACAAATCATGGTTGGGCAGTCGGACTTGATGGCGAAGAATATTACGGTATATATTCAACTTTACAATATAAAGGTTTAAAATTATCAGGATTCTATTCTTCCTCGTATAAAGGAATCCCTACCGGCGCCTGGGAAATGCTTTTTAATAAATTAGCAACTAGTCTTGATGTAAGGAGTTTTCTTGAATTAAAATATGAAACTTCAATTTCGAAAGATTTAAATTTTATGTCGAGAGTATATTATGATAATTATAAATATAGAGGAATATTCCCTTATGAATCTGTACAATATGAAAATGATGATGGTAATTGGCTCGGAGGTGAGTACGAGGTTATTTGGGATATATCTTCCGATAACAGGATTACTTTTGGCGGCTAGGCAAAATATAATTATCAAGCTGGTATAAAAATTTGGGACGGTTCGGGTATTCTCTATATAGGCGATTATCCTAACAGTATATATTCGGTTTATTTACAAAATAATATTCAGATTTTTGAAAATTTATCTGTTGGCATAAGCTTGAGAGATGAATATTATGAGCTAACTAAATATAATTCAGTTTGTCCGAGAGCTTCAATTATCTATAATCCTTCGGACAACAGCTCAATTAAACTGCTTTACAGTAATGCTTTTAGAGAACCAAATATTTATGAATTGTATTATAGTGATGGTTATTATACAGAGGATAATCCTGCATTAGAACCGTTAATTATTAATTCGGTTGAATTTTTATATGAACAAAATTTTGGCTATAACCTTTTTGGAACCGTTACTTGTTTTTATAATAAAATTGATGATATTATTGAATCTGTATTAGACACTTTAACCAATTTACAACAATTTAGAAATAATACTAAAATTATTACTTATGGCGTGGAATTAGAAATCCAATCAAAATTTAAATCGAGTTTGAGAAATTATGTTAGTTTTTCTTATCAGAGGTCAAGATATCCGGATAATAATAATTATGTCCAAAATTCTCCTGAATATTTGATTAAAGGGGGAGTATCCTATAATCTAGCTAAATACTTGTACTTTGGTTTTGATATTGATATTGAATCAGGAAGAAAAACCGTTTATGATACGTGGACTAAGCCATTTTGTTTAAATAATTTAAGTATATCGTTCATACCTCAATCTGTTTCATTAAATAATGACGGGAATTTGTTTGATAGACTTAATTTTACTTTTAAAGTTAATAATTTATTTGATGTCCGGTATGAACTTCCGGGTGGTCCGGAGCATTTACAAAATGCATTAATGCAAAATGGAACAAATTATATTTTTGAAGCTTCTGTTAAATTTTAAAATGAAAAGACTATTATTATTTATATATTTAATATCTTTATCCCATGGAATTTCTTATTCTCAAGAATTGTCTGTTCCGGTTAATAATCAACTGCAAATATTTAATAAAATTATTTTTTCTAATAAACAATTAATTATGAAAGCAGGTAACTCTATTGAAGTATGTATTGTTTATCAGAAGAAATACAGGTTGTCATCCGAGATAAAAAGTCAGGCATTATCATTTATTGAAGAAAATAATAGTTTAAAGGAACTTGGAAACATGAAAATTTATTTCAATATTTTATCTATCGAAAATGAAAATACACTTGACAGTTATTTGACAGCAAATAAAGTTGATATTATAATGGTTACTCCATTAAGGACGATTGATATTGTACAATTGGCAAAAGTAACCAGAAAGCATAATGTATTAAGTTTTAGTTTTATTCCCGATTATATTGAATCAGGATTGAGTGTGGGTATTGGTTCAAAAGCCGGAAGACCACAAATACTTATTAATTTTAAAGCTTCAAAAGAAGAAGGAGTTGAATTCAACTCCCAATTGTTAAAACTATCAAAAATTGTTGATTAATTTATGTATCCGTTTAATTCAATTTATAAGATTTTTAAAAACTTATCTTTTCGAAGGAAATTTATCTACTCTTTTATTGTTCCTATCTTTTTAGCTTCATTATTTATTTATCTTTATATTCCGGCAAGAATTGAAAATCAAACTTATAATTTAATTGCTGATAGAACTGAAGGAATTGCCAGTATGACTTCTTACTCTATTAGTTCAGCTATTTTTTTTGAAGATAAAGAAAATATTAAAGAAACAGTAAATATTATAAAACAAGAAAAAGATATTTTATATGTTGTTGTTACCGATTTATCTGACAACCCGATTTTTTTGACTATAATATAAAACAAGCTGCTGCCAACAGGTACAATGACTACCTTAATTATAATAATTCAATACACCTTTCCATTTATAAGTATAAAAAAGTTGTGTTTTTTAATGATAAAAAAGTTGGATACTTGTATTTGGGTATATCTCTTAAAAATATTAACAGGCAGATAGATGAAGTCAGAATATCAATTGCGATAATAAGCTGTTTAAGTTTTATAATTGGCTTAATAATTGTTTTTGGAATAAGTGAATTATTATCTAAACCACTTGTCAAAATTGTAGAAACAATGAATAAAATTTCGGATGGCTTACTTTCCAAAAGATTAGATTATGATTATAATGACGAAATCGGACATTTAGCAAAATCATTTAATCAAATGCTCGATGAATTGGAAAATACATTAATTGAGTTGAAGCAAATTAATGCTGAAAAGGATAAATTTTTTTCAATTATTGCTCATGATTTGAAATCTCCTTTCTCTGGTTTTCTCGGACTGACTCAATTAATGTCTGAACAAATGAATGACCTTACAATGACTGAAATTCAGGATTACTCAAAGAGTTTAAAGGTGTCTGCTTCTAATCTTTATAAATTATTACAAAACCTTCTTGAATGGTCAAGAATTCAGAGAGGTATGATAAGTTTCGAACCTGTAAATTTTGCACTCAGTCAAATAGTTAATCAAAACATTGGAATTATAGCGGAAAGAGCTAACCAAAAAGATATTGAGATTAGCAGTTCTGTTCCCGATGGGATTAATATCTTTGCAGATATGCAAATGCTGGATACTGTTTTAAGAAATTTAATTTCTAATGCAATAAAATTTACAAATCGCCACGGGAACATTCTTATAGCTTCTGAAATAATAGAAAATGATTTTGTTAAAATTTCAGTTAAGGACAATGGTATTGGTATTAACAAAAAGTCTTTGGGGGATCTTTTTAAAGTTGATGTAAAAGTCTCTCAACAGGGTACTGATAACGAGCCAAGTACAGGATTAGGACTTCTGCTTTGCAAGGAATATGCTCAAAAAAACGGAGGCAGGATTTGGGTCGAAAGTGAAGAAGGAATTGGAAGCACTTTTCATTTTACTGTTCCTTTGGCGAAAAATTAAAAATAATAATAAAATGGGTTTGGTACATTATTGAAAATATTATTAAGTATGAATTATTATGATAACTACAATCAGTTTAATATTACTTCTTACTTTTTGCTCTTCCTGTTATCAATCAAATGCATTATGGCAAGCATTGGATGTTCCCATAACATTTTTGGTCCTGCGATGCTCATAATTTGCCTAATTTTTTCCCTTTCTTCTGATTTATAGCAATGTATCGAACAATTAAGGCATGTTGGCTTATCCTCATCGAAAGGGCATCTATCTAACTTCTTCATTACATATTCAAACATTTTACTGCAATCCTCGCAAAGTTCCCCTTTTGTGTGATGCTCTATTTTGCAGTATTTGCTTATCATAGCACCAACTGTAATTTTTTCTCTCTCTATCCTGCTTTTATTGAAAATCATTTTATGTTTTTGTTGTTAAAAAATCGAAGTTATAACGATGGAAACAGAGGTATAGTATATTTTAATGCTTGTTTAAATTATTTATGCAAAAATTACCTTTTGTAAAATCTGTATTTATTTTTCAATATTGTGCTACTACGTTATTTCTTGATAATCTTCTCCCCTTTCAATCTCTTGGTCAAACTCATCCTTAAATGGCTTTGCCGGAGTGCTTCCGAACATCTGCTTGTGCATTCTTTCCATTTCCAGATGACGGTATAATTCGGTCCGGCTCATTTTGCTGAAATCCTGTACAGCACCGGGTAATGGCATTAATTGTCTTAATGAATATTCTTCAGTTGTTCTGCCTTCCCGGATGTCCTCTGCAATTGCAAGTTTGATTTTCTTACGCAGGAACAAAAACGAACCTATAATTATCGGTATTACCAGAAGCCCGACAGCATCTCCCAATACAGGCATGGAGAATAAGAAGAAATCGTAAGCCCCATGAATAAGTACGGCAATCATCATGCCTTTTGATATTAATTTTAACTCTTCGGAATCTGTCCCGGCGAATTTTGCTTTACCTATGTAGAATCCCATTATCCCTGAAGCAACTGCATGAAGTGGGACAGCTGTGAATGCCCTTAACAATGCTATGCTCCATCCCCCACCGGACACATACAACACATTTTCGAAACACGCAAATCCCATGCTCGCAACCACTGCATACACAATGCCGTCCATTACTTCATCGAAATGTGAATCTTTGTAAGCAAACTGCTTCACTACAAAAAGTTTTAGATTTTCTTCGACAAATCCGGCTACGATAAATGACTTTATTAAATAATATATTAATGGCAGAAATGAAATTACTCCGGCTACCTGGTCTAAAATTAATTCAATTATTATTGCTGGGATTATACTCGCAAATCCAAGGAAAAAGATTTTTGTGACCAGACCTTTTGGTTCCGGCTTTGCCTTATCTTGTCTGTAATAGTATAATAGTACAAGGACTGCCGGTGCGACAGCCATAATGAGGGATATTAAAATCATTACGAACCTTTATCAGAAAAAAATTATTTTTTTCAATTCTGTCATTTTTTTTTAAAGAATGACACAAAATAATATTTCTATCTACTCACTACAAATTTTCTGGTGAGTATTCTTTCGCCGTATTTCATTCTTATATAATACACTCCAGGAGTAAATTCATCAGTATTAATTGGTATTACATTTTCTCCCGCTGATGCATTACCGTTATATATGCTTTTCATTTCAATACCGAGCGAATTATATAGAGATATTTCTACATACCCGTCGGTAGGCACTGTGAAACCTACATAAGCCATCACCGAAACAGGATTCGGGCTGATATTATTTAAATAGAAATTATCAAATTCATTAGTTTCTACTGCCGAAGTTGATGTATCTTTCCCGACACCGGTCAACACAATAGAAAACTCATCCGGTGAACCGTCCGATTTAATATATAAACCAGCTGTTCTCACCCCTATCTTTGCTGGCTGAAACTTGATCTTTATCTTTTTCAAACCTCCCGGTGAAATAGGAGTGACCGGATTTCCAAAAAATGAAAATTCACTTGAATCAACACCCCCGGAATAATTAATATTTGCGGAAAAAATATTAACATCTATATTTCCCTTATTCTTAATTTCTACATTTTTTAAAAATATACTTCCCACAAATACGCTATCATAGTTCACCTGGTTACCTGATACAAGTTCCAAATCTCTGTTTGCATTCAATGGAATATATCCGAAATCAAGATAACCAACCGCACTTCCTACTTCCCATAACCGCACACGGTTTTCATTTAGTTTTACATGCCCTCCTACCAACACCTTCCCTTCTTTTTCGGTAAGTGCCGGATACCATGTCGTACCATAGTCCGAAGTACCTAATACTTCTCCATGTAAACAAAGCGCATAAATCATTGATGAACTATCCGGATAAAACAGATGAACAGGCGAAAAACCTTTTTTTGTAAGATTACTTTTATTTCTTAGCCAGGTAGAACCGCCGTTACTTGTTGATGCAACAATTCTGTCGGCAAAGACATCATTTGTTTCGGAATAGATTGCAATGCCGTTCAAATTATCTCGGAAAGACAATAGATGGGTCACTGCAGCACCAGTAATTGAACTCTCAAGCCATGTTGCTCCCCTGTTTGTTGTTCTGAATACCCTCCCTTTTGTCGTGCCAAACCATCCGTAATCTCCTAACCACGAGACTGATTGCACTAATCCTGTTTCACCTGAAAGAGGTGCCGGAGCATTTACTGCAGTCCAGTTTTGCCCTCCATTGCTCGTTACTCCTACTCCAAATTTATTGTTCTTGGGGTCACCGAGGAATATTCCGTTATTATTATCGAAAAAGTGGATGTCATTGATGAATCCTGTTATATTCGATACATCTTTTGATTCCCAGGGACTTTGCCCACCATCAATTGTTCTGTAAATCGCTGCCTGCCCATTGTTGTTTCCCGAACCCATAAATACTCTCGACTCATCGAATGCATATAATGAATACAAATTTGCACCACTCAAATATAGCTTTGGTTCGGGTGAATTTCTCCATTTTAAATATCCGCTATTTCCTCTAAATACTCCATTCCTGCCGACAGCCCACACATTTGTTTCGGAAGTAGCCATTGCTGTAAACCATTGTTGTGTTTCATCTGTATTCAGCGGCGCTAATCTTGTATATAGATTGTTATTATATATATTAACAGGTAGTTTTACAATCTGATAATCCCTGTATGAACCTGATTCAAATGTAACAAGAAAATCAGCAGTACCATTATACCATGGGTTGCTTGGGAGAAGTTGAACAATTATGTTGGCATTAGTACTATCTTCGCCCCTGAGATTCCCAAGTGTAATAGTCGTGTCTTCAATAGTCAGGTAACTGCTCATAGGTGACAATCTTATCACGAGGTTTGTTGCCTGTGAAAGATAATTGGTGATTTTCAGTGTAACAAGTGTGCTGTTACTGCTTGTAAGTGAATTCCCTCCTGCAATTGTAAATGATTCAACTTCAACACCGGGAATATTTTGTGAACCTCCGTTATTGAATTGCAGTGCATTAGATGCGTTGATTCTTCCATAATAATAGCTCCTGTTATTTGGGTCTACTACATTATCAGATGTACTTCTTATCTGATGCATGACTTTATCGACTGACCATGTAGGATGAAGAGACCTGACTAAAGCCACAACTCCTGCAGTAATAGGTGAAGCCATAGAAGTTCCACTATTATTGCCATACGAGTTGTTTGGTAATGTTGCCATAATCCCTTCGCCTGGAGTATAAACATCAACATGTCTTCCTATGTTAGAAAAGCCGGCTACCTGGTCATTGCTTTTTGTTGCTCCGACACATAAAACATGGTCATAGTTGGCAGGATACTGCCCTCCCTGGTCAATATTGAATCCGTTTAGATTACCTGCAGCAACAACTACTACTGCACCTTTATTATGATAAGCATAAGTTATTGCATCTTGTTCGGCAGGGCTTGAACCGGCTCCGCCCCAACTGCAATTGATTACCTTGCATCCCATATCGGCAGCATAAACTATTCCTACATAGCCACGAAATATATACCCTTCATTGTCTTGGTCTGCTGAACATTTGACAGGTAATAATTTACACTTAAATCCCGGTCCGGCAACACCTTTGCCATTGTCAGTAACAGCAGAAGCACACCCGGCTACATGTGTGCCATGTGTATTTAATGGATTTTTTGGATTATTATTTTCTTTCCAAATGCTATTACTTATATCATCGTTTGTAACGTTTCCAACTAATGCCCAGCCATGCCAATCGTCTATTTTGTCATTATCATCATCATCCTTGCCATTTGTCCTTTTGCTTTTTCCCTCATCATCTAATCCATCTTCACCACGGTTAATATAAATGTTTTTCTCCAAGTCTTCATGAGACCAATCAGTTCCTGAATCAACAATTCCGATTACTACGTTAGTATCCCCCTGGCTAATTGACCATGCGGTTTCCATGCCTATTTTTTTTAAACCCCATTGACTATTGTCTTTATACTTCGGGTCATTGGGAATTATATTTGTATAACGCTTGAAAACCGGAACTGCATACTCTACGTCCGGATTCTTCATCAGTTCTGCACATATCTCGTATGGGTCAACATTTTCTTCGTAATATATTTCATATATCCTGGACAATCCGACAATATCTGCTGAAAGCAATTCACTTTCCGCTTTTTGCGAAAATGGTGCATTGATTTTCTTAATTTTCAATTCGGATAATTTTGATTGTAATGCTGTTGTTCCCAGTAATACATCCTCTTTACCAACCTTGTAATACTGCTTTGTCTTGAGAATGAACATATTCTGAAAATAATGCTGCGAGCCGACTCTCTCGATATTATACACCCTAACCGGCTCGTATGAACCATCTGCAAGCTTTTTCCCATCGAGACGGATCTGGTAAGCAATATTAGAATTGTCAATTTGTTTATTTTTTTGCTGTTCGGCTTGCATTCTCATATTATACGGCACTGCCGCAAAGTTCAATGAAGTCAAAATCACAAGAAATATTAAATAATTAATAACTTTTTTCATCGGGTCACTCCCATATCAATAAATATTAAAAAATATCCTTTATTGAAATTTCATTTCAATCTTTCAAATTCTTAAAAAAAAAGGGAAAAACCAAATTCTATTATTAATTATATGATTTCCTGAAGAATGATATGAACAAAAACAATACACTTATTCCCGAACAAAAGTAAACGAGCCAATCTCCGTATTTAACATAAAATGATTTCTCATTTAATAAAGGGACACTCGCCGTAAATCCTATGGGTATATATTGTGGAGCTTTATATAATGAATTTCCTGTCGGAGTAATAAATCCTGAAACACCTGTATTGGCACATCTTGCTATGTACCGTCTTGTCTCGATTGCCCTCATGCATGCAATCTGATAATGTTGTTCAGGTCCTACTGTAAAATCGTACCACCCGTCATTTGTAATTACAGTCAAAATATTTGCATCGAGAGAAACGAAGTTCCTAACAAATACCGGGTATATTGATTCAATGCAAATAATTGAACCAATCTTAGTGTCAGCTCTATCATTTTTTATTTGAAGGACTGATTGTTTTTGACCGAATGCCCAGCTCGATATACCGACTCCCCATTCAACCCATTTCTTTGCAAATTGGAAAAGTTCCTCGTATGGAACCCGCTCACCGAAAGGAGTTAATTTCATCTTGCGGTAAATCTCGGTACCGGTATTATAAGGTGTTGGATTAATCACAATCGCAGAGTTGTATGAATCATAAATTCTGCTCGAATCACCAAGCAGTGGCTTGGCTGATTCCGATGCTTTCTTTGGGTCTTTATAGAAATAAATGTCAGCGAATCCGGTTAATAGAGAAAAATCGGACGAGTCAATCCAATCCTGAATATAGCTGAATTTATGGTCGCTGTTGAATTCGAAATTCAAAAATGGTATAGCTGTTTCGCTCCAAATCACAAGGTCAAGTTTTCCGACTGAATGTCTTAGTGAATCGCTTATTAACTTATGCTTGCGGATTTGCCTGATTACATTGGATTCCCACTTCTTCCATGGGTCAATATTCGGTTGAATTATTCCTACTCTTATTGTTTTGTTTTCCTTTAGCAATTTTGAATGTTCAAACCGTGGGATTCTTATGCCGCCATAAATCATTGGCACAATTATCAAAAGAAACAATGCTGAAGATAGACCTATTGTCTTCTTTTGGCTGATAAAAATCTTAAATTTATTTTTTTCCTCTTGCAGAGAATTGAATTTCAATATCAATTTATATAATATAGCATTTATAAGTATAATCAGGAAGCTTAATCCCCAAACACCGCTTATATCAGCCGCCTGCACCCACAATCGGTTGTAAATTTGAGTATATCCGACAGTTAGCCATGGATAAGCCAATTCACCTAAACTGTGAAACCACTCGAAACCCACCCATGCAAATGGTAATAGCCATAATGCCGTATTTAGTCCGAATTTTCTTTTGAAGTAAAGGAAAAATCCGAATGGGATATAGAAAAAGAAAGGATGAACAAGCCATACCGCAAAACCTGAAATCATAAGGAATGGGTCGGTTTCCGAACGCCAGGAACTTATCCACCAGTTTGCTCCCCCGTGATAGATGAAAAATGTCAAGTAGATTAATAAAAATGGTTTCTTGTATTGTTTCAAATCGAGTGCATATAGCAATGGCACGAGTGCCACAAAACTCAGCAAAGGTAGTGGTATTGGAGGAAATGACAATGCAAGCAGAACACCTGTCAGTATGCCAATTAAATATATTTTCTTTTTACTTATACTTTCTTTACTATTCATCTAAAAATATTCTTTGAAAAAATTGAGCAAAATTAAGGATTAATCGGGAATATGACGTATGTTATTCCTAAAACAATATAATTTTCTTCGCTAAGAATTCTAATCACAAAAAATTATTAAATGCATCTTACACAAAGATTTCACCTTATCAATACCATTTTTCCCGATAAGGTCTCTCCTACAGATTGTATTCTATACATATAAACCCCGTTTGGTGCTTCGTTTCCTGCATCTGTCCTGCCATCCCAGACGGCTGTGTGGTCACCTGCATCAATGGTACCTGAATACAAATTCCTTACCATCTGCCCCTGCATATCATATATTTTGATGATGACATTCCCTGCATTAGGTAATGTATATTCAATGTTTGTTGTGTATTGAAATGGATTAGGAAAACTTTTACTAAATGTTAAATTTTTTGCAACCGGCTCCTGCTCCGATTCAACATCAAGTATTACACCTCCTTCACGGAATATTGCTAAGCCACCTTCCAATGTTCCAATCCACTTATTGCCATTCTCGTCTATCGCTATTGTAAAGACCCAGTCGTCAGATATGCCGGAATTTTTCATGTTATATACAGTCCAATTGATTCCATCAAATTTTGCCAAACCACCACCGGTTGTCCCAATCCATTTATTACCACTTTTGTCTATTGCTATTGTTTCAACACCATCATCAGGTAATCCGGAATTTCTTGTATTATATGTAGTCCAGTTAGTACCATCAAATTTTGCCATGCCTTCATCTGTACCAATCCATTTATTGTCGCTTTTATCAATTGCTATTGACCAGATATCGCTACTAGGCATGTCTTCGACGGTATTTGTATTATATGTAATCCAATTATTTCCATTAATCTTTGTTAATCCATATTGTGTCCCAAACCATATATTATCACTTGAATCAATCGCTATTTCCATGACATCATCATTATGCACACCCCAATTTTCTAAATCGAAATTAATCCAGTTCGTTCCGTCAAATTTTGTTAAGCCTCCATCCCACATTCCAATCCATTTATTATCACTTTTGTCTATAGCTATTGATATGACATCATTAATAGGTAAATCGGAATTAGATGTATTATATGAAATCCAATTTGTTCCATCAAATTTTGTCAAACCACCATAACTATTTGCGAGCCACTTATTTCCATCTTCATCAATTGCTATTGATAGGATGAAGTTATAAGGTAATCCGGAATTTGTTTGATTGTATTTAACCCAATTCGTTCCATCGAATTTTGTTAAACCTCCCAAATCCCCAATCCAGTTTTTAACACCGCTTTCTATTGCAATTGCTCGAACATCGTTATCCTGCAATCCGGAATTTGATGTGTTGTATTTTGTCCATTTTGAATCATCAAATTTAACTAAGCCGCCGCCATCAGTACCGATCCATTTATTTCCACTTCCGTCTATTGTTATAGACACAACACAGTTATTAAGTAAGCCGGAATTTGTAGAGTCGTAAGTAATCCAATATGTACCGTCAAATTTTGTTAAACCTCCGCTTTTAGTACCAATCCACTTATTGCCACTGCTGTCTATTGCTAATGATAAAATTCTGTTATCCGGTAATCCTGAATTTGTTTTTTTGTAAATAATCCAATTTGTACCATCAAATTTTGCCAGTCCGCCTCCATAAGTACCAATCCATTTATTATCATTATCATCTATAGCAATTGAATGGACATCCTTAACCGGTAAACCTGAATTTATTGTGTCGTAAGTAACCCAATTTGTTCCGTCAAATTTTATTAAGCCTTTATTATGAGTGCCAACCCACTTATTGTCACTACTGTCTATTGCTATTGATTCGACAAACGAACTCGGAATATCAGAATTCGCAGGTACATATATAACCCATTCATTACCATCAAATTTATACAATCCACCCCATGTCCCTATCCACTTATTTCCACTTTTGTCTATGACAATAGTCTCTAATCGGTTAATAGTAAAAATATAATAAGCTGTATCATATATTGTCCAGTTAGTATCATCAAACTTTATCAAGCCGCTATCCGCTGTTCCAATCCACTTATTCCCACTATTGTCAATTGCTATTGAAAAGATTTGGTTACTTGGCAAGCCGGAATTTGACCTGTTATAAAAAGTAGGATTTCCGGTTGTTTTATTAATCTTAACCAAACCACCTGTTGTTCCGATCCAAATGAAGTTTTCTTCTTCTGCTGACGATGTGACTTTTTCACCATTTGTAAAATTCATCCACTCGGGATTTTGCGATTTGACATTAGATATGAATATAAACATCACAAGAATTGCAGTCAGGTACACATGTTTCATCGCTACACCATTGAATAATAATTAAAATTCTATGTATTTTTTATATTAATTACTTTTCTTGCAACTTAATATAATATAATGACACATGAAAAGCGAGAAGGTCTCAAAATAAATATAGAATTTTATGTTCTGTTAATAATCGGCGAAATCCGAAAATCAAATTAATCTTTGGTTCAGACCTATGTAATATTAAAATACGTGAAAAAGGAAACGGACTCGGAAAATACCAAAAGATTATTTTGGAAAATCAAGAATTACTTCTACAATTTATCTTTTCAAATTTTTTAATTATGAAATTTTCTTTTATATTGTAAAAATAATATTATATGAATGTTTGTTTTTACAATTCTTATATATTATATTGAGTTTCACATATTATATAGATTAATAAAATTAATAGTGTAAAAGGAAAAAATATGAAAAAACCTTTTATTCTTGTTGTTGACGATAACAGAATTACAACCAAGCTTCTCCGCAGATATTTGGAAGCAAGCGGCTACGAAGCAGTCGAAGCTTATGACGGAATAGATTGCCTCGAGAAAGTTGAACAGAAGCTTCCCGATGCTATAGTCCTCGATGTTATGATGCCCCGGCTCGACGGTTATGAAACGGTTAAGAAACTAAAAGAGAAGGATGTCACAAGGCATATTCCGGTCGTTATAGTCACTGCACTTAATGATGTCGCAAACCAGATTAAATCAATCGAAGCTGGTGCCGATGACTTTTTGAGCAAACCAATTGAAGAAAAATTGCTGATTGCTAAAGTAAAATTGCTTTCCACTTTAAACATGGAACAGCAAAAATCTTCTGCATTGATGAAAACAATTGAAAAAATCATAGACGGTACAATAAGTGCCTCAGGTACTACTGTTGATGATTTTCTGAAAAGAGAAGGTTTGTCTTAAACTTTCATTTCGAAAAATTAAAAATTTGAACCCATGAAATATTTCGTGGGTTTTTTTATACTATAATTCTGATTTATCCGACATTTATTAAAACTATTATTTATAATGAGGTATAAAATGAAGAAATTTTATTTATTAATGGCTTCTGCAGTTTTATTCATTTCTTTAATTATTGTTCAAAGCTGCGGCACTATAAAACAGATTTCGCAGACACTTGCAGATTTAAAACGGCTCCAGTTCAAGTTGGAAAATGTAAATGGATTCAAAGTTGCCGGAATTGATGTTACTCATAAAAAATCTGTCAATGATTTTTCACTGACTGACGGATTGAAGCTGACCCAGGCATTTGCCACGAAAAAATTTCCTGCCGAATTTGTTCTGAATGTTGCAGCCAAAAATCCAAATGATGGGAAAGCAGGAGGAACACGACAGGCAAATGCAACCATCAATCATCTGGATTGGAACTTATACATCGATGATGTAAAAACCATCAACGGCGATATTGCTACTCCTGTCGAAGTTCCCGGAACAGGTCAGTCAACCATTATTCCTTTGGCAATGGGACTTGACCTCTATGAATTTTTTGGTAAGCAGGGTTATGACAAGGTTATCAATCTTGCAATGAATATCGGAGGAGTTGGCGGCAGTCCGACACGGCTCAAACTCGATGCCCATCCGACTGTTACTACTCCATTAGGGCCCATAAGCTATCCCGGAAGATTAACTATTGTGGATAAAGAATTCAGACAATAAATTTATTTTAGTATTAATTATAAAAGCAAACACCGGTCGGATGACCGGTGTTTTTTTTTATAAAAAACGAAAAATTTCACAATTTTATAACCACTTTGTTCCTATAATGTTAAGTTTGTTTCAATACTGCAACAGTCCAATTACAAACTACTGATTTGAGTTTCAATCGAGCAAGCAATAGAGTAATTTACAATTAGTTAAGTAATGAAGAAAGCAGAAATATTGAAATTCTGCACAATTAGAATCACACTGAATTTCAGAAGAAAGAATTGATTAAATAATAGATTTAACCAAATTAATAAACAAAGATATTAAAAATTTTAGGGAGTTAAAATGGCAGTTGACAAAAAGTATGAAACCCCTCTGCTTGATGAACTTGAAAAAGGCGGATGGCCCAGTTTCGTCAGGGAAATTAAATCCGCAGCCGAGACTAATCCTATGGCAAACGACCTCCTGGGACTTTTAGAACAGTCCTACACCGAAAAGAAAGGTCACTGGAAGCATGGCGGAATAGTCGGGGTAATGGGTTATGGTGGCGGTGTAATCGGTAGATATACCGACTTATCCGAAAAATTTCCGAATATTTCACATTTTCACACAATGCGTGTTAATCAGCCATCGGGTTGGTTCTACACATCGGAAGCACTAAGAACCTTGTGCGACATTTGGGATGCTCATGGTTCGGGTTTGACAAATATGCACGGTTCGACTGGAGACATTGTTTTTCTCGGAACAAGAACAGAAGAACTGGAACCGGTTTTCAAGAAACTAACTGATGCAGGATTTGACCTTGGCGGTTCGGGTTCCGACGTAAGAACACCAAGCTGTTGCTGCGGCAAGGCGAGATGCGAATGGGCTTGCTATGATACGATGGGATTGACACATTTCATCACAAACAAATTCCAGGATGAACTTCACAGACCGGCATTCCCCTATAAAATGAAGTTCAAAATGGCCGGCTGTCCTAATGATTGCGTCGCATCGGTTGCGCGTGCCGATATTTCAATCATAGGAACATGGAGAGATGAAATCCAGGTTGATATGCAGAAAGTCCGGGAATATGCAAAGAACGGTACTGACATCCTAAAAGAAATCGTGATGATGTGCCCCGGCAAATGTATGGATTGGGACGGAAAGGATTTGAAAATTGACAACAGCAGTTGCAGGCATTGCATGCACTGCATCAATGTAATGCCTAAAGCACTTGCACCCGGGAAAGACAGGGGAGCAGTTGTGCTTGTCGGCTCAAAAGCCCCGATTGTAGAAGGAGCATTGCTTTCTTCGGTACTGGTTCCTTTTATTAAACTCGATGAGCCATTTGATGAATCCGAGCTTTGGGAGTTAATCGAAAATATGTGGGACCTCTGGTGCGAAGAAGGAAAGAACCGTGAAAGAATAGGCGAATTCATTCAAAGAGTAGGAATGGGTAATTTCCTCGAAGCAGTCGGATTGGAGCCGCAACCCGATATGGTATCTCATCCGAGAGAGAATCCGTATATATTCTACGAAGAGTACTTCGAAGAAGGTGAATGACAATTTTTTATAAGAAACAAATATTAAAAATAAATAAAAAGGAAAATAAAAATGGCAGAAGAAGTGATTCAAAGAAAAACAGATATCGGACCGCCGCATTTTTCGAAGTTTCTGCCCCCGATTATCAAGGAAAATTACGGTAAATGGAAATACCACGAAATTCCACGTCCGGGTGTGCTGGTGCATGTAGCGGACAACGGGGCAAAGCTTTACTCGGTCAGAGCCGGTTCGCCGCGTCTTCTAAGTACAAATAAGATTCGCAAATTTGCTGATTTAGCAGAAAAATACAGTGACGGTTATTTAAGATTTACATCGAGACATAATGTTGAATTTTTAGTTACAAAAGAGCAAAATATTGAACCCTTGATAGCAGAACTTAATGCGTTAGGACATCCTGTCGGCGGTACAGGAAATTCAATTACAAGTATTGTACATACACAGGGATGGATTCACTGCCACTCTGCCGCAACAGATGCTTCAGGTATAGTTAAAGCAGTAATGGATGAATGTATCGGGCATTTCACTTCAATGGAACTCCCCGGCAAGCTAAGGATAGCACTTGCATGCTGTCTGAATATGTGCGGTGCGGTTCATTGCTCGGATATAGCCATACTTGGTATTCACAGGCGCCCACCGAAAATTGACAAGGAAAATTTGCCGAAGATGTGCGAGGTGCCGAATGTGGTTGCATCATGTCCCACTGCGGCAATTAGGCCCGTTGTTTATGACGGCAAGCAGGGTGTGGAAATTTTGGAAGATAAATGTATGTTCTGTGCAAACTGTTTCACAGTATGCCCGGCACTTCCGATAGCAAATCCGTTGAACGACGGAATTTCGATTTGGATAGGCGGCAAGGTGTCGAATGCAAGGCATGAGCCGATGTTCTCGAAACTTGCAATTTCTTTCATTCCGAACAATCCGCCGCGCTGGCCAGAAGTAACGGATGCTATTAATAACCTTGTCGAACTTTGGGCTAAGAATGCACACAAACACGAAAGAATGGGCGAATGGATTGAGAGAATCGGCTGGCCCAAATTCTTCCGTATGTCAGGACTTGAATTCCGTAAGGAACACATAGACGACTTTAAGCATGCAGGACTCACATTTAAGCGTTCTGCTCATTTAACATATTAATTAATAGGAGGCAGAAATGGCTCAAGTACCGGTAATGGAACTCGCTGATGCAATGTATAAAATGGTGAAAGATACGATGGGGATGAAGAAATGGAAGGCAACGGATTTACAAAAAGCAAGCATTGAAATGTTCGGCGAGGGTAACGTAGATAAACAGCTATGCAAGGATGCCATCAAGGAATTGGTGAATAACGGGCGGCTTGTTTATACATATTTCGGCGGCAGTTTTCTCGAAGTTCCTCATAAAGAGGGTGCGGCAAACTGACCAGTAATTAGTGAAGGAAAAAGCGGGTGAACTGATATTGTTCATCCGCTTTTTTTCATTTTCTATATCCTGAATTTATTTATTTTCAACCCCCCTTTTCTTCCTCTCCTTAACTAAGGAGTGGATTCAGGGGTATTAATTCTCTACGATTTCAGGAAGAAGCTCTAAAGCCGCCGATAATTGATAAAATAGGAACAAGCTTTTTATTAATAGGGTCTGCCTGAACTCCAAAGTTTTCTAAAGCTGTTGCCCCGAGTAGAAATAAAGAACCTTTCGGGGCAATTATTACGGGACATGGAACTTTATCTTCCATACCCTCAATTTCAAACAAACATGTCCCAAAAAGTCTTGTGTCGGTTCTGCCGTCAGCAAATACGAGGTTGCGTGTACCACTCGGTTCGAGCTTGATTTTTTCAACAAAATCTTCAGGAATAAATGAGTACATAGCTCCGGTATCAACCCAAAAATCCGCTTCGCTAAAAAGTGACTGGTCGTAGAGATTATATACAATAACTTTCTTTTTAAACAAACCCATTTTATTTCCCTTTTTTATCTATAACGAAATATAGTCATTATTTATTATTTCAACTCAGATACTCGATTTGTAATACCCAACAGCTAAGTAGATTCTCTTCCGTATTAAATATAACCATAAGGTCTAATCGCTAACTTCACAATTAATAACCAAACTTAAATAGGATTACTCAGAAAAGCAAGAGAAATTGATTTGGGGGAAATGTGAATTAGATGAAAGGAAATTCACAATAAACAAATAAAAGAGAGTTCCCAGCTATGAATGCCTAAACAAGTTCAGCTTGAAAAAAAATTATAAAAATAATTATTCTATTCCACTCGGGTCCCAGGCAATTCTAAAATTTTCATCGAATGTCTTTATATATTCCATATCTTCCGGTGATATTTCGAAATCGAATACATCTGCATTTTCCTTTATACGTTCAGGATGTGCAGACTTTGGCAATACCACTGTATCATATTGCAATGCCCATCTAATCATAATTTGTGCGGGTGATTTGGAATATTTTTCTGCTATCCCAAGTAATCTTTTATCTTTGAACTTCTTACCTCTTGTCAATGGACTGTAAGCTTCTACAACAATACCTTTTTCTTTGCAATACTCCATCAATTTCGGCTGCTGCAAAAAAGGACTAAGCTCAACCTGGTTTACAGATGGAACAATACCGCAAGATTTTAATAATTCTTCTATATGATTAATTGTGTAATTACTAATGCCGATTGATTTGGCTTTCCCGTCTGAATATAATTTTTCAAGTGCTTTCCATGTTTCATTTCTCGATTCAGGCACGGGCCAATGAATAAGATACAAATCAATGTAATCAGTGTTCAGTTTTTTCAAACTTTCATCAAATGCTTTCAATGTGTTGTTATAGCCCTGGGCGCTGTTCCAGACTTTTGTCGTGATGAATATTTTTTCTCTTGCAATTCCGCCTTGCCTGATAGCAAGCCCTACATCTTTTTCGTTTGCGTAAAGAGCAGCAGTGTCAATATGCCTGTAACCGGTATCGAGAGCATATCTTACTGCATTTACGGTTTCTGTCCCCGGGTGAGATTTATAAGTTCCCAAGCCGAGAACAGGAATATCAATTCCATTATTTAATTTCAAATCCGTATTTATATCCATTTCATAAATTCAATTATTTGAACAAAATTACGTTTATTACTAAAATAGCACATAATAATAAAAAAAGTGCTAATTTGGATTTTTTTATTATTGACGATTACGGATTTAAGTATGATTAAAGCTATTAATACTTTGTTAATAATTCTAACAATAGTTAGTGTAAATGCACAGGAAAATAAAATACCCGATTTTCTTTTGAGTAATGAAATAATCAAACCTGAAAATAAAATTCTTAATTTACCCTCGGAAATCGAATGCAGTCGCAGATACAAATATCATAATTTTGATGAAATCCAGTCATCGGCAATCATTAGAAGAAATTATAATGTCCTGACTTACGATTTATACATGGATTGGTATAATGTATTGAATTCAACAGGAATGAGCATGAAAGAAAGGACTTACACCGGTAAAAATACAATAGGAATTGAAATCGATTCTCCAAATGTCAGCTTCATTGAATTCGATGCTGCAAGCTTGCAGATTGATTCGGTTTTTGTTGATAATGTAGAAATCAAACCGACACCCCAGCCGATAAACGATACATTAATTATTCCCTTAGAAAGAGTTTATAATCAGAATGAAACATTAAATGTCAGGATTGATTATACTCATAACCTGACCTATAATTCAGGATTCTTCTTGTATCCCAAAGGAAGAGCCGTTGATATTGGACCTCCGCCAGCTCGTGATACGATTTACATTGAAGAACGAATTGCATATACAATGAGTGAGCCGGAAGGTGCAAGGTACTGGATGCCGTGTAACGATGCCCCCTATGATAAAGCAATTTCAAACATAAGCGTGCGAGTGCCGAAAGGATATACAGTTGCTTCCAACGGGAGACGAAAAAGTATTGAAAAGGACGATAGTTCCAAAACATATAACTGGGGCGATAATGTACCTATAACAACTTACCTTATGTGTGCCACTGCCTCTAAATTCAAAGAATTTTCGGATTGGTATATAAAAAGAAATGAACCGAATGACAGCGTGGAAATAAAGTACTATGTTTGGGAATCAGATTACAAGAATACAGTGGACTCTGTTTATAATCCTGATACAACCGATGTTTACAAATTTAATGCACGACATGCCTTCGATAATGTCGTTGCAATGGTCGAGAACTTTGCCGATAAGTGGATTGAATACCCCTTTGTTAAATATGGAATGGCTGCCGTGCAAGATTTTGGTTTTGGTGGTATGGAACATCAGACTATGACGACTATACATCGCAACTGGCTTAGGGATTTTACAAAATGGGGGTATAACGGATACTGGGGAAATCAAATAGGAATTGCCCACGAACTTGCACACATGTGGCTTGGTGATTTGATTACCTGTGCTACATGGAAAGATATATGGATAAATGAAGGTGGTGCATCTTGGGGTGAGGCGATATTTTTTGAGAATATTTTCGGCGGCTATAATTCATATCTTTCCAGGATGATGAGCCACAGATATAGTTATATGGGTAACGGGGGCTTAGCACTTCACAGAATTTATGCTCCTCCGATGGAATTATTATTCAGCGGTCCAATATCTTATTCCAAAGGCGCATGGGTTTACCACATGCTCCGTACAATGCTGGGAGACAGTGTATTTTTCCCGGCATTTAGAAATCTATTGACAAAACACGCTTACACATCTATCGAGACTGAGGATTTCAAAAATTCATTCAAGGAAGAAGTTCCTAATCCGCCGGTTCCGTTTGATACATATTTCGACCAGTGGGTCTATCATGCGGGACATCCGGTTTATGAACTTTCTACCGTATCGAACAACTGGGGTGCAGGCGGCTATAATGTAACCGTGAATTTAAATCAGATCCAGCCGGAGACTGATAGTATTCCTGCGGTATTTGTCGCTCCGGTTTTCCTGAAATTCTTCGGTCCCGACACAGTTGTTAATGACACTGTAATAAATAACAAAAGAAGTCAGTCATTCAACTTCCGGCTGGGATTTCAGATTGATTCGGTATCAATTGATTCAAATCTTGTTTTGTGTGAATTGTCTTCTTCAATTGTTTCAGTCAGAGAAAATAAAGATGAGAAAATCGGGACGTTAAATATATTTCCTAATCCTATTACGAAAGGTCAAAACGGGAAGTTTACAATGAACATAATAAATTCACAAAATATCAATATTGATATTATAGACAATCTCGGCAGACATATTCAGAATATTTACACAGGAAGTTTACAGGACGGAAACTATACATTTGAATTTAATACAAGGGAACTCGTTCCGGGTTCTTATATGATTTTATGCAGAACAGGGGACAAGTGCAGAACTTTCAGGTTTGCTGTGCTTTAAAAAGGATTGAATATTGATTTCCCCCTTTATCAAAGTGGGTTTTTCTTACACTGGACTCTGTGTATATTAAAATTTTATGAATTCAATTCACCTGATTTCATTCTCTATACGTTCCTGTAAAACCTACAAAAATAATTTCGATTAATTCTAATAGTAAAACAATTGCTAATAAGAAATTAATAATAAGGATTATTATAAATATAACTTTAAAAAAATATTTATTTTTTCATAAGATTACTTGTTCTTTTCACTCACTTGCAGACCACAAACTTTCAATATTGGGATTGATTTCAATGACCTCACCCCAGCCCTCTCCAAAGGAGAGGGAGTATTTTTTCTATTTTAATTTATCTTTTATTACTTCAATCACTGTTTTCAACTCATTAATTACATGTTCGTTTTTAAATCTTATTACACGAAAACCACTGCCATTCAGAACTCTTGTTCGTTCAGTGTCATATTCTATTTTTCTAAGATGAATTTCTCCATCCAATTCTACGATTATTTTCTTTTCAATGCAAACGAAATCAACAATATACTCAGCAATTACATGCTGCCTTCTGGATCTATATCCTAATTTTTTATTTCTTAATTCACTCCACATTATTCTTTCAGCACTGGTGGGATTACTCCTGTTTTCCTGAGCTTTTGGCTTGAGGTTTTTCCATAACTTTTTATTTGTGAGCATGTATCTCATAGTTCTAATTTAATAATTTATTTTAAGTCCCTCTCCTTCGGAGAGGGATTTAGGGTGAGGTTTTTAACTCATATTTCATCTCCAAACCTCATCCCCTTCCCCCTTCTCCGAAAGAGAAGGGGAGAAAAGCAAAAATAAATTTTAAGTCCCTCTCCTTCGGAGAGGGATTTAGGGTGAGGTTTTTCTTTTACCTGCACACAACAAACTTTCCATAATAAATCATATTGTCCTTAGTTAAAATTTCAATCATATATATCCCATTGCTCAAGCCCGATACATCCAGCATTGCTTCACTGTCTTTCAATGTATATTGAATGTTCAATTTTATACCGATTGCAGATATTACTTTAACTTCTGAGATATTTATATTATCAATACCCCTGACAACAAGGAATCTGTCTACAGGATTCGGATATACAATTAGACTTTGCTTAGTGAAATCATCTTTCACTGATGTTGGACCACCGTTGATTTTTATGTCGTCAATATACCAGCCGTCATCCTGGCTCAATACATTTGTCTTAAGACGGAATCTGAATATTGCAGTATCTGAGTGGTCTTTTGACAAATCAAATTTCTCGTATTTCCAGTCTTGGTTATTAAGTACTTTATCGCTCCAGGGTAAATAATCTGTATGATTAAAAGCAGCTATTGAATCCCAACTGCTGCCATCATCAAATGAAACCTCGACAAATGCAGTGTCGCTCCTGTGAACAATTGCCGCATGCCAGAACTCGATTACGAGATTGCCGAGACTATCGGATGATACGGGATATAAATCGAGTGTGTAATTCTGCTTCGATTGATAATTACCAACGGGTGACTCTGTGAATGAATTTGGTGAACTGTGATAGAATGAAGAATTAACTCCCCAACCTCCAGTGTTTTTATATCTTCCTACAACGGCATCGAAGTTCTCGGTTAATTTATTTTCGATTGCACCAGTAAAAGTATTCAACTCATTACTTGGCTGACTCTCGTTCGGAGGTGTGTTTGAATCGAGGGCTTTTACAAAATAATTGTAATACCCTTTTTCAGTTGGTGTATCATTTATCTGGACAGTCTTGCCTGTATCGGTATTACTATAGATGAAATCTTTAATAAATACACTATCCCTGTAAAGAGCAAGCTTTGATAAATTAACCAGGGGGACAACATTATCTTCCCTGAAAGATGGAAGTTTAACTTCAATAGTTACTTCTTTTGAATCACTCCCTTTAACTGAAATGATTTCAGGCGGTGAAGGAAGTTTCGAGCCACCCGCGAATGCTCCCGCACTTCTGCTCATGCTCGAATCATTATCAGCGACTACAATGATTGAATAATCATATTTTTGGTATGGAGTGAGATTATTGTCCTGATAATTTAATTCAGAAGCATTAACATCTGTTAAAAATTGTCCGTTTCTGAATAATGAAAAATGATAATCCTGAAGATTCATTGCTTGACCGAATGCCCTCTTTCCTGAATCCTGCCACGATAGTGAAAGTTCGTCAGGTTTTTCAGGTATGATAGTAACTTTTAAACTGTCAACCGGAACAGGCATCTGTGTATTGATTAATGCAGTATATACATCACTATCGAATATATTGGTTTCTGATGCTCTCATATCAATCCATGAAGGATAAATTTTTCCGTGATAAAAAGCAATTCCGCTGTAATCACCTGCAAAAGAATTCCCTTGAAAGGGATTGTTCCGGAGGTCACCGGCAAAATCAGATGCCCTGCGGTCAATCCATGTATCACCTCCATCACTCGAATAGCTGACATAACAATCAACATTTATATTTGCAGGGTCATTCCTGCTGTCGAGATACATAACAGCAAGGTCACCGTTCTTTGGGTCGAGTGCCAGCCAGTGCCAGAACTGGTCATTTGTTGTGTCCGAATGAACGATTTTTGAAGCAGACCAGGTATCGCCACCATCGGTTGATTTTGAAAAATAAACATTAGGCGGATTATCTGCAGACCAGCAAAGATATACCGTTCCCCTTCGTGTTCCACTTGTCGTATCGCATGTAATCGAAGGATATGCCTCAGCCCTGACTTTTTCTTTAACTGTATGCTTGTAATTAGGCATTTCATTAATTGATGCAATATTATTTGTTTTACCGAATATGTTATAATATTTTATAATTCTTGGTTCGGTGAAAGTAACTCCTCCATCTATTGATTTCGCAAATCCGACACCATGAACAATGCCATGGTTCCACGCAACATATATTTCTCCGTTCGGTCCTGTAACTGCTATCGGGAAACTTTGACCGAACGTCGTGTCTTCGGAACTGCCCGTCACCCTGTTGCTGACATTTACCGGTACAGACCATGTGTTTCCCTTGTCTGTGGATTTGGATATTACTATCTGTGTAGAGGAATCTCTCAGCACAACTCTTTTCCACGGAATATACAAATATTTATAATAAGGCGATGAAGTAGAATTATCAACCGAGATATAATATTTATCTTCAAAATTTGAATCGAGAGTCTGAAGTCCCAAATGGATAATCACAGGAATATGTGCAGTCCAGGTGTTCCCATCATCAGTCGTTCTCGCTATGAATACGCCGTTTTCACCAACCAATAAACCGGTACTATCCATTGTTCCGAATCCCCCATAAACGAGATATCCGGTTCCCTCAGGGTCGAAAGCAACGGACGGGTCATTAGTCGAACGCCAGCCGGGAAATGGCTTACCGAGGTTTTTATCGGTCCAGCTATGTCCTCCGTTTGTTGAAACATAAACCCATGTAGATGAATTATCCCGGTAATCAACAGCCGAGGAAATCAGGTTGAGCTGATTTTGAGGATTTACGGCAATCGAAGATTCATTCTGCATCTTGTACTGGTCTGATTCTGGCTCTGTCATATTGACATTCAGGAAAATCGGAAGTGTTGACTTGCCCGTCAAAGGAATTTCTGCATTCTGTTTGAAGTAGTTCGATGGAGTCGGGTGTGCAGCTTCCATAAGTCTATTGTATATTTTAGCTGCATTAACTCTGTCGTATTTATTCTGTGCATTTAAATTAAATGTTGCCGTACAAAAAAAGATTGTAATAACCAGATAAGTATTTATTGTTTTCACTTTTGTTCCCTGAAGAATTAATATAAAATAATAAAATGTTTAAACACTTAAAATATAAATTTTTTTTTATATTTACACGGTTAATTTTTACACGGATTTTAATTTATTTTCTGAAAAATTCTTTTTATTTTATTTAGTGAATTAATTGATTAAATTAGCAAAACGTATAATATTTTGTTCTGAATAGATGATTTTGATAGATAACATATTGCTCGAAGAAGAAATCACCGAAACTTCATTCTCCTGCGACCTCGATAAATGCAAGGGTGCTTGCTGTACGTTCCCAGGCAAGTATGGAGCTCCGCTAAAGGATGAAGAAATTGATTTGATAAATAACAATCTCGAAAGTGCTAAAAAGTTTCTTTCGGAAAAATCCATTGATTACATTGACCGGCACGGATTTTACGAAGGTAACAAAGGTGATTATTCCACAGTATGCATTGATAAAAAAGACTGTGTATTTGTGTTTTATAAAAATTCTGTTGCAAAATGTGCCCTGGAAAAAGCATATTTTAATGGCGAAAGTAATTTCAGAAAGCCGATTTCCTGCCACCTGTTTCCTATCAGGATTAACAACACTGGCAGAAAATATTTGTATTTCCAAAATATTCCGGAATGTAAACCGGCACTGAAAAAAGGAAAAAGCGAAAAAATTGAACTTGTCAATTTCAGCAGGGAGGCACTCATCAGGGCTTATGGCGAAGACTGGTATAACAAAATTTCAGAATATTCAAGCAAGAATGGTAAACCAAAGAGCTTTTCATTTATATCAGGAGGTCTGAATGAAACTGTCTCTTGATTTACGTACTTCATTGACTCAGACACTGACTCCGCAGCAGATTCAGTACCTCAAGTTGTTGCAGCTTCCTTTAGTACAGCTTGAGCAGGCAGTCAGACAGGAAATCGAGCAGAATCCGATGCTTGATGAATCAACACCCGATGAGGGTAATATTGCTTCTTCTCCCGATGAGTATGAACCGGGAGAGTATGCTGATTTCACACCCAAAGAAATACCAAAAGGAGAATTAGATTCATTTGAAGAAAATATTGCAGAAGCACCTGCACCAAAAGTTGACGACCAGGGAGACCCGTTTGAATTTTACCGACTTCTTTGGCAGGATGATTCTATTTATATGAAGAGAAGGACAACCTATCAGGAATCTGATGATGACGAACCAGAATATTTTCAATTAAGAGATACATTGTCACTTGCCGATGATTTGATCCAGCAATTAAGGTTGCTACCGCTCAAAGAAGAAGAATATATCCTGGGTGAGCAGCTAATAGGAAATGTTGACAGCGATGGCTATTTGAGACGTGATTTGTCAGAAATTGTGAATGATACAAATGATATAATTAATAGTGTCAATCTGCAAAATGAAATAAGATATATTGAAGAAAAGCGTAATTCGAAATCCTCTGCAAAAGATAATCCTTCGCGCGCTTATGCTGTCTCTTCTGAAGCATTCGCACTTGCTAAAAACATTAACATTTCGGAAATTGATGAAAACGGTGAACTGATTGATTATTCGGAAGTGGAAGACAGCGATGCACCTCAATTAATACGAAATGTTACATTAGAGCAAGCGGAAAAAATTCTCCTTCAAATCCAAAAACTTGAACCTCCTGGATTCGGTTCACGTTCTGTGCAGGAGTGCTTAATTGCTCAAGCAAAGGCAATACCTAAACCGAATGCTGCTCAGAAGCTTGCAATAGAGATTCTCGAGAATGCCTACGAATCGTTTACTATGAAGCATTACCCTGCCTTACTCAGGCAATTTGCTGTTACCGAAGATTATCTCCGAGAAGCTATTGAATTCATTCGCAAGCTTAATCCCAAACCCGGCGGATTGGATACACAAAGCTCTATTAACAGCATCATTCCGGATTTTTCTATTGAAAAAGATGAGGAAACCGGAGAACTGCTTATCAATGTAAACGATAGTAGAATCCCGATTCTGAAATTGAATAAAGCGTATGAATTGCTAAAGAAAGATGCACACTACAAAGCATTCAACAAGGAAACCAAGGAATGGATTCGGAATAAATACGAAGATGCTAAGTTTTTGATTCAGGCAATCCGCCAGCGAAAAAGCACTATGGTGAAAGTTATGACGGCAATTGCTGGATTGCAAAGAGACTTTTTCGAACATGGACCCTCGAGCTTAAAGCCGCTCATATACAAAAATGTTGCCGACGACACTGGACTTGATATATCAACAGTTTGCAGGATTGTAAACGGTAAATATGTTCAGACGGAATATGGAATTTACGAATTGAAATTCTTCTTCAGCGAATCGCTTCCGACCGAGGATGGTGAAGATGTTTCCACTCGGGTAATTAAGCAGGTACTCAAAGACATTATTGATGCTGAGCCGAAAGACAAACCCTACAGCGATGACAAAATTGCTAAGGAACTCAAGAAAAAAGGTTACAATGTCGCACGCCGCACAGTAGCCAAATACCGCGAACAACTCAAAATCCCCGTTGCCCGTCTCAGGAAAGAATTGTAAAATTTTAATTTTTAATTTATCTATAATACACTAAAGGTTGAGAATACTATAATTTATTTTTCTGGCAAATTCCTATTCATTTCTTCATTTATTGTTAAATCCTCAAAAGTGTCGTGTGAATATTTGAGAATTCTCACTTTTGCCTGCTTTTTACAAACAATCCATACAAAGTCCATACAACAATTCCAACAACACCGGCAATTCCACCCATTATATAATTCGATTGGGGCATAATCAGTTTCCACACACCATACCCTTGGCTGTTTATTAACCCGTGTGCCCAGCCGGCAAGAAGTGTGCTTTCGTTCTTCAGCACGACATCATTTATTATGAAGCCGATTGCTGTAGTGAAAATGCACATCATCGCAATTCCCAGTAAAGGGGTATCAGGATAGTTGAATCCTACTATAATCAAAGGCAGATGCCACAATCCCCAAATAACACCGAGAATGAGATATGCTTTTGTTTTTCCAAGAGACATCAATCGTGGTAAAAGAAAACCCCGCCAGCCGATTTCTTCTCCGAGTCCGAAAAACGAATTCATCCAGGGAGAAATAAAAAGAGAAACAAAAAAGAGAATTAATGCCATGTAAACGGGTGGAAATGGCAACTCTGTATTCATTCCATAAGTTCTCAAGAGCTTCATGAAATCCTTCATTTCGAGGTCGAACTTAACAAATCCCAACTGCCAGCTAATAAGATAAATCAATGCAACAAGAAGTGGAATTTCGAGCCACAAAATAATATATGGTTTGACTTTGCCAAGCCGCAGTCTAAGTACGGTCATCGGTTCTTTGCTTATAAATTTCAATGTAAGAAAAGCCCCAAGTGCAGGAATCCACATTACGGCAGCAACAATATACTGACCGAATATCTGGGGTATTCCTTTAATCCTGAAGCCGGCAAGTATTAATCCGAATTCGATGGCATAAGTAACGAAAAAAGTAAAACCGAGAAAAAATAACACCGGCTTTGATTTCAATGGATTCATATTTATTATAATATATAATTAATAATGAATAATATAATATACAAATTAGGTAATATTCAATAATTTTTTATTTGAATCGTTGAAAACGTATTATTAATTTATAAATAATTTAAGGTTATTTTATAAGCATATACACTCTACATTTTTTGACGATTTTAAAATATTATTGTCCAAAAACTAATTTTTCAACTTTAATTGGGTGTATCATGAATAACAAACCAAAAATCCTCGCAGCACTTTGTTTTTGCTTGTTAATTGTTTCTAATCTACAAATCCATGCACAGCTAAAGAGTCCAAGCAACCAGGCGGATTACATCATCATTTATCATCCTGATTTCCAGAATGAACTTTCAAATTTCATTCAATGGAGACAAAGTAAAGGTCTCACAGTTCAAGCGGTGAATGTTAATGATGTTTATCTTGAATTTAATGACACGGCATCGCAAGAGGAATCAATCAGGGAATTTATAAGTTACGCTTTGAATAACTGGCAGGAGCCGAAACCGCAATACCTGCTATTAATTGGTAGTGCAATGCACATTCCGACATATAAGATTGAATCTGAACTAAACATTCCCCCATATAATGAGGATTCAGTTTCAATTGATGAATATTATGTTACTAACAAAACTGATGTTGACGAGATTATGGATATGTGCATTGGTAGATTTCCGGCTCGTACATCAGATGAATTAAGAAATATGTTCGGCAAAACAATTCAATTCGAAGACCACTTCAACGAAATTAATTACAATTATGATTTTCTTTCTTTAGCCGATAGTTCTGATAATGGCTTTTTTACTTTTTCAATTGAACATCTGATAGATAATTATTTACCCGGGAATTACAATATTAAAAGAATTTATTTCCAGGATACTTCACAATATAAGAGCACAAAAAGTGATTTATTTTCAGCTATAAAAGAGGGTGTATCAATAATGTGCTTTTATGGTCATGCTAATCCTAATGTCTGGATAAAAAATGGAATTTATACTTCAGATGATTTTGATACGTCAATTTCATCAAATAATCCTTTTTTCTTTACTGCAGCAACAAGTTCACAATCCTTCGCAAATCCTGATAAAAAAAGTATAATCGAGAAACTGATTGCGAACTATTACGGTGGAGCTGTTGCTACATTAGCTCCAACAGGTTTAACATTAGCTTCTTTGGCAAATAAATTCATTGAGACGTTTTATAATACTCAGGTAAATAATAAAAGTTTGACAATTGGCAAAGCAATTTTGGAATCGAAAAGGAGTTTAAATCCAAATAATATATATATTAAAGAGTTTACATTACTCGGTGACCCGGCATTGAAATTCCCTGAAAAACTGATTGCAGGTTTTATGGGAATTAATATCCCATCATCCCCTTTCAATTTATCTGCCTATCCTAATCCTTTTACTAAGAAAATCAATATTTCATTTAAATCAAAAGACAATTCTGAAGTTGAATTAATGATATATAATTTAAAAGGGAATGTAATCCTACAAAAAAGCATTTTAAATCCCGTAGAAGGATTACAAGATGTTGAAATAAATTTAGATGAAATTACTTCCGGCGAATATTATTTGATACTAAAAATCGGAAATGAAATGGAAATTGAGAAAATAATCTTTATAAAATAGTTGTAAATTTGTTTAAGCAATAAATTTCCAAAATTGATAGGGACAGACAATCGAATCTGTCCCTTTATTTATCAAACTTTCTTTAAAATTCTAAATACTTAATGTTTATTATAAATCAACCATTTCCAAAATCCAATTTCCTAATTCCCAAATTGTAATTCTTATTTAAGTAATGTTAGCTAATTTTGTATTTTAACCTTTTAACAAAAATTCGGCGGAATTATGAATAAAGTTGCTGTTATAATGGCAGGCGGTTCGGGGGCTCGGCTCTGGCCCCGAAGCACAGAAAAAAAACCCAAACAGTTCATCCACCTGATGGGTGACGGTTCGATGATACAAAATACTGTTTCACGGCTTGAACCTATATTTGAAAATAATGATATATACATTGTAACTTCTAACTATCTGAAAGAATTTTGTTATGAGCAACTTCCTCATATCCCAAAGGAAAACATTATAACCGAGCCATTTCCGAAAAATACGGCTCCATGTGTTGCTCTCGCAGCAACTATCATAGAAAAAAAATACACAGAAGATACCGTACTATTCACTTTCCCGTCTGACCATGTAATAACAAATCTTAGGGAATTCCATCACAGCATCGAAGTGGCTTCAAAAGTTGCCTACGAAAAAAAAGGAATTCTTGCAATCGGATTAAGCCCGACAAGACCGGAAACCGCATTCGGATACATTCAAATAAAAGATGACCATAAGGATTTGGATGAACTTTATAACGATGGTGTAAGATATTCCAATGCTTTTGCAGAAAAACCTGATTTGGCTACTGCAAAAAGGTTTATCGAATCAGGTGATTTCTTATGGAACAGCGGCATTTTCATTTGGCGGCTCGATACTTTTTGGGAATCATTCAAAAAGTTTTTACCTGAGGACAACCGCCTGTTTAAAAAACTTAAGAAAAGTGTCGGGGAACCGAATTTTCCATCTCTTGTGGAAGAAATTTATCGCCAGATTCAATCCGAATCCATTGACTATGCCATTATGGAAAAAGCGAAAAATGTTTATGTTGTCGAAGCTTCTTTTGGTTGGAGTGACCTCGGTAACTGGGATGAAATCTACCGGCTTTCGATGAAAGACGGCAGGAACAATGTTATCGAAGGCGATGTCATTTCGATTAATACCAATAACTGCCTTGTCAGTTCTTATGGCAAAATGATTGGTATAGTTGGTGTGGACAACTTAATTGTTATCGAATGTGAAAATTCAATTGTAATTTGCCGTCGGGGATATTCGGATGATGTTAAAGAAATAGTAGATTTCCTTAGGCGAAAACAGATAAATGAGTATATATAACATTATTGAAAACACAAGTTAAAATATTTTTAATTATAATTACAGCAATTATATCGGTTGCCTGTTCGCCTGTTGTCAGGTTTGCCGAAAAGCAGGGTACGGCTACCTTAAAGCCAAACCCAAATGAACCGGCAACGGCAGTTGCTGGTCAAACTTTTCGTGGTATTGCATCTTTTTATGCTGACAAATTTCACGGCAATAAAACATCCAGCGGCGAGATTTTCGATATGAACGGTTTTACTGCTGCTCACCGCACTCTCCCGTTTGGAACTAAAGTAAAAGTTACTAATTTGAAAAACGGGAAATCAGTCATTGTCAGAATTAATGACAGAGGTCCCTTCAAAGAAGAAAGAATCATTGATTTATCGAAAGCTGCTGCCGAAACTATTGATATGGTTAATGACGGAACTGCAGATGTTGAGATTAAAGTTTTAGAGTAGATTTAAAGGCAACAAAATTGAACATAGGAATTTTTGAAATAGACCATTATGAGTTTGCATACTCATTGTACAGGATTTTCGATTATAGGGTTAATAAAATTTACTTTTTCGTCAATCAAAACATGTACGAACAACTTAAGAACGGATTAGGCAGAAGTGCAGAAAAATGCTATTGGTTTGTAAAAGAAGAAAATGATACATTGAATTATTTTCTTAATAAAGTAAAGCAAGTGATCGATAATGAAGAAATCAAATTATTATTTCTTAATTCTATCTATTCTGATTTCGGTAAATATTCTTCATTCATTAAAAATACCGGCACTAAATCAGTAGTTACATTGCATAATATTAATAATTGGATAAAATCATCTGATTCCGGGATAAAATCATTTTTTCAAAATCGAAGTAAAAATAATATTATTAAAAACAGTGCCGCAATTAATGTATTCGGTGAATCCATTAAAAATTATTTCAATTCAGTCAGCAAATACAGGAAAACGGTTTTGACACTTCCATATTCAATTTATGAACATTCGAAAATGCCTGAAAGCCATAATGACAATATACAATTTGTAATTCCCGGCAGCATAGATTCCAGAAGACGCGATTACCAAAGCGTCCTCGATGTATTCGAAGGTATTACGAAAGATATTAAAAACATAACTCTTACATTAGCAGGTAAACCGGTATGGGAATATGGGCTGGAGATTATTTCAAAATGCAAAAGATTGAAAGAACAAGGTGCGAAAATCAAATGGCACGATGATTTTGTTCAACAGCAGGAATTTGAGAAGATTATGCATGGTAGCGATGTAATTCTTTCTCCTATTAATAAAGAAATGCCCTTTTCTTCTAAGCCGGAAATTTACGGATTATCTAAAGCTACTGGTGCTACTTTCGATATGGCTCGCTATGCTAAACCGGGGATAATGCCGGAATTTTTCAGTGTACCGAATGAACTGAACGGAAGTTTGCTCAAATACTCAAACAGGGATGAACTTTCTGCCTTGATAAAAAATATTGCCTCTGACTCTAATTACCTCACCCAACTTAAGCTTAAAGCTTTAAGCAACTCTCATCACTTTTCTGTAGATATCATCCGCGACAAAATTGAACCGGAAATTGAAGAACTTTTCAAGACAGACAGATGGTAGTTATCGTTGATTATGGAATTGGCAATCTCGGCTCTATTCAAAACATGCTGAAAAGAATCGGAGTCGAATCTATCATTTCATCCGAATTGAAAGTAATTGACTTTGCTGAAAAGCTTATCATTCCGGGAATCGGTGCTTTCGACAATGGTATGAGAAAACTGAATGAGTATGAATTGCTGCCAATCCTGGAGAAAAAAGCAATTAAAGATAAAATCCCTGTCCTCGGCATCTGCCTTGGTATGCAGTTGTTCACCGAATCCAGCGAGGAAGGTATCTCATCCGGATTGGGTTGGGTGAAAGGAAAAACCGTTAAATTCAAATTCGACAGCGAAAACAATAAGTTGAAAATACCTCAGATGGGCTGGAATACTATCGAAATCAAAAAACAAGGGAAATTATTGGATGATTTACCGGATGAAAAGAAGTTCTATTTTGTTCATTCCTTTCATGTCAAAACCGAAATTGAGCCGGACTCATATTGCACAACAAATTACGGTTATGAATTCACTTCCATGTTCCAATACGGCAACCTGTACGGAGTGCAGTTCCATCCCGAAAAAAGCCATAAGTACGGAATGAAACTGCTGAAGAATTTTGTCGAATTATAATAGTTGATTGAAATACAATTACTATCAAATTCAACTAATCAATTTGAAATCAAAAGCTGACTCCCAATTCCATTTTTATTACAGAGTTTGCATATTGATAAAATGTAGGGTAACTGTTGTCGAGGTTCATTGCTTTATTAGTAATGCCTATGGCTAAGAAATTATCTTTCATCACTTCATAACCTGCACCATAATCAATGAAGGAATATGTGAACGGTTCATAACTTCCTGCCGTGATGCTGTTAATATCAAGATTCGCATAAAGATAAAATCTGTCAATTAAGTATATTTTGCTATCGAACTGCAATGTGAGACAGATTACATCCATCCCCTGGTACTCAGTGAAAACCGCCCATTGGCTGAACTTCCTGTCATAATAGTATAATGGATAGAGCTCCGGTCCGACATTGTTCGAATATGTTCTGCGGCTTGTATCCCGGTAATAAATGTTTTGATTATAATAATACAAGTTGTAAAATTTTCCGTAACTGCGGTATTCTGATTTAGCGAAAACATTAAATATATTGTCAGTATATTTAACATTTAATCCTAAAAGGAAGGCACTCGATTCCCCCGATGAATAACCTGTATTATCATTGTTGCGTTTGCCATACTGCATATATAACCGGATAAAATCCTTGTATGATATGCCTGCTGAAAATGTATTTCCGTCATTATTTTTATCATCGAGCGGGACTATAAATGCATTATAACTATAGAAACCGTATTTTAATGTTAAGAAAAAGTTATATGCAAATTCCAGGTTTTCCAAGGAAAATATAAAATCATTTGCATCATCCATGTTCAATCCGATTCCAAGAAGCAAATCGGCAATTTTATTATATTCAAATTTCAGGTTTCTCCATTTAAAATACCAATTATCCCCCTGAACATCTATGTTATACATGTTTAATCCTTCGTATAAATTGATATTATCATAATTCCCGATGCTGACTCCCAAACTGAACTTTTCATTGAAAACATTGAATGAAGTGTCGAAAGCAAAGTAAAATTTGGGATAAAGAACTATATCTTTAAGTGTCAATGTACCATAGCTGGCACCCCTGTGTTCAGCGAATATTGATGTTATGGCACTGATACCGTGATAATCTGCTTCTGCTGTCAGTTTAATGTAAGAAGCACCATGCCTGATGGGATTATCCGTCAAATCATTACCGAATAATTCCCATTTCTGCTGTAAATCCGGCTCATCAGGTCTTCTGATGTTTAATGCTTCTGGCAGCATTACTTGTCCAAGAGCATCGTTCGTATGAGCAATATGTTTCCCGCTTAGATGAAATTTAATTTCAATTGAATCTTTCTTTTGTTGATTCTCCTGGCATATCAGTTCATGGGATAAAATAAATAACAATATAAAAATCAACAAGCCAATTTTCTGATTCATCATATTTTTTCCAATAAAAAAGTTGATTAACTAAACAGTATTGCAAATTAATAAAAATCGGTTACCTGAGAAATTGAAGAAATCACAGTGGAAAAAAAAGTGCAGTTCCCTCCCCATAAAAGCCACAAATATGGGATGAAACTGCTTAAGTATTTTATTAATATCTAATTCTTATTTCTGAATTACCACTTTGCTTGTCGTGTATTTACCAATATGAGTAGCCAAGATCAAAAAATAATAATAAAAAACCTTTTTCATAATATCACCATAAATATTGTTATCAATATGTTGTTACTTTATCAAAACCCAATCTTATACCAAAAATAAAACCATATGGGAAATCAGTACTTAAACCATATATTGCTTGGCCAGCAGAATTTCTTAAATAATCTTTATCGTTCGGCCCTGAAAGAAAATCATAATGTATTGGTAATAAAAAATTAGTATTAAGATTTATCGTATAAAAATATTTAATTGTTCTATTTTCATTAATTACTTCATGCTCTAATAAATTAATATTAATGCCCAAACCAAAATTTAATGCAATTCTTTTAATTGAAAACTCATAGATAATAGGCGGATTAGTAAGATAACTTTCAACAAGAATTGAAGAATAAACAGAATCAGCTAATGTTAAATTACCCCATGAATAATTAATACCAATAGAAGGATTTATTGATAAATAATTCACTAATTTAATCGGAAAATATTTTTCAATATTTAACATATTATAATTTAATAAGGAACTTTTATTATTTTTTATTTCAGATGGAATTGGGATATTAAAAGTATAACCTACAGAAGTATATATGTTAGATTTAAAATCATTTAAAAATGAATAATTTTTTGATGTATCCTTAAATTCAAAAAAATTGAATTTAAAATTAATACCAGATAAAATTGAAGAATTCATTAATTCGGGATAATTTTCATCAATTAAAAATTTATTAATAGAATTAAAATCAAATAAATGAATTCCCATTTTTAAATCAAAACCTATAATATCTTTATCAATACCAAATAATTTTCCATTAAAAAAATTAATTATTATGAACAGAAAAATTATTAATTTAATAATTTTTATTTTTATTAAAATCTTAAACGAAGTCATATAATACCTCATAAATTAATAATAATCAGTGGAATCTATATATAATAAAATTAGTTTTTTAATTCAGCGCTTTAAATTTTACGCTACGTACAATTAATTCTCTAATTTTCCAAATATTTTTTAATTCCAAAAAAATATAAAAAAAAAGGAGTTGCAATTGCAACCCCCTCTCAGCTATTCATAACTACCTGTTTACTGCTGATTGCCGAATGTGCCTCCTAAATCGCAATTAATATTATTGCAATTATTCGATTCAATCCAACTAATGAAAGCTGCCTTTTGTATATCATCCAAAACTGAAATTATATTTGTAAGGAAACTGCACTGGCAGTTGCCGGCTTCTGCCTGGAACTGTTGCTGCAGGTCTGCAATTTGCTGTAGTACACTTGCCTTCAGATTTTGCAATTGTTCCTGTGCCTGTGTATCAGATATCGAACCGTTTTCCAGTTGCTGCAATATATCTTGTCTTTGCTGATTAGCATCTGCCAATAGTGTATGCTTTGCACTCTCATAATTTTCTTCTGCAAATTCAACACAATCTTCGAATTCTTCTTTGAATTGATGAATTTGGGTTCTCTGAGCATCAGTAAGATTCAACTGTGACAGAATTGTTCCGTAATGGCATCCGCCATCGTCATCCTCATCGTCCTCTCCTTCGTGTTCTTCATCGTCACCGTCGTCATGGTGTCCGTCGCCATCACCGCATTGAATTTTTGATTGCTTGCTTTCAGTTGTTTTTGATGAATGATTCTGAATTATGCTAAATCCTTCTATAATTGTACCTCCTGTAACATTTTCACCGGTAATTTTATCAAATGATGGAAATACCATCTGTGAATACTCATAATTTACCGAACTGTTTGTTGGTATATTATTACCTTTTTCATTACAGGAACTAATTGCGAATAATGAAATTAACGCAAAAGAGAATAGAACATACCGCAGTGTTTTTTTCATTTAAAACCCCATTAATAATTGTAAATATTTTAATTAACCCTAAAGACCCATTGCAATATTAAAAAATTATTTTTTAGTTTACAAGTATATTATATATTGGCAAAATGGAATATTATTAATGCTTAAATTCAAATTATTATATTCCTTATAAAATATTTTGAATATGTAATTCATAATACGCTAAAGGATTGATAATACAATAAAAAATCATTATCTTTGTTGAATGAATTAGCTGATTGACGAAAATTAAAAAAGTATGAGAAAAATTACAATAGCCGAAATCCTGTCTCTCGCAGAATACAAAATCAGACCTGTTATTACTAAACTTCCGCCGTCAATTGTTACAAATATTTATTCACCTGCACGAAAAGTATTCATTAAAATTTTAACAAGGGAGACAAGGGACAGAAGATATATTCCTCCGGAAACCGAATCGAAAACTTTGTGGGGCATCAATTTCCAATCCGGTATTTTCAATGCCGCAGGTATGTTCAAGCACGGTGATGGCTATAATACAGTTGCCATGCAGGGTGCGGGAGCTTATCTTGCAGGAACAAGTACTGGTGCATACCGCAGGGGAAACGAAGCAAGGGGAATACTTCACCCTTTCGTACCATACCCGCTTTCCGGCTCAGCCTCTAATTGGATGGGTTTGCCGAACGAAGGACATTATTCGCTGGCAAAGAAATTGTCTAAAATTGATAAAATTGATGGCTGTCCTGTGGGAATCAGTATAGCAGCATCTCCTGAGTTATCTGAAACTGCTGCGATGAAAGAAGTCTTGGGCGGATTATTCCTGTACAAAAAAGCAGGTGTAGACTTCATCGAACTGAACGAAAGCTGTCCGAATGTACCTCATGGGAACCAATACAGCAATACCACTCTCGATGAAAACCTTATTAACCGGCTTGAATATATAGGAAAGAATTTTATTGAAAAGCCGAACAGAATGCCGCCTGTTATCGTTAAGCTGTCGAATGATACTGATATAAATTTAATACCGTCACTGCTCGATGTACTTACGGGTTTAGGATTCAGTGGTGTTAATTTTGGTAATACTTCGACTGAATATGAAAATTATATAAACAATATTGTTCCCGGCGAGAGGAGATTGTACAATTATTTTACTTCCAATTTTGGTGGCGGATTGAGTGGAAAAATTCTGAAAAAACGGTCTTTAGAACTCGCCTCCTATGCAGCGGAATATATTGAGAGCCATTCTCAAGCAAATGAATTTTATGTAATCAGAACGGGTGGTATTGAATCTATTAAAGATATTAGACAATCGGAAGAAGCAGGTATAACACTCAACCAGTGGTTCACGGGATATTTCGAGAGCTTTGCAAAGCATGGACATTCAATCTACAAGCATCTTTTCTCAAAGTGCAATTGAATCCCCTCTTATTATTAAACGATTTCAACCCGTTCATTGTTATTCTCTCATTGATTCACACTCTTTTTACATTATGCTCAATATTAGTAAAGTAAAAGAAAATTTATATGAGAAACTAAATATATATAATTTTTAATTTTTGTAAACTTTTGTAGTTTTCTTTTATTATATTTGAAATTAAGTTATTAAGATGCTTAAGTTCATCAGGGGTTTTTGAGAATAACAGTATATTCGGAGATAGTATGAGAACATGGAAGCCGATGCAGCGGGATAATTCGTCAATTCAGACTGTACTTGACCTGGCATTGTCCTTTGAGCGAAGCAGAGTGCTGCTGACTGCATGTGAACTTGATTTATTCTCTATCATAGGTGCAAAAGTCAAACCGGCAGCAGAAATAGCAGCACAGCTCGATACTGATGAAAAAGCTACCGAACGGCTTTTAAATGCACTCGTTGCTATTGGATTGATTGAAAAAAATAATAACGGCTATTTCAATTCAAAAATTTCACTCCGATTTTTCGACAAAACTAAACCCGAATACATTGGCATCTTTAAATATCAAAATTATTTGTGGAATCTCTGGGGTAATCTGACAAAAACTGTAAAAAACGGCAAACCTCCTGACATTGTTGACATTAAAGATATGAAAAAGGAACAAATCAAGCCGTTCATTGAAGCTATCAATTGGCGTTCTTCCATACTTGCCCACGATGTCGTTCGGCTTTTGGATTTAGACCATGTTCATAAAGTTCTTGATTTGGCCGGTGGTTTAGGTAATTACACTATTGAATTTTTAAATGTAAAACCTGATATTGATGCATATCTTTTTGACTATCCCAATATTATTGGTTTTACTGAAGAATATTTAAAAACCGAAGGTTTCAACAAAAACATTAATCTGATGAAAGGCGATTTCAGAATTGATGACATTGGTTCCGGTTATGACATGGTTTTCATTTCTTTCGCTATGCATCATGTTTCATTGTTCCAGAACATTCAATTGTGTAATAAGATTTATGAAGCATTGAATCATGGTGGCAAGCTGATTATTCACGATTACCTGATTAATGATGACAGGAATTCTCCGGAATACAATGCTCTGCTCTCGATAGAAATGCTTGTCAGTTCCAATGGTGGCGATGTTTACACAGAAACAGATTACTGGATTATGCTCAAGGAATCATGGTTCGAAAATATTCAGAGAATTGATACCGATTTTGGTACTGCAATAATTTCGGCAAGCAGATAATTTATTATTCATTTAACTTATTTTATAATATGTATTTTTATTGAATTTCTATTTGCAATTTCATTTTTTATTGAATTTTCGATGTAACAAAAAAAATCGAAAGAAATATTATGTATAATAAATTATAAATCAATAATTGTAAAATTTATTGAAAATTTGAAATTGAATTTATAAATTATTAAAAGAGTATTTTCAAATTTAATTTAGCATGATTAATAAGTAATACGAGGTTAATATGTTAAAACTTACATATCTTAGTCATTCATCATTTTTATTAGATGACGGCACCCATCAGATAGTAATAGACCCGTTCATCACCGGGAATCCAAACAGTCCTGTTAAACCATCGGATATCAAAGCCAAATTTGTTGTTTTAACTCATGCCCACGGCGACCATCTTGGAGACGGACTAACGATAGCAAAGCAAAATGAAGGATTGGTTATTGCTGTTAACGAGCTTGCCAACTATGCTGCAGAACAGGGTTGCATAACACACAATATGCACATTGGCGGTGGATGGAATTTCCCTTTCGGCCGGCTTAAATTCACCATTGCACATCATGGTTCAGGCTCTCCGGAAGGCAGATACATGGGCGAACCTGCGGGTGTAGTTATTAAAATGGGTGGTAAGATAGTCTATCACGCTGGCGACACCGGCTTATTCCTCGATATGAAATTAATTGGCGAAATTGACAAGATTGATGCTTTCCTTGTGCCAATCGGCGATAACTTTACGATGGGAATTGATGATGCATTAAGAGCAGTTGAGTTTGTCAATCCGGCATTAACAATACCGATGCATTATAATACATTCCCCGTAATCCAGGTTGACCCTGAACAATTCAAAGCAAAGCTTGCAAAAAATGAGAAGGAATGTAAAGTAATGAATTTTGGTGAATCAATTGAATTGTAAATCTTTTTTTATACAATTTTATTTCTTATTAATTATATAGCTTCCTAAAAGCATTCTAATCCAGTTTGTATCAGGTGGATTTACATTTGTATTAATATTTGTAATTAGTTCGTTTTTTATTAGACCAAATCCCGGAGATAAAAATAATTTTTCATTACTTTTAATACCAATGAAAAAAATGCAATTAAAATCACCTGCTGATGAGGTTACTAAAGTGTTCAAACTAATTGTTTTCAACCCGTTTGTGTCAGTAGGATATGTCTCGTTTAAATAAGTAGGATATCTGTATAATAACACAGCGGAGTCAATATTAATATTATTCGAGTCTTTAAAATTTATTCCCCAAAACCCATCATTTCTGTTTATCATTAAATTATGAATACTTCTTCCAACAGCAGAAAAATAAAACCAATCTTCTCCATTTAATGTTTTTTTTCCACTTACATAATATGTAATTGTATCATAAGGTTTGACAGTATCTTCATTGTAGCGGTGATAACTATAAACATAATAAGTCCATGAATTGCCAACTGCAAGAGGCCATATTTCTTTTTTAGAATTAGTTTCATCAGTTGAAGAATCGCCGCATCCGTTTAATATAAAAATTAATAGCAGGGAAAAAATGGTTTTTAATTTCATAAAATAAATACCCAATTGATTTACATAATAAAAAGAAATTCAAGTTGATAAATATATTATTAAATCAGAATGTAATTATTAGTTTCATTAAATCTTATTAGCAAATTAATAAAGCAATCATTCATAAAAAAAGTTAGAATTAATTATTTTTTAAGTAGAATTCAATAACCCGTCTTGGCAATCGTCAAAATACCTTTAATCATAAAATCATTATTAGGAAAAAGAATGAAGAAAAAATACATACCATTAACCATTTTAATATTAATTTTTTCAATTCAAATTACCTATTCCCAGGGACCAATGGGTAGGACATTCGGCTTTGGCATAATGTTCGGTGACCCGACTGGAGCCACGCTTAAATTCTGGACAAGCCGCGAAAATGCTTTTGTTGTTGATGTAGGTAGTTCATATTTCGGCAGCATAAGATTCAACGGCGATTACCTCTGGCATTTCGATGCGTTTCATTCGCAGGTCGTCAAACTATACGCAGGTCCCGGTGCTGTTGTCGGAATCGGGGAAGGACGAAGATACTGGTGGTATAAAGATGACCACGAAAGATTTTATTTTCGCGAAAAGGGGGATGTGGGAATCGGCGTCAGAGGCATATTCGGTTTGAACATTATACCCAAAAGAGCTCCATTGGAAATTTTCCTTGAGTTCGGTGTGTTAATAGGCATAGTACCTGATTTCGGAACAGGAGTTGATGCCGGAGTAGGTATAAGATTTTATCCTTAAAATTAAAAAGCCGCATATTGATTGCGGCTTTTTTGTGACCCCAAGCGGATTCGAACCGCTACTGCCAGCGTGAAAGGCTGGTGACCTAACCATTAGTCTATGGGGCCCTTTTTTTAAAATATCTAATTTTAAAGGATTACAAATTTATGAATTTATCGCAGTATTCACAAATTTATTTGAATGTTTTGCAATAAACCAGAAGAAACAAACCCATTTAAAATTATCAATTATATTCTTCGTTCATTAGCATAACTTATTATTTTATTCTGATATTTTACTAATTTATTTTATCAATATGAGTGAAAATATTATTTCTACGAAGAATCTCAGGAAGATTTATCAATCTCTCAGCATTAAAACCTCTGCATTAAATAATATCAGCTTAAATATTGAAAAGGGAGACTTCACTGCAATTATGGGTCCTTCGGGTTGCGGGAAATCAACTCTGCTGAATATACTGGGTTTACTCGACTCACCTACAAGCGGTGAATATTATTTTCTCGGCAATGATGTTTCAAAGCAAAATGAAGGATTGCGTTCAAAATTGAGAAAGGGTAAAATCGGATTTATATTCCAGAATTTTAATTTGATTGAAAGCTTGAATGTATATGAAAATATTGAATTACCATTGATGTACCTAAAAGTTATTTCAAGAGAAAGAAAGAAGAAAGTAATAAATATTCTCAAATATATGAATATTGAAAACCTGGCAAAAAGATATCCATATCAAATATCGGGAGGAGAACAGCAAAGAGTATCGCTTTCACGGGCAATAATTTTTGAACCGCAATTGATTCTTGCTGATGAACCTACAGGTAATTTAGATAATAAAAATTCAAAAAATATTATGGAGTTGTTATCTAAGTTCAACGGCGAAGGGAGAACTATTGTTCTTGTTACTCATGACCCCGAATGTTCAAAATATTGCAGGAATGTCATTAATATTTTAGATGGAAGTATTGTACATTAGTTAATTAAAAAAATATGTTCAAGCATTATCTTAAAACAATCCTGAAAGAAATTCTTAATGAGAAATTTTATTCAATAATTATTATAGTTGGATTTACACTCGGTATTTTCTCATGGATTATGATAATGCTGTGGATTGATTTTGAAGAAAAATCATTCGGCTTAAAAAACGATTCCTTGTTATTATTTAGGATTAGCAGTTTAGAACATGAAGCAAGTGAAGTATGGCTTGATTCAAATAAAGTCTATCATTACCGGCTCTTTCCCGAAACACCGTTTCCTTTGGCTCCCGCCATAAAAAGAATGACTCCATCTATTGTTTCGATAGCACGATTTGGTTATTTTGCTGACAAAGTTGTATCATCAGACAAGATTATAAGTTTTGAAAAAAGGTTTGCTTATGCAGACATAGATTTATTCAAATTTTATAAATTTCCTCTAATCCGTGGCAACATATCCGATTTTTCAAAAGATTCAAATGTTATAATTATAAATAAAGCAACAGCAGATAAATATTTTAACGGTGAAAATCCCTTAGGTAAAATATTGAAGATAGATAATAGGTATAATCTGAAGGTTATTGCTGTAATAAAGAACATATCATCATATAACAAACTTCAATTCGATGCCATTGCACCAATTTCATTAATTAAAGACAGAACCATTGCAAACAACTGGACTGACGAAATAGTTAACACATATTTTTTTGTAAAAAGAAAAACTAATACTGCTAAGATTATAAGAAATATTAATATGATTATGTATGACAATAGTCCGGGTTTCAGAGGGACCTATCTTGTTGACAGGATACCCCGCCATCATAGTTATTCGGATATAAGAGCTGAAGCAGGTATCAGCGGTGATATTCAGTTCATCTACATATTTGCTGCAATTGCTTTCTTCTTAATTTTAATAGCGAGTTTTAATTATTTTAATATTTCAATCAGCCAATTTGCGAACAAATCGAAAGATATTTCTATCAGGAAAACATTTGGTGCAGAAAGGAAGAATATTATTATTCAATATTTAATCGAGAGCCAGGTATTATCGTTTTTATCTTTAGCGTTTGCACTGATTCTTGTTATTGTTTTAATTCCAAAGTTCAATCATATAACTTCTGCTGATATCAAAATAGTTTTTTGGAAAAATAATTTGTTATTAAAATGCTTTCTCATAACTTTTATTATTGGTTTGGTATCCGGAAGCTATCCTGCATTTTACTTTTCTTCGGTCAATCCTGCCCGTATTTTTTCAAGTATTATTAAATCTGGCTCTAAAGGCAAAGTTTTTCGATGGGTAATTTCGTTTATTCAATTTACTTTATCAGTAACGCTAATTATTTTCTCATTCAAAGTTGATAGACAATTAGATTACCTCCGAAATACAAAAGTCGGTTATGATGAAACATATACAATACATATTCCTCTCAGTAATAATATTAAAAATAAGTTCAATTTTTTTAAAAAGGAATTATCGCTTCAAACTAACATATTGGAAACAAAATTGATGGTAAATCAAAATATAATTGATAAGAAAGATTTAGCATTGCATTTAAAGCCGGAATTTATATCAATTAGTATTAAACCAAAATATATAGCCGATAATATCAGATCCATCGGATATATATATAATAAATACGAAAAGGATATTCCATTTGAATATACATTTACAGATTCCGATATGATGAGGGAGTTTCGTTCAGAAACAATTATGTCAGAAATTTTCAAATACTTTACCATAACTACTACATTTATTACATTGCTTGGATTTTTTTGCATTTCAAGTTTTATTGCAGAACAAAGAAAAACTGAGATTGCAATCAGGAAAAGCTTTGGCGCATCATCTTATAATATTTATTTTTTTATAATAAGGGAATTTTTGTTAATTAACTTAGCGGCAATCGTTACCGCCAATATTTCAGTTACATTTATTGCATCCGTTTGGGTACAGCGTTTTTCCTATAAAATTGGCGATTTTGGTTTTATCGAATATGTAATTCCAAATTTAATTTCAATTTTGTTATTAATCGCAACAGTAAGTTACCATGCAATCAAAGCATCGAAGCAGGCACCGGCTGATGTGTTGAAAAGATTATAATTATTATAGAAAAGTATTATTAATATATAATTCTTTCTAATCACACCAAATTATTTAACCAAGTACTTATGAATTCTTAGTTTGTTCCCGGGTATAATGTGTTAATTTATTTCTCGCCGTATATTACGAGTGCACTCGAATCTATTACAACATCTCCATCCGGATATCTTTTATTTACAGCATCGAATAGTTCCTTTTTTATTTTCCCTAAGGTTGCTTCATCAGCTTTGCCAAGAGCAGCAACAACAGGAGCTGCAACTTCTGTTATAAAATTCCAATAGACATCAGTAGTTTTACAGTTCAGTTTCCCGGGGATTTCTTTCTGTGAGACATTTTTTAATCCTGCCTGTTTTAATAAATCAGGTAACAAACCTTCCTTAGCACAACGGAATATTCCAGGAGAATCCGGCGGTGGTGCCGGTAATTCCATGTTATTATTGATTGTATCCATGGTCGCTGTAATCCAGAAATTCTTTTCCGGGACGTTCCAAACCGAAGTTGTAATTCTTTTTCCTGGTTTCAGTACACGTAACATTTCTTTTGCTGCAATCTCCATGTCAGGGAAAAACATAAAACCAAAACGACAACTAATTGCATCAAATGTGTTATCGGGAAAAGGGAGTTCGCATACATCACAGGAATGAGTTTCGATATTTTTTAAACCTCTTTTAACAGCATTTTCACGGGCTATTTCGAGCATGTCTTCGGCAAGGTCTGAGATAATAACTTTTCCTTCAGTTAACATTGATGCAATTGTCAAACCGGGCTCTCCTGTCCCTGATGCTACATCCAAAACCATATTTCCATTTTTAGGCTCTAGCAATCGAATGATTTCATCGCCTACAGGCTTCATAAATTCCATTGCAAGGTCATCCCATTTCTTCCAACCGGAAGAAAATTTGTTCCACGACTCTTTTTGCTGTTCGCGAATTTGTTTATGTTGCTGTTCCATTTTTATTTCTCCTTAAATTGTCAAATTTTGTATTACTTCTATATCAATTAATAAATCGTAAATTGAATACCCACATACCAATTATAAATGTTATATAAAACTAAATAAATAATTAGTATCGACTAATTTAATTATAAATAATTTTATAAACAAGTAATTATTAAAAAATTGGGTAATTAACATTATTACTTATTTTTGATATATATATTAGATTAGAAATTAATTGAATTTATTATTTTCAAACGTAAATCATTATTATGAATGAAACTACAGTAGGTACATTAGTAATTGGCATTACAGGAGGTATTGGCTGCGGCAAAACAACAGTCTCCCAATTCATCTCTGAATTAGGTTATAAAGTAATTTCAACGGATGAGAAAGCAAAAGAGTTGATGGTTTCAGATTATTCAGTCAAAAACAAAATTTTACGTGCTTTCGGCTCTGAATCCTACAATTCAGACGGTTCTCTCAATTCACAATATATTTCTGATTTGGTTTTTAGCAAGACAGGTGAACATAAAAAAAATCTCGCTTTGCTCAATTCTATTGTACATCCTCCTGTAATTGATTTTATGATTGAAGAAGTCAAGAAATATGAAGAAAAAGGAGTGCCGATTTTATTCATCGAGAGTGCATTAATATACGAAGCAGAACTCGAGGAAGGATTCGATTTTGTCATTGTAGTTGATTCAACAGATGAAAATGCTATTCAAAGAGTAATCCTGAGAACCGGAATGTCCAGAGAAGATGTTTTACTTAGAATGAAGCAGCAAATCTCTCAACAGGAAAAGAAACAGCTCGCCGATTTCGTTATTGAAAATAACGGAACAATCGAAGAATTGAAAAATGCAGTGAAAACACTGATGAATATAGTAAAGAATTTGAAACCAAAGATTGAGAGTAATAAATAAGAAATAAATATTAGTAATCAGATAATAAAAAAATACCTTATTATCCTTTTTTAACCTTAATAGAAATAGAATAAATGGTTTTCAACCTTATTACCTTATATAAAAAATGAAAATCGAATATTATAACTTATTTACACATTTTATATTTACTACTTTGCATCGCTTACCTATTATTCCTGAAAAAAATAGGGTAAGAATAGAAAAATATATTACCGGTATAGTTAACAATAATGATTCAAAATTGTATGCTATTTATGCTAATCCGGAACATATTCATTTTCTTGTTTCACGTTCTCCTAAATTATCAGATGAAGAATTAGCTACAATTGTTGCGGTAAGTTCCGAAAGATTCATTAATGATAATAAACTAAGTGAAGGATGGTTTGAATGGCAAGAAACAGCATCTGCCTTTTCAGTATCAAAGTCAAATGTTAATCGGGTTTGTAGATATATACTCAATCAAGCGAAGCATCACAGAAAAGTTACTTTTGCAGAAGAATATGAATCTTTTATGAAATTATATCAAAAATCGATACAATAAATATAAAGGAATAAGGTTGGATGGGGTGGAACATTTTTTCTATTAAGGTTTAATGGTTTTTAATAAGGTTTTTTTAATTGCAAATATGAGCTTCAAAAAAGAAATTGTTGTAATCGATATAACACACAGAAAAGATATAAATAAAAAAAGTAATTAACTTTAGTATTAATTTAGATTAGATAAAATGATGAAATTTTATAAGGCAATTTGCTTAACATACTTTGTTATTTTATTAAGATTCCTGATTAATACCGGTTTACCGGCATCCTGGTTAATTTGTTCTTTGAGTTTCTCTAAAAATATTTCAAGTTTTATCTTTTCTCTTGAAAGAGCATAATGCGCTGCAAATTCGGAATCTTTTAACTGTTCTTCAAGATATGCTTTATAATGATTTTTCTTATCCATTTTATTTATCCTGCAAATATATTTTTCTGTATTTCTTAGCTTTTTCTATCTCCTCATTTGGAGTTTTTTCAGTTTTTTTTATAAAACCGTGTGTAAATATAATTTTCTTTCCAATAAAATAAAAATATAATAATCGAGTAATTCGATTTTCAAATTTTATTCTTAATTCAAATATCCCATCCCGCAAATGCTTTGACATTGTATGAGGTAATTCCTGTTTATTTGATTTCATTAAACGATATTCCTCAATAAAAGCCATAACATAAGCTTTTTCTTTCTTCGACAAAGAATCAAGAAATTTATTGAAAGGGACATTTCCGCTTTCAAGTTCTACAAAATTAATTTCGTATTCTTCCACTTTTTATTGTTAACTAAACTTAATAATCAACCTCACGGTAAAAACCACACCTTCTTGATTAATCCGCCTTCCGCCTCATATATGGCTACTGCATTGATGTTTTCACGTCCCGGAACACCGGTTATAAACTCACGGTCTATGACATAATTCCCTTTAACGATTCTGTTGAGTAGCTTACAGTGCAGACTTGGAGCTTTGTCGAAAAATGCAGAATATACTTTCCTCATTTCCTCTTTGCCTTTATACCTGAATGTATCAGGAAAAAGAAATACCTCGACATCATCTGTGTATGCCGACAGGAATGATTCAATGTCCCTTGCGTTGTACGCATTCAACTGCACCTGTGCTATGTCTTCGGGCTTTTTGGGGAGAACGCTGTCAGGTACAAAAATCTTTCCATTCTTTATTACAACTGATATATCGCTTGTGTTCTGTATGTCATCCAATGGATTTGAATTGAGTATAACAAGGTCAGCCAATTTACCCTTTTCGATTGAGCCAAGCTGTTTTTCTTTTCTGAGCATTTTCGCTGCATTGTAAGTCGCATCAACTAATAATTCATGATTTGTAAGCCCTGTCATTGACATATATTCAAACTCGTGGTAAATCGAAGGTCCATGCAGAACTCCAATATTACCAGCATCTGTACCGACTGCAATAGTTATACCTGCATCCCTGAATCTCCTCAGATTTCTCAGCCAGATTGAATCAATCTCGATTGGTTTCATGTCAACGAGCAGTTTCCTTTGCCTTTCGCCGAGTTCATCGAATGACAGTTCTGCCATGTCGAAAAATGAACTTATGATTTTCGGATTGCCAAACCAGTACTCAATCGGGAGCAGTTTGAGCTGCTTTGTGAAAACAGATTCGTAGGATTTAAAAACCCACAAGGTGGGTATAATCACTACATTATTCTTTTTTGCAAGTGCAATAAATTCATCATCAACATCTTTATCACGAATTATATGGACAAGCACATCCGCACCTGCCTGCATGGCTTTCTTAGCTGTCTCGAGCTCGGTTGCATGGACATAGAGAGGCAATCCTTTTTTGTGCGATTCATCTGCAACTGCCTTCACAATAGGGAAAAAATCATTTTCGGAAGACCATCCATCCCTTCCCACTATATACCAGATTTTCATGAAGTCCGGCTGTTGTTCCATGATTTTTTTGGCAAGCTTCAATGCCTCATCTTTGGTAGTTACTTTTATAATCGCAAGGTCATCACTTTTCAATTTTTCCGGCTCATAAGAAGAGATTAGCGGTCCTGTGATAAACACTCTCGGTGCAATTTCAGCAGTTTTGGAATAATCCCTTATATCAAAATTCCAGAATGGACCACCGAGGTCAACTACAGATGTAATGCCGCACCTGATGTACCTTTTGAATACATCATCAATATTATTGCGAATCCATTTCAATTCACTTGCGTACGGAAGACGCTGTCTCAGGTCAATTGCATCAGGTCTTGTGTAAAGTCCACCTGACTGAAAAAAATGAATGTGGCTGTCAATCAAACCGGGAATGATAAACTTCCCGCCTGCTTCTATGACTTCCGAATTCTGCGGAATCTTATCCTTTATATTTTTCCCGACTTCGACAATTACGGAATCTTTTATGATAATCACAGCATCTTCAATCACACCCGTCCCATTTGTATTGATGACTGTCCCGCCAGTGATTACCTTGTATTCCTGGGAGGATAAAGATATGGATAAAATAAAAAATAAAAATATTTTAATTAAAATTTTCATAATAAGATTATTTTATTTATATAATTGCCAACCAATCAATCTATCAAAAATATCTAAATTATCTGTTTCTTGAATACTTTCATTCTTATTACTTTTAGAATTATTATCATTGACAAAATAAAATTTAAAAGTTCCATCATCCCATGCTTGAAAAGCATTAATGATAATAGATTTAGATGTGGGACCAATTCTATAAGATGCAAAAACAGGCCCTTCATTTAATGCACCTCTAAGAGAAGAAAAATTCATATCATTAATACCATTTATTTTTTTGGAATTAATACCAAAAATATTCCAAAAGTCAACATACTCATCTATATCTACTTCATCTCTGCTGTTAACTTCGTTAGTTATAGATAAGCCATTTTGATTAACTTGAGTTTTTAGAAAGTCTGAAAAGGTAGAAGTAACCGTATTAAAACTACCATATATATAATTTGATTTTTCTTGACAAGTTTTAACTAAAATTCTAGTCCATTTGCTTTTATATAATTCCCTTAATTCATTACAGGTATTATCATGATCAATCTTTTCAGGATTTGAATAATCTCTAATTAGTAAATTATTATTATTTATTAGAAAGAAAATTGCGGGATATCCTTTAAGAATAAATTTCATTTGTAAGTCTGTATAAAATCGTTTTTTATGGGATTTATACCATTTAGATCTTACATTAAGATTGTGCTCATTAAAATAATAATAATGATGCATTAGTTTGAGATGTATAGGATTATTATTGCAATCAAATTCACCCAATTTGCAATAAAAATATAATGAATCATTTAAAAATAAACCAGCTTCACAGCCAAAAGTAACGGTATCTATTTCAAAATATTTGCAAAAATTAATGGTATCATTATATATTTCTGCTTCCTTATTAAGTTTTAATATTGGATTTATATAATAAGTAAATTTATCCAAATCAATATCACTTTCTCCTATTTTATTTTTTTCATATATCGAGTCTCTAAATAAGGAAATTCTTATAGAATCTTTAAGGACTAAAATATATTTTGATTTATACTTTTCAAAAGTAGATAATATCCTGTCCACTTCACAATTGCAGGAATCGAAATCATCATTAGCATGAATTGAATTTGAAATCAGAACAAAAAATATAACTATTTTAATAATTCTTAACATTCTGTTCCCTGGTTCATTAAATCATTACCTTCAAAAATTTTCTCTTTCCTACCTTCAATAATCTTTCTTTAGATAAATCTATTTCTGCACGGAAATCACTCACCTTTTCGCCGTCGAGCATTACTCCGCCCTGCTCTATGAGGCGCTTTGCCTCTTTCTTCGAGGGAACGAGGTTTGTCAGAACAAGCACATCCATCAATGGCTGAACGGGTGAAGGTAAATCCAATTTCATTTCTTCTATTTCATCGGGTATGTCTTTGTTTTTGAAAATTTTGTCAAACTCCGCGAGTGCATTTTCCCCCGCTTCTTCGCCATGATATATTGCAACGATTGCTTTTGCAGTTCTGACTTTTGCATCACGCGGATTGAATGAATCCGACTTTAGCTGTTCTTCCATTTCCTTTATATCTTTTTCCGTTGCACGTGCTCCATATCTGAAGTAGCGGACAATCAGATTATCGGGAATGGACATTACCTTACCGAATATATCTCTTGGGCTGTCATTGAATGCAATGTAATTGTTATACGACTTGCTCATCTTCTCTATTCCATCAGTCCCCTCCAGCAGAGGCATCGTGAGTATTACCTGAGGCGGCATATTATATGCTTTCTGTATTTCCCTACCGACAAGCAGGTTGAATTTCTGGTCTGTACCGCCAAGTTCCACATCCGAATGAATCGCCGCCGAATCCATTGCCTGTGCCAGAGGATAGAGCAGTTCATGAACGCTGATTGGCTGTCCCGATTTATATCTTTTGCTGAAATCATCCCGTTCGAGAAGCTGTGCTACAGTGTATTTAGCCGCAAGCTCAATCACATCCCTGAATGACATTTTCCCAAGCCACTCGGAATTATACCTCACTTCAAGCTCATCTTTCGCAAGCACCATCGTTGCCTGCTCGAGATATGACTGTCCGTTGATTCTTGTCTCTTCCAAAGAGAGATGAGGCCTGGTAACATTCTTACCTGTCGGATCGCCAATCATTCCCGTGAAATCACCGATGATGAGTAAAGCATGATGTCCCAAATCCTGGAACTGCCTCATCTTATGCAATACTACTGCGTGACCAATGTGCAAATCGGGTTTACTCGGGTCACAGCCAAGCTTGATGATAAGCGGCTTATTCTTTTTAATCGAAATTTCAATTTTTTTAACAAGCTCGTCCTCGGGAATAATCTCAACCGCACCTGAGCGAATCAAATCCATCTGCTCATTCAGAGTAGGAAACATTTTCATCCTTATAATTTATGTAATGAAATAAATAAGATTTATAAATTTAAGAAATTATACTATTTCAATTTTAATTTTTATTGGATGAATAGCCACTATCTTCAGATAGTGGAGTTCGGTAAATGCTCCATCCGACTTTAGTCACTTTTAGGTTAGGGGTTAAATCCAGTTTTATACTATTCAACTTTACCACTACTTAAAAGTAGTGGCTATTCAAATAAATAAATAGACCATATCAGGAGTTACTCCTGACATAAACAATTTTTCACACTCTGAACTTCTTCCTTATCTCTCTTTCGCTTTCTCTTTCTTTTACTGCTTCTCTCTTGTCATATTTTCTTTTTGCTCTAACAAGTCCGATTTCAATTTTTACATATGGCCCCGAAAAATATATACCGAGAGGAATTAGAGTGAGCCCCTTTTCCTGCACAGCCACTTTAATTTTCTTCAATTCCCTTTGGGTGAGTAACAGCTTACGTGGACGCTTCGGCTCGTGATTTGCAATATTCCCGAAATCATAAGGGCTGATGTGAAAATTCAGAAGATATAACTCGAAACTTTCGACGCTTTTGAATGAAGCATACGCCTCCTGTAAGCTGATTTTGCCCTGACGGATAGATTTCACCTCAGTTCCCTGCAAAGCAATGCCTGCCTCAAAAGTCTGTATCACTTCAAAGTCATGATATGCTTTGCGGTTCTTAGCGACAATCTTTTTTGTCCTCTCTCTTGTTCCTTCCGTTTTCACAATAATATTTTATTAATTATTAATTTTCCAATGTGCTAAATTAGGAATTGATTTACGAAATATATGTATAAATATTACAGGTGGTTTTTAAGATAATATTATATCTTTGCGATAATGTGAATAGCTGACAGGAACGACGTAATATAATTTTATTCTATTATTTTGATATTTAATACAGGGTGCAGTTCGAGAAAATGAGGCATAGCACCTTTCACTTTTTTATGCTTTAAATCATGAAAGAGAACACCCTCAATTTCAACTTTTACTTTGTGTTTCAATATATGTGTTCTTTCTTTATCCTTGTTGTTGCCGTGTTTGGTTGTTAATGACATAACAGTATTTCGGCATTTATTGTATTGTTCTGCAAATCTTGTGCGCTTAACTTCCGGACAGGAATCGGGGGAAGGAATTTCGCATACGATTGAATTGTCATAATCTAATAATATAATCAAATGGTAATCGAAATCGTTTTTCTCATCCCACTCCTTTAAAAAACCTGTTATTCTGTAAACTTGTTTTTCATCATCCAATCTTTCTCTTTGCTCATCCCCGTCTTTTTTTGACAGTTTGATTTTTTTATCGAATTTTTTCAATTCTTTAAAGCCAATATCCTTCGGTTTAAAGTTTATGTCTTTTGCCTCTTTATCAGCGAGAATTTTTACATTCCATCTTCCGTTGCCGCAACGGACTTCGTTTTGAGAAAAAAGTAATCCACATGACAAAAGAATAGAAAACAGAATTATTATTATTTTCATACCATATTAAATAGATTTTATTTATTATCATGAATACAAATTTTAAGACATCTAACTTAATTAGTTATTTTCTTTTATTAATTTTAATTTAACAAATAAACTTCAAATTTTATTATTATTAATTTCCTTGGAATTCTATCTTACCCGTTTCAATCCTGTTTCCTGTTTGGAATTTAAATATATAAATTCCTTTCATAAGATTTGATGGCATGAAATTGTAAAAATAATCACCCTGACCTTGCCGTTCATTTACAAGTGTTGCAATTTCTTCTCCCAATAAACTGTAAATAGACAAATGCACATTCCTTTGCTCTTTTAAAATGTACTTAAAAGTAATGCTAACTGTAAATGGATTCGGATAATTCAGAATATGGTCGGAAATCGGTTCATCTTTATTATCTACCGAAGTTTCCGCCTCGATTATTCCTGTTGCCCAGGTGGACGGATTTAAGGAATCTGCATTTGAAGGAAAATATTCCCATGCATTGAATGTATTTGTTACATCGAATGCCATACCAATATACTTTACATTCGAATCCATCTCCACCAAGCTGAAAGGTATTTTAATTTCTACTGTATCAGGTAATTCAACACTGAAATTATTGGCTTCCCAATCTGGCTGCTCATCCTCGCAATTGTCATATATGTTCGGAGCTCCGCGATGAAAACAATTTGTCGCTGAGACATGAAACCACCAGTCATCATTTTGCCATTGCTGGCTCTTGTCATTATTAATATCGAGCAACAATTCCGGGAATCGGAAATTGGCTGAACCAAGATTATCGAGAAAGGCAAACATCAGTGCATTTCCATTATGCTTGAATAAAACTCTTACGGTTTTGTTTCCTGCAGAAGCTATCTGTATGGCATTCGCATCATCCCACTCATTCTGTGATATTATCCCGTCTGCAACTATGGATGTGCCTTTCGGGATACTTTTGGATACCTGCGAATGTAAATAACTAACATTGACAAACATTAATAATAATAAAAATATAAAATACATTTTCATAATTCCTCCGAAAAAATGAATTTCAATTTATACAAATTAAATGCACTCACAATTTATGAAATTCGGTAATAATCATGTATTTATTTTCTGTCTTCCTCATATATTATATCTTTATAATAATTATACGGCTCTATGATTTATTTTTCTAAAAACTATCCTTTAGGATATTAAGTAACTAATATCAAATAACTTTAATAATTTCAATAAAATATATTGCTTTGTTATATATAATTTATTATATTAACAAAAATAATTTATATAGTTAGTAAATGTGAGAAATAATAAACATAGCCACAAACCGTATGATTTGAATTCGATGAAATAATCATTATTGATTAGAAATATTTAACCAGGTGATTTATGGGATTAAAATTTGAAATTAACCTTTCCAAAAAGAAACATATATCATTTTTTATTATTGCAATAAGCATTTTATTCATAATTAGCGGCTACCTATATTATAAATATCAGGAAAACAATTACCGCACAAGGAAACATAACGAATTAAAAGCAATTGCAGATTTAAAAATTCAGCAGTTAGTGGAATGGCAAAAAGAGAAGATTGGAAATGCTGATGTACTTTCAAAATCTCCTTTTACAAAAAAAGCTGTAAATGATTTAATAGCAAATCCAAATAATTCATCTGTTATAAATGCGTTGAAAAACAGAATGATATTATACAAAGATGCTTATAAATTTGAAGGAATTTTCCTTGTTGCCCCCAATGGCAATATGATAATGAACATCGGGAATACTTATAAAGTAAACGAAATTCTTTTAGGAAAGATTTTGGATTGTATATCGGGAAGAGAGATTATTTTCTCTGATTTATATTATTGCAAAATTCATAAAAAAATTCATTACGATTTAATTGCTCCTGTTTTCAATGATGCCAATATCCCGGTTGCTGCTTTCGTACTCAGAATTAATCCCTATGATTATCTGTATCCTTTAATTCAGTCCTGGCCTACCCCTAGCCATACTTCCGAGACTATGATTGTCCGCAGAGAAAAAGATAGTGTACTTTATCTGAATGAAACACGATTCCTGAATAATACTGCTTTGAAATTTAAGCTCCCTGTCACCCGAAAAGATATTCCGGCTGTGCGTGCCGTCTTAGGTTATACAGGTATATTCGAGGGTACTGATTACCAGGATAATGTTGTACTGGCAGATATTCGCCCTATACCCGATACTCCATGGTTTATGATTACTAAAGTTGACAAAAGTGAATTATATTCGGATTTGAATATTTCCGCATTTGTTATCGGCTCTTTTGTGTCAATATTGATTCTGTTAACCGGAATAGGATTTTCTTACATTTACAGCAGCCGAAATAAAAATATTTATAAGGATTTATATAGCAAAGAAAAAGAATTATGGCAATCACAGGAAAAATTCAAAGTTACTTTGGATAGTATCGGAGATGGGGTTATTACAACAGATACAAACGGCAGAATAGAATATATTAACTCAATGGCAGAAAATTTAACCGGCTGGAATTTCAGGGAGGCAAGAGGCAGGACTCTCGATGAAGTTTATTCAATTAAAAATGAAGACACCGGCGAAATGGAATTGAATGCATATCAGAAAGTCATAAAACAAGGAATTGTTAAAGAACTTGCTAACCATACGATTTTAATCTCAAAAAGCGGAAAAGAAATTCCTGTTATGGATACTGGAGCTCCAATTTATTATTCAGATGGAAAGATAGTTGGTGTAGTTCTTGCATTCCAGGATGAAACCGAGAAAAGAACCAAAAACAAATTGCTTGCTGAAAGTGAAGAACGTTATCGTTCTACGCTCGACAATATGTTCGAAGGTTGCCAGATTATTGATAATGATTGGCGATATGTTTATGTTAATGAAACTGTTTTAAAACAAGGCAAAAAGTCGAAAAATGAACTTATCGGAAAAAGAATGATGGATGTGTATCCGGGGATTGAAAAAACCGATATGTTTAGAAATCTTGAACTCTGTAAAAAAGAAAGAAAAATCATTCTTATGGAAAACGAATTTTTCTTTGAAGATGGTTCTAAAGGATGGTTTAAACTAAGTATTCAGCCAATCCCGGAAGGTATATTTATTTTATCGATTGATATTACCGAACAAAAAAGAGCTGTCGAAGAAATCGTTAAGGCAAAAGAAAAAGCAGAAGAAATGAACCGTCTGAAATCGAGCTTCCTCGCAAATATGAGCCACGAATTGAGAACGCCGATGAATGGAATCCTTGGTTTTTCAGAACTCTTACGCATCGAAGATAAGATTGATATTATCCGCGATATTTCCGATGTTATTAATAAAAGCGGAAAAAGACTGATGAATACTTTGAATTCTATTTTGAATCTGTCTCGTGTTGAAGCCGGTGAGATAAAACCATCGAGGCATCTCGTCAATGTTTCTGACGTTATCTATAATACCGTTGAATTCTGTAAAATCGAAGCAGCTAAAAAAGGTATTGAATTAAAGTTGGAATCCGAATACAGTTCCTTGCTGATTCAGTCGGATGAGAGAATGATTACTGAAATAATAAATAATCTTGTCAGCAATGCAATCAAATTCACATCCAAAGGTAGTGTTACTGTTAATATCAAACTCGAAATAACCGAAAATCTGGAAAATATTATCATAAGTATTACAGATACCGGTATTGGTATTGATGAAAAAGATTACTATAAAATTTTCGACGAATTCAGGCAAGTCAGCGAAGGACTTAACAGGAGTTTTGAAGGCACCGGATTGGGTTTGACTATTTGCAGGAAGTATATTGAAATGCTTGGCGGTTCAATTTCTGTTAAAAGCAAACTAAATGAAGGTTCGACTTTCACTGTAATATTGCCAATGATTGGCTTTATGAAAAACGATGAAATTGATAATAATGAACATAATACAATAACAGAACTGAACAAAAACAATATTAAATCCAGGAAGAAACCATATATACTTTATGTAGAAGATGACGATGTAAGTGCTCAATTAACTACTGCTATTTTAAATGACTTTTGCAATATAGATATTGCTACTGATGCTTCTCAGGCAGTAAATAGTGCTATGAAAAACAAATATGATTTGATTTTAATGGATATTAACCTTGGAAAAGGTCCCAACGGCATAGAGGCAACTAAGGAAATAAGAAAACTCAGTGAATATAAGATTACACCTATTATAGCTGTTACGGCTTTTGCTATGCTCGGCGACAGGGAAGAATTCCTTAATTCAGGATGCACCGATTACGTTTCCAAACCTTATGACCAGGAAGAACTGTTTAGAGTAGTTAATAAATACATTTAATTAGCAATGGCTAATATCTATATATCGTTACTGCTTATGGATTATCACGAATGAAAATACGTGAAATTTTGTAATTTTGCTATTGTTTTATAAAACTTTAGTGTAAAAAAAATATGCAGAATTTAGTACAGAATAATTTGGTATTAAATATTAAGGGGTGGGCAGAATTATCAAGGATACCTTTTCATTTAGTTGGAATTGCGCCAATGATTGTTGGTACCATTTGGGCGAGACAATCAGCTTCGATAATCAATTGGGAATTAGCTTCTGCCGCAATATTAGCAGTGATTTTGATAATGCTTGCAACTTACTATGCAGGCGAATATTTTGACCAAAAAGAAGACATACTATCGAGTAAATATTGGAAGAGTAATTTTGCAGGAGGTTCAAAAACCTTACAAAAAGGTATAATTAATCCCTCTAACGTTTTAAAAGCGGCAAATATATCTGCAATATTAGCAATCATACTGGGCATTTTTATTCAATTTTATTTCAAAACAGGATACTGGACAATACCATTAGGCGCTTTTGGCCTTCTTGCAGGATACTTTTATTCGGTTCCCCCGATGAGATGGGTGAAGAGAGGTATCGGTGAATTATTAATTGGCTTGTCTTATGGATACCTGCCTGTCTTTGTCTCGTACTATATACAGACAAATTCATTTAACCCTGTTTTGTTTATAATTGCATCCCCGATAGCAATTTCAATATTTCTTGTTATATTTATAAATGAATTTCCGGATAATAAAGCCGACATGGAAACACGAAAAGCTAATTTAGTAGTTAGATTAGGAATAAATAAAAGCGCCCTTATTTATATCATCGGCAATATACTTTTTATTATCAGCATTTTTTATATATTATTAAATAACCTTGTTAAAAAAAACATGCCGCTTTACTTTCCGGTTTTATTGAGTATGATACTTGCTTTGTTTATTGTTCTCGGATTTCATAAAAAGCCAAAGACGCTCGAACCTGTCTGTGCTTTAACTATTTTACTAAATCTTTCCACCAATATAATTTTGATAATTTCATCGTTTAATGACTAAAATAAAAAATTTCTGGAATCCGCCGGCTTTATTACTCAGGCAGGCAGCTTCGTTGTTCGTTTATTCAAGTTTAATCGGTTGGTCAAAGTCATTCCATTGGCTTCTCAGGCATGGTTTCAATACTCTTCCTGTTTCAGCGGGAGCTATTGGAATGGGTTGCATCGGATTTCCAAATCATCCCGTATGGGAAATAACTTCTGGCTGCAACGAACATTGTATTCATTGCCATACAAGCGGTGGTAAGCCCCAACCGGATGAATTAACAACCACAGAAGGCTTTAGACTTATTGAACAAATTGCATTATGTAATGAGTTCAGAATGCTCGTTTTTACCGGCGGTGAGCCCCTTGTCAGAAAAGATATTTTCGACCTGCTCGCCCATAGCAAAAAAATAGGTTTTAGAAATGTTATAGCTACCAATGCTATCAATATTGATAACCAAATGGCAAAGGAATTAAAGAAACTTGGTGTTCGGGGATTAGCTATTAGCATTGACCATACAAATTCTTCTATACATAATCATATAAGGCAAAGAAAAGATGCTTTTGAGTTGGCTGTTAGAGGCATCCGGGCTTGCAGGGAAAATAATATAGTCCTTCAGATTAATATCACTGCAATGGATTATAATATTGACGATATTCATAATATCCTTCTATTTGCCGATGAAATGAATGCCGCTATAGTTCTAAACTATCAGTTAGTCTCTGTCGGAAGGGCAAGCGACATCGGGGATAAAGCTATTTCGAGCGAAAAGAATAAATCACTTATGAATAACCTGATAAATTGGCAAAAAGAAATTATCCCGATTCTGGAACCGGTAGCATCCCCTCAATTTTGGCCAAATTTGCTAATTCGGAAAGGAAAGACTGAAAATTATCATATCCGGCTCGCAAAAAAATTCTTTCACGGATGCACCGCCGGAATAGGGCTTGTTTATATTAAACCTGACGGAGATGTTTGGCCCTGTCCTTTTGTCGAAGTTTCTGCAGGAAATGTTCGTGAACTTTCTTTTGAAACTATCTGGAGAGATTCCAACATTTTCCAAAAACTCAGAGACAGGAACAATTTGGCGGGTAAATGCGGGAAATGCCGTTACAATTCGATATGCGGCGGCTGTAGGGGTAAAGCTTGGGCAACAAACGGTGATTGTTTTGCCGAAGACCCGACTTGTTTTATCGAATAAACGAGCTTTCTCAAACAGTTATTATTTAAAACCCTTAATTGGCTAAAATAAAAAATACCTGAAATAAATTTTTTTTATTCTGTAACATTTTCCCTTTTTTTGTGTTATATATAAAATGTCTATCCATTTTTTCAGGGAGTTTGTATATGAATAAAATTTTACGTGCTTTCAAACAGCTTTTATTACCTTTATTTTTTATTTCTCTTTTTATACTTTTTTCATGTGTAAAAGAAGAATCACCGGTCAATCCATACTCGGGACAAAAGGGTGATGTTATGGGTACCGTTACTACCACAAACAATACGGCATTACACGGAAGTAAAGTCAGCATTGGTGAACTGGTTACATACACCGATGACAAAGGTAGGTTCTTTCTCAGGAACGCCCCTGCCGGTGAACGTGTGCTCGTTAATTTCACAAGCGACAATTATGCCTCCACACAAAAAGTTGTAACAGTCCTGCCAGATAGAACCACAGTAGTTGATGCCTCGATGCTTCTTGTCGGTACAACTCAGACTATAGGTTCTTCAGGTGGTGCAGTTCTTTTCAGTGGTGCAAAAGTTGAATTTCCGGCTAATTCGTTCATTGACAGCAAAGGAAATTCCTTCAATGGTGCTGCACTTGTTAAAGCAACATTTTTCGACCCGGCAAACAGTGCTTTTTATGGCTGTTTCCCCGGTGAATTCAAAGGTGTCAGAACCGACAATTCCGAGACACAAATAGAATCCTACGGTTTTATTCAGGTAGAGATTATGAATGGTTCGGAAAAATTGAATCTTGCAGCGGGAAAAACCGCTACAATTACATTACCTATTTCAACAAAACAGTCAGCAACTGCTCCTGCCACAATCCCCCTGTGGTATTATGATGAGACGGCAGGTAAATGGCGCGAGCAGGGTACTGCATCAAAAGTAGGGAATAATTACGTTGGCTCTGTCAGCCACTTCAGCAACTGGAATTGCGACCAGCCGACTCAAACTTCATATCTGCACGGCAGAGTAGTTGACCAAAGCGGAAATCCGATTTTCTTTGCATCGGTTTTTTCCGAAGGGATTGATTATACCGGCTCATCCAGAGTAAATACCGATGAAGAAGGATACTTCAAGTTGGCTGTCAAATCGGCTTCAAATGCAAAAGTGTGGGCTTCAATCCATATATTTTCGAGTGCAACTCAAAACATAGCAACTCCGCCTACCGGTGAAACCTCGGAAATTGGAGATTTTGTTATAACAATTGATTCGACAAACATTTGCATTATTATTGGCAGAGTGATTGACAATGGTGATTTACCGGTGTCTAATATGAATGTAAGACAACTCGATTCGACTGGAAAATCGCTTGCTTATGTTCTAACCGGACAAGATGGTAATTTCCTGTTTTACGGCAAACTCAATACAAAATACAAATTCGAAATTAATTATTTCGCCTATGATAGTTCCGGAAAGATTAGCATTGAAAGAACGACTCCATCATCACCGGAAACACTTGACCTTGGTGACATCAAGATTGACATAGGTGGTGCAATTGTAAAAGGAAGAGTGGTTGATTCTCTTTCGGTTCCACTTCCAAATATAAATGTTTATTCTACTGAAGGTGGAAGTAATCAGGGAAGGGAATACAGAACCGATTCACTTGGTAAATTTTCGCTTTGGGTGAGACCTAATAAATCTTTTAAAATTTATCTGTCAGGGAAAAACCAGCAAAGTAAGAGTATTGACGCTGAAAGCGGCGACCTTGGCTCGACAAAAGATTTAGGTGATATTATTTTACCGTAAATTGAAATTTTATTTTGCAGGGACAGAACATTGTTCTGTCCCTACTTTATTATTCCCCAAACTGTAGATTTTATCTTTTTAAAAAAAATTCCCTCACAACTGTAACATTTTCCCATTTTTTTTGTTATTGCTACTATAGGGTTGACAAAAAGAATGATTTTAATTAGAATTTAATTATTATAAATATATATTTTCTAATTTATTAAGGAATTATGCTATGAGGACGAGCATTAAAATTCTCTTCGTTTTTTTTATTACTTATGTTGCTATACCACAATGGGAAATTAGAACCAATTACGAATTCGTAAGGCAATTTGCCAGTGATGGTAATAAAATGTACATCGGCAGAAATAACGGCATGACCATTTATGATTTGAACACAAAAGACAGTGTCTATAAAAATTCTCTTAATTCTGACCTTCCGGGAAATTACATCAATTCTTTTATGCCAATGCCCGACAATACAATTCTTGTCAGCACAAACGGTGGCTTAGCTGTAATCGAGAATGGAACAATCACAAAAGACAAACCAATATGCTCGAGCTATCCAGATAATGATGCAAGAGATTTATACAAAGATTCAAGTGGCGCCATCTGGACATTCTCATCACACAAAGTTCATAAGTACAGTAATGGAGTATGGAAATCTTATGACTTGAGCGATTCTGTAAAATACGCATTCGATTTGGAAAAACTATATATATTTGGTGACAAAATCTGGGCATTGTTTAATGATAATACTAAAACAGATACAAAATATTATTTCTCTGAGAAAATAAATGAATATATAAAAATATCAATCATATCTGATACCGGTATCGTTAGAACATTTCAAACAAAAGAAGAATTTCCTTATTATGATATGTTTAATTATGGCGCTTTTGTTTCATTAGCAAGTACCATTAAAGATGTATTCTTAAAAAACGTAAACGGAGTTTATGTCTATCATGATTCCTCATGGACAATGTCATATACATTTGAAATTAACTCGTTAACACCTGTCGAATCACAACCATTAATCACTGACAAAGAAGGAAATATATGGTGTACAGCTTCTAATTATGATCATACAATTGCTCATCCTATATGCTATAATATAAAAACCGGGATTGTAACAGAACATCTGAAAGATTCTGAGGATAAATTCATATATATATTAAGCATACTTGATGATGGAACAATAGTAGCTTATTCAAGCAAATTTTTTTACTTCAGGAATGATACAGGCTGGATTAAAAATACTCCTCAAGATTTCGGAATTCCGGACAGTGTTTATTTCTCCGCACCAAGACTTGCCGATGGTAAAAGATATGTAAGAATAACATATTCTTACAATAGTAGCTTTATTCCGGGTTCACTTTATTGTCTTGATGATGAAAATATTATACAACCAATAAAATCAAACACTCCTTATTATGCGATTACTCAATTTGGAATTAAGAAAGATGGAAAAGGGATTTTCAAAGGCAGGAAAAGCAAATATGAGAACCTGTATTATGAGTCTGATTCAACTTTTATTGAACTTGATAATGCTACAGGAAATATTATAGTAAAACCAAGTAATGATGGATTTGTTTATTTTACTGGTCAAAAAAGGAAACAAAATTTGGGAGACAGGCCTTATCTCACTACTTGGGAAGGCGATAGTTTAATTAAAATTGATATGGGATTTTCCGATGAAAGCGGACCTGTTGTGGAAGATTTTGATATATATAATAATTTATTAATAGCTCTGGGTAATTATGAATATGGTAAAGATTCACTCAATTCATTTCTCTCGATATACAATACTTCTACCGGTGAACTGCAGAAATTCGATAAATCAAATTCATGTTTGCCCGATTATTATTACATTAGAAACGGTATTTATTTATACCCGATGGATACATTACCAACTTCTGTTACAGTTGATAATGACATGAATGTATGGATTTTTACTTCTCAATCTTTGATCAAATTTAGTATCAATGAATTTAAAATTCATGACTTACCAATGGACAGTAATAATACAACCAATAAAATCTTTGTTCGTACAATATATTTTGACAATAATAATAATGAACTTTTAGGATATAATAGTTACAGTAAAAGTTATTTCTTCTTCGACATTGCAACCGAAAAATGGGATAGCATTTCTATAACCGATGCAAGTTTCATTGGTAACTATGTTGCTCACAAAAAACTACTCGATAACAATGTCTGGGCTTGCGATGACTTAGGTTATTTATATAAATATGCAGGTAAAGGTCATTTCACTCAATACAATTTGCATGTAAACGGCAAACCAAACCTTGGATTTCGTATCAATGACTTTTCCATTGATGTAAACAACTATCTTCATCTCGGCACCGACATCGGCTTGCTGACAAACAAAACTATTTTGACTGGTGTTGAAGACGATGGAACAATGGAAACAGAAAACATAGTCCTGATGCCAAATCCTACAACTGATTTCATTAGGATTAATTTTCCGGAAAGTATGAATAACAAACACATTGAAATATATTCTATCCTTGGGAATAAAATTCTCGAATCAGAATACAAAGACAGGATTGATGTCAGCGGACTGAATGCAGGTGTGTATTTCCTGAAAGCTGGGAACAAAATATATAAGTTTGTGAAGGTGTAGGAAATTATAAACTATAACATAAATTAAATATTTGAAAGGAACAACAATGAAAACTTTCATCAGGATATTCTTTATAATCTTACTTACTAACATTGCTCTTTCAGAGTGGGAACTCAGAACCAATTATGAAAACATCAGGCAATTTGCCAGTGACGGCAATAAAATGTATATCGGCAGAAACAACGGAATGACTGTTTATGATTTGAATACTAAAGACAGTGTCAATTCAACTTCTCTTAATTCAGATTTGCCGGGAAATTACATTAATACACTTTTACCGATGCCCGACAACACAATACTTGTCAGTACAAACGGAGGCCTGGCTGTAATTGAAAATGGCATAATAACAAAAGACAAGCCTATATGCACAAGCTATCCTGACAATGACGCAAGAGACCTATACAAAGACTCAAGCGGAAACATCTGGACATTTTCATCACACAAGGTACATAAATATAGCAACGAAGTATGGAAAACTTATGATTTGAGTAACTCCATAAATTACAAATTCGATATTGCAAAATTGTTTTTTCACAATAACCGCTGCTGGGCTTTATTTAATGACAATACAAAAACCAGCACTGTATATTATTTTTCTTCTACATACAATGAAAGAATAAAAATCGCTATAATAGCTGATACGGGTATTGTCAAATTATTTCAAACAAAAGAAGAATTTCCATATTATGATATGCTTAATTATGGAAATACCGTTTCATTGGCAAGTGCCGGCGATGATGTTTTCCTTAAGAATCCAATCGGGATTTATGTCTATCATGATTCTTCCTGGACTATGTCTTATATATTTGAAATTAACTCATTAGCACCCATTAAATCACAAGGTCTAATATCAGACAAAGAAGGTAATATTTGGTGTACTGCAGTAAATGAAAAAAATACGATTGCACACCCAATGAGTTATAACGTCAATACAGGAATTGTAACTGAACACCTGAAAAATGCAGATGACACTTTAATTTATTATTTAACAATTCTCGAGGATGGTACTATTGTTGCCTTTTCTGGCAATTTTTTTTACTTTAAAAATGATACAGGCTGGATTAAATTTACAACTGATGACTTCGGGATACCGGATAGTGTTTACTACTCTGCCCCAATACTTGTTAATGGCAAAAAATATGTCAAAATAACGAATAATTCAAGCAGTACTGGCAGTATCGGAAAAGGTACTATTTTCTGTCTTGATGACCGTAGTTCAATTATACCCGAATATACCGGATTCCCATATTCTGCAATAACTAAATTGGGGATTAAAAAAAATGGGAAAGGTATATTTAAAGGAAGAAATTCATATTTAGAACCGTTACAATGCGAAACAGATTCTGAGTATCTACAACCATCTTTAGTATCTGATTCTTACTTAATAAAACCAACTATGGACGGTAAAGTATATTTTAATAATCGTAGGGTAGATAATACAACTTTTTGCCCTTACTTGACCACATGGGAAAATGATGAATTTATAAATATTGACATGGGATTTATGGATAAACATGATACATATATTGAAGACTTCGATTCTTATAATGAATACCTGGTTTCCTTAGGACATTATGAAATTACTAAAGATTCTGATTCACTTAATTCATTCCTGTCAATTTATAATACAACGACAAAAGTATTAACAACTTACGATAAAAACAATTCGTGCATGCCGGATTATTATTATGAAAGAATTGGTGGTTTTTATTTAGTCCAACATGACACAGCCCCCAAAGCTGTTGCTATTGATAACAATTTAAATGTCTGGATTTATACTTCTGAATCTCTTATTAAATTTAATCCTCCTGATAGCAAAATTTATGATATACCAATGTATGATTCTGTAAACAAAGTAATTGTTAGAACATTATTTTTTGATATAGCATCGAATGAACTTCTTGCAGATTACTATACACATGACCATTACTACTTTTTTGACATAGCAACTGAAAAATGGGACAGCATTCCAAAATCGGAGTGTGGAATTATCGGCTGGTACATTACCCACAAAAAACTTCTCGATGGTAGGATTTGGGCTTGTGATTATACAGGATATATGTACCGCTATATCGGTAAAGGCAAGTTCGAACCATACAATTTACAAATAAACGGAAGAGAGTATCTTAATATCCAAATACACGACTTCACAATTGATGCAAACAATTACCTCCACCTTGGTACAGACATCGGCTTGCTGACAAACAAAACCATATTAACAGATATTGAAGATAATACATTTATAGATACTGAACAAATATTCCTGATGCCAAATCCAGCTACAGATTATTTGTATATAAATTCAAACATCCTAATAAGTAGAATTGAAATATTTTCCATTCT
>SCSM01000038.1 GCA_004322215.1 Bacteroidota bacterium | reverse complement strand
TTTTTGTGTTTTTGCGATTCGTTTCTGATAGCGTTCTTCTGACTTTCTAAGCATTTCTTCCAATTCCGATTTCCGCTTCTCATATTCTTTGGTTGCTTTAGAATTGCGGGTTTCGGCTTGTGACCTCCAGTCATTAACTTTGCGACGCTCACGATCCAGTGATTGATTCTTATTTAGTAAAGTCCTTTTTAGAGCAGCAATCTTCTGTTTGTTTGAAATTTCCTTGTTTTCAGGAACTGGTTTTGCTCCCGCTTCAGTCTTTTTATCAGAACTTACAGCAACCAGTGTTTTTTCGACAGCCGGAACTTGTTCTTTTTCTTGTTCAAGTTCTTCGGGAGGCAGAACTTCATCAACTTCTTTAGATTTTGATTCAGCAGGTTTTTCCTTTGTTTTAGAATCCTGCTCATCCTTTCTGAATAACTTTTTCATGATATTAACTCCATAAATGATTGAAAAATATAATCTTTACTTGTTTTAAAGTACGTACTTAAAGTGAATACAATATAGTAAAATCAGGACTAAGGAACAAGAAATATTTTCACTTAACTCAATAATTTTACAGGTAGTTATGATGATTTGAAGGATATTTGATTTGATAAAAGTAATTTTGTTCAAAAGTCAAAATTTTTGATAGTTTTGTTTATACAAAAGGAACATTTCAGATGATTAAATAGTGAATTGTAGAATAATCTACAATATTGATGATACCGCTATATTATTAGAGTATGTTTTAATTTAAGGTTGGAAAAAAAGTTTTTTTTCCATTTGTATAAATTGACTAATACAGTTTATACTGGTTATATAGGAAAATATTTCATTAGCTATTAAGAGACACTTAGTCGAAGGTAGATTTATATATTTGTATTAATAAATTAATTTAAGCTTTTTTAATTATCGCATAATTTTATCCAGAAATGATATAATTTTAAGTTACTCAAATCAATTCTTTTGTGAGATGAGTATGAGATAGCAATCTTATTAAATTCTTTTTTCCTTAGTTTATCGTTATTGGTCCAAATTAATTCACTATTTTCTTGTTGTGCTTTTTCTTCTATCCATTTATTTATTTTTTCAAACCAATACTCAAAATCTTCCATTTCAATATATCCTAACATTGCATTTATTTTTATTGGATTTCCATAAATATCTACACCATGGGTATTCCTTTTAAATCTCTCTATACCTCCAAGTTTTCCGCATACATACTCTTTTTCACACCTATTTGACCCTTTAGGAGTTGGTAATCTTTTACATTCGATAGTAAAAATAATTTTATAATTACTAAAAGTAACTACTCCAATATCAACATTACTTTGATTCATCTTATTTCCAGGGTTAGAATTAAAAGTAAATTGAAAATTATCTTCATTAGCTTTATGATTTAAATAAGGCACAATTATATTGTTTGTCAATAAACTTTCTCTGTCACCAATTTCAAAATCATAATTATTTAAGTTTATACCATTAAGGACTTTATATAAGAATAAAAGGACACTTTTTGAAGTAGTGTTTGGAATTGTATTACGAAAATCGTTAGGTTTGAAAGATGCCATTTAAAATCCCGCTTCATATAAATCATTGATGACATCATCTGCATCTCTTAATGCAATTGAAGGAAGCCAGAATCGAACTAACTTGGGTTTAATAAGATATACAACATCATTCGAATCTTTATGTATATATAATCTTAAAATTCTATTTATTCTCATGCTAACTCCTAAGTCATTTTCTATCAATTCTCTTATTTGTGTTTCATTTTCATCTGAATTGAATTTCTTAACTAATTCCTCTTTCATTCCATAATAAAATGCAACACAAAAGAAAGACGAAGTTTCCCATATTTCACCGAATCTGTATTTCATATTTCCTTTTTCGTATATTTTATTAACCACAAAGCAAAAGGCAGGAGCAAATTTATCTTCGATATATTCACATTCAACAATTTTATTTAATTCATTGTCTATTGAATTGTTATTTAGATTTTTTAAATAATTTAAAACGTCATGGATTAATAGTGATTCTGTATAGTTTATATTTACTTTATTATTATCTTTAGGAAATGGTAAATTTAAAATATCTTTTAACAATATTGGAGAATTTGATAAAGTAACACCTGTATACCCACTTGTTATTAATATTAATGTTTGATATAGTTGTTTATTTTCTTGAATAATTTTCACTATACTTTTCAATTCTTTTATATCATTGTTATTAGGTGAATGGATACCAACGATACTATTGGTGAAACATAAATCAAAATCAATATATTTAACAAATAAATCAGAAGTTAGTCTAATAAGTATATGTGGTTTTAAAAATATTTGCCTTTGATCCTTTCTCGGACTTTCAAAATATTTACATTTTTCAATCTCAATTTTTATCTTATCCTCATTAAAATTATCTGGGTATACTGTTTTATGATTAGTAATGAAATTTGCAGTTTTATAATTTGTTTTTAACCACTCTTTAGGTTTTTCTGCTCTTTGTTGTCCAGTCTTATAACCAGTAGCAAATACCCATTTAGATTTTATTTTTTTCTCTTTTAAATAGTCTTTTAATGTATATGAATTATTAAATCTATTTACAAAATTAAGAAGTCGTCCCCCACCCATTAAATTTGTTTTCCATAAATTTTTGTTGGAGAGTACATTCTCGTATTCTATCGTATAAATGTTATAATAATCAAAGTCAAAAAATATTCTTTCTTTTGCTTTGCTTAGCCTCTGAGCTACATAATGTTTGATATGATCACCCTTTCTATATGGCACCTTATTTATAATTACAGCACATATAGCTATAGCCCTCTCTCTAAAGACAATATCGCTTAGATGTGAAAAATCAAATATCTTTTCAATATATGAACGATTTAAGATTGCAGTAAAGAATTCTTGAGTAATATCTGTTTGGTTATAAATTAATTTTGATGGTTGAATTAAACAAAGTCTACCCGTACTTTTCAGTAAATCAAAAGTTTTATCTAAAAATAGAAATGCTATTTCATACCTTGGTATTTCATTTATTGGATTTATTTTATGGTCTTTCAGAAGTTTTAAATAAGATTTTTTTTCAAGCGTTTTAAATGGGGGATTACCAATAATTAAATCTAATTTATCTTCTACTTTATCTTTCATGCTATTCCATATTTTAAAGAAATTCCAATTTAAAACATTATCTTTGCTTAAATCATCAAATTGAAGTTCATTCCAAATAGAAATTGGAGTTAAAAATCTACATATAGCAATAGATAAACTAAAAATTGCAATTTCTGGAGCTCCTTTATGAGTATCAGTACCAAAAATGTTATCAGTAAGAATTTTTTTTAATGTGCCTACTTTTAAAGATTCCCATTTTTTTGTTTTTTTATAGTTTTTAAGAATTTTCCACTCCACCATTCTTTTAAAAGCTGCAACTAAAAATATTCCTGAACCACAAGCTGGGTCAAATACTCTGAATTCATCTTTAGAAAAATACTTATCATATTCATCTAATGGCATTGTATTGTCTATCAATAAATTTACTAAATAAGGGGGTGTGTATGTTATTGTCCTATCCTCGTCTTTTTCAGATAAAAACGCTTCATAAATTCCACTAATTAATTCTATAGGTAAATGATTAAAAGAATATTGTTTCCATAAAAATCCTTGCCCAGATGAAATATCAATATCAGCTTTAAAATAATCTGCAATAATTTGCTTCTGTGTTGTTGTTAAATTAGTAATAATTTTTCTTTCTATATTGTTAAAAGTGAAAATATTTCCATCAAATTTTTCAGATAAATCATCTAAAAATTTAATAATATTTCCTTTTAATAATATATTAATGAAGCTTGAAGCGGATTGACTTTTCCAAATGTATGTGTCGTAATCTAAAATTGTTTTTCCTTCATCATCTTTTTTCTCTTCAATAAATTTGATGAGAATTAACATAACTAATAATTTATTCAAAAAATCAGTAGATAGATCAATATTATCATCTTTTAATAATTTTTTTCTTGTTTCTTTAAGATAATTTAGAAGTAACAAGTATGGACTGTACTTTTCTAAATATTCTGAATTGTAATGCTCGAGGTATAGATTTGACTGCAAATATTCAGAAGACAATTTCCTTTCTTTCAACAATTTTATAACATTTGAAGTTATTGAGATTGCATCACAAAGTTCAACAGGTTTTAATTTACCATCTTTAATTTGACCTGGTCTTCTTGGATTATAAAGATTTATTTTCTCATTGTCAATAACGATGTAAATAAATACTTTCTGACTATTCCATAATAACTTATGTATTTCCGATAATTCATCAATACTCAGATTGCTATTATTGTTAACATAAATATAGGCAATAGGAGTAGAAATATCTTTTTCTTTGATCTCATCATAGTATCTTCTAAAATATACAGCATCTGCTTTTAGTTTTTTTGCTTCATATAGATTTAATTTTTCTGAATAATTTTCTGTTGTTTCTATATCAGAAGTTTCAATAATACACTTCTGATAAATAGTTTCCTCAAATATCTCTTTTAATTTAGTTATTGCATTTTCCATCAACACTAACTTAAAAAATTATTTGATAACCGATGAAACTAAACTATATTACTATATATTATTATTCTTTTCCTTCCACAATCTTAATTTCTTCATCTGTCAATCCATACAGTTCATATACCATTAAATCTATCTTTTTGTCAGTTTCATCAATTTTAGATTTCAGTTCTTGTGCCAGTGCTTTTTGTTTTGTAAAAAGAGATTGCCATGGTAATTGTTCTTCCAAAGGTATTTTGACTTTTGCTTTTGTAAAGAAGCCGAGAGAGCCATCAGCAAATTTTGAATCTATTGTTGTGAGTTGTTCTTGATTTAAGTTCCAAATCCCTGTATTCTTAATTCTGTCCTTGTACCCAAGAATCTTTGAGAAAATATCGTCAAGAAATTTACCTTGCAGTGCAGTTTCTTTCGCTGTATAGATATTACCACTTTGAGTATAATTTATCCAATTATTGATTACCTCTTGCTTTTCCTGCAATTCAGAAATTGAAGATTCATCAACTCTTGCCAGAAGATAATTCAGGTTTTTTCGATTAAATATGTTCTTCTTTAGATTCAACATTATGTCAAATAAAATATAACATGAATTGTAATATAAACATAACCGATTTAAATTAATTTACAAAAAATAAATTAGATTAATATAATACCTTCTTTAATACTTAGAATAAAAGCTTCAATTCAAATAATTTTGGGTATATAAACGGTATCTTTATAGATACTCAAAAATAATCCTATTTAGGAAATTATATTAATTTAGGTGAAACTAACATTTTATAATTTTAAAATATTATTCTTATAATTTAATTCCTCAATAATGGCTCTGGCACTTTCTTTATTTGACATTAGATTCTTCCATTTTCAAAATATTTTAAATTTTTCTGAAACTTTTTGTCGTTTCATGTGTCATTGTAATATAGAAGAGTACAAATTTTATTTTTGTTTTAAAAATATTTTATTATTTTAAACAAAATCTTAATCAGAGTGATGGACTTAAAAGAAAGTGTACTGGGATAATTCTTAAAGAACGAACTTAGGTTAGAGAAATAAATTGTGAATGTCCATCCAAATTAACTTTATTCAAATTAATATACATATATAGATTCTATCTAATTTCATCGGTAAATATTCTTTAAAATAAATTTCCAAAAATAAATTTAAAGGTGTAATCTATGAAAAGGATTATTGTATTTGTATCGGTGTTTTTATTTGGTTTTTTAATTCTTAAATCTCAACCAATTCAATCTTGTACTACCTTAGAACCTCCTTGGGAACAGGATCTCCCATTACATGTAGAATATTCTGATATGTCAGGTTGGTTGATTTATTCAAAAAATCTAAATACTAATGGAATAATTATAACAGGTTTCAATTTATCAAATTTTGGTATTTTAACTGAAGCAGAAAAACCAAATGTACTTGAATTAATTATAGAAAAGTCAATTAAAGGTTTGATTAAAGAATCAGCTGATATTTTCAATATTCAAAATCCAGAACAAGAATATTCAATAACAATTGAATTTCCGGCGTGCTGGGCATTTGAACCTCATCCTTTTCAAGTGGATGATTGGTATAATTTATATTATCTAAGAAAGTGTTCAAATAATTGTTGTAAAATAGAACTAGTACTTCATAAAGTTGGTGATTTTATTATTCCGAAAAGCAAAATTGTCATTAGTTCGCCAAACGATTGTGCTGGTCTGCAATATCAAACTTATTCGTGTTATTACGCATGTACTGTTTTAGATAATCTACCTACCGAAGAGGAACCAATACACGGTCCTTGTTATGAAGATTATGGATGCGACGGATATACAACTGATTTTAGTACAGGTGGAGGAATAGATTATACTGAGAATGGTGCAACAGTAAAAATAGCACCAAAGTTTGAGATTTCGTATTGCGATGCTCCTGGAATGCGAATAGATTTTCTTGGTGTAGATAAAATGGGAGGTGAATCATGGGAAAACATGACCGTAAAAGCAATAACAAAGTTTTGTGTTGAATATGCGTTGAAATTTCTCACAGGACACGAACAAACCCAGTTTGTCATTGTACAAATACCATGTTTTACAAAGACCTCAATACAGATGGTACCTTGTGGTGTACCTAATTGTTGTAAACTGATCTTCGATTTATATAGATACAGGCTATATGATGAAACATATATTAAGAATCTAACAAGTTATTGTGAAACAAATCCTGATATGCCAAATTTAGGTTTTGGGCCTGGTGATTTTCATCTGAATGAGGTATTACTACCTGATATATCAAGTGGCAACTTTAATTCAAAAAATTATTGGAGAATAGATGGTAATGATAATATTGTCGATACTAACAATTTCATTGGTCCAACTAATGGTGCTGATTTTATTATTAAGACCGGAGATTTATCTGACACATCTTCACAGTTTTCAGAAAGAATGAGAGTAAAAGCCGATGGTAAAATTGAAATGCGTTTTAATAGATGGAATAATATGCCGAAAATCGTATTTGATGCTTCAACAAGTAATTCAGTATTTCCGGATGACCCAATAATTAAATTTTATAGACAAACTGGTAATGATTCTTCATGTAATACAACTATTGGAATATTTGAATCTTACCCATGGTGGATATCAGTTACTGGTTTAAATGGTAATAATGAATATGGTGCTTTTAATATTTGGAATGGACCAGCTGCTTGCCCTGGGGAAGAAGCGAGTGGAATGGTTCGTAGATTCACAATACTAAATAATGGTAATATAGGTATCGGAGTATCAGAACCGTCAGTAAAATTGGATATTTTTGGTGATGTTAAAATAGAAGGACTTACTCGTATAAAAGGTGATGCAAAAATTTATGGGACTGTGTATTCAAATGAAGTAATTGTTAAAGATCCTGACCTTTGGTGGTCTTGGCCTGATTATGTTCTTGATGATAATTATAATTTACAAAGTCTTAATGATATTGAATTATACATAAAAAAATATGGACATCTTCCTGATATTCCCTCTTCAGAGGAAATAAAAGAAAAAGGAATAAACCTTTCAGAAATGCAGATAATAATGATGAAAAAAATTGAAGAGCTTACACTGCATTTAATTGAGTTAAAGAAGGAAAATGAAGTACTAAAAACTCAAATGAAAGAATTGAAGAAATAATTTTGAAGTAATGTCTATAGTTTTATTATAGTAATTCGACAGGTGTTAAATGTTAATAATAATTATATTTATATTGTTATCCGGTTCTGCCAATGCTCAGGATAGAGAATACGGACCGTATTTTGAATTTAAGACTGATTTGACAGACACAACAAAAGATGTGACTGCTGAACAATATGTAAAGTTATATTATGATACGACAAGCTATTTCCGTTACAAAAATAGTACCCAGGATACAACTAAATATTTTCGTGCAAAAATAGGAAATATTAATTATCCTACCGGTATAGGTGATACTGTGATACCAGTTGGCATAGCAAATATAGAGGATATAAATGAGAGACCTTTTAAACATTGGACTGATGGAACTACTGAAAAAGATATGGTTGTAGGTTCTATACCCGGAACTGCGAGCGTATCTCCTACCGGAGGCGGGATATATACTATCCCTATAAATTTACCTCCCGGAACAAACGGCATGGCACCTAATATCTCATTAATGTACAATAGTCAATCAGGTAATGGCTTAATGGGTTGGGGTTGGAATATATCTGGATTGTCTTCGATTTCTAGAACTGGGAAAATCCGATATTTTGATAATACATTTGATGGAATAAAATTTGATAATACAGATAAACTTGCAATTGACGGACAAAGACTATTTAACCTCAATGAAGATGTCGGATTGAATAATGCTATGTATAGTCCGGAAGTCGGAAATTCAATTAGAATTGTTCTGCATGATGTAAGTTTAAGCGGATGTTCCTGGTTTGAAAGTCAAAATAAAAATGGGATAATTAATGAATACGGCAGATCTGTAACTTCAAAGTTGGAAACTGAAAATGGTGTAATTAATTGGTTTATAAATAAAACTTATGACCCCAATGGAAATTATATAGAATACGAGTATGGAAATTGTAAAGGCGAGGTATATATTAAATCAATTTCTTATACAGGTAATAGCAATGCCGGTTTAAAACCATACTATAAAATTGATTTCAATTATGTAAGAAGAAATGATGAGAATTATACATACGTAAAAGGGACAGAAATAGGACAGACAGTTATATTAAATGAAATCCGTATAAAATATAATGGGCATTTAATAAAAAAGTATGTTCTTAATTATAGAGATAATAATATGTATACTCAACTATACAGTATTATTGAATACGGTGAAAATGGAGAACGTTATAATTCAACAATTTTTGAATATAACAATGATGTAGTTTTAGGACGACAGTGGTTTGAAAATTTTTATTTTCAATACATTACAGAATTAAGTGGTCTTAATCCATGGGATATAGAACATAGATTTGGTGATTTTAATGGTGATAAAATTGCGGATAGGATATTAATTAGAAAAGGTAATGATAATAATAAATCTAGATGGTTCTTAGAATTTGGGACATATCAAGGAAAAGATGAAGTGGGTGCTTATAATCCCAATTGGTTAGGATGGACTAATAAATATACAATGACTGAACCTCCTGACGGATATTTTCAATTTGAAACAGTAGGTAATAAACATGAGGGTCAAAGATTACTTGTAAATAAAATTCAAATATTAGATATAAACCTAGATGGTAATGATGATATTATTGTTCCATATCTTGCTGATAGGGATGAAGAGTTTTATGATGAATATTTAGGAGAAAATGATTATGACGAATTAAAAATTCGGATTTATTTATCAAACGGGTCAAAATTGATATTTGAAAGAGAATTCAATGTTTTTTGGGATAGATTGAAGCGTGATAATAATTATGAACCTGATGAATGTGATATTAATGAATCATTAATACCAGGTGATTATAATGGGGATGGTTTTCCTGAACTTTTAGTTAAATCTGATCATTATAATTTGTGGATTGATGAATTTGGAGGATTTCATGTTGATAAAAGTAATGGACCGGATGTTGGAAATTTACACTATTTTAACCTTATTTTTTATTTAAATGGTATTGCTGAAGTTGTTTCTGGAATAGATGTCAAACATCTTTTAACACTTGATAAAAGGGTAGATCAAGTACTTCCATTAAATTTTAACAGTAATAATAAATATGATATTATGATTGCATCTGGAGATGCAGATATTCATTCAGGTATTTTTGAATTAAATAATAATTCCGATGGTCTTAATCAACTTTTCAACGATAATTTTTCTGATTTTAAAAAGGATTATAAATACTATTTAGGGGATTTTAACGGAGATGGATTAACCGATTTATTTTATTATAAAAAGGATAATGGTTATGAATGGGAAATTCGCTATTGCAAAGGTGACGGTTTCACTTTTCCAACAGGAGTTAATAATTTTAATTACGGGGAACCAAAAGATTTATTTGGACAGAATCCTTCACTATTAGTTCAGGATTTTAATGGTGATGGAAAATCTGATTTACTTTGGTATTATGTTGATTGTGGATCCCAACCCTATATGCCTTATTATAATGTTTTTTATTCATTTTCAATAAATCAATTTAAACATAAGGAACTTGATGTTGAACCTGTAGATGTATTAAATAATGAAACAGGCTGTTGGGAAAAACCTATGGAGATCTTAGATTTAAACGGAGATGGGAACAATGATATATACAATTTATATAATGATGCTTTTGCAAATTGCATATTATCTTTAAATTTCTTGGAAAAGGATTTATTTCTTCAAAATATATATGATGGATTTAATAATAAAACTACATTTACTTATGAACCTATGTCAAAAGGTACTGATGATTATGGGAATCCTAATCCTTATAAAAGAAATACTGAGTCACCCGGTACAGCTAATGTGAATATCGGTGGAGGCGGATATGTCGTTTCAAAAATCGAACAGTTTACAGCAACTGATCATATTAATGCTAAACAATCTGTCAGCTATCAATATGAAGGGGGGATAAGCAACTTAGACGGAAAGGGATTTCTTGGTTATAGAAAATTAATTAATTCGCAGACTGATGAAAAAGGTACAATAAAGAATGAATCAATATTTCAACCATATAGTCCAGCAAGTACATTACAGACATTCTATAAATATAATGACAAAACATATAGGAATAATGAACCAATTTCCGAAATTCAATATACATCAACATTCAGAATTTTGGGTAACAAAAGGTATCTTACTTTTCAAAACCAAGTTCTTGAAGCTGATGCTTTGAATTGTTCAATGAAAGCAACTGTTATACCGAATATAAGCACCGATGTTGATGAATTCGAAAATATTAATAAAATGATAACTTATTATACTGATTTAATCACTATTGACCAAACAACAACAATTGAAAATGAATATATCTACGATTTATCCTATAAAAACTGGAAGATATTTAAGCTAAATTCAAATACAGTAACACAAGACATTAGAGACGATAATGATCCGGGTAGTGGTAGTGATCCCGATGGTTATTTCGTTAATAAGACTTCTTACCAGTATTATGGTCCCGAATTGGGTTTTAATATTAAACACAAATATGATGCATCTAATATTTCAGCCTATAATTACTTAACAAATTATGGTTACGATGTATTTGGCAATATGATAAACGAGACAAAAGTTGATAAATATGATTATTCAAAGAATAGATTAATTAAAACTCAGTATAACATTGAAGGACGATTTCCAATATTTACACAAAATGCAGAGTACCAAACCATTGTATTTGATTATAATAAATATTTTGGATTAGTCAATTATAAGAAAGATATTAATGGTAATATAAGTACTAAGGAGTATGATGGATTTGGAAATTTAATAAAGGAAATTAATCCTGATGGTAATGAATCCACAACAGGATTGAATTGGTATTCACTTACTGATGGTGCAACAGAACCGTTGTATTTTAAAAAATCAAATCTAAAAAGAAAAAATGCTTCAGATGCCGTAAAAGAAAAAAATTACAAGAAATCTTATTTCGATTCCTGGGGAAGAAATATTTTAAATGAAAGCCCGAAATTTATCGAAGATTATACTACACTTACACCGGTTTATACATCTACTGAATATTATAATGACGGCAGGATAAATAAAAAATATCTTCCATATTTGAGTCTGACTACTAAAAACAAGTATCAGGAATATGAATATGATAATTACCTAAGAGTTACTAAAATTACCGAAAAAGGACCCGGTTTGGATAATATAAGTACAACTACTGAATATAAATATAATGGTAACCCCAAAACAACCAAGATTACAAGTCCTGGGAATAAAGTTTTCTATAAAACAATTAACAATGCAGGTAAAACAGTATATACAGAAGATAACAATGGCAATGTAACACACTTTTATTATCATGATAATGGAGAAATAAATAAAATAACAATTACACCTTCTGATGATGCTTCAAATGTTGCAACTGTTACTATTGATTATGATGAGCTTGGCAGGAAAATTTCAATAGTTGATCCCGATGCCGGAACAATTTATTATGATTATAACAGATTTGGTGATGTAGATTATGAAGAAAGCCCACTTGAAGTAAAAAATTATTTCTATGATGATTTGGGCCGTATGAAACGAGAATTAATTATAGATAAAAATAATAATAATCATCATAGTGAAATATTATATTATTATTATGGCAGCGGCAATGGGAATGGAAATATTAGAGGGATTTATGGACCAAAGGAATTAGAAGAAGCATCCAATACATACGTTGAATATACGTATTATCCTGATGGAAAGATTCAGACAAAAAAAGAGGTTGTTGGTGGAGAGCAATTTCTGAATTCTTATACATATAATGATGACGGTTCATTGTACAGACAAACCTATCCTTCGGGTATAATAACTGATTATACTTATGATGAGTTAGGATTTAATAAATCAATAACAAGAAGTGACAAAACCCCAAATGAAGTAGTATGGAAATTGAAAGAAATGAATGAATATGGAAAAATGAAGAAAATTAATATGTCTGATGACAAAATTGAAACCATTTATGATTATGATGATTATAATTACCTTCAAGGCATCACAACAAATACTCCAAACCCCGAAGTTTGTATTCAAAACCTTGATTATACATGGGACCATTTTAATGGCCATCTTACATCAAGAAAGGATATTCTTACAAATAATGAAGAAGTTAATATAACTTATGACGGGCTTAACAGACTTACTTCTTATACAACAAATAATGTAACTACGGATATTTCATATTATGAAGATGGGAGTTTAAAAGAAAAAAAGATAATAACAAGTCCTTATGATTACACTTACACATATAATTATATATGGGGAGACCCGCCCTCACACTTACCTCACCAACATGCTACAAAATCTATAACAGCAGTTAAAGGTTTTATGCAAAATAGTGAGCAAAATATCAACTATACTTCATTTAATAAAGTAAAATCAATTGACAATAGTATTAAATTTTATTACGGATATGATAAACAAAGAAGAAAAGTTGAATATTATTCCAGCTCACAAATTGTTAGCTCAAAGTATTTTATTGATAATTATGAAAAAACTGTTACTGAGGGCAGTTCCACAAAGGAGATAACTTATTTATCAGCAAAAGGCGGAATATTTTCTGCTATAGTAAAAACCGGCGAAGTTGAAAATACATATTACATATTAAAAGACCATCTAGGTAGCATATATAGATTAGTCAAACCGGATGGTAGCTTGATCAATTGTTATACATTCAGTTTTGACCCGTGGGGAAAAATGCGTAATCCATTTGATTGGAAATCTTATGATATAACAAGTGATGTTATAAATGCATTTAATACTCTTGGGAGAGGATTTACCGGGCATGAACATATTTTTGAAAAAGACCTGATAAATATGAATGGCAGGATTTATGAACCCTCCAGTGGACAATTTTTACAGCCTGATAATTTTGTTCAATTTCCTGATAAGGCCGGAAGTTATAATAGATATGTTTATGTTAATAATAATCCGCTTTCATATGTTGACCCAGATGGTAATTTTGCATGGTTTCTGCCCATAATTATTGGTGCGGCTATCGGTGGAACCATAGGTGGATTAACGAATCCGCATAGTGATGGAGGATTTTGGTATGGTTTTGCAAAAGGATTTACCCTTGGTGCTGTTGGGGGTGCTATCGGTGCCGGAGGTGCCGCTTTAGGAGGAGCTTTTGGTATTTCAGGAATAATACCCGGTGGATTATGGGGAGGTGGAGTTGGTGCAGTCTCATCAGGGGTTGTAGGAGGACTAAATAATGTATTCAATCACAAAGATTTTGGTGAAGGATTCAGGAAATCCTGGTATTGGGGTGCTGCAACCGGTTTTGTTGCTGGTGCGATTTCTGGAGGGCTTGATGCATCGGCAAATAATAAAGATACTTGGTGGGGAACTACAAAAACAACAAATAGTGTAGTACCAAATAATGTTATAAAACCAAATTTAACGAATGTTGAAACTAAATTAAATGAATATACTATCAAGAATGGTTATCGTATTTTTTCAAAAGTTAACTATCTTGACATGAAAGTATCTTTTAATATTTCCGGTGACCATTATTCAAAATTTAATTATGTACAAACACTTGATGTAACTGGAACAGATCCTATAACAGGTGCAATGGTAAATGAAATGACAATCGATTGTACTGATCCTTTTAATAAACCATTTTACTATTCATCTTATTCTGAAACAAGTAATATTCTTGGTTATAGATATAATTCAACTACAGGCATATCTGATGCTCCTGGGTGGGCTTATTGGAACACAACATTTGGTCGCTATGATAATGCATCAAATGTAACATGGAGTGCAACAACATCACTTTTAGGAAAAGTTGCTACGACAGGAAGTTGGGAAAGAATAACAACTTTTTCCTGGGGATATAATTTATCAAGTGGTATAATGTCAAGTCAACCATTTATACCTAATATAACACCGGGGATAGTTCATATGTCTGTCCTGAATAGTCTACAAAATGTTTTTTTTCCATAATTATTTAAGGATTTATTATGTATAGGGTTTTATTATTATTTTTTACAGTTTATCTTGTTGTTGTTTATAAAGTATATCCACAATGTGATGAGAAGTATAGTAAAGGTATAACAATTATAATTTTTCCCCATTACAATTTCAATAGTTACCAATTCACCGAAAAAGATGTGATTACTTTAATTGATAGTACTGTCGCTCCGGATGGGCCTGTGGTATTTATGGGTTCACGTCTTCCTATTATTATAACCCACGAGAAATATGTTAAGCATCAACAAGAACTCAACAGAATAGCTAAAATTGAAGGAGAAAAACCAGACTCATTACGAATAGACATTGATAATTGCTATGAAAATAATGAAGAAAAACTTTATATTTTTTATAATATGGCACAAATAACAGAATATATAAAAATTTTGCGATTGCTTATAGGTGAAGATGAATATTTACCTATTGAACATTATATTCAAGCAATTAAAAAATATAAATTTGAAAAGTAAATATTTTTGAATTTTATATTTGAATTATAAACAATAAATTAAAGAATTATATGAAATATTTTATCATTTATTAATAAGTAAAATCAGTGAGGTATAAAATGAGAAATTTAAATTTATTATTAATTATACTTTTAATAATATTTATTCAATCATTTGCTTTATCACAAACAACAACAAGAAACTACCTTTATGATGAGATGGGCAACAGGACAACGAGGGTAGTTCTTCTAAACCAACCCCCACCTCCTCCAGGTGGTGAATACAGAGATTCCATTAAGAATTCTGAAATATCTATTTATCCAAATCCAACTCAAGGTCTGTTGACCGTTAAAATAACAAACCTGAAAAAGGATGTTGAAACAAAAATTGTTATTAATGATATGTCAGGAAGAGCAGTTTTTACTTTTAACAATCTCAGTGAATTTACTGATATTAATTTCAGTGAAAAAACAAACGGCGTATATCTTATGAAAATATACATTGGGAGCGATGTTTCGGATTGGAAGATATTGAAAGAGAAGTGATTATTAAGATAATTCTCTTACCACATATACTCCATAGATAGTAGATGATTAAATATTAAACAAATGTTTTATACCCTATAATAGCATAAGTATTGATGATGATTTAGTTATTATCTAAATTACCTAATGAAAAATTTAAGCGATATAATAAAGAGAACCTGATATTATAAAAATATCCCCAACCACAGCCACAGTCCTTGTTTTATCCATCTTAATAAATTTTAAAATCTTTTTATTTTATGAAAAAATAACTTGAATTTCAGAGGAAAATATTGTATTTTGAATGTAGTTTTTAATGAACAAACGGGGATGTAAAATATAGAGTAAAATTGAAGTAAATATTTAAAGTAAGCGTTGTCTTACTATTGTTCTTCTCTGTAAAATCGCTAATTAGAAGACCGGAGAACAGTAAAAAGGCACGTCCCGAATAGGGGCGTTTTCCTTTTTGCTTCCGGTCAGGGTGTTTAGCGATACCTCAGAGAAGGCAAAATTGTGGAAACGTCCTTTTTGTATTTTATTATCATCCATACAAAGATTAATATTATGTAATCAATATTTTTTTAACTAACAGGAGTACCTATGAAAACTTTATTTTCAATTATTGCAATGTTTTTAATATTCATTATCCTTAATCTATACTCGTATTCGCAGAACAAATTAATCCTTGATGATGTATTAATACCTAAAAAGACATCAAATGCACCCCAAAAAAGTAGTATCTCTTTTTTACAATTAAATCCTTCAATAAATTTCAAGAATCTTAATAATGTTTCAGAAATAATCATAAAGAATTTTCCTACAAGTATTTCTCAAACATCAGAAATAAAGCTAAAACTGACAAATTCAATTATTGATAACAAAACACTAATTACTACTGGAGAAAACATCAGAATGAATCTGCCAGTATTAAGTAGATTCAAAGGTACTATTATCGGTGAATCCAATTCAGAAGTATTTATTACATTCATTGATAATGCAATGTATTGCCATATCAAGAGAGAAAATAATGAAGAATTTACAATTTCACCTTCAACAATAAATCAAAATGAATATATCATTTCAGATAAAACTAATAATGTATCTGAAACCCCTTTGAACTGTGCTTCTGTTGAACCAGTTGATTTAGCAAATAACATGATGAAGTATAAAAATGATAAAATTTTATCAGATAAGACACTTCAAGTTGATATAGCAATTGACATGCAATATTATTGGTACAGTATAAAATTCCCAAATGACAGCATAAAAATCAGAAATTACATCTTATCAGTCTATTCTATGGTTTCTTATATCTATGAAAAAGAGATGAATATAACCATTCATATCCCTTGGTTGCATATCTGGACAACGCAAGACCCATACAATTCTTTAAATCCGGGTACTTTAATCAATAATTCAATTATTGCTAATTATTGGAAGACAAATAATCTAAGTGTTCAAGCAAATCTTGTTCATGTTATTAATGCTCATGGTGAAGGTGGTGTAGCTAATTACAATTCACTTTCGGGAGCATTTGGAGGCATACATGACGGAAACAGATGGGGGCCTTTTGCAGGTTTATCAGTTCATGGCGACATGAATCCCCTACCTTTTGAATCTGATGGTTTATTGAGATTTGATTATGATGTTCATACTATTGCACATGAAATGGGACACAATTTTAATTGTCCTCATACACATAGTTGTTCGTGGAACCCTATGATAGATACTTGTGCAACTGATGAAGGTAAAAGTGGTGGTTGTCTGAATTCAAATCAACAGAGAGTAAGAAACGATGGTTCGATAATGAGCTATTGCAGGGAGATTAATAATTGGGTTTCTAAAATGACATTTCTTGCAAGACCTGCTCTTTTAATTAGAAATTATGCAGAAGCATGTAATTTAAAGGAAGCAAATTCAAATACAAATAAGCCAATAACAATACCTACACTTATTAAACCAAAGAAAGATACATCATCAGTACCAATAACACCAACATTTATTTGGAAGGCAGATAATATACATTATGATATTATTCAAGCATATCATTTTCAGCTTTCTACATTAGATAATTTTTCTTCATTTGTAGTTGACACTGTTTTAATTGATACAACATTCTTTTTATCTTCTCTTAATGAGGGAACTGATTATTATTGGAAAGTTGCAACAAAAAATTCTTTCGGTGAAAGTCTATTCTCTAATGTTTGGAAGTTTACAACAGAATATAGCATACCGGATGCACCTGAATTAATCTCACCACAAGCAGGAGATTCAATCTTAATTAAGCATGATACAATTGATGTTCACGGAGATATAACAGTAAAGGATACAATTATTGGTGGCAAGTTTATTTGGGATGGAAAAAGTTCAATAGATTACTATCAATTAAGAATATCAACTGAAAAATATTCAGATGTATTTGTAATAGACAGCACTAATATAACTGATACAACCTATCAATCATCAAGTCTTATGGAACTTGAGCCAAAGCAATATTATTGGCAGGTGAAAGCTTATGGTAAAGGCGGTGAAAGTGAATGGTCGAATTATGGCAGATTCAGAATAGTAGTAGAAACATCAATAACAGGTGTTGAAGAATCGGCTAATAACAATTTAGAAGTTAATATTTATCCCAATCCTGCGAATGATAAATTGAATATCATGCTCAATTTGCCATACAATTCAAAGATAACAATTACTGTACATGATATATTAGGGAATAGATTATATCAGGACATTGGTGAAATAAAACAAACTGGTTCGAATCTTATTACTATTCCAATTACAAACTTTCATTCAGGTTTATTTAATATTCAAATAACAACAAATAAAGATAACATCATCAAGACATTTTGTGTAATAAGATAAGATGTTTTATTCAGTAATAAATCCATAATTATTTAATAAATATATTGAGGTGTAAAATGTCAAAGATATTATTAAAGTTATTTTTGTTCTCTCTTATTTTTATATGTATATCAGGAAAACTATTTACTCAAAAACCTATAAAATTAAAACCAATTGAAAAGAATATTCCTATTAAAAAGGAAACTTCT
>SCSM01000037.1 GCA_004322215.1 Bacteroidota bacterium | reverse complement strand
ATATATTAATAGATTAAGCGAGAGAGTAGTATGGTTCTGGCAAATGTTCTCACACTTTCAAAAGAGTAATGAAAAATGTAAGAATCTATGTGTAATTAATTATTAGATTTTATATAATATCATTCTCCATCAAAGTAATCGTCAAGATTAAAGTTTTTTATAGGATTTAAATTTTTTGTTATCTGTTTCGCCCATTTCAACCATACTTTAAATTTTTGTTCTTCAACCACATCATGTTCACTTTTTAAAAATATTTCTTGAATTGCAGTAATAAAATGTTGCAATTCTTGATTTTGTCTAAAATTTTTTACCTGTTGCAATAGCAAATCAATTTTCGCTTTTTGCTTTAATTCTTTTTGGATTCTGGCTTCTTCAATTTTTCTTTTTTCCTCTATTGCTATTTCCCATAGCCTATCTTCCTCTTCTTGCTTTTCTCGTTGTCTTCTATACTCTTCATGTTCCTTTTTCTTGAAAAGAGCAATTTTAGCACTTTCTATGATGAATTCGTTAAGACATTCTTCTATCATTTTTTTATTGTCAATCCATTCGTGTTTAAAACCTCCAAATGAATAACCGTCGATTTTCAAAGTCAATAAACCGGTATGCAAATAACTCCACTGATTGTATAAATAGGGTCGTTTGATTTCTTCCTTAGTTGGTGTATTTTCGACTCTTTTGATTTTTTCTCTCAAAATAAATTTGTATTCCTCACCAAAGATTTTTACATATGCTGTTGAAAGTTGATTTCCCTTTTTTATTTCCAAATAATCTCTTGCTTCTAAAGCCTTTACTAAAGCATCAAAGACTTTTATTGCTCTTTGTAGCGAATTTCTCCCTACACTTACATTCTTGTTTAATTCAATCAAATTGTACGTACATGTCCTATTGAATTTGGATTCACTTATTAACATCTGAGTAAGTGTATGAGGTCTATTAAGTCTTTCAGGGATAGTAATCTTATTCTTCTCTTGCTTTTCAAACTCAATAATACTTTCAACTTCCTTGAGAACTCTGTCTTTCATTGTAGCCTCCTTGACATCAATCGGTGAGACATTATGATGGTATTCTAACCTTGTGTTTTGATTTTGTTGTGGTAATGGCTTTTTTGAAACTTTTTTCCCAGCTCTCTTTTTTGCCCAATAACCTAAACTGGGAGTTGGAATGTCCATCTTTCGACAAATTTTCTTTAGTCCAACATCGGAAATATGGTATTTGGAGGCTAATGTTGTCATTGGCTCTGTCCATACTTCCTGATACAGGTCTTCTCTTTTTAAAATAATTTCTCGAAGTTCCAAAATACTTTTTCTTACTTCTTTAAAAATTTCTTACCATTTTCTTTTAATTAAAACGACCCCTAAACCGACACTAATACAGACTTTCTTAACCTTTAGGACTTTCTAACCGACTTCACCATAGTAACATGGAACAACTCTTTAAAACCTAATAGGATACAGCCTATAACCTATTCTACTCCATCTCCTTGTATAAGATGAAGTTCTTCAAACCGTATTTTATCATGTCGTCTTAACACTTAACACTATTATTTCACCACTACCAAATTCGCCATTTCACTGCCGAATTTCTAACAGCTAATTTCAAATTACAATCAGCTGACAACTACCTGTTCCATTCTTCCTAATTGCCTCATCATTTTAGCATGGTTCCAAATCGCATGTAAAAAGTTTTTTTGTGTATTATACCGAATATTATATTCTCTTGCAGTTTCAGAGGCAATTTCCGACAATTTCCTGTAATGAACGTGGCAGATATTCGAAAAGAGATGGTGTTCCACCTGATGGTCCAAGCCCCCAATCAACCATGAAAAAACCTTGCTATTGGGACCATAATTCGTAGTTGTTTCCATTTGATGGACAGCCCAGTTATTATCAATATGTTTTTCTCTGTTTGGCATAGGATAATCTGTAGTGGGCATGACATGAGCCGTTTGGAATATCGTGCTAAGAGTTAATCCTGAGGTCAAGTGCATCGCAATAAAACCGGCAATAACCAGCCATGGAGAAACAGGCATCAAAATTATTGGCAGAACAAGTATATATCCATAATAAACTAATTTCCATAAAGTAATCTGAAAAATATCTTTCATTAGCTGATTGTTACTCTTTATCAGCCCCATTTTTCTGAATTTGATAACCTGGACAAAATTTCTTGAAGTAACCCAGTTTAAAGTTGTAATACAATATATAAACCAAACATAAATGTGCTGAAAACGATGAAACCAGTATCTCTTCTGATATGGTGAAAAACGCAGAATAGGAGGAGGTAAGATATCCTCATCCGAGCCATCTATATTAGTGAATATATGATGAAGGACATTGTGCTGGATTTTCCATACAGCAGAATTAGCACCAATCAGGTTCATTGTATAGCTCAGGTACTTGTTAATCATCCCGATTCTTGAATAAGCTCCGTGGTTGGCGTCGTGCATAACTCCCATACCTATACCGCTTTTACCGAAACCCATAATAATCCACATAAAAATAATTAACCATGGATTGGAGATGACACCTGTTAACATAAGCACAAGAGGAGCGAAATATAACGAAAACATAAAAATTGTTTTTATTATCATATTCGCATTGCTATACATACCTTTGTTATTCGATTTGAAATAATCATTCACCCTGCTTCTGAGTGTGCGGATAAAATCGGTATCCTTGTTATTTGAGAATTTATATTTATAGGTTTCCATAATAATTCACTACTTTACATCAAAAATCCATAATTACGAATAATAGAAACCCAAATTTGAAAATTTTAAATTTGCAAATGAAATGTTCCTGTCATTTGTAAAGATTTGGACGTTTATTATAGAAAAGTATTTATATGAATTGCCGGGCATTACAATTCATGGCTGAGTTAGTTATCAGATTACCTGATAAAATGTTTATTTACCATTTCTTACTTATTGATAATCATTTTCTTAATTTCAACAAAACCGTCAGAGGATATGCGACAGAAATAAACACCGTTGGGTGCTTCGTTCCCCGCATCTGTTCTGCCGTCCCAGGTAGCTGTGTGTTTTCCTGAATCAATAATACCTGAATACAACTCCCTCAGCAACTGCCCTTGCATATCATATATTTTGATTGTAACTTTCCCCGTTTTAGGCAATGAATATTCAATATTTGTCATATATTGAAATGGATTAGGAAAATTTTTACTGAATGTCAAACCTTTCGCAACCGGCTCCTGCTCAGATTCCACATCAAGAATAACACCACCTTCGCGGAAGACAGCGAGACCATCATCAACTGTTCCAATCCATTTATTGTTACTTGAGTCTATTGTTATTGATTTTACATTGTTATCAGGTAAACCAGAATTTGTTGTGTTATAAATTTTCCAATTCGTTCCGTCAAATTTTGCTAAACCACCTTCCTCAGTACCAATCCACTTATTATCATTATCATCTATAGCAATTGACTGAACATAATTATCAGGTAGCTTGGAATTTGATGAATTGTAAGTATTCCAATTCGTTCCATCAAATTTAGTTATGCCTTCTCTAAAAGTCCCAATCCATATATTGTTAGCTCCATCAATTGCTGTTGACAATACCAGATTAGAAGGCAAGCCGGAATTTGATGTGTTGTAAGTAATCCAATTCATTCCGTCAAATTTTGTTAAACCACTATCTGATCCAATCCACTTATTACCATATCCGTCAACTGCAATTGATTCTATGTAATTACTAGGCAATCCAGAATTTGATGATTCAAAAGTAGTCCAATTCGACCCATCAAATTTTGTTAAACCGTTACCAGTTCCAATCCACATATTATCGTTTTCGTCTATTGCTATAGCATTGATTTGGTCATTAGGCAAGCTTGAATTTGTTTCGTTGTAAGTAATCCAATTTGTTCTATCAAATTTCACTAATCCACTTATAGAAGTTCCAATCCATATATTGTCAGCTCCATCCACTAATAATGATATGATACTGCTATAAGGGGGTAAACCAGAATTATTTTTGTTATAAGTACGCCAATTCTTTCCTTCAAATTTTATCAGGCCACTGTCCAAAGCACCTATCCATTTAATGCTTTTTCTGTCTATTGTAATTGAAAAGATATGGTTATCTGACAATCCAGAATTTTTAGTGTTGTAATTAGACCAATACACTCCATTAAATTTTGCTAGACTGCCGTCAGAATAAGTCCCAATCCATTTATTGCCATTATCATCTATTGCAATTGACCAGATATTATTACCAGGTAAACCGGAATTTGTAGTCTGGTAAGTAATCCAGTTAGTACTGTCAAATTTTGCTAAACCCCAATCAGTACCTATCCACTTATTATCATTTTCGTCTATTGCTATTGCGTTGATATCGTTATCTGGTAATCCGGAATTTGTTTTGTTGTATGTAATCCAATTCATTCCATCAAATTTTGTCAAACCACTACCAGTTCCAATCCATATATTGTTACTGTCATCTATTGCTAGTGATTGTACATAAATATCAGGCAATCCGGAATTTAATGTATTGTAAAAAATCCAGTTCGTATCGTCAAATTTTGCCAAACCACCATTAAGCATACCAATCCATTTATTGCCGCTTCCATCTATTGCTATTGACATGACAAGATTAACTGGCAATCCTGAATTTAATTTATTGTAAGTAGTCCAATTAGTACCGTCAAATTTTGTCAAACCACTATGAGTTCCAATCCATTTATTGCCGCTTCCATCAATCGCTATTTTCATGACACTGTTTTCAGGTAACCCTGAATTTGTTATGTCATAAATAATCCATTTCATTTCGTCAAATTTAGCTAAACCACCTCTATATGTACCAATCCATATATTTCCACTTTCGTCAGAAGCTATTGAAGAAACACTATTATCAGGCAAACCCGAATTTGCTCTATTATATAAAGTTGAATTACCTTTTTCTTTATCAATTTTCATAAGCCCGCCACTTGTCCCTACCCACATAAAATTACCATTTTCTAAAATTGTTCTTACAAAATATACATTCGTATAATTAATCCACTCGGGATTTTGTGATTTGACATTTGATATGAATATAAGCAACACAAGAAATGCAGTCAGGTACACCAGTTTCATAGCACCACCCTTTGAATGACAATAAATCGTTTTTTAAATTTAAAAACCTTATATTATCCTTTTCGACCTTAGTAACAAGTGCTACACCCAAATCCAACCTTATTACCTTATTTCTTTAGATAAGCTAATAAGGTTTGACGAACCATTAATCATTTATGTTACTAAGGTTTAAAAGGTACAACATAAGATTATCTATTACTTTTTTATTTCTTGCAACATAATATGATATAATGACACATGAAAAGGGAAAAGGTCTCAAAACAGTGAATAATTAATAGTGAAAAGTGAATAGTTATGGAAAATTTAACCGAAATTATTCACTATTCGTTATTCACTATTCACTTATGATAACATACCTGCGGGTTCAAACTCAACTTGTTTTAATGTCTCTTTATTTCCAAATCTTTTCAGGGCATCTAATATTTCAATACCTGCAATATGACCGTCAGAATCATAATCAACGGCTATACCCTCTGCAATATGCTGAGTGGTTACTGTTGTTTCAGTAAAAGTTATGCTCAAAGCATCAACTTCTTTATCATATTGAATTTTCATTGCATTTCCTAAAAAAAGTAAGTGTAAACAGTAACTACAACAATATCATCTTCTTCTTCAACGAAAATGGGCTTTATTTGTTTTGTCTGATAAAATTTTCTGTTCCATATTTTATTATACTTAAAATCCTTTTTACATTCCAATCTCCCAAGTTCAGCATCCTGCCATTCGGAATTCCTGATTGTATCCTCAACTTCAGATTCAGTAAAGCATCTTTTCACTTTATAACTGAGTGCATGGATTGAAAATTTTATTGGCTTCATAATTTTATTAATATTTTTCTTTCTTGCAAACTTATATAATGACAATGAGAATTGAAAAGGTCTCAAAACAGTGAATAATTAATAGTGAAAAGTGAATAGTTATGGAAAATTTAACCGAAATTATTCACTATTCGTTATTCACTATTCACTAAAATATAATGACACATGAAAAGGGGAAAGGTCTCAAAACAGTGAATAATTAATAGTGAAAAGTGAATAGTTATAGAAATTTTAACCGAAATTATTCACTATTCGTTATTCACTATTCACTAAAAATAATAACTTTTAAATAAGGAAAAAATTTAAAAAACATTATTTGCTAAACATTTTTGTTGCATTAACAAATTTTATTATTTAATTTAGTCTTTATTAATATATAAATTAGATATTGCTAATTTTTTCCTTATGAGGTTTTTATGGTAAATCATTTGAACTCTTTAGCAGTTTTTCTATTATTTATTTTTTACTTTTTGACGGCTTCTGCTCAACCAAGAACCACGCTATATGTCAACGGCAGGTATTTATATACGCCCTGCGATGAAAAGGTGGTCATTCGGGGAGTCAATAAAATGATTGTCTGGACCAACGACCTCAATCTCCGCAAAGCAACTTATGCTGAAATAAGGAAAACAGGTGCTAATTGCGTTCGCATTGTCTGGCTGGCTGCTCCTGGTCAAACGGAAGTTGATGCCGGACCAGACGGATTAGACCGAACGATCCAGGATTGCATTGATAATAAATTGATTCCGATGGTAGAGCTTCACGACGCAACGGGCTATTGGCCCGGTCTTCAGCAATGCGTCAATTATTGGATTTCACCGGCAGTACTCAATGTGGTGAAAAAGCATGAAAAATATTTACTGCTGAACATTGCAAATGAATGCGGCGATGACCAGGTGAACGATGAGATGTTCAAAGCAGGTTATGAGGATGCCGTCAATCAAATCCGGGCTGCAGGAATCAAATGTCCACTTGTTATAGATGGAAGCGATTGGGGAAAAAATCTCGGTCAATTGAGGAACACCGGCCAGTATTTGCTCAATGCGGATTCAGAACATAATCTCCTATTCTCAGTCCACATGTACTGGGCGGTGAGTGATGGTGCCAATGCCGCATACATAACAAATGAAATTCAGCAATCAGTCAACATTGAATTGCCTTTCATTATCGGCGAATTCTCCGACAAATTCAACCGGGATAAGGGATGTAACTATGAAACCGATTATAATACCATTATTAAATTATGCCGGGAAAACGATATCGGCTGGCTGGCTTGGGAGTGGGGACCCGGGAATGAGTATGCTGACCCTACATGCGATATTATGAACATGACAACAGACAGCTATTTCAATACTCTCAGAGATACATGGGCTAAGGTCGTTGCCGAGACAAGTCCATACAGCATACAGAACACTTCACTGACATCAAAGTATATAATGAATGGTGGGAAATGCGAAGCAAGTTCAGTTGATGATATTACAAATTGTGATTTTGGCTTTAATGTTTCACCGAATCCTTTTTTGGAACAAACAAAAATCACGCTGAATCTTCCTGAGTCAGAAAATTTAAAAATCATGATTTATAATAATCTTGGACAGATAGTTTATACTTTCGGCAGAGGTTATTATGAAAGAGGCACTCATGATTTTAATATTAATTTGGGAAATTCGAATGGACAGGGGGTTTATTATTGTGTTTATTCAGACAGGACCAGGACAAAAAGCATACTCCTGAATTTATTGAAAAATTAATAAATTAAATCAAAACAAAAAGGCAAGTTTAAGGACTTCTGCCCAGTGGATGAATGCCCTGAATCCGAGGATTGTGCCGAAGCCAATGAGAGTGAATCCAGCAAACTGGTGAATCCGAGCCATAAACTGAGGTGACATCTTCCCGCGGTAATGTAATAAAATTCTCACAACGATGTACAACCACAGGAAATTACCCAATCCGAAACCTACTGAAAACAAAACATTGTTTAAAGCCGAATTTTCGATTATGCCAAAGCTGTGGACATTCATGGTAACATAAGCCATCGAGGGCAAAAAAGTCGGATTAGCTATGTTTGTAACTGCAACAGCAAATCCAAGAAGAAAAGGTCCTTTGTGAGCAAGCTCATCGAGGAATTTTGTTTTGGGCTTGATTATATCATTGTCTGTATTCGGTAATTCATCTTTAATTCTGAATTGAAATAACCCGATAACGATGACAGATACAATCACTACAATCTGGAAAATTAGAAGTACAATAGGATAGCCATTAAAGAAATTGGTAACCAATGAAACGATTGCCGAAGCAGCAAACATGGATATAAGGCAGAAGAAAACGTCCATGAGTCCCGTACCCAACGAAGCATATACACTATGCTTCATGCCTTTGTTCAGACCCAGCTTAATGGCGGTTACCGCTACCGGACCCGGCGGTATGCCCATTATTATTCCGATTATCATTCCGGCTATTATGGATACGAGCATATTTTAACTTCACATTCCCCTAAATTCAACATCAAGGAAAACAAAAATAATAAAAAGTGTGTAATTTATTACACACAATATTAATTTTTTTTTCATTAATTATTAACCGGCTTTTTATATTTGTCTAACTAATTTTTTCAATTAATCAGATAATATGCTACTTAATATACCGAGGATTGTTATTGCGGGTATTGGCGGTGATTCCGGAAAGACTTTTGTCAGTTGCGGGATTGTCTCAGAATTTAGAAAAAGAGCTATAAAACAATCTGTTTTCAAAAAAGGACCGGATTATATCGACCCGGCATGGCTTAAATTATCTTCAGGGAACACAGTTCGTAATCTTGACACTTATCTGATGGGAGAAGATACGGTAAAATCATCTTTCGTAAAAAATTCCATAGAATGTGATTTATCTGTTATTGAAGGGAATCGCGGATTATATGACGGTTTCGATTCATCCGGCACGCACAGCACGGCTGAGCTTGCAAAATTGCTGAAAGCACCGGTTATACTGGTCCTGAATGTAACCAAGATGACCAGAACTGCTTCTGCTATTGTTCTCGGCTGCCGGAATTTGGATTCGGATATTAATATGAAAGGAGTAATACTCAATCAGGTTGCCGGAAAAAGACATGAGAAAATCCTACGAGAATCAATTGAATCCGTAACAGGAATTCCTGTCATTGGTTCTATTCCTAAGTTGAAAGATACGGAATTACTTCCATCGAGGCATCTTGGATTGATTACTCCGGGTGAGTATTCACCTGCAAACGAATCAATCGAATTAATCAGGAAAATTGTCAGTGAAAATGTTGATTTCGATATGCTGTTATCAATTGCCGGTTCAGCCGAAGATATTGATTATGAAAAAAAGGAGGATTCAAAACCTTTAGATGGAAAAGGATTAATTTTGGGATACTTCAATGACAAAGCATTTTCGTTTTATTATCCTGAAAACCTGGAAGCATTTGAAGAAAGAGGGGTTGTGTTGGTTAGTATTTCATCAATATCAGACAGCCGGTTTCCTGAAATTGACGGGTTATACATAGGCGGTGGCTTTCCTGAAACGAATATCGGGGAGTTAATCAATAATCGAAGTTTGATGATAGATGTAAAGGAAAAAGCTGAAAACGGACTCCCAATATATGCCGAATGTGGCGGATTAATTTATTTATCAGAATCAATAGAATATGATGGAAAGCCATATCCGATGACTGGAGTTTTTCCTTTTAAGATTAAAATGGAAAAAGAACCGCAGGGGCATGGGTATATGAGTGTTAAAGTTGACAAACAAAATCCTTTTTTCAATGTCGGTACAGAAATCAAAGGGCATGAGTTTCACTACTCGCATATTTCAAATAATAACTCAACACTCCAAACCTGTATTTCAGTCCAGCGTGGAAAAGGAATAATTGACATGAGGGACGGACTTATATATAAAAATGTATTCGCAAGCTATCTGCATATTCATTCGCTCGGATGTCCTCAATGGATAGATGGAATGATTGGGGTTATGAAAAATAATTAAATGTTATAAATTTTACCGATTATTCATTAAATTAGTAATAATAACAAAAGTTTAAATATTTTCCCTGGAACTGATTATGTTGTCTGGCATGAGAATTTTTGCTTTGTGTATTATATCCCTTTTAGTTGTAATAACTCTTACCGACTTGACTTACGCAAAGCCATACGAAAATTACACCGATTTTTTATCCGATATCAAAAGCGTTTCGATTGACTACACTAATGCTTATCCCGTAAGAGAATATTTCATCACAAAAGATGTTGCAAATATTTCACTCGATTCGGGTGTGGTTTATTTATGCAAACCGGTAAACGGCAGAATATGTATGGCTGTTTTTATTGGAACCGGAACACTGATGTATGAGCCGCCAATCAAGGTCGAACAGGACCAACTCGAACGTTATCTTAAAACCAGATCACTTAATGCAAAATTTTCGTCAATGCTGTTGTTTTGCGGCGATAGCACCGTTAACGAAATAATAAATTTTAATATTCCCGTGAAAGCAGAACATTCGAAAAATGCTGACAAAATGATTGAAAATTTCGTTAAGTATGAAATCAGCAGGAGTAAAAATGCATTTAATGGTTTTATATCCCGGACATTACTTGAAGACGAGTATAATGAGGTTTTTTATTCATACTTCGATATGGATGATTATGAAGACTTATTTTTCTGTATTGACCCTTATGAAGAAGAAGAAGTGAGTTTATGGAGAGGTGACTGGTATGCTGCTGTCGGGATTTACAATGAAAGTGTAAATGAATTTCACTTTACAGATGAATATCAGGACGTCGAATTTGTTGATACTTTGAAAAGGACAAAAGAAGAAATAAAAATTGAAAAATACACAATTGACTGTACTATCGAAGAAAATTTGAAAATGAAATGCAATACTAAGATTGATATGGTTGCATTGAAGTCAAGCACAATATGGTTCCGATATTATTTATATGATGATTTGAATGTAAGTTCAGTAAAATCTTCCGACGGAAAGGATTTGAAATTTTATAAACCGGAAAATTATTCAGGTTTGTGGGTGAAAATGCCTCAGGGTTTAAAGATTAATGACACATTTTCAATTAATATCGAATATTCAGGAGAAATATTAAAGAGGTATCAAGATTATGTTGTATTAAAAACGTCAATCGGCTGGTATCCTAACCATGGATTCAGTAAACATACATTATTCGACCTGACTTATCATGTACCTGAAAGTTATGAATTTGTAAGCATTGGAGACTTAATATCAGAAGCCAAAAATGATGGAATAAGAACCTCTCATTGGCTTACACCATATAAATGCAGAAATGCCTCGTTCAATTTGGGATTGTTTAACAGGAAGGAATATGATGTAGAGGCAGGTTCTCCTGTTGAAATTCTATATCATACGACAGACCAATGGAAGGCGGTTGCAGAAGATGTTCAGTTAAGCATGAGCTTTTTTACTAAATTATTCGGTTCTCTTCCCATCAAGAAATTTTATGCAACAGAGCTGCCTGCATACCATGGTGAAGCATTTCCCGGGTTAATACATTTATCAACATTTACTTTTATTGACCAGGATAAATCGGGCAGATGGGAAAGCTTTCGTTCTCACGAAATAGCACATCAATGGTGGGGTATCAGCGTTGACATGAAATCATACCGTGACAGATGGCTGAGCGAAGGATTTGCTCAATATGTGTCTCTGATTTATACACAGATGATTTTGAAGGATAATCAAAAATTCTTCGATTTTCTTATCAGGGCGAGAACAGAATTACTGGAAAACAGGAAATCATTTCTGGGAAGCGGATTTCCCGAAGGACCAATTGCTCTCGGCCACCGTCTCAATTCAATGAAAACACAGGGAGATTATAACCTAATTATCTATCAGAAAGGTGCCTGGATATTACATATGTTGAGGAACATCTGCCTTGATTTGAATACAATGCGCGAAGATTTATTTCTAAAAATTATGAAAGAATTTTATGACACATACAAAGGTAAAAAAGCGTCCACACGTGATTTCCAGAAAATCGTTGAAAACAATACGGGATTAGAATACGGCTGGTTCTTCGACCAGTGGGTTTATGATACAAAAATTCCAAAATATATAATTGCTTCCAAATATCAAAAAACACCTGATGGGAATTATCAAATCAGAATTCGCGTGAAGCAGGAAAACGTACCGCCTACTTTCAAGATGTTTATACCGATTGGAATTTACGGGAGCAATAAGCAGGTTGCGAGGGTCAGGACATTTATAACAAATGAAGTTTGTGAATTTGACTTGCCTCCGGTATCGTTCGAGCCGGAAAAAATTAAATTCAACGATTTGGAGTCTGTGCTTTGTGATTATGAAGACGAGGACTGGGATTGAAAGGAGAAGAATTTTCAATTTGAAATTTTCTATTTTAAATAAATAATAAATGAACAAAGAATATAATTTTTTAATAATTCAATGGCAACCGGGAATCCGAATATTGATACACTAATTAGCTTATGGAAAGATGTTAAAGATTTTGACATTGCCCGTGAGCAACACTGGTACAGGATTCCGGTTGACAGTGCCCCTCTGATAGTTCATGAAAGAAGAATCAAATACATTGCCTTTTATCAGACAAAGAAATTCGGTCCCAACGCTTTTGTGGTTAGATGGTTTGCAAAAGTTAAGAAAATCAGAATTGTTCATCGCAAGGATTTGTTCCAAAAAGAAAAAAGGAATCCTAAAACAGGAAAGATTTATTACAAACTTGAATTCGAGAAATTGAAAGAACTCCCAAAGCCAATTCCCAGTTTAAGACACAGGCCCATTATTTTCATTTCCACTACTTATAAGAGATTAAAAGAAGCTAAAGAAATTAATGACCTGTTTTGTGAAAGTCCGATTGAAGAAAAGATGTGGGAAGCATTCAAAAAAGAAGAAATTAATGCTGAACGTCAGTACGAAGTGATTTTAGGCAAAGGAAGGAATCAAAGATTCTATCTCGACTTTGCGGTTCCATGCAAAGAACGAAAACTGGGTGTTGAATGTGACGGGGACAAATACCACACCAAACCCGATGATGTGAAGAAAGACAAGAGAAGGGACAATGTATTAGAAAGCCAGGGGTGGAACATATTGAGATACACAACGGATGACATAATGTATAGAATTAATGACACAATATACCAGGTGAAAGAGACAATCAATAATTATGGTGGGATAGAAAAACCAGAAGGTAATTATAAATATGTTATAACAAAGCCATCTGAACAGGATAAATTGTTTTTTATATAAATTTACTTCATCAAATTGCTAAAATTTAAAGTTCCTTCCTAATGATTTTTCAACTTCTAACCATGATTTTATTGCATCCTTTGTGTTTTCGATTGCTTCATCCAATGTTTTCCCCTGGCTCAAGCATCCAAACAACCAGGGTACGTCCACAACATAAGCTCCGTATTCCTTATCATAAGTAATGACAACTTTGTAATGCATAGTAACTCTTTAAATAAATTATAACACTTTTTTTTGAAGTTAATGGTTTTATAATATTATTTTATCTTATTACCCCGAATGTTCTTGTAAAGATTTGATTACCACAAATCAATCTCATAAAATATACACCCGATACAAGATTCCTGCAATCACAATTAATAGTTTTACTATCCGAAGTCATAACGCCGTCAAACGCCCCTGAAAGAGGGTTTCCGAGTTCATCATAAATTGTCAGCTTGCAGTTTTGTCCTTCTAATCCCTCAATTCTAATATTAATAACTTCAGATGCCGGATTTGGGGAAATATTTAAATTATTTATATAACTATTTTCATTAACAGATGATATACCTAAATCTTCAAGTTTTGCTCTGTAAACACCATAATTATTTGAAGCGAATACATATTCATCGTTTATCCCGAGTGTATAAATCTCCAAATTGTTCAACCCGTCATTAAATGGTGTCCAATTACTACCGTTATCTGTAGAAATTAAAATACCATAATTTTGAGTAGCAACTAAATAATAATTATTTTCAAATACTGCAAGATAATTAACAGCTGCATCTTCCAAATTATTATTTAAATGATTCCAACTTACTCCATCATCAGTTGATAAATAAAATTCATTTTTAGCGCAAACCGCATAAATATTATCCTTATACTTAGTCATAAATTTAACAGAAATTGTATCGGGAATTCCAATTGAAATTGTACTCCAGCTTCCACCATCATCAGATGAAAAATAAATTCCTCTGCTTGTTCCTGCGAAAATATTATTCTTTGAAGTTAATAAAACTCTAATATTAATAAGTTTGCTACTTAATGATATAGTATTCCAATTCTCTCCTTTATCAGAACTAATTTTAATCCATCTGAAATAACCTCCAAAAATTTTGCTACCCTTGAAAGCTATTGTTGAAATTGTGAAATTACTAAGAATTTTTTCCCATGAATCCCCTTTGTTTTCTGACAAGTACATTCCGCCTTCTGTCCCTGCATATAGTCTATTTCCATTAACAACAATTGCGCTAATGGTTGTATCATTCAATCCATTATTTTTTGCAATCCAATTTGAGCCATTATCAGAAGAATAATATATGCCCCCATCAGAACTGCCGGCAAAAATGTTATTGCCATCCATACAATAAACTAAAATAAAACGAACATAATTCCCATTATAAATTAGACCTGTATTAGCTCGTTCCCATTGAGCTGACAATATTGAAATGTTTAACATAAAAAAGATTGTAATTCCAATAACAAATGAATTTTTCATAAGAACCTCATTGAATAAAATATTAATAGTTAAATTTATGAAATTCATTAAATTTTGAATTTATAAACAAATTTCTCATCTCACTACCATAAACTTCTGAATTGAATTTTTAATTTTCAAAAAGTAAATGCCATTTACAAGATTTGAAATATCAATTCTGCTACCAGAATTTATTCTTCCATTCCATAAACTAATTCCAATAGTATAGATTATTTCTGCATCACCTTCAAAACCTGAAATGATGAGCTCATCAGAAGCGGGATTGGGATAAATTGATAAATTTTTTTTAACAGGATTTTCATTAACATTTGTTTCCACATCATAAGCAGCATTCATAACAAGAGCCAGAGCCAGTTTTGTGTTGTTCAGGAAAAATTGTTCATTAAAGTATTTTATTCGGTCTCCCTGAGTATGGTACAAAGAATTATCATCCGCCAAGTCGGCAATTCCGATTGCTGAGAATCCATATTGCCAAAAATAATCGGCATCACCCGAGAAACCAATAAAAAATTTTTTCGGAGTAATTGGATTAGGTTGCAATTCGATGCCTGTTTCTTTGCAGATTTTAACTACTTTCTCAGCATAGGAAAATGATTGTCCGACAGGTACATATTTAATATGCATATATCCGTCATCATTTTTATCCCAACCAAGCATATCGAGATTAATATATAGCTTTATTTTTTCTCCGTTTTTCTTTGCAGAATCCGAATAGTAATAACTTCCTGTCATGCCGATTTCTTCTTCATCCCAGAAAATAAATTTCAATTTATGAATCGGTTTATAATTTGTAAGCAATCTTGCAATTTCAATTATTGCTGCGCATCCGCTTGCATTATCATTGGCTCCCGGAGAAAGGTAAATTGTTTGACCACTTGCATCATCAGGATTGATTGAATCAAAATGAGCTCCGATAATTACTACACTGTCCTGAAAAATCGTACCCTCTGACTCCCAAATAATATTTTTACAGGTTTCGGAGCATGTTTGGTAACTCGTCTTGTATCCTAACTCAATACCTTTGATTAATAAATAATTTTCTGCAAGAAAATTTCCGGTTGTATTGTATTGCCTCTTGTTTATTACTGTATCGATTCCATTTAGATTCACTCTTTGCTCGCCCGATAAATCCTTTACGGAATTAATCAAAGAGGCGACTGATACTGAATCAATCAGGTTTTTATTTATTGAAAAGGAATTTTGAGTAAGAATAGGCAGAATAGCCAGGTAAACAAATAGTATGTAACGCATAGTCATATTAATGTCCTCCGATTTTTTGGCAATCTTATTTTTATAAAAGACATAACAATTCTAAAAAAAGTTACATTTAATTGAAAATAAATCTTAATATTTCACAAACATTGACACTAAATTTCCGGACTTCAGAAAATAAATACCCGTTGGAAAATGACTCACATCAACACTTTTATTATTTGTTTCGAGGATGTTTTTTCCGATAATCGAATAAATTTCAAATTTTGATTTTTCTGATTTTGTTATCACATTTAAGTAATCAGTTGCGGGATTAGGATATAAAGATAATTTATCATTAATAAAATTATCTGTTACATCTGTTTTAACATCATAAGCATTATTCATAATTATTGCCAATGCAAATTTTGAATTATTCAGAAAATAGTCGAAATTGAACGAACCAATCAAATCGTTTTGTGAATGAACAAATGAGTAATAATCAATCATATCTGAAAAGCCAATTGCTGAATAACCATTATCCCAAAAATTGTGAATATCACTACCTGCTTCACCATTTCTCAGTTTAGGTAGTAAAACGAGATGATAATCATTGCAAAACTTAATTGCCTGGGTTGCATAAAATACCGATGTGTTGGTATCAAGAAATTGAATTTCCATCATACCATCATTGTCATTATCCCATCCAATCATATCAAGATTAATATACAGTTTAATTTTCTCTCCATTTTCCTTTGCCAAATTTGAATAATAATAACTTCCATATAATCCGCGTTCTTCTTCATCCCAGAAAATAAATTTCATTTTATAAATCGGCTTATAGTTCTTTAACAATCTCGCTATTTCTATAATAGCGGCACAACCGCTTGCATTGTCGTCAGCACCCGGAGACAATAAATTCATATATCCATCGGGATCATCTAAGTTGTAAGAATCGAAATGAGCTCCAATTATGACAATGCTGTCTGAATATAATGTACCTTCTGATTCCCATATTATATTATTGCATGTTTCTTGACAATTCTGCCTGCTCGTATTATATCCAAATTCAATACCTTTTTCAAACAAGTAATTTTCTGCAATTAAATTCCCTGTTGAATTATATTGTCTTTTACTGATTACAGTATTTATTCCATATTTATTTACTTTTTGCTCGCCTGATAAATCTTTGACAGAAAAAATGAGTGAGTCAATAGAAACAGAATCAATGATGTTTGTATTAAGAGAATGAGATGTTTTGTATGCAATCAACATCAGAATCAAAATGAAAGAAAAAAAAATTGAATTTTTCATGTCAATATCAATAAATAATTATTGCCGGAAAAATATATTAAAATTTAAGAAATTTTATTATATAATCTCCTGTTTTTAAATAATATATACCTTCGGCGAGATTACTCACATCAATTCTTTTATTATTTGTTTCGAGGATTTTTATTCCGATAGCTGAATAAATTTCAAATTTTAATTTTTCTGATTTTGTTATCACATTTAAGTAATCAGTTGCGGGATTAGGATATAATTCAAATTCAATTTTCTCATGTACTAATTCATTAACCTCAGTCGGCGGCTTTTTCACAAACCAGGGGATTGCTGTCGAATCGGTTTTCAGGAAATTCAGCAACAAATTCGCAACTTTTTGCCTGCCTGACTGTGAAGGATGAGTCCTGTCTGAAGGGACAAAATCATCAACGAGCCATACAAGTCCGTCATCTTTTCTCTGGGTCTCGCCTTTAGCCCACAGGTATGGTCCCCATGCAAGCCAGGGTGATTTTGCATTATTTCCTAAATATATCAGTGCGGTATCGCCCTTGATTTGGTCATCTAAAAGCCATTTGACCGAGAATCCCGATTCATAAGCATACGGCTCGGGATTGAGCTGTGTTGTAGCATATCCGCCATACGTCCTGCTCGACAAATAGCACAGTTTTATATTCACATATTTTTGTTTTAGTATTTTCACAATTTCTTTCAATTCATTGTATAGTATTTGTGCGTGGACAGGGAATTCATCTTTCGGCTGTGCGTCTGCTTCCTTGAGCCAGACAACCTGAACCTGTTCGGGAGTTAATCCGGCAATTCCAAGACGTGTTTCAATATTGCTCCAGAAAGTTGCAAAGGGATTCGAAATGATAATTGCAGTCTGTCCGCCCTGGGCTCCGTCAATAATTGTACATTTCGGACTTTTCATAGTATCGGCATCGGCAATCTGCTTGAATGTTGAATATTCCTGTGTGCAATTTGACATCCCGACAGATAATAGAACAATCTTTCCCTGCAGGTCTGGCTCACCTTGTGTATTCAATGGTACAATGGAATTCGCAATTTGAATGCCATCTGAATTATGTTGAATGGGTCTTTCATTCGAGCCATTAGGATATAATCCGCCTTCATAATTTTTCCATTTGTTTGTACCAAGTTCAGTAAGCGGTAAAGTATCAACTTCAACTGGTTTTTGCTTAAATGGTAAATGAATATAACGGGGGTCATGCATTTCCCCGCGATACTTTTGCGTGACGTAATTATTGTTCTCAATTCTTGCGTCGCCCCAACCGGGATAAGCACCTGTGGGCCAATTCGCATCAATATAGCTGAATCCTTTTATTTCGGTATGAACCGCAATAAACTCCCAGAATTTTGCAAACCAGTTGTTCCAGTCATTAACTCCGTCAAGGCTGTCCGGACTAATATTTATCCCCGTAGCAGAAGTTTCACTCATATAGACAGGTTTATTCTTTTCTCTTGCCATCCCAAGAAATCTTTCTGACTTGCCTTTTCGCGTTATCAGGCGACTGTTATAATCAGGAAGAGATTGGTCAAAATGCTCAGAATTGAAAACATCGAGTCCAAACCAGTCGGCATACTCATCGCCGGGATACCATCGGGCACCCCTGCCGTCAACAGAATCGAAATCATTCGCAGCATCCGGTTCATAGCACCAGATTACAGCTACTGAATCCCTGAATCCCCTCGATTCGAACATATCTGTAATTTTTTGAAACATTTTTACATATAAGTAAGGATGGTAGCCACCCCCGTTCCACCCTGGTCCTGCTCCGTTGAATTCACCGCCAATACGCAGGAACATTCTTTTGCCATAATTCTTCGATAATGTGATGATACTGTCAATTATATAGTCATATTGTGTGCTGTTGGCAATTATACTGTCCGTAGCGACATCGCTGACAAGGAATAAACTGAGTTCCGGGAAAAATCCTACGGAATCTGCCAGGTGATAAAAATCGGCAAGTCCCTTTAATGCCTTTTCAGGACCGCGCGTGCCGGGGATACTGATGAAAAATCCACGGACAGCAGGCTGAGTCGTAGAATCATTCAGGGTTTTTGTCAGGTATCCTTCCAGCGGGTCGGGTGTATTTTCGTAAGTCATTAACTGCGCCCCGTGATAAACTCTCCCGTCAGGGGGCTCGAACTTGACACCGCTAAATTCAATTTCCAATGATTCTGAAAAGCTGTTTTGATTGATGATACAAAATAAAATTGCGGAGAATAACAATCGTAAAAGTAATTTTTTCATATTTATTATTATTATTTTGAAACATCATTACTTCAAATCAATATAACACAAAAAATAAAAGATAGTTGCAGTAAAAATGAATTTTTTTTAAAAATTAAAAATTATACTGTAACAAAACGGAAATTTTTGTGTTATTGCTATATCATAAGACCATAATTAAAAAAAATTAATTAAATTGAAAGTTTCTATATGTATAATATCTTAAAAAGTGGAGAAAAGATGAAAATCAGAGTCATGTCATTTGTTACTGCATTATTGTTGGCAGTATTATTATTAATGTCATCCTGCGGAGATAATGGAAATCCTATTGACGGCTCATCACCTGATATACAAAGTCCGAAATCCATTACGGCTTATGTCGGACAGGCAATTATTATTAGGGGAAAGAATTTTGGTGAATCCCGCGGAAACAGCTATATTACTTTGGATGGTTTCAAACTTAATGATACAAGTCATTACACCTGGTCGGATAACAGAATTGTATTTATTATTCCTTCATGGGGGGTTACAGGAGTATTAACTGTTAATGTTAACGGAAAGACAAGCAATGCGGTCAGTGTTACAATTAACAGCCAACCGACTCAAACAGACCCTTATGTAGATTACCTCAGCCAGGACATTGCACAGCCGAGACAGTCAATCTCGATTTATGGTAAAAACTTCGGAAATATCAAAGGTGCTGTTGAATTCAGAGGATTAAAAGTTGAAGATAACGATGTAACATTTTGGGGAATGACAAGAATCAGCGTAAAGGTGCCCGAATTTGCATTAACCGGAAAAATCGTTGTTTATACTTATGACAGCACGGGAACAAACACAGCAGAATTCAGAGTTCAGAATCCCAATCATTTAATTGATATGGTCAAGATTAATCCGGGTAATTTTACTATGGGTACCGATGATGAAGATGAATGGTACGGACCTGCCCATTCTGTTCAGATAACTGATAGTTTTTATATTGGAAAGTACGAAGTAACTCAGAAGCAATATAAAACAGTTACTACAATGAATCCAAGTATTCCTGAAAATGATTCATTGCCTGTTAATTTTGTTGGCTGGCTGGATGCAGTTGAATTTTGTAACAAATTATCAATTATGGAAAACTATGATACATGCTACACAATAATAGGAAATGATGTAACCTGCAATTTCAAGGCAAACGGTTACCGTCTCCCGACTGAAGCAGAGTGGGAATATGCCTGCCGTGCCGGCACGACCGGTAAATACCCCGCTCAAATCGACGACATTGCCTGGACAAACAGGAATGCTAATAACAAAATACATTATGTCGGGACAAGACAGCCGAATGATTGGGGTATTTATGACATGAACGGTAATTTGTGGGAATGGTGCTGGGACTGGTATAGCGTTGATTTTTACGGCTTGAAACCATATCCTCATGTTGACCCTACGGGCCCCACATCTTCAGATTTTAGTGATAGAGTGATACGAGGTGGTTCTTACCTGGATGGTGGCGACCTTGCAACTTCATCGGCAAGAGACGGTGCAAGCCAGGGAAATTTCAATCTCGGCTTCAGGGTAGTTAGAAAAGCCAAGTAAAAGAAGTAATAATTTAAATTCGATAAATCCTTTTCAATTCAAAGGGGCTTTTCAGCCCCTTTTATTTTTTATGATACTGCCTTTTTTCTACTGAAAATCTTATCGAACTTCTGATATACCACAGGCACGAGAACGAGTGTAAGCAGTAACGAACTGATTAATCCGCCAATCAGCACAACTGCCAATCCCGATTTCGATTCCGAGCTTGCCGCTGTCGAAAGTGCAATCGGGAGCATACCGAATACCATAGCGAATGTTGTCATCAGAATCGGTCTGAATCTCGTTTGGGCTGCCTCAATTAACGCATCATAAGTGCTGAGACCTCTTTCGAGCTTCATCTGGTTTGTTCGGTCAACCAGCAGGATTGCATTCTTTGCAACGAGTCCGATTAACATTATGATGCCAAGCATTGAAAAAATGGAAATTGATTTCATCGTCAATGCCAATCCGAGGAAAGCACCGATGATTGCAAGCGGTATCGAAAATAAAACCACAAATGGATATTTGAATGAATTATAAAGTGCAATCATTATCATATAAACAAACAGGATTCCTGCAAGTAGTGCATAAAGCAGACTTTTCATGGAGTCCTTCATATTCTCGAGTTCACCGGTCAATTTGCAGGTTACTCCGGGCGGAAGCTTTAAAGTTTTTATCTTCTCCATTATCTCATTTCCTATTACACCGCTTGTCTTCCCGTATGCCTGTGATAATATGTTAATTGCGGGCGCCCTGCCTTCACGCTCGAGCTTGGTTGGTCCTACTGTCTGATAAACATTGGCAAATTGCTTAAGCTGAACCTGCTGTCCCTTATTATTCATAAATGTGAGATTTGCGGCATCATCGGGATTGGAGCGGTCGAACTGGTCGAGCTGAACCCGAATATTGTATTCTGTCAAGCCCTCCCTGTATTTGGAATCATCATCGCCTGTGAGTGCAATTCTCAGGTTCTGTCCTACATCCATAACAGTCAGTCCCAGAGCCGATAATTTTTCCCTGTCAATATCAATCCTCAGTTCCGGTTTGCCTTCTTCGGATGAGAGCCGTACATCATTTGTTCCGTGAACAGTTTTTGCGACATCTGCAATCCGGTTTGCACCCTGGAGCACTTCGTCAAATGTAGAGCCCTGCACAAGAATCTGAATCGGGGTTCTCGTTGATGTCCCCATTAATGAAATAGGGCTGACCCTGCACTTCAATCCGGGTAATTTCAGTACTTCGGCTTTAATCATCTGTCCTATAGCACCTGTCGGGAGCTGCCTTTCATTTTTAGGAACGAGTGTAACGTATATATCGGAAGTGTTATTGTTGTAAAATCCGAATAATCCTTCCGATGCCGCACCGACACTTGTTAGAATAGACTTCACCTGCGGGAATTTACTGATAATGTTTTCTACTTTTTGAGTAACCTGGTTCGTATATTCAAGCGATGCACCCGGGTCAAGCTCGATTGATACGACCATTTCCCCCCTGTCAACCTGGGGCATGAATTCGTTTCCAATGAATCCCATTCCGGGAAGCATCAAGGCAAGAACGAGCATTATTAATGTTACAATTGCAACCTTCCCGCCATTATGCAGTCCCCAATTTAGTGTTCGAGTATAATATGAAGTAAGTTTCTTAAAGAAATTCTCGAACCACACACCAAACCTGTTCATAAGTGAACCCTTTGTAAGATGTTCGAGCTTGGTGAATCTCGATGCAAGCATCGGGGTAATCGTGAATGATACCAATAAGCTCATTAATGTTGAAAATACCACAACGAGTGCATATTCCCTGAGAAAATTTCCGATTACACCCGAAATCATTGCAAGCGGTATAAACACAACAACATCAACCAATGTAATTGAAAGGGCAGCAAACCCGATTTCGTTTCTTCCTTTTAATGCTGCATCCCTTTGTGTTTCTCCCATCTCGAGATGTCTGTATATGTTTTCCAAAACTACTATCGAATCGTCAACCAGGATACCAATGACGAGAGACATTGCCAGTAGTGTCATCATATTCAGTGTGAAACCCAGCACATACATAATGAAAAATGTTGAAATCAGCGATGATGGTATTGCAACCAATATGATGAATGAATTCCTGAAGCTGTGAAGGAAAATCAACATTACAAATGCAACTATCATAATTGCAAGTAAAAGGTCAAATTTCACACCGTTTGCAGAATGCATAATAAACTCCGAAGCATCCTGTGCCACACCGAATTTCAAATTAATATCCTTGTTCTCTTGCTCCAGTTTATTAAATTCCTTCATTACGAGTTCGCTGACTTCAACGGTATTTGCATCTGTCTGCTTTTGAATTGTTATTCCGACCGATGTAATACCGTTTAACCGGTTGATGTTTTTAATCTCCTTCATCCCGTCTTCGACTTCGGCTACATCTCTGAGCTTGATTTCTCCGCCTTGTTTGCTTCTTGCAATCACGAGATTCTTCAATTCTTCGATTGAATTGAATTTCCCGGCTACTCTGACAACATACTGACCGCCGCTTTCCTTTATGTTGCCGGTCGGAAGGTCGAGATTTGCTGCTTTCACGGATTGAGCAATTGCGAATAACGACAGATTGTAGGATTTCAATCTGTGTGCATCTATATTTACTTTTATTTCCCTTTCTTCACCTCCAAGCATTGTGAACAAACCTACTCCGCCAAGTTTTGAAATTCTCGGCTGAACCCTGTCTTTTATGAATTGATACAATTGACGGGGTGGTAATTTGCTATACACAGCCGCGCGGATAACCGGCAATTCATCGAATGCTACTTTGGTAATTACGGGTGTTCTTACTTCTTTCGGTAACTGCTGCATGATTCCGTTTACTTTCCTTTGAACGTCCTGGATTGCAAAATCAATATTGACATCGAGTTCAAATTCGATTCTTATCAACGACATTCCTTCTAATGATGTAGAGCGGATCGCTTTAACTCTGTCCAAACCTGATACAGCATCCTCGACAGGTTTTGTAACTGATGTCTCAACCTCATTCGGCGACGCACCGGGGTAAACGACGGTAACAATAGCCATCGGCAGGGTCATCTTTGGCATCAGGTCATATTTCAGTGTGATGAATCCGTAAATTCCGAGCACACCGAGAAATGAAAATAACACTATTATAAGTGTAGGTCTTTTTATTGAGAGTTCTGTTATAGTCATTTCATTACCTTATAATTTTTACCGTTGTATTTTCCTGTAAATTGATTTGACCGCTCGTTACTACATTTTCACCCTCTTGCAAACCGTCCAAAACCTGTATAACATCGGTATAAACTGCACCTAATACTATGCTTTTTATTTTAGCTGTATTATTTTCGACAACATATACCTGCGGTGATTTGATACTCCCTACCAATGCAATTCGTGGTATGACTTTCGATTCCGTAGTTTTCACCGAATTGAAAGTGCAATTGACAAACATCCCTGCTTTCAGTGGATTTTTTTGATTGTTTTTCAGTTCAATCTCAACCGGGTATGTGTGTGCTTCATCCGATTTTGAATTGATGTTTTTGATAGTCCCGGTATAAGTTACATCAGGATAAACATCTGTGTTGATGAATACTTTATCACCTGTTTTCATTTTGAAAACATCCTTTTCAGCAACATTGACTTTAACTTTCAGCGAAGAAATATTCACGACATTAGCCACACTTGTATTTATTGCAAGATATGTTCCGACTTCCACATTCCTCGATGTTACAATTCCCGAAATCGGTGATTTAATCTTAGTATCCTCGAGCTGTCTTTTGGTTGTTATATATTGAGACTCTGCAGATTTGAAAGCAACAACTGACTGTTCCAGTTGTAAATCATTAACCGATTTTTCTTTATTAAGCACTTTATATCTTTCCAAATCCTTTTTTGCTTTTTCATAATTTGCCTCTGCTATATTGAACGCCGCCTGTTTCAGCTCATCATCCACTTTTACAAGGACAGTGCCTGCTCCGACATTTTTTCCGACATCGAAATAAATCGCTGATACTTTTCCCTGTGTTTCTGAAACAATGTTCACTTCCTGTGCGGCATAAGCCGTTCCTACCAATACGAGCTTTTCATCTAAGGGGCTGACTTGAACCGCGGCAACAGTAACCGGAACTGTGTCCAGCGATACTGTGCTTTTTGCTCTCTTTTCAATCGCTGCCTTATTATTCAATAGCAGGATTATCATACCTGCAATGACAACGACAATAACGATAATCAAAACAATCTTTTTCATATTTATCCTTTATTTAACAATAATTTTCTTAATTCCTGCCAACTGCTTTTTCGAGCTTGGCTTTAGCAATTTTATATTCAACTATTGCATTTGTATAATTTATATTTGCAATCAGTAAAGCGGATTCGGCATCCACAAGCTCGGAGTTTAGAGTCATTCCAGCTTTGAATTTTTCATTCGTAACACGGTAATTTTCCTTTGCCTGGTCTCTGTTTTCAATTGCATACTGAATTTTTTCCTTCGCTTTGACCAGCGAAAAATAACCCTGCGAAACTTCAAGATTCACTCCATCACGTATCAGTTCGGTGGAATATCTCGTCTGCTCCAAAGTTGCCTTTGCCTGTTCCACCTGGTGTGAAGTTGTGAGCCAGTTCCATATATCGAATGAAAAATTAATGCCTACATCCCATGTAGCTCTGAACTTTTCCTGTGAAGGGAAAATCCTCTGATTCGGATTTGAATAATAATAATTAGCGGCAAAATTCACCTGCGGGAACCAACCTGCATTTGCCATTCTTACACCCGATTCTCCGGTTTTAATCCTGTATTCCATACCTTTCAGTTCAGGCCTGTTTTGATATGCATTATTGATTAATGACTCGAGCTCAGGTATATCAGCCGGTTCCTCCCCGACAATTTCCGGTATAATGGTATTCTGCATTGTCGGCAAGCCGACTAAATTATTAAGCACCATTCTTGTTGTGTTTACTGCATTTTCGGCATCCAGTCTTAATAATTTAAGATTTGAAAGCTGAACTTTTACTTTCAATACATCATTATCGGTTGATAAATTTTGCCTGTAAAAATTTTCTACATCCTTCAAATGTCCTTCGACTTGTGAAATGTTTTCATTTACGGTTTTAACGAGCTGAAGAGCATTAAAGTGAGACCAATAAGCATTTTCAATATCGAGAATCAATTGGGCTTCGTCTCTTTTCCTGTCTTCCCGGGTTGCAAGGTAATTATTCTCCATTATATCGCTGTTGCTCGATAATCTCATTCCGGCAAAAAGCGGCTGCTGCAGCGTCAATTTAAACTGGTAATTATTCAATATAACCGGAAATAAATCCAATCCTGCCGTATCTCTGCTGCTGCCGGGAAATGTAAATTTCTCAACCTCACTTAATCTCGAATAAGAACCTGTCAATCTAAGGGAAGGGAGCATGCCCGCATTCACTTCGCTCAGCTTTTCATCTGCTGCGGTTACTTTCGATTTCGAGATTTTCAGTGTCTTGTTGCGTTCCAACCCGAGCTTAATACAATCATCGAGCGAAAGCGGCTTGTTGTCCTGTCCTGATACGGAACAAAATACAAGTGGAACAATCAGCGTCAATAAAATCTTTTTTAAAAGCATAAAGTACCTGTCTATTTTAATAAATTATTTTCATATATGTTTATTGTTTTTGAGATTGTCATAAACTTTCTGCAAGAGATATGTAAGGGTCTCTACTTCTTTTTCATTAAGATTATTCAGTGCTTTCCTTAACTCAGATATAGCAATCGGAACGAGTTTCTCACGCAATTTTTTGCCTTCGCCGGTAAGATAGATGAGATTGTTTCTCCTGTCGCCTTTGTCCTGCTGCCTCCTGATTATTTTCCTTTTTTCCATATTGTCAATCAGCCGTACAACTGTGGTTTTTTCTTTGGAAATTGCCGATGATATTTCCTGTTGGGTAATACCTTCCTTTGACCAGAGTAGCATGAGAATACCCCATTGTTCGGAGGTTACTTCGAATTCGTTGTCGGCAAACGCTTTTGTCATGGAGTTTTTCAAAGCCCTGCCTGTGTGCCCAATCAGGAAGCCGAGTTCACTGAATAAATTATATTCTTTTTTCATATTAGTTGCATTTGCAATAGTTGTAACTGCAACTAATTTATGAAAAAATTATTATTTTAAAAATTATTTTTTTATAAATTTTCAGGCAAGCAGATATTATTATTACTGTTAAGTAAAGTCCTCATTCGATTTTTTAATATTCATCATAATGATACCTGCATGAATAAATCAGCAGTTCGTTTTTTATGACCTGATAGACTAAACGATGCTCTCTGTCAATTCGTCTTAATCATAATCCGGCTAAATCGAATTTCAAGAGTTCGGGCTTTCCTAATCCTTCATGAGGATGTCTTTGAATGTCTTTGATTAGCTCATTAATCTTTTTGAGAATCTTCCTGTCATTATTCAACCAGGAATCATAATCTTCCCATGCAATTTCTGAAAAAACGATTCTCATTCGGCTTCGATTAGTTTCTTGCGAACTACTTTTCCATTTTTCATTTGTCTAATAGATTCATAAAGCCGGTCAGCATTCCGCTTGGATTTCAATAGGTGCATTGTTTCAATTATGGAATTGTATTCTTCTAATGATATAAGCACAGCTCCTTTCCCGGCACCCCTTTTAATGATTAGTGTTTCATTATTATTCTCGACATTGTCAAGAAACTTCTTAAGGTCTGTCCTGAATTCACTATAATTTGCAGCTAACATTTTAATCACTTGAATAAGTATTTAATAAAGTACAAATATACGTACTTATTATGATAATTGAAATAATTATTTTCACTCTTCTAATGTCGAAAGATTGCCCGGGTCTATACCTATAATTTTTGCCTTTAGCACTCTCCTCATTATTTTTCCGCTTCTCGTCTTTGGGAGTGAATCAACAAATTCGACAGACTCCGGTTTGGCTATGGGTCCCACTTCGTGGCTGACGTATTTCCTCAGCTCTTCTGCAAGTGCTTCGCTTTTTTCAAAACCCTGCTTTAAAATTACAAAAGTATGAATGGCATTACCCTTGATTTCATGCGGAACTCCAATTGCCGCCGCTTCTGCAACTGCACTGTGGCTCACGAGTGCTGACTCGATTTCCGCAGTCCCTAACCGGTATCCCGACACCTTTATTACATCATCCACCCTTCCGATAATCCAGTAGTAGCCATCCTCATCACGTTTGGCACTGTCGCCTGTCATGTAATAACCGGGGTATTTTTTCCAGTATTGCTCAATGTACCTGTCCCTATCTTTATATATCTCCCTAATCATTGCGGGCCAGGGTGTTTTAATTACTAAGTATCCTTCTTCATTTGGTCCAACCGATTTCCCTTCCTCATTCAAAATATCCATCTCGATTCCCGGGAATGGCTTTGTGGCTGAGCCGGGTTTGAGAGCAACGCATGGCATTGGTGTAATCATGAACATTCCCGTTTCAGTCTGCCACCATGTATCCATAATCGGGCATTTCTCTTTTCCTATTACACGGTTAAACCACTTCCACGCTTCGGGATTAATCGGCTCGCCGACTGAACCCATCAATCGAAGGGATGAAAGGTCATGCCTGTTAGCCCATGCTTCCCCAAATCGCATCAGTCCGCGTATTGCAGTCGGAGCAGTATAAAAAATTGTTATGCCGTATTTTTCCACCATCTGCCACCAGCGATTTGGATAGGGATAAGTCGGTGCTCCTTCATATAGGAATATGGTCGCTCCGTTAAGCAATGGACCATACACAATATAGCTGTGACCCGTAATCCAGCCAGGGTCGGCAGTGCACCAGAACCTGTCCTCATCTTTAATGTCGAAAACATATTTCAATGTAGTATATGTTCCTACCATGTAGCCGCCGTGAGTATGCAGTATGGCTTTCGATTTTCCCGTTGTCCCCGATGTATAAAGAATGAAAAGCGGGTCTTCGGAATCCATTTCTTCGGCAGGACAGTTATTGGTTATTACAGGCAAGTTCATCAATTCATGCAGCCACATATCGCGTCCCTGCTCCATGTTTACTTCCTGTCCTGTACGCTTGATTACAAGCACATGTTCGACAGTTCCTGCTCTCTGCAACGCTTCGTCCGCAATCTGCTTCAGAGGGATGATTTTACCTCGTTGATATGCCCCATCCGATACAATCAGCACTCTCGACTGGCTATCCTCGATTCTTTCATGGAGTGCTTCGACTGAAAAGCCGCCGTAAACGACAGAATGTATTGCTCCGATTCTTGCACAGGCGAGCATTGCTATAACGATTTCGGGAGTCCTGCCCATGTAAATCGTAACCCGGTCTCCTTTTCTTACTCCGAGAGCTTTCAGTATAGCAGCGAATTTGCAGGTTTCCTTGTGCAAACGGAAATAACTCATAGTGCGGTGTTCCCCGTTCTCACCTTCCCAAATCAATGCGATTTTATTTTTACGTGATGTCTCTAAGTGTCTGTCCAAGCAATTGTATGCGAGGTTTGTCTTACCTCCTGTGAACCATTTATAAAATGGCTTGTCCGAATCATCCATCACTTTGCCGAATTTCTTGAACCAGTGAAGCTCTTTGGCTCTTTCCTCCCAAAAACCCTGGTAATCGCCTGTAACTTTCTCATTCAGCTTATCCCAGTCCTTGATATGGGCTTTATTAACGATATCCTTCGAAGGAAAATACACTTCTCCGCTCAATTGCTTATTCGACATAGAATCACCCCAGACAGATTTTTGAAAAATTGAAAATAAAGAAAAATCAAACGAATTGTTTTGGGAAATAGTGCAAAGGTAGGATTTTTCAACAATTAATTAGAGTAGAACATGTAGGTATGAAAAAACAACTTGACTTTCATACATTTTCTTCTTAAATTTATCTATTATTTATATTTATAATCGGTAGCTTTCAATGAACACACTCTATTTCGGCGACTCGCTCGATGTACTCAAGGAACTGAACAAACTGCACCCAATTAAAACCGTCCGCCTCCCCGGCTTGGGCGAGATGCTGACTTTTAAGAGTAGCACAAAGCGATTAGACGGAAAGAAGGAGAAGGAGGGATTGTTCAATGAAAAGTAAAGATAAATCAAATAAAGGGATTATGATTAGCGAAGATGTAATAACTTCTAAAATTTATCTTATACGAGGCATAAGAGTAATGCTTGACAGCGACATTGCCGAAATTTATGGTGTAAAAACATTTCGTTTGAATGAGCAGGTAAAACGTAATATAAAAAGATTTCCCGATGATTTTATGTTTGAATTAACAAAGGAAGAGTTTCAAAACTTGATATCGCAAAATGCGATATCAAGATGGGGAGGTAGAAGAAAATTACCAAAGGTATTCACTGAGTATGGTGCAATAATGCTTGCGAGCGTTCTTAACAGTGAAAGAGCTGTCAATGCAAGTATCTACGTGGTTAAAGCATTTATCAGTATGAGGGAATTCATTTCTCTCAGCAAGGAATTAGTACATAAACTCGAAAAATTTGAAAATAAAACCGAGCAGAAACTACTCGAGCACGACAAGAAATTTCAGGTGGTTTTTGAAACATTGAAAAAGGTATTGATTGAGGAATCAAAACCAAAAAGGAAAATAGGGTTTTTACCATGAATCTTGATAACGCAAATTGCAACATAAAGTTTGCCACCAAATGATTAGACAAGGAGAATGGTGAGGAGGTTTTGTTTTGATGAAAAATAAAATTCCCTTCCTTGAAGAAGGGACAACAAAATTTCCCTTCCTGCGAGGAAGGTTCAGGGTAGGTGTACAAAATCCTCGAGAATCAGTTGCATCAGTGTCATCCGTATGCTATCAATTTGTGTCTTTGAGTAAAAATAATCCCATCCTTCTGCATAGTTAATAAAATACAAAACCACAGTCCAATCCCCATCCACGAATTAATGTGCGGATAAATAATTTTCAATGATGATTATATTCTATCGTTCTGTTTTATTCGGCTTTCTTTCCGATGCCGAGTATTAATGCCGCAAATCCTGCCATGATTCCGCCGAGTACTGTCGAAGCAAGTACATCAACCGCATATCCACCGAAGGATTTGTACATGTTCATCGTCGCAAAAATGAATGAATCAAAGGATACCGAAAAAAGAAATGCGATGATTATTCCTTTGAAAAATCCCTGTATGAATTTCGTTACATTCATCGTTTTGAAAAGCCAGGCATAAAAAATTCCGAAACTGATTTGAGCAAGTGCTATTGCCCACATAACAGGCGGTTCCTTGTAAACTCCTTCATGTGGCACCATTGCATTCTTCATGAAATCCATGAGAATGATACCGTAAATAAGCCAGCCACCTAAGAATCCGGCTATTGCAGAAACTATTGCAGAGAGTATAACTTTACCCGTAACGTATGAAAATGAATTAGTTAAACATAAGAATTAAGTTTGATAAACCAAAATATTCATTAATTTTCTTATTTCCAAATTTATTATAATCTTTCTACTTTTATTAACTTATACTGCTTCTCAATTGAAACAACCTCGCTGTAAACATCACAATCCAGACCATTGACAGGAGTCCGCCGGGCATCGCAAGGAGCATTGCACTGCTTTTCATTCCGGGAATAAATGTTACAAATATTACGTAAAGCAACAATAATGAATTTCCGGTTATTCCGATGTATGAAGTGGCTTTACTGAAAATTCCGGCAGAGAGCATAACAAATGAAATCAATATCTCAGATATGCTGATTAATGCAAATCCGGGGAAAATTCCCGGGCTTGAATGTGCTCCTTTAGCAAGCAGTGCTTCTCCGGCAGAAGCGATTAAGAGTTTATCTGAATCCGTTGCCGCTGAATACTGATGGCTCAGGTCGAGCATCGGTAATGCCGCATTATTGACAATAAAGAAAGTCGTACCTATTAAGAAAACGAGCATAGCCAGTTTTGAGTAAACAGGATTTAAATGATTATGTGCCGTAAACAATGTGAAAAATATTGGAAACATAATGAGCGATGTAATTAAATTCAGGAAATCGAGATTATAAAGTCCAAGCCATACATTATTATTGAATTGGGTAAACCTCTCTACTGCATTTTTCGGAAGCATATTCAAATCTGCACCAACAATGGAACCTATGATGATGTCGAGAATAGTTCCGGCAAGAAAAATAATCGCAAAAATTCCACCAGACAAATAAATACTTTTGAGTTGTTTTTCAAATTGAGTCATAAATTTCCTCCATTATTATTTGTATAAAGGAAAATTGAGTTAAAATCAAATATAAATTAGTTATTAAATTAATTAAAATTATGAAAATAATTATTTTAAAAATTACTAGTTAAAATGCAAAGTTATAATCTAAAATAACCGACTTGAAAGTCTTATTTAATATATTTATATTCTAAAAAATTTATTAACCAATAATGTATTGTAATCAAAGTATATTTATGAAAATATTTGTAACTTTATTAATAATTTGTCAATTTTTTATTCTTCACTTTAGCATTTCCCAGGTGATAACATTCAGTGCAAAAAATAAAAATAATAAATCACTTGCTATTAACAGTTAAAAAATACAGGAAATATTTTTAGAAAATTTATTAAATTACGCTAAACCGATTTATAGTAAATTTAAAAGTTAATTTATGAAATTAACATTTTCTTTATTAATGTTAGGATTACTATTCATTGTAATCTCATGCAAAGACAGCCCCGTAGCAGTTGATAATGTAATCAGGATTGGATTTATCTCAATCTCTGATAGTGCAAAATTAAAAGTTGATGAAGATATCACAATCACTGCATACGTTTCAAAACCAAAAGAAATTGAAAGGGTTGATTTATTTGTTAATAACCTTCTAATTGAATCAAAGAATCAGGAACCTTATGAATTCAAATGGAGCAGTAAGACAACCGGAGTATTTTATTTTAGACTTGTGGCTGTTAAAGGTGAACAACAATATAAATCCGAACTGATTAAAGCATTTGTTACGCATGATTTCTTGCCTGTTATAAGCTTAGCACCCTATGGGAATTATAATAGGTATATAAATGACACATTGCATTTTGTTCCGGATGTTTATAGTCCGAACGGCAGCATCGTAAAAATTGATTTTTATGAAAATAATGAACTTTATTTATCCGATTCTTTACCCCCTTTCGAGTTTGACTGGCTACCGCTTAAAATAGGAGATTACAGTCTTAAAGCAATTGCCTGGGATGATAAGGGGCATAAAGGAGAATCCGGCGAAATATTATCGAAAGTTACGGATTTTGGTGAATCAAATATTCATTTCGACATCTATAATCCACCACCAACCTATACAAAATCAACAAAAAAATATTTCAGGACAACAGTAACAGCAAGTAACAATAACAGCAATCATCCACTTAATAAAATAGAAGTGTATTACGATTACGAACTTTACACGACATTATATAAAAGTTCAGAAGAATTTACTATTTACAATCTGCAAGCAGGTGTTCATACTTTGTATGCAAAAGCATATTATAAACAAAACGATATACATTATTCTGATACTGTAAAAATAACTGTTCTTGACGGTTTTGATTTTGAGGGGAATATTATTGATGTTAAGATGACTGATTCATTCCTTTATCTTATTGATGACAATAATAGCGAACTTATTATTGCTGACAGAAATAACACTGATAATATTCAGCATTATAAGCTTCCATTTATTAACCCTAATTCGATTGCAATTTCTCCTGGTTTACAAAAAGTATTTATAGGTTATTCAAATATAAATAAATTCAGCATTTTTGATATTAGTACAAAAACATTCCGAAACAATGCAATATCAAAGCCAGTTTATGATTTAGATATTGATATTCAAGATAATTTACTATATTTATTAAGCGGAAATAATTTATTGGTTTATGATATAAATAATGATAAAATAGTATATTCGATAGCTGGGGTTACCGGGAGAAACCTGATATTTGACAACATTCATCAAGATTTTTACATATTAGAGTCTTCTACCCCTCCTAACAAGCTTCATAAATTCAGTGCAAAAATAAGCGGACAACCGGTGCTTGAACAAACCAATTCCGATGTCGGGCAAATCACAGGTAAAATAAAAGATCTAATCAACTTTAATAGTGATAATTCAATGATTTATTTTCAATCATATAATAATACTGATTATGAAAATGTAAAAATAACTGAAATATTGACAAGCAATATCGAAAATATTAATAAGCAGATAACTCTTAAGAATACCATCCAGTCATCTGTTTTAACGTCGGACAGCAAATACCTTTATGTAATTTTCGAGGATGAGATGATTGTCGAAAAATATGATTTAACGAACAAATCACTAATAGCAGAGTACAGAGTTCCCTGGAAACATGAACGAGTGAAACTGCTTCTCGATGAAAAGAGCAATCAGATTATCGTCACAGGTTCGGATGGTTCATATTCGGACATGACCAGCTACGTTATTTTTATTGATTTATAATTTAACCGGAAAAATAGAATATGAAAAAAATTCTTATTTTAATAACTTTATTAATTATCTTTGTTGGTTGTGATGACAATCCTGCTTCAACTGTTAATGTTCCTCCGACAGTTAGTTTTGTCATCAAAGCTGATACGATATTAATGGAACCCGCCGGCAAATGTGATATTGAAGCACTTGCTGCTGACAAAGACGGTAGCATAATGAAAGTTATCCTTTACATGGACGGATACATTTATTCTGAAAAAACCAGTAGTCCTTATATTTTTACACTGAATGATGTAGCTCGCGGTTATCATTTAATAAAGATGAAAGCTATTGATAATTCCTACGTTGAAACACTATCCCCAAATAAAGTATTATATGTGCCGAGCAAGGACAGTATTAATTTTTACCTGAATTGCAAACCATATTATTACCAAATTACTTTTATGGAAGGTGATACTCTACTTATGAGCATGTCATCTTTCAATATTAATCCGGAACAAATCGAAAGAGTATCCTTCTATATGGATGATAATATTTTATTCGAAGACCAAACTTATCCTTATTCATATAAAATTGATTCTCTGCCTCCGGGAAATCATAAATTCTATTTGAAGCTGGAATTTAAAACAGGCAGGTATTTCTATTCGAATATTGTTAATTATCAGGTATTAAAATATGAAGCACCGAAACTTAATTTGAGTATTGTTACTTATACTGAAAACAATTTCCTGCCCGACCAAAAATTTTATTATAATTTTGAAACTACTGTCATTGGTGGATGGATTGATTTCATTAATGTTTATCTAAATGACAGCCAGACAGCTCATTTAATAAATTATGACAAAACGGACAGATGGACATCATGGTCGGAATACTTTTTAACAGGTTTGAAAACGGGTAAGTATAAGTTGAAGCTCGAAGCTGTCAGTAATAATGGCTTGTCTTCCACAGCTGAAGTTGAGTTTAATGTTGTTAATGGATTTTACTTACCGGAAGATGTTTATAAATTGGTTATTGCCGATAGTCCTACTACTTTATTTGCCTTATGCCGCTATGGAAGAAAAATTTATAAGATTGACCTTGAACAGCAAATAATTATCAGGGAATATAGTTTAACAGTAAACAATGCTAATAATTTTAAATATTCACAAAAAAATAATATTATTTATGTCAATTATTATGACAGTCCGGTTATTACTGCAATAAATTGCCAAAATGGTTCAGTAAGAACTTATACTGCACCGTCAGTATGTAATGACATTGAATTAGATGATGAAAACGATAGACTTTTCGCTGCTTGTTCAACCGGTGTAATAGTACTCAACACTTTGAATATCAATAATGAGCTTTTCCGTTTACAGGATAAAAATATTAGAAGTGTTGTTTATGACCGGATAAATAAATTGCTTTACCTGAAATACGTAAAATATTTCTATGAAGAATATATTTTAAAATACAGAGTTAATTCTAATGGATTAAACTTGATTGATTCGAGCTCAAAGTTCAGTTCCCAATCGAATTTTATTCTCAAGCCGGGTAATTCAACTATTCTTTACAACGATGACGGCAATTCGGCTACATCAGGTTCTTGGATGGAATTGGATGTCAACAATAATTTCGATATTATCAGAACATTAAAACTAACCGGATTTGGTGGATTTAGTTACTCGGGACAATATTCATTTTTTTCTACTAACGATCATGGCAGCACAAATAACTATGTATACCTGAATTCTACGGATTATTATACAAATATTAAAAAGTTATGGGTTTACCAAGGGAGCGGTGCCATGGCTAATACTTCTGATGACAGTTATTTTGCAACGTATTATTCGGACAGAAAATTTCTATTCATATTCAGACTGAAATAAAATGAAAAAATATCTTATTATTTTGCTTTTAATTATTTTGTTTGCTTGTAAGGATGACCCTCTTAATTTCTCCGATATAAAAATAAAAGTTGATTTCTATAATCCTGTGGGTAATCTGGAATTAACTGAGGGGGATTCAGTTAATGTTATAGCAGATGCAAAAGTTAATGATGGAAAGATTACAAGGGTTGATTTTATAATTGATTCTGAAGTATTTTTCACCGACTCGGTATCACCTTTCTCAAAAGTTTTGTTATTCTCAAAACCTGGTTATTATCATTTAAGGTTAAGGGCTTACGATGACAGAAATGAAAGTGCTTTATCAAGGGAAATTCAAGTGTATGTATCAGAAAATTCGAAAAAGCCATCTGTACAGGTTAAACTTAACAGAAATGAAATTTCAATTGGTGATTCGATTATAGTTGATGTCACTACCTCTAGTTCAAACGGTATAATAAAATATACTCAGCTTTTTATAAACGATAATTTATACGCAACGGATTCAATATACCCATTTTCATTTATATGGAGTGATGTTACATTCGGAACTTATAAAATCTATGCTAAAGCTGTTGATATTAAAGGAGTCGAAGGTTTTTCATATATGGATAACCGGGTAGTAATAAGTGAATATCAGCCACCTACGCTGGAAATTAAACAGCCAATAAGCCCCGATAACATTTTCCTCCCTGGTGAAGATATAGATGTTTACTATTCCATAAATGACGATGATTTCAGAAATGAAGAAGTTAAAAAGATTGAATTTTATAGGGATGATTCCCTGATTGGAACAGCAACATATTTTACTAATAAATTCACTCTTACACATTTAGAAATGGGGAGCTTTAAGTTGACTGGGAAATTATATGACCAATACAATAAAATAAGTATCTCAAATTCAATAGATATAACAGTAAAAGAAGGAATTTGGACAGATGGCATTATATCAAAGATGATTAGCAATAAACAAAATGGTTATGTATATGCACTGAACAGAGATAAGAAAATACTACATGTCATTGATTCAAAGCAAAAAAAACTTGTTACAAATATTATCCTTCCGTATTTGAACCCTATATCAATGGCGATGTCAGAAGATGACAAAAAGATATATATTATTTACAGTAATACAGGTAAAATCACAATCGTTGACATCAATTCATACAATACAAGCCATTACACAATAAATGCACAGTCCAATTCAGATATCCAGATTGATAGTAGAAACAGGAGAATATTTATTATCGGGTCTAACAGCTTATCAACTTATGGACAGGACAATATGAATTTTATCAAGGAAGATAGGAATATCAGAGGTAGCGGTATTGCATTAGATAATCAAGCAATGTTGTTGTATGTCGCTGAAAGTTATAATTCAACTATTTATACAATAAACGACACTGTAATTCAAAAATCAAATATAAAATTACCAGGTCAATTTTTCAAAGATTTTGCTTTTAATTATGATATGTCCAAAGTTGCTTTACGTTGTTCCACTGGTAATGGTGTTTGCTGTTATAAAACAAGTGATTTAAGCAACCTTATTGGACAATGGTCATTTGGACAAGGTGTTAATTATATTGTTTTCAGCAAGAATAGCAGATTTCTTTTCGGTTCCGGTAATAATTATAATGATGGCTCAATTTATAAGATGGATGCAAATAATTATACTGAAATCGAAAAATATAAAACTTTGAATTTCAGTTCATCGGTTCTTTGCACAAACAATGACGATTCAATTCTTCTGGCATATATTTATCAGGATGGTTATAGCAGTGAAGATAAACATATTATTATCTTTTATGATATATAAAATTAATTACTGATTCATCTTGCATTTTAATTATTATTTCAGTTGCACGGAATAGGGATCGAACCTGCACGAGAGTTCTCTCACTACACCCTGAAATTAGTAAACTATTGAAATATACTAATCTTCATGGAATTTGTCAATGATACAACTTTTTGTTATCCCAAATACTTATATATTTCTTATTATTTTCATCATTCCATGAGAATCTGTTTCCTTTAATTTCATTTGTCAGTATTTGTCATTATTTAATTTGTTCCCATAGAAAAATATTAGTATATTTGTCTTTAACATATATAATTCTGAAATACAATATTTTTAATAAAAAAATAACATTATATGAAACAATTAGCAGAAGAAATTAAGAGAGTAAATGTCAGTAAAAAGATAAAGATAAGGCTCAATCCGCTTCCGACAGGATATAGCATCTATCTCGATTATAATAAGGATTATAAACGAGATCGCAAATTCTTAAACATGAAGATTAGTAATAGCAAAAGAATGATAAAAGAAGATGAAGATATTTTATACAAAGCTGAAATTATCAGGGATACAAAAGAACTTGAATTATTAGGGAATTCTGTAGGTTTTTTCCTTAATAAATGTAAATGCAATGAATGAGCAGAGACATTCAATAGACATAAGCAGTTTTCCCAGCGGCTTGTATTTTGTTACACTACGTTCGCCTGCAGTGACACTGACGAAGGGTGTGGTGGTCGTTAAGTGATAAGTTTTAAATTTTAATTGATGAGTTGTAGGAATTTAAAATTTCAAATCCCATAATAAATTTTGAATCACAATATTCAGTTTAATAAATCAATCATAGTTTGTCAATTAGCCAATGGAGGCAGAATCAAATTCAATATGACATTCGCCCAATTCCCATTTCCAATTGATTTGTTTTTGTATTATAATCGAATAAAGGTTAATTTTGTACTCCTAATCCTGCCCGGATGGCGGAACTGGCAGACGCGCTACATTCAGGGTGTAGTGAGAGAACTCTCGTGCAGGTTCGATTCCTGTTCCGGGCACTGAATTGAAAAATAAGACACTTGTGAGTGTCTTTTTTTCGTTTAAGGTGTAGTCGAAAAAACAGCCAAAAATACTTCCTACATACGTTAATTCGTATGTGTCTCGAAATCACAGTTTTACTCTGACATTCCAATGACATAAATAACTTATATAAAATATGATACAGATTAGCAATCCATATATTGATAATTTGGAAATATCTTGTAATTTGGCTTCCAAATTATCAGTAAAAACTAAGGATTGAAAATGGTTAAAAAAACTTTAATAGTAAAAGCAAAACAGGTTCAAAAAGAACCAGTTGTAGAATCAGTCCCAGCCAAAGAAAAAAGATTCACCGAGTGGCAAGAATTAAATGATATAATCGAACAATTCAATAATGATGATTATGTTTTTATGAGACTTCCTTTATTAGATACAACTGCTATTTCAAGGGAGGATTTATCTTTGTCTGATAGAATAATATTTTTTACCATATTAGCCAGAAACTTTGAAGGTAAATATTTTAATGAAAAAACCAACTTTTTTGTTGAGTTATTGGGAATAAAAAAGTCTCAAGTTGAGAAGTCATTGAAAAAATTATTGTCTGAAAATTTTATTTATCGTGTAGATAATAAAGGTGAAGTATGCTATGATAAAAAACCAATGACAACAAAAGAATTTGAAATATTAAAAAAACAAAAAGCTACAGATTATAATTCAAGTAAAACCTATTATATTAATGATAAAAGGGAATTACTTGCCTCTCCAGAATGGTTTACAGCTCATACTGATTCATTCAGAGATTATTATTATAAAACAGATGAAGAAAAAAAAGCAATTAGAAGAAAAAGAAGAGAAGAAAAGATAAAATTGAACGAAATAAATATAAAATGTTCTGGAATTCTGATTACCTTAAAATCCTATGATATTTTGGAAGAAGAGATAATAAAAATGAGTGAAATAAATTTCAAGAAATCGAATAAAAAAAAATGGAGCCAAATCGAATTACTTTTGCTATCGTTTAATGTTACATTAGATGATTTAATTGAATATATTAATCATAAGTGATCATAATTTTTACTAATCGTCCTTTACTCTAAAGACCGTATATAATACGGTCTTTTTTTTTGCATTATTTAATAACCTTAAAAATTTCACCATAATTAGTATTGCTGATTAAACCCACCGTACTAAATACGCACTAACTCATTTAAAATCAATGAAATACCTATTGCTTTCTAACGTCAATTAAAGTAATTTTGAATTGTAATAATTAAGAAAAGTTAAATATGACAAATACGCAACCTAATATAGAAATACTCTTAAACCAGTTGATAGTAGCTGTTGTTGAAGGTCGTATTTGTGAAATGAAAGCTGAATTGAAAAAGAAAATTTTGATTGAGAACAAACCCTGGTTAACGGTAGATGACTTTTCAAACTTAACAGGATTAAAACGCGCTACTATTTATAAATACTGTAGCGAAGGAAAAATAGGATTCTATCGCCCAACGGGCAAGCATACTTTTTTCACTATGGAAAATGTCCGGGAGTTCATTCTCAACGAGAAACATTACAACAGAGCAAAATCAGAGATTCGCAGAAAAGTTGAATCAGAATATATTTTGAATAAATTTTAAAGTTATTAATAATCAGAAAGGAGGAAGTAATAAAAATACAAAATTGAATGTGGGAGCTCCCATTCAGAAAGTATATCAAATATCGTTTAAGCAGAATTAGAACGACCTTAACAGGTTGCCACGGTAAGTTATTGTCAAAATTTGACAGAGCATGTAATTGGTTTAATATAATATAGTTAATAAAATTTTTATAATATAATTAAAGTAGATGAATTATGAAAAATAAATCTAATACAAAAGCAAATGATATTCAGGAAATTCCAGAAAATACCAACATTCTTGATGATGAAGAAGGTATGGAAGTATTTGTTCCTGAACAGTCAGAATCCAACAATGAATTGATTGTTGTTAATCAAAAAATAGATACGATAATCGAAAATGTTGAATCTACTTCAGTAGAAAAAACTACTAATGAAATTACTAATCCACCAACTTATTCTCTTGGTGATGAGAATACCAGCGAATCATCAAATATCTCTTATGTATACTCAAGTGAAGAACCAAAATTTCATCCGATAAGGAATGGAGAACCATTAATGAAAAAGCGGTCTATGAATGGTTTTAAATTGTCTTTACTTGAATTCGATCAAAAAGAAAATGTAACAATATTAGATGGTTTTGTCTTACATGGACGAAACATAGCTAATGCCTGTTTTGAGTTGGGAAAACCCTACCGTTGTGTCTATTACACAGGTACAGTTGAGGACATACCAGAATTTTTGAGAATAAAAAACCTTAACAGATACCACCATACTAAATCAGACCTTGCATGTATAGGTGCAGAAATGGTTGATGGGGTTAAATTAGATTCAAAAGAAAAGCTCCGCAAGAAAATCAGTGAAATCAGATCTGGTAAGACACCTTCATTAGCTGAACCAGTGCATACATATAAATATATCGCTGATTTAGTAGGTGACATTGGCACTACTTCAATAAAGGATTACTATGAACTCTTGAAAGAACATCCTGACTTGTACGCTAAGGTCAAAGACCATACATTAACATTTTCAGAGGCTAAAAAGCAGGTTTTGCCAAAAGTGTCAAAACCTAAAATCACAAGACTTCAAGTTGACGAAAATACCTATGCTTTGATAAATAAACTTGCTGAAATAGAAGGCATCAGTCCAAGTGAATTAATCAAAAAAGCAATTGAAAATTATAATAAAATTACCATGAAACCAAGTAAAACCAGGAGTAAAAAATGAAAGAGCTAAATTTTAGAGCTAAAGACTTATCAATGCTAATTGATTTCCTTAAAATATTTGAGGTTGTTGATTCTAATCTTTTATTGGAAATTAATCCAGATTTAACGGCTGTGGTGAAATCATATACAGTTGCCAGAACAGCTGTTAAATATAACATAATTAATCTTTGTGAATGCTTTGAACTGACAGATAATAAGCAATGCCCTACTGAGAAAATTAAAATAGGTTTATACCATGTAAAGAATTTTTTAAACATTTTAAAAAAATTTATCACTGTAGATAACACTTATATAATTTTTAATTATGAGGCAAATAATGAAGGTGAATTTGTAGCGAAAACTATTATTCTACAAAGTACAGACAGAACAGTAATTCATGGTTGTGCTCAATTGGGCTTATTTAAGTATATGCCAGATGATGTCATAAACCAAGTTTTTGATACATCTTCATCCTATTTGGAGTTTAAATTAAGTTCAAAAGTTTTAAAAAGTGTAATTGAAGACTCTAAAGATGAGGCTTGTACAGATGTTTATATTAAGACAGCTAAGATTGATGATAGTAGTTATATTATTTTTGAAGGTAAAAATTATTCTACAAGGTATAAAACAGAAATTAAATTTATAAAAGAATTAAATTATAACTGTCTTATTACCAAAGAATACCTGAAATACCTCGATAAGAACGAAGACTACACTGTCTTTATCACAGAAAGCAGCGTGATTTTTAATAGCTTATTATCTAATACCAAAATTTCATTCGGGAGATGTAATTATGAAGAAGAAGAAGTTGAATGTTAATAATTTTATTAAGGAGAAAATAATGGAACTAATAACTGCTTTATCAGAATTAACACCAGTCGAAGAATACGACGGTATACTATATAAACGAGATGACCTTTATCTCCCTTACGAAGATTATAATGAACTCGGAGGAGGTAAAGTTCGTCAGATGCAGTTGCTTTATGAGAGCATGAAATCAAAGAATGAGAAAATAACCGGATTAATTACTAATCCGGTCTCATTATCATCTCCACAGAGTGCAATAGTGGCGAAGATAGCAAAAGATAATAATGTCCCTTGCATGATATGTATTGGTGGAAAGATTGATTCCGTTGAAGAAACAGCTAAGAGGTATAAACCATTATCATTGGCTTATCAACTTGGGGCTGAAATAAAAGTAGTAGCAAAAATCGGATACCGAAATGTTGTAACAAGCAGAGTAAATGATATAATCAAAGAGAACAACTATGAAGTTGTAAATTTTGGAATTAATTTATCTGATTACCCGGATGCTATTATTGGTTCGACAGCAAATCAGGTACTTAATCTTCCAGATTATTTAGATAATTTAATTATTCCTTGTGGGAGTGCTATAACGATGGCAGGTATCATTGTCGGTATTGAACAGTTCAAGAAGCAAGTTAAACGAATCATCGGAACTCAAATTTCTGGTTATGATAGAAGAAAATATGTTGATTCGATACTAAATAAATTCAGAATTAATAGACAATATGAATTTATCATTGATACTACTTATCCCTATGCAAAAAATGTTAAGCATTTTATCAATCCTGAATTTGAGCTTAATGTCAAATACGAATCGAAAGCAGTTCAATTTTTTTTGAGAAACAAACAGCAACTTGGAATTGCTGATTCAGACAAGACATTGATATGGATTATAGGAAATAATAATTTTTTATTTGATTAATAACTATTTTTTAAAAATTTTTATAAGGTGTTTTATGTTAGATGTTTATTCTTTAGTAAATCCTGATAGCATTATTGGGTGTGAATATGTCTTATTTGATAAAGATAATTTTGTATTTGTTTTATTAGACAGTTCAATTTTTTCTTATGAACAAGCTAATTCATTAGATAATCTTCAAAAAGATTTAATAGCTGATGTTGATGCAAGTTATAAGATGATATTATCTTTGGATATAACGGAATATATTGGAAAGATTAAAGAAACAATTTCCAATAAATTAAATACCACTGAATTCTCAATTGGATATTCAAACATTAATTCTTCGATTGACTTAGCTATCGGAGTAAATGAAAATTATCGGGAAATTAATTTATTTTCTGGAGAACTTTATTCTGAAATATATCATGCTTTTCTTGAAATAAAAAATATGGTCAATAAAGCAATGTATGAATTGAAAATTTTATAGTTCATACTGATTCATATTTATATTGTATGTATAAGATGATGTGTTAACAGACGTGTTAGATAAGGCTGACTTTATATAGTCAGCCTTTCTTATTGATTTATATTTGTTGTTTATATCAAATTAAACAAAATATCAAACTTAATTTGTAAATCTTTGAATGGGATTACTCATCATTAACTTTTTTTTTCCAATTTCTCTTTGTTCTTTCTCAGCCAGTGAAAAAGACCTTGTTCTGTTATTCCATATCTCTTGGCAATGAAACGTTTTGATGAACCATTATTTAACAGAGCTTCTATCTCAACTTTAAATTCATCAAGTTTTGAACTACCGCTCCCAACGGGACGACCGAGTTTCATTCCATTCAACTTTTTTATCCGTAAAGATTCCCTGGTACGAGAACTTATCAAATCTCTTTCAATCTCACTTGCCATAGAAAATGCCATAGCAATTATTTTTGACTGAATGGAATTATCTAAACTCCAATTACCTTTAACAGAATAAATATTGATTTTCTTTTCTGTAGCAATTGAAAGAATCTCCATGCATTCTAACATTGAACGACCTAAACGTGAAAGTTCGCTGACAATAATGTTGTCTCCAGCAGTAAGACTATACACAATATCATGTATCTTTCTTTTCTTCCAACTTACTGTACCAGAGATTTTTTCTTCAACAAATATGACATTTCCTAATTGTTTTTCATTAGCAAGTTTGAGAATATCAGTTTTATTCTTCTCGATGTCCTGGTCAATGGTTGACACACGCAAATACGAAATAGTTTTCATAAATTTCACTCTAAAACAAAAATGTATAAACTTGAATTATCTTTTACATATCTCTAAAATTATGTCAATGACTTTTATTTAAGTTTATTGAAAACATAAATGAGCGTTTATATTTTATACTTTTCAAATTCTTATTCATATTGATTCAGTTTGACTTATTGATAACTGAACTATATTATATCAAGAATGCGACAAACGTGATAAATGAGTTATGACAAGACTTTATTATATTAGTCAATATATAACTCTATAAATATTTTCAAATAACTCACCTTTAAATAAAGTGCCAGTTTACTATCTAACAGTAAACGTGTGGGGAACACGCGCAGGTACAGCACCATAGAAACTGGCAAAGAACGCTCTACTGCTCTTTAATGCATCAAAGTAATGGTGGGAATAGTTATACATCCACTTCCCTTAAACTTATCTCGCTAACTAATTGTGTAGGATATCCTCTGTTTTGTTCAAATTCAATAGGTGAAAAATTAGTCAATTCAACATATCTATCCCTGGCTGTATCACTGCTTTTGTGAAGTTCAAAAACAGGTGTATAATTGAAGCAACTATCAGATTCAACCCAAAATAATAACCAAATTTTCATTTTCTTCCTTTCACTTGTTTTCAAATCTTTGAATAATTGCTTTTACTGTTTCTTCCGGGAGTGCACTTATATCATGCACTTCTTCACCCCACTTTTCATTCCACTCATATCCTTGCTCTTCATCTCCACAATACTGGTTAAAACCATAAGCAGGATGATTCGGAACTTTGTTCATTGAATAAACAGAATTATCAACAACAATGGTATAGCGGTCATTAGTTATACCACCGTTATCATAAACTTGAACTTCTCTACCATTTATTATCATTTCAGCTACTCCTCTAAAAATTCCTTCAAATTATCTTCTGTTAGATTTTTTAATTGTTCCTTATTCAGTCCCAATGGATTTAAAATTTTGTAATCTTGAAATGTCATTTCTTTTTCTATACAGGTAAAACAATCTGTAATCTCATTATCTTGAATACTCTCCTGTATCTTCTCCCATGCTTCATCTTCATTATTAGCAAAAATGACATAGCTTAAAAAAGTGTATTTATTCATCTGAACACCTAACCTATTTTTAATAAAATTGTTATTCATTTCTATCTTGATTATCATGTTTAATGCTCCGAAGGTAAGTATAGAACGTTATTTGTAAACCACAATTGAATTTCTTCAAGTGGAAAATCAGTAAAATCAATTTCTTGTGTTTGAATGATATTGTAGTTGCCATCTTCTATATTAAGAATTGCTGATTTATCTTCATTGACTTTCAGTTTATACACTTGAAATTCTTCCTGCTTAACTTTCTCATCATACTGCCAACTGGCAACAGCATCTATGAGCCAGTAGCAAGCACAACTGTCAGCTAAAAATTTAATTCCATCGGTATACATGATTCCAAATGGGTGTTGATAATAATGTTCTGTACCTGTAAACAAGTTTAAATTATCTTTTATTTCTTTTGCTGAATTCATTTGATTGCCTCTTGCTTGTTTACATCAGGTATATAGCCACATCCTTCATAACTTTTCCCACCATCTTGAAGTTTCTTTTTTATTGCTGATTCCTTATCTGAACAATTCATGCAAATTGTATCATCGTTGAACCAAGACATAGTGCGAGCATCCAAGACATTACCACATCTATCACAATACTTTTTACTAAAAAATTTATCTTCCATAATTTTCACCTTAATACTATTTTTAAATAAAGGCACCGGATAAATCCGGTGCCATTGGTTTTGAATTAATGACAAAGAGCCTCAATGCTGTAATAAATGGTTGTTATCAATATGATACCCCATACAAAAAAGAAAGTTGCAATGATATAGTTCATTATTCCTCCTTTAAATTTAATTTGTTCATTAAACCTACATTTAACCATCAATATCATTCATTGATTTCATCATTTTGGCTATTTTGATTTCTTCCTTAGTGAGTTCTTCTTCTAACAGGGCAAATGTATTTGATAGGGTTGCTTCTTCTGTCATCGCATTGTTGACAATTTCATCAACTCTTGCCCAAGCTTCATCTTTATCTTCTGCAAATACAGAATAACTTGCTGTGAATTTCTTTATATTCATTTTAAAACTCCATCGCTATATTAAGAGTGGTTATTGGATAAATCTTTAAAAGAAGAAGGCTACCGATGTGGTAGCCTTCTCATACAATTCATTTTGTTTCTTCTATTGATGGCTCTGGATGCGTTACTTCGAGTTTAAACAACTCGGCTTCCAATAAGGTAATGTCCTTCTCAATTTTATTAATCTTTGTGGCTTCATAGTTATCAGAATATTCAATCCACATTTTTTGTGTTTTTGCGATTCGTTTCTGATAGCGTTCTTCTGACTTTCTAAGCATTTCTTCCAATTCCGATTTCCGCTTCTCATATTCTTTG
>SCSM01000036.1 GCA_004322215.1 Bacteroidota bacterium | reverse complement strand
TGAGAATTACAAAATAGTTACCCTGAGTTAATTCATTTGTATTGAATGTAATTTTTTGCCTTCCTAATTCAGGTGTTCCATCAAGCAGAGTCAATACTTTTTCACCGAGAATATTTGTAATAATTAAATGTGTTCTATCGCTCTCGATAAGTTCAAATTCTATTTCTGCATCATCGGAGGAAGGATTGGGATTGATTGAAAACAATTTTATGTTTCCCGAAAAATCCAGTAAGCGTTTCCCTCCTTCTTCGCATATACCCAGAATCTTGAATTTACCTGACCGTGTTTCAATATCGTAATCAACGACATTGTTTCCTGCATCGTACAAGTTGAACTCAAGCAAATCCAATGTTGTTTCTGTGGTAGCGCCTAATGCGGCTACTACAGGAATTGATGCGAGTTCTGTGTTATTGCCAATGTCACCTTCAACATCAATAACAACAGAATCTTTGCTGAAAGTTGATATGGATTTCCTGTCTAATGGAGCTAATATAGTTCTCTGGAATCTGACTTTAGATTTGAAACTCGATGCAATTGCCTGAATACCTTCCATTTTCACTTTACTGAAATTCAGCTTCAGTTCACGTGTTTCACCCGGATTGGCTGAATCGTCAGGAATTGTCACAAGTCCACCAATTCCTTCACCGTATAATGATACAATAGCCGGAGAGCCGGTACCTGCATAATCGAAGCCGATTCCACCCGAAGTTCTTCCTCCGTATTTAGGTTTGAATTGCACTGTGAGCGGTCTTGATTCACCGGGATTCAGTGTAAAGCCACCACCACCTGATATTATATAGAACTGCTCCTTATCGGGATACATCAATTCGGTATTTGTGATGTCAATCGGGCTTGTGCTGATGTTTTTGAGTAACAAAGTATCTTGAAATGTTTTTTCATTCCCTAATTCTACTTTACCGAAATCAAGTATGTTTGTCATTACCTGGAGTTGAGGAAGTACACCTTCACCAATAATTCCCTGTCTTAAAGTATCTGCCTGTGTAATAATTACAATTGTTGAGGATTTATTTCCAACTGAATTCGGCTTGAACCTGAACTCTACAGACTTTGTTTTTCCTACATCAACAGTAAAAGGTGGAAAGCCCGATACTTGTGCAAATTGAGTATTGTCTCCACCTTTAAAATAAATCGAATCAATCCTGCACGGGTATGAGCCGGTGTTGGTAATAAAGCCGGTTATTACAGAATCCTTTACTGTACCTACCAGTGCCTGTTTCATGTCAATATCATTTGAGGAAGTCTGAGGAGCGATAATTGACCAGAGGGAGTCGGATTTGTCTTCCTGTACCGGATTGAAAGACTGCTCATCGACAGACCATAAAAACACGAAATTATACATACTCCCGCTGGCTAACTTTGTGCCGTCGGGACTAAATGCAACAGAACTAACATCACCGAAATGCCCGGGATAAGTTTTTAATACAACTCCAGAATTTATATTCCATAATTTGATTGTTCTATCTTTGCCGCCGCTGGCTAACTTTGTGCCGTCGGGACTAAAAGCAACAGAATATACATCATCTGTATGACCATTATAAGTTCTGATTTCAGTTCCCAGGTTTATGTCCCATAATTTGATTTTATTATCCCAACTACCGCTGGCTAACATAGTGCCATCAGGACTATATGCGATAGACGACACATAGCTGTTATGCCCGGTAATTGTTTTAATTTCAGTACCTGAATTTACATCCCATATTTTAATTGTTTTATCTGAACTGCCACTGGCAATTTTTGTTCCGTCAGGACTGAAAGCAACAACCGACACATAGCTATTATGCCCGGAAAAAGTATAAATTTTAGTTCCCGTATTTAAATCCCATAATATGATTTCACCTTCACCGTCGCCACTGGCTAATTTTGTGCCGTCAGGACTAAATGCGACAGAATAAAAAACTCCTTCTCTCCCGTAAAAAGTCTTTAAAACAGTATCCGAATTCATGTCCCATAATTTTATTGTCAAATCTTTGCTTCCGCTGGCTAATTTTGTACCGTCAGGACTATATGCAACAGTTGACACACCACCATTATGCCCAGAAAGAGTTTTTATCGCATTACCCGAATTCAGGTCCCATAATTTTATTGTATTATCATCGCTTCCGCTGGCTATCTTTGAGCCGTCAGGAGAAAAAGCAACAGAGCAAACAGAGTATGTATGCCCGGTAATTGTTTTTATTTCAATATCTAAATTAATGTCCCATATTTTTATTGTATTATCATCGCTGCAGCTAGCTAATTTAGTGCCGTCAGGACAAAAAGCGACAGACCGTATAGTTCTATTACTCCCTAAAAAAGTTTTAATTTCAGTACCCGAATTAATATCCCATAATTTGATTCTCGCATCACTGCTTCCGCTGGCTAGTTTTGTACCGTCAGGACTAAAGGTGACGGAAGTTATAAAACTAAAATGCCCGGAAAAAGTTTTTATTACAGTACCCGAGTTTATGTCCCATAATTTGATTGTATCATCATAGCAGCCGCTGGCTAATGTTGTACCGTCAGGACTAAATTCGATAGATGTTACAAAATTAGTATTACCCGATAGAGTTCTGATTTCAGTACCCGAGTCTATATCCCATAATTTGATTGTCTTATCATAGCTGCCACTGGCTAACTTCAAGCCGTCAGGACAAAAAGCGACAGACGATATACTTCTGGTATGCCCGGAAAAAGTTCTGATTTCAATACCAGAGTTTATATCCCATAATTTGACTGTACTATCACCATGGCCACTTGCTAACATTGAGCCATCAGGACTAAATGCAATAGACGATACACTATTTTGCCCGGGAAAAGTCTGAATTTCAGTACCTGAGATTATATCCCATAATTTGATTGTTTTATCCGAACTGCAACTGGCTAATCTTGTGCCGTCAGGACTAAAAGCAACAGAATTCACAAAATTTGTATGCCCGGTAAAAGTATAAATTACATTGTAAGAATTCATATCAATAATACTGATAAAATAACCATGAGCTACTGCTAGTTTACTGCCATCAGGTGAATAAACAATGCATTGTGGTGAAAATAATCCCATGGCTTTAATTAAATCATTAGTGGCTTTGCCTCTCATATTTTGGTATTTTACTTTCATCAGGCATTTGGAACTGGTTGGTAAGGGTATACGGTTCCATTTATATGTAAAATTTGAAGCTTCCTTTGTAATATTTTTCCAGTTTGCTCCACTGTCATTACTGAACTCTAAACTAACTGTATCACAGGGCAGAACTCCTTCCCATTTAACAATAGTATCTGTTCCGGCTAAAAATGATTCCCCTCCGTTTGGATATGTTATTTTTAATGTTTTATTAACAGATGTATCGTAAATAAAATTTGTTCTTGCAAAGAATAAATTTCCTGAACAAGCATCAGATTCAATATTGAACTTACAAAAAGCATAACCCTTTTTGCTTGGTGAAAACTTAATTAATAGATACCTGCTTTCGTTTTCAGATAATGTGAAAGGAGGAGGAGTACCATCCCAATTAAAAATCCCGAAATCAGGATTCGTAAATGTAATTTTATTTATTAAAATATCTTTGTTCCTGGCCGTAATTGTGATATTTTTTATTTGAGTATTAGGCGGAGTAATTGTATCATATCTTATTGAAGACGATGGATAGTACTCGATTCTAGTTGAGTAATAATCTGAAATAAAATAATTAAAATCTGAAGTAACATTTAAAGGTTTCAATACAGCAGAACAGATACGATAATCGAGACAGCTCTTTTCACTCAGCCACTCTAAATCACAAGGTTCTGAATTTGTTACAATATGTAGAATACTAAGATATATTTCAGTTATTCTTTCTTCAGTAGTGACATTTTCGAAACACATTCCTCCGGTTTGTTCTGAAATGACTTTCAAACATTGTGGTGCAAGTATTTTCAATACAATTGAAAATACAGAAATCTGATTTTGCTTACATTCCTGAATTATTTTATTTGTCTGCGGTTCAAAATTGGGCTGTCCGTCTGAAAGAAAAATGATTACTCTCTTTTTCATACCTTTCATTGCGGCTTGAATAGCACCTGTATTTTGATCCAGAAAGGCAATATCATAATTAGTGCTTTTGAAAATATTTAACGAGGCTATTTTATCTAATAAATTCTGTCTTTTCGTTGTAAAATCCTGGTTGAAATAACTCTCATCGCTGAAACTCGTAATCGCACATTCTGAAAATCCCAAATTCAATGTGTTTACCCAAGTACGTGCTCCCATTTGTGCTAATTTGAGTCCTTCACCTTTCATTGAACCTGAAACGTCAATTGTTATTACAGAGGAAACCGGAACTTCCGGTTTTGGTGCAGGGCAGGAAACTCTTGTAACTGTTCGCTGGATGCTGTCTTCAGTTATTTCAAAATCGGATAGATTGAAATTTCTAATTTGTTTCCAATCTTTATCGAATGCAAAGAATTTTGCTTTCATTAACGGGAAGCTTGATGTGTCAATATCAAAGACTGATAAGGTTTGTCCAACCAGTGTCAGAGTTATGAATTGAAATAAACTGCAAAGAAAAATTATTTTTTTCATTATAGTATCCTTTTATAATTCTTCTCAAAATTCAAAATACTTTTAGGAATTATAACAGTTAACGAAGATATTAGAAATTCATTTTACATAATTCTTATTAATAGGAAGGAGTATAATTATTAATTTATAATTTATAATAAATTTTAAATATTAAATTTATAATGATTAAAACTGAATAATAAATTATATGAAATTTTGCAACTAAAAATTCAATAGAAATTGAAAATTATTTAATAATTACCAATGTCCTGCTGTTATAATCTGTCCTTGTTCTGAGTGTGTAATAATATACACCTGTATTTAACCCGTCGGCTGAGAGATTGATTTTGTATGAGCCGGGATTCATTTCGTTCCCGTCAATTAATGTTTTTTCGAGAATGCCCTGGGAAGTATATATTCTTAGTTCAACATTTGTTTTCTCGCCGATGGTAAATCCGATTTCAGTTGTTCTGTCGAACGGATTTGGTATGTTCTGCTCCAAAGTTGACGGCTTCCCGTTATAATGAAGGTAAGTCAGGTTGCAGTCCCCGAGTGAAATCAAAATGCTGTTTGTGGGGGACGGAATTATGTCGAGGAACATAATCGAATCGGTGCTGAAGCTGTTGGCACTAACCCGAATCTGGGTTATTACTGTGTCCGGTACGACTGATAAGAAAGTAAGTTCGGCTATTCTTCCCGCTCTTAAAGTATCTGTATTTTTGTAATCCAGCACAACTCTGCCGGGAGTAAAATTATATGAGAAATCCGATTTAATTAAATTTTGCACATTCAAAAATTTCAATGCAAAAGGACTGTAATTTATTTCGGTATTGAAGTTCAATTTTTCGAGCCAGAAAGTATCTCCCTTGATAAATGAACTGAAATCTTTTTCATTGTAAATCGGAAGTGTGAGTGTATCGCCAAGCTGTACGATTACAGTATCAATCGTATCAAACCTGTCTGATATATCGAATCGCACAGGGAACGGGGGTGCATAGCCGATACCAGTGATTTGATTTGAATCTGCGACAAAGCAGGGTTCATTACTTTGAGTATTCACCCATTGACTGAGAGTCATTTTTGCTCTCGGGCAAAATTCAAGTGTGATACTTAATGTATCGCCGACAATCAATGAATCGGTTAATTGCGGTGTTGAAGAAATAATTTTCACCTCTTTAGGAAGATTAAGCACAGAAAAAATATTAAGCGGTACATCGCCTGTGTTTTTAAGTTGAATTGTTCTTTGAGCGCAGTCAAGAACTCTTACACTATCGAAATCAACAGAATTGATTGCCGTGAGCTCCGGCTTCTGTACTATTACAACTGCAATATCACTTTCTGCAATAAGGTGGAATAGTATTACTTCTTCTGTGTCGAAGTGAATGCTGTCAACAGTAATGTCGAATGTGTCCCTGCCTTGTGTTTTGATTAAGAAATAAGCTGTGAACAATGGTTTGGTTGAATCCGGCTGACAGAAATTTTTCAAAAGAAATTCACTTCCCCCAAACTGAGAAAATGTATGAATGATATTCGGAGTATAATTAGGACATGGATTATTCAGATAGTATGAATCTGCTCCAATATACTCCAGCTTTGTTGTGTCATAACCCAAACGGCAGTTGATATCAATCAGGTTTGCAGGCAAATCACGCGAAGAATAAACAGGAATTTTCAAAGTGTCGCAATAAACAACTCTGAAAGTGTCAACTGTTCTTGAGTTAGGACTGAAATTGAAATTCAATCCGAATGCAGGAGCAAATCCACTTCCGCTGACAGTAACAGAAGTATCAATATATCCGCAGGGAGCATCAATCTCAAATTGTATTTTTGCCTCGTAATAACGTACAGCCCTGGGCTTAAAATCAATTTTTATAGTCAGCACTCCGCTTGTATCGAGATAAAGTGGATATGGCAATCCGAGAGTATCGCTTGCCGTGAAAACCCTTTCATCAGAAAAGAAAGTTATGTTTTTTATCCTTACAGGTTCGCGCTGCGGATTGTACCTCAATTCAGGAATGTATAAATGAATATATTGAGGTCTTGCCATCGTGTCAACACGTGTCGGTGGGAATATCACTCTTCCTGTGTCTGAAACAAATAGCAAAGTCTGCTTCCCGGCAAGGTATGTCGTATATTCATCTGCCCAGCCGCTTCCACTCGCTCTAATGTGAAGTCGTCCGTCATTATCAACAAGGTTATAATCAAAAGGTCTCCGAGGACAGAATTTAATTGATAATGTATCTGTCGAACGCGGAGGTATCGAATAAGGAAGATGAGAATCTGGTGAATAAAAAGAGTACCAGTTATAAAATTGTGCTGCCGGATTTGTAACATTTATCGAATCTATCCACACGCTGTCAATTGACATAGCAAAAGTGTAAGAATTATTGATTAAAGGGATTGTTCTCACTTCGCAATCGCAGGGCTTGACGAAGCCATAGCTAATCACTTTCAGAGGAGCGTCCAAAGGTATGATTATTCCCCTGCCCGTCAATTGTGTTTTCCTAATTGAAGAACATGGTTGTGAGGAATAAACAGTTAATTCCCCCTGGTAGAGTTGTGGCTGAGTGGGGACAAAATCAACTATGACCATTATAGAATCCCTGGGTTTTAGCAATCTGCCTGTAAATATTGCAGGATTGATTATTACAAAACCCGGTGATATAAACAAGCTGTCAATATAAATATCAAAGCTTGATATGTTTTCTAATGTGATTGTATCTCTTCTCGTTGCACCGACCTCGATTGTTTCATATAAAATTTCCTCAGTCAGGAATAATTTCGGAATCACTGATGTTCCGTAAAGCTTGGCAGACCATTGTTCATTGTCGGTTGTAGTGTAGTTGAGAAATGCCCTGTCTGCCCTGTCGTTCACAACATCATTCGGATTATACCTGAATTTGAATGTTATTGATTCTCCGTTATTCAAATTAACTGATGAAGGCAATATCGGTGGCTCAAGTAATGTAAAAGGTGTTCCCGGAGGAGTCAGCAAGAAATTTGATAAAGTCTGGGTGGTTCCCGAAATATTTTTTATTTCGAGAAAACTGTCCTTTGTCTCGCAACCGAGAACATTAAGAACCTCCATTACATCGGGAATGAAAGCGAATCTCTGCACAATCGTACTTCCTGATACCGGGATGCAGAATGACTGGAAGCAGGAATTTTCATAAATACAAACTTCATCGCTGTACGTTCCCTGGTAAGAGGGCATGAAAGTCAGAGGGAAAGTCCTCGTCGAGTTCGGAGGAACAGTAATTGACCTTGCACCTGTCAGGAAGAAAGGGTCACCCCGGCGTAAATAAATTGAAGTAGTCAGCGGGTCTTCACTTCCGTTTCTTATTATTACATTTATTGTTGATTGCTGACCGACTATTACTGTTCCGAAATCTACCGAAGGAGTAGCAAAACTTATTGCGGCATCATATCCGATTCCTTTTATATAAACTTTTCTTTCAATAGTACATCCTCCGGCTTTTATTTCAAATATTATCGAATCATTGAAATTACCCTTTATGAGCGGTAGAAATCTGAAATAATTCGGATTGTAGCCGGTATTAGGAGTCAAGGTAATAGGAAAATTAAATGGCTTTCCGATGAAATTCGGCGGAATAGAGATATTAGTTATAGTAATGTTCTGCTCGACAAGATTACGCCAACTGTATTCAACAGCATCCGATGGAAAATTAATACAGGTCTTTCCAAAATCAATCGAGTCGAGACGATTACCGCCGGTTTTGTATAATCCAATCACCTCTTTCACTCTTCCCATAAGTGGTATTGCGGCAACCGAGGCACATTTATCATCAGAAAATATTTTCAGAGTATCATAATAATATACATCAACATCCCTTGAATTAAATCGTATGTTAACATCAATACATTCACCGGGTTTTAACACTCTCGGTAATGCCGGGTAGGTTACAGTGAATATATTTGACAATCTGTGTGTGATGTTATTAATCGTTACATTTCTTGCTGTTCCTGTACCTGAAGTATTATTACAGATACGAAGAGTTGAATCAATAAATAGCTTCTCAATACATCCTGCTTTGAGTGAATCAAAATCAATCTGAAGATTTGATAAGCTCAATTCAGTTTTTCTTGTAATTGAAACAGGAATATTTGCAATTCCGAATCCACAGGCGTTGGCATTTCGAATTAATAATGTTGTATTTATCGTACCTATAAAATCCAGGTTCGCTTTTATTTGAAATGTTAATGGTGTCTTCGGTGTAAGTGGAATATATCTCCAATTGTTCAGAGTATATTCGCGGTTGTTGTATACCAATACGGTTTTATCGGTTGTACCTTGATAATTTCTTATATAAAATCCGGTGGAGCAAACAGATGTATCTGTAATAACAAAATTATAATATTTGACACTATCGCAAAACACTGTGTCGTTTATTGTCAAAGGTGAGACAATGACTTTTATAATATCATTGCGGTCTGACCATTCTGTTGATAATCCGCTTCGGGCAAAACCTATATTGCTATGACCCGAAGCATCGCACATAGTGAATATATTTCCGGGGTCGTTGCATCTGTAGTAAAGCAGAAGACTGTCTTCGATACCAACAAGCGCTTTGTCCTTGAGACAATAGATTTCATCAGTGCTTAAAGCTCTTCCCCAAATACGGATTTCATCCATCGCACCTTTATATGTTCTGTAAAGATTGGGATTATTGGATAAAGCATTTGTACTTCCGAACTGAATGGACAACTCATCATTTGTAATTCTATTCAAACGGCTAAGCGGATAATTAATATTCCTTGATGAATCAACAGGAGTACCATTAATATATATATAAGCAAATCCGTTTGCACCATTGAATACAAATGAGAAGTGATTCCATGTGTCATAAAGCGTAGAAGCAGGATATTTGACTATGGTATTATCTTCTGAATCTAAATTGTTTAATCCGTTCAATTCAAAAACCAGAGAATCGTTTGATGAAATGTAAACAGCCCAGGAATCGTTTTTACCTACACTTGGTCCCCAAAGTCCGCATATATACTGGAGATTTCCGCTTTGCCTTTCGGGTTTGAGCCACATTTCGACAGTCATCGTTTGTGATATTTTATTCAGCAGGTCGTTATTTATAACATCGAGATAATGGGCGCCTTTTCCTGAAGTAACTTTAAATCTCAGGTCTCTGCCTATGCAAACCCGGTTCGTATCGCATGGTTCATAGGAATAAGTATCAAAAGCTGATAAAAAAGTTATTACTGTTGATATTAATAATATTTTGTATATATGTTTCATATTGGTTTTATCTTATATTAACAACATTGAGTATATCGTTACTACCAATCTTATTTTATAACCACAAATTTTGTCGTATATCTCCTTCTGCCGATTGAAACGGAACCGATGAATGTTCCCGATTTATTTATTCTAAAGGGTATTTCATAATAACCGGGCTGGAGATAACCGCTGTGCAATGTTTGTTCTTCCTTACCGTTCAAATTATAAACATTGACAATCGCTTTACCCTGTTTGTACATTTCGAATGCAATAACACCAGAGCCACTGCCTGGATTAGGATATGACCTCACAAAATCTCCGAAGAGCGGCTTAAGATAATCCTCTACACCCGATGTCCTTTTTTCCAGAACATTCAGCGGCAAAAATGATTCGCCAAAAACCTGAGTGATTTCATCTGTCGCTGCGTAAAATCTCTTTTCAAGAATTTCAGAATAAATCACACGATAATCGGTTTGATACTTCACATTTCCATTTATATCCAGATCAGATAAGTTGGGATGGTTGTTCCAGTAACCACCATTGACAAACCTGTCATTACCCCAAATGAATTGCATCGAGGCAGCTCCATGGTCAGTGCCGCGGCTTCCATTTTCATAAGTCCTTCTGCCGAATTCGGAAATTGTCATACCGGTAACTCTTTCGGAAAAACCGGTTATTGCAGCATCTTCCATAAATTCTGTAATAGCACGTGCTGTGTCATTCAATAAAGTAAAGTGCTGTCCCGAAAAATCAGAGTTTGCCTGCTGTGCATGGGAATCGAAATTACTTATTTTCATATAATACACTTTTGTTTTCAACCCTCCGGCAATCAATGATGCAACAAGCTTGAGCTTTTGGGATAATGTATTCGGACTGTAAACATTTCCCTGAATCAGATTTTTCCCGGTATCGAAAGCATTTTTCACCGCAGCTGAATAAACTTCCGATTGTCTCGCAATCGCATGAACGAAATTATATTCTTCTGTATAATAATCTGAGCCGGTGAGCATCGAGTCAAGAGGTGTCAAGCCCTTCCCGAGTTCATAGAATTCATCAGGGTCTGTGAGTGCAATACCCATGTGACCTTTGTCGCTTTTGAACAGTAGAGGAATAGTGCCGTCGATTGCAATTGACAATGGGTGTTCCGGAATTTCCAAAGGGAAGTTCGGCAGTTTCAATGCGAAATATCTTCCCAGCCAACCCTCGAGCAATCTTACATTGTTATTTGTTTTAGGATTTATGCCGCTTAGCCAGATATCTTCTGAACGGAAGTGTGACATATTGGGTGAGTCGTATCCAATACCTTCGATGATTGCCAGCCGTCCATCTTCGAACATTCTTTTCAATCCTTCATTGGTTATGCCTTCAACCAAAGCAGGATTCATATAAATATCATTAACCTTGATTGCCACAGTATCGGGAAACCCTATATTTTTTCTCAAATTGTGATATTCACTGTCCTCAGCGGGAATGATTGTATTCAAACCGTCATTTCCTCCGAACAGCTCTATAATAATTAAAACATTATCTCCTTCAAGTGCCTGGATTTTATCATTCGGTATCAATGAAATATCATTTTTAGCCTTCAGTAATTTCGGAGCTAATAAAACGCCTGCAGTTGTCGCAGCCGATATGCCGATAAATTTTCTTCTGTCCATTTTTTGCTCCTTAACAAAGTTGAAAATCAGGTGAAACAATTATTCTTTCAAGATACTGCCTTATTCCCTGGGCAACGCTTGCGTTATTCGATGATATTCCCGAGAGCCATTCGGATTCCTGCATCCCGTTTTGCAAGAGCTGCTTCAATGTGTCAAGCCGGGGCTGGCTTAGCGAAACAGGCAGGAAATAAAGTGTCAAATTTGATAACAAATTCGTAAAGTTTGAATTGTAATCGGGAAATTTCTTAACGAGATTAATCAATTGAGTATCTGATAAACGTGTAAGCATTTCCTTTGAATATTTTATCCTAATCGGATATGTCGTTGTACTGAGCCATGTTCTGTATGCCTTCCAGCTTCCTACATTCGGCGGGTCATAAAGAATCTGTTCGAGTTCTGATACTGATGTCAATGTTTTGCCTTGCTGACCCGAATCGAAATCAACTCCAAACATTCTTTCGAGTCCTATTATAAACTCCGGTGGTGTCTTAATCTGGCATCCCCTTACTTCATCCGAGAAAAAGTATTCGCTTGTGAATAGCTTTTTATAAACTTTTTTCAGATTGTAATTATTCGACTGCATAAATTGAGCAAGCTCGTTTATTATTGGCATATTGTCTGCGCCCGGGTCGCTATAGACAAAGAATCGGAGTATTTTCTCACAAATGAATCTGGAAATTGTCAGTCCTTTTTCGCTGAAAAGTATATCAATCAATCCATTAACTTCCTTTGTTCTGACAAGGTCTTCTGTATTTTCATCATCTGTGATTGGAGCAATCTGTCCGAATTGCATAATTTTCTTTCCACCGGTGTCATGCTGAGCCTTGACAAAAAAAGTTTCAAAAGGACGGTTTGCTGGTGCGCCGTTCTGACCGAGATATGCAACTGTTCTCCATCCTGTTAATCCTCTTGCACCTTCCCTGATGTCACCTTCTGTGTAGTTTGTGCTTCCCGTTTCGAGGTCGCCGATGCCCATCGTGAAAAGTTCCATCAGTTCACGCATATAATTTTCATTCGGGGCACTCTTGCCACTGTAAAAAAGACTCTGGTACATAATCATTGCACCATCTTGCGAAACTGCCTCTGCGATTTTATTATAATCGGATAATCTGTTTTTTCTCAATGTATCATTGTTCCTGTAAAGCAAAGGCGGAGGAAGCAATGCAAGAGTGTCATAAGTAAACTCGATGCTCCAAATCGAATGGAGGAATAATGTGAATTTTTCCATCGAGGGAAATGTTTCACTTCGCATATTATCTAACCACCAATTAATCAACTCAAAATAATGAGTTCTGTGTCTTCCCTCTATTTCAGATTTAATATCTTGCGGTAAATTTTCCAATGGATTTTCCTCGAGAACATTCAGCCAGCTATTCATTGACTGAGTTGGAGCAGGCATTTGCTCGCTGCCTGTTCCTACGATTAATTCATAAGCTTCAACAGGTGTTTTTCCCACGATTTGTAACACCTGTTCCGGTGTGGGATGGAACGAAACTCTTCTGAGAAGATGCAATGCTTCGGAATAAGTCAATGAACTTGTCCTCTCATTCAGAGAAGCAGATTGCGTTTCGTCCTTCCCTTTTAATTTAATCAGTAAATCTCTTCTTTTCATAAACAGCACCTCTGGATTTATTTAACAGGAGTTGTAACTTCGATTAAAACGGTACGGCAATAGAACCTGCCTTCAGGGAGGTTATTGTCGTATAATAAATTAGAATCGCCTATACCTTTGACTTCGCGGAATTCGGATTTTGGTTTTATCTTTTTTATAAAATCATAAGTATTTTCCGCTCTCGATTGCGACAATTCAAGATTATAATCTTTTTCGCCAAGCCGGTCTGTCGAACCGGTTATACCGACAGTTGAATTATCTTCGATAGAGCTTGCCACAAAATTTTTGATTAATTCGCTGTTTAACCGGTTTACTTCCGATTTGTCGAAATCGAAAACAATTAGGTTAAGCCGGCCAATTTCAAATTGATTTGCATTCTTTTTAATGAATGGATTTTTTTCTAATGTATGTTTTTTCCCTTCATAATCATATTCGTATTTCACTGTAACCGGCTGATTGTGATTCAATGCGTCTGTAATATTTTTCTTTTGATTATCATCAAAAATGAAAGTTGAAGATGTATCGGTATTGCTTACCTGCATCGAGCCGATTTCTTTATTCCCGGCATATAATGAAATTCTTGGGTCACCTGAACTATCTGAATTTTCAGTTTTAATTTCATTATTAATCTCTTTTGAAAGCAATTCATATTCGCTGAATTTAGAATAAATCACCGGCTTGAGAATATCATACTGCGGTGATGATATTTCAACTCTCCTGTTCTCATCATAACCTTCATTGTAAATAGTGCTGGTTGCAAGTTCGGGAGTTTCGCGGGTTTTAATTATCAGCCGTTTGTCCTCGATATTCCACTTTGATGAGAAATAATCTGCAACCGTTTTAGCGCGTTTCATTGCCAAATCGAGCCGATACTGAGTTGATTCGAGCTCTCTTCCATCGCTCATACCTGTTATTGTGATTTCAGATTGCGGATTGGATTTCAATCTCGAACCGATTATATCGAGGACTGCGTAATATATTTTCAGTGTTTCATTCGGTAAATTTTTCTCTTCAAAAGAACCGCTTCCCGACCGGCTGTATCCAGATTTCAGTACAGAAGATGAGCTGTCGAAGAAAATATAAGGCAGAATCGGGTAAGTCTGCGTTACAATTGTTTCCATCACTTCCAACTGAGACGGCTGAATTTCTATGTGGGGGTTTTTCTTAACAATAACCGGTTCAACCTTTTGCTCAACTTTTGGTGTATCAATCTTCGGTGGTTTAATTTCAATTTCTGTTCCAAATGCATATTGTAAACTAAGAGAAACACCCAACGTTGATGTTTCCAGCTTCGCATCATATATTGAAGAGCCGGACGGATGTTCGTAATTCACACCTGCCTGTAAAAACAAATTATCAGATAATTCAAAATCATAGAGCAGTCCGCCGATTGCCGAATAATTCAATCCGACCATTCTCAGTTCACCTTTTTGTGTAGTATGCCTTTGGGTATTATCCGGAAAACTATAAATCTTTGGAGATTGGATTTCTTCGCTTGTCTCATAATCAGCACCGAACACAGGATAGCCGGCATCGAAAGCAAGCCGGATTTTAAATGGTACAGATGACAATGGCTGAATTAATATACCCGGTTCAAAATTCATGTAATGCATCGTCGAATTGAAAGAATGATTTATATTCAAAGGGACATAAGATAAAATTTTAGGATTATAGACTTCATAGTCGGCTGCAATTGAATTCAGATGAATCGGCATTGAATTGTAATTCAATCTTAAATCGAGCCAGAGAATATCATCCCAAAGCAAATAGGAATATTGAATTCCAGCTCCATATCCTAATGAATTACTGTTCCCGAAAATTCCACAATCCGATGAATTCCATTTATAAGGTATGTCTGTTTTATGCGATAAGTAATTAGCGGAGACTCCGACACCAATCCTGTTCTCCAATTTATTAGATGAGAAAAGCGGATACCCATTAAAAAACAAAATGAGTACAGTTAAAAACAGAGCAATCTGTATTAATCTAAATCTATTTTGAAAAAAAAAGTTTTTCAATTATAAATCAGTAAAAAAATTTGAACATTCAATTCCTTTGTTATTCTGATTCAAAATTCAAATGCTAATTACATTTGAAATGAAATTGGGATAAATTGAGTGAAGTAAATCACCAGATAAATAGTAATAGATTTTCATTGCACTCCCCCAACCGTAAGAAACCGATACAGAAATTATTAACCTTAACTAATAAAATAGTAAGTCGAATATAAAACAGAAAAATTGTTTTATTAAAAAAAAATAAATTAATAATGTAAGTTATTTAAAATTAAGCTGGTAAATCATATATTGGAAAATTAATATGATACAACATTCTCATTACAGTATAAAATTTACATTTCGATTTATATGAAAAAATAGGGAATTTTATTATTGCAATTTTATTTGATTATATTATAGAGTGAAACAAAACAATTAATTGAACTGATTTTTTGGATAGTTATGAAATTTTACGAAATACTGGAACAACGCAAAAGCCAAATTACTGAGAAATGGCTCAAGCAAGTGATTGAGACCTATCCCGATGAAGCAGGAAAATTCCTGTTTGAAAATAAAAACCAGTTCGGCAATCCTATTGGCTATACTTTTTCAAAACGGCTTCCCGAAATATTAGATGAGCTAATCGTACCTACTGAACCGCAAAAGATGTATGAAGCAGTTGAAGATATAATAAAAATCCGTGCTGTTCAGGATTTCACCTCATCGGAAGCAGTCGGATTTCTTTACGTGCTGAAGAAAATCATCAGGAAGGAGTATCATCAGGATGAGAAAGAACCGCTCCTGTTCAGGGAGATGCTGGAATTTGAATCGAGGATTGACCAGGCAGTTTCACTTGCCTTCGATATATATGTCGGACTGAAAGAAAAAATTTACGAAATCAAAGCAGGTGAAGTCAAAGCAAGATACGGGAAGATGGTGGATAGATTGAATGAGATGTATGGGGATTAATAAAAAATGAATTATATTTTGAACTTTTTTATACTAAAATTCCCCGGCTTCTATTAAATATTCTTCAACACTTTTAAGAATATTTTCAGCTTTTTTAATATTATTCTTAGCAACCTTGTGTTCGAAAATCATATCAACATCATAATCACCTAATTGTCTGTCTTGGAATAGATCATGAATTATTCTTGTAAAATTCTTAGGAAATATACCTGATTTTATATAAATCCTATTAAATGCTCCTATTGTACGTGCATGAGATGAATAAACTTCATCCTTGAAAAGTAATGCGGCAGTCATTGCATGATAAACCGCATAGTATGACCTTGATACTGCATCATCATATTGCTCATTATCAAAATCAATACGTGCTGTTTTCAACTTATCTTTGGCTTATCTTATGACTGCTTGGATATTACTTTGTGTTTTCACAAATGTACACCTTCCCGCATAATATTTATTCCGATTGGCATTTTTAATCTCCGCATCCACTCTTTCTCATCATAAATTAAGCTGGAAGTAAGCTCATCATAACGATTTAAGAAATCAACTTCAATCCTGCGAATATCATTAATGCTTTTTGTTGTTTTGTCATTCAGGATAATTGCAAAATCATAATCAGAATCTTCAGTATAATCCCCGCGGGCACGGGAACCGAAAAGTATAATACTTTTTAGATTCTTATTTAATCTTTTTCGAATTGCTTCTGAAAAAAATAATATTCTTTCATCATCAATATTGTTTTTTCTCTTTCTCATAGTATTATTATTATATATTTCTTCCCTTGTTCACAAAAATAAACTTAAATTTATGTAATATCAATAAAATATATTGAATTTCATTAATATTCTACTATACCCTCATTGTAGGAACTAATTTGCATTTCTTAAATATTGAGAAATTTTCAGTTCACTGAATATACAATCAGACCGTATTTCTTTGCTTCATTTATAGGCACTGCCCTGCTGGTCTCCCAGTCTATATCGGAATAATACAGTATGTCATAAGGTTTGTCAAATTTTTTTACTAATTGTGATTTGATATTTTTTGTTAAATCAAATTTCTCGAAGTAATCCTTATTTCGAAATACAGAAGAAACAACAATAAAATCAATATCACTGTCCTCATTGGATTTGCCATTGGCATAAGAACCAAATAGGATAATTTTCTCGTACGGAACTTCCTTTTCGAAAAGCAATGATTTCAGAAAATTAACAGATTCAGTAATTATTGAATTCTCAGCCATCCCAGCACCTTTTTGGATTTGTTGAAAATATTTTCTGTTCTTTCTTTCGGATATCCCTGAATCAGTGTTTTCAGTATTTCGGGATATCTAGTCGGAACGCTTACTTCATCAATTTCTGAAATTGTATTATATATTTCTTCGGGTGGATTTATTTGTAGTTTATTTACAAGATATATTAAATCATGCGTTTTTGGAGCATCCTGCTTAAAATTTTTTGACCATAAACCCTTCAGAGTTTTTTCCATTGAAAGATGAATCATAAATATACAGTATATGTATCTTCCCGCTTCAAACATTGCCTGAGCAGTATCCATATCATAATCTGCCTGTGCTATCCATTCTTCAAAGGGTTTATAGCCCATCTTATCGAAGTATAATAAAATTAATAATATATGTTACTAATTTAAATAAATTAATTCTAAAATTATAGAATTATTTATGTGAGTATGAATTAAAAAATAAATTAATTTTCTTTTCCTACAACACACTCATTACAATATAAAATTTACATTTCGATTTATATCAGGAATTTAAGAAGTTTATTTTTACTGAATTGTGTATTGAGAAGTTAAGGTCGTTTGTGAGATGCTTAGGCAAGCTCAACATGACATAATGAGAAATATTCTAAATAAAATAAATTGATAATAAAATAAGGATAGTTATTCATGGGAATCTGGTTTTCGTTAGTTGCAGTAGCCGCACTCACACTGCTTGGCTTAATAGGAGCGAACGTGTCCGGATTGAATTACGTTTTCGCTGTGGTAATACCTTACATAGCAATTGTTATGTTTATCGTGGGTATCATAGTGCGAATCGTAAGATGGGCTAGCTCGCCGGTTCCCTTTCGCATTCCTACAACAGGAGGACAGCAGAAATCACTACCATTTATTAAGCAGAACCGTCTTGACAATCCGAGTTCATATCTTGGCGTACTTGGCAGGATGGCTCTGGAAGTGCTGTTTTTCCGTTCACTGTTCAGAAATACGAAAGCGGAACTAAAGGAAGGACCAATGCTGACCTACGGAGCAAACAAATGGCTATGGCTTTTCAGCTTGGCTTTTCACTGGTCTTTTTTAATTATTTTCCTGAGGCATTTCAGGTTTTTAACAAATCCGATGCCTTTCTTTGTTCCACTATTGCAGGACATTGACGGTTTCTTCCAAATCTGGGTGCCACTGGTTTATATTACAAATATTGCATTAGTAATTGCTCTCGCATACCTGTTTTTCAGACGTGTGTTTGATTCTAAGGTCAGGTATATCTCTCTGCCATCCGATTATTTTCCGCTATTGTTAATATCAGGAATTGCAATCACAGGTATTTTGATGAGATACTTTTTCAAGACTGACCTTGTAGCGGTGAAGGAGCTTATGCTGGGTATATTGAGTTTTTCACCATCGGCACCAAGTGAAGCACTGAGCACTTGGTTTTATATTCATTTGCTCTTTGTCTGCTCACTCCTGATTTATTTCCCGATGAGCAAACTGGTGCACATGAGCGGTGTATTTATGAGTCCGACAAGAAACCTTGCAAACACAAACAGAATGGTTAGGCATGTCAATCCATGGATTGATGATTTGAAAATGAAGACGCATACTTATGAAGAATACGAGGATGAATTCAGGAAAGTAATGAAAGGAGCAGGTATGCCCTTAGATAAGGAGGAAAGCCATGTCTCTTAAAATGAAACCGGAAGAATTAGCACAGACAATTGACTACAAGCCACCTAAGAAACACTGGCTCGATGTTAAGCCGGATTATAAAAAAGGAACATATAATTATGCGGGAAATCCTGAGAGCATAAAATATGTTCATCAGCCGAATCCGAGAAAGTGGCAACCTTATGAGGAAGATTGGAAACTGCCTGAAAACTGGAAAGAGATTATTCTTGAGGGATTTCGCGAAAGGCTCGATAAATTCCGCTCTCTGAAACTGTTCATGGATATTTGCGTAAGGTGTGGAGCTTGTGCAGACAAATGCCACTTCTTCATTGGTTCGGGCGACCCGAAGAATATGCCCGTGCTGAGAGCAGAACTGCTGAGAGCAGTGTACAGAAAAGAATTCACACTTGCAGGTAAGCTGATGGCAAGGATGGCTGGAGCAACAGAACTCACATTCGATGTGCTGAAAGAGTGGTTCTATTATTTCTATCAATGCACACAATGCAGAAGATGCTCGGTGTTCTGTCCTTATGGAATTGACACTGCGGAAATCACAATTCTTGCACGTGAACTTATGAATCTTATCGGTGTCAATATTGACTGGGTGATGACGCCTGTTGCTAATTGCCACCGCACAGGTAATCACCTCGGCATTCAACCGCACGGATTCAAGGACTCAATAGAATTTGCTGCAGATGACCTGTTAGATTTGACAGGAATCAAGGTTGATACCCCAATAAATAAGAAAGGTGCTGAAATTTTATTTGTAATACCATCTGCAGATTACTTCGGAGAGCCGCATTATTTTACTCTTCTCGGCTATATGGCTCTATTCCATGAAATCGGCTTGGATTTCACTTTCTCATCTTATGCATCTGAAGGTGGTAACTTCGGCTCGTTTGTTTCGCATGAATTGATGAAAGCATTGAATGGGAAAATTTATGCTGAAGCAAAGCGATTAGGTGTTAAATGGATTATAGGTGGTGAGTGCGGACACATGTGGCGAGTGCTTCATCAGTATATGGACACATTAAATGGCCCTGCAGATTTTCTCGAAGTGCCTAAATCACCAATCACAGGAACTGTGTTTGAGAATGCCCGTTCAACCAGGATGGTGCATATCACCGAGTTTACATCGGACCTTATAAAGAATAATAAAATAAAATTAGATAAAAGCAGGAATGACCACTGGCACTCTACATTCCACGATTCATGCAATCCTGCAAGAGCTATGGGACTGTTAGAAGAACCAAGGTATATACTGAGAAATGTAATGAATAAGTTTACTGATATGCCCGAGAATACAATCCGCGAGCAGACTTTCTGCTGTGGGAGCGGAGCGGGACTCGGCACCGAAGAAAACTTCGAAATGAGAATGAGAGGTGGTTTCCCGAGGGCAAATGCAGTGAAATATGTTGCCGAAAAAAATGGGGTGAATCTCCTCACCTGCATTTGTGCGATTGACAAAGCAACTCTTCCGCCACTGCTGCAATACTGGATTCCGGGAGTTGAAGTTGCCGGTATCCACGAGCTTGTCGGAAATGCACTCGTAATGAAGGGGGAGAAAGAGAGAACAACTGATTTGAGAAATAATCCTTTACCCGGAAAGGAGGTTCTTTAACATGTACGACACCGGAAAAGTTCTAATTGGAATATTAATTTTCATTCTTGTTTTTACGTCGCCTATGCTGATTAATTTGTCAGGCGGAAAAGCATCTGTGAAAGCTAATCCTGTACTTCCCAAAAGCGGAAAGTGCATCGAGAGCAAAGAATACATGAAGGGTTACCACATGGAGATGCTGGACACTTGGAGAAATTTGGTAGTCAGACAGGATGTTAGATTTTTGAAAAAAGCTGATGGCACTTTCTTTATGCTGAACGGTGTGAAAGCTGAAATGAGCTTAACGAAAACATGCATGAGCTGTCATGACAATAAAGCAAAATTCTGCGATGAGTGTCATAATTATCTCGAGGTTAAGCCGTATTGCTGGGACTGCCATATTGACCCTGCGATTGCAAAGAAGGGAGTTAAAAAATGAGTATAGACCGAAGACAATTTTTATTGATTACAGCCGGAGTTGCCGCTGCAGGTTTAGCTGGAAAACAAACCCTGAGTGTATTTGCAGAAAACCAGGCAAGAAAATCCGATGGCTTTGCAGGTAAACGCTGGGCAATGCTGATTGACCTGAAGAAGTGTCACGAGAATGAGGGATGTACAAAGTGCATTGATGCCTGTCATCTGACTCATAACGTACCTCACTTCGGTAATAAAAAAGATGAAATCAAATGGATTTGGAAAGAAAAATTCGAACATGCTTTTGTCGAACAGGAAAACTACTTCGTTCCTGAACAAGTTAAGCAAAAGCCGGTTCTTCTTTTCTGCAATCACTGCAGTAATCCTCCATGTGTAAGTGTCTGCCCCACTCAAGCGACATGGAAGCGCAAGGATGGTATTGTGATGATGGACTGGCACCGCTGTGTCGGTTGCCGTTATTGTATGGCGGCATGTCCCTACGGTTCCAGAAGCTTCAACTGGAGGGAGCCGAGAACTCATATTAAGCAATTGAATCCTGACTTTCCGACAAGGACTAAGGGTGTTGTCGAGAAATGCACATTCTGTGATGAGCGTCTGGCAAGGGGCTTGAAACCCGCTTGTGTAGAATCATGTCCGGTCAAGGCAATGGTGTTCGGCGACCTCGAAAATCCGAATTCAGAAATAAGAAAAATGCTTGGAGAAACCTTTACAATGAGAAGAAAACCCGAACTGGGTACACAACCTGAAATTTATTATATAATATGAGGAGAAAAATATGTTAGAACAAGCATTTTCAGGCAGTAAAAAATATTGGACTTGGCTCATCATTCTCCTCGTAATCATCGGTTGCGGAGTCCTCGCTTTCCTTTATCAATTTTATCAAGGTTTGGGTGTAACGGGAATGAGCCGCGATGTTACATGGGGATTTTATATAGCCCAGTTCACGTTTCTCGTTGGTGTTGCCGCATCAGCAGTTATGGTTGTGCTACCTTATTATGTTCATCATTATAAAGATTTCGGAAAAATTACTATTCTCGGAGAGTTTCTTGCAATCGGAGCAGTCATCATGTGTATGCTCTTTATATTCGTTGATATGGGACAACCGCTGAGAGTTGTGAATATATTTCTATATCCGTCACCAAATTCACTCATGTTCTGGGATTCGATGTCTCTCGGCGGCTATCTTGTATTGAATGTAATTATAAGCAGATACACACTCGATTGCGAGAAAAAAGGAATTGCACCTCCGAAGTGGCTAAAGCCCGTTGTGATTTTATCAATACCATGGGCGGTGAGTATTCACACAGTTACTGCATTTTTGTACCAGGGATTAGCCGCAAGACCATTCTGGCTTTCGGCTGTGATGGCACCGAGATTTCTCGCAACTGCATTTTCTGCAGGTCCCGCTTTGTTGATTCTTCTTTGCTTATTACTGAGAAAGATTACAAAATTTGATGTCGGAAGCGAACCCATTCAGAAACTTGCAATCATCACAACCTATGCAATGCTCTTGAATATTTTCTTTTTACTGATGGAAATATTCACCGGACTTTACAGTGGATTGCCCGACCATGCAAGGCACTTCCAGTTTCTTTATTTCGGGCTTGACGGTAATTACCGGCTGGTCCCCTGGATGTGGATTTCGACTATACTTGCAATTGTATCATTAATTCTTCTTCTCGTTCCTAAATACAGGAAGAACGAAAAGCTATTGATTGTTGCGGCATTCACTGTCTTTCTTTCAATCTGGATTGACAAAGGGCTGGGAATGGTTGTAACGGGATTCATTCCTTCGCCATTGGGATACGTACCAGATTATTGGCCCACATGGGTGGAAGCAACTATATCATTGGCAATCTATGCATTAGGTCTGCTGATTGTAACAGTGCTTTACAAAGTAGCATTGTCGGTAAGAAGAATGTTAAAAACTGTATAGATGAATTTTAAATTTTAGCGTAATAATAGAGTGTGAAATTAAATGTGGCTTGTGAAGTTAATTACTAATCTATTTTCATTTAAATTTTACATCTAAATATTAATACCTGAATTTTATAACATTTAGAAACCTGATTTAAATTTTGCTGAAAAGAAATATATTCGAATATTTTATTTAGAGATAGACTACTGCACAGAAAGTGGAAAAAAAATCACTTTTTCTGGAGCGGATGCTCTCCCCTGATAAACATTTCGGCATCGAGGACATCCTCTTCGCTTCCGACAAAGAATGGCACCGGCTGATGAATAGAATAAGGTTGTACATCCAGAATTCTTTTTGTGCCTGTCGAAGCCCTGCCACCCGCCTGCTCTATAATCATCGAAAGCGGATTCGCTTCATAAAGAAGCCGGATTTTTCCGTTTGGTTGATTCTGAGAGGCGGGATACATATAAATACCACCGTAATGCAAAGCCCTGTGAATGTCTGATACTGCTGTCGCCACATAACGAAGAGTGTATTGTCCTTTGCCCGATTCATTCGGCATTTTCAGGTAATCAAGGTACTGACGGACATTTTCATCCCATGTGAAATAATTCGATTCATTACAACTATATATATACCCGCGACTGGGAATTTTCAGCTTTTCAAATGTAAGGATAAACTCTCCGATTGTCGGGTCGTATGTAAATACATTCACACCGTTGCCTGTCGTATAAACAAGAATTGTACTTGAACCATATTGCACATAGCCGGCTGCTTCCTGCTTATATCCTGGCTGCAGTATATCGTCAATAGTCGGCTCTTCGGTTGAGAATGGGTCGAGCCGTTTGTAAAGAGAAAATGTTGTCCCTATTGAGATTCCCACATCAATGTTAGTCGAGCCGTCAATCGGGTCATAAGCAAGAATGTATTTTCCTTTTTTATAATCCTTCGGAATTTTGATTACGTCTCCGAATTCCTCCGAAACAATTGCACATACCTTTCCACCTCTAACCATCGAGCGGTAAATAACATCATTAGCATATTCATCCAGCTTACGGACTTTATCTCCATTAATATTGATAAAATCCGTTATACCCATAATGTCATTTATTCCAGCCCGGCGCACTTCGATTGCAATGATTCGAATAGCAAGGATAAGGTCGTGCATTAATCTTGTGAATTCACCCGTAGCATGAGGATGCAAATCTTCTTCTTCTGCAAAATAGCGGTCAATTGTAATCAGTTTGGACGTACTTATTATAGCCATAATTTAAATTCCGAAATTTACCAAAATATATCCTTTTTATATTAAAAGTGGATTTTATCCGATAACAATTACAATATAGTTAAATTTTCAATTTATAATTTTCAATTTTCATTGAAATTCCAAATTAATAATATTAAATTTCCGAAAATTCATAATAAAATCAATTAAAAATTATTAACCATTTTTAATAATTTTTATCCGAAATTTATGAACTTTAAATTCAATGAAAATATTAATTGTAAATAGAAAATTCGGATGAAACGAGTCTAATTCAACTGTTTCTTTATTAACATTTTCAAATACTGTTCGGAAACATTAAGTTCCTTGGCAATCTGTTTATATGATTTGTCGGAATGTTCTTTCACATATTTTAAAACCAGACTTTCCAGACGGGTGATTTTCGGAATGTAAAAGCTCAAACCCCCGAAATTTCGCAAAATCACTTTGATTGTATCTATTCCGCAAAAGTCCTGCAATAGCTGTAAATCAGATGTCAAATCTTCTTCGGTTAATAATTCATATACGTCTTTCATCGGTACACCTGTATTAGTTTATTAAAAATCGTCATTTGTTTCGTTATCATTTGTCATTATATATTCTGGGATTTCATTAATGCCGTGTTCTGCGAGGTAGTCGTTGATTAGAAATTTTATGTCGCCGGCTTCAAATTCATTTATCAGATTATATTCCATGGAATCTTTAATGAATTTATCGAGGAGGGTATTTATTTCTTCCTCTCTTTGAATTTCAATGTTTAAATTTTCCAATTTTTCGATTAATTCTTTTTGACCGGATTTAGTTATATACTCTTTCCCGGATATTATTTTTCCTGCTATTTTCCTATTCCTTTTTCTCTTATTTTTACTTTTCATAAAATTCCTCTTGACATTGAATGAAACATTAATTATATTTGCAGAAGTAAACATTACAATTTTATTGTGTAATATATACATCAAATTTAAGTAATATATACATTATATACAAGTATAATTAACAAGTTCAATAATATGGATGGCTTACAGAAACAAATAGGTATGCGGCTCAAAGAAGTCCGCAATATTTTCTTCGAAGGAGGCAAGCTTTCAGCCAGGCAATTTGCTCTTGCAGTCAATGAAACTAAGGACAATATTGCAAACTATGAAAACGGCAGGGCTAACGTTCCCAACCGGCTTATGGTAACACTTTACAGAAGGGGTATAAACCCCATTTACCTGCTCACAGGAGAGGATTCGATTTACGCACCAAACGAAGCCGGAAGGATTTTGGAGAAAAGAATTAACTCAGGAAAAAAAGAGCAGGGAAATGTTGCCGAAGTCTATTCCATCGATGCCAAAAAGCTTAGCTTCGATGAGATGGTCAGGCAATTTGACATCTTAACAGCTGCTGCTGGAGATATGATGAGAGCAATTCAAAAGAAAGGAACAAGAAATAAATCCGGCTCTGTAAAAGTGAAGTGAAGAGAAGTGATTTCAAAAAAAAGGTTGAATTTCTTTCAAATTCGGATTTGTACGAACTTGTAAAGAAATTTTATGTGCAGGAAGCCATCGGATTCAATCATAATAATTGGAAAATTGACATTATTTATGATTATTGCCAAATAAAAAATCCTGCGATATTTTCGGATGCAATTGCTGACGCATCTTACATTTTAAGCAGTATGGAGACAGGTATGAATGAACTGAAAGTTGTGGACATTAAACGAATTGATTACCTTACAAAACAGGAACTGGTGGACTTCGTCAACCAGATGATCGGTGCAGCAAAATCAAATCCCGAAATGGATATGAATGCAATCGAAAAAGTTGACATAATGAAAAGTTTCGGATTGAATCAAAACTCTATTATATGCAAAGTAACCGGTCAGTCAATGGAGAATGCAAAAATTTTCGATGGCGACACTCTCGTCGTTGACACTAAGATTACACCTCGCAGCGGGAACATTGTCGTTGCATCTGTCAATTCCGAATTATTTGTCAAGCGTCTGAAAAGGGTTAACGGTACAATTTGGCTCTTATCAGAAAACGACGAATTCAAAGATTTGAAAATCACAACCGAGTTTGATTTCAAAATAATCGGTGTAGTGAAAAAAGCAGTGAGAACTGTTTCATAATATACTATTCCTTCACAAACTTTCTCACTTCATTTCCTGCTTTCAGGAAATACATTCCTGTGGGTAATTGTTCAACATTAATTGTCGTATATTCCCCCGTTAGCTCACCTATCAATAAATTTGTAACCAGCAGGTTTATAATTTCATAATTGGAATTTATTCCGTTTTTATATTGAATTGTTTAATCCTGAATTTTTTTCAATCCAAGTATTCCCCGTATCAATTGAAAGAAAAATCCCATTACCACCTGCTAAGGCAAAAATTTTATTATTACTAATTCCAAAAGATTCTATATAACTACCGTACAACCCATTATTACATTCCTCCCACTGTGCATGGCTGTGCATTGATATGATAATTAATATAGCGAAATAAGAATGAGCTTTCTCATATTGATTCTCACAATTGTTAAAGTCAATTTTAATATCTTTTTTCAAATTTATATCTTTTAATGAAAAATGATACTTCAAAATGGAAAAACGCTCAGAAATTTTCAATTTTTTAATTTTAATATTCTCAAAAAGAAATTTCAATTAACAGAAAATTCCGTTATTTTTGTTCACTTGAGATTTAATAATTTAATTAACTGTAATATATAATTGAAGACAAAGTTGTTATGAATTATAACAAACCGACATTATTTGAAAGATTCAGGTACAGATTCGAAAACACACTCTCGGCAGGCACTGTTGTTCTGCTTTGGTGGCTGATTGTTATTGGAGTAATTATCGTTATTATTGCCGGGACTATTGTTGCAGCAGCACAGTTCACACAGGATAATGAATCAACAATTTCCTATATAGAAGCAATCTGGGACAGCTTAATCCGAAGCTTAGACCCGGGCACAATGGGAAATGATACCGGCTGGGGATTCAGAATCGTTATGCTCTTCGTTACTTTGAGCGGTGTTTTCCTTCTCAGCTTGCTCATTGGTATAATTACGAATTCATTCAAAAACAGAATAGATTATCTAAGACGTGGCAAATCCAGGATTCTCGAAAGCTGTCATACATTGATTGTAAGATGGTCCCCTAAGATATTCACAATTATTTCCGAACTTATTATTGCTAATGAAAACAAGAAAAATTCTGTAATTGTAATACTCGGCGACAAAGACAAAGTCGAAATGGAAGAAGAAATCAATTCTAAAATTCCGGACACAAAAAATACCAAAGTGATTTGCCGTTCCGGGAGGCCACTCGAAATAACGGATATCGAAATGGTCAATCCCCACGATGCAAGGTCTATTATTATTATTTCGCCGGAAGCACCGAATCCCGACACACACGTAATCAAATCTGTACTTGCCCTGACTAACAATCCTCATCGCAGGAAAGACAAGTATCACATTGTGGCAGAAATCAAAGAAGAAGCAAACCTCGAAGCGGCTAAAGTTGTCGGAAGGGACGAAGTTACTTATGTACTGTCTTATGACGTTGTCGCAAAAGTTACGGCACAAACCTGCCGTCAATCCGGCTTGAGTGTGGTTTATACTGAACTCCTCGATTATGCAGGCGATGAAATCTATTTCCAGCTCGAACCGAGATTAGTCGGAAGAACTTTCAAGGAATCATTATTTGCTTATGAAGATTCGGCTGTAATCGGATTGCAATACAAAAACGGCAAAGTCCAGGTCAATCCTCCGATGAACACTATGATTCGTGAGGGGGACAAAATCATTGCTATTTCCGAAGATGATGACACAGTTATACTTTCCGGCAAGACCGACATTATGATTGACCGAAGTGTGATTAAACATGAGAAAACGAAAAAGCCGCCCACGGAAAAATCATTAATCCTCGGCTGGAACGAAAAAGGCGGAAGAATTATTAAAGAGCTTGACAATTATGCCGCTCCCGGTTCAAAAGTGCTTATAATGGCTGAATATGATGGTATGGATGAAACATTAGCCGAGCTTAACTCCAAGCTGAAGAATAAAAAAGTTGAGTTCAAGTATGGCAATATCACTTTCCGCAGCCAGCTCGATGCAATTGATATTCCGTCGTTCGACCATATTATTATATTGAGCTACACACAGGGAATGGACATACAGGAAGCAGATGCACAGACGCTAATCTGCCTGCTCCATCTTCGTAATATATCCGAGCAGTGCGGAAAGCATTTCAGCATTGTCAGCGAAATTCTCGATGTCCGTAACCAATCCCTTGCGGAAGTCGCCCGTGCAGACGATTTCATCATCAGCGATAAACTAATCAGCTTAATGCTAACCCAATTTTCCGAAAATAAATATCTCAAATATGTATTCGATGACTTCTTCGATGCAGAAGGTTCTGAAATATATTTGAAACCCGTTACAGATTATGTCGAAGCGGGAAAGTCTGTCAATTTCTATACAGTCATCGCATCGGCGGCTCAATTCGGCGAGGTGGCATTCGGCTACAGGATTCACGAACACCAATACAATCCCGATGAATTTTTCGGCGTAGTCGTTAATCCCGACAAATCCGACAGCATAGTATTTTCCAAGGAAGACAGGATTATAGTACTTGCTGAAGATTAAAAATATAAAATATTCACAACGTGATAAAAATAAAGAGACAGATTACTCATCTGCCTCTTTTTATAATAACAATATATAATCTACCTTATGACAATAAAACTCGATTTAAAGAAACCTTTACCGCTGTTCAAAACCATGTAATAAATGCCGTTTGATAAACCCGACACATCGAGGAGCATTGACGGATTTCCGTATTCAAACGTTCTCTCTGATATTTCATTTCCATACGCATCAAATATCTTTACACTTGCCGGTCGAATCGAGTTATCAGCCCTGATTACCAATTTGTTATCCGCAGGATTGGGAAATACAGATAACATATTATTTTCTAATTCGGCATCGTTAACACCCTTTGCCTCAAGTCCCTTTCCGGTTAAAACTGCAGTAGGATCCGTTTCGGAATTTGCATCGCTGATAAAAACCACTGAATCAATATAATCCCTGACCTCTGTCGGCTGGAACATTGCCTCAAATGTGAAAATCTGATTGGGTTTTATTATTATAGGTTTTGAGGTTGATATTTCCTGTATATCAATTTTAAATGCTGAATCTGTGGGTAACTTGTTCCCTTTAATTACAAGGTCATAGTTCCCATCATTGCGTATTTGGATTTGTCCGGATGACTTGGTTTCCTTGCGTGTATCCGGAAAATTAAAATCTGTAACAGAAATTTTTGGAATGCCTGCCTCCGCCTGGACATATCCTAACATCCATGTATTACAATCATCGCTAATACCAATCGAGTCGGAAAAATAACCCTGTTGTGTCCCTGTAAATTTTACTTTCATTTTGAATGAATCGAGAGGAGGAATTACTAAGGGAAAGTTGATTACATCCTCATTATCGTTGAGAAGCTCGAATCCTTTGTCATTACATTTCAAAAATATGTTATTCAAATTTAATTCCGATGAGGGAGACTTGTTATAAAGCCGGAGCTCCGATGTTTCAGTATTACCGATTCTGACTAATCCAAGGTCAAATGATTCTTGGCTGAATTCGGGTTTTCTGACAAAATAATTTATCTCGACAGTGGTGTCGTGACCTGTCCGGTCGCCGAATGTGATGACTGCTCTTGCATCCTTGCTTAAATCCTTAACACTGAGGTTCCAGTTAGTTTTGTTTCTTTCACCCGGCACAAATTCATTATAATTAAAATCATAATTATAACTATAATGATTATGGAAACAAACGATAGATAAATTAGAACGGTCATCATTTTTTGGCATATCTTCAACCGAAGCATTTACGACACTGCCATCACATTCCACACTATATGTTGGGATTGGTCCGAGAGTATCCAGGTTTTTTTCGAGATTGACCAGTTCTGCACTTGCAGGATACCCGTAGGATGCCTCATTTGAATAACCATATGAATATACCATAATCGGTGTATTAGCCCTTATTTTATAAGTTCCGATATTTGAAAGCGAATAAGATTTAAAAAAATACTTTTTCCCATTAGAAGCGGTTCCAAATGGGTCACCTGTCGTCGGACTGGTAACTCTAATTTTCGTCCACTCGAAACTGCCGTTTACTTCCTTACCAATCTCCATATCATCGGGTGTGTTCCCATCTATCGATTCGTAAATAATACTAACCAAATTTGTAGGGAATTCAAGTGAATTCTTCGTACTTGGAGTAGTAAAGAAAATTTCTTTTTGATACTGTTCCAGGGGAATTTGAATTATCGAAAATGGGTCAATATTAATCGTGTCTTCAGTTCTCGATTGATTGAACAATGTGACGCTGACAGGTTTGTCGGAACTTATGAATACAACTTTTGGCGAACCATTATCAGTTCTCATCCTAAGCCAGCCGTCATTTTCGAGACCTCCTGCATATTTAATGCTTGTTATTTCAATCCCATTTTTATAAATTTTAGTTCCCGGCTCCTTGGGAATTATTTTAATGACCGGATTTTTCTTTCTTTTGACAATAGGTCCTATATGAAATTCTTTTCCCCATAATTCGGTTGGCATTTCCATTTCGGCAAGATAATCGCACCATGGGTGAACAGATTCAGGGACTGTAGCGCATCTGTGACCGGAAATAACCCCGATCGGCTTGTTTGAAGTTACTCTGCTGCCGGACAAATCCGAATATCTCCCCAAAGACGGGATTACTAAGACATCGCCTTTATACATTGTGAATTGCTCAGATTGTCCCGGCAACAAACCACCGCTTGTTTTGGTGCCGGAGTTTCCTCCAAGTGTGAAATAGACTTTTGTATTGTCATAAGCTGCTATAACACTTATATATCCGGGTAAGAACAGGTCGGTATTATTAGCAACATCAATCCAGGATGCGATTATATACTCCCTGCCCCAGGTCATTGTTGGTAACGCCATGTAAGCATCGCTCGAACCGAATCCTCTCGCAAGCCCGTAAACTACAATCGGGTCTTTAGATGTAACATGAATACCAGCGCCATTATAAACTTGTTCTTCCGGAGAAGGAGATGTTACTCCACTCATAAATGGTTGTCCAATTGCGATTGGTATATCGAATTGAATCGGGTTAAATGGTATTGTATTCATCTGTGCCTGATAACCTTTCCCGGGAATTTCAATTTTCACCGAGGTTTCTACAAATGATGTAACAAAGATTCTGATTGTGTTTTCAATTCCCGCAGTTTCCCAATTAGGATTGAATGTCATCCAGAAGTCAGTACCAAAATGACTTGAACCAAGTTTTGCAGGTAATGATGTCTTGTCAAAGCTCTGAGCATTAATCTCGATACAAGATAAAATGATAATCGAAACGTAAAAGAAGCTAAAAATCTTTCTCATAATAAATCCTATTATATTTATTTTTAAATTATGATTTAGCTTTTTACTATTTTTTTGAATATTTAATATTTGATTAATACAATATACAAATAGTTTGAATAATACAGGATATTCATATTAATTTGTACACTTTATTAGAATTTGTACGAACAATTTTAAAAATTGTACCATATATATATATAATGACACATGAAACGATAAAAAGTTTCAAAAATAAATTAAATTTTTTAAATATGTCATTCTTATAATTGTAATAACCGGAAAAATCGCAAAAAGTTACAGTGGAATTGAAATTTATTATATACTAACTCACCTTTCGCAAAAGTTATTATTTTCCCATTCGATAATTATTAATTTTCAATGAATAAATTTTATGAATAGCCACAACTATTAAGTACTGGACTTGTTGCGTCACCACAATCTGGAATTTATCCACTTAAAATAAGTGACTAAAGTCTCGAGGATTGGTCTAAATCTATCCCACTATTTAAAAATAGTGGCTATTCATTTTTAAATTTTAAATTAGTCTATTGAAAATTCTATGAAAATTAAAAATTTGAAATTGAAAATTTGTTGTTTTCACAATTACAAATATTTTGCGTAAGATGAAATACTAATTATTTATTGATTATTATTTCAAATTATTTAAAAAAAAAGAGACAGGCGGTTCGCCTGTCTCAGAGTATTTCAATTTACAATTTTATTTATCTGACTATGCTGAAATTCGATTTGATGATTTCCCTGCTTGTATTCAGAATCATAAAATATATTCCGTTTGACATACCGGTAACATCGAGAATAATCGTTGAATTTCCATTCTCAAATCCTTTTTCGATAATTTCATTGCCATATATATCATATATATTAATGCTGATTGGCTGAATTGAATTATTAGTTCTGACAACTAATTTGTTATCGGCGGGATTAGGATAAACCGATAAATAATTCTCAACAATATTCTTTTCGCCATCAACAGCTACTTTAACTGTACCTTTACCTGTTATTATAGCAGTGGCATCGGTTTCATTAGCATCATTAATGAAAACAATCGAATCAATGTAATTTCTTTCCTCTTCGGGCAGGAACATTGCTTCGAATGTGAATATCTGGCTTGGTCCTATAATCAATGGCTTAGTTATTGAAATATCCAGTATATCAATTGAAAATGCAGTGTCCGATGGAGGATTATAGCCGGTGATTACCAGATTGTAATTACCTTCATTCCTGATAGCAATCTGCCCGGATGTCTTTGATAGCAGGTAGGTATCGGGAAAATTGAAATCAGAAACCGAAATTTTCGGTTTGCCTGCTTCGGCTTTAACATATCCTAACATCCAGGAATAACACTCATCGCTAATCCCTATCGAATCCGAATACATCCCACTTTGAGGATTTGTAAACCTGATTTTAATTTTAAAAGAATCGAGCGCCGGAATTACTAATGGTAAACTTATAACATCGAGATTCGAATCGAGAAGCTCGAATCCCCTGTCATTATATTTTAAAAATATATTATTCAATACCAGGGGTGAAGATGAAGATTGATTATTCAACCAGAATTCCGACACCTCGCTATTTCCGACTCTTACTAAACCAAGGTCTGTAATACTTTTGCTGAAAGCGGGTTTTCTGACAAAATAATTTATAACGATTGTTGTGTCATGTCCTGTTTTATCGCCAAATGTTATCACCGCCCTGGCATCTTTGCTTTTATCCTTAACACTGAGGTTCCAGTTCGTTTTGTTTTTTTCACCCGGCATAAAAGGCGTGTAACTGAAGTTATAATTAAAGCTGCTGTAATTTTGGTAGCAGACAACAGCTAAATTAGAGCAGTTTGCATTATTGGGATAATCCTCTGTGCTCGCATTGTCCACAGTGCCGTCACATTCGACAGTGTACTCAGGAACCGGTCCCAACGTATCGAGTTCTTTCTCCATGTTGATTAATTCGGCTGATGCCGGATATCCATAGGATGCAGTTTCCGAATAACCATAAACATAAACCATAATGGGATTGTTTGCCCTGAATTTATAAGCTCCGTAGGAAGGAAGCTGGAATTGTTTCAGGTAATACCTTTTACCGCTTTGTGTACCCAAAAACGCTACTCCCGAAGCCGGACTGGTCAGATTGACTCTTTCCCATTGCAATTTGCCGTTTGGCTCCTGTGCGAATTGAAGGTCATCGGGTACTGTACCCAGGTCATCAGATTCATAAATTATATTAACGTAATTCGAAGGAAATTCCAGGTAATATTTTGCACTCGGTGTAGTAAAGAACACATCCTTTTGATAATGTTCATCGGGAATCTGAATCATCTGGAACGGGTCAATGTTAATTGTGTCTTCCGACCTCGAAGGATTGAACAATGTAATACACGAGGGTTTTTCCGAGCGTATAGTTACCGGTGCCGGTTTCCCGTTATCAGTTCTCATACGCAGCCATCCGTCTCCTTCCAGACCGCCAATATTTTTAATTGAAGCTATTTCGACTCCGTTTTTAAAAATTTTATTTCCTTCTTCCTTTGACATGATTTTAATAATCGGGTTCTTCTTTCTTTTATTAATCGGAGCAACATGAAACTCCTTACCCCATACCTGCATAGGCAATTCCTGTTCAATCAGATAATCGCAGTTGTTCTCCGTTTCGGGAATTGCCGCACACCTGTTGCCTGTAACTACAGCAACCGGTTTGGTTGCTATTATTTTACTACCTGACAAATCGGCGTTTTTTCCCATCGAAGGAAATACGACAACATCCCCGGTGTATAATGTAAATTGCTTCATCTCACCTGGTTTCATTCCGCCTTTTGTTTGTGTGCTGCTGTTCCCTCCGAGGATAAAGCTCACTCTCGTATTATCATAAGCTGCTATAATACTTACATAACTTGGCCTGTATTCAGTTTCGTTATTAGCACCGTCTGCCCATGATGCAACAATATATTCTCTCCCCCATGTTGAAATCGGTATTGCCATGTATCCGTCGCTGGAACCGCTTCCTCTCGCCAAACCATAAACAACGACAGGGTCAGCCGAGGTAACATGAATTCCTGCACCGCCATAAACCTGTTCTATCGGGGGAGCCGTTGACATACCTCCTGAAAACGGCTGTCCTATTGTTATCGGTATATCGAATTGTATCGTATTATATGGTATCGTATTCGATTGTGCCTGGTATCCCCTTCCGGGAACCTCAATCTTCACAGATGTTTCGACTAAGGAACTGACATATATCCTGATTGAATTGGAAGATTGTGCTGCCTGGTAATTCGGATGGAATGTCAGCCAGAAATCCGTTCCGAAATGGGTTGAACCATAATTATCCGGAATTGTCGACGGGTCAAAATTTTGTGCGCCAATTTGCGAGAATGAGATTATTATATATAATCCTATAAAAAGAAAAAAAAATTTTGTCATATTAAATCCTTCATAGTTTATTTAATTTTATTTGTTTCATTTCATAGCGATACATTTTTTAAAAAATGAATACGAAAATAGCCAAGATTTCAAAAATACTTAAACTTAATCATAATTGTTAATAGCAATAACTATGATATTTATGTAGTACAAATTAATCAAATTATGTAACAAATTTGACTACATATATTTTGTATTGACAAATTTTTAAATAAAATATATAATAATTATTTCAGCAAATTAAAAATATGTTCTTTTGCCACATCATAATTTAAATTTCCGTTCGATGATTCTTCAAGAGTGGCTGAATGGTTGAACAAATATCGGCTTAATTTTTTTCTTTCTGCTTCACTTTTTGTTTGTATAACATCAGCTATCTGCTCATGCCCCTTTGAAATCAGAATCGAGCCATGTTGCAGCAATGTCTTCCCGTAAAGCCGCTGTGCACTTCCTACGACTTTCCTGCTTTCATATTCTATTTCATATCTGGCTGAACTTGTGAAACATGATACAGACATTTCCTGGCTTTTATAATGCTCCCTGAAATCTGTCTGGGACTTCTCGAATCCGATGTTTTTGCATCCCATTGAAATGAATGCCTTCAATAAAATAGTATGAATTTCCCTGTAAATATCGTGAATAGTCAATCCGTCAGGCAGGTTCACAACTACTGAATATGTGATTTCATTTGCATGCAGGACAGCCCTGCCTCCTGTAGGCCTCCTTACTATATCAAATCCTTTCTCCTTACAAAGTTTCTCGTCAATTTCTTCTGCTCTTTGATTATAACCAAGCGAGACAGCCCAGGGTTTCCATCCATAAACCCGAAACATTGGCAATGCTTTACCTTCTGCTACCTCCTTAGTCCTTAAAACATCAAAATCCATATTGAATTGACCTGTCGAAAAGCCGGTATCGATAAACTCAAACTTCTCACCGAATAAACTTGTCAATTCGTTTGTATTTAATAATTGATTTTCCATTAATTCTATTCAAAATTTATTTATTTAGATGCATTTCGTTTAGAGCGTATTTCACTGTTTAACTTAATTAATACTGGAATTGTTGACAACTCAACAGATATTAATAATATAATAAGCAGAATTAAAGAATTATCATAAAGAATACCAACCAGGGAACTGCCAATAAAAATCGCAATACCATACGATGTATTAAATATGCCGTAAGCGGTACCTCGTTTTTTTATTGAAGTTATATCGGCAATCGCAGCTTTCATAATGGTTTCATGGGTTCCCATTACAATTCCCCAAATAAAAACAGCTATAAAAATTAGAACAATGCTTTTTGAGAATACAAAAACGGGAATAATTGCTGTCAAAATTGGTATAATGAACAACAACTGCAAACCTGCTTTTTCATTATTCCTCTTTTTCTTTAATTTATCGTAAATTTTACCGATAATCAATGCCACTATTGCATCAATAGCCATTGTAGCAGCATAAAACAATGGGATAGCAGTATCATTTACAATATTATTTCGCTTTAAATGGTATCCGATCAAAACAAAGCTGACGAAGCCGAACGTTGTTAAAAAAGTAAAAGTGGTATAAAGCCAAAATGTTCTTGATAATTTATCATGTTCTTTGCTTTGAATTTCTGATGTTTCAAATTTCTCAGGATTTTTAAATAAAAAGTATGTAATGATTAATACGAACATCAAAATAATAAAAACATAAAAGTATAATGAATAACCTTGCCTGTAATCGGTAACTGATTTTGAACCCGTGCCTATTATAAAAAATAAAGATGAAAAAATCAGCGGTCCAATAATAGCTCCCATTTGGTCAAAGAACTCATGCAAAGCAAAACCAAAACCTGTACCCACCTGCTTTGTTGCCAGGGATAAAATCGTATCCTTCGACGGACTTCGAATTGCCTTGCCAATTCTTTCCATTATCATAAACAATGCGGCAAACTGCCAGACACCCGTTAAAGACAAGAGCGGTACAGTTATTAATACGCCATACCCGATTATTGTAAACAGCCAATATGACTTTGTTTTATCTGAGAAATACCCTGACACAAGACGAATACCATAACCGAGTAACTCACCTAATCCGACAATGAATCCAACGACTGCGGCATTCGCTCCCAATATTTTTAAATATGGTCCATTTACACTGCGGGCTCCTTCATAGATTACATCTCCAAGAAGACTGATTATTCCCAAAAGAATAATAAATTTGATTGCCGATTTTTTATCGAACTGCATTATGAATTATCCCGATAATGACTTGTATTAAAAATTCAAATTTCTCGCTGAAGAAATAGGTCAGTTCGTTGGTATTTAAAATTTCATCATTCATTAATTATTTCATTTGTGAAAAAATCAGGATGCAAATTATGATATTACCATCATAATCAAAATATTCAATTTACTTGCTTTTACCGTTCTTATGGGCTTTATAAGTAATTACATCAACTTCATAAGTTGTCATCATACCCCCAAATTTCTCAATATCAAATTTTTGGGATAAATACTCAATGAAAGCTTCAATTTTCCCCTTTTGGTCAACCATTTCAATTATGATTGGCAAATCAGCTGATAACTCCCAAATCTTTGCAGAATGAAGAATGCTGTTGGCTCCGTAAGCTAATACACCTCTGAATACAGATGCACCTGCAATGCCGAACTTTTTTGCTTCGAGAACTATTGATTCATACATCGGTTTGTGACCGGCTTTATCTAATGAGCCAATGTAAATTCTCAAAACCTGCGATTTGCCTTCCAGTTTCATGGTCAACTCCATAAATAATTTATTATGCTCTTGCCTAAAAATGTCATCGAAATTCCAGCGAAAATACTCAATCCCATATACAACATTAAATACAGAAGTTCAGAATCATTAACCAGATTGATGGTGTCATTCGAAAAGTTGGAAAATGTAGTAAATCCCCCGCATAATCCAACTGAAAGAAATATCCTTAAATTCGGTGACAACAGATTTCCCTTATCGAATAAACCATAGAATATTCCGATAATAAAACAACCAATCAAGTTTATAATCAGGGTTCCAAGAGGAAAGTTTGTTATAATTATTTTATGTACAAATAAAGTGGTAAGATACCTGAGAACGCTGCCGATAAATCCGCCAAAACCGACTAATAATGTATTTTTAAGCATAAAAAAAACTCCTATATAATTATTATACAACAGGAGTCATCAGCTTTCTAAGCGGTTAACGGTGAACTCCATCACCAAAATCTACATTACAAAATTAAGCGAATAAATTTAATAAAAAAAAACCACCCCTTAAGTCCCCTCCTTAATTAAATGTCAGAACACGGATTCATCAGATTACACTGATTTCACGGATTTAAATTAGGAACTTATCAATCCTTTAGTTTTAAGACTACGGCATCCAAAATTTAAAAAGCAATCCTATTTCAAGGTTATATATACTTCAAGATTATTAATAGCATGTGCAAACTGTACATCTTCAAGTTTTAAAATAGCTTTAATTTCTACACTGATTATATTTTAAACAAGAAAATCAACACAGCGTGTGCTAATTTGCTCGCCTTTATAAAATATCGGCATTTCAAATTCACGGACAAAATCAATTCCATTTTCCTGAAACTCTAATTCCAATGCCCTTTGGTATATAACTTCCTGAAAACCGTTCCCAAGAGTTTTATGTACTTCAATTGCAGCTCCTATTATCTTACCAGTAATTTCTGAGTATTTCAATTCCATTCTATTTATTGAAAATATTTTAATTGTATATTCAGTGCAATCAGTGTAATCCTTTTAATCCTGGTTCAGACAGCGTTTACTTACTCTTATCCGGGAATTTCGGTGGTGCAGGAATCTTTGGATATTTACCACTCTTAATTTCTTCGAGCACCAATTCCACTGCTTTGTTCAACTGTTGGTCAATACCCTCGTATTCCAGTCCAGGGTCATTGTCAACATCAATATCAGGTGTCATTCCGGTTCCTTCAAGTACCCATTCACCTTCGGTGCTGAAATGCGAAAATTCCGGTTTGTAAACATACCCTCCGTCAAGCAGTGGAAGACTACCGCGGATACCTACGACACCGCCCCAACTTCTCTTTCCAATCAATTTTCCCAACCCGGCTTTCTTGAATTGATACGGAAACAAATCTCCGTCAGATGCAGAAATTTCATTCAATAAAAGCACCATAGGTCCATTAAAAACTCCGTCAGGATAAGTATCTGCAAACTTCTGATTTCTTGCAATTGCAGCCATTGTCATCACTCTGCGAAGCCGCTCTATTATCATCGAAGAAACGAAGCCGCCTCCGTTGTAACGGTCATCAACAATCAAAGCTTCCTTTTTGACTTGGGGATAGAAATATTTTACAAACTCATTCAATCCCTGTAAGCTCATGTCCGGTATTTGTACATACCCGACTTTACCATTTGTCATCGAATCAACTTTTCTTCTGTTTTCCTCAACCCAATTATAATAAACAAGTCCTTTCTCACTCGAAATGGTCTTGATATTATATTCTTTCGCTCCATCTTCTGAGGGCTTGGAATTTATTTTCAACGAAACAAATTTATTCGCTTTATTGAGCAATACTTTGTAAGGATTCATACCACCGTCAAGCTTAATGCCGTCAATCGAAATAAGATAATCACCATTTTTAACATCAATACCCGGGTCCTTTAGTGGTGAACGGGTATCTTCATCCCAATTCCTGCCATCATAAATCTTTTTGAATTTATACATACCGGTTTTGCTGTCGAATTCGATTTCAGCTCCGAGTAAACCGATTGGCACTCTGTCAACATTAGACATTTCGCCGCCGCCTACATAAGCGTGACCGACATTAAGCTCGCTGTTCATTTCGCTTAATAAATAATTCAAATCTGTTCTGTGTGTTACATAAGGCAATTCTTCGGCATATAAATCATGCATTGCTTTCCAGTCAACACCGTGCATATTCGGGTCGTAGAAGAAATCGCGCATTTGACGCCAGACTTCATTGAATATCTGTGTCCATTCTTCTTTCCTGTTCAGTTCGACTTTCAAATCGCTTAGATTCAGTTTATCTTTTTGGTCAGGTTTAACTTTTTCTTTTAGCCCGGTCAAATAGTAATCCCCATGCGATTCAAACAGAATTTTCTTTCCGTCATTCGAAATTTCATAACCTGAAAAACTTCCGACTTCATTATCTTCTTTGTCTTTTAGGTCATAGCTTTTCAAAACCGGTTCTTTACCTTCCACGCTTTGAATAAAATAAAGTTTATCGTTAACAGATGTTAAATGCCAGTAATTTGCCCCCGGTAGTGGTAACTGAAAGATTCTGTTTTTTATTCCATCGAGGTCTATTTTAATATCTTTGGATTCATCCTTATCTTCATTTTTTTTGGATTTCTTATCCGGTGATTTGTCTTCATCTTTCTTTGCTTCATCTTTAACTTTTACTTCATCGCTTTCAAATTTGAAAGGTGATTGCAGCGTGTCCTGCAATGTTACAGCAAAAATCTCTGTCATATCATTGTATGTATAACTCAACTCAAAGTTGCCCAGTGTCGGCTTGAAATCCCTGTTTGAAGTAAAGAACAGATATTTACCGTCTTTCGAAAATACCGGCTCGGCGCTGTTAAAGAATTCATCCGAAACCTGGTATTTCTTTTCATTTGACAGCGAATAAAGGTAAATCACACCGAAATTGTTTTTGTCGAATGCATCCATGTATGCAATCCATTTATTGTCAGTTGACCAGTTATAATCAGTAATTTCCCAATAATCCGATTTTGCTACTTCTGTTTCCTTTTTTGAATCAATATCAATATAATACAATCTCATTGATTTGTCGGAAGTAAGAATTTTCTTGCTGTCAGGAGACCACTTCAGGTTGTACCTGTATGATTTTGCATCATTTGTGAGTTGAGTTAATTCTGTGCCATCTGGTTTAATTATATAAATCTCAAACTCGCCGGTTTTATCGCTCAGGAAAGCAATCCATTTGCCATCGGGCGACCATATAGAGCTTCTTTCGTGTACACCGGATGTCTGTGTCAGATTCCTGATATTCCCTTTTTCAGCAGGAACAGTGAATACATCTCCTCTTGCCCCGAATAAAGCCCTGTTACCATCCGGTGCAATCTCGAAGTTGGTAATATTCTTTTTAATGTCAACAAATCTTGTTCTTGCTTCGAGATTGTCATCTCCCAATTCAATGTCAACTTTCTTCGCCTGTTCTGTTGCAAGGTCCATAAGGTAAATGTAACCGCCGTTTTCAAATACTATCTGTCCAGCTCCGAGCGATGGGAATTTACAATCATATTTGTCAAAATTTGTAAGCTTTTTTGTTTGTTTCGTATTCAAATCGTAAACGAAAAGATTCAATCTGTGGTCCCTGTCGGAAAGATAATAGATTTTATCTTTGTACCACATCGGGATAATGTCCTGCGCAGGATTGTTGCTTATGTTCTCAACTTTTTTGGTCTTGAAATCATAAATCCAGATGTCGTCTGCCTGACCACCCCGATAGCGTTTCCAGGGGCGGAATTCACGAAATACCCTGTTGTAAGCTATTTTATTACCATCTGGGGAGAGGGATGCAAATCCACTTCTTGGTAAGGGTACTTCCTCAGGAAGCCCACCGTTCAAAGGAGCATAATACAATTTCCCGCACATTGAGTTCCACATCTCGTGGCGAGAACGGTAAAGTATTTTCTTTCCGTCGTTTGACCACTGCATTATGATTTTATCTGGTCCCATTCTCTCGGCAACACCCGGAATGTCCATGCTATAAGTAATTCTTTTTGGCTCTCCGCCTGTACTTGGGACAACATAAATTTCCCTATTGCCGTCATACTCACCGATAAAAGCGATTTGTGTCCCATCGGGTGAAAATCTCGGGAAAAGTTCTAATCCTTCGGAATTTGTGATTTTTCTTGCCAATCCACCGGATTTGGAAACAACATAAATATCTCCTCCGTGAGCAAATGTGATTTGCGTTTCCGACACATTCGGGAATCGTAGAATTCTTCCTTCACCTGCAAAGGAAACACAGGTGAACAGAAATGATAAAATGAATGTAACAATTGCAGCTTTTCTCATAAAAAACACCTAAATTTAAAAATAGAAATGAATTTTGTCTATAATCTTAATTAAAAAATATTAATAATACGTTTGAATTGCAGATTTGTTGCGTATGCTCACGAATAATTGCAGAGAATATAAAATATCGGAGAATTTTGACAAAATTTATATTTCTTTACCTAATCAAACAAAAATCAATCTTCCTTTCGGTTCAGGGACCGGGTCACCAAATTCATTCGCTGTGCCAAGCCAAAGCTTTTGAGCAATTCTTATATTTTCAATCGTTTCAACTTCTGTTTTTCCATGGCTTATACATCCCGGCAACTCAGGAATTTCTGCTACAAAGCAATTATCCTCTTTGCTCCAATAAAGTATTATTTCGTATTTATATGCATTTTTATCCATAACAAATTTGATTATTTATAGTTTGTCAATCTCTTTGCATATTTCCCACGAACACCACACGAAAAGTTATATTGAGATAATAGTTTTTAAAGTACTGCTGCAGTTTGGGATACTTTCTTAAATTGTAAATTAATAAATTCAGCGGCTCTTGATTTTGGTTTTGGAATTTCATAGCCCTTTTCGATCATAAATTCAATATGATACTGAAGTGCTTCTTTCATATTCTTTTCACACTCTTTTTTAGTTTCACCAACAGCCACACAGCCATCAACATCAGGTGAGTATGCAGAGTAACCGGTAGATGTCTTTTCAATTATTATCAGATATCTATTTATCATTTTAATCCTGATTGTTTTAAAATACTATTTAATGTCCCCGGTGCCAAATCGGAACTCAATTTTCCAGGAACTGTTACAATACCTTTTTTTGTCTGATGAGTAAAATGACGATGACTACCTCTTATTCTTTCAAGCACCCATCCATCTTTCTCAATAAGTTTAATAACTTCCTTGACTTTCATCATAAAACTAAGTTTATAACAATCCTAAAATAAATAAATTAAATTATATTTCAAATTATAATCGCTTTGTTTTATTTATCATCCAATATCAACTTATGAACCGCATTCAATGCTCCAGCACCATTTCCATTCGGTACTGAAACAATCAAAGAATTTGATGAAAAACCATATAATACTGATTTCGGTTCGAACCTGTTTAAAATAATTGTGACTTTTTGTAAAATATCCGAATCTTTAAGAAGATTCACACCGCAAATACAGAGTAAACTGACATTTTCAATCTTATAATCAAATCCGTATAATATATTCTTAATTGAATTATAAGTAGATTCATTCGGATTATCAATTGTGACAAATATTTTATTATCAACGATGGAAGTTGAAACTATTTTTATTCCGGATTTGTAAACCTGCGATAATATTTCAAATGCTTGTATTTCAGGATTTTGAGTGTGAGGTACTTCAACAGACAGATTAATACAATTCTTTTTCAGATGCACTGCTCTTATTCTTGCGGATTTTACTTTTGTACCCGGAGTAATTAATGTCCCTTCATTTTCCGGATGAAAAGTATTAAGCACTCTGACAGGTATTTTTCGCAGTATTGCAGGTTTAATAGTATCCGGATGTAGTACCTTTGCTCCATAATATGATAATTCTCTAATCTCATCGAAGCTCATTTCAGGAATTGTAACCGCATTATGAACTATTCGCGGGTCCGCTGATAATACTCCGTTTACGTCAGTCCAAATCTGGATTTCATCTGTATTCAATACTGAACCCAGAACCGCCGCTGTGTAATCGGAACCGCCTCTTCCAAGAGTAGTTGTTACTCCGTTATCATCACTTCCAATGAAGCCCTGGGTGATAATGATTTTTCTTTTATTGGATAAAGGATATATATTTTTATTTGCCAGATTTTTTGTCTCTTTGAAATCAACTGATGCCTGGGTAAAGTCGCTGTTGGTTTTCATAACATGCCTGGCATCGAGAAACACTGAATCAAGCTTTTTGTCCCTGCAAGCCGCTTCAAAAATTGTTGATGATAACAATTCACCGAAAGATACTGCTGCATCCAAAGAACGTGGTGTACATTCTCTGAGTAAAGAAACTCCCTCAACGAGAAGAACCAATTGTTGAATCATGTTTTGCACATTTTCGGAACAATGCTTTTTTATTTCTTTTTTTCTTATTAATTCTTCTATTATATTGAGATGATGAATTTCAATTGCCTCAATTTCCTTCATCATTATTTTTGCAGGTTTTTTTGATGCATCCTGAATTAACCTGATGAGTTTATCTGTTATCCCTGAACAAGCGGAAAGCACAACGACAGGATTCTGCTCTTTTCTTGATTTGACAATTTCAAGCACATTCTGCATTGCAGAAGCATTCTTTACGGATGTGCCTCCGAATTTCATCACTATTATACTTGAATTTCTTTTTTTCATAATTATATTTATTGTCTATTCAACAAAAGCGGCGAGATGTTCTGCTTTATTAAGGTGAATCAACACTTTATCTTCGACAAGATTCTCAACTGCTTTTTTCACATCCTCGATTTTAAGATTATGATTGTAAGCGAAACGCCAAATATCAATCGGAGCAACCGATATTTCAAGAATCAGCAATTGCCCGATAGTCAATGGCTGATGAGCCATGAAACGTTCTTTAACCGAATCGAGCATCATCTCCGATTCGGGAGTTATTATATGAGATTTCGTAAAATAATAATTGTCGCTGTTCAATAAATCACAAATTGGGAATCCTCTTGCCTTTTCCAACAGTTTGGGTAAAAACCCGATTGCAACAGTATAAAGCTCTTCGCCTATCTCTAAATTTCCCCAGAGGTCATCCCAGACTTCGGGAGCTTGTTCTTTCAGCCAATTGAAAAAGCTGATTTCCTTTTCAGGAAGCATAAGCAAAGTGTTCGAGCCGAATTTCTTTACAATCAATTCAGATTGAGCCAAACTCAATGACAAAAATATATCCTCAGTAAAAGTAATATATTTTTTTCCTTTTGCTTCTTCTTCACACCATTTTATTAATTCTATATCTGTCATTATTTATAATTTATTTTTTATAATGCTGATTTCTTTTCAATATCCTTATTATAAATTCAAATAGATACTGAACCAATACTGAAATAAATTCAGCACAAGGTTCAGAAAGACATTTATTCTATCTCCTATTTCTCAATTCCTATCTTCCATTTTCTATTTTCTATCTTCTATTATCTATTTGCTATTTCTTAATTTTCGCTTGTCAATTCTTTCGTCGTCTTTCTTCTTCGGATTTCAATCAGCACTGCAACAATCACCAGAAGATTTAAGATAATTCCAGTAATCATACTTAATGTTTTTCCCATTTCAAATTTCTTCGATTCAAATTTCATTTCAATTGTGTGCTTACCCTTTGGCACTATGACTGAACGGAAAGCGAAATTCGTTTTGTAAATCGGCACTTCTTTATTGTCAATATATGCTTTCCAACTGACAGGATAATAAATCTCACTGATATACAACAGGTTATTCCCGCTTGCCTGTGCTTCAATCTTAATATACTCATTTTTATGAGTCAAAACTTTTGAATAGCATGTTGAATCCGGCACATCAATCTGTAAAGGTAATGCTTTTTCAATATATGCTAATTCTTTAGGATTGAAATCTCCATCCTTCAAATGTTTCAGGATATCCATCTGTTTTGCAACTTGTGCCGATTTTACAAAAAATGTCCTTGGTAAGTAGCCGGGATTCTGAAAAACGAAAGACTTCGATTGTCGGGACTGGAATACCGGTTCCAATCCTTCATAAATTTTGCCCTCTGCAATCAGGTACTTTACATTCATAAGATTCCAAAGCATTGGATTATAAACAACCGATGTCGAACCGGCTGCCTGGTCCAGATTGGCAACATCCATTAAATCCTGGTATATTCTCATTTTAGCGGCATGATAACCATTTACATTTTCGAGCATGAAGAATGCAGGGACATTTGCCGGCTGGGACACAAAATCAGCTATTCTGTAAATTGATTTATCACTCTTTAGAAAATCTATTACATCCGTTCGCTTGAAAATTTCCTGCTGAATAGGTTTATCGGCAACTTCCATCGGACGGTAATCCACTCGCCACATATCGAATACAAGCAGAATTGCAACAGTAGAATAAAATATTCCTGTTCCGATTTTCTTCCTCACATAAAATAATGCTATCAATCCTATTACAAAAGCAATCAACGCAGTAATATACCAATCGTTAATCATATTCGACCATACAAAGTCATGCAGCTCTGCCGGAAATTTCTGTCCGACAGCACTTTCGGTGAAAGAATCCATATACGATGTCTTGAATGCACCTGAATAAAGAAATCCAATCACAAGAAATGCACCTGCAGCTATTATTCCCCCATAAAGGACCTTCTTATCTGAATCTTCAAGTTTTTTCCTCCAATTCAGTATTGCTGTCAATCCATATCCGGCAAGGATTGGAAATGCAAAGTGCATTAGAGCTAATGCCATGCTTGGTGCTCTGAATTTGTTGAAGCTCGGCACCAAATTGAAGAATAAATCATACAAAACCGGTAAAGTTTTTCCGAATGAAAGTAAAAGTGAAAATACAGACAGGACAAGCAGAAACTGAATGAACGGGTCTTTCCTGAACATAATAAATCCGATTATTCCAAGCCCTAATACAAGTATTCCCATATAAGGCGGTGAGTCTTCCGATTCTTTCTGTCCAAAATAAGTCGAAACCTGCACAGGCCTGTTTTGCGATAATTCTCCTTTATATTCGAGACGTCCGAATCCGAAATAGTTCGGTACAAGAAAAGTCATTGTCTCCTGTGGACTGAATGACCACATAGTTGCATAATCGTAATCGTTACCGCCTGATGCATCCTGATGCTGTTTCTCGGTCTTAACAATTGGAGCAGAGCCGCGTGTTGAATAAGGAGTATATTCCATTGTGCTAAAATACCGGTCTGCTGAAAGCACAAAAGCCAAGCCCCCTGCAGCAGCCAGAATAACGGCAGACCTAATTATACCCAGTACATTCTTTTTTGTGAATAGTGAGTGAAGCAATTCAAATAAAATATATAATCCGAAAGCACAGAATCCATAGAATATCATTTGAAGATGGCTTCCGAGCATCATTATATGAACAGCAAATACCATTAATACAGCATATACAAGTGAAAATCTTTCTTTCAGCTTCTCGAGAAATAAAATAATGAAAGGGAACATTGCAAAAACAATCGGTTTAGTATTATGCCCAATCATAATCCATGTAATTACATAAGTCGAAAACACCGCTGCAAAAGCAGTAAAGAAAGCCACAAACCTTGCGTGTTTTTTGAATCTCATCAACCAGTACATTCCGAGTGCATACATCACGTAGAAACAGCTTACACGTGCAACATCACTGCTGAAAAGTGTTCCTACAAATTTCGTTGCACCAATGAATATCATCGAGATTATATCCCAGCTTCTCGCTCCTGTTGTCAAAAGTGATGCATAGCTTGGCATACCGCTGAAAATGTATGGTATCCATAATGGAAATTTCCCGTCTTTATTTGCCTGTTCGAGATAAGTCTTGAAACTCTCCGATGCAGCATTATCCATCGCATTGAATCCACCGCCGAAAATAGCAGGTGAGAAAAACCCGAAAATCAATAGAATCAACAGGACAATGTAAAATATATCCTGGTACTTTTCAGGTATTATCGGTGGCTTCTGTTTTTCCTGAATTACCTTCTTCGGCTGTACTGTCTTTGCCATAATTAATCCGTAAATGTAACAAAATAAGTATAGTTCTTAAAAAGAAATGCAATATATTAACTTTTGAAAAAAAAATGTGTATAATTTTTGGATTAATAACAGTGGCAATTACTTATTTTTGTTCAAATATTTGATATCAATTGAATACTACAAAAAAATAAGAGCTACATCGGGCTATTCGAAAGCAAGAAAATCCGCACACACTGGGACGAAGAAAAAGAGATGTGGTATTTCTATATTGTTGATGTAATACTTATTTTAACTGATAGTATAAATCCTCAAGCTTATTGGTGAAAACTTAAAGAAAGGTTGAAAGCTAAAGGAAATGAAACCGTGACAAAATGTCACGCTTTGAAAATGAAGGCAATGGACGGTAAATTGCGTTTAACAGATGTCCCTGATACTGAACAACTTCTGAGATTAATCCAATCCATTCCCTCACCAAAAGCTGAAGGAATAATTAATTCTCAATTATCAATCAAATAATTGACGCTTTCGAAATTTCTGTCATTTCCGGTTGTTCGGCTAAATCCCTCTTGATTACTACGAGTGTCTTGTCATCATTATAAAGCGATTCGGAGGTGTATTTCTGTACATCTTCTATGATTGCAAGAGCAATGTTCTCCGATGTTTCATTATAATTCTTTCTGATTAATTCCAACAATCTTTCTTCACCGTACATTAATCCGTTCTCATCCTGGCTTTCGGTGATTCCGTCAGTATATAATACAAGAACATCACCAGGATGCATACGTATGTTTTCGACTCTGAAACTCTGGTGTTCCGTCAATCCCAGCATAGCACCAGTGGCTTCCAGCATCATAAAACTGTCATTTGCCGGTCTGTAATGAATCGGAGCACAATGTCCTGCATTGGCATACAACAGTAACCTGTTAGACGCCTGTGTCAATTCGCAATAAAACAATGTAACGAATCTTTCATAGACAAATGTTTCCCAAATGAGTGTATTCAGCCGTGAGAAGAGATGAGTGATTTTTGTGGCGAAACGCGTTCCCATCCTTATTGCACCCGATACGAACAATGCCTGAATCGCTGCAGGCAATCCTTTACTCGAAGCATCTGCAATTACTATTCCGAGGTTTTCTTCGCCTTCATAAACATTTCTCAGATAATCGAAGTAATCACCTCCGACTTCACTATCGGGTGTACAAATTCCGTAAATATCATAATCGAGAAACCTGATTTTGTGTTCCGGCAATAAGTTTCTCTGGATTTCTGATGCTTTGAACAAATCCCTGCGAATCTTCTTTTCAACTGAGAAACCGGAAATTCCTCTTATCGCAATAGTTGCAATTCCACTGATAATGTTAAGTGTCTCATAAAAGCTTTGAAGCATTTCCGGAGAATTGAACGCTAATGCATATTTATAATATTTCCCTCCTCTTAACCTGATAAGTTCGCCTACACCCGTAATCGAATAAGAATAAATCCCTTTCAATTTCAAAAGTTCATCAGATTCATAATTTAGTATGGTTCTTTGTTTCAGCAGTTTGTTAAGCACCGGTTGGTTTTCAATTGAAAGAGAATATCCTTTCGGAATTTTATCAACTTTCCCAAACTGGTAACATAAATTATAAGAATATTCCTGTGGATTCAATTCCCAGATTCTGCCGCCGATGATACCGAATTCTTTGTGATTGACAACATCTTTGACTAGCGATTTAAGCAAGCTGATTTCGGTTTTGAATTTCTGCGATGTCAGCTTTTCCAGCAATTTGTAAGTATTTCTCTGACTAACGTAATTTTGTTGCATAATTTCTCAATTTTTGTCCCTATTGACGTGAATATTACATCAATAGTGAATAAGCCGGATGATAATTGCAATCAACCCGGCTTATTTATTTTTTATTAACAAAAAATTAACTATTTCTTCATCAATCCGGTTTTTACCAATGCTGCCTGGATTTTCTTCTTATTTTCTCCTGATACAGGAAGCAATGGCATTCTTATCTGGCTCTTTATCATCTTCAATAATGACATGGCACATTTGACAGGTGCCGGATTTGGCTCTATGAAATTCATTTCCATCATCTCGAACAAATCATAATGCACCTTCTTTGCTTCTGCAAATTTCCCGTCGAGAGCATTGCGGACCATGTCCCCGAATTTCTTGGGTGCATAGTTCGAAATTACCGATACTATACCCTTTCCACCTGCAGCAATCACCGGTAAAGTTAAAGAATCGTCTCCAGAAAGCAATGAAAAATGCTTTGGTGAATTCTTTATTATATCCATCATTTGTACCAAATTCCCCGATGCTTCCTTGGTTGCGACGACATTCGGACATGCATTAGCTACTGCAAGTTGTGTCTCGGCAAGCATATTCACGCCTGTTCTCCCGGGTATATTATAAAGTATAATTGGCAAATCGGATACCGATGCGGCTATTACCCGAAAATGTTCGAACAATGCAAACTGAGTAGGTTTTATATAATAAGGAACAACAATCAATGCAGCACTTGCACCATGTTCACGTGCATAAATAGTCAGGTTCAATGACTCTTCGGTTTCATAAGTTCCCGTTGCTGCAATAATCGGAACCCTGCCTTTGGCATAAACAACCGCTTCTTTAAATATTGCCATCTTCTCCTTTAGAGTGAGCGTTGCACCCTCTCCGGTTGAACCGCAGACAACTATACCTTCAACCTTGTTCTTAATCTGGAAATCAATCAGCTTTTGAAGCGTTTTGAAATCAACAGAGCCGTCATTTTTGAAAGGCGTTACCAATGCTGTGAATGTGCCTCTCGCCGTAAAATTTTTCATATTTTTCTCCTGAAAATTTTATTCTGATTTATTTTAATTCCTTTTTATACCTGAATTTTATTTAAAAATCGTTTTAAACCAAATACATAGAAAAAATTGTACCAATTTTATATTATATTATAAATCGGACCTTCTTTTGTCAATTGACTTTCAATCAGGTCAATTTTGAATTGTCTCATATCCCCAATTTCATAGAACTTAAAATCTTCTACCATCTGGACAAATTTATATCTTTCGAATTGCTTTATTCTTAATAAGGTTACGTGAGGTATAAACACCCTGGTTTCGGGCTGGAAATCATTGGCGGTCATAATCTTTTCCATTTTTTTTTGAATATTAATAACCTTTTGGTCATCATTAATAATTTTTACATAAAGCACTCTCGGAAAACTTGGCTTAGGCAATGCGAATATACCTTTGAATTTAAGATTTGAATTATATTCTACTAAACAATCAGCGAGGGAACTCTTTATAACGGGAATCAATTTTGCTTCTACATCTCCGAGAAACTGGTAAGTGAAATGAAGATTATTCGGTTCCACCCATTTACCTCCACAACATTCGTTGAAATTTTGCTGTAATTCTTCATATTTGTTTTTAAATAAATACGAATCAATAAATGTTCCGATGAAAAGCCGTTTTGTTTCCATTATCATATTATAAAAAAGTGAAACAAAATATATGCAAAAATATAATTTAACTAATCATTTACAATGACAAACTTTTTTCAGCGTCAATCCGATTTTCAATTTTTTAAAAATAATCAGGAGGTTTTTTATGGCAAATCCGCAATGGGTACTCGATTTATTAAAATCAGTTGATGATAACGATTCAGATAAATTTGTGTCATTTCTTACAGATGACTGTGAGTTTAAATTCGGCAATGCTGATGCAGTTAAAGGTAATGCAAACGTAAAAGCAGCAGTTGAGGGCTTTTTCGGCAGCATCAAAGGACTAAAACATTCAAACATAGAGACAATTATTTCCGGCGATGTTGTCGTTACTCCCGGCTTGGTTACTTACACACGCCACAATGGTACAACGCTCAGCGTTAATTTCTGTAATCTATTCAGAATGAAAGGCGATAAAATTCAGAACTACAACATTTACATTGACATTTCACAGTTGTATGCATAAATTTTCCACTCTCCCCTTCTCCATCGGAGAAGGGGCTGGGGGTGAGATTATCAGTGCATCACAACAACCTTCCTCACACTCCTATGTCCAATAACTAAAAAATACATCCCGCTCGCTAATTCAGATGTATTTATTTTAATATTATTCTCTATTATATTTTTATTCTCATACACAACATTCCCAAACGAATCAAATAACTTTATGAAATCCGGCTTTTGAGTTTCTACATTAAAATTGAATGAAAGAAATTCATCTGCTGGATTTGGTGTAATTTCAATATTATTGATATTGATTTCATCTTCTCTTATTCCTAAAAGAACCGAATCCACCCTGAAATATGCCGTGCTGTCCCCTTTTACCGCATTTGAATGAAATATGATGTAGTTTGTAAAAAAACATCCTGCTTCATTTGGTGGACAAAATTCAACTTCAAAACTCCACGATTCTTGCGGAATAAGTATTAATGGATTATCTAAATTTATTTCCCTATCAAATTTATGTACGAATTTAGCGTTGTCAGGTTTATAATAATCGGTGATTATCAAATCCTTCATGCCCTTATTTGTAACTGTGACAATTTTCTGAACAGGTTTGCTTTGAATTACATCACCAAAATATGCATCGCTGACATCTATAATCGGATAACTAATACCTTTGCCGAATAGTTCTGCTACGCTATCCACTATTCCTTCCTTAATTGTATTACTAATAAAAACAATAGAATCTCTATATTCTTTTTCTTCAGTAGGGAAAAAATTAACCGGGATATTAAAACTCTCCCAAGCATTTAATTTTAATGGTAAATTAGTTACAATATCGAAATCAATAATAAATACTGATTGATTTTGTGGTGGCTTATAATCTGTAATCACAAGCTCTACATCGCTTTTATTCATTACCGAAATTATTCCCGATTTTAAATTATTAATTTCCTCATCTCCAAAATTGCATGAGTTAACTTCTATTTTAGATGTTTTTACAGTTGCTTTTACTTGAGTTAAGAATTTAATTAAACATCCACACACACTTTTAACACCTACTGAATCATAAAATATTCCTTCATCAGTAGCTTTAAATTTAATTTTTATTTTGGTTGAATCGTGAGGTGCTAAAAGTATAGGGAGAAATAAATCTGTAAATATTTCAAAACCCCTATTATTGTTTTTTAAATTTATTTCAACAATTGTATCCGCAAAATTTGCTTCATTGACTAACCAACACTCCATCTCTTTTTCCTGACCAACATATAATCTTCCGAAATCGAGATTTGGTCTTATTTTCAATTTGCTTGTGACATATTCAATTATTATAGTTGTATCGTTACCTTCCATATCCGAAAAAGTGATTATAGCATGGGCATTACTATCGGCATCATTAACTTTCAAATACCATTCTAATAGAAATTTCTTTCCCGGTATGAATTCTTCATAGGATAAGATATAATTATTACTCTTAGAAGAGTCAAGAATTATTGATTTAAGTTTAGACCTCTCATAGGTTCTTGGTAAATCTTCTATAAAACCCTCAACACTCCCGTCACAGCTTTCATACCAACTCGGGTCCGGCGGCAATGTGTCCTTAGCCGAATAAGATTTACTTACCATGATAAAACAGCCAATTATTACAAGCAACAAAAAAGTATATGCTTTCATTTTCCCACCTCCCGATTATGAGAGAATCTGAATAAAAATAAATTCTTAATTATTCATTCTTCATTTTTCACAATTCATTAATTTCAATGAACAACCACAACCTTCCTCATAAACATACTCCCAACCCGCAAAAAATACATCCCGCTCGCTAACCCAGATGTATTTATTTTAAAATTATTCTCTATTATATTTCCATTTTCATAAACAACATTCCCAAACGAATCGAAAAGTTTTATAACATCGGATTTAATAAATTCTTCAATAAAATTAACTGAAATAAAATCATCCGCAGGATTGGGATTAATATTAAAATTGTTTCCAATGTTATTATTAAAAACATCTTCGACGGCTACTCCTTTTCCTGATAATTCTGCAATACTATCTGCATCAATTGTTTTTATAGAATTACTAATAAAAAGAATACTGTCGGAATATAATTTTTCTTCATAAGGTTTAAATATAATCTCGCATGAATAAACTCCATTTGGTTCAATTATCAATGGAGAATTCTCATTAAAATCATCAAAATAAGGTATATAAATATTTGGGTATCTTGGTCCAATATAACCTGTAACAATCAAATCGGTAATACCATGATTCCATATCAAAATAGAACAATTGGAAACTGAATTAAGATATTTATCACCAAACCAACAATTAGTTACTTCAATACTTGGTGCCCCAACCTGTGCTTTGACACTTGATAAATAGTCATCAAATCCTTTTGCTTCAATTCCAATACTATCACTGAAATCCCCCTCAAAATATGCCTTAAACTTTACTTTAATTTTAATCGAATCACCTGATTTAATTATAAAAGGCAGATTATCACATATTATCTCAAAACCCCGGTCATTATTTTTAAATTTTATATTCGTAATCGTATCATCAACCGTTGATTCACATTTTATCCAACAAACCAATTCCTTCGTTTCTCCAATAGAAAGTAACCCAAAATTAAGGTCAGGCCTTATTGATAATTTTGTTGCATAAAAATTATTTTGAATGGTCGTATCATTTCCTTCAAAATCTTTGAACGTGATTTTAATAAAAGCGTCTTTGTTAATATCACGTACCTTTGCATTCCATCTCGTTCTGTAATCTATACCGGGTCTAAACTCATTATAAGAAAAATCATAATTAAAACTTTCCTTATGCAGGATGATGGTGTCAAGTTTTGACCTTTCATAAGTCTGAGGCATATCTTCAACATAAGCATTGTCGTGGGTTCCACCACAATATGGACAAAATTCATAAATAGGATTAGGCGGCAATGTGTCCTTAGCCGAATAAGATTTACTTACCATGATAAAACAGCCAATTATTACAAGCAACAAAGAAGTATATGCTTTCATTTTCACACCTCCCGATTATGAGAGAATCTGAATAAAAATAAATTCTTAATTATTCATTCTTCATTTTTCACTATTCATTAATTTCAATGAACAACCACAACCTTCCTCATAAACATACTCCCAACCCGCAAAAAATACATCCCGCTCGCTAATTCAGATGTATTTATTTTAATATTATTCTCTATTATATTTTCATTTTCATACACAACATTCCCAAACGAATCAAATAACTTTATGAAATCCGGCTTTTGAGCTTCTATATTAAAATTGAATGATAAATAATCATCTGCGGGATTGGGATATAAATTAATATCAACTTCATTTTCAGAACCATTCACATTTAATAGTGTACTGAAAGAAGTACTCGCTGGAAATCCATAGCCATCCACATCCGAAAAACCATAAGAATAAGCCGTTAACGGATTGTCTGCTTTAATTTTATATACTCCGTTTTTCAATAGCTTGATTGTCGCGAAATAATAAAATTTATCATTTATTGAACCAACAGTTTGTACAGACAATGTATTTGGAAGATTGCCAATTTTTTTCCAGATAAATGTACTGTCCTCGTAACTTGCAATTTGTACATCGTCGGGCAATAAAACACCTTTTTCCGACTGGTACAATACATTTATGTAATTGAACTTGTATCTGTCTTCGTATGGTAAATTCGGTGTACTGAATATTATCTCATTTTGAAATTCTTCCATTGGTGTTAGCTCCATCATAAACGGATTGCTTTCCACGCTATCATCATCATATCCGCAATTGAATTGGACAACATTAATCGGTTTATCGGCTGAGAAAATATGTGTAAACGGTGAACTTTCGTCAGCCCTCAGTTTAATCCATCCTTCTTCGGCGATACCCCCTGCTGTCTTAAGTGTAGCTATTTGAACATTATCCCTGAATATATTTGTACCTGCTTCTTTTGAAAATATTTTAACAAAGGAATTATTTTTCCTGAATATAATCGGTGTATAAATATATGTTTTTCCCCATGTTTCAGCCGGTCTTTCCATTTCTGTAACGAAGCTACAACCGCCTATTCCATCAGGAATATTAGCACAATAATTACCCGATATGACGGCAACCGGCTTAGATGACAATATACGACTGCCTGAGAAATCAGCTCCCTGTCCGCCAGATGCTAACAAAAGAATGTTGCCTTTTCCCAAATTGAATTTGCATGAATTCCCCGTTATTAATCCGCCTTTCGTTTTAGTTCCCGGCGTCCCACCCAAAGTAAAATCTATCATGTTGTTATCATACGGTGAAACAATAGAAATATAGCTTGGGTGATAAGAAGTAATATTATCGGAACCATCTGCCCATGAAGAAACAATGTATTCTTTTCCAAGCGAGGAAACAGGAATTGCAAGATAACCCTCTCCTGAATTTTGATATTGAGTTACTGCATAACAAATAAATGGCATGTCGGCATATACGTGAATTCCGTATTCTTCTCCACAACCGCCAAAGACTGCATCCGATTGCGGTGGCTCTGAATCTGATTTACTGTAGCACTGACCTTGATAAGGAGTTAGTGTAAATTCGGTTATTTCATACGGCTTTATTTGTTTTTGTTCTAAAAAATATCTTGAAAAATTAAGAGCAGTAACAGTGGTAGTAAATTCTGAAACAACGTAAAGCTTCAATTCATTTTTCCCACCCGGTGTTTCAGGTGCCGGATTGAAAGTCAGCCAGAATTCCGTTCCGGCATTATTTGAGCCAAGCAATTCGGGTGCTTTTTCATTAAAATCCTTAAGATTGAAATTTTTCCCTTCGGCTGATATAAGAAATGACAAAATAAGTACCACAACCAATAAGGTTGTTCCAAACATATTAGTTCTCATTTTCTAACCCCTTATTAATCTGAAAAATTTATTTTTTTTTCTTATTTTCCAAATAGTCTGATGTTAACATTGTAATAACAAAAAAAATGGTAAAATGTTACAGTGCGAATCAAATATTTTTTTATGGTTGGTATAAAATTCAAATATCTCCTGGTTATTTTGTTTTAATAATCGAATCAGGTAGTATTGACCAATACATATTATTTTTCCACATATTCCGATATTATTTTTAAATATGAATTTCATTAATTAATTTTTGAGGTTCGGATTTTCACGAATAGCAAAAACTTTAATTTCGAGGAATAAAAATGGAACTTTACGTAGACACAGCAAATATAGAACATATAAGGCATGCGGCAATGCTCGGTTGCGTATCCGGAGTAACGACAAATCCTTCACTTCTTGCAAAAGAAGACCCATCGGTTGATGTTAAGCAGCGTATCCTCGAAATTCATGAACTCATCGGTGGACACCTTTCGGTCGAGGTTGTTTCGACTGTAACTAAAGGTATGCTCAAGGAAGCCGAAGATATAATTTCATGGTTTCCCGAGGCAACTATTAAGATTCCGATTATTCCCGATGGTCTGGCAGCAGTGAAGGAACTGTCGAAAAAAGGTATTCCTACAAACGTTACTCTCGTTTTCAGTCCGACTCAGGCAATCGCAGCCGCTAATGCAGGAGCAACTTATGTTTCCGTATTCATGGGCCGGCTCGACGACATTGCCATCAGCAGCAACGATGTGCTGAACGATATATGCGAAATTTGGGAAGTCCAGGATTACGAATCGAAGATTATTGCTGCGTCAATCCGCCATCCCATGCATATTATCGAAGCGGCGAAAGCAGGTGCCGACATTGCAACAGTTCCTTATAAAGTGCTTATGCAGTCCCTGAAAAGCCCCCTGACCGATTCCGGCTTGGAGCAGTTCCTTTCGGATTACGACAAAATGCAAACCGAAAGACAAAAGATTCTGAATATATAAATATTCAATGAATAACAAATAGTGAATAATTATTTTATCTTATTCCCTTTGATTAAGTTTAACAATTCTAATTGCAAACTCATAACTTTTATTTTTAGATATATTTTCCATTCCTAAATTTTATAAAGAATATATCCTTAATTTTTCATTTTTCACTTTTCATTTTTCATTAAAAATGTTATTTAATTTTGTCTCATTATCTCCATCTGGTTTTTATTACCCACTAAATAATCAATTCCCTTAATGCTTCAATAACAATTAAAAATTAAAGTATTTGATTTTATTGAAATTACATAATTGCAATGAATATTTTACTTATGGCACATCTATTGTCATATACATCAGGTTCGATATTTTTTCCCCCTTTTTTAATGGGGGACTAAGGGGGATTTAAACACACCCTTAAAATGTAAGAGATTATAATTGTTCAAGCGGATGAAACATAAAAAGTTACACAAAATAATCATTACGGCATTACTGATGTTGGTTATGTCAACAGCTGTGCTTGAGGCACAACAGCAATTGCCGACAAACATCAGCATACCGAAGCTGTCTTTGTCTGTTGATAAAACCGAAAACAGCAATGATTTGGTAACTACTTTGCAGATTCTTGCAATCATCACAGTTCTGGCACTTGCACCTTCGATTCTGGTGATGATGACATGCTTCACACGCATCATAGTCGTATTCCATTTTCTCAAGCAGGCAATCGGTACGACTACTCAACCGCCAACACAGGTGCTTACGGGGCTGGCACTATTCCTTACTTTTTTTGTTATGCAGCCGGCTCTGGATAAGGCGAACAAGGAAGGCATCCAGCCGTATATGCGCGAAGAAATCACACAACAGCAGGCACTCACAAATGTCGTACAGCCATTCCGCGAGTTCATGCTCAAACACACACGCGAAGAAGACCTGGCTTTGTTCATCAAGCTTAACGGTGGCGACAAGCCGAAGGACATCAATGAAGTTTCTACCTGGACTATTATCCCGGCATTCACAATCAGCGAACTGAGAATTGCCTTCCAGATTGGATTCCTCCTCTTCGTTCCCTTCCTGGTGCTGGACATGATTATAGCAAGCACCTTGATGTCTCTGGGTATGTTCCTGCTGCCGCCGCAGTTGATTTCGATGCCGATTAAAATACTGCTGTTCATTCTCGTTGACGGCTGGTATCTTGTGATTGATTCGTTGATGAGAAGCATTATGACTCCTTAAATAATTAACAATTTAAAATCGATAACTGATAATGAAAGATGAAAAATAAAGTTGATAATATTTTGATAAACATTTTATTTGTTAGCGTAATAAGAAATGCTAAACTGCTAACATCTAAACAGCAAAAGGGCTAAAAATGACAGACCAGTTAGTATTACAGATTGTGCGTGAAGCATTTTACTATGTGCTTATTGTCAGCGGACCTCTACTGCTTGCTTCGCTTATTGTAGGTTTGATTATTTCAATATTCCAGGCAGCGACCTCTATTTCGGAGCAGACTCTGACTTTCGTACCGAAACTGCTTACTGTATTTATAGTAACTGTTCTTATACTTCCCTTCATGATTAGCAGCTTAAAAACTTTTACAATCGAGCTAATCAAAATGATACCCAATATAAAGTGAGGTGCTGCGAATGCCTGACTCCTCATCACTGAACATACTCACAGGTAAATTGATTATCGGCACACTCCTGTTCATCAGGATACTGGGATTTGTCGCAGCCAGTCCCTTCTTCCGCAGTACTTCGATTCCAAATCAAATAAAAATATTTCTCGGGGTCATTCTTGCTTTCTCCGTAACAACTGCATTTTGGACAGAACAGCCGGTTATCGAATTTCATCTATGGTATATGATTTTGCTTGTAATGAAAGAGTTTTTCCTTGGTGTTGCAATCGGATTCGTGGCAAATGCAGTATTTTGGGGAGCAAGAATGGCAGGAGGTTTAGTGGATTTCGATTTGGGATTTTTTACCGCTATGCTATTCAATATGGATGAGGACACCCCGACAATTGTCGGAGAGTTCAAGGAGATGATTGTAATTATGCTTTTCCTCTTTTTGAACGGACATCATTTTCTAATCGAAGGAATTTATGCTAGCGTTAGAGCAGTCCCAATCACAACTTTTGCAGTTACCGAATCAACCGTTACAATGCTAATAAAAATGGCAACCACTGTGTTTATTGTCGGTATTAAAATGGCTGCACCAGTGATTGTGGCAATATTTCTCACTAATCTTGCACTTGCTTTACTCGCCCGTGTGGCTCCGCAAACAAATATATTCATCCTCAGCTTTCAATTAAAAATTGCAGTCGGTCTGCTTGTGCTTTTCGCATCATCTGCTCTAATCGTAATGGTTGCAAAGTATGCACTCCAGGGCTTTGAAACCGAAATCATGAAATTCATAATGACACTTAATCCCGCAAGAGTTTAATTAATTACGAATAAAATTATACTTATATTTGTATTGTTTCTCTTCCTTGTGAAAGGTTTGAGTAAGTTTAAAAGAATTGAATCGTCTGTTTGGTAAATAAATAATATCCTCTTCCACAGCTTCTCTTTCATAAATGAAGAATGGGAGGTAAAAATAAACTTTACAGGAGGAATCAAAATGAAAATGCTTTTAACTCTTTTGTTGTTCTTGTCTATTAGCTTCGCTGCTTATGCCGAATGGTTCAATGTAAATCATCCTGATACTGCTAATATAGTAGTAATCGGAAACCGGGGAGATACTTTGTTTACTTTTCAAAAAGACCGTTCTTTATTTATATCAATCAGTCTTGGTACAAGTTGGAGTAATATAAAACACACCGATATTACTAATGTTGAGGGTATAGTGATTACTCGTGAGGGAAATATATCTTTAAGTATAAGTCCAATGGCAATAATAATTGAAACCTCTACCGATTGCGGTGAAACTTTTACTGATAATTATGTTTGGACTGAAGATTCTTATAATTCTAATAAGCTTACAAAAATAAATTCAAGATATATGGGTATATCAGCAACATTTGATTGGGCACATGTTTCTTTCAATTCAAAAGATGGATTAAATTTTCTTTCAATACCATATTATATGGGTTACTATATTGTCTTTCATAATTATAACTTTATTTACTCAAGACGTGATTCACTTTTCATAACTAATGATACAAACAAGACATATTCATTACTCGAAAATCCCGGCATCTCCGAACTTGGTCTCTGCGAAGAAAACAGCAAAGGGAAACTTTACATGCTTGTCAAAGATACACTTTTTACTTCAATTGATTCCGGCTGGACCTGGCAAAGAATGAATCTGAATCTTAACGGCTTATTATATCTTAATATTGATAATCAGGATAACATTTATCTTCGAACTCCCGCCAAAATATTTTGCTCTTATGATGATGCTTTGAGTTGGACTGATATAACTGAAAACCTTGCTCTTACGACATGCAAATATCAGGAACTTCGTTTTTCTGACAGCAAAATCTTTACTCGTGCCGATGATGGCAACATATATTATCGGGATATATATACAAGTGTAGCAGATAATTCAGATGAAAATGAATTATCAATCTCTCCCAACCCCGTAAACGATTTTATTCAAATAAAATATAAAGCTAATGAATTATATCCAACTTTAATTGGAATATATTCTTCAATGGGAGAAAAAGTGATGGAAACCGAATACAAAGAGAGTATTGATGCGAGTGAACTTTCACCCGGAATATATTTTTGTAAGCTTCTAACCGGAAATTACTTTTTGATTAAGAAATTTGTTTTGTTAAGATAGTTCATCAAAACATTACATCATTTACCGGCACATTCTTCCACAATATCTTTGTGTCTTTGCCGGTTACTCTTTGTAAGCTATGCATTAAATTTTCCTGCGTAAGAATAAATTCATCAACAGGTAAAATGTTGTTGTATGTTTTCAGTTTTTGTATTTCAAAATCGTAAGCTGAGTAAACAGCATCCTCGTAGGTTTTGCCGGAAGTCCACTCTCTTATAAAATACGCTGCAGAAAATAATGTGATTTCATTCAAATCTTCAGCACCGTTGACTGCATATAATCCGATGTTTGACCACGAATTGAGTGAGTATTTTCCATAGCAGGCAGTCTGATACAATGCTCGGATTTTTATCCCCTTTGATTTTATTCTTTGTGTCAAAGTACCAAAATCAATATCTGTATCAGTAAATACGAGCGATGTCATCGAACCATGCAGGTTCAATACAACGTCAATTGTATAATCTTCATCAGCAAGTATTTTGAGTGAGTCTATAAATGATATTGATGTAGCAGTTTCATCAGTCAGCTTTATAATCTTATCATAATAATCTTTTCCTGCATCTGCAATCTGATTCAATTGCCAGGGTTCCCCGTATTGCTCCACAATTTCTCCCAGCATTAAATTTTCCATCGAATCCTTTGGCACTCCGAATAAATCGGAAAGCACAGGTAATATCATTTCTTTATATGAACGGAACATATTTTCATCTGAAAAAGCAATCAGGTCTTTGTTCTCGACAACGATTAGCAATGCTTTTTTCCCCGTATCCTGATAAGTAATGTTCTCATCAATCGGATTTGAAGAATTTTCCCTGCATGAATAAACAAGGAATGATAGAGTTATTATTAATAATATAAATGCTGTTCTTTTGATAAAAAAACTCATTGCAATCAAAAAAATAAATCGGTAAAAAAATTAAATTAACTTCTAAATGACATTTTCAGAATAAAATGGGGCATCTAATTTCGATATTACAATCAAAAAGTATTTTTAATAAATTAATATAAATTTCCAATTCAATTTTTATCATTATATCAACGAATTAATTTAATAATTGAACATTGAAAATTTAAATAATGAAATATTAATTCAATCTTATATATGTTTTATTAACTAAATGTGGCTCTTTTCATGATGCATATCCCTCATCCTGTAGCCGACTCCGCGAATGCTCTGCAGCAACGGCTTTGAACCGTCTTCATGTTCGATTTTCGAACGTAGCCGTTTGATATATACATCAATTATGTTTGATTCAGGGTCGAAGCTGTGTTTCCACACATGCTGAGTAATTGTGCTTCGGCTGAGAATTCTATTCTTGTTGCGTATCAGGTACTCGAGTAAAGCATATTCTTTTGTTGTTAGCTCGATTTCCTGCCCGAATCTGAATGCCAGATGAGAAACCGTATCGAGTACGAGGTCTCCGCATTTCAACTTGGTTGTTTTTTCCGGGCTGGAACGCCTGAGAACGGAACGCAGCCGTGCAGCAAGCTCATCGAAGCTGAATGGCTTAGGAAGATAATCATCGGCTCCGAGGTCGAGCCCGTGGATTCTGTCTTCGGTCGAACCTTTGGCAGTCAGCATGCAAATCGGAGTTGATACCCCTGCATCGCGCAGTTCGGTAAGTACAGTGAAACCGTCTTTACCGGGGAGCATAACATCGAGCAGGATGGCATCGAACTGGTTATTCATAGCCATTTCCAAACCTGAAACACCGTCGTTTACGACTTCAACAATGTATCTTTCTTCTTCGAGCCCCTGCTTTATGAAATTTGCAACTTTCTTTTCGTCTTCAATAACAAGTATTCTCATGATTTTTTTCTACTATTTTTTTTAACATAATGTTCAAAGTTGAATTTAGTTCTTTTGTTTAATTTTGTAAATTACTTTGAATAATTTTCAATTTAATATTTATATTTATTTTTATTTTTAGTATTCTAAATTGAAATTAAAAAATTAATTGTACAACAAAAAAAACAAAGAAATACCTTAATTACAATTCCGATAACGTTTATTTCCTAACAAATATTGGATGTACTTCTTTTATACCGTTTGACATTTCGAGTACAACATAATACATTCCGTTCTCTGCATAAGCCCCGTTCCATATTATTCCCGACCATTTTTCGCAATATGAAATATTCGGCAGGCATGGTTTGCTGTTGGCAAGTTCTGATACCAGCCGGTTGTTCTGGTCAATTATACGGACAGTAACATTTGTTTCCGAAGGAACTTTATATACAATGTCCGCAGTTTCTCTTGTCGGATTAAAAGGATTCGGAGCAACTATATTAATGTATTGCACCTGGTTATTTTGCAAATTTGTATCGAGTCGGATACAGGAATTAATACAGCAGAATCGTACCGTTACACAATTGGGTAAACTCAATGGTAATTCCCATTCATATTGTCCATCAGACAATGCAACATTTGTCAATAGCTCAAAAGTTCCCGTACAATTATATGAAACATATATTCCCATGCTGTCGCATGTATACTGGAAATTTGCCGGATTCCATGAAAAATATCTAACCTTGCAAACTGAAGTGCATGTGTCTATGACAACCGGGAATCTCACAGGATTAATCCTGATTGTAGTGCTTAATGATGTATCCGAATAAATTCCTTTAATTCCCAAAAGCTGAATATCGAGCAAACTGTCTGCATCTGCACTATCGCATCGGAAGAAATTGACACAGGGAATTACCGCATCTATACTGAAATTCTGATTATTTCCGGCAATGATTATGTCCATCCTGGTCCATACAGAATCTGTTCGGTATTTATATTCAATCGCTACTGAATCAACGCATAGAGCTACACCGTTTGCTGTTAATGTTTCGCCCGGTTCAAAAATCCATTTATTGAATTGTACACTGTCCAAATGTGGTTTGTTGAAAATTTGTACTGAAGTGCTGTCTTTCACATGTTTCTGAAATTCATTCATCACAATGAAATAACCCTGGGTGCCAAGCGTTAAGCTGTCAACAATATAAAAATATGAAACTGTATCACCGGTATTCGGATATGATTTTCTGATTGTTATAGTAGTATCATTCGGAAAATATCCCGGAAGCGGCTTGTACATTATGTCAACGCCGTTTCTGTCTTTAACGATATTTGCCCACCTGATTTCAACCATATCTCCCGCACAATATGTATTTGTTGTAAGCGGAGCAACTACATCAATAGCATTTGCGAGTATAGTTCCGAAAACATAAGTGCTGTCGAACGTGGTAACAATCAAATCATTAAGACCGTCGCCCTCCAAATCCGCAATGGCTACATTCGAAATCGTCTGCCCTGTAAAAGTATAAGTAAATACTGTATCAAACGGGTTGCCGGCACGGAATTGCAAATCTGCATAATCCCTCATTCTCATAACTCTGAGAGTAGAACCGTCAACGAGTACGATTTCATCTTTCCTGTCTGCCGCACCGTCCAAATCATTGACAGCAGCAACCCAGCCGTTTATTCTTTGTGAACACAAAGTATCAAATTGATACAAATAAGAATTTGGTGGTGAGGGCTTCAATTGTCTTGCACCACTGCTGTACCTCAATATAGAAAGCCGGTTTTGTGCTACTGCGAAATCCCTCGAACTCTGCGTTACGACAAGCTCATTCCCGAAATTATTCGGGTAATATGGGAACCAGGAATTAGTTATTAAACCGTCAACATTACCGACTGAAATTGACCAGTAATGATTGTCTGTGCCGTTGAACGAAGGATTGTCAACAGGATTCAATTCCTGTGGCAATGTCAGAAAATTCCCTTGTGTGTTGAGCAAATGTATTCTCGCCTGCCCCCTTGAACTGTCTATTCCGTTGTATTGCTCTGCAATTAATATGAAAATACTATCTGAAAAATTATTTTGGTCATATATATTAATATAATACGGTTTGATAAATGGTCTGGAACTTGCCGCAGGAATTATTCCATTCAGAGAAAGTGCTCCGATACCGGGATAAACAATAGTGTCGGTCAGATTCAATCCGACAAGATATGGTTTATCGGTTTCAGTCGAAGTGCCAAGCACTGTACTTTGCACTGTATCAATAATATTAATCGTTGGAAAAACCGGTAATAACATATTCAATGACCAGTTGTATGTTGATAGCGAGGGTTGTCCCAAATGACACTCCGGTCCAAGGAATACTCTCGAAATATTAATATCACCAACATCGGGAAATGGAAATGCCTGAATCAGGTTACCTGTATTGAACTGCACAATCCCGCGAAAAAATGAGCCGCTAATGTTCGGATTACTCATATTGACAACAGAGTATATCGAAACCTCGTTATTCGTCTTCTTTGCGAATACCGGTTTAATGCTTGCAAAAATATTAGGATTGAAAGGACGCAAATCAATAGCAAGACGATTTAATATTTTGAATTGCCTCAAAACCGGGTCATATCCGGCAAGATAAGAATAAGCAAGACTGTCTTTCAGGTTTTCAACTTCCATCGTTTCGAGACCCATAATCATTAAGCTGCCGGGTCTCGAATTTAAATACATATCAGTCGAATCGAACAGTACGGATATTGATTTTATACCTGAAGTGGTTTTCGGAAGTTCCTGCTCAACTTTTTTCCCTGTCGCATCTACTAAAACGATTTTGTCTCCAATAACAGCACAAATTTCATTGGGAGCATAATTATATATTGAATATAACTTCGGATTGTTAATAATGTTTCCGATTAATGGCTGAACATCACCTGCGATGGCTGAAGTTGACCACTTAATTGCAAAATAATTCAATGGCTGGGGCTGTGAAACGATTTTCTGATTATGCGTAGCTTCGGGATTCCCATCAGGGAAAAGCCAGTTCGAAGGGCTTGCATACTCTATTTGAGCAAATAAAACTAATGATGAAGCTATGAATGACATAACTAACATCAAACTATTCGTTAACATTTTTCTATATGTTATCATAATTCTAACGAGCGAAACCATATAGGAATTTCAATAATTTATAAATTAATCAATTTTTCACAAATATTTAACCTTTTTCTCAATCAGGATTTACCTCTTAAGTAATCCCGGGTGAAGTAAAGAATTTAAAATAAACAAAGACGCTCACCATAATAGATTCTGCATTTTACCCGGAATAACCAAAATGATAACTGCACAAATTATACCAAAATTAATGGTTTTGTTTTACGTAATTGCATAAAAATTTTTTACAATTTATATTTATATATGAAAAAAACTTTTTCTTTGTTTTTATTACTTTTATTCTGGGTGGAGTTTAATTCTGCAGTAGCAGAAAAACCTTTTTATGTTGTGACCGGTTATCCTGTAAAATTCATTCTGGATGAGCTGACAAGGAATATTGCTGATGTTACAGCGATTGTTCCGCCGGGGGCATCACCGCATACATTCGCACCTAATCCGTCAGATATAAGAAAAGTTCAGAATTCAAAAGCATTGTTTTATGTTTCTGAAGAATTGGATGGATGGGCATCAAAAATGAACTGTAAAAAAATTGTTAAATTAATTGATTTGATTCCACCAGATAATTTAATGAATTTTGCTGAGCCGCACAGCCATGGTAATGAGATTCACGATGCAGGTGCAGATATTATTGACCCACACTTTTGGACTGACCCTCTCGCAGTTAAAGCCATCGTCGTAAAATTAACCGAAATTCTCATTCAGCTCGATAAATCCAATGAAAAAAAATACAGGGATAATGCGAAAGTATTCACATCGCAGCTCGATTTATTGAATCTACAAATTCAGGCGAGAACAGTACAAATAAGAGGAAATTCTGTGTTTCTTTTTCATCCTTCATTCAGGTATTTCATCAAAAGGTATGGTTTGAATTATGGTGGTGCAATTGAAATTGACCCGGGGATCGAACCATCAGCAAGACACACAAGTGAATTATTAAGTAAAATAAGAAATTCGGGCGCAAAGGCGATTTTCACTGAGCCGCAGCTTAATCCCGGTCCTGCGAAAGTCATAGCAGAATCGCTCGGAATCAAGCTCGCTCAGCTTGACCCTAACGGTGGAGTAGCAGGCAGGAACAATTATTTCGATTTGCTCTTTTACAACATGAATGTCTTAATTAATGCACTGAAGTAAATATTTATAATGAATAGCAACTATTTTCAAATAGTGGGATGGTTCTCAAGACCAACCCAAAAGACTTTAGTCACTTATTTAAATAGGATAAATCCCGGTTTGTGGTGGTTTTACAACTCCACGACTTAAAAGTCGTGGCTATTCAAATTTGTGATTATATATAAACATTTGTACATTAAAAATTTATTGAAAATTGAAAATTAGAAATTGAAAATTTTATACTTGTGTTAGACAAATGAATAGTGATACAAAAAAAATATTAATATCAGGTGCTTCGAGCGGTATCGGAAGAGCACTGGCAATTGAATATGGCAGAAGAGGAGCCGATGTTATACTCCTAGCGCGAAATGAAGAGCAATTGAATGTTACGAAACAAATGCTTGAAAGAAAGGGTGGAAGAGGATTCGTCAAGGTATGCGATGTAACGGGCTGGGAATATATGAATTCAGCAGTTGAATTTGCGGTGAACACATTAGGTGGAATTGATATCGCAATTCTGAATGCCGGGATAAGCGGCAGTCAAAATATTGATGGTATGGACATTGAAAAATTCAGACAATTATTTGAAGTTAATTTCTTTGGGATTGTTAACGGATTTAATACAATTCTACCTATTATGAAAAAGCAGGGAAATGGAAAAATTGTCGGTATCGGCTCACTTGCCGATTTCAGGGGAGTTCCCGGTGTGTCTGCTTACAATTCCAGCAAAGCTGCATTGAGTAACTTTCTTGAATCTGCAAGAATCGAGTTAAAGCAATTTGGCATTCAAGTTATAACTGTAAAGCCCGGATTTGTTAAATCAAGCATCACAGAAAAAAATGAATTTTATATGCCTATGCTGATGGAAGCCGATAAAGCTGCAATAATAATAGTTGATGGAATTGAAAAGAATAAATCGTCAATCAAATTTCCAATGCCAATTGTTTTTAGTACTTTTCTCGGTAAAATTGCTCCCGCTCCGATTTTCGATTGTTTAGTTAAACGGTATAGAATAAGGAAAAAGCAATGAACTCGGGTACTTATCAATTATATATTCACGTGAAAAAAGATTTGAAAATCAAAGTCGGTTCACTTGGTGTCTGCTTTTTTCCAAAAGGGCTATATAATTACACTGGAAGTGCTATGAAAAACCTGGAGCAAAGAATAGCCAGGCACAAATCAAAAGTCAAAAAAATCCACTGGCACATTGATTATCTTCTCACATCAAAATCTACAGAAATAATAAAAGTCAGAAAATATCCTTCAACTGAAAGAAAGGAATGTTATTACAATCAGAAAATGACGAGAAAAAAAGGTGCATTCATACCTGTTAAGGGCTTTGGCTCATCCGATTGCAGGGAGTGTGAGTCACATCTGGTGGGGATTCGATGATATATCAATCTGATAAACTATTTCTTTAAATTTGAACTTGTATTACAATAATTACATCAATTAATCATTAATAAAGTTTTAAATTTGGATTTTGAAATAATTGAAAAATTGATGCAGATATATTTATATAATTCATTAACAAAAACAATAGAGCCATTCAAGCCGCTCAAAGGAAATATAGTACGAATGTATTCCTGCGGTCCGACGGTTTACAACTATGCCCATATTGGTAATATGCGTGCATTTCTTTTTGCAGATTTGCTTCAGCGTGTTCTCAAAACTATCGGTGAATTTGATGTCAAATGGGTGATGAACATTACCAACATTGACGACAAAACAATACGAGACAGCGCCCCGGGAAGTTCTGTATGGAATTCTGAAATGGGTAACCAGACAGATAATCTTATGGATAATCTCCTTAAATTCACCCGGTATTTCGAAAAGAGTTTTCTAGAGGATATATCAAAGTTGGGAATCCGGTTGGAACATTTTTCAGCAATGCCAAAAGCTACTGAATTCATCCCTCAAATGCAGGAACTGATCCGAAAGATTATTAAAAACGAAATAGCTTACATTTCCGAGGGCTCTGTTTATTTCAATGTGAATGAATGGCGAAAAAAAGATAAATACGGAAAGCTTTACAAAATTGATTTCGAAAATTTCCGTGCCGGTGTCCGAATTGATGCTGACCAATACGAAAGAGAAGATGCAAACGATTTCGTACTCTGGAAATTCAAGAAGCCGGGTGAACCATATTGGGAGTTTGAGATCGACGGTGTAATATGTGACGGTCGTCCCGGGTGGCACATCGAATGTTCCGCAATGGAAAAAGAGCTTCTCGGTTTGCCATTCGATATACACACAGGCGGGGTTGATTTGAAATTTCCTCATCACGAAGATGAAATTGCTCAGAGTAAAGCAGGATATGGTGTGGAACCGACTGCATTCTGGTGTCATAATGAATTCCTGGAAGTAGAAGGACAGAAAATGAGCAAATCTTTGGGGAATTATTTCACACTTCGTGATTTAATGAATAGAGCCATTGACCCGCTCGACATCAGGTTTGCAATGCTTTCGGCTCATTACGGTTCGACATACAATTTCACTTTCGAGGGGATTAAATCTGCACGCAAAGCCAGATTCAGAATCCAGGATTATATATATGATTTGCACGATAATTCTGTTACAGGAAACATTAGTTCCGATATGATTGCATCAATTATTGATGAAACATATTCGGCACTTGCTACCGATTTACATACACCGAAGGCACTTGCGTTTGTATTCACATTCATCAATGACAATCCTGCAAATAAATTGAATGATGAAGCAAGAAGAAAAGCACTGGAATTTTTCACAGACTTGAATAATATTTTCGATGTCTGGAAAATTGAGTCGAAACCTATTGAAGAACTCATTATCCCATCTGAAATAATTGATATGGCTGAGCAGAGACTTCAGGCAAAAAAAGACAGGAATTATGTAGAAGCAGATGTTTTAAGGCAAAAAATAATCGAAGCCGGATATACGATTAAGGATACAAAAGAAGGATATACGATTGAACAAAAATGATATGTCATTCTGAACCCGGTTCAGAATCCATTTAGTTAATCAATACATGAATCAAAACTTATAGATGCTGAACCGAGTTCAGCATGGCAAAAAATGAAAATGAAAAAAATTACAATAGGTATCATTGGCTACGGAAAGCTTGGCTCTGTGCTTGCAGAAGCAGTATCTAAGAAATTTAAGCTTTTTTGGATAACTGATAATGGACAAATACAAACAGATTCAATATTTAAAAAATTCCAAAGGAAAACAAGTATTAATCATAAGATATCAGAAATAATTTCTGTTCCTGATATAATCATTTTATCCGTAAATGATTCTAATATCGAGTATGTTGCAAAAAATCTGTCAATTTTTTTAAAAGACAAATTAAAAGATGTTTGGGTAGTGCATTGCTCCGGTGTCCTTCCTTTGTCAATATTATCATCCTGCGAAAAGTTCGGGGCGAAAACAGCTTGTATTCATCCATTCCAGACTTTTTACTTTCCTGATGTCTCAATTCTGAAAGGTATCGGCTGGACAATAGAAACAAAACACAAACCGGAATTTCTCAAGTCATTCATTAAACTAATCGGCGGGAAATCTTATTTATTACAAAACGTGAAGAAAAATACGAAAGTCCTTCATCATTTGTCAGCAGTTTTTGCCTCCAATTTCCTAAGTACAGTTATTTCGGGTGCAGGTACATTGGAAAGGATTGCCGGAATGAAACCGGAAGAATTTTTACCCCATATTATTGATACAACAATTAGAAATAACCTGAAATCAATGTCTGAAACTTTGCGGTTTCCTCTCACCGGTCCGATTGCCCGTGGAGACATAGAAACCATAAAATTACACCTCGAATCGCTCAGGAACCATTCAAACCTTCTCAATACATACATTTACCTAAGTCTTGCCACACTCGAAACCGCAAAAAAAAGCAAATTAATCACTAAACAAAAATTTGCAGAAATTAAAGAAATTTTGTTAACTTCGCTTATTGAGTAATCAATGGGTTTAATTTGATATTTTCTTATTTGATTTTTTTCTTTTCATTATTAATCAGGGTTAATAATTAATTAAATATAAATGTTTTTGAATATTTCAAATAATTATTGGATTTAGATAAGATTAGTTAATTTAATAATAACATTTATCCTTAAGGAGAATTTAATGATAAAACAAATTGTCATTATCTTAATTTTACTTTTTTCGATAAATATAACCGAAGGTTCTGAAAAAAAAATGATGAAGGGTTGGGATATAAATAATTGGGGTTTTAATGTGAATTTTATATCAAATAAGATGAATCTCAAAGAATTAAACACAAGTTTATCTCAATATCCTTATTCACGAATAAATGAAAATATACCGCTTTTTGGTTTTGGTTTAAAATATGGTAAATATATTCCTGTTATTGACACATCTGAACATTTGGAAGGATGGGAAAAAATCAATAATTGGTTGTACGGACATACATCAATGACTGCTGCTATATTTTTCTCGCCAAATGCGATATTTCCCGGTATGTGGGAATATAACCTAAGACCAATTATTTTTAATATAAAATCATGTATTGAAATACCGGTAACCGACTACTTCCGGCTCAAAGCAATTATTCCAAGTGTATCCTATTTACATTATGATATGGTTTTTACAAAATATAATGCATTCGGTGAACTTGAAAGCTGGGAAGAGTATTCTTCCGCCTCGTTATCATTCGGTATCGGAGCCGGTTTTGATTTCCTAATCACTAACAGATATTATAATGAAAATAAAGAAATAAATCGAAGTATTGTAATCGGGGTCGATTTTGAATATAATTTTATGGGTACAAAAGGCAGATGGACTGATATAAGCAATGGTATTGTAGTATCAAGAACAATTGCAGGAGTCCAACCCAACAGCTTCAAAATTAACCTGAATTTTGGTTTTGAAATTGAAAAGAGAGAACCTTTCAATTTCATTAAGGAAGAATTACTTAATCCATAGCTTAAATATATTTTTTATTTAATTGAACTATTTATAAATTCATTTTAAATTTTAAGCAATACTGAGTAAAATAATAGAGTACATATATAATTTTTATCTTAAATTATTTTGAATTATTAATAATTATTCGGAGGTTTCATGAAACGTTTACCATTACTAATAACTATCATTCTTGCATTTATCCTGTACAGTTGCGGTGAAAAAGCCAATGAAATGAAGGAAGCATTTAAATCTATGGAAAAAATAGCCGAAGCCGGCAAGAACATCGAACAGGAATCAAAGCTTGCCGAAACAAGGAAGAACGAAAGGATTAGCCGCGGGGATACACTTGCAATGCCTTACCAGGAACTTCAGAAGTTCTTCCCGGGTTCAATCAGCGGATATACCCCCCAAGAGCCGGAAGGCACTTCGTATAACATGCCGCCCATGTCATATTCACAGGCAAGCAGGGAATATACCGCTCAGGGAACTGACGGGAGTCAGAATTATGTAAAGATTGTTTTGATAGATTACAACCAGGCACACGATATGTATATCGGCTTGACTGCTTTGTGGCAGATGGGATTTTCGAGCGAAACAAAAGACAGGAAAGAAATGACTTTCAACACCGGGTATGACAACGTAGCGGGCTATGAAGTACTCGATAAAACAGGTAAAAGAGCAACAGTAAACTATGGCATTGCCTGGAGATTCTTCCTCACTGTCGAAGCAAGCAACCAGACAAGCACCGACTTAGTGAAAAGCGTAGCAAATTCAATTGATATAAAGAAACTATCGGGAATGTAATTATTTTTTAAACAAAATTAAGGGATTCAATATGGCAGATGAAGTAACCACAACAGCGCAGGGTTTCGACCCTCAGGACATCGAGCAGAATAAGACGATGGCTATTCTTGCTTATATTATATGGCTCGTGCCTCTTATTGCAGCAAACCAGTCGAAGTTTGCCCGTTATCATACAAACCAGGCATTAATTCTATCTATTTGCATCGTTGCATTTTGGATTGTTATGGCTATTATTACAGCCATTTTACCTTGGGGATTTTTTCTCACTATTGGGATTGTATTTTCCCTTTTATGGATTGCGGTATGGATATTCGCTTTGGTATGCATTATAATGGGTATTATCACTGCATCGAAAGGTGAAGCAAAGCCGCTACCGGTTATCGGAAACCTATTTACAATTTTGAAATAGCATTTCTACCCTAATCCCCCTCTTTCGTCAGAGGGGGTTTGGGAATATATGCAAATCATTAGTAGTTAGTTGTTAATTGTAGAGAGTCCTTTAAATTTTCGACTATCAGTTATAATTACAATTTTCAATTTCTAATTTTCATTCTTCAATAGATTTTTATATTTAAATATCCAATTATATATACTTATTATTTCTGAGATGATTAAAAGCAAGAAATTTTTGTGTCACATTTTATCAATATATGCATCACTTTTTTTTTATTTTTAGGATTGTTATTGGGAATAAAATAGGTTATTAAGGAGCTAAATATTTACTAATTTGGAATATTTGTCCGATTTTGTCCTATTGTTAGAGATAAAACAGGATAGATTAAAATAATTAAGGTTTCATGTAGAGAGACAAATTATGTGAACGGGGATTTATGTGATTAATGTGATGTGGATGATTTTGTTTTTTAAACCTACCCAAACCATTCCTCGTAGGAAGCAAAATTTTTTTTGCAAAGACGCAAGTTGTCTGAATAAGGATGAAATAGATTGGACTGATATTCATTGTTTTTTTTACAGAGTTGCTATTTCTCAAGCATCATCTAAATTAAAAAAGGGAAAGTGAAGTTAAAATGAAAATTCATGTACCTGTAAAAAAATTTTTATTTTTATATTTAATTTGGTAAAGCATAATATTATGTTTTACAATTTTAAAAGAGAACTTATCAGAAAATTAAATTTTATGTAGCAGGTTTATTATTTTTAGATATAATTTTATTTTCTCACACATTGAGCTTTATTATTTACTAAATATTAAACTTACACATTCCATAATTTGAGGATTTCAATTAGAAAAATTAATAATATTCTACATAAGTCATTTATTTACAAACATATACAATATAAAAAAAACAAAAATACTTTTTTTATTTTATGAATATTATTTACATTAGATTTTTAATATATGATGGTTAATATCCGGATAATATCCAATGATAAAAATCGGTCATAATAATAGAATTGTCAGGGAAAAAAATCAGTTAGATATAAATATAGTATCATTTTTTTGATACGCAATTTTTTATAGAATAGGATGTTAAAAACTTATTCATATATATTTTTCTTAGTTGAGGTTTATTATGAATGCTCTTCTTAAAATTGACCTTGATAATAAAAAGCACGTTTTTTTTCTAATAGTTATTATCAGTATATTCTTTTGTTTCGGCGGTTATCTCTATTATATCAATGAAAAAAGTAAATTAATAAAACACCAGACTAATGAATTAATAGCAGTTGCCGACCTGAAGGTAAATCAAATTATTGATTGGAATAAAAGTAAAATCAAAGATGCTGAAGTCATTACAAGGTCATCGTTAATGATAAAAAGGATTCAGCAATTTATTTGGAATTCAGATGACAGCAGTTTAATCAAAGATATGAAAGACAGGTTGAACCTGTTTATTACAGCAATGGATTTTGATGATATTTATTTGACTGATTGCAAAGGCGGACTACTGATTCACCAGGGAAGAAATACTTCTTTAATGGATATACCAGTAAAACTAAAGGTGCAAGAGGCAATTTCAAAAAAAAATATAATTTTAAGTGATATTTATTACTGTCCTGTTCATAAGAAAATCCATTATGAAATAATTTCACCTATAATAAACAGCGATAAAAATCCGATTGCTGCTATTGTATTTCATATAGAACCGGCAGCATATTTATTTCCTCTTTTAAAATCATGGCCCACACCCAGCAAGACAGCTGAAACTATGCTATTACGCAAAGATGGTAACAGAATTTTAGTATTAAATGATTTACGTCTCAAAAAGAATTCGGCTTTGAATTTACAATTACCGATTAATAATAAATGTGTTATGACCTATGCTGTCTCAGGTAATAAAGGAAATTTTGAAGGTAAGGATTACCGTGGCATGGATGTTCTATCGCATATTCACGCAATAAATGGTACAAGCTGGTTTATGGTTTCTAAAGTTGACAAAAAAGAAATTTATTCCGACTTATTAATAGAAGGTGGAAAAACAATCGGTTTTGTTCTGTTATTAATATTATTCACAGGTGCCGGCTTTTCATATATATATAACTCACGACAGAAAAATATTTATAAGCATTTGTTTTTTAAAGAAAAAGAACTCTGGGAATCACATGAGGAGTTCAAAACTACTTTATACAGCATAGGCGATGCGGTTATAACTACTGATATCAACGGTTATATAAAACAAATGAATCCTGTCGCAGAAAAATTGACCGGCTGGGAAGAAATAAATGCCAAACGGCAACGCTTAGAGAAAATATTTCATATTATTAGCGAAGATACAAGAGAAACTGTAGAAAATCCGGTACAAAGGGTGCTGAATGAGGGAGTAATTGTAGGTTTGGCAAACCATACTATTTTAATTTCAAGAGATGGAAGAGAAATTCCGATATCTGACAGTGGTGCACCAATCAGGGACATGGATAAGAAGATTATCGGTGTTGTACTTATTTTCAGGGACCAGACCGAAGAACGGATTGCTCAAAAAAAGCTGTATGATTCGGAAACCCGTTATCGCCGTCTATTTGAAGCCGCCAAAGTTGGTATTATCATCCTCGATTCTTCAACAGGAAGAATTGTTGACTTAAATCCTTCAATGACCGAAATTGCAGGTTATTCGGTTGCTGAATTATTAGGTAAACAATTATGGGATATTGGCAATTTCTTTAAAATAGCTCCATCGGAAAAGTTCTTCCTGGAAAAGCTGAACTCAGATTATACATACAATGATGATTTGCAGTTAATGACTAAAAACAATGAACAAATTGATGTCGAATTTGTCAGCAATGTTTATATGGTTGATAACACCAGGGTCATACAATGCAATATCCGTGATATTACCGAAAAGAAAAAAGCCGAAGAAATTCTTAAAGCGGAACGCAAGCGTTTTTTCGATGTTCTTGAAACATTACCGACCTATATAATCCTGCTTACACCGGATTATCAAATGACCTTTGCAAACCGGGTTTTCAGAGAGCGCTTCGGCGAATTCCCCGGGCGATGCTGCTATGAGTATCTCTTTAACAGAAAAGAACCATGTGAAAATTGCCAAACATTCAAGGCACTCGAAAAAATGAAGCCGGTAGAATGGGAATGGACAGGACCTGACGGAAAAAATTACGAGGTTTATGATTTTCCTTTTGTGGATATTGATGGTTCTAAGCTCATACTGGAAATGGGAATAGATATAACAAAAAGAAAACTTTCGGAATTTGCATTAAGGGAAAGCGAAGCCAATCTCAGAGAAGCTCAGGCAATAGCACATCTTGGCCACTGGGAATTGGATTTAATAAATAACAGACTCACCTGGTCCGATGAAATATACCGGATTTTCGGAGTCGAACCGCAGGAGTTCGGAGCTTCTTATGATGCATTTCTCAATTATGTTCATCCTGATGACAGGGATTTCGTTAATGATGCTTATACTTCATCGGTCAAGAATAAAACCAAATATGATATTACCCACAGGGTACTTCTGAAAAACGGTGAATTGAAACATGTAAATGAAAAATGCAAAACTGTTTATGATAAAAATGGCAACCCGGTATGTTCTTTAGGGACTGTTCATGACATTACGGAACTTAAAAAAATCGAGGAGGCATTACGCAAATTGAATCGCGAACTGCGAGCAATCAGCAACTGCAACCAGACTCTTCTGAGGGTAGTTGACGAGCAGACCTTACTCAACGAAATTTGCCGTATCATTTGCGATGACGCAGATTACCGTTTGGCTTGGGTAGGATATGTCGAGCATGATGACTACAAAACTGTGCGTCCAATTGCTTGGGCAGGTTTCGATAGCGGGTATATAGAAAACGTCAAACTTACATGGGCAGAAGATACAGAAAGAGGACAAGGTCCCGCAGGAAAAGCTATACGAAGCGGTGAAATAATCTATGTTCAGGATTTCACAATTGACCCAAAAATGGCTCCGTGGCGTGAAAGCGCCTTGCAGCGAGGATATCGTTCTGGTATCGCCTTACCTCTTAAGAACGAAAGTTCGGAAGTATTCGGCGTTCTCTTGATTTATTCCTCTGAACCTAACGCAATCACCCCAGACGAAATTCGTCTAATGGAAGAACTATCAAATGATTTGGCGTTTGGCGTCGTCGCTTTGCGTAATCGTGCCGAACGCAAGCAGGCAGAAGAAGCTCTGCAAAAAGGCGAGGCTCGTTTAAAGCTTCAATTTAACCGGATGCCTATCGGTTGTATAATATGGAATCCTGAATTCAGAGTCCTATCATGGAATCCGGCTGCTGAGAAGATTTTCGGCTTCACTGCATTCGAATCTATGGATAAACATCCGTATGACCTTATTGTGCCTATTGATGTACAACCACAGGTAGATGCAATATGGTCACGACTTCTTGAAGGTGACACTACTGCGCATAGTTTAAATGAGAATTTGACCAAAGATGGTCGCACCATTATATGCGATTGGACCAACACACCACTCAAAGAAGCAGATGGCAGGGTCGTCGGCGTCCTTTCCATGGTTCAGGACATAACAGAGCGCAAGCAGGCGGAGGTGGCACTGCAGGAAGCAGAACAAAAGTTCAGAACCATTTTCAATACAGCAACAGATGGAATTCTTATTGCTCAGGAAGAAAGTCGAAACTTCTTTCTTGCTAATAATAGAATTTGTGAGATGCTTGGTTATACTGAGGAAGAATTATATAATATAAATGTTAATATGATTCATCCACAAGAAGCACTCCCGTATGTACTCGAACAATTTGAAAAACAACTCCGGAAGGAAATAATAATTGCGTCGGATATTCCCGTTCAAAAAAAAGATGGGACAATATTCTTTGCTGATATAAGTTCAGCTCCAATAAATTTTGGAGGGAACAAATATCTTTTAGGTATTTTCAGAGATATCACCGAGCGAAAGCGGTCTGAGGAACAATTGAAGCTTTTTGCCCTGATCCTTGAGCATTTAAACAGGCAAAATGAATGGCAAAATTTAATCAAAGATATTTTGAAGGAAATAAAATCATATACGGGTTTTGATGCTGTCGGAATACGACTTAGAGAGGGGAATGACTATCCCTATTATGTTCAAGATGGTTTTAATGATATTTTTATAAAAGAAGAAAATTTTCTGTGTGCAAAAAGCAAAGATAATTCTGTTGTTAAGAATGAATTCGGTTTACCGGTTCTCGAATGTACCTGCGGAGTAGTATTATCAGGCAAAACAGATACAAGCAAACCCTGCTTTACCGAGGGTGGCAGCTTTTGGACCAATCAATCTACCTATTTATTGGATTTGTTACCCAATGAAGACCCCAGAACTAATCCCAGGAACAATTGCATATATTCAGGTTATATGTCAGTGGCATTAATTCCAATTCGCTCTGGTGATGAAGTAATTGGATTGTTGCAATTAAATGATAAACAGTCTGGCAGATTTAACTTAGATATGATCAAATTTTATGAAGAGATTGCCTCTGCAATCGGTATAGCATTTAATAGAATGCAGTCCGAAGTAAGAATAAAGTGGAGCGAAGAAAAGTATCGCAACCTTGTTGATAATGCAATTGTCGGTGTTTATAAAACAAATCTTAACGGGGACATATTGTATGTGAATGATTATATCTCCAAAATTTTTGAATTTGACTCATGTGAAGAAATGCTCAAAATAAATGTAAAAACTCTTTATAAGGATGTTGATTCAAGAAGCACAATAATTGAGAGAATAAAAACGGAAAACAAAATTGAAAACTTAGAATTAACAATGATTACTAAAAAAGGTAATACAAAACATGTACTTATAAGCGAAACTCTCGCAGGGGATATAATGTCGGGAATGATGCTTGATATAACAAAAAGGAAAAAGGCAGAAAAAGCTTTGATAGCATCTGAACATAAATATAGCAGTTTAGTCGAGAATATAAATGACGTAATTTTTTCTTTAACAAGCGAAGGGGTGATTGATTATATCAGTCCCGTAGTTTATCAGGTTTTTGGTTATACTCAAGAAGAAGTAACTGGAAGAAGTCTTAAGGAATTTATCTATCTTGATGATTTAAATTATGTATTATCTGATTTTAATCGAGTATTAGAGGGCGAAGAAATTTCAACTGATTTCAGGATTTTTACAAAATCACTTGAAATAAGATGGGTACACACTTCAAGCAGGGTAAATAAAATTGAAAGCAACATTATTGGACTCACCGGAGTTCTTTTAGATATAACCACTCAAAAAGAAGCAGAAATAGAATTAATAAAAGCAAAAGAAAAAGCTGAAGAAATGAACCGTCTAAAATCGAGCTTTCTTGCAAATATGAGTCACGAACTCCGAACCCCGATGAACGGGATTATGGGATTTTCTCAAATTTTGCAAAAAGAAAATGACATTGTTATTCTAAAAGAAATTTCAGGTTTCATTTTCAAAAGCAGTAAACGTCTGATGCAAACTTTAAATTCGATTTTGGACCTGTCCCGCATTGAAGCAGGTGATTTGAACCCGGTATATGATATCATTGACCTTATTGAACTTGTGAATGAGTCAATAGGATTATATAGTTCCGAAACACAGTTAAAAAATATAGAATTGAAATTGGAATCTGAATTCGGTAAACTCTTTATTCATTCTGACCAGAGAATCATTATTGACATCTTAAATAACCTCATAGACAATGCATTCAAATTTACAGTTGAAGGTTGCATTACAATCAAGGTCAGAAAGGAAATATTAAACAACAGGGATTACGCGGTCATTGATGTAATTGATACCGGTATTGGTATTGATGAAAAAGATTATGATACAATCTTCAACGAATTTAAACAATTGAGCGAAGGATTGAACCGGGGATTCGAAGGCACAGGACTCGGTTTAACCATCACGAAAAAATATATAGAAATGTTGGGTGGCACAATTGAAGTAAAAAGCAAACCGGGTGTGGGTTCGACCTTTACTGTTAAATTACCCGATGAAGTAAATGAAAAAACTGAATTTGATAATATAATTTCCAAAAAAGATATTACAAATTTTGAAATAGAGGATGAAAAAAATAATTCGATGCCACTGATTCTATATGTTGAAAATGACGAAATTTCGATAAAATATCTGAAATTCATATTGAATGATAATGCAGTAATTGATTTTGCTTATGATGGCGATGAAGCAATAAAGTCAGTAAACGAAAAAAATTATTCAATTATTCTTATGGATATAAATCTCGGAAGCGGTAAGAACGGAATAGATGTAACAAAAGAAATTAGAAATTTGGAAGGTTACAAGAGAACCCCTATTATAGCAATAACTGCATTCGCCATGAAAGGAGATAGGGAAGAATTCATCGCTTCCGGCTGCAATGATTATCTTTCGAAGCCATTCACAGAGGATGAATTAATTCAGATTTTGAGTAAGTATGTAGATTTGAATTTATAAAAATAAAATATTGAATTATAAATTATTGATAAAATAACAAATTGAAAAAAAATTTCTATAAAGCTATATAGAAATATTTATTTATTATTTTAAAGGACTTACTGCGTTTCAAAAAAAATTTTTAAAAAATTTTGTCACAAACACCAATAAATCCTCACTATACATATATAGAGCCACATATTTTTAAAATGTTTTGAGAAATTAAATATCGAATATGATTATTTCGAAAATTATAAATAATGAATATTGTTAATATTATAATTAATTACCGATTTTAATATAGAGGTTTTTAATTTTAATAATCATTAACCGGCAGTGAAAAAAATATTTTAATATAGATATTTGATAGTTAAATTATAAAATGTATATGAACGATTATAGCGAGTATAAAGATTGGGAATTGTTGCTTTTGTTGAACGAACCAAAGCCAACAAGCGATATCGTGTTTCATGAAATATTTCAAAGGCATTCCAAAAGACTTATCGGATTTTGCAGGTATAAAATCCGCGACCAAAGAGATGCAGAAGACATATTCCAGGAAGTATGGTATCATTTCCATAAAGCTGTTAAAAAAAGACAAACTATTGCGAGTATTCAGCCATACTTGATAGGTATTGCAAATAACCTGATTAAATCATACAAAACCAGGCACAACAACGATGAAAGGATTTTTGTTCACAAAGACGGCATCGAGCTCGATAAAATCGCAACACCATTGAGTTTCCCGCGTACATTCGAGGAACCCGAATTGGTTGCACTTCTTAAAGTCGGATTAACTGAAATCGACGAGATTTATCGTGATACATTCATTCTGAGGAGATTTAATCTTTTGTCTTATACCGAAATTGCCGAATTAACCGACGAATCGGAAGAAAACATAAGACAGAGGTATTCGAGGGCTTACAGAATGTTGAAGGATTATTTTAAAGAATACGTTGAAAACATAAAATATTAACGGAGGTATTATGGATATGAATGAAATTTTTATTAAGTACTTCGAAAGAACCATCAGCGATGATGAAATGCAGAAAATGTTCACTCAAATCGGCTCTGACAGTAATTGGATGGTGGAATTCAAAAACTACTGGATGCTCGATTATGCTGCAAAAAAATGTGCTGATTCCTTCTCTCCACCCAGTTATGTAGTAAGTAACATATACTCCAAACTCGGATATTCGGTGCCACCAGGAGTAACCGCTGCTGCACAGACGCGAAATTCGCTTTTCTCAAAATCAAATTTATGGGGTAATATTTTATCCGGTGTTATGGGTGTTATATTAACACTTGCAGTTATGCTTATTTTCTTTTACCCGAATCAAGACAATGCATTGGATATTCATTCAAAATCGAATTACCCTGCTTCCAAAAATCCGGTAAATCAAATACCTGTGGTCGAATCGAAGGAAAAACCTTCGGAACGGCATTTTTTGAATCACAGAAATATTAACAAGGATTTTAATAATTCTGATGATAGGGAAATTACCGATTTCAACAATGGAACTCAAACTGAAGATAAAAACTTGTCACTGTCACCGGACATTCCTTCAATGGGATATAATATATCAAATTTAAATTCTACTTTTTCAAATTTGACTACTACGCCCCCGGACAGACGATTAGTTATTAATTATAAAGGCCCAATCGGATTTACTATCGGTTTCGGTAACAACCCTTCATGGAATATACTCAGAGAGACACTCCCGCTCCATTCGGTATCGCCGTTCAACAATTTCTGTATCTCGGTTTTATTCGATTTATCGGATAATTTTAAAATCGGTGCCGATGCGAGACAGGAAACATTTTATACCGAATATACCGAGAACGGATTGAAAGATTCAATCGTCATATTCAATCAGCAATCAAATTTAACCACATTCAGTGCCGATGCACGCTGGTATCCTTATAGCTTCGGTCCGTTCAACTCCTTTCTCGGAATGAATGTCGGCTTTAATCAAGGTGGAATAATCCTCAGACCCGGTATTGGATTAGAATACCTTGCCTATAATGATATAGGATTTGTACTCGGAGTGGATTACAGCTATTTCAGGTACCATCATATTAATAAATGGTTCGGTAATTCAAAAATCGGAATTAACTACAGTGTTTTAATTAAATTCTGAAAAAAAAATGAAAACTTTACACAAAATATTATTTATTGTTTTACTACTTGCAATATTCATATCATGCAAGGATATTGTTGAAGTTGGAAATAATACTTCAAAAATTACCATACTTCCGATAATTTCGAGGGAGGATTCACTGGGATTTCTCGAGCAGAGTGAAATTGATTTTGGTGATGTTCACTGGCACAGGGTTCCAAATAAGAAAATTATTTTAAATAACAATTCCAATGGTTACCCTGTCATCATTTACAGTTTAAGAATCAAAAACAATCTCGGTTTTAGAATTTACCCGGAAAAGGGATACCCTGTTGTCATACCGCCAAAGCAGAACAATACGGAAAATCCCTTGATTTGCGAATGGAATACAAATGTAATAAATGTAGGTACATTCGTTGATTATGTAATAATAAACGGTTCGGACAGGTTTCAATTTCTCATAAAAGGAAATGTATATAATTGAGTTCTTGAAAATAAAATGAACCCAAAAATTTATATCATTGAAACATTTTGGGATTTGTCGTGTTATTACAGTAAAAATTTGTTATTTTTTCTGAAACTTTTTTTAGGTTTCTTGTGTCTCTATATTAATGCTGCAAAATTTTTTGGTTGATTGTTTTTTATTTGAATGAATTGTCATGCTGAACTTGGTTCAGCATCCATTTCATTAATTGGCAATGGATTCCGAATCAAGTTCGGAATGACAAAAAGAAGTAAGATAGACATTTCGGTATTAGCTTTTGATTGTAGGGGCAATTAACTTCGTTGAGCTCAGCTTCGCTTCGGTTCAAGAATTGCCAAAATGTAGTAATTTCGCATCAGCGATTTGAGAATAGAAAATAATTTTATTTAGAATATATTTCTCAAAATAATGGATTCTATTATGAAAAAGCTTGCTTTTTACTTGCTGACAATTCTCATGTTTTCAATTCAGGTAATTGCACAATGGGAACCATGTAATAATGGGCTTTTGAGTGGCGAGATTTCTTGCTTTTTAAAAGATGGCAATAATATATACACAGGAATTGATGGTGGTGTATATATGACTACTGGTAATGGAAATAATTGGATTCCAAAAAATAAAGGTTTAACGACCATTCCGATTCCTGACACTGCTATTGGCTCATTAGCAATAAATGAAAATTATATTTTTGCAAGTACTGATATTGAAGGTATATTCCGGTCAACAGATAAAGGTGAAAATTGGGTACAAAATAGCAATGGAGTATATTTTATCGTAGCACAGAACAATCAATATACATATTCAAAATCTTTTGTTGTATTAAGATGATAGCCAATAGTTTGACGTCTGACGACTTCAATACTGGTATTTAAGAGTAGTCCTGAAAAATGTACTGTCCGGTTTTTGATTGTTTTCGAAATATAAATCCGTGTAAATGAAAGCAAACATTTCTTTTCTTTCTTTGTCGAAACTGAACGAAACATTTGTGAAATTTGTACCCATACCTGATTGTAATGTATCTTTAGAATTGTTCGATTTGTTTATGATGAAAGATGTCCATGAACCCAGTTCCGGGGAGCCGAGTTCACGATTGGGCATTGCAATAATCGGCAGCGAATCCAGTACAATTGAAAATCCATTGATGCAAAACCCTTTATCCATATAATCAGACGGGTTTACAGATACAAATTCCAGTTCCATCCAAACATAAGGGATAGTGCCTGAACTATCTATCGAGCAGGAAGTCAAACCAACAGTAAAATTTCTTTGCTCCCCGTTTTCTTCTAAAATAATATCAGTCAGATTCGGAACAATCCTGTTAGTAACCGGAATCTTTTTTGTCGGACTGTCAATATCCGATGGAGATTGGCAGGATGTAAACACAAACAATACCAATCCGGGAATAATAAAATATAAATTAAATAATTTTTTCATTCTGCAAAATTAAAAACTATACAGCATTCCGTAAGTAAATCCGAGTTTTTCCGTCGAATACCATTTTTGCTCCTGGTTATAGAACAGTGAACTACCTTCCACACCTAAAATGAAACCGAGTCCGCTGTCCCAGCTATATTCCAATCCACCGATGATTTTGCCCGTAGGACCGATTTTTGTGCCTCCGATAAAAACCTGTAAAAACGGTTTTGCACCTGCGAGAAAATCAACATGCTCGTTATATTTCCCTTTTACACCAATTCCTGCCCATAAAAGAATCGGATTTTTATTATCATAATCCCCGTCTTCCTTATTATAATATATAAGCCCGTAATTTTCCTGGCCTATTTCCAAACCGACATCCAATCCGTCAACCAGTTTGACGTAGCCGCCCAGTCCAACATTGCGTAATAAAGGATTAGCTTGAGACGGCAATTCAACAGTCGGAAATGACCGGGAGGCAATACCACGCAATACGAGGGTTATTCCGAGATTCGACAATTTCTCCCGGCTTAATGATTCAAATTGTTTCGGAGACATGGAAATAACCGGTATGATATTACTTCCGGAATTTGAATATTTCAGGAAACCCGGCTTATATAAATCTGTCCCCAGAGATGCTGTCTGAATCTGATTTGTTAAAGCTGTTTCATCTTTATTTTCGACAATTATTGCATCGGGTACCGGAACGATTGATGGCATTATCCCGCTCGAAATATGGCTGCTCTTTTTAATTGGAGAAGCAATACCATTATTTTTCTGATTCTGAGTTTGTTCCCCGTTAGCAATATTTTCAGTCGATGTAACAACCGGTATGTTCTTCAAAGAACTTCGCGTAGAAGTCATATTGTTACCGGTTTTGTAAAAATTCATAAACATCAGCGAAGTGATGATGGTTGCAACCACTGCAGAAGCCACAGGCATCATTATCTTTCCCCAGAATCCGCCCCAGAAACCGGTTTGAACCGCAACCTGGGTTATCGGTGCATTGATGACACCTCCGGGAGCAAGTCCCACAGCCGCAAGAACAGATTTCCTCGCATTGCGCGGAGGAGTGAACGCTTCTGTATCCTTCCTGATTGATTCTCTTATAGCGAGAATTTCCCTCATCTCATTACGCAATTCATCGCTTTCGGTCAGCGATGCATACAATGACACTTCCTGGCTGGTTTCCAGCTCTCCGTCAACGAGCAGGTTCAGCATTTCCGATGGTGTATTTCCAATTGTCTCTTCCATAGTCTAATCTTTTATATAATCTTAATATTCATTTCGACATTTCGGATAAATAGGGCTGAAGGATTTGCCTGATTCTTTCCCTTGCCCTGAAAATTTTAATTTTAACGGTATTTATCGATATCCCTGTTATTTCAGCTATATCGTTATATTTTAACCCGTTGTATTCCCTCATAATAAAGATTTCCTTGTACTCGTCAGGCAATAATTCAATTGCCATTTTGACTAAATTCAACAATTCGTCCTGTTCATCCCTGTCTTCATGCTTGACATAAATCTCATCGTCATATCTTGCATTTCGCTTATTCTCTCTAATCGTATTCAAGCACTGGTTTCTTGCAATCTTCAGCAGGTAAGCCGATAGATTCGTCATCTCGCGCTGCTGACGGCTGCTGTTATAAAAACGGATAAAGGTCTCCTGGAATACGTCTTCGGCTTCCTCCCGGTTGCCGAGATACCTTCGGCAATAGGCATACACACGGGGAGAATGCCTCGTGTATATCTCTTCAAACGCCTTGACAGACCTTGCTTCGCCGGCAGTCATCAGCTTGAAGAGTTCTCCATCGCTAAGGTTTTCCAGTTCTTTGTCCATCTTCTTAATGCAATAACAAATAAAACCCCAAAATGTTACAGTCAAAATAAAAAAAATTTAATAAACAGCTAATTTTTTGTAACCTTACATATAGACATAAGAACGTATAATATCTTTTAATCGGTAAATTTTACATTTGGCTTAATCAATTTTATTTATAATTAATCAAAATCATATCTATGAATGAATATTTTCAATTTTGAAATTCAATTGCCAATAAGCAATATAAAGTGAAAAAAAACTTTTGTTATTTTAAAGGACTTACGGAGACGAAAAAAAATATTTTTGAAAAAAGTGCCAAAAATCTGTTCTTTTTTTTCGAAAAAAGTAACTATATATATATGGGACTGACAAATTTTAAAAAAGTTTTCATTTTTGGTTGAAATTTTATGGAAAAAAAACATGTAATATTAATAGTAAAATATTTATTTATGTTCAATGATATTTGTAAATATTGTTTTGTAAAACGAAATGAGTTTGAGAAATTCACCGATGGAAATTGTCCTGAGAGAATGAAAGCGTTTCTGCAAATCCTGGAAGTGAAATTCAATGCTTATCAATGTAACATTGATTTTCTTTTAGACGAATTAAAAATCACTAAGGATGATTTGAGCTTTATTACCTACAAATTTTTTAATGCCCCACCAAAAAAATTACTTGAGAATCTCAGGTTATGGCATTCACTAAGAATATCGGAGGAGGAGCACAATATGAATGTTTTAGCAAATAAATGCGGCTATGAATGGATAAGCACTTTCCGCAAAGCATTCAAAAGGCGGTTCGGTTTCACATACGAACATTACAAGCAATTAATATCGAATTCACCGGACAAAGCCAAAATCATAAATGAAATGGTTGACGGGTTATGGAAGTAGTTCCAGCAATTATTATAAGCGATTTTTACAGGCAAAAATTACAGGTGAAAATTACAGGCGAAAATGCTCCTTGATTTATATTTGAAAATATTATATATTGTAAATGGTGTTTTAAATATTAATTCATCAATCAAAGGGAAAAATTCAAAAAAACAAGTACAGCACTGCGATATGGAACATATTAATATAAATCATAAACGATATACGGAGGTGACCGGAATAAATAATTATTGGATAATGCTGATGCATTTGTGAAAACCGCCATAAATAATCAGAGCCGACGAGCTCGCAATTTGCTCTCCCGCCGGCTCACAGCTTCACGGCTGTTATCCGCATAATTCTTAGTTTCGACCTACCAATTATGCGGATGTAGGAGCAAATATAGTTAATATATTTGTTACATTAAAATTAAGGAGTAATTGTTATGAAAAAGAAAATATGCTTATCGATTATTATACTTTTTATTGTGGGTACATCTACATTAAATATCCAAGCAGAAGCCAAAAAAATACCAATTATTATTATGGGAGTATATACACCAATTAACATCCAACCTGGATTTATATTTATTTTCTGTCCCCCGCCATATGATAGAGTTTGTTTTACATGTGATGGTCATGGTGATGGACCCGGAACCAATTTGGGTAGGTTTTATCACAACCCAGATAATCAAGAAATTGGGCTTGGTTATACAGATGTCAATATTGAGTATGTATCTACACCTGAGGGTACTGAATACAGAAATACGTTTAATCCTGGTAATCAAATAATCACTGATTATCAAACTTGGTTGAACTATTTTAACTTAGAAAGACCATTTTAAATAATATCGGCTATCCTTTATCTTTAAGGGTAGCCTCTTTTTATTATCAATAAAATTTTTGAGGTAAAATATGAAAAATATTAAGTCGATTATTTTGTTAATTTTTTTTATATCAATTTATTTATTAAAATCTGAAAATAATAATGAAATAAATTTTAACAAATTAAAATTTATAGCCAATTTGGAAATTGATTCAAATAGTAATTTTAATCCATTTTCTTTTGAGCTAGTTGATAATAAAAATCTTCTTTATACATTAGATTTGATAAATAATAAAATTAATATTTTTAATCTTATTGATGGGAAATTGACCTTAACATTAAAAGAATTCGATGAGATTAAATATTTCTATAATAAAAAAGAAGAAAATCTTTGGGAAAATACAAAGCCTAATTGCACATATCTTGGTTTATTTAAAGATGTATATAATAGTAAAATTTTCATTATTGCAGGAACAAAGAAAAAAGTTGGAGTTAAACCAATACTAGATACTGTATCTGGTCTATTAGATACTGCTATTATGATAAGTAAACCACTTTTATTTTTTGAATTAAATACAGATACGTTATTATGTATAAAAGAATTTAAAAGTGTTAGCAATTATTTTACTGGTTATGATGCCTGCAAATTTAAAAATAAAATTTTGGTAGAAAATACTCAACTTAATAATGATCATAAACTAATATTTTGGGACTTAGTTTCTAATAAAGAAATTCCCTGTTTAATATATGCAGAATTAGAAAATTTTTTAAATTATAAATTCGATAAACATTTTAGTGGGTTATTTGAAAATATTGATGAAAATAATATAATTTATTACTCGATCCCCAATATACCGCCTTTAAAAATTAATATTTATAATAAAAATTCTAGTTTTACTCCATTTAATTATGATGGTATATTTAAATATGTTCAAAATATTTACTATTTGAAAAATAATAAATTTTCAAATTTTCAATTTATGGACTCTATTTATACCTATTACTTCCAAGCTTGTAAATTTTATAAAGATAAAATTTTATTTCTTATCAATAAATATGATAAAGAAAATAAAATAGTAGGTTTTTATGTTCAGACCTATAATAAAGAACTCTTTTTTAAGAAAGAAATATATATTCCAATCTTAAGTAATAATAGAGTAGATATAGTAAATTTTATTGGTACTTATAAAAAAATGTTTTTAATAATGATAAAAACTAATGGAATTTATAAGATACTTGACATATCTAAATTTATATAAATCCAATAAATATTTAATTTTAAGAATGCACAGAAATATTTTATTAATTATTATAATGATTCCATTTCTTAATAGAATTAATACTTACAGCCAAACCACATTCTCCCTTTCACTCTCTCAGTCTGCGGTTAACGACTGGAGAACAGGCGAAGTGAAATCAATTGAACTTGCTTCTTTATTCGATACAAAAAACCTGGTGCATTTGGACACAATGTTAATTAATTTAAATTTTAAATTTGCATTTGGCACAGTCTATGAAAAAGTTGCAGACAGCGTACCGGCACAAATAAGACCCTCTGACAATGATTTATTCGGTGAAATTGTTTTTCGCTATCAACTGGGCTGGTTTCTCGACCCGTATATTTCATCTTCCGTGCAGACACAGATTGCAGTTGCTTATATGTACGATAAAGGACGCCTGACTCCTACATCTGAGTTCTGGGACCCTGTAACTTCACAGGAGGGCTTCGGCTTGGCATACAGCTACTACGACAGATGCTCACTATTATCAAGAATCGGTTTATCACTGAAGCAGACAAGGGCTGAGGAATTCACCCGTCTGACAGACGACATCAAGACTATAAATACAAAAGAAAGATACAAACCGGAATCAGGAATACAATGGAAAACGGAAACTTTTTTCGATATTGATTCTGTTATTATTTACAAAGGAGTATTTGATACATTCGGTTCATTCAAAAATTTGGATATATGGACAATCAAATTCGAAAATGAATTTCAAATAAAAGTTTTAAAATACTTTGGTGTCATTTTGCGTGCAGATTTCATTTACGATGAAAAGCAAAAGCGGGAACTTCAGTACAAGCAAAATATTAGATTTGGATTTATAGCTTTGATTTAATAGAGCCGAGCGGGATATACCTTCTCCGCTTCATCGCAATAGAAAAAGCACTGACAAAGAGAGTTGTATATATTAGGTAAATTGGAATAATCTTTAGTCATTAATTTAATGTTTAACAGATTACAACTATTAACAGTCCTACCTCTTCTCCGTACTGTCTTTTTGACTTTTTAAGATAGTCATATTGATTCCCGTGGGTGAGCCGGTGGCATTGCTGTGAATGGAGAATTGCACTATGTTGTTGTCACCGTATAAACCATCGAGATTGACATTGAGCATAATTTTCCCTTCCTGCCGGGGTTCGATGCGTGAATTAAGAACAGTCGAAGAACCACAATAGCAGGAAGCGGCTACTTTGCTAATTACAAGTAGATTTTTTCCGGTGTTTTTGACAATTAACTCACGTGAAACAAACCTTCCGTCTGGCTTCGGAACTTCAAAAATATGCGGAATGAGTTCAATCGTTGTTGGTTTTAATGTGTCCTGTGCTATCTGTTTATGCTCTTCCCGGACATTACTTTGACCGGCTGCCGAGCAGGAAACCATGAAAACAAACATTACAAATAAAAAAATATTTTTCATTTCTATTTAATCCTTTTTCCAAATATTATTCAAAACGTCCCGAAAATCGAAATAACCTTTTTTCCCATATATCCATTCGGCAGCAAGTAATGCCCCTTGAGCAAATCCGCTCCTGTTCTTTGCCCTATGAGTCAGCTCGATTGTATCTGCAATAGAATCAATATATACAGTATGAGTACCGGTAATATCACCGACTCTCGCCGATGTAACATGAAGTGCATCGCCCGGAATTGTTCCGCGGGATGTATCGTCCAAAATTTTATTTTTTCTGTGGAGTTGCTTTAAAATAATATCAGCCAAACTCAATGCAGTGCCGCTCGGGCTGTCCTTTTTCCTCGTATGGTGAATTTCATTGATGCTAATATCGTAATCAGGATGATTGTTCAGCATCTGAGATGCATTTTCAACGATTCCGAATAAGATATTCATTCCGACAGAAAAGTTAGAGCCATACACTAATCCGATGTCATTGTCAGAAACAATTCTTTTTATAGTTTCCTCATGTTTTTTCCATCCCGTTGTGGCTAATACGATGTTCTTTTTAAGCTTACTGAGTGAGCGAACATTTTCCAAAACGGAATCAGGAAAAGAAAAATCAATAGCAACATCGAAATCATAATTTTGGTTTGCGTCAATCTGTTTATCAATTTCAAAGATATTGCTAATCTGAAAACCCTTTGCGAGTGCTGACTTTTCGATTTCCTTTCCCATCGAACCGTAACCAACAATTGCAATTTTCGGTAAATTATTTTTCATATTCATATAATTTTTATATTAAAATATTGTCAGGCAAAACTTAGCCAAAATGTGACACCCTAAAAAAAGGGACGCAAAAACGTCCCTTTTCATTTCCATTAAAATTGAGATTGTCCTCTTATTTAGCAATCGGAGTTTTAATAATCACCTGAACGGTTCTGTTATAGAACCTTCCTTCTGGAAGCTCATTTGTATAAATCGGTTCATCTTCGCCAACCCCACGGCTCGATAATTTACCGAATACTCCCTTTGTGGTTTTCATTATTCCTGTATATACGGTCTTAGAACGTCTTTCAGATAAACCTTTGTTGTGGTCATATAAACCGACAACATCAGTATGACCAATAACTTCGATATTTGAATTCGGGAAACATCTGCCGTAAACGTAATCTTCCATAATTCTCGTATTAATCGGTCCAGCATCGCTTCTGTCGAATGGGAACAGTATCAAGCTGTAATTTTCCTGAGTGCTGTCATTCAATTTATTGATCTGCTGCTCTTCCACTTTAATCTGCATAACAGGAATTTTTACAGGCATGGATTTACACTCGGAGCCGGTATTTGTAGTAAGAATTAAGGTTGCGAAGAACGGCACTTCGTCTTTGGGGAATTTGCGGTCTTCATCGCGCCAATTCCATGGATAAATTGGTTCGGTTCTGCCAACGTCAGGCAATACCTTCCACATTTCTTCGCCATGCTTTATTTCAACTCGCCTTTTTGCTACAAGTTCATCCTCAATGCCATTCTTCAAAACGAAATTCATTTCTTCCGGCTGAGGGAATGTCTTTGGGTCTTTGTCGAAAATCGGTTTCATTATGTTCCAATCAGAACAGACGATTTCAACACGCCTGTTTTCAACGATACCCTGAGAATCATTCAGGTTCGAAATAACCTGCGGCTGATTCCTGATTGTAAGCTTCATCCTGTTTTCGGGGACTCCCCAAACATTTTTGAAATAATCATAGACAAGCTGTGCTCTTTCTTTTGACAGATTTGGTCTCTTTTCTTCCGGTGTTTTACCATCATTGCAGCCAACGATTTCAAACTTTGCATCCGGGAATTGCTTCATTCTGAATCCATAAATATTAAGTATATGATAATACTTATCGAGAGTTCCGCCCACTATTGTAGTGTCGCTGAATCCCTCTGTTTCTTCAGGTGATTTGAACAGAACGTACCTGTCGGGCAGCTTTGATGAGCCAAGGTCGAAGAAAACATAATTCAATAATGGATACAAATCCCATGTTTTTACTTCTTTCATAATTAAACCGTTGAAGCCGGCAAGTTTTGCATCTTTTGCCTTATTTTCCTTTACATGCTGCGCCTCTTCGATTTGAGTAGCTATTGTCGGCATTTGACCGAGAGTTAATGTAACATTAATTTCATCAGCAAATTTTGCTGCTTCCTCCTGATTTTCGGTAAGTGCCGGTTTATTCACTCTTTGAGTGATAACTGTTTTACCATACTTTGGATTTTCGGCAGTAATCTCAAGGTCAACATATTGTATTGAATCTTTTGGATTACCATAATCAGTGTTGGACACAATCATTTCGAATTGATTCTTGAATGACGTAACACTGTCTTCAACAACTCTTCCTGTCAATGGATTTTTAACAGTAATTGTCGCAGGAATATTCGCCTTGCTGCATTCATCTATTACTGTTGCTTTTAGGTTAACGGCACGGAAGAATGTCGGAACAAATGCCATGAAAATATCAAGGTTTCCCTGGTATCCTGCAAGGTCGGTTCTTCTCGATGAGAAATAAATAATATCGCCGGATGCAGGAAGTGTAATAAATTGTTCATCTTCTTTTGTATTAATTTGGTCACCTAAGTTAATTGGTTTTGACCAGGAATTTTTCTCAGGGTCAAATCTTGTATAGTAAAAATCCAAACCTCCGAAGTTCGGCGTATGCCCATCGGAAGCGAAAAACAAAGTTTGATTGTCTGCGGCTATAAACGGTGAAACATCTGTACCTTTGGTATTAATTGCCGTAAGATTTTGTGCAGGTTTCCAATCTTCAGCATCATAATCCCAGTCCGAATACCAAATGTCCATGTTTTTGACATCAGCATTATCACCATTACTATTGGGACCTTCTCTGGTCGAAACAAAATAAATCCTGCTTTGGTCAGGAGCAATTGACGGCTGGGAATCGAAATTCTTCGAATTGACAAACCTGCCAAGGTTTTTCGGTCTGCCCCATTTATCGCCCTCTATTGTTGTTTTGTAGATATCGCAGCTTCCCAAACCATCCGGTCTGTTGCAACCCGTAAAGTAAAGTGACTGCCTGTCCGCTGCAATCGAGGCAGCACCTTCATTCAATGGTGTGTTTACACCTTGCTTGCCGAACTGTTTGCTCGTATCAATGTTAAACGGCTTGAAAAAAACCGTGTCGAGCCGGTCAAGTTTCTTCGCTGCCCAAAAATCATGGGATGGCTCTCCGTCATCTCCAAGAATACTCCCGGGTCTGTTGGAAACATAATAAAGTGTTCGACCGTCGGCACTGATTGTCGGAGCATAATCCAAGCCCTCCCAATTAACAATCGGACCAAGATTGATAATCCTGATTTTCTTGGTAAAAATTCCTTCATCCTGGGGATGCTCGGGTAAAGCCGCTGATTCAAGTACGGCTCCATACAAATAAAATTGTGTAGTTGTGGCTGCTGAACCGTTAACTGCAATGATTTCATTTGCAGTGTCTTTCGCCATCAGGTCTATACCATTTAAATAAAATGTAATGATTATAAAAGCTAATGATAATTTGGATACTAGTTGCATACTGCCCTACCTAAATATATTTATCTTTTATCTGTTTATTTTTTTCTTATAATATGAATGATGATATGAAATCATAACCGGGAACCTTCATAACATACAATAGAAATTTATTCTCTTATTATAAATAACATGTATGACCGAACCTCATATCTTCATCAACTTTATACAAAAACTAACCATAACTAATACATAATTTGTATAAAAATTAGATATGTTAAATTTTCGATAAACTATAAATTAAACCAATTTGACTTAATTCACAAATTTTTTATTATTTTGTGGTCATATTCTGAAAAAATATTTTCGTGGTTGTATATAATTAATGGATTTTTGTTGAAAAAGAACCAAAAAGTTAATCTGAACTATTTATGTTTAAAGATTTGACTTATAATATTTTACTAAAACTTAATTTTGGCACACCTAAATTATCTCCTTTTTTATAATAAATTTTTTACACGAATATTAATTTTATTATTAATATTAATAAACTTGATTATGTTAATAGCCGACATTTTGTATAACACTACTCTTCAGGTGTTATATCATAACGAAGTTCGAGTAATAATCTCCAGGAACTCAGCTTAACTTTCTCTCCGCTTTCAGTAATATTTGCAAAAGGAACGGAATACTGGAACAATGGACTGAATCTAAACTTTTCTCCAATCGGGAATGTAAAGCCGATTGCAGGTTCGAGGGATAATTGCGTAGAATTTACCTTGGGTAATTCCCCGTTTATAAATGTCGCATGTATCCCATCGGAACTAACAGAACTATCCAATCTGACGTTAACTATTTCACCTGTGCTGATTCTTCCGGTCCTGTCCAGTAATTCTTTTGTAAAATTCAATTTTGAACTTATTACAAATGATGCACCTAACCCTAACCGAAGAAACATGAATTTTGCCGGTAAATATTTCAAATATGGCATCAAGGTCATGTACCAGATACTGGCATCTGCTTTATACCTGAACCATACAGGCACCTGGTATTTGTTGCTGTCTTTTATGAAATCAATTGGTTCTCTTTCCTTGAAAGATGACCAAAAGCTCTTAAGGTCAAAAGCTAAAGCACTTCCCCAAAATAAGTTTCTTACTAATTCTGATTCATATAATCCGCCGATTGTAAATCCGAATCCCCTCCCGTCAACAAAATCGCATTTACAAGTATCGGTTTTAAATATGCCTGACTGGATATTCTCGCCGATTCCAAAAAATGCACCGACTTCAGTGTGCATCTGTGCGGTTGGCAACAATGGTGTGTCTTGTTTCTTTTTAACTTGTCCGAAAGTAGTTAGTGTAAAAATCAAGAACAATACAAATACAATAAAATGTCTAAACAATAATTTCACTGGATTCACCGTATTTATTACTTGCTAAATTTTATCAAACATAAAATAATATTTTTATCTTACAAAACATTATTAATTTTTATGGAAACTGATTATACAGTTGATAACTCTGAAAACAATATTGAAATTGTTGAACAAACCGAAACTATTTCGGAAAGTAACGAATTAACACCATATTTTATTGGAGTCCGGGGTATTGCAGTAAAAATTCTCAGCCGATTCGAACGCAGTGATGCTTATCTGGAGAAACTCCTTGATAATGAAATAAGGAATAATAATTTTAACCAGATGGACAAGGGATTGCTCACTGAACTCGTTAACGGTGTAATTCGCTGGAAATGGAAACTTGATTGGGTTCTTACCGGATTTTACCAGGGGGATTATCTTAAATGCCTTAACATTGTTAAAAATGCATTGAGAGTCGGTTTATACCAGATTTTATTCTTAGAAAAAATTCCGGTTCATGCAGCCGTTAACGAATCAGTGGAAATCGTAAAAAAAATACAGGGTGATAAAACAGCCGGTCTTGTTAATGCCGTTTTGAGAAACATTGCCCGCAACATTGATAATGTCAGATTTCCCGAAAAGGCGGAAGACCTTCAATACTACTTGTCCGTCGTTTATTCTCATCCAAGATGGATGGTCAAACGCTGGCTCGAAAGGTTTGGGGAACAGGAAGCAGAAGCACTTCTTTCGGCAAATAACAGGAGGCCCTTCATTCCGATTCGTATTAATACTTTAAAAGCCACACAGGAAAATGTTCTGCAATATCTAAATGAAAAAGGAATATCGTATTTCGTCTCGAGGTTTATTCCTACTTCTATTATATTGAAATCACCGAGATTGGACATAAGGTCACTCGAAATTTTCCGGGATGGGTTGATTACTATCCAGGATACAAGTGCAGCACTTGCTGCCAAGCTTGCAAATCCCACCCCAGGTCAAAAGGTTCTGGATATGTGTGCAGCCCCGGGAGGTAAATCGTTTTTATTGGCTGAATTGATGAAGAACGAGGGCGAACTCATATCGATTGATAAATATGCTGCTAAAATGAGGTTTATCGAAGATGGTGCAAGACGGCTTGGTTTGAATATTATAAAAGCCACCACTGCAGATGCAGAAACTGTGGAATTAGGCGAGGAATTCGATATTGTTGTTACAGATGTACCATGTTCGGGATTGGGCACAATTTCCAAAAAACCTGATATTAAATGGAAAAGAGAAAGGGAAGACCTCCCTGTACTTCAGGCAATGCAAAGAAGAATTTTGCTCAATGCAGTTCATCATGTTAAACCCGGAGGTGCCATCCTTTATTCCACCTGCACCACCGAGCCGGAAGAAAATACTGATAATATTAAATGGTTGTTGGAAGTATTTCCGAATTTCGAATTAGACCCGGCAGAAAAATATTTACCTGGTGAAGTATGTTCGAACGGTTTTTTACAGACTTACCCGCATAAGCACTACATCGACGGAGCTTTTGCTGCAAGGTTAATCAAGAAGAGTTAGTTTATTGGAGAATTGATATGACGAGATATTTTGTAACCTGGCTATTATTATTTTATTCAATTATAACACTTCATTCCCAGAATAAGCAGGATACTTACAAGCTTTTGACTGATAAAAGCGCTATTATTTGGGAAGGGAAAAAGTTGCTTGGCACTCATACGGGTAATGTGAAATTCACATCAGGTACATTACAAGTGAATAACATTAATATTAACGGCGGTGAATTTACCGTCGATATGACAACCATTACAGATACAGACCTCGACGATAAAGAGTATAATGCAAAACTTGTAAATCACCTTAAATCAGAGGATTTTTTTAATATAGCGAAGTATCCGAAATCATACTTTAAAATAACTAAAGCAGAACCTTATAGCGATATTGAAAACAAGAACATTAATTTTAAAATTTACGGCGAAATGAAAATCAAAGGTATAAAAAATCCGATAGAATTCCCTGCTATTATCAGATTCGATAACGATGGCATTTTTGCACGTGCTAAATTTACAATTGACAGAACTAAATGGAAAATCAAATACAAATCTGCAAGTATATTCAGCGACCTCGGCGATAAATTTATTTATGATGATATTGGATTCGAAATGAACCTGTATTTTGAAAAGTGAATTATATTATCCGAACATATCGGTAAACTTCTTAATGTCCGAATAATATTTATAATTTTCCTTTATTTTATCAAAATCCCAGTTCCACCACTTGATTTGTAACAGCTTTTCAATTTGTTCATCGGTAAATCTTTTTCTGATTGGTTTCGCAGGAACACCTCCAGCAATTGTATACGATTCTACATCTTTCGTTACGACCGAACCTGCCGCTAATATTGCACCATCACCTATCTTCACTCCATCGAGTATTATAACATTATTTGCAATCCAAACATCATTGCCGATTTCAACAACGAATTTCTTTTCCTCATCAACAAACTTATGTTCATTAAATAATGTTTCATTAGTAAAATTAAATCCCGCTTGTCCCTGGTTAGAGAAGAAAGCAGGATGAACAGTAACCCAATCTTTTGATGGATGCAAACCGAGATGCGTCCTTGTGTTTTCTCCGATTGCACAAAACCTCCCGATTTTAGTTTTCGGCATAAATGAGTTGAACGCAATGTAAGTCCCCATTCCTACTTTAGAAGCATACAAATTAACATTATCATAAAAATAATTATGCCCTTCAAATTCTGAAAATACATCAAAAGAAACATTCTTGCCGATATAAATATTCTTACATCTGAACTCCTCACGAATTCTTTTTCTTTCCTTAGAATTAGATAGATAGTTCACAATTTTTCCATATATATTTCCGAGTAATTGCCTGAGTGCCATTTATACCTCATATAAAAACATTCTTTTTCAACATTTAATAATAGATTTGAACTCTTCAAAATTTTCCGGAAATAAAATTGGATTTTCAGAATTCATATTTGATATTAAATATTGAGTATTCATATTAGTAACATTTGTATCTGCTGTATTAAATAATTTAACGGTTGTTATGACTTTTTTCCCGGCTTTCGATGCTTCGCACAATGAAGTTGAAAAATAACCGATTACACATTCGAAATTATTGACTATTAACGAAGCAGGTATCAATGGTGATATCTTATTTAAGCTATTTTCCTTCGAATAATATTCCCGGAATCTCGGATGTGATTTGACTGCAATATTATTATTACCGAATTCATTTTCAATAAATGTTATTATTTTATCAGTTACCATTACATAGTTCTCTTTATCGACGAAATAACCGGCAACACCTCCTGCTAACAATAAATATTTACTATTTGGCAAATTGAATTTCTCATTAATCAAATTATTCAATGCTACGTAGTCAATTCCAATTTTAAAATATTCCGAATTTATGCTTTTCAGATATGATTCACTGATTCTGAGAGTTACCCTGTTATCTGAAATACATGCTTTCGGTTTCGTGTGATATACTAAAAAATTAATAAATTCATATAATTTCCCCTTCAAATTATTCATCTCTACCGTACTATCTTCAACCGTAACCACAGGGCAAAACTTAATGTTATTATTTCTTGAAAGTTCCCTTACAAGCCAAAATTCAAACTCACAAAAGGCAATAATGTCTGAAGTATAAATTTCATTTGAATTCCATTGATTAATCAGTTCTTTTAAACACTTTTTATATTTATTTATATCTGATATTTTATTAATCAATCCCTTTGATTTGAATGGGTACAAACTATAATTCGGGCTATTATAAAAAATAATATAATTTTTATCAAACAGCATACAAAAAAAATCATAAATGTTTTTATCGGGAGTTAATATTCGAAATTCTTCCCCCTTTTGTAACAATAATGACAACATTATAGGAATACTTGTATAAGAAGCTGTTAATACTATAATCATATTACTTTAATTCATTCTATTATATTTTTTACACCGGCATAATTTCCCATTTCAACAAAGTGCTTAGATATCCGGCTCTTGAATTTCCCCTCTGAGTTGCCGTATCATTCAATGTAAACGAACAGGCATATTCAGCCATATCAACAAACTGTCCTTTATCAGATTGATGACTGATGAAGTACAAATTTATATTATAAGTCCCATGCCCAATTGTTCTCGGTGGAATTTCTATCTTAATTTTATAGTTCCCCGGTCCAATATCTAAAAGTGAACTTTCCGCTAAATCAAAAGTATCGGATAAAAGAATTTCAGTGCCGTCTTTTAATAGTGACAAGTAACCATAAATACCCGGTACCCTATTCCTATAATCACATTCCATGTTGATAATGACAGTTTCATCACACTCAAAATTTTGTTTTATATTTCCTTTGTTATCAGTTATTTTCATTGACAACAGTTGAAAATCTTTGCTGTCATCTATAATAAAACTTTTTTCGGGAGATTCGAATTCCTTATAAACATCATTAAGATAAATATCAACGACTGAACCTGCATCAGAATTTGCAATTAACTTTCCTTTGTTAATCAGAATAACCCTCGAGCATAACAGTTTTATCGTACCCATGTTATGACTGACGAAAAGCACTGCCCTACCCTCACTCTTCGACACCTCGCTCATTTTGCCGATGCACTTTTTCTGAAATTGTGCATCACCGACAGCGAGGACTTCATCTACAATCAAAATCTCCGGCTCCAGGTAAGCAGCAACCGCGAAAGCAAGGCGTACATACATGCCGGATGAATACCTTTTCACAGGTGTATCAATAAATTTTTCCATCTCTGCAAAATTTATGATTTCATCGAGCTTCTTGTCAATCTCGAATTTCCTCATCCCGAGAATTGCTCCGTTAAGATAAATATTCTCCCTGCCTGTCAGTTCCGGATGGAAGCCGGTCCCAACCTCGAGCAAACTTCCAATTCTTCCTTTAATTTTTATAATTCCTTTAGTAGGAGTCGTTACTTTCGATAAAATTTTTAGCAGAGTTGATTTGCCTGCACCGTTTGGTCCTATTATCCCGAGAATTTCACTTTTTTGAACATCGAATGAAATATCATCGAGAGCAAGAAGATGTTGTTTTAATTCTTTATTCGAAACGCTCGATTGAGAGATTAAAGAGTTAGGGTCTTCTTTGCCTCTGGCACGAGCCCACCAGCTTTGCAAATCCCTGTAGAGAGTCCCGGTGCTGATGACACCCAGCCGGTATTCTTTATACAAATTCTCAATTTTAATTATTGTCTCTGCCATAATATTTTAATTTGTCATTCTGAACAAAGTAAAGAATCTAATTATACCACCCTTCACTTAAATCATTCCAGTTCGGATTTTGAGCTTCAATTAAAGCAATCTTTTTAGCTCTTAACCATACTTTTATTTGTTATTCTCTATCCATTGCTTCTTTAATATTATTTTTTATTCCTTTTCTTCTCCAACAAAAACCTCGCAAATTCCAAATCCAATTGTTCATCAATATCAACAGAAGATTCCCTATCCATTAAATAGTAAATTGTTTTTTCAGTCATAAATTGTTTATATTTTCTTATGGCTGATGTACCCATAATGTAGATTGCTCCATTAAACTGGTACACTTTCATCAAATCCTGCCTCCGGTTTGCTTCTGTATTTAATCCTTTCAAATGTTCCAAATATCCCTTTTCATTTATCGCAACCATCCAATACGGATTTTTATCAACTACGCAAATTGAAATCAGCGACTGCGAATCATTATTTTTTGCAAATTTATCAATCGCCTCATCTATATGAATTTGATTCCTGAAAGGCGAGGTAGGTTGCAGCAAACAGATTATATCAAACTCTTTTTTTTCAATTTCATTCAACCAATCGAGTGCGTGAAAAATTGCATCATAGCTCGACGATTCATCCAATGCTAATTCATGTGGTCTGAGAAAAGGCACATCTGCACTGTATCGCTTTGCAATATTTGCTATTTCTTCGGAATCTGTACTTACAATCGTTTTGTCAATGAATTTACTTTTTAATGATGCTTCAATTGTCCATGCGATTAACGGTTTATCTCCCAGGTCAACGATGTTCTTCCATGGTATACCTTTACTACCGCCACGTGCAGTAATTAATCCCAGAACTGTCTTATTGTTTTTCATAATTAACCAATCCTATATTGAACATCATTAAACATTTTTTGATGTGGAATCAACCAAACTTCTTTCCCAGAGATGATATTAAAAAATCTTTTATTGCTTTTCCCATCTCCGAATACATAGTTATTTTTATATTTCTTGCCTGCTATTTTATTAATTGCATTCATAATAATTTTTGAATCATCTTTTACATTGATTATATTTTTAGTAAATCCGCGGTTCATTTGTCTTGTTCCGACATTGATACACCCGACGCCATAAATACCAGCTTCCCTTATCCCTGCACTTGAGTTGCCAATGATAAATTCAGAATTTTTAAGTAAAGAAATAAAATATTCAAATCTCATCGAAGGATATAACCTGAAATTGGGATTATCTTTTAATGCCTCATATTCTTCCATAATTATTTCAGTTCCATGGTCATTGTTGGGATACACTACAACATAATTCATTTTAGATTCCAAAGATGCCTTTATTAATTCCTTTATATTAGTTCTTAAATTTTCCGGCTCGGTAGTTACAGGATGATAAACAAGTATGGCATAATGTTTAAATGGAATCTGATACCTTTTCTTTACGTCAGAAATTGAAGGAAGCCGTTTAGATAGCATTACATCTATGTCGGGTGACCCAATTACAAATACCGATGTTTCCAATTCACCCAATTGAATTACTCTTTTTTTGGCGTCTTCATTGGCTACAAAATGTATGTGTGATAGCTTTGTTACAGAATGTCTTATTAATTCATCAACCGTTCCAGACACTTCACCGCCTTCAATATGTGCGGTAAGAGTATTATTCAATGCACCAACAATTGCACCGGCAAGTGTTTCGACCCTGTCTCCGTGAATTACAATTAAATCCGGTTTAATATCATTAACATATCCCGAGAATCCTTCTATCGTTCTGGATAATATTAAATCCATCGAATCAAAATTACCATGGTTGTAATATTTGAAAATATTCTTAAAACCGCTTTTCTCAATTTCTTCGACTGTTTTCCCATACTTTGGATTAAGATGCATACCTGTTGCAAAAATGTGCACCTCGAATAAACCCGATTTTTCGGTAATTTCAATCAACGATTTCAGTTTTCCAAAATCCGCCCTTGTTGCAGTCAAAAAAACAATTTTTTTCATTTAACACCTGCAGGAAGTTTATACTTTTCAGAACCGACAGAACCGATTTTTTTCCCGGGCACACCAGCAAATATTTCTCCTTCACCGACATTGGTTATTATTACACTATTTGCTCCGATAACTGAATTATTACTAATTTTAATATTTCCTAAAATTTTTGCACCGGCGTAAATAATAACATCATTTCCAACAGTGCATTTTTCTTTTGAAGTATCGTACCTGGTTCCAAGTGTAACATTTTGATATACAGTTACATTATTTCCAATCCTCACACCTGAACCAATCACGACACCCAAGCCATGTACCAATAGAAAATTTTTCCCGATTTGTGACGAATAATAAATCTCGCATCCGCATAAGCTTCTTTGGATGAAAGATAATATCTTCTGAATTTCATTATGTTCTTTATCTGTTTTGTAAATTAGATTTTGGATCCTGTAAATATTAACAGCTAATTCACAAGAATCAAGAATATCACAGTCGTATTCTTTAATTATTTTTTCAACATCTCTGTTGAAAACAGATTCGTAGTTTTTAATTAAATAATCGCTTAACAGAAATTTCATAGTTTTCATAATTGTCAGCCGTTTAATATAATTACTTCACAATCCCGACTCCAACTTCAAACCTTTCGTGCCATACGCCATCCCTGTCCTGTTCGAATAAATCCTTATTATACCATTTATCCATAACATGCCAAAAATCTCGCGGCTTCATTCCTGTGAATTCTAAAAAATTATCAACAATCCCCTGGTCGAGATTCTTATCGTATTGTTTCACATAAGGAATCATTTCCTCTCTCGTTTTAAGCCCTGCCCTAATCCAGCGTGAAGCCATCTCCGTTGCGGAGGCATGTCCGAATTTAGGATATTTAAGATACTGATTTAGTAAATAACCGATTGAATCAATCTGATTGTATTGCTCGATTGTTCCTTCCCTATTATATTCATGACCGAGATGCCTGAAACCCCATCGCCTGGCAACCTCATAGTTGTGATGTGTGTCCCAGGGAACGAAATAACTCAGATAAACAGGTTCCAATCCATGTTTCTCACATTCTTCGAGGGTTGGCTGTTTTGCAGAATCAAGTTCTTTTTCAGTTATTAAGCCGTCCTTAAGCCACAAATCCCAAACAGGTTTTACGACATCATTAAGAGATTGTAATTTTGCAGATGGTGTCTCTTCATTATATTTACCGCCATATTGGTAATTTACATTCTCGCCATAAAAAAGTAAATGCAAGCCGAGTTTCATAGCCATCCTGTAAGGGTAAGCATATATCAAAGCATCGGCGTACCAGGTCGGCGAACCTAATTCCATGAATGCTTTCTTTGCCATCGTTCTTGCTACATTATGATTGGGTGTAAAAGAAATAATATCACAACTGAAAGTATCGGATAAATTTGCAAGATTTTTTCTTCCTGTTTCTGTCCAATCAATATTACCGACTGCAAGAAGCACAGGATTCATCTTCATTACTTCCTTGATATAATAAACCTGGAAAGTGGAATCCTTGCCCCCTGAAACTGCTATTGCACAGTCATAATAGCTGCCATACTTACCCCTGTATTTAGAGCAGAGTTTTTCAAATACTTCCATCCTTTTATTCCAGTCTGTCGTTTTCTGTTTTTCGTAATTATAACACGGGGCACAAACACCATCCTCATTGAAAGTTATTCCGGGTCTTGTGTCAGGCATCAGGCATTTTTTACAGTATTTCATAATACCTCCATATATTCTTATTCAATATCAGTCCAATTAATCTGTGAATTTATTTGTATATCCCTATTTGTTTTTTTTCCGATTACATTCCTGAAATCAACAGCTTTAATTTCTCCTGTACCGGGGCGTTTCACCCATATATTATCATAGCTGAAAATCTCACCCTTCTTAATATCTTTTATTGAAACAACACAGGAATAAGCAAAATCAATCGTTGGCTGTTCTTCTTTCAAAATCTCTTTTGTACCACCAAGTGCTTTGTGTATTGCTTCACTTCCTATTATTAGTTCCCTCAATTCATACGGCTCGATTGAAATTGGAATATCGGGTCCCGGGAGCGTCATGTCAGATGTAAAATGTTTCTCCAATATACTTGCTCCGAATGGAACTGCGCCAAGACAGGTGTAAATACCCATTGAATGGTCGCTCAATCCCAATACAGCATCGGGGAAATTTTCCTTAAGTTCATTCAATGCTCCTAATCTGACTTTCTCGTAAGGTGTGGGATACATTGATGTGCAATGCATTAATGCATAAGGTACTTTATATTTTCTGAAAATCTCAACTGATAATTGAATTGATTTAATATCATTCATTCCCGTACTGAGTATCACAGGTTTACCAAATTTAGCAATATGCTCGACAAGAGGATAATTGTTGCATTCTCCTGAACCGATTTTGAAGGCAGGTACTCCTATTTTCTGCAACCTGTCTGCTGCAGCACGTGAAAAAGGTGTAGAAAGAAAGAACATTCCCAGGGATTCAACATATTCCTTGATTTTTATTTCTTCTTCTTCAGTCAAGCGGCATCTTTTCATTATATCCCAGATTGACTCCTTTGCGTTTCCGGGAATGACATCATTAGGTATCATCTCGTCTTCTATAATATGAGTCTGAAACTTCACACACTCGCATCCTGCTTTATGTGCCTCGTCAATCATCTTTATTGCCAAATCAAAATTCCCTTCGTGATTGATACCTATTTCAGCAATCACAAATGGCTTGTGTGCTTCTCCAATCAATCTGTTATATATTTTTATTTGGTTCATTATTATTCACATCATCAACTGCATTATTATCATCATCAATATTTTCAATCGCATTCAATAATTTTTCTTTTTCATTTTTATTTAATCTATTAATTTCATCATCAAGCTTGAAATCGAACTCTATTTTATCAAGTTCATTAAATAAATCCTCTTCATTTTGGTTCAGTCTCATTTTTATTCAAATTTTAATATACTTACTTTATTTTTCAATTCTGACAATTCTTTAAAATAAACGCTTATTATTAAATCAAAAGTTTTTCTAACTTCTTCCGGTAAATAATCGTGCACCACCCTATTTCTAACATCTCTCATATCGAGCCATAAATCAGTATTACTAATTAGATCTAACTTTTCCATATTTAGAAGTCTGTCTCTGATTGTATCTGATGCTACTCTTGCAGTATATAATTCATAAGTACGGAAAAATTTCAAACACACTTCCACTGCTCTTGTAAATCTTGATGCAAGAACATCAAAGGGTGCTTGTTCATCATAATTATTAGCTTTAAATGCATCAAATCCCTTAGCTCTTTCAACTGCTTCTATTGTAGAATCAATTGATTTTTGTACTTTCTCTATAGATACAATTAACAATTCTTTAATATCCTTTTCCATATTCATTCAACCTTATTATTAAATAATTTTATTTTTTCTATAATGTTTAAAAAAGCTACCTGTTCTTTTGAAAGATTTTCAGGATTCATCACAATGACATCTATTTTTTCTTCACATACTTTAAAAAAACGAACTGTTACTTCCTGCGATAATTTGAAAGCATTTTCTTTTGAAAATATTAAAATATCTAAATCTCCACCTTTCTTATTATCATCAATTCGGGAACCGAAAATAAAGACTTCGCCTACAACTCCTTCAAGAGCTATATTCAATGCCTTCTTCTCGATTTCGCTTAGTCTCATTTTAAATCTAATTCAAATCTTATCAATAAATGATTTCTCTACTCTGCTGAAGAGCATCACACCAACTAAAAATATTATTATTGTCATTAAAATACTCAACAAATATCTCATTATATCAAATGAACCGCTACCAAGGAAACCCAGCCGGAATGTCTCCACAACCATTGTCATCGGGTTGATAATCGAGAGCCACTGCCATTTTTCGGGAATCATTGACAACGGATATACTATCGGGGTTGCATACATCCAAAGCTGCACTCCGAATCCAATAACAAAACTCAAATCACGATACTTGATTGTCAATGATGAAATCAATACACCTGTTCCCAATCCAAGCAGTGCCATCTGCACTATCAGTAAAGGAAACATAAAAAGCATATTATTTATATGTATCCCGCTTCCGTAAAAATAATAGTAAATCCAAAAGGCAATAAGTAACAGCAATTGAATAAAGAAAGTAACAAGGTTTGTAATAACTGATGTAATAGGCATAACGAGCCGTGGGAAGTACACCTTCCCAAATATTGCCGCATTCTGCGAAAAAGTATTCGATGTATTTGTCAGGCACAGCGAGAAATAATTCCAAATCACAGCACCCGACATATAAAAAAGTATATGTGGAATTCCGTCAGTCGGGAGATTTGCAATCTTGCCGAATATAATCGTATAGACAACTGTGGTCAGCAATGGCTGAATAAGAAACCATAGGGGACCGAGAATTGTCTGTTTGTAAAACACTACAAAATCCCGATGGAAGAACAGGCGGATTAAATCCCTGTATAGCCAAACCTCCCTCAGATTGAGGTTGAACCAGCTATTTACAGGTTTTATTACTGTTGTCCAGTTATCCATTTCCGGCTCCGTTCCTGCTCCAAATCAAAAGTGATTTGTCCAACTTCAGGTTATCCTTCAACCGTTTGAATTCTTTTGTATTCAAAACGAGTGGCCTGATTTTTCTTTTCAGATTTTCCTCTGCAGCTGTAATTAGTTCATTTAAGTAATTCTGGTTAATATCTCCAACGATAACTATATCAATAATGCCAATATCCTTTCCTTTAGCATAATCACCGGTTAAAAAAGCAAGTTCTACATTGCCGAGATTATTAATAATACCTTCAACAAAATCAATTCCAAGATACTTTTTTACGAGGTTATGAATTTCTTTAAACAGCGGATTATGAGTATTAGCATGGTACAGTTTTGTGTTACCGTCTTTATCTGATTTGAGCAATCCTGCTTTTGACAGACGGTTTAATTCAATTCTTACAGCATTCGTTGACTCACCAAATTCCTTAGATAGTTCTCTCAGGTAGGCACGGGTGCCGGGATTGAGGAAGAACTTCAAAAGAAGTTTCACCCTTGTTTTAGATGTTATAAGTGAATCAAGCATTTCTTTATTCAAATATTAAACAATATCGTGTATCAAAATTACTCAATATTAGAATAAAAGTCAAGTGAAAAGTTATTTTTTAAACTGGAAAACTAATTAGAAGTTCTTTTTTTTCTAATATTATGTTTTTGTTTCCCGAAAATTTTTTCTTCAATTAATTGTTTTTTCTCTTCAGTTGTCATATTAAAAAAATTGAGATTTTCATCTCCATGTGATGCACCAATTAATCCACCAACCAATAAAAATAGAGGTAATGCACCCAGAATAATTAATCCATATCCTATCCCTGCCATCTCATTTCCATCCCCTCTTGTCGCACCTGATGCAGATATAATTATTCCTGCGATTACAGCCGAACCTACCCAAGAGAGCAATCCCCATAAAATTCCACCACTTACATTATCAGTGTGGTCAAATTTTATCACTTTTAATGATGAAATTGGAATGTTAACTATTTCTTTGTCTATAGATACTGTAAGCATGCTGTCACTATTAGAAATTATTTTGTCAGGCAAATAACCGTTATTAGAAATATCTTCTATATACCATGCCCCTTGTTCCATATCTAATGCTTCTTCTTGACCAATCGGTTTTTCATATTCTGAATGGCTTTTAAGTGTGGTATCACTGGTTTTAACAAGGTATGCTTTAATGTAAGTATTATTCGGGTCAAAATAAGCCCCCGTCATCATGTTAATCAGAATAGGAATCTGGAAGACTAAGTAATTTAATGGATTTAAAACGTCAACTAATAACCAGTATCCCTGGAATTCTTTTTCAATCAGGTCATAATGAATCCTGTAGCCCTCCTTTTCGAATCTAATCCAAAAATTCTCATTATGTTGCAAATCAATTATCAATGGTGTTTCACCTTTCAATTCATCATTAATATAGACCTGGCTACTCTGCGGTTCGGAATCAAAATAAATCGTTTCTTTCCCTGAGTTGAAAATCGTTGCACATCCTGATAATAAAATAATAATAAGAGTAAAAAGAACAAATCTTTTCATTACTCACCTCTTTTAATGTTAAATTATTTATATATATTATTTTTTATTATCGATTAATTACGAGTGATATATAATTTAAATTAATTAGAACTTGTCTATAAAAAAAATAATTTTGAAAGATTATTGGGGATATAATAAATACAATCCGAATTTTATCCTGCTTATATAATGTTTAAATTATATCCGTTGAACAAAATTATAATGTAACCAATCCTGGAAATGCCCGTATAAAAAATTGTAATTAATTTTTTATGAAAAAGAAGCATAGGTGATTTATGTTTACAAATCTTCTTTTGCTTAGAAAATGGACTCTGATAATTCTCCTGATTTTAATTTCAATTCCTTTGTTAGCGGAATGGCCCAGCGATATTTCACAAAACCTGAAAATCAATGATATCGAGGATGAGCAAATACTTCCTTTGGTTATATCTTCTCCTGATGGTGGATGTTATGTCAGTTGGTTCGACAAAAGCACCGGCTCTTACCGGATATTTATTCAAAAACTGGATGATAGAGGAAATCTAACCTGGGGTAAAGACGGACTGCTAATCAGCGACCAAAAGCAGGACACCTGGCTGACAGGTTATGATATGATATCTGACCATGATGGTAATGTTATCATTACTTTTGCAGATATTCGGAATAATGATATTCAAAATGTTTATGCTTACAAAATCAGCCCTCAAAAAGAGTTCCTCTGGGGCGAAAATGGTGTAAGGCTCTCTGAAAATGATTTATTCGAACATTCTCCCAGGGTTGTAGAAACTACCGACGGTTGCTTCATGTTTGTATGGGAGGTGATTTACGATAGCGAATCGAGCGGTGTTATTGTCCAAAAATTAAATTCGTCAGGTGAAAAAGTTTTTCAAAACGGGAATTTGACCTTAAGCAGTTCAAATCCAAAATTGTGCTATTCAAGAATTGTTCCTTCTGACAACGGTTCTGCTATAATTGCTTTTATGGGTTTTGACAGCGATACCCTGGTAAAAGAAGATGATATGGTTCTGACTGTTCAGAAGATTAATGCATTGGGACATGTCATGTACCCTTCAGGTAATGCTATTAAATTAGGTGTTGAAATTCAAAACTGCGGCGGAATTGTTTATTTTATTCGCCCTGTAATGATAAGCGATGGTAAAAATGGTGCTTACTTAGCTTGGTATGATGACAGGAACAGAACAAACATCTACACAACATATATACAGCATATAGATTCCAAGGGAGATATATCATTCATTGAAAATGGTGTACCGGCAATTACTTTGCAGGGAAATGAAATGCTTAGTCCCCGAATTGCTGTAAATTCTGAAACAAATGAACCATTGCTATTCTGGAGAAATAATGATAAAACAATGCCAATCGAAGGCGGCTCGATAAAATGCCAGAGATTCAATTTGACAGGAAAACCGGTTTTCGGCAGTTCGGGTAAAACTCTTTATTCCAGTCCTTCGGAAAATAATGCTCCTGATTATACAATTGCTTGTACTGTTAATGGTGTATATGTATTGTTTTTGAATGATGATACGGGTGGCAATCAATGCCCTCCGCAAATTACCATTAAATGTATGTTTATTAATTTCAACGGGGATAAAATTTGGAATAATAATATCGTAAATCTGTCACATGGTTCCCCTAAGTTCGAATTGGAGGCATCCGCTGAAATTAACGGAATTTGCAAAGCGGTTTGGTGTGACCAAAGACTGGATAATGGTGGAATTTATGCTCAAAACATCAATCCTGACGGAACGACAGGTTATAAACCTACATCCGTAGATGAAAATGAAAAAAATTCGATTCTTTTGGAAAATATACCAAATCCATTCAGCACATCAACAAGAATAATTTATAATATTCCGGAAAGCAGTTATATAACAATCAAACTTTATGATGCCGCAGGGATTGAATTAAAAACCCTGGTTAGTGAGAAAAAGGAAAAAGCCGTTTATAATTATGAATTTGATAACGACGGGTTAAATTCCGGAGTATATTTTATCAAGTTGACTACAAATAAAATGCATTATTCAAAAATGATGGTAATAGTAAAATGAAATTGGTTGAATAATACTATTTTTTATTTTTGATGAAGGGCAGTTTCTTAATTGATTCTGCCTTTAATTTTTTCCTATTTTTGTCTCAATAAAAGAAATTACTTTTTTAATTTATAAGTAAGTATATAAATTGCAATTTTGATGAACTTTGAAGGAAAAAAATGAATCGAATTTGCAGACTCTGTATTCCCGTAATTTTTCTATTAGCTTTATTCAGTTATAACCTTTTTGCAGGTAGCATAAATTCAAATTATATTTTATCTGCAGATGCCGATAAACTGTTTGATATTAAAAATATTGATGGTAAATCGTACATTTCATTTAATTCATTATCCTTTGATAATTTTGACAAAATAAATAAACTCACAATTAGGTTTTTTCCTATGTATGAAGGAAATAATGCTGAGCTTGAACTCATTAGAACAAATTCTATAATTGATGGAAACACAAAATTTCTTACAAATACTTTACATGGAGAAATTCCGATTAATCCACCTAAAATTTCTATGTTTACCGGAACAATCAACGGTAATAAAAATGAAAAAGCATATCTATTCTTTATTGATAATTACATTTTCGGAACTATTATTAAAGATGATATTATTCAATATATTATATCACCGAAACTAAATTCAAATTTGAAAGAATCAATGATTGCGAATGTTAATGACTATAAATTTCAAAATGAAATAGCAGGTTGTTTAAATGATAAAATTGAACAATTTTCAAAATCGAATAAATTCAATGGGATTGACAAACCGTTGACAAATGAATTGCTCGAAGTCGAGCTTGCAGTAGAAACCGATACTGAATTTTTTAAAAACACAGGCAGTAACCTCTCTTTGGCTCAAGCATACACAATCGCAATTTTTTCTATGGTGAATGCTATATATGAAGAGCAGCTCAACATTTCTATTAAAATAAGCTGGCTGAAAAACTGGACTGACAATCCGGCTGACCCATACGATGTAAAAGGCAATGCTTATGCTTTACCTGATAAAGTCCGCCAATACTGGAAAGACAACTATTCAAATGTACAGAGAGATGTTTTCCATGTCATGACTTCTGTATCTTATGGAGGAGGTGGATATGGATATTTCGATGCATTGTGCAATAATAAAGAATATGGTTTTTCTGTAAGTTCAGTACAAGCAAGCCATAGTTTCCCGATATTAGCTTTCAATTATGATGTATATATCGTAGCCCATGAATTGGGACATAATTTCAATGGGCAGCACACACATAGTTGTTATTTCGGGGCTCCGATTGATACTTGTTTAACTGCTGATGCAATTAATGGAGGTTGTCTGGACTCTTCGATTACTCCAAAACCTAATCCCGGTTCAATAATGAGCTATTGCGGAGGAACTAATAATCAGTTCGGATTGGGTTACCAGGTCAAAATGGTATTTGACCCGCAGAATGCTGTGCTGATGAGAAGCATTGCAGAAAAAGCAATTTGTCTTAGCGTACCTTCAATTCCTTCAATAGCTATACTTAATCCTTATGGTAATCAGTCATTCAATTATGGAGATTCAATTTTAATAAAATGGAATTCTTCGGGAGTTAATACACTTGGTATTGAATATTCCATTAATAACGGTGCAAGTTGGGAACAAATTATTGAACCTGTTAATGCTTCCGAAAAGCAATATGTTTTGGTAGCTCCAAAGATTTGCAGCGATAATGTGAAATTGAGATTATACAGCATGGAAGACAGTACGGTTGCCGATACAAGCATAATTCCTTTTTCCATATTTGTTAAACCCAATGATGACCTCCTCGCTTTTTATCCTTTTAATGGAAATGCAAGTAATGCTGTGTGCGGTGGCTTCTTAGATGGTATTCCGGTTAATAATCCCCGACTTGTTCCCGACAGATTCGGCAATCAAAATAGTGCATTTCACTTTTCGAATGGAAATTATATATGGATTCCCGATGCCGATTTTAATCATAAGGAATTGACTGTTTCTTTCTGGTTCAATGCCGACAGCTTGAAAGAAAAAATGTTTTTTATCGGCACAAATTCCGGACCGGCACTTAATGTATTTGAAATATATCATTGGGGTCAACTCGGATGTTCATACTATTTAAATGTAGGTTTATATCAATGCTGGTCAGGGCGTTTGCCTCCTGCAAATAAATGGAATCATGCTGCTTTTACTTATGATGGTGATACTGCAAAAGTTTATGTTAACGGTACATTGACAAAGGTTGAATATAAACCCGGGAAACTTCTTAATTTCACTACAACCTTATATATCGGTTCAAGAAAAGGTAATGAGCCATTTTCCGGTGCGATTGACGACATTTACATTTTCAAAAAAGCACTCGGCGAAGAAGAAATCGTTTCACTTTATAATGAAAATTCATCAGTACCGGCAAAACCCGAACTATTGTTCCCAACAAACTACTTAATGATTGATACATCCTTCGTTACTTTTACATGGAACAATATTACAAATGCGGTGAACTATCATATCCAGTTATCAGTTCATAATGACATGGACTCTTATCCTTTAATAATAAACGATTCGCTAATCAGGGACACAACTTATAACTTCAATGTTCTGCACAATGGAAGCAGTTATTATTGGAGAGTGAGAGCCGATAATTACTTCGGTAACAGCCAATGGTCTGAAATATTCAATTTCATATACGATTCGCTTAATTCTGTTTCCGATAATTTTTATGAGCCGGAAATAGAAATAGTTCCTGTGCCTGCATCGGAAAAATTAAACTTAAAAATCACAAATTTTTACCACGAAGATATTGATTTGTCATTATTCGATGAATACGGAAGAATAATTTTGACGAGGTCAATCCCAAATATAAATTCAGATATATTGAATTGTGATTTTGATATTTCAAAAATTATATCTGGGGTTTATTTTCTGAAAATTCAATCGAGAGGATTGGTTAAAGTCAAAAAAATAATAAAAATAAAATAGCTCCATAATTTTTTCTTGTAAATTATAATTATGTCCGAAAAAGAAGAACTTGCAATAAAGATTAATGATTTGACCGGCTGGGACATCAAGCCAAACCGGTTAAAAATCATTACGGACACAACCCAATGGATGAGCATAATTCGGGGTGATATTATCAGAATCGGAGCAAAAGATTTCCTCGTTAAAGGTAATTTATGCGAGACAAGATTCGGTATCGAGGAGCAGCCCAAGTATTGGGTATTCAATACGATAGATATGGAATCAGGAAAAACCCAAATCCTGAAAATGGTGTTCCATGAAGAGTTTACCGCACATATAGGAATATTGAAAATAAGGTGTTACAGAAGCCCGGAAAAAGAAGCCGATGTATTGAACCTTGTCAGAGGAGACCTGCGTTTCATGCAAGGGAAAGTATATCACGATGAAATGAATAATACAATTCGTGCATTAGATTTTATAAAGGGAAATACAATATTCAACGAAATATATTTGATTAATAAACCGCATGAACAGTTTTTTCACGAGGACTTACCCGAAATTTTAAGAAAATTATACGATTCCTTTCTTGCTATTCAGCTTCTCCATAAAAACAAGCTTTGCCACGGCGACATCAGGAATGACCACATTTTCATAGAAAGGGAAACAGGAGCTTATAAATGGATAGACTTTGATTTGAAGCAGGACGTTAGCGATTTCGACATGTGGAGCATGGGGAATATCATATCATATACAGCCGGCAAAGGTATTCGCACTTTCAGCCAGATTTTAAAAGGAAATGAGTTTTCCGAAGAAGTAAAAAACTCGCTTGAACTCTCAGATAGTTCTGCATTCCATAATTACAGGATTATGAATCTTTCAAAGCTATATCCATACATACCACCGAAATTATCGGATATGCTCCGTCATTTTACGATTAATCCCCCTGCATTTTACAGCGGTATTGATGAGTTTTGCGACAGGTACTGGGACATGCTGGAGACGGAGTTCCCTTCGCTAACTAATAAATAATAATTCACAATTCATAATTTAGATAGAAAGTTTTTAGATGTTTAGCTTTTTAGCTGTTAGCTTTTTAGATTGAAGATGGTTATATATTATTGAAAAATCGAATTAAATCCATCATAAATAAAGTTAAAAAATAAGGAAATGTCACATTTTGTCTTGTTTTGTCCTATTTTTTTTATTTTTTGGATTGCTCTCCAGAAATAAAATTGATTTGTAAGGAGTTAAATAATTACTAATATGGAATATTTGTCCTATTCTGTCCGTTTTTGTCTCATTCTGTCCTATTGATGTCCTATTTGATGTGACAGTTTAAGACAATGACAAATTTGGGAAATAGAAAATAGAAAATAGGAAAAAGGAAATAGAAAATAGGAAATAGGATTAACGATTTGCGATTTTTGAATTGTGGTTACATCTAATTGTGAAATCCCATAAATTCCGGTTTCGACTGAATGAGTCCGACCTATATTAACAAAGAACAAGCGGGGCAAAGATAGACTAACTAAGATAATATATAAAGAAAATGGTTTTAAAACGGTATTAAAATGATTGAAATTAATAATTGGAAAATGAGAATTGGGAAATGGAAAGAAATGAAATTGTTCACCGCATTACTACAAACGGTTTACTACTTACTTTACCATTCGCATTTATTATTACGAAATAGACACCACTTGACAGAGAAGAAATATCAAGTTCTAAAAGTCGGAAGCCAGAAGTCGGAAGACCGAAGTCCTGGGGTGATTTATTAATTATTTCCTGTCCATAGCTGTTGAATATTTGCAGTTCTGTTGAATTTAGAAATTCATCTTTAAATCGTATTCTTATCTTGTCTGTTGCTGGATTTGGATAAACAACAAAATCATCATCATTTGGAATTTCATCTTCGACATCATCAACAAATTCTGATATAAAAATTCTGCCATTATAATCAGCTACGATAGCTCTATCCTTTCTTATATAACACACATTCATTGTTGCCGGTATATTGTCCCAAATCAAACCACTCGAATCAAAGATCCAGGATTTGCCTCCATCATGTGTCCAGAATACAGAACCGAATTGACCTACTACAATGCCATTGTCCTTATCATAAAAATCAAGCTTTTGCAAACCGAAAGATATATAAATAACAGTATCAAAAACTTTTTCCCAGGTACGACCTCCATCTGTTGTTTTATATACAAGGTTTGTTCTTTGATCTCCACTGCCTGTCCTCTTTCCACCAACTTCATATCCATTAAGTGAATCAACAAATTGTAATTCCATGGGAATACGGTAATCAGGATGTTCGTATTCATTCCATGTTTTACCTCCGTTATCAGAACGGAAAAATCTTTCGTTGAAATCAGGACTACCATCAATATCCCTCGACACTATACATATTGAATTTGGAGCAGCCAATTCTGCACAATAAGCAACAAAACCTCCTGGATTCGGAATTAATTCGTAAGTATTAAATCCATCATTTGTTAATGCAATATAATATGAAGATACTAATATACCATTATTCTCATCATACATATCTACATCATAAAATCCATAAGGTGAGTATGGAATATCAACTTCAAATTCATTCCACGTTAAACCACCATCTGTAGTCTTTAAGAAGGCATTTGAATCAAGCCCTATTATGCAAAAGTCTTGGCTCGGATATGAAATATCTCTTCCATATTTTTTCCATTTTCCTGGATCTGTTGTATCTTTATATACATGGAACCAGGTTTCACCACCATCGGTTGATTTTACAATTTCTTTATAAGTTACATTGGTAGCTATAGCCATGCAATAATTTGAATCAGGATTATCTATACTGATAAAATGAGCATTATCAGCTTGAAAGACTTTTCTCCATTTTATACTTTTAGAATAACAAATGGTGCTTGTTAATAATAACAATATGATAATGAAGTTTTTCATTACTTCAACACTACAAACGGCTTTGTTATTACTTTTCCATTTTCATTTATAACAGCAAAATAAACTCCACTCAACAGAGAAGAAATATCAAGTTCCAACAGTCGGAAGCCTGAAGTCTGTAGACCGAAGTCTGAAGATGATTTATTTATTATTTCCTGACCGTAGCTGTTGAATATTTGTATTTCTGTTGAATTTATAAATTCATCTTTAAATCTTATTTTTATTTTGTCTGCTGCAGGATTTGGAAATAAAGTAAAATCATCATCATTTTGTATTTCTTCGACAACATCAGTTGTTGTGTCTTCAGAAATAAAAATCCTGCCCAAATAATCTGCTATTATTGCTCTGTTTTTTTGTATATAACTGACATGGAGAGTAGGTGCATATATTTCAGACATTTCCGTACTGGAATCAAATACCCAGGATTTGCCTCCATCATGAGTCCAGAAGATAGAGCCAAATTGGCCAACAGCAATACCATTTTCTTTATCATAGAAATCAATACTTTGCAAAGCAAAAGATACAGAAATTATTGTATCTAAAACATTATCCCAAGTACGGCCCCCATCCGTTGTTTTAAAAATTAACATTGACCTTTGGTCACCAATTCCTATTCTATTACCGCCTACTTCATAACCAGTTAATGAATCAATGAAATGTAGATTACGGGGTATACTGTGATAAGGATGTGGATATTCATTCCAAGTTTTACCACCATCATCTGAACTGAAAAATCTTACATTACTTGGTCCATTTGAACCTCCGGACAATACTTTGATTGAATTGGGTCTAGTCATTTCGACATTAAAAATAACATTATCGCCAGGATTTCGTATAGTATCCCAAGTATTAAATCCATCATGAGATATAACTATATAATTTCGATTTTTCATAACACCATTGTTTTCATCATACATATCCACATCATTAAAACCATTTGTAGTATATGGTAAATCTACTATATATTCATGCCATGTTATGCCGCCATCTGTTGTCCTTACAAAATGATTTGAATCACAGCCAATGATACAAAAATCACGTGTGGGATATGATATATCCCAAGGAACAACGAAAAAAGGTTCTGTGGAACCTACTGTATCATATAAAGCATATTTCCAGGTTAAACCGCCATCTGTCGTTTTTAAGATAGCACCCCATGAATCAAATTCACCTGGTATTGTTATAGGAGCAACTGCCATTGCATAAAGAGAGTCACAATTATCAATACCCATAAATAATAGATCAGTTTTATCTCTAAGCTTTTTCCAAGTTATATTATTAATAGAAAAGCATAAAGAATTTCCTATTAATAATAAAATTATTATGAACTTACATAATCTCATATATACCTTTAGAAATTTTAAAATAAAATAGCAGGAAAGGGCATCTGCCCCTTCCTGCCAAATTAAATTACTCAATTATAAATTTCCCATTGCCAATATAGTTTTCATTACAATAGATTTTATAAACATAAAATCCTTTGCCAAAATTACGTATATCAATTTTGAAAATCATTTTTTCGGCTCTCGATTGTTGTTCGCTTGATAGCCATTTAATTCCATAAACATCAGATATATCCACACGAATTTGAGCTCCACATTCAGATTTCAGATAAACATTAAGATAGCCATCGTAATATTTCACAGTAAATTTACTATTTTCTGACGAACTGTCAATGACTTCTAATGGAAAATATACTTCATTCATTGGCGCAACATTTCCTGATTTAGTAATCCAATCGCAAACAAAATAGCATTTATCATCAGGCGGTGGAATATGGCCTCCTGGCAAAGTATCACAACCATTAGCAGGCAAATACATTCTTAATGGTTGTTGAGGTCCATAAGAAAATCCACCAGATGCGTCTCTGCAAACATACATTTCTTGCCAGCAACAATTAGAATCGGGGCAAGCAGGGGGAGGATAATAAGCTACATTTCTCCAGCAATCAATAATACCTAATCTCCATGTATATGCACATGTATCAAAATGATCTGGTAATGGTTCGAAACCCATTGGGTCATATTTAAGTAAATATTCAAGTGCTGCCTGATACATTTCTTCTTTAGTTATAGTTAAGCAATGTATGCCTTGCTTTATAGCCAATATAAATAAATCCTGCTTTCTTTCGGGACATGCTATTCGATATGCATATTGAACAATAATATCACATCCGTTTCCAAGATGTATTGGGTAAGACCAAATTGGACCTATAAATTTATCATCAGGGCAATCGGGAGGAGGACATGGTGGAGCGAAAGGAAGCGAATCACAAAATACATTCTTTATAATATGACACGCTGTTTCTGGGGATTCATTAGGTTGTTTGAGTAAATAAAGAACAATCTGTCCTGATTCACCGCTTCCTATACAAGGACCCTCGATAGTCATAGTATCACCAGTGATTAGAGCAGGCGGATCCTTTTGCCCGCTTGTGTTTTCAAATACAAAATATTTGAAGCAAGTAATAGTATCGGGTAAATCAAGAAACATAGTAACCTTGCATCCGCTATCGGGGCAGGCTGGGTCTTTTAATGTATTCACAGTTAACCAAAACTGATTATCGAGTGTATCGCAAGTACAGCAAGAGGCAATATGAATTGATGTTGTTTTTGTACAAACTGTATCATGCGCATTATTTCGGAAGTAAACAAAAACAGGTAAGTCATCAATATTTTGATAGTCAGATTTATCTATACATATTGTGAAGTCATTCGCCCCTTGATTGACATAGTAAATTCTAATTGAAGTACTATCATAATCTACCCATGCATCATGAATGCAATTACCGTCTATTACGAATGGTATTTTAAAGCAACATCTGTTAGAATCAAGTGGATCTGCAACAGAAATGGGCGGACCAAAACTTACAATATTATCACAGCAATTGCTGTCACAATTGAGAGTAAATGTTTTAATTATGGAATCACAATCCGGGAATTCCAATCTGACATAAACAATAACCGGCTCATTAAGAGGAACTTGAACGGTAGCTAATAATGTTTTACCCGTACCAAAATCTTTCGTACCCCATTGATTATCAGAAGGAACTACAGTATAGTTGACATTATTCAATTTACAATCGAGTAGATTCTTGACATAAATTGCGTATTCACAGCCGTTAGAATCTTTTTGTGTGGGATCAGCAGTGATAATAATCTTATCTAAATTTGCTTTGATATAATCACAATCGCAAGCACATTTAATCGAATCTGTATATTGACATACTTGTCCGTTTGTCATATAAATTTTTATGGTTATATTCATTGTGCCTTCAAAATCTCCGGGACAAAATACAAAATGTGAACCATAATAAGGACCATAGGTGTTGTACCTTCATAAATATACACACTGTCGTAGTTGCAGGAACCTGCTGTTCGTGAGATATAGAAGTCATAACAACAGTTAGAGGAATCATCGATCGGTATTATATCAACACTATAAGTTGGTGGTGTTGAATCGCAGGGACATTGATATGCAATTGAATCGCAGCTAACAATATTCATAATAGTGCACGTAGAATCATAATCTTCATAATGTTTATACAAATGAACCCACATAGTGTCAGATACTCCAGTTCCAATACAGAAAGAATGAGCAGAAATCGGAAAAGAATCAATATTTCCATTCCACCATGTATTATGATATACATGATTTATATCTTCAACCATATAATAATTATAACATGGAATCGAATCCCGATCTGCCCAATCCAAATTTACTAAACAGCCATTACATGAATCATTATGTACGACTCTTACTGTAAGCCAGTCATCATGATTCGAAGGACAACATTCTGTCGTATCGCAAGCGACACCTGCCGCAATATAACAAGCTGAATCCAAGTTCTCTCCTTCATTTTGAAGTAAGTAAAATTTAATTGAGCCAAATTCCTCCTTGTTCAGGCAAAAGTTGTATGTTGGTAAAGTTTCCAAATCTTTTGGCGGCACATCTCTGACACCATGATTATCTTCAACTACAAAATAATTGTAGCAGGTGATTGAATCAGGCATATTACTGAGGTCAAAGGTTACCCTGCAACCGTTGCTATCGGGACATGTCGAATCTTTCACAACATTTACTATCAGCCATTCATCCAATAATGCTGAATCGCATTTACAACATGAGGATAAATCCACAGAATCAGTGTACATGGTTTTTCCTTCCACATAGTAAGATGGTTCACAATTGGGTGTTCCGGGATGAGCCGAATCATCAATAAATACTTTGTACTTTACAAATTTATTTCCATTTTGGGGACACAAAATATAGCTCACTGTATCGCCTATCGGACAAATTAATGAATCCTTTGGCTCATAATTACCGGTTTCAGAATTAAATTGTTTGAATACAACTCTTGGTGTAGGCGCATAGCAGTAAGGATTAAAAACACTGATGTTGACACAGCAGGTACTATCAACAATATGAGGAGTAACTTCAATAGAGTCGCAACAGCTTTCAATCCATTCCTGGAATGGGAATTCGTAGCAATAAGTTTGACATATTGTATCTCCAAGCGAGTCTATTGACGGGCATTGGATATCAGGAGAATAAAGACTTGGTGAACTAATTGAAAATGAAGTTATTAAACGAGTATCTCTATCAGCCCAAATTCGAGCAAAACTATTGCAACAAATATCAAAACAAACTTCTCCATTATTTTTTTTGCATTCACCAGGTGTAAGTAAATGTTCTGGAAATCCACCATACCATGATGTATCATTTGGGTGATAAAACCAACCTTCATTAAGCATTAATTGAATTTTTTTTCTATAGAAAACCTCAACTACCTTTTCTTTGTTACATGCATCACAATTGTTTCCTTCCCAAAATATACCGGCTATATAAATAAAATACGAACCGGCATTACCTGGGAATCCTTCCCAATCAGCATCATAATAAACAACTGTATAACAACAATTTGCTGCTTGTGTTGAGCAATCCGGGAATGCATCAAGAGTATCTGCGATACAAAATTTAAATTCAAAGGGTCCTTGCCAATCTAATGGAAAACTTGGGTATCCAGCCCAGCATGGCGGTTGAACAATTTCCTCCCAATGTGATTGAGATAATAATGAATTGTAAAAAAATACAATAAGTAAGATAACGATAAGAGAATGAATTGTTTTCATTACATACCTTTTGATTTATTTGAAAATTATTTATTAAATAAAAAAGGGTATTTTCACAATTTTACTCTTGTTTGAGGTATCGACAAAGACCCTCTTGAGAAGCAAAAAGGAAAACACCCCAGTCGGGGCGTGCCTTTATACAATTCTCAAGATTAAATTTGTCGATTTTCAAACAAGAATGTAAGTAAGACTACGCTTACAAATATCTCAAATAAACTATATTTCTATAATTCTAATTTATCTCCTTAAATCTTAAAAAATATTATTAAATCTCATCTATTATAAAATCCACATTTATTTTGTGAATTCATTATATCAAAGTATATTTCAAAGAAAAGTTAATCGGTATAATTTAATTTTTTCTAATAATTTATATTATAATCGGGATTAAACTATATAATTTATTTTATAAATGCAAGAGTTTTTTTCGTTTAAAAGAAGTTTTACAACTATTGTGCTTACTCAAAGGATGGGAATTTTTTTTGGTTTAAGATTATGGATTCTGAAATAAATTCGGAATGACAAATGAAGTTTGTATTATTCATTTCATTAAATCCAGTCATTTTAGTAATTTAATGTTTCTAATAAATTTTTCTTTTTTAAAAAGTAAATTATGTCAGTAAGAGTCAGATTTGCGCCGTCGCCAACGGGATTTTTGCATGTGGGTGGTTTGAGGACCGCACTTTATAATTATTTGTTTGCAAAGCATCATAAAGGCAGGTTTGTACTGCGTATTGAAGATACGGACAGGACCCGGCTTGTCGAAAATGCAGTTGAAAATTTAATTGGTTCACTTCATTGGGCAGGGATTGATTATGATGAAGGTCCCGGCAAAGGTGGAGATTATGGTCCTTATATTCAATCGGAGCGGCTTGATATCTACAAGGAGTATTCCGAAATGCTTCACGAAAAGGGGGCGGCATATTATGCTTTCGACACAGCAGAAGAAATCGAGGAAATGAGAAAGCGGGAGCCCTCCGAGCAATTCACAAAGTATGACAGAACGTCAATGAAAAATGAGTTGACACTTGGTGAAGAAGAAACACGGAAGTTGATTGAATCCGGTTCTTCTTATGTACTTAGACTAAAAGTACCCGGAAATACAATTGTTGTGTTTGATGATTTGATTAGGGGAAAAGTAGAAGTAAATACAGCAGAAATAGATGACCAGGTTCTGATGAAATCGGATGGCTATCCGACATACCATCTTGCAAATGTGGTTGATGACCACCTTATGAAAATCACACAGGTAATCAGAGGAGAAGAATGGCTGCCCTCTACGCCGAAGCATATTTTGCTTTATGAGGCATTCGGATGGGATAAGCCGAAGTTCGCTCATTTACCCTTATTGCTGAATCCTGATAAGACAAAGCTTAGCAAAAGACAGGGAAGCGTAGCTGTCGAAGATTTTGCAAAGGAGGGATATTTCAATGATGCATTTGTAAACTTTATTGCATTATTAGGTTGGAATCCAAGCTCCGACCGCGAAATTTATTCGATAGAAGAACTGATTGATTCATTCGATATAGAAAAAGTGAACAAAGGGGGTGCCGTCTTCGACAGGGCAAAGCTGGAGTGGATGAATTTCCAGTATCTTAAACAAAAGCCGTCATCGGAATTGGTTGAATTACTTTTTCCGATTTTAGAATCAAAAGCTATGACCGGTTTTGCGAAAGATTACCTTGAAAATGTTATAAATCTGTTCAGGGAGAGAATAAAATTCATTAAAGAATTGCCTGAAACAGCGGGCTATATGTTTCATTCACCGGGGGATTATGAAAAGGATTATCTCGATAAGCACTGGAGAGAAAATACCATTGAAATACTGAAACCTTTGCTTGAAAAATACAGACAAGAAAATGATTTCTCTCATACTAATCTATATGAATTGACCAAAACATATATCGAGGGCTTAGGTATGAAAATGAAAGAAATCATTCATCCAATACGTCTAATGATAACCGGAAAATCGGCGGGTGCCGGAATGTTCGAAACAATGGAAGTACTGGGTAAGCAAGAATGTATAAAACGAATCGAAGAATTTATCAAACTGAAAGAATCAAAAATGATTTAATAAAAAAGGGAGAATAATGGACAAAATCCGAGTTTATTTAATATTCACTTTAATTTTATTTATATTTACCGGATGTTTATCGCACAGACCCGGTTGCATGAACGAGGGGAATAAAGGACTAAATCTGAGATGGGGTACTTTTATTTCAAAATCCGGGAAAATTACAGGTTACCAGTTGAATAATGAAGCAGAATTATCGAAGTTGATTTATAAAGGCAGCTTTGATAAATTAAATGATTCGATATTATTCAGCATTGATGAAGAAAAGTACTGCAGATTATTGGGAATGACACGCGATACAATATTGAGTATCCAGGCATTAAACGAGCCGGGAGATTCGCTACACTTTATAGAATATTCGGACCCACCGAGAAATGTCAGGATGCGTGCCGTATGGAATGCGATTAATAAAACCTTTGGCAGCAAGGGTTTCAGGGAGATTTATGATTCACTCCAGACATTAGTCCCAGTTGTTAGATAACAATAATATTCTTATATTGTTTTTTCGTATTATTAAATTTTGGTTTTGAAATGAAAGTTCTTATCGTTGATGATAATCCTGATTTTTGCTCGACAATAGCAGATATAGTCGGTGGTTTTGGATTTGAAACACATATTTTACATGACCCTCAGGAGGCACTTAATTATCTTGATAAATTTAATCAGAGAATATCTGTTTTGCTGCTCGATATCGAATTCGGAGTAAATTCCAAATTGAACGGGATGGATGTACTCGAGTATTGCAGGTATCATTTTCCAGCTATTCCAGTGGTAATGATATCAGGCAAAGGGACTATCGAGATGGCAGTTAAAGCTACAAAGCTCGGCGCAATTAATTTTATAGAAAAAAGCATATTGAACAAGGAGAAACTGCGTGAAGTACTCAACAGTGCAGCAAAAAAAATCGGAATAGAAGACGAAGCAAGAGAGCTTCATAATTTTCTTAATTCGCAGGGTATAATCGGCAATTCGAAAAGGATACTTGAAATCGGAGACAGTATTTTCAGGTTCGGTAGGACAGACCTGAATGTATTAATCACAGGCGAAACGGGCACAGGCAAAAAGCTTGTAGCCAAAGCAATACATTCAATCAGCAGCAGAGCGAAATTCAAATTTGTTACCGTTGACATACCGAATATCCAAAGAGACTTGTTCCAGAGTGAATTATTCGGTTCGATAAAGGGTTCTTATACCGGCTCTCAGGAAACCCGGAGAGGATTGTTCCATGAAGCGCATAAGGGAACACTGTTCCTCGATGAAATCGGTGACCTGCCGATAGATTTGCAGGCAAACCTTTTCAATCCAATCGAAGAGAAAAGAATACGTAAAGTCGGCTCTACCGAGAATGAGGAAATTGATGTCCGCTTTATTTCGGCAACAGATAAGGATTTGCTATTTGCAATGAGAGAATCCAAGTTCAGAGAACAACTATACCACCGTCTTCGTGAGTGTGAAATATATATTCCGCCATTGCGTGACCGCATAGAAGATATACCGGAAATCGTCGAGCATTACACAAAAAATCACAATGAATCGAATAATGACAGCAAAGTGTTTCCACCATCGGCAATAGAATATTTACAGGAACAGGAATGGGCAGGAAATGTAAGGGAATTACTTTCAATTTTAAGGCAGGTATTATTAACAGCCGATGGCAACCAGATTGAAATAGCCGCATTGCATAAAATTGTAAGCTCTGATTCACAATCGGGAAGAACAGCCATAACACAGGAAAAATTTCTTTCGCCGGGTGGAACGCTAAAAGAAGACATTGCCCATCTCGATAAGAAAAAGGTCGAAACGACACTCGAAAGAACAGCCGGCAATGTCAGCAAAGCAGCAGCACAGCTCGGTATCAGCCGTGAAACGCTTCATAATAAAATCAGGAAATATGAAATTAACACACAGCAATACCGCAGCAGAAGGGCAAAATGAAATTAAATATTCAGATAATTAGTAAATGGCAATTAATATAGAATCAAAAAAATTCAGGAAGGATAATTCATCCCGGAAATCCAAAGGGAAGATTTCATTATTAAACAAAAGTTGTTTGACTAACGGAGTCAGAATTGTTACCGAAGAAATACCTACCGTAGAATCATTCGCTTTGGGAATTTTCCTTAATGCCGGCTCGAGGGAAGACCCATATTCGATGCCCGGATTGGCTCACCTGCTCGAACATGCCATATTCAAAAAGACAAAGACAAGAAACGGAAAGGAAATCGCCGACGAATTCGAATCAATTGGTGCTTACCTGAATGCCTTCACGACAAAGGAAATGACCTGCGTTTATGTGCGGGCTTTGAAGGAACATTTGGCTAAAGCACTAGAACTAATGTCAGACATAGTTCTGAACCCGGTATTCACCGAAAAAGACCTTCGCAATGAAAAGCTTGTCATTACCGAAGAAATCAATGTGATTGAAGACGACCCTGAAGATTTGATTTTCGATTTTTCGGATAAACTGATATTCGGGAATCACACATTGTCGAATCCAATTACAGGCACTAAGAACAGTTTACAACAAATCACACTCGATGACATAGAATCATTTCACAAGAGGTTTTATAAAAACAGAAATATACTTATTGCCGCTGCGGGTAATTTAAGCCATAAAGAACTGGTCAAGGAAGCTTCAAAGTATTTTTCTAAAACCGCAACAAACGGGAATACTCAATACAGATTATATCCAAATGAAACATTTCCATTGAGACAGGACATCATCAGGAATTATACTCAGTCGCATATCATCTTCGGAAGAAGAATTCCCGGGCATAATTCCGATGACAAGTATCACTTGTCACTGATTAATGTACTTCTCGGCGACGGAATGAGCTCACGGCTTTACCAGCGGCTGAGAGAAAAAATGGGAATTGCATATAATGTGTATTCTACAGTTACGACACTTTCGGATTGCGGTGCATTCTACATATATGCTGCATCGGACAAATCGAAAATCAAATTACTCGAAGACATAATCGAAGAGGAAATAACAAAATTAAGAGAAGGGACAATCAGCAAAAAGGAAATCAACAGGGCGAAAGAGTTATTGAAAACCAGCGCAGTTATGGAACTCGAGAGCATGTCGGCACGAATCCAGATATTAGCAAGAAACGAATTATACAATAGTCCGGAAGAAGACATAGAGACATTTCTGAAACGAATAGATTCGGTTACTACGAGTGATATCAGACGAGCGGCAAAAAATTATTTCGATTCAAAAGATTGGAATGTCATCGTTTTCCATTCAAAAAAATAGATACTAATAAATTATTTTCATACCCGCTGTAACATTTTACGATTTTTTTGGTTATTACAATTAATATTAATTAGATTATTGAGACCTTTTTAGGTTTTATGTGTCTTTAATAATATTAAAGCACGAAATGGAAAAAATTATGATAGTCAAAATTTATTTCTTGTTAATTATTGTCAATTTTATATCTGTTACATATACTTTTGCTTTAAGCGGTAAAGGAACAAAAGATGAACCCTTTCTTATTACTAATATCTACGAGTTCCAACAGATAATAGAAGGTGATACTTTGCTATATTATAAGCTCATAAATGATATTGATGCTTCTGACACCAGAAATTGGAATGTCGGTGACCATGATAGAAATCCAGATACACCGGATGAACCGATGGGTTTCAAGCCATTATATTTTTCGGGTCAAATTGATGGTAATGGGCATATTATTAAAGAACTATTTATTAATCGCCCTTCAGAGGAAAATATTGGATTGTTTAGCACTCTTAAATGGAGATTATGGGATATTAGGTTTGGTCGTATTTTTCGGTTAGGTTTAGAAAATTGTTATATCAAAGGAAAGATTTATGTTGGTAGTATTTGTGGTTTTTTAGCTTCCGATAATGGTTCAATTACAGAATGCTATTCTACCGGTGAAATTCTTGCAAATGATAGAAGTGGTGGTTTTTGTGGATGGAATGGTAGTCTTGACGGCATTATTGATAGTTACACATCATGTACTATTTTTACTAATAATTCTATAAATGATTATGCAATTGCAAGTTTTTCGGAAGGCCTTAATGTAAATGGGAATGCAAGAAAATGTTATACAATAGGTAAAGCGATAAGTCCAAAGAAAGTATCTAATTTTGGTAGATCTGAAGATTCACCAGATTGTTTTTGGGACATTGAAACCACTGGCATACCTGACACAGGTGGTCATAGAGCTAAAGGATTGCCAACATCGAAAATGAAGAAGAAGGCAACTTACTTTAATGCCGGCTGGGACTTTGAAAAGGTCTGGTGCATTGACGAAGGCAAAGATTATCCAAAGCTGAGGGCTTTCGGCAAGTGCCCGCCTTTGGATGTGCCGCTGGAACCGGAAGATAATGGAAATAAGATTGATGCTTTTCCTAATCCCGCTTCTACTTTAATTGATGTTGTTTATAAATTACAGTCGTTAGGCAGTGTACAACTTATTATAACAAATTCTTACGGGCAGAAGGTATATAATGCAGATTTGAATAATATTACTTCTACGCAGGAGCAGAAGCTTTCAATTGACATTAGCACTTTTCCCAGCGGCTTGTATTTTGTTACGTTGCGGTCGCCGGGAGTTGCACTGACTAAGGGAGTGGTAGTGGTCAAATAAATTTTCAATTTTCAATTTCTAATTTTCAGTGAATTTTAAAAAGACAAATTTGAAATTAGTAAACATAATTTGCCATAATTTGTATGAATGGAATTACTCTACAAGGCGGTTTTTTAGAGCATAATGAGTGATTTCGGCATTGTTTTTCAGGTTTAGTTTTTCGAGAATCCTGATTCTATATGTGCTGATGGTATTGATGCTGAGAGAAAGCTCTTTTGCGATGTCGGAAATGGTTTTGCCGGAGGCAATCATGCACATTACCTGGAATTCGCGGTCTGAAAGTGAGTCGTGAATAGGAGTTTCCCCGCTTGCATCGAGGTTAGCGGCGAGCAATTCAGCCAAACCCGGGGAAATGTATTTTCTACCCTGAGTAACTTTGCGTATTGCATCCAGCATCTCTTCCGGCTCGCTCTCTTTATTGAGATAGCCGGCTGCCCCTGCCTTGAGAATCCTGACGGCATATTGTTCTTCGGGGAAAACAGTAAACACCAGGACAGGCAATTCCGGTTTTAGGTACTTGAGTTCTTTGAGAGTATCGAGCCCGTCCTTGCCGGGCATGGAAATATCGAGAATGACTACGTCATAGCTGTTATGTCTGACTTTATCGAGAAGTTCATTTCCGGAACTTGCTTCGTCCACAACATGCAGGTCGTGAGTTTCATCGAAAATTTGCTTCAAGCCCCTTCGGACAACAGCATGGTCATCGGCTATTATTATCTTTATCATCCATTTTCTCCATTTTATTTACCGGTATTTTCACTGTTACGGTCGTTCCAATTCCTTCCTCACCGTGTATATCAACAGTGCCTCCCATAAAGCTTGCTCTTTCCCTAATACTGATTAAACCCATTGATTTATGGTTTTCCAATTGTTCTTTTGGAATACCTATCCCATTGTCAACGACTTTTAAGACGACTTCGTTTTCATTTTGGTATAAATTAATGTCAACTCTTGTTGCTTTTGCATGGCGTGCAACATTAGTAAGTGTTTCCTGGAAAATTCTGAAAATTGCCGTTGAATTGGTGTCGTTGTAGACTAAATCAGAGGTATCGAGATTAAGTTTGCACCTAATGGCAGTTCTTTTCTGGAACTCGTTTGCCTGCCATTCGATAGCTGCTTCCAATCCAAAGTGGTCGAGAATCGAGGGTCTCAACTGGGTAGAGATAGAGCGAACTTTTTTTATAGTAGTTTCAATCAATTCTGACATTTCCTTGCTTTTTTTGCCGAGATTCAAATCTTTAACATTCATTTTTTTTGAAAGCCATGCGAGGTCAAGTTTCAGGGCAGTAAGTGCATAGCCAAGCTCGTCGTGAATTTCGAATGCGATTCGTTTCTTTTCATCTTCACGAGCAGTTTGAAGGTGAATTGCAAGATTTCTGAGTTGTTCACGCGAATTCCGGAGTTCATTTTCATAATTCTTACGTGTGCTGACATCGCGCATAATTGCAATCATCCCCGAAAAGTTCATTTTCTCATCTTTTAAAGGAGATATAGAAACATCGACGGGTATAATTGACCCATTCCTTGCGACAACCTCGAATTCACCGGAGAGAATTTTATCTGTTTCCCTCATACGTCTCATTGCCTCAATAGCTCTTGATTTGCTTTCGTTATCAGTAAGAAATTTGGGAAGGATTTCACCAATCATTTCAGCGCGATTGAAACCGAAAATTTGTGCGAAAGCCATATTTACTTCGACAATCCTGCCGTTGCTGTCTGTCAGTACAATTCCATCGGGTGCGGTAGTAACGAGAGTCCTGAATTTTTCTTCGCTTTTCATAATCGCTTCCTGGGCGACTTTGGATTCTGTTATGTCTCTTTCGATGGCGGAAACACCAATGTTCATACCGGTGGCATCAACGAAAGGACAAATTGAGATGGAAACATAAATGAATTTTCCGTCTTTCCTGATTCGCTCGGATTCGAGCCGCTCTACGGTTTGTTTCCTGATAACCTTGTCAATAGTTCTCATCAACTCGTTTCGGTAATCGAGTGGAACGAGAACAGAAATTGATTTTCCCACAATCTCAGAAGCTTTGTAGCCATAAGTTTTTTCTGCACCGTTGTTCCATGTAAGAATTGTACCGTTATATGTAATACCATAAATGGCAAAATCGGTTGATTCGACAATTGAAGCGAGCAGGTTGTATGTATGTTCGATTCTCATTCTTTCGCTGACGTCACGTGCGATAGCGATGGCTCCGAAGTTCTTCCCGTCGTTACCAGTGAGAGGAACGGCAATGCCTTCCCAATAGCTTTCGCCTTCGACGCCGTACATAGCCGGGAGGTATTTAATTCCCTTTTCGATTTTTCCTGATTCCATAGCCCATGCACAATAGTTATCCATGAAAGATTCACCGACAACAGAAAAAGCAGTGTCGAAGCTCAAGCCGATAGCATCGGGATTTTTGCTCAATGCCTCTTTGTTAGCCCAAAGGATGCGGTTGTTAGTGTCCACCTGTACAATCATATCAGGGACACCGTCGAGAACAGCAGCAAGCTGGGCGCGGCTGCGCTGCATACGGCTGTCGGCTGCTTTACGTTCTATGATTTCAAGCTTGGTTTCGCGCCATCTGCGGAATGAGAATACAACGAGTGAAATTGACACAACAAACATTAGGACGAAGGTAACTGTTAGTTTGTAATCGCTCAGATGTTTTAACCTGTCACCGAGAAGCTGAAAGTCTTCGAGAATATAAATAAGAAGAAGAACGATTAATATAATTAGTATGATTATGCCAATATCGTTCAAGCTTTTATTGCTTTTGATTTTATCGCTTATTTTGAATTTATTTTTCATTTATATTCTCACCCGAACCAATATACTAAAATTTTGAATATTTGAATAATTGATGGGAAATAAACATAATTTTCTATTTATTGAATTTTCAATTTGTGTTTATTAGTTATAAAATTATAAAATACTCATTAAATAGAAAAAAAATTTCATACCCACTGTAACATTTTACCTTTTTATTTGTTATTGCATTAAATATTAGTTAGATTATTGAGACCTTTTTAGGTTTTATGTGTCTTTAATAATATTAAAGCACGAAATGGAAAAAATTATGAAAATCAAAATTTATTTCTTGTTAATTATTATCAATTTTATATCTGTTACATATTCTTTTGCTTTAAATGGTAAAGGCACAAAAGAGGACCCATATCAAATCAAGAATATCAATGATCTACAGGATATTTATAGTTTTACTGGTTCAAAAATTAAATATTTTAAATTAATGAACGATATAGATGCTTCCGAGACGAGATATTGGAATGTTTATGACCATGACAGTAATCCCAATACACCTGATGAGCCAATGGGTTTTATTCCTATTCAAAGATTCTTTGGTTATCTTGACGGTAATGGATATATTATATATAACTTATATATAAATCTTCCAAATGCAATTGCGGTAGGCCTTTTCGGATTTTTATGGGGGGGGGGACCTGATGATCATTCTGAAGTAAGAAGACTTGGCTTGGAAAATTGTAATATAACCGGAAGATATCTTGTTGGTGGTTTAGTCGGAAGGATGGTAGGAGGTTTCATTGAAAAATGTTTCACTCATGGTAAAGTAACTTCTACTGATACAATTGAGGAGGGGGAGGGTATCGGTGGGTTTTGTGGCGATATTGGTGATGGAAAAATTGAAAATTGCTACTCTTCCTGCACTGTTACCTCGATTGGTGAGAAGAGTGATTATTCAGTAGGCAGTTTTTGCAGCGGACAACCTAGATATCGACAAATTTATGCATGTTATACTACAGGCAAAATAATAAGCAAGAGAAAAGCCACAGCTTTTGGTGATATTGAAAATGCTGAGAATAGTTATTGGGATGTTGAAACCACAGGAATACCGGATGATGGAAGCCATAAAGCAAAAGGTTTTCCAACCTTAGATATGATGAAACAATCAACTTACTTTGGTTTCGACTTCGAAGAAACGTGGTGCATAGACGAAGGCAGGGACTACCCGAAGTTGCGTGCTTTCCCCAATAAATGCCCGCCTGATGTTTTCCCCAAAGACCCGTTTATTGATGTCTCTTCCTGTGATTTTGGAGATATACTTGTCAATGAAACTGCAACTGATTCGATAATTATAAAAAACACAGGAAAAGAAGAACTGGTTATTACGGGATTTACAGGTCCAAGTCAGCCTTCCGTATTCGTTCACAACTTACCGGAAATTAGCGAGGCATCTCCATTGCGGCTGGCTCCTGACCAGTCATTTTCATTCGAAGTAACGTTTCGCCCTGCCGAAGAAAAGACATATACGGACTCGATTTTCTTTATAAGTAACACAGTGAAGACTTACAATCCCGATAGTGTAGCCGAATTACTTGGAAAAGGAATAATTCCAAAGCAACCCGAAATAAGCGTAACGGATGGAAATTTTAATTATGTCAAAACCGGTTCCAAAGATACTGCAACATTAATCATTAAAAATACAGGTGATGATGTGCTATCTGTAAGAAATTATTATCTAAATCAAAATTCATTTTTTAAACCAATATTTTCGAGAGAAATAAACGACAGCAATCAACTGATTCTTCAACCGTTAGATTCATTCAAGTTTGATGTTGAATTTAATGCACCTGATACAATCATCAAAAATATCACAGATAGCATTGTATTCAGTTCAAATGCAACGAAAGGCGACAGCATTGCCTTACTCAGTGTAGATTCGGTTGTAACAAGCGTAGTAGATAATTATTCAAATATTAATAACCGGATTGAACTCTATCCCAATCCCTCTTTTACTTCAATTGATGTTGTATTTAATCTTCAGCGTGAAGGAAACACACAAATAATAATTACAAACTCTTACGGACAGCAGGTATTTAATGCAAATGTTAATAATATAAATACTAACAATGAGAAAAGACATTCAATTAATATAAGTAGTTTTCCCAGCGGCTTGTATTTTGTTACACTGCTGTCGTCGGCAGTTGCAATGTCAAAGGGAGTGGTCGTTATAAAATAAATTTTAAATTTATTGAAAATTGTAAAATTGTAAAATTGAAAATTCTTGATTGATTGTAGAGTATGTTTCTGATGTATAATCATTAATAAAATAGCAATTATTCATATAAATAAAAAAAAATTCATTCCCACTGTAACATTTTGCCTTTTTTTTTGTTATTGCAATGAGACATCACACGAAAATTTGAAAATAATAGAATTTATATAGATTTTTTTCAAATTCATAGGGGTTTTATAATGTTTACAAAATTATTCACACTGCTTATAGCATTAGCTTTCACAATGCTTAGTTCTACGAATTTATTTTGCAAGGGATTCGATATTGCTGAATTCAAAGAGTCGCTTCCCCAACTTCTTGGCGCCGGAAATGCCGGACAGGAGTTTTGGCTGACATTCAATCCCTGCTGGGAAACCGAAAATGCCGGAAATTCTTTGAAACTTTATGTGTCATCGGCGATTGCTACAACGGTAACCGTAGAAGTACCCGGTAAGGAATTTCGCATGGCAAAAATGACCATACCGAATGATATTATCGAATTCACATTACCTCCTCCAATCGGACAGTGCTACAGAAAGACGGACAGGGAAGTTCCCTTGCCGGATTCTGTTTTTCGGGGATATGGTATCCATGTTTATGCCGATTACCCGATTATATGTTATGGTTTGACGCGTTATAAATTTACAAGTGACGGCTATCTTGGGATACCGGTATCGGCGCTCGGAAAAGAATATACTGTTGCATCGTGGGCGGACGTTTCCGATTATGGAATTCAGTATCTCCCGAGTTATTCTGCGATTGTATCCGCATTTGACCAGACTGAGGTAAGTTTTACACTCGGAGGCACATACAATACAAGGACAAGCGGCGGATTGATGCCGGGAGAAACAAGAACCGTAATACTGAATAAAGGAGATGTTTTCCTGGTTAGCTCAGCAGGACAAAGGGCAGACCTGACAGGAAGCCAAATAATTTCAACTAAACCTGTTTCTGTTATTTCGAGCAATTTCTGTGCATATGTTCCTGAAAATACTCCTGCATGTGATTTTTTAACTGAGATGGAAATACCATCGTCCGCATGGGGTAAAGAGTATCATTACACTCCTATCGTAAACAGGACAAAAAATTCGATTATTAAAATTTTGGCAAAAGAACCTGAAACAACTATATATTCCGATAATGTTCCTATTGTTAAATTAAAAAAATCATCCGGAACCGAAACAGATGGCTGGCTGAGAATGAGAGCTGATGTTAACGCTCCCAGACCAATTGTTTTTTCAGGAGATAAACCGATTTACATTATGCAGTACAACACCGGACAAATTGACGATTTTGTGAACAGTGACCCATTCCAGATGGCTCTGACTCCAATCGAACAATATCAGAAAGAAATTATTTTTAATACACCGGGAATCAAAAGCGGTTTTAGATTTTTAGAGAATTATGTTAATGTTGTTTATCAGTCACCGAGTGGGAATATTCCTGATGATTTGCTCTTTGCCCAGGTAATTGACGGTCAATTTACATGGAAAAAAGTTTATGAACTGAATCTTATGTCAACACAGAGATTTTCGATTCCAGTTAATGGAATTTATTATAATGTTACAACCATCAAATTACCCGATGACGGAGTATTTAAATTGAAATCGAATGAACCGATTGCTGCTTATGCTTATGGATTTGCACCATTCGATTCTTACGGATTTCCTGCAAGTGCTGCTATTGGGGATTTGAGTAAGGCAGATAAAATTCCACCCGACCCGAAATTTGCGGTTTACGGAAATGGTAAAATCGAAGGTGGAAGCGTGGAAGATATGCCGCAAAGCGCCGACAGGTCAAATCTTTCGATGATTGTGTTCCATCGCGATGAGAGTGAAAATTATGATTTCAACTATAATAATTTTATACCGGGCAATGATTCTTACACAAGCTGGAGTGCCAGCGTTATTGACTCAAAGAAAGATGCTCGTCTGGTAGCTACATTTGCAGACCGCAGAGGCAATGACACAACTATTGTCGTGAATTATTATTCTCCTAAATATACTTTTTCCTCGGATGTTGATTTCGGAACCATGAAAATAGGAAGCGAACCGAATGGTGAATTCACAATTAATAATAATTCGGATAATACCGAAACTTTCAGTGATGTCCTTGTATTTAAGAACGGTAACATGGGATTTGATTTTACTGATTCACCTAATATTGTATTTACTCCAGGTGCTGAAACTAAAGTAGGTGTCAAATTCATTGCGGATAAAGTCGGTGAATTCAGGGATTCAATCGGTTTCCGGAGAGGCGGAAACGATGACGAATTCTTCATTGAAGTACGTGCAACTGTAGTGAAAACAACATCGGTGGATGATGAGAATATAAACACAGTTGAAATTACACAGAGTTCGAATAATGATTGGCTGTACATAAAATTGATTGATGGAACACAGTTACCCGAATCAATAAAGCTCTTTGATTTATTCGGCAATGCGGTTTATGTAAATAATAATATTAATGAAAAAAGTTTGAAGATAAATACCAGTGGATTAGCGAATGGTATGTATTTCATTCAGATTGGGACTGATAGGGTGAGTACTTTTAAAGTCATGGTTAGCCGTTAAAAGCTCGCCCCCTTCCCTTTCCGAATGATAGGTTTGTTGATTCTTTGACCACGTCGGGAATATTAACCCGACGTGGTTACTAATGTTTTTTCAAATTATTGATGGGAAAGAATGAAATCCTTTTTTTTAAAAAACGGTATATTGGTAATTGTGTTAATAGCATATATTAATGCAGCTAACTGTGCTAAAGGTGAATTACTCCAAACTTTGGGCTTGGGGAGCGTAATTGAAACTCAATACAGCCCTGACGGAAAAATTATTGCCGGCTGCGGCACCAGGGGAATATTACTATGGGATGCAGATACTTATGTCTTACAAAAAATAATCGAATCTGGCGGCGAATCTGTAAATTCATTTGCGTGGAGTCCTGACGGTAAATGTATCGCTGCCGGTTTTACTTATGGTGATATTAATATATTTGATGTTAATACCGGGATATTAATTCGCAGTCTTAAGGGGCATACTAAATATTCTTTAAGTGTAAGCTGGAGTCCTGACGGCTCAAAGCTCGCTTCAGGTGGAACAGACAGTACTGTTAAAATCTGGGATGCCGCCACCGGTGTATTATTACATAATCTTACAGGCTATAATGAAATAGTTACGAGTGTTTGCTTCAGTCCCGACGGCAAAAAACTCGCATCCGGTTCGGGTGACAGGAGTTTAAGATTATACAATGCAAATACGGGGGGAGAAATCCGTAATATTCATATATATAGTAATTGGATTTATTGTGTAAGCTGGAGCCCTGACGGCACTATGATTGCTTCCGGTGAAAGTGATTATACAATAAAACTATGGGATGCAAATACAGGTGCAAAAATACGAACTTTATCGGGGCATAAAGAAGGTGTAAATTCCATAGACTGGAACCCTGACGGCACGAAAATTGCTTCGGGGTCAAGGGATAAAAATGTAATGATTTGGGATGTCGAAAGTGCTGTTGCTATTGATACGCTTATTGGTCATGCTGATTATGTTAATAGTGTAAACTGGAGCAGGGATGATTCTAAGGTTATAACCTGTTCTAACGACAGGACTGTTAAAATTTGGGATGCTTCAAGTGGGGAGTTAATCAAAACATTTTCAGTATTTTCAAAAAGTGTTTTTTGCATAGACTGGAGCCCTGACGGTAGTAAATTAATCTCAGGGCATGCTTATGATGAGTTGAAACTATGGGACCCAATAACGGGAGAAGAAATAAAATCCTTTATTTATGAGAATGTACCCTACTTTCAAATTAATTTAAATTGGAGCCCTGACATTAATATATTTGCGATTACAAAAAATTCGAAAATAATTCAAATCAGAGAGGTAAATTCAGGTAATGTATTAACAGAAATTGAAGGACATAAATACGGCACTTCCGATTTACGGTGGTACAAAGATGGTAATATGTTGGCAACGTCAGGAAGTGATAGTGCTGTTAATATTTGGGACTGTAAAACATGGACATTAATAAGAACTTTAAAAAAACATAATAAATGGGTATCGGAAATCAGTTGGAACCCGCTTGGGAATAAAATTGCGTCTTCTTCAGGTGACAGTACGATAAAAATTTGGGATTTAATCACAGGCGATGTCCTACTAACTCTCAGTGGGCATAATGCACCTGCAGATTGTATTGACTGGAGCAGTGACGGGAAAAAAATTGTTAGCGGCGACCAGGATAGTACTTTAATAATTTGGGATGCAATGAATGGAGAAATACTGCACACACTTACCGGTCACCACGATGATATTCTCAGTGTGAGATTCAGTCCAAACAGCAAATACATTGCATCCGGCGGGTATGATAATTTAGTTAAAATATGGGACTCTGAGAGTGGAAAAGAAATTTATTCTTTTGCGGGACATCCTTACCTTGTGTATGGAATACGCTGGAACCCCGATGGAAGCAAGCTCGCCTCATGCGGCTGGGATGGATTAATCAGAATTTGGGATATGAGTGAAGATAAACCGGATACAAGCAAATATAGAATACCTGTTTTTCCAAATCCCGCAGATGAGTATATTTCAATTAAATTGCCTGATTCAACCAAAAAAATTGAATTTGTCCGCATGTTCAATTTGATTGGGAAATTAGTTTACGATAATACTAATATAATTGATAGCAGTTTTATCATAGACACAAAAGAAATTGCAAGTGGAATGTATGTACTTCAAATTGGAAATGTGGGAATGATGAAGGTTTTGGTGGTGCATTGAAATTAGTGAATAGTGAATAACGAATAGTGAATAATTTGTGGATATATATTAATAAAAAATTTTTTAAGGAAAATTATGAAACATTTATTACTGTTTTCAATACTAATTATTTCATTTTCTGCATCATTTTCCCAGTGGCAGCAGACAAATGGTCCTGCAGGTGGTCCAGTAATTTGTATAGCAATAAGTGGTGAAAATATTTTTGCCGGTACAAGTGGTGTATTCCTTTCTACTAACTCGGGAAATTATTGGAGAGCTGTAAACTCGGGTTTACCGCGTGGCTCTGTTCCCAGCATCATAATAAAGGATAATAAAATTTTTGCCGGAACTGATGGTAAAGGAATTTATTTATCAACAAATAATGGGTATAGCTGGTCAGAAAAAGATACAGGGTTGACAGATTTATATGTAAGTTCAATAATAAAATATGGAAATAATATTCTAACGACAAATTACGATGGTGTATTTTTATCTACCGATGATGGTGAAATCTGGAAATCAATTAGCTCCCAGGATTCAGGTTATGATGATGGTTTTGGTCCAAACTGCCTGGCTGTGAAAGGAAATAAAATCTTTGTCGGTGTTGATGGTTTTCAAGACCTTCATAATAATAAATGGCATGGCTCAGGAATTTTATTAACTACTGATGACGGTGTAAGCTGGAAAGCAGTTAATAATGGTTTAGGTAACTGGAAGGTAAAATCATTATTAATTACTAATGATGATAAAATAATTGCAGGTACTGAAGATGGTTTGTATTTATCAACAGATGACGGAGAAAATTGGTCAAGGTCAGATTCAGGCATCTCGAGTTTTGTAATATTAAGTCTTGCAGAAAAAAGTAATCAATTATTAGCTGGGACTGGAAATGGAATATTCGTATCATCGAACGAAGGCATAAGCTGGACTGAACTTAATCCCGATTTTAAAAACACAGTTATTTATTGCATATCAATAGACGGCACAAATATTTTTGTAGGTACGGATAAAGGAATTTTTAAATCTGTTGATAATGGTTTAACATGGGAAGCAACAAACTCAGGATTAGCAAATACATATATTTTTGAATTTGCAACAAGAGGTAATGATATATATGCCGGGGGTTATGGGGATGGTTTGTTCATTTCAACGGATTTTGGGGATTCGTGGACTTCTTTAAATAAGGGATTGCCAAATATAAATATTTACAATTTAGCCATAGATGATTCTACCCTATACGCCGGTATGTGGATGAGCGGCGGCTTATATGTTTCGACTAACCTTGGAGAAAGCTGGACAAATGCGACCAATGGATTAACAAGCAACTGGGTAAACGACTTAGCAGTTCTTGGGAACAAAGTTTTTGCAGGAACTAACAGAGGTTTGTTCGTATCAACAGATAAAGGAAATAAGTGGATTGTCGTTGATTCAAATTTGTCAAACTGGAAGTTTCGGAATCTTGGTATCTATGGTAATAATATTATTGCTGGTTCTGGTTATGGAATTTATTTATCTACTGATGGAGGTGAAAAATGGAATTTAGTTGATTCTTCAATGGTAGATGATTATTTGACTACAATTTTCGCTTCTGGTCCTGATAGAATTTATGCGGGGACAATGAGTAAAGGTTTATTTTATTCAACAAATAATGGTAGAAATTGGACATCAATTAACAATATATTTTCAGATAAATATATTATCAGTCTGGCTGTTTTTGGCGACAATATTTTTGCCGGCACTTATGGAGACGGGATTTACTTATCGAAAAACAGAGGAGAAAGCTGGGTAACAGCTAATTCAGGAATATATGATCCTTATACAGAATGTTTTACAATTATTGGTGATTATATATATGCAGGAACTGCGGTTTACGGAGTATTCAAAGCGAAGCTCAGCGATTTCGGAATTATAAGTGTCGAAGAAAAACAATCATCAATAAATAATGAAATTAATATTTCTCCCAATCCCGCAGATGATTTCATTTTTATAAATTTTGAAAATACGGCTCGTATTCCTGATTTTACCCGGCTTTATGACGGCTTCGGCAATGTGGTATATGAAAAGAGATATATTAATGAGAATTATATGAAAATAAATACATCTAAGTTTTCGAGCGGTTTGTATTTCCTGCAGGTTGGTAGTGTAGGAATGAGGAAGGTTTTGGTGGTGCATTGAAATTAATGAATAGTGAATAACGAATAGTGAATAATATTTGATGTCATGCTGAGTCCCGAATCAAGTTCGGGATAAACTCTGTCGAAGCATCTCATAAATTGGAGGTTAATATGAAAATTTTTACTTTTTATCTGTTTGCTTTATCATGCTTAATTGGATTGTATAGTAACACATTTTCAGCGGTTGACACACTTCCTCCGAATCCTACATTTGAACTCTGCCCTTGTTGTGGAGAAATTACAAATGGGTTGGTTGAAGATATGCCCAAGGATTCTACAAGGTCTAATCTTGGAACAATTATATTCGATGCGGATAATAGTTTCAATTATAAATTTTCCTGCGAGGATTTTGTAAACGGCGAGGATGCTCTCACCAGGTGGCAGGCATTTGTTATTGACAATACTAAAGATGCACGTATGGTTGTTACCTTTACCGATTTTGCCGGGAATGATACTACCATTACCATCAATTATTATGCAAGGAGTTTAAAGATAAAGCCTGACCTCGATTTTGGGATACTTCCAATCGGTGTATCAAAAGAATTTGATTGCTGGGTCATAAACGAAAGTTCAATAGCTGATACAATAACGCAAATAAAATTCAAGTATCAAAATCAGGGATTTGAAATAGCAGGTATTACTTTACCTTGTGTTATAAATTCGGGAGATTCTGTAAAATTTAATGTAAGATTCATAGCTACACAAAATGGCGAATTCAGGGATTCAATAGGCGTTGTGTCCTACTGTTATGATGCTTATAATTGTGCCGTGAGTGCATTAGTCGGAAGTGCAATCATAGATGTATCATATTATAATTACGGGGATATACCGGTAAATCAGCTTGCAAATGGTTCTGCAGAAATAAGGAATCTTGGTAATATTGATTTAATAATCTACGGCTATATAGGACCAAGGCAGACAAGGATATTTTACCCGGATTTAGTAATTGACCCAGATAATCCTCTTGTAATTAAACCTAATGAAATATTTACTTTTGAAGTTAGATTTTTGCCTCCTGACACAGCTGAATATTTTGATTCATTGTTTTTCATCTGCAATTCAGAAAAGAATAAAAATGTTGACAGTGTTGCAGAACTTTTTGGAAGGGGTATAAAACCAGACCTCGTTGCAAATTCTTATGACTGGGGACGCAGAAGAATTGACCGTCCCAATTTTCCTGCAGGTCCTTATAGTCCTGACAGCGGTTACCAGGTTATAAAGCTAATAAATGGCGGGACGATGGCAGTTACAATATATAATGTAAAAGAGATAAGCAATATAAACGGCAGTGCATTCATGTACAACTCTGGTGACTTATTCAACAAAGTAATAAATCCGATGGACAGCATAATTGTGCCTGTACAGTTCCAACCCACTGTGCCGGGACCTCACGAATTAATCATTGAATATGACAATTCTGCAGGAAGCAATACTCAGACAATATTGAGAGGAATCGGAACGGTCCCAATGCTCGATGTACCCGATTATGATTTCGGCTCTACAAAATTAAATGATACCGCTAACCCAAGCGAAAGATTAATCAGAATCACTAATAAATCTGCCTCCGATTGGATGTACGGAGATTCTGCAACTATAATTGATTTGATTCCACAACCAAACGGAAATGAGATTTCAGCTAATCTTGTAAACTGGGGAACAGAAGGATTCAGATATGATAAATCTGCATTATCATTGCCTGTTAAACTTGCACAAGGCAAATCCATTGAATTCAAAGCCCAATTTTTTACCAAAAAGGAATCTCAGTCAAGAGCCGGATTATTAACGAGGAGCGATGCCTATTATGACCTGACATCGATATGGACAGGCATTGGATTAAATGCAGGGGGAACTGCAATTAGCGTGAGCGATGCAGATTTCGGAAAGGTTTTGAGATATAGCGAGAGAACGAAAACAATTTTTATTACGAACATCAGCGATTCAAATCTTATTATTACAAATTATTCGATTCCGAAACTGGCGAGATTTATCGTAAATATTGCGAGAGAGATTAGCAGTAATAATCCTCTTATTCTACAGCCACACGAAACCTGGAGTTTCGATATTGATTTTAGTGCAGCAGAGGAAACTCCAAATAGTTTTCAGGACAGTATTGTATTCACCTCGAACGCAACACAAGGCGACAGCATTGCCTATTTAACAGTTGATTCGGTTGTTATAACCGGTGTAGAAGAATTTTCTAATATTGATGAAAAGATTATTCTTTCTCCCAATCCTGCAGATGATTTCATTTGTATAAATTTTGAAAATACGGCTCGTATTCCTGATTTTTTGCGGCTTTATGACGGCATCGGCAATGTGGTATATGAAAAGAGATATATTAATGAGAATTATATGAAGATAAATACAAGCGGGCTCGCAAGCGGTTTGTATATGCTGCAAATCGGCAGTGGCGGCGGGCTCATGAGCAGGAAGGTTTTGGTGGTGCATTGAATAATACTCTGTACACTAATTAGCCATATTATTAGGCTTACGATAATGTATCAACATGTCTAATTGATATGTATTCAAAAACCTTATACATAAATTGAAATTCCTTCACAATTACAATTTCTTTTGACAAAATAAACACCACTCAACATTCTTTGGCAGATTATTTGCACTAATAATGCTGTAACTATAATTATATTATAATGTTTTCAAAAAAAATTAATATATTAGTTTTTTTCCTGCTCTTATTGCCGGTCGGGGAATCTTATTCACAGCTTCCTGACGACTTCCTGTGCAATTCGGTAACCGATGCAACGATGGGACAGTTCTTCGATTTCATTCATGCATATTCACCCGACGAAGATGCCTTCGTCGCTGTCCAACGTCTTGCAGAGCCGTTCATCCAAAAAAAGCAATGGGAAAGTGCGGCAGAAATCTATGAAATATGGGAGCCGGAATTTCCCGAAATGAAAGTTAGATTCGATAAAATAATCGCACTGCTCCGAAATGATGACGAGTATCTCGTTCCTGTCAATCTCGGTCCCGGAATAAACACTTCAGCCAACGAGTATTCTCCGATTCCAACGGCAGACGAATCAAAGCTCTTCTTCACCGGATTGAACCGGGATGGCAAAGGTGCAGAAGATATTTATATGTCAAAATATGCTAATGGAGTTTGGCAAAAAGCAGACAAACTGACTTCGATGGTCAATACCCAGAAGAATGAAGCACCGGAAGGTATATCCGTTGACGGGACACAGCTAATCATCTTCGGGAATTATGATGAGAGTATGGGCAGGGGTGATTTGTTTTATGCTGATATGACAAAACAGGGCTGGAATACACCTGTACCGTTTCCTTATCCGATAAATACCGGCTGGTTCGATTGCGATGCCAAGCCGACTGCAGATGGGAATGCAATTCTCTTTGTTTCAGACAGACCCGGAGGAGTGGGTGGCTTCCACAAAATTCACCAGATTTATCACGGAAGCAAAAACGGGAATACAGATATTTATATTAGCTTCAGGACAGACACCGGCTGGAGTATACCGGTTAATTTGGGACCTGTTGTCAATACTCCTTATGCTGAACGCAAGCCATTTCTCCATCCTGATATGAAGTCACTGTATTTCAGCTCGGAAGGACATTACGGCTTGGGTAGAATGGATATTTTCAAATCGGTTAGATTGCGTGAAGATTCATGGACAGAATGGAGCGAACCGGTTAACATGGGCAAATACATTAACACTGCGGGTGATGATTGGGGGGCAATCGTTTCGACTGAAGGGTATATTTCTTACTTCGCTGCAAGCGAGAGAGATGAGTCCTACGGCAGAACCGATGTTTATGCAATCAAAGTTCCCGATTCTCTACGACCTGAAAAAGTCGTTACGATTTCAGGCAAGGTCAGGGACAACGAAGGCAATACTTTAGATGCGGACATTATCTGGGAGGACCTCGAAACAGGAAAGCAAATCGGTCATCTCAGGAGCAATCCTCAGGACGGTTCTTACTTTGTAGTGCTGCCACTCGGAAAAAATTACGGAGTTTATGCTAAGAAGGATGGATATTACCCCATTACAAAAAATGTTGACCTTAGGAATGATGAAGGATTTTTCTACGGAATTTATGAAGATATTACAATCTATAATCTAAAGCATCTTGGCGGAACAAACATCTTAATTAATAATGTCTTTTTCGAGTATGATAAATGGGACCTGAAACCGGAATCATTTCCTGACTTGGACCGCCTTGCCGATTTGCTGAAAACTATACCCGAATTTACTATTGAAATCGCAGGACATACTGATTACATAGGGGGTGAAGATTATAATCATATTCTGTCAGAAAAAAGAGCAAGATCTGTCGTGAATTATCTCGCTGGAAAAGGTATCAACCGCGAACGGCTGATTCCTATTGGTTACGGCAAAACCAAGCCCGTTGCATCAAACGAAACCGATGCCGGCAGGGCACAAAACCGGAGGGTTGAGTTCAAAGTTATGCCGAAGAAATGAGTATTTTGGGATAAAAATAAAAACTTAAATTACATGATGAAACGTTAATAAGGTTGATGGATGCTGAATAAGTTTTTTACTAAGGTTAAAAGGTTATAATAAGGTTTATTAATTTTATTGATTAAATCAAAATGGATGAAAAGGAGCTCAAAGAATGGCTGATAGATTTCAGAGAGCGAATGAAAGATATTCCTATATCAATGGATGATATTACAGAAATAGTTGAAGTAGTCCGGAAAGAAAGATATTCAATTGAGCAGGAAATTGATAAAATATGGAATAATATTGGAAAAAAAATAAAAGCAAGTGGAATTAGGCAAAAGGATATAGGAAAAATTATAAAAGAAGTCAGGCAAGATAATAAGAAAAATTTGTAATTTCTGAGACCAATTCCAGTTTCATGTGTCTTTATATATTATGACATAACAAATTTGGTAAAAAGTCCGTGAAAAGAGTATTATTTATAATTATATTATTAATTGCTCTTGCTTTTCAATATGCCAAAAGCCAGAAGGAGAGCGGCTGGATTGACAAAGGCAATTACCTCGAAAATAAATTTATAACCTCTCAATATTCTTACGTTAATTTCTCACCTGACGATAAAAGCATTCTCAGTTATAGCAATGATAAAATCTTAAGAAAGTGGGATACTGAAACCGGTACACTTCTTAAAGAAATTAAAATGGCAGATTATCAGTTTAATATGTATGATATATCAACAGATAATAAATATTTCGCTTACAACTACAGAAGCGTAGATAATATTGATTCATTATTTATTTTTGATATTGAAAATAAAAATATAAAATGTCAATTGGGGACTTATAGCAATTATGAACCCTGGGGTTCAGTTGACATGAATAATAAATTTATTAAATTCAATCCTACCACAAATTGTGTATTATTATCATCTGAAACAAATTATAACCGTTTTGGTGCCTATCAAACTGGTATAATTGGGGATTATTTTGAATGTTGTTTCGATAGTTGTGAACATAATTTTCTAAAGCCAGATATAGTGCCTTATAAATTTGAATATTCACCTGATGGAAAAAAATATGCCATTTGCGGATATACTGAATATACAACTTCGAGAGATTATTTTAATTATTATAAGCATGAATTCAATTATTATTTTGAACTCGTTAATACTCTATTAAGTGACACAGATTTTATTTTAGATTGTTTTTCAACTGAAAGCGAATATGCTAAACCTAATACACCTGATTATTTTTTATTCACTCCGGATTCGAAATATTTAGCTGTTTTTGAGGATAATAAAATAAAGTTTTGGGATACGGAAACCGGTGAACTTTCTATGGTTGCAGACAATTTTTATTTTAGTGGATACTATAATGATAGAATTATATTTTCGAAAGACATGAAATATTTGATTAAATGGGAAAACAATAATAAAAATTTAATCATTCATTTCATTCATCTCAAAGACACAGAATCAAGTGAGTCACTGGTTATCAATGATGTGAATGCTACCTGTTTTGATTTATCAAATGATTCCAGTTTTGTGATTGGTACAAGTGATGGAAGATTGATTCTGATTAAAGATATTTATTCAAATATTAGTAAATTCACGAATCAATCTAAAATAAATTTGATTTATCCTAATCCGGCTAAAGACAAGGTTAGCATTAATTATTCATTATCAAATGATTCTCATGTGAACCTTACATTGTATAATTTTATGGGTAAGGAAATCATAACTCTCGTTGATGAAAATAAAACAGTGAATGATTATGTAGAAAATATCAATACCGGATTTTTAGCAGAAGGAATGTATTTCCTGAAATTACAGACAGGAACATCAACATCATTGTTTAAGCTGATGATTAACAGGTAAATCATAATAGAATTTTTAATTTTAGAATTAAAAAAATCAGTTTCTCAAAAGAAAGCAGGATTTAGTTCCAATTAATTTAAATTTTATAATTAATAATTGAAAATTATAAATTGTATATTTTAAATTACAATCTCACATCCAACTCCAAATACAGACGGCTGTCTTTATTTCCCTGTATTTCATTATAATCGCTTCCCAGCGACTCGACTCCTGATTTGGTTAATATAGAATACCTCAAACCGAGTGTGACAGCATCGAACGGTGTGTATCCTGCATATATGAATAACTTTATCCCCTTCCCATACATTGGAAATGTAAGGTAATAACCGGGTACGATTGATTCGAACTGCCAGATGGCAGAATCATAGCTGTCTGTCGAGAAATATGTAATCCTGCCCCCTAATTGAAGAGTTGGATGTGGCTCCCAGCTTAAATCAGCAAAAGTCAGGAAACCCTTTTCATCCGGTTTGATGTTTCTAAATGATGAATAAACAATTTCACCCCTGATGTATGCCCTGATTTTTTTTCCAAAACCTTGTATTAAATCAAGCCGCACTCTCGAAATATTTTTTGTATAAGATGAATAAGAAACCGAATCAATTTTGTAATTATCAATGCTGTTCTCATTCCTCAGCCGCATTCTGATTCTTGTTCGTGAGGCAAAGTCATATACAATTTCTGAGAACACATCTATTCCCTTTTTCGGTATCGGAAGATTTTCAGTCGCAGATATGTTCTTATATAAATCGGCATACAACGATATATTGAATTTCCTTGTGATTTTCCATAATAGTCCCGTGTATAATCCTTTCTCGTTGGCAGGAGCATCGGATTCTCCCAGGTTATAACCGTAAGGTGAACGGAAGTTCGACATGAAATACCTGTAATGGCATGCAAATTCTAAATCACCGAGCTTTATTTGTACCGAAGATTTACCTCCCAAATTTCCTTTAGAATCACTGCAAACTTCTGCTGCAAAGGATGAATTGTCGAAAAATAAAAAGCCATAAGCAGATGATAAAAATCCGGATTTGCCGCTGAATGTGTTTTTGGCTGTGCTTGTGATTTCTTTCGAATAATCCATAAAGTATGACGTAAAGCCGAATTTCAGTTTTGCTAACTGCAATTCAAGATTTCCGCCTAATGACTTTTCAATTAGTTTATTCTTTTTTTGAATCTCATTATTTGTTCTGTAATAACCTGTTGTATAAACAGATGTAACATAACATCCTGATGAATCAATATTTGCTGCTCTCGGGGAGAAAGATATCCAAAATATTGATGATAAGTTTGCATCTTTCGAAAATTCCCAGTTGCTTTGCAATGCCATTCCCCGGAAAAAATTATAATCTACCGAAGAACGGTAGGGCTTGATTCCGCTTCCTATCTGCATTACGGGGGATATTACTTCTGCTCCTTTTCTCATGCCATAGCTCTTCCAAAGAATGCTCCCCATTCCGTTTTCGACATAAAAATCACCCATAATAAAGCGGGTATTGGAAACATTTCCTGAAATAAATCCCGTCGAAAAGTTTGTTACAAATTGTTCACCCGGGTCTTTGTCGAATAGAAACCCCGCAGAAATATTCTTGTAATACAGAGTGGATTTTTGATAAAGGTTCAATGAAGTGCCTTTGAATGAATCTGTCTCGAAGCCACTTTGTGTCTGAAACCTGTTCTGGTTTCTCAACCTGATATATACGCTTTTTCTTTTTGCAATTTTAGGAGATTCTTCGAGTGTTGTACATAGTTTCAGCAGGTACATCTGTTCATCGGTCAAATTGAGTTTTGCATCTATATCATCATAATCAGCATCCGAATAATATGTAATTTCGAGAATTAACCGGGCTATCGAAGTGCTGAATCCGGGTATTTGTACTAATTCTTCTACTGTGGCGTTTTTTAGCGACAGTGGCTTTTCGATATACTTCTCTATTTCATCTATCAATGGAGATGACCCGGTCTCGGCAGATATTTTTTCGAGTATTGTTTCGAGTTCTGACTCATTATAATTTTGAGATAAAAGTGAAAAGGTACTTATACATAAGAGAAAAATAATTACTATTAAACGCATAAATAAAATACCTAAGAATTAATTAAGAAATTTATATACATTATATCAATTCCAAATTATTTTTCACGGCAATTTCATCCATTCCAAAGTTGATTTCGGGAATAGCTTTTAGTATTAATTTTGAAAATTACGGAAAAGTAATTTTAGTGACAAATTTATTATTTATATTTCAATTCGAGGATTTGTCTTTCATGTCGTTTGCAGGTTTCACGGTTGACAGGAGTAAAAAAAGAAAGCCGGAGAGTATTACTCCCCGGCTTACACACTCCCTCATTCAGGTAATCCTGATTATCTCACAACTCTCACAGGTATAGTTATGATTCTATTGTTATTTATTATTCTTACGAAGTAAGCTCCGTTTGGCTGGCTGCCCAGATTAAGTTCAAAAGTATTTGAACCCTGAACTGTCTGAACATCGAATTCTTCAAGCTGCATGCCGTTTGAGCCGTACAATATAATTTTGCTGCTTCCTGCAGAAGCGTCAAATCTTAATGTAGCTTTATTGTTGCTCGGTGATGGATAAATTAATGCGTCATTGATATTATTTGTTTCGTCGCTGACTTCAGTCGGAAGTTCAGTCATAGCGAAATTAACGCTGACATTTGATTTTGAATCATAATCGGTTGTTATTGTCTGTTCCAAAGAATAGTAACCGATTTTGTCGGCAACCAGTGTATAAGTGCCTGCTCCAAGTTCCGACATCTCGAAGTTGCCGAGATTGTCGCTGAATACATAATCACTTACAAAGCCATTTTCATTGAGGATATAAACGAATGCTCCTGCAAGCGGTTCTCCCGCTTGTGTGTGGTCACCCGATTTGCCGATTGACAATGTATTTGCTGTTATATTTCCTTCAATATGTGCAACGCCGAGAATACTATCTCTTGTTGTATGCTTCACTATAAATGGCTCGCCTATTATCGAATCGCCGACCTCGATTCTTGTTGCATCGCGCCATTTCAACACAACGAAATCATCTAATTTATAATAACCCGGGACATAAATCCTGTCGAATGGAATTGATAACAATATGTATTCTCCGACAACAAGATGATTGAAGCTGAAATTGCCCTGCTCGTCTGTTTCTACAGACCTGTTGTATTTTTTATCATGTCCGTTTGAATTGACTAAATGTGCTATTACGTGAGCCCTGATTCTTTCGCCATTCTGATTTTCTACATAACCGCTGAAGCCGTTATTCTTCTCTTCGAATTGCTTCAATACAAAGTCAATTCCCGTCAAGTCCCCTGTCAATACTAAAATATCTGCTTCGAGCGGGTCGGAAACCAGGTTATAGTATTGGTCTGCAAACTTCCTGTCCTCAGTAGTCGGAATCGCATGAGCAATGTATGAAAATGTATTCGGCAATGATATTTCATAGTTGCCTTCGGCATCGGTCTTTGTCTGGAATCCGTTCTTGTTGTCATCATGCCCGTCTCTGCCGTGCATTTTTTCGACAGGAATAAATTCGATTCTTGCCATAACGGGACTGCCGTCACTCTCTGAAGTAACTTTACCGCTAACCTTGAAATGTTTCGGTTCGGGAAGCTTTTCGAGTACGACGTTTAATGTAATCGAATCTCCGCATGCAACGGTTATTTTTGTTGCTGAATCCTTTGTCCTGGAATTTTCATACCACTCTTCTTTGAATTGAGGACCTGAGAACACAAGAATAAATGTCCCATCGTTAACTCTGACAGAAAATTCGCCGTTCTTAATTTGTCCCACATAAAGTGGATGGTCTTTTGAATTTGAATCTATACTCCATGCCTTGACAACTCCTTCTTTGACAATAGTGCTGTCGCCATCGAATGTTGCGGTACCATAAATTAAAGCGCATCTTGGCTTATCATCTCCCTGACCGACTTTAATTGTGAATTTCTGTGTAAATGATATTTCAGGTCTGCAATCCAATGATGCTTTCACTGCAACGTGGAAACTTCCGTCAGCAGGTGTCTGCCATGTAATTCTTCCATTTGAATCTATCGTCATTCCATCGGGATGCTCGATTAGTTCGTATAAAATATGGCAATCTGTGTTTGTTTCCGCTTTCACTTCATATACATATTGCGAATTAGGTGCCGCATGCTCGATTGGTCTCGAAACAATCTTCACCATTGCAAATGCAGTGTCGTCGCCGACCTTGACTTTGAATTGCTGTTTTGCGAATACATCCGGCTGGCACTCGAGATAAGCCCTTACGCCAACATGATACGAACCGGCACTCAAGGGTGTCCATGAAATAACCCCTGTCTGCTGGTCTATCGTCATTCCATCCGGGTGTTCAGGTAACAATTCAAATAATATTGGGCAATTGATGTTCGATTCTGCTTTCACTTCATAAGTGTAGGGTTCTCCCGGCTTTGCTCTTTCATTTGGCTTCGAGACGATATGGACAAATGCCTGGTTATGAGAAGAATCTCCTACCATTACTTTAAATTCACCAAAACCAAAAACGTTTGTATCGCAGGCAAGCGTTGCCTTTACTGTAAATTTAAATTGTCCGTTAACGAGTGGAACCCATGTTACTAATCCCAATCCTGCATCTATTGTCATTCCGTCGGGACCTTTTACCAATTCGAACAGAATTGAACAGTCTGTATTTGTTTCTGCTTTTACGGTGAATGTTATCGGTATTCCGACAAGTCCGCGAATCGGCTCAGCAGGTTTTACGTGAACAAAAGGTCTTTGTATTAATTCAATTTTGACGATTGACGAGGGATTGCTCTCGAATCTCTGGTCATTCATCATTAATACGGCTGTTACATAAAATGAATAATGTCCGCTTTTTAAGTTATGAACTAAAAAATGAAAATCATTTTGATTATGTTCAATGTGTATTTTTGACATAAATTGGAACTGGGAAGGATCGTCAGTGTCCATCGGTGCCATGTAAATAAAGAAATAATTCGGCTGCAGGCCTGTTGTATCTTTTTGCCAGTCGAGCCGAACGGCAACATCCTTACCCGTTGAATCCAGGGATGCCGTCAGGTTCAAAGGTGAATTAGGCACATCTTGTGCATGCAGGGATATCATTCCGAACAAAAGTGTGACAACCAAAGTTGTCAATAATGCTCCGAAATAGTAATTTAATTTTTTCATGATTCCTCCACAAAATTTCTGAGTTTTTTTAATTTTATTTTGCCTTTTACACTATTAACACAAAAACTATAAAAAGGTTGCAGAAAACTTGAAAATAAAAGCAATCTTATACTAAACTAACTGAATTATTAGTTGGCACTTAACTGTTTTATTATTTCTTTATTTTTTTTATAATATTCTAAAAAATATTTATTTGATTTTATGATTAATAATGGTACGTTTGTTTCATAAATTATTAGTAATATAAGTTGTATTAATAAAATCCAACTTATATAGATAAAATTATTGAAGGGTAACTTGTTCAGTTACAAATTGTACAAGTTTTAACAGGAATAAAATTAATATAAATAGCAATGGGAATTTTTTATTAATGAAAAAAGTATTCTGTCAAAATTCTTATCACTATCGAATATGGGTAATAATATGAAACAAGCAATATTTTTCTTTTCTGCAATATTTATTATTATTTTATTGTTATTCCCCGATGTACTGTTATCTCTCGAGAAAGATAATTTAACACCGGCAATTGTAAACAAATTAATTGATAATGAAAAACCCGGTTTTTGGGAAAACAAAGGACAACTCCTTGACCATTCCGGGGTCCAGAGAAATGATGTCCTTTTCTATCATACTTCAGGAAATATGAATATTTATTTAAAAAGTGATGGTGTAAGCTACGTTTATCGGAAAGTAGAAACAAAAGATAAAATAATTAATAAAGAATTCCTGATTAATGATAACTTTGGTTTTAATAAAAATTATTTTATCAGTTCGATTCAAACACACCGCGTTGACTTGCAATTTATCAGCTCAAATCCAAATCCTGAAATAATTAAGGAAGGCGAGTCCGATGATTATAATAATTTCTATTATGCTCATCTTGGTGAAAATGGATTAACATTCGTTCATCATTATAATAAAATCACATATAAAAACATTTATCCCAATATTGATTTTGTATATTATTTTACAAATGAAAATTCAGAATTAAATAACATTAAATATGATTTAGTCGTCAAGCCCGGGGGGAATATCTCATCAATTAAAATCCAATATACAGGTGCTGATAATGTATCTTTAAGTGAAAACGGTTCATTAATCATAAAAACTTCGCTTGGAAACATCGAAGAAGCGGCTCCATTCAGCTTTATTAAATATAACAAAAATTCTGAGACTACATTATCTAATTTAAAACCCGACCAAACAGTTAATATAAAATATAAACTTGAAAATAATATTTTGAGTTTTACCGAAGCAAATTATGATAAGAGTAAAGACCTGATTATTGACCCGAGATTAATCTGGGGAACTTATTATGGCGGTGACCGTGAAGATGATGCATTTGCCGTGGTTGTTGATAAAATGAATAATATTGTGGTTACCGGTTATACCACAAGTTTTATTCATTTAGCTTCTAATGGTGCATTTAAAACAACTGGAGATACAACAAGCTCAAATGCTTTTATTGTAAAACTTGATTCAACAGGAAAAAGAAAGTGGTGTACTTACTATGGTGGTGTTTATGGTAGTGTTGATTGTGCATTTGATTTTGGTACAGGTATCGGATGTTTACGCTCTGATAACAGTATTGTAGTAGCAGGTATAACCTACAGTGATGATTCTTTAGCTACCCCCGGTGCCTACCAAACAACCCTGAGAGGAGAAACGGATGTATTTCTTGCCCGTTTTGATTCAAACGGGGTTAGAAAATGGGCAACATATTATGGCGGCGATAGCACTGATGGTGGCATAAGTGAAGGTGTTAACTTATGCATCAATAATAAATCAGACATCCTGTTGACAGGTTGGACAAAAAGTCCAAATGGTATTGCAACCCCGGGAGCATATAAAACAGTAATGAATAGTAATACTAAGGATGCTTTCATTGCCAGTTTTGATACCTCAGGTAATAGAAAATGGGGAACATATTTTGGAATTAATGGAGTTGATGATTATGGAACCGCAATTGCATCCGATCAATTTTGTAATATATATATAACCGGAACATCAAAAAGCAAGGCAGGTCTGGCTACACCGGGAACGCATCAAGATTCATCATGCGATAGTTTTGACGCTTTTGTCGCAAAATTCGATTCGTCGGGAGTTATTAAATGGAGCACGTATTATGGTGGATGCGATCCTGATTTAGGTTGTGATGTTTTTCCTGATGGTTGGGGAAATGTTATAATTACCGGAGCAACATCAAGTCTAACTGAAATTTCAACTCCAAACTCTATGCAACCGGTTTATGGTGGTGGAACAAGCGATGCTTTTATAGCTAAACTTGATACAAGTGGTAAAAGAATTTGGGGTACTTATTACGGTGGCTCGGGATCAGATATTGGTTTAGGATTAACTCAAGACAGATACAGGAATATTGTATTAACAGGGATAACAAGCAGTGCCAATAATATAGCTACAATATGCACTCATAAATCATCACCCGGTGGAGGTTCAAATCAGTTTCTCTCAAAATTTGGTCCTGACGGTTCAATCCAATGGGGAACATATTATTGTGACAGTGTTAGTGGTTGGAGTATTGGAGGCAGCGATATTGATATAGATAAAAATGGCGATATGATTATTGTTGGTGGAACCCGAAGTTGGGATGATGTTGCAACTCCCGGAGCATATCAGACCCAGATTGACACGACAACTATTTATTCGTCGGATCCAAGAAGAGCACCCCGTAGGATTACATTAGATGCATTTATTGCAAAATTCGGTCCCGTCATACCCCCTTCTGAAATTGATTCAAAAGATGATGAAATACAATATGCATCTGTTTGTCTTACTGCCGGACCGGTTATAGGACCATATTGTGTTGGGCAGGAGATTGTTGTTCCATTTAAGACTTATGTGAATTTCAATCCTGGAAATATTTTTACTGCAAAGTTATCGAATAAGTTC
>SCSM01000004.1 GCA_004322215.1 Bacteroidota bacterium | reverse complement strand
TTTCGAACAAACATAAAAAACTCCTCTGGGACACCCAACGTAAAAATTCAAATATAGTATTTATGCGTGTTTCCAGCGTTTTTTTCTGTCTTTTTTAAAAAATGCGGAAGTCAGGAAAAAAACTCTCAACTGTGTTGAGAGTTTCGGGTATTTGCTTAAAATTTAATAAAATATTCACTATTACACTATGCTTCAACGTATTTCTTTTCTTTGATTATTGTTTCGAATAGGTTCAAACTGAATTGCCTGGCATCCATTAATTCGATTAATACGGGTTCATTATTTTTTGAATAATGAATTATCATATTTTCAAATTCTTCTGCATAATCAATCGTTTTATTGTTTAACTCGATTATTAAGCTGTCAGTATCGGGACTGTAAAACATATTATTCATAACGTCCACTCCTTACCGGATAAAAAGTAATAATAATTATTTCGTTTTCTGTTTCTTCAAAAATAACTCTTATACTATGTTTCTCGTCAATTATTTTCTGAGCTATTTTTCTATTATTAAATCCTGAACTTAAATTATCAGGATATTGGATACAATCATTTATTTCTTTTTCACTGATATTAAAGCCGTGTCTCCTTAAAATAGAGAATTTAAGTAATGAATGTAGTGAAAAATTAACTATTTTCATATATCCTCATTAGATATTGAAACTTATACAGAGAATTTATTTTATATTATTTATGGATTTACTCATTATACCTCTCCACCAATTTAATCCCTGTCAGCTGACGGAGCGAGTCGAACACTGTATTCATGTCATCTATGCTGTGGACGTTAGCGGTAATTATTCCTTCCAATCCTTCATCAATGTTGTTGACATTCAAGCCCCTGAAATTCACATTGTTTTTAAGAGACAGTATTTTTGAGGTTATAAGATTCAGTATTTCCGGCTTTTCCTCTGCGACAATCCTGATTTTAATCGTGAAATCTTTATGAATCAGGTTAGACCAGTCCATATCGAAAACAGTGGTCTGGTGAGAGTCAATCAGGTGCTTTACATGTCCGCAGGTTTTCTGATGAACGATAATTTCTCTTCCTTCCTTTATATGCCCGACGATTTTATCTCCGGGCAAAGGATGGCAGCATCCGGCATAAGATACATTGATAGTTGCATTCTTGATTTTTGTTGTGATGCTGTCCTGTGAATCTTTCATTTGTGGGGTATCTTTATCGGGCAACAATTCTTCCCCGTTAATATGATTCAGTGACAAATTAATTTTTTTGTCTGCAAGGAACTCATATACAACTGAAACATCGAAGTTTGCCGTGCCAAGAGATTGGAAGAAATTCTTCATAGATTCGAATTTAAGTTCCTGCAGCAATTCCTTTATGAAATTCTCATCTTCTTTGATGTTGTACCTGTTGACTATTCCTTTCCAAATCGAAAGTCCCCTTTCCTCATCTTTCTTTTTCTCGTCTTTCAGGTACTTTTGAATATTATTTTTTGACCTTTGAGTAACGACATATTTCAGCCAATCCTTCTTCGGCTTTTGCGTTTTTGATGTCAGTATTTCTATAACATCTCCGCTCTGAAGCTTATAATCCAAAGGTACTACCTTACCGTTAACTTTAGCACCTATGCAATGAAAACCAATTTCGCTATGGATAGCAAATGCAAAATCGAGAGGAGTGGCTTCTTTCGGGAATTTCCTGAATTCATAAGTAGGTGTAAAAACGAAAATTTCATCGCTGAAAAGATTTTTTCTAACGCTATCAATCAGCTCTTCCGGAGTCTCATCGCCCGCATATTCGAAAACATTGCGAACCATACCCATCCATTCTTCGATATTCCGGTCATCGAGAACTGATTGGGCAGGAAGCAAATCCCTCTTGTAATTAAAATGAGAAGCGACGCCTCTTTCTGCAATTTCATCCATTTTTTTTGTGCGGATTTGTATTTCAACCGGCTTGCCGCTTGTGTCGAGTACGGCTGTATGCAAAGACTGGTAGCCGTTTTGCTTGGGATTGGAAATATAATCCTTAAATGTTCCGGGGACAGGTTTAAAAATATCGGATATTATTCCATAAACGATAAAACAATATGAACTGTCATCGGTGTCGAGAATGATTCTTATGGCAAACAGGTCGAATAATTCATTAATGGATACGCCTCGCTTTTTCATTTTGTTATATATAGAATAGATGTGTTTCGGTCTCCCGATAATGTCGAATTTTACATTCTTTCGCTTCAGCAAAACATCCTTAGAAAGATTGTGTTTAATCGGATTAGTAAAGTTTTCAATAAATTGCTCCCTGTCTTCTCTTTTTAATTGGAGTGCATTACTTATTTCTTCGTATGCCTCTTTGTTCAAAACCTTGAACGCCAAATCCTCGAGTTCCCATTTTAATGAACCCAAGCCGAATCTGTGTGCAAAAGCGGAATAAATTTCGAGTGTTTCTTCGGACATTTTTCTTTGTTTATCTTCATCGAGGTATTCTACCGAACGAAGATTATCGAGTCGGTCTGCTATTTTTATAAGAATTATTCTTACATCTTTGAATAAAGCAAGCAAAAGTTTACGGTAATTTTCAAGATGCTCCATTTGCCTGCCTTCTATGTATTTGATTTTGATTATATGTTCGATGATTTCTGCAACCGTAGGTCCAAACTCGTTTTGTATATCCTTTATACCGTAAGTATTGCCTTCATCAACTACATTGTGTAGCAAAGCACATACTACAGATATATCATCTAATGGCATTTCTTTAACGACTATTAATGCTACAGAAACAGGATGAACATAGAAGGGCTGTCCTGAATAACGCATCTTGTTTTTATGAGTGTCGTAGCACCAATTGAATGCTTTAGTAATCAAAGCTTCATCGAATGTTTTATTCTGTTCCCTGCATTGCATAAGAAGATAATCCAAATCCTTTTTCGGGTCTTTGCCGAGAACAAATTCCTTATCGGGTATTTCCTGTTTTTTTCTCAGGGGCCAAAGTTTCAATTTTATATACCTTTCAATAAAATCGGTTAATCAAAAAGGTAATGCTTTCGTACCGGCTCCACTACATTCCATTCGCATTTCAATCCTTGTGGAAATGTCACGAAATCTCCTTTGCCGAATTCAACCTCCTCAAATTCTGTTTTGACTCTCACTTTTCCTTCGAGAAACAGGCATTGCTCCCGGGTGTCGTAAAACCAATCGAAAGTTGATTTTTCCTTTGTCCAGATGGGCCATTTCCTTATTCCCAGTTTTTGAATTTCTTCTTCAGTCAGTTTTTGAATTATTATTTTCATAATTGCACATTTTATATTATAAACTTTGATATTCTTTCTTCATACATCTGTCCTGCACAAATTCAATACCATTTTCTTCGGCGAGTTTTTTTGCTTCGTCATTGATAATGCCTTCCTGGAGCCAGATTACATTAATGTCCCCTTTTGCTGTTTTTCTTTCAACTGCTTCCTTAACAACATCCAATGCCTGTTCCGATGGTCTGAAAACATCCAATATTTCAATTAGAACAGGCACATCAGATATCTTTGGATATGCTTTTTTTCCATCTATCTCCTGTGCGGCTGGATTAATAGGGATAATAGTATATCCCGCAGATTCAAGAAATGCAGGTACATAATTAGACGGCTTCATCGGATTTGTTGACATTCCGTAAACTGCTATCGTTTTATATTTATCGAAAATCGGTTTATAAGACATTTTTTCCCTTTCACAAAATAAAAATTGTTAATTTTGACGATATTAAATATAAATGATTTTCTAATAAAATCAAGTAAATGAAAAATCAATACTCAAAGTTTGATTTGCTCCGTGAACAAATTCTCGATGTCGTTTTCAGTCATCTGGATAAAAATAAAACGACTGTATTTCTTTTTGGTTCACGTGCCGAAAACAAAAATGGCAAATATTCAGATATTGACATCGGCTTATTATTTGAGGATGGGGAAATACCTGCAAGAGAATTTGTAAATATTATGGAGGATTTGAATAACAAAGTTGATACTTTGCTGAAGATAGATGTCGTTGATTTTAATAGAGTAGATGACGAATTTAAAAATTTTGCTTTAAAGGAAGCACAGATATGGCATTCTCCGAAAAATACCTGAAAAGATTAGCAAGTTTTGAAAAAGCTTTAAAGAAATTTCAAAATTTTCTGACTTTAAATTTAGACTTAGAAGTTTTAATAGAGGTTGCTTCAAAACGTTTTGAATATATCTATGAAACTATGTGGAAAGTGATGAAATTATATTTGTCTGAAGTTAAGGGTATTGATTGCAATTCTCCTTTAGATTGTTTTAAGTCGGCTTATCAATTTGGAATTATTCCTGAGAATTATGAACAGGTTTTTATTGAAATGGTAAAGTTGAGAAATGAGATAGTTCACATTTATAATGAAGAAATTGCATTAAATATATATCATAAGATTGTTCCGGAATATATTAATGCCATGATAGTTGTCTATGAGAATTTAAAAAAAGAAATGTGATATTGTGAAAAAATTGTTTGAAATATTGAATGGTGCATTTAACCGGCTTATTTTGAGATTATTTTCAAGCAGGTCAGGTACAGGTTCGGGTGTACATAAATTTATATGGAATATCGGGAAGAAAAGTGAAGTATATTACCAGGAAAATTTCGTTAAAAATCTAGATGTCAATTTATTTTGCAATCCTGATTCCGAATTGCAGGATTATATTAAGAATCTTATATATATACCGAATGGCTCTGTTCCCAAGATTCTCGATGTAGGTGCAGGTCCGGTAACGATGCTTGGTAAAAAGTGGAACGGGAAATTAATTGATATTACAGCCGTTGACCCTTTGGCAATTAAGTATAATGAGATATTGAATAAAAATAATATTCAACCTCCGGTTCGTACACAGGTTGGTTATGCTGAAAAACTGACTGAGCAATTTGATGAAAACTCTTTCGATATTGTTCATGCAATCAACAGCTTGGACCATTGTTTCAACCCTGTCGAGGCACTAAGACAAATGCTGAAAGTTGTGAAGAGAGATTCCTATGTAGTGCTATACCACAGTACAAACGAAGGGATAAGGCACAATTACAGCGGTTTACATCAATGGAACTTTTATGAAGATTCAGGATGCTTTTTTATCAATAATTCAAAAATGCAAATAAATATTAATAAAGAATTTGAAAGTAAAGCGGTCGTTAATTCAAAAATGATGGACGGGGGAGTTTATCTTCTCGTTACATTAAAGAAGAAGTGAAAACATTAGATTGGTGAATAATGAAAAAAGCTCTAATAACAGGAATAACAGGACAGGACGGTTCTTATCTTGCCGAATTACTCCTTTCAAAAGGGTATGAGGTGCATGGCATAATACGCAGGGCAAGCACATTTAATACACACCGGCTTGACCATATATACCAGGACCCGCATGAAAGGAAGGTAAATATGTATCTTCATTATGGTGACCTTTCGGACCCTGGATTGCTAACTGAAATGATTTATAATATCATACCTGATGAAATCTATCATCTCGGTGCCCAAAGCCACGTCAGGGTATCATTCGATATGCCGGAATATACAGGCAACATAACCGGCTTAGGAACGACAAGAATTTTGGAAGCGGTCAGGAGAAGCGGTATTAAAACAAAATTCTACCAGGCATCTTCATCTGAGCTTTTTGGTTCTGCTCCGCCTCCACAAAATGAAAATACTGCATTTCAGCCGCAAAGCCCTTATGCCATTGCAAAACTTTATTCATACTGGATGGCAGTTAATTACAGGAATGCATATAATCTTTTTTCCTGTAATGGTATTTTATTCAATCATGAATCTCCAAGACGCGGTGAGACATTTGTTACACGCAAAATCACACGGGGAATTTCAAGAATATTAGCCGGAAAACATGATAAGCTGTTTCTCGGGTATCTCGATTCAAAGCGTGACTGGGGTTTTGCTCCCGAATATGTAGAGATGATGTGGATTATGCTGCAACAGGATGAAGCTGACGATTATGTTGTCGGCACAGGTGAGAGTAATTCTGTTAGAAACTTCCTTGAAAAAGCTTTTTCTTATTGCGGTGTTGAAATTGAATGGAAAGGCAAAGGAGTTGAAGAAAAAGGTATAGTCAAAAGTTTCGAATCTCAATGGAAAGAAAATTTGAAATCGGGAATGGAAGTAATTGGAATTGACAAAAGATATTTCAGACCAACCGATGTTGATTACCTGAAAGCTGATATTTCGAAAGCACGCAAAAAGCTTGGATGGGAGCCAAAAGTTAATTTCTATGAATTGGTTGAAGTCATGATGGATTATGATATGCTGATATTCGGTTTAAAAACACAGGGTGCAGGGTTTAAAGCCGTAAAGGAAAAAGGTATGCACTGGACAGAACATAAATCTCTTAGTTTCGGAGCTGTTGAAAATGAAAGGTAATTATTCGTCGAATATTTATATAGCAGGGCACACGGGACTGGTTGGTTCTGCTTTACATAGAAATCTCAAGGATAAAGGTTATTCAAATTTCACATTATATGATATTAAACAACTTGATTTGAGGCGCCAGGAATTAGTCGAAGGATTATTTGAAAAGCACAAGCCGGAGTATGTTTTTCATGCTGCTGCTAAAGTCGGTGGAATCGTAGCGAATAATACATATAAAGCTGAATTTATTTATGACAATATTCTCATATCTGCAAACATTATTAACTCTGCTTATAAATATGGAGTGAAAAAACTGATTAATCTCGGCTCATCCTGCATATATCCAAAGTTTGCCCCCCAGCCAATGAAAGAAGATTATCTGCTTACTGATACACTCGAGCCGACTAACGAACCGTATGCTATAGCAAAAATAGCAGCTATTAAGCTTTGCAGGTATTACAATGAACAGTACGGAACGAATTTTATTTCTGTTATGCCGACTAATCTTTATGGAAGAAATGATAATTACAATCTTGAAACTTCGCACGTTCTTCCTGCTTTGATAAGAAAAATAATTCTCGGGAAATTGCTTTACGAAAAAAAATTCGATTTGATTATAAAAGATTTTTCAATTAATAAATTGGGTTTTGGAATTGACAATTCAGCAAACTATGATGATGAAAAATCTATTATTTCATCATTGGAAAAAATCGGAATCACTAAAAATGGTATAAAAGTCTGGGGAACAGGAAATGTGTTCAGGGAATTTCTTCATGTTGACGATATGGCAGAAGCATGTGTATTCCTTATGGAAAACTATTCATACAATGATATCGGTGAATTTATAAATGTAGGTACGGGCGAAGATATTACAATTCGTGATTTGGTGTACTTGATTAAAGATATTGTCGGCTATAATGAGGACATTATTTTTGATAAAGACAAACCTGAAGGCACTCATAAAAAACTCCTGGATGTCAGCAGGTTATTCAAATTGGGATGGAAGCCAGGGATTTCACTTCAGGAAGGTGTTAGAATGATAATTTCTGAATATGAACAAAAACTCGGAGTATCATATTGATGACATTTCGTGAAAAGATGAATAGCTCAGGAGTCAGTGTAGTTCTCGGTAGTTACAACCGGCTGAAGTTTCTGAAATATACTGTTCAATCAATCAGGAATGAAATGAAAGATGCTGACTTCCCACATGAAATAATTGTAATTGACGGTGGTTCGAATGATGGAAGTTTGGAATGGCTTATGAAACAGAAGGATATAATAACAATCGTTCAGCATAATTGGGGAAAATGGGAAGGTAAATCAATTGAACGCCGCTCATGGGGATATTTCATGAATCTTGGATTTAAATCTTCACAGGGTAAATATATTTGCATGCTGAGTGATGATTGTCTTGTCATCCCGGGTGCAATTAAGTTTGGTTATGCTAAATTTGAAAATGAATTGAAAAAAGGAGTAAATGCAGGTGCACTTGCTTTCTATTGGAGGAACTGGCCCGAATTTGAAAAATATGTTGTATTTAAATTCTATGGATTAATCAATGTCAACCATGGTTTGTTTCTTAGAGATGCACTGGACAAAGTTGGCTTCATCGACGAAGATAATTTTATGTTCTATGCCGGGGACGTTGACCTGTCATTCAAATTAAACCATGCAGGTTATAAATTATTGATTTCAGACAATTCATTCATAGAACATTATATGCATGCTAATAACAAAACCAGGGTAAAGAATCTGGACAGCTTTGAATCTGATAATTCAAACTTCATAAAGAAATGGAGTGCTGTTTATCCTGAAATGGATTTTTCACCGGAGAACAGGTCTTCATTAATCGAAAAGGGATTTGTTGATGAAACAGATACTGTTAAAATATTCAGGAAGGAGTCAGGTTTTGTGCGACTTAAATATAAAGCACGTTCAATTATATCAGGGAAATCCGAGTGATTAAAACAATTAAAGAGCTTCTTCAAAGAAATGTGAAAGTCAGCAAAGACCCTAAGTTGTCTGTTGACTCTGTAAATCTCTTATCCGGGATATTTGAATGTAATACTCTAAAATCTAAAAATGAAATAATCAGCGCAACCCGGTTAACAGAATTCCTGGGTTTTCATCCTCATTTAGACCCACAAAAAAATTGGGATACTCTGAAATGTATGTTTTATCTCCTTCGTGAATGTACTCCGGGCATGCCAATTCTCGATGCAGGTGGAAGCCCTGACAGTTCAGTGCTGAACTCACTTTCTAATTTCGGGTACAATGAATTATTTGCATGCGATATTGTTGATATGACAATGTATGCAAAAGTAAAAAACAGCAAAGTGAAATTCAGTGTACAAAATATTGAGAATACAAATTATCAGGATGATTTTTTCCGGGCTGTATTGAGTTTATCAGTCATAGAGCATGGAATAAATATTGAAAAGTTTTTTCAGGAAATGAACAGGATATTAAAGAAAAACGGATTGTTATTAATCACAACAGATTTTTGGGATGATTATATTAATTGTGATGGCATTTATCCTTATGGTCCTGGTCAATCACAAATGAAAGTATTTCAGAAAATGGAAATCGAAGATATTTGTAATAAAGCATCTGTGAACGGTTTTACTTTGTGCGACAAGCTCGATACCAAAACTATGGAAAAAGCAGTACGATGGGAAGCCGTTAATAGGGAATATACATTTATTTTTCTTGCTTTTCGGAAAAATTGATTATGAATTCAAAAAAAGCATTAATAACTGGAATAACAGGGCAGGACGGCTCTTATCTTAGCCGGTTACTTCTCGAAAAAGGTTATGAAGTGATTGGCTTAACAAGAGGACTTTCGGAATCTTCTACAAAGAATTTGCAATATCTTGTTATAGATTCTCAAATTCAATTGGATGTATGCGATTTGACTGATTTATCAAATGTATTGCATGTAATTCAGAAATACCAGCCGAATGAAGTATATAACCTCGCTGCACAAAGTTCTGTCGGAAAATCATTTGAACAACCTATTGGTACTATATCTTTTAATATAGTATCAGTTCTGAATATTCTCGAGAGTATAAAAATAATTGATAAAAATATTAAATTTTACCAGGCATCAACAAGTGAAATGTATGGGAAAGTAGAAGATTTGCCGATTAACGAAGAAAGCAGGATACATCCTCTCAGCCCTTATGCCGTATCGAAAGCATCTGCTCACTGGATTACCGTAAACTACCGTGAATCTTATGGAATCAAAGCATGGAGCGGCATTTTGTTCAATCATGAATCTTATCTCCGCACAAAAAATTATTTTGTTAAAAAAGTAATTACAAACAGTATTGAAATTGCAAATAACAAAAGAAAAACTTTAAAAGTCGGGAATATTGATATTAAGAGAGATTTCGGCTATTCTCCCGATTATGTAAATGCAATTTGGCTGATGCTGCAGCAGAATAATCCTGATGATTTTGTTGTTTGTTCCGGGAAATCAATCTCATTAAGAGAAATTATAGAATATGTTTTTAATAAATTTTCAATTCCAATGAGCAAGCTCGAATTGGATTACAACCTATATCGTCCGACTGATATTCAGGATATTTACGGTGATAATTCAAAATCTAAACAAAAGCTGGGTTGGAGTTATAATAAAAGCTTTAATGAGGTGTTGGATTTATTAATCGAAGAAGAATTGAAAAATTATATCTGATAGAATTTTATGCCAAAAACAGTAGCAGTTTTTCCCAATCCATATCTTAAAGACCAATGGAGTGCTGTGATGCATCCTTTGCTCTCGACCTGGGCAGGTTCACTGAAAGAAGCCGGATGGTATGTCATAGGATTAAATGCCGAAGATTTATTTAATACCGAATTAGTCAATAATATAGGTCCTGATGCAATTATTATACACTGGACTGAAACACTTACTACTTTTTTTATCAATCAGAATCCTTCAGGAAGGATTTTAACATCTATAGTTTCTAAAATTATTCCATTTGCATTAAGAAAGAAATTAGCAAATGGTATTACAACTTCTGTTAAATCTATGATTGATGATTGGAGTAATAAACTTTTAATTTCTAATATTAAAGTTATTTACCAGGTTCATGAACTTGTTTCTCACAGTTTTACAGAACCCGGGCTTGCGGAGTGTGACAATTATTTGAAAGGAAAAGTATTTGAAATCTCTTCTGCTTTCCAGACACAGGAGGAATCTTCTGTTCTATTAATCAGGAATTTCTATCAATCAGATAAACCTTACGCTATAACATACCTTGGCGATTATACAAAGTTTCATGGTGATATAATACCTAAATCCGATGCAAGAGAAATATTATCATTAAATAAAAATACCAGAATAATTTCATATATAGGTACAGCAAGAAAAAACAGGAATCCTTCTGAAGTAGTACAGTATTTCATCAAATTTGCAAAAGATGATGCTCGGCTGATTGTCGCCGGAATGGGTGTCGGTAAATATGTTCCTGTGAAAAACGATAAAATTAAAGTTTATGATGAACTGCTTCCGAATGAAAAGTTGAGAACTATTTTCAGTGCTTCCGATTTTGTTATCAATGATGCTCATGAGTACATGACTTCAGCAGTTGTCAGAACTGCAATCAGCTATAATGTCCCTGTTATTGTGAGAAAATACGGTGCCTCAATTGATATGGCTAAAGATGCAGTTATTTTTATTGAAGACACTCATAATGGTTTGGGAAATGCAATTATTTCTGCTCTTAACTTAAGCGATGAAGAAATTAATAAACTTGTTAATTCTGCAAAGATGAGAAATGAAGAACGTCCGTGGAGTCAGTATGGTATGGGCTTTAATGATTTAATTACAAGATTGCAGTCTGCATGAAAGAAATACTAAAACAAAATAAATTTATCACATGGCTTTACCATAATGTTTTTGCAAGAGGTAAGGTCGGAAGATTTAATGAAGAGAATAGAGAAAATTGGATTAAGGAACAGCTTCAGAAACTTTCTCCCGGTTTAACAATTCTCGATGCAGGAGCAGGTGAGCTGAAGTATAAAAATTATTGCAGTCATCTTAATTACGTCTCACAGGATTTTGCCCAATATGACGGAAGCGGTGATGGCTCCGGCTTGCAGACGGGCAGCTGGGACCAATCGAATATTGATATTGTAAGTGATATAACTTCTATTCCTTTAGAAAATGAATCGATTGATGTGATTCTTTGTGTCGAGGTACTCGAGCATGTTCCCGAACCTGTATTAGTGATTAAGGAATTTACCAGGTTGCTGAAAAAAGGGGGGAATTTAATATTAACAGCACCCTTCAACAGTCTGACTCATTTTGCTCCTTATCATTTTTCGACAGGATTCAATAAATACTTTTATGAAAAACATCTCATAGATAATGGATTCGGGATAATAGAAATCGAAAGAAATGGGAACTATTTTGAATATATGGCACAGGAATTAAGACGGCTTCCCGAAGTTGCGAAAAAGTATTCAAATAAAAGTCTTATTTTTAGCAGGTTATTTATAAAATTTTTATTATTTATTTTAGGCAGATTGAGCAGAAAAAATAATGGCTCAGAAGAATTATTATGTTATGGTTATCATATTTTAGCAAAAAAGATATAGATGATAATTACTAAATTAATAGGTGGAATCGGAAACCAAATGTTCCAGTATGCGGCAGGGAAGTCTCTTGCCGAACATCATGGTGTTGAACTGAAACTCGACATTAGCGATTTTCAATTCTATGCTCATCGTTGGTATTCGCTAAACCATTTTAATATTACATCACAAATAGCGTCGGATGAAGAAATATCAAAATTTATTGGAAAGAACAAATCGAAATCTTTGATGATTCTGCGAGAAAGAGTCGGTAGATTATTGCCTCTGAAAAGAAGAAAAATATATTATGAACATCATTTCCATTTTGATGAAAAGTTTTTATACCTGCCACCTGAAATATACATTAGCGGTTACTGGCAGAGTGAAAAATATTTTAATGGTATTGAATCAATTATATTAAATGAATTTTCCTTTCACGAAAAGATTGAAGGAATGAATGAAAAATTAGCTGTGCAAATTCAGGATAGCAATTCAATAAGTATTCACATACGTCGCGGCGACTATGTATCGAATAAATTAACAAATATTATGCACGGAGTTTGCGGAATTGATTATTATTTAAATGCTGTTAAATATCTTTCAAAGAGCGTGGAACAACCTCATCTCTATGTCTTTTCTGATGAGCCGGAATGGGCAAGAGAGAATCTTCAAACATCATTTCCAATGACATTTGTTAATCATAATTCCGGACAAAATGATTTTGAAGATATGCGTCTTTTGAGTTTGTGCAAACACCACATTATTGCAAACAGTTCCTTCTCCTGGTGGGGTGCCTGGCTTTGCAGAAATGGAAATAAAATAATCATTGCACCTAAAAGGTGGTTCAATGAATATAAAGCTGATACTAAGGATTTGTATCCTGAGAAATGGACAATTTTATAATTTTGGATTATGAATTTTAAAATTTTAAATTAATATTATGAAAATACTTGTTACAGGCGGTGCGGGTTTTATTGCTTCTCATATAGTTGATGCTTACATCAGTGGAGGTCATGATGTATTTATCATTGATAATTTTTCGACCGGCAGAAGGGAAAATGTAAATCTTAAAGCAACTCTAATTGAAATGGATATAAATGATGAGAAAGTTGATGAACTGTTTAAAAAAGAAAAGTTCGATATATTAAATCATCATGCCGCTCAAATGAATGTCCGATTTTCAGTTGATAATCCATGTTTTGATGCAAATACAAACATTCTTGGTAGTTTGAACTTATATGAATCCGCAAAAAATTATGCTGTAAAAAAAATAATTTTCGCTTCATCAGGTGGTGCCATTTATGGTGAGCAGGATTGCTTCCCCGCTGACGAAAAACATCCGACAAATCCCTGTTCCCCCTATGGTATTGCTAAGCTTGCAATAGAAAAGTATCTTTTCTATTACAAAGAAGTTTATGGTATTGACCATGTTGCATTCAGATATGCCAATGTTTACGGGCCAAGGCAGAATCCACATGGGGAAGCAGGTGTTGTAGCTATTTTTATTAATAAAATGCTACTCGGAAATCAACCTGTAATTAATGGTGACGGCTTAAACACGAGAGATTATATTTTCGTATCGGATGTAGTTAAAGCCAATCTTCTGGCTTTGAATGATAATGTTTCAGGGATTTACAATGTGGCAACCGGCATCGAACATGACGTAAATTATATTTTTAAAAAATTAAAAGAATTGACTAAATCTGACTGCAATGAAATACATGCTGAACCCAAAGCCGGAGAGCAGAGAAGAAGTGTATGCTCTTATAATAAAATAAATAAACATCATGGTTGGGAACCTACTGTTTCATTGGATGATGGTTTGAGAGATACAGTTGATTATTTTAAAAAGAATTTCAAATGATAAAGAATGACATTTCATTGGCTCGATATACTAGTCATAATAATATATTTCCTGCTGATTTTATTTGTCGGCTTCTATTTAACTAATAAGAAAAAATCAAAATCTGCATATTCAGACATTGATTTCATTCTCGCAGGAAGGGGTCTTACACTTCCTTTCTTTGTAGCCACATTAGTTGCGACATGGTATGGTAATATTTTCGGTATCGGTGAATTTGTCTATACCGGAGGGCTTGTCGCCTGGGTTTGCTTCGGATTACCGTATTATATCACTGCATTTTTATTTGCTATTTTTATAGCAAAAAAAATAAGGAAGTCTGATGTTAAGACTATTCCCGAGCACATGGAAATTAAATATGGGAAAAAAGCCGGGTTTATTTCTTCAGTCATTGTTATAATAATAACACTTCCTGCTCAATATATTTTGATGGTCGGATTAATATTTCAGTTATTCACCGGCTGGTCATTATGGATTTGTGTTATTTGCTCTGCAATATTATCCCTTGCATATCTATACACAGGCGGTTTCCGTGCTGATGTATTGACTAATACGGCTCAATTTGTAATAATGTACATTGGCTTTGGTGTACTACTGGTTTATACAATTTTAACCTACGGTTCTCCTTTCCAGGTGTTTGGAAAATTACCTGCATATCATTTGTCATTTTCAGGAGGTTTATCCTGGCAGGTAATACTGTCCTGGTTCATTATTTCATTCCAGACATTTGTTGACCCGGGATTTCACCAGAGATGCTCTGCGGCAACATCGGCAAAAACTGCACAGAGAGGAATTTTGGTTTCAATTGGCTTCTGGGTATTATTCGATACATTAACACTGTTGACCGGCTTATACTCAAGAGCAGTCTTCCCGAATATCAATCCTTTAAATGCTTATACTACTCTTGCTAACACAGTCCTGCCTGTTTTCTGGAAGGGCTTTTTTGTTACTGCTTTATTAGCAGTTGTTATGTCAACTCTCGACAGCTATGCTTTCATAACTGCAGTTACAATAGGAAATGATATATTAAAAAAAATCAAATTGAAATTCAGGGAGCAGGATTCAACAAAATCTCTGATTCGAATTGGATTAATCATTACAGCAATTCTAAGTGTTGCACTGGCGATTATTCTGCCTTCGGCATTACAGTTATTATATAAAACATCATCAATAGCAATTCCGGGTTTGCTTATTCCTCTGACAATCAGCTTTTTCAAAAGGTACCATCTCTCTCGAAATGGTGCTATAATAATCATGCTTGTTTCTTCGGGAATTTCTTTAATTTGGACTATCGGAAGAGTTTTTACTGGAAAGATTACAATATTAGGAAAGCTATTTTGGGAAATAGAGCCGATGCTTGCAGGTATTTCTATTTCTCTCGTTCTCAGTGTATTGTTAATTAGCAAAATAAAAAGCAATGAGCAAAAATAAAATATTAAATATTTCGAATTCCCTCAGTTTCCTTAGACTTATTCTTACTTTTCCCATTTGTTGGATGTTGCTTCATGATGATTATGTTGGATTTTTAATATTAGGCATCATCGCAATGCTTACTGATTTTCTTGATGGATATACTGCAAGGAAAAGGGATGAAATAACCGAATTCGGAAAAATAATTGACCCGCTTGCCGATAAAGTATTAATTGCTGCTGTGGCTATAGTGATGCTCATTAAAGGATTAATCCCGGCTTGGTTTTTAATTGCAGTTTTGTCAAGAGATGTTTTGATTTTACTAGGAGGACTTTATTTGTCGAAGAAGCTAGGCTATGTAATTTATTCGGATATTATAGGAAAGATTTCAGTGAATATACTTGCTCTTGTAATGATTTGTATAATTTTTAAAGTTGAGTTTTTCACAAGCTACGGGATATTCTTAGCTCTTGGGGCTTTGATTGTTTCTTTCGGAAATTATTTAGTAAGGATGATTGTCATATTAAGGAAATCAGAAGTCAAAAATAATTAGGTTATTAAAAATTGTTTTTAATAATAATAAAATTCATTAAATTAATGTTGTTTTAGTTTTATATTATGTGTGCAAATGTTCTACCTTGATGTACTTGAGGAATTTTATAAAAAAGATGTCAAATATCTGATTGTCGGAGGTTTGGCAGTTAATTTGCACGGTGTCCCTCGTGTTACTCAGGATATTGATATTGTTATATCAACCGATAAAAAAAATATATTGAATATTATCGGAATTCTCACTGATTTAAATTATAAACCAAGACTGCCTGTAAATCCTGAAGATTTAGCTTACCTGGAAGTTGTTAAAGAGTGGATTGAAAACAGGAATATGAAAGCTTTCAGTTTCTATCATAAAGTTGATAATTTTAAAGTCATTGATATTGTAATTTCACATAACTTAAATTTTGAGCTTGCCTTTGAAAATAAAATTGTCAAAAAAGTTAATGGATTTAATATTTATATTACATCTATTGAAGATTTAATTAATCTGAAAGAATATTCTGGTAGAGAACAGGATTTGAGTGATATAGAAATGCTGAAAAAGGTAAAACAAATTCATGAAGATGATAATGGCTAAGGGTTTCAAATATTATCTCGAGGATGAAAAAATCAGGGAATACATGAAACTATCCATCGAACAAAAATTCAAATGGTTAGATGAAATCAACCGCTTTAATGAATTAGTCATGGATGAAAAAACCAAAAGATTAAGAGAGAAATTCAGAAAAGCTGAGATATAATTTTTTCTTTTTATTTTAAAATTAATTTAATAAATTTGGCTTGTAAATCTATTTACTGATTACTATATGAATCAAATTAGCAAAATATTAATAGCTTTATTTGTTATTTTAAGTTTTGTTTCTTGTTCAGAAAATCCGCAAGAACCTGATAAACAGTATCCTTTAATTCTGAAATCTTTCACTCCGGAATCTGGATGTATCGGTTCAAGTATAATTATTTATGGACAACATTTCGTTACAGACTCTGTAAAATTTATATCTATTAATGGCAAACAAGCTAAAATTATCTCTTTTAGTGATGATTCGATTTTAGTAATTATTCCAAGCACTGAATTTGGCAGATATGGAATTACTATTAAAAGTAAGGATAGAACTTATTATTCCGAAAAAATGTTTGAGGTAATTGATTGTCAATTTCAATTAACATCTTTTTTCCCGAAATCAGGATGTATCAATTCCAATGTCGTTCTTTATGGACATAAATTTAAAGAAGATTCAATTGTTTCTGTCTCATTTAACGATATTAATGCCGAAATTGAATCAATAAGTGATGATTCATTGATTGTAATTGTTCCTGATTTGAATTATGGTAAATATGATATTAAAGTCAAAAGTAAATTTGGTGAAATTACTTATGATGAATTATTTGAAGTAATTGATTGTCAGATTCAATTATCATCTTTCTTTCCTCAATTTGGTGCAACCGGATATAAAGTAATTTTATATGGAAAAAATTTTGTTAAGGATTCAATTTTAGAAGTTTATTTCAATGATATTCCTTCAAAAATAGATTTTATAACCAATGATTCAATTGGAGTAACCGTACCCGATATTTCATCAGGAAATGTTAAAATCAAAGTAAAAAGTATTTCTAAAACAATAGAATTTAATGACTGGTTTGAGGTTAAATTAAAATCACAGGATTATGACTTTAGTCAGATAAGAAGTATTTATTTCTCATTCAATAATTTAGATGTATATTTTCATGTTCATTCCGCTTCCGGTTGGTTCCCGGATAATTCAACAAATGATTATATAGATACTTTATCAGATTTTTCAAGAGGATATAAGAATACTTTTAGTATTAATTATGAAAAAATAGGTTCTTTTGAGTATAAGTTAACTGAAAATTCCTATCTAATATACAGTAATACTAGATTTAAAGTGAATGAATTTGATAATTATATTGACTCCATAAATTTTGATGCTAAATATACATTTTCTTATGATTCATATAAGCAAGAATGGATTAACTATGCAGTAAAATTAAAGGGTATTCAATATAGAATTGATGCTGATTCTTCGGTTATTATTAAATTTAACAATAAATTTCCTCGTTCTTCATTATTATCTCTGATATATTCTGAGGAAGGTTCATATAGGAATGGACACCAGTCAGGAAGTTATAGAAAATGGGTAGAGAAAATTCTTGATTTTACTGACAGTTCAAGTGTTGAAATACTACTTTCCAAATAATTTAATATTAATTCGCAATTTATTAAGAATATCATTGTTTATTATTATACCTATTATTATCTTGCAGCTATATATTATAAATATGTATAATTATATTCTTTTTATTATATAATGAAAAATTTTACTTTAAAAATATTACTGCTTCTATTATTTTTTTATTTGACTAAAGCTGAAACTAAACAAATTCAGGAACAAATCCCTTGCACTTTTTTCCCTCCTGATAACATCTGGAATTCCCCTATTGATGAACTACCTATGGATGCCAATTCAAATGCATATATACAGACAATAGGTACAACTAAGGGATTGCATCCTGATTTCGGCTCTGGTGAATGGAACAGTGCTCCTATCGGAATACCTTATGTTTTAGTGCCAGGTAATCAACCCAAAGTTACACTTTCATTTCAATGGCCCGATGAATGTGACCCTGGTCCGTATCCTATTCCTCCTAATCCGCCAATCGAAGGAGGAGTCAATAGTACCGGCGACAGGCACATCCTGATTGTTGACACCGGAAATTGCATTTTATATGAAATATACTCGGCATATCCCAATGGGGACGGCACATGGAGAGCCGGCTCAGGTGCCGTTTTCGATTTGAATTCAAATAATCTCAGACCAGATACATGGACGTCTGCCGATGCCGCAGGTCTGCCTATTCTTCCCGGACTTGTCAGGTTTGATGAAGTTGCTACAGGTGAAATTAATCATGCTATAAGATTTACTTGTCCACAAACAAGACGTGACTATGTATGGCCCGCACGCCATTATGCTTCCTCGCTGACCGATATGAAATATCCTCCAATGGGACAAAGATTCCGGCTTAAAAGTAGTGTGGATATTTCCGGGTATCCCGCTGATGTCCGGGTTATTCTCAGGGCTATGAAGAAGTATGGAATCATTCTCGCTGATAATGGCTCTGCATGGTTCATCTCAGGTGTTCCCGATGAACGTTGGAACAATGACAGTTTGAATGAAATAAAAAAAATCAATGGCTCGGATTTTGAAGCTGTTGACTGTTCATCATTAATGATTGATGCAAATTCAGGTCAGGCAAAGCAATCAACGGGTTATGTTGAATCATCAGAAAATTCGAACACTATTCAATGTTATCCTAATCCTTTCAACTCTGAATTGACTATTAATATTAAAAATCTCCGCGGAACTATCAAAAAAATTGAAATTGTTAATTTCTTAGGTGAAACTGTGAGAACTTTCAATAATATGGCAAATGGAAATTCAACTGTTTTATGGGATGGGAGAGATGATAATAATGTTCTGCTGAATCCGGGAACATATTTTATTAATATCAGTGACTGTTCAAATGATATACATTTAAAAGTATTATTTTGCTATTAATTGCGGTGGTAATTAATTGGATAAATGTACAAATAAAGAATCGTAGGCAATGTATAATGCAAATTAAGATGACATGAAGTAAAAGAAAATCCTCAATTATATTTTTTTTAATAATTGAGGATAAATTATTTATTTTATATTTTTTTATTTCAAATTACTCGCCAAAATAATAATTAAATGTAAACTGTGAATTTAACAAACCTACATTTATTGACTCTTCATAGCTTGTTGGAGGTGGATAATTGTCTGAATATTTCGAGCCGACAAATAATTGTCTTAATGATAGCATTCCTCCTACACTGAAGTTCTTGGATAAGAAATATTCTGAGCCGATACCAATTTCAAATCCCCATATACTTAAATCACTCAGGTAATTATTGGTCGTATCTTCAACTCCGTTCCTTTTATCAGTTGATGAAACAAAGCCAATATTAAAACTCCCGTTTAAAAATAACTTTAAATCTTTGTTACTTATTATAAAATATTTTAATCCGGCATTTGGCATATATATGCTTATGGATTCTTCAAATTTGTCGCTATAAGGAATAAGACTCGTATCTGGCCAAATCGTTCGGTAACCGGACTCTGTCGAAGTTACTCCTCCACTAATGTATTGAATACCGATATAAGGCACTAAATCTCCTATCTTATACCCGAATGATGCACCTCCGGTTAAAAAGTTTGACCCGACACTAAAACTGAATTGTGCTTTAAGAATTGTTGCACTTAATAATAATATACATGTTAAAAGAAAAAACTTCTTCATAACTGCTCCTTTTAAATTAATAAAAATTGTGATTTAAATAATATATCTATTTTGTGTGAAATATATTCTGCGGTTATATATTAAATTATTATATAATTAAAGCATATATTTAATAGAAATTTATAGGATTTTTTAAAAATTTTCAATTTCCTTATTTCCATTTCCCAATTTATACATCACACTGTGTTTTCTTCCATAAAAGAAATATATCGCCATACCAAGTGCAAGCCAGAACAAAAGCCGCTCCCAGTTATGTGCTCCGAGAGATAGCATCATCCCAAGATTGAAGAGCATCCCGAGTGGTGCAACAACATTAATAAACGGCGTCCTGAAAGGTCTTTCCCGGTTTGGCTCTCTGTATCTCATTATCCATACTGAACCGCATACCATTACGAATGCAAGCAATGTACCTATGTTGACAAGCTCTGCTATGATATGTATCGGTGTAAATGCTGCTACTAATGAAACAACTGTTCCTGTTAGAAGATTTGCCTTGTATGGTGTCCTGAATTTTGTATGCAGTCTTCCAAAAAAATTCTTTGGCAATAAGCCGTCCTTCGACATAGCAAAGAACACACGTGATTGACCCAATAGCATAACTATTAACACCGATGTTATACCGGCTATTGCAGCTACTGAAATTATAAATACTGCATATTTTAACCCGACTGAAGTAAATGCTACGGCTAACGGTGCATTCAAATCAATTTTTTTATAATTCATCATTCCAGTTAGAACAAGAGAAACGAGAATGTAAAGAATCGTACAAACTATTAAAGACATTATAATTCCGAAGGGAATATCCTTTTTCGGATTTATTGATTCACCTGCATGTGTGGATACGGTGTCGAATCCGATGTAAGCAAAGAAAATATAGGCAGCACCGGAAATAATGCCAAGTAATCCGTAAGCCATATGTGAATCACCAAGCGGACCTAATATTGATGCTCTTGCCGGTATAAACGGGTCCCAATTTGCTGTATTAATATATTGAGCACCGACAATAATAATAAAAATTACTACGGTAACTTTGATTGCAACCATAATAACATTTGTACTGGCTGCTTCTTTAATTCCTTTGATAAGAATCATAGTAACAAACCATACAATCAGGAAAGCGGGGAGGTTGATTGCAAATGGTATCCCTGCTATCGTTGGCATTGATATTTGTGTAAAGTGGCTTTGTAATTCTGCCATTACTCCTGTATTAGTAACAGAATCCGATAGAGCTTGTTTTGCAGAAAATACATCATGCATCAGCCAGAATGGTAATTTTATGTCAAACAGGTTTAAAAATTTTCCCATATAACCTGACCAGCCGACGGCTACAGCGCCCGATGCCATTGCATATTCAAGTATTAAATCCCAGCCGATAATCCAGGCAAAAAATTCTCCCATCGTCGCATAAGAGTATGCATAAGCAGAACCTTCGACAGGCAGAAACGATGCAAATTCTGCATAGCACAATGCTGCCAATGCGCATCCTATACCCGCGAATACAAATGATAATGCAAGTGCGGGGCCTGCATATTCCCTTGCTCCTATACCGGTCATTACAAATATTCCGGCTCCTATTATTGCACCTATTCCTAAACTTGTCAATGACCATTTGCCGAGTACTCGTCTCAATTGGCTTGTCTTCATCTCTTCATGAAAAACTTCTACCGGTTTTCTTTTAAATATTTGATTTCTTAATTTGATTATTGGATATGCTAAAACGAATATGATTACCAAACCTATTAATAACACCGGACTTATGGACATAAAATACCTGCTTATTATATAAATTTATTGTTTCCTAAATAAAAAAGAAAGATGTTCCTTTTACTAATCATTTCAGGAACAGCTTTCACCCGAATGTCAAAATAGAAAATTTTTTATTAAAATAAAAGAAATTGAATTATTGCAGGTTAATTTTTTCTAATGCAAGTTCCACTACTTTTTCCACTTGCCCCTCGATAGTCAGATTTGATGTATCAATTTCGATTGCATCGTATGCTTTTCTCAATGGGCTGATTTCTCTTGAACTGTCATACCTGTCTCTTTCTATTATCTGCTTTTTTATTTCCTCGATTGATTCTTCGATTCCTTTATTTTTCAGTTCGAGTGTTCTTCTCTGTGCTCGGGTTTCAGCAGATGCAATCAGGAATATTTTCAATTCGGCATTAGGAAATACTATGGTTCCAATATCTCTACCATCCATCACTACGGCTCCGTTTTTCCCTAATTCCCGCTGCATTTCTACAAGTTTTTCCCGTACACATCCGATAGCACTCACTGGGCTTACATTTTTTGTTACTTCTATCGTGCGGATTTCATCGCTTACATCTTCTCCATTGAGTATAGTTCTTTGCCCATTTTCCGATGGCTTCAATTCAATATGTATTCCATCCAGCATTTTACATAAAATGTCTTCTGTCAATTCCTTTTTAGCTCTCAGCCATGCAAGTGTTACTGCTCTGTACATGGCACCTGTATCAATATAAACATAACCAAGTCTTTCCGCAGCAATTTTTGCAGTAGTGGATTTACCCGACCCTGCAGGTCCGTCTATAGCTATTATTATTTTCTTCAAATTTTAATTGAAATTGACTATAAATTTATTAATTCTCTGTTTTTAAATTTTAAATTGAAAATTTTCTCAATCAGATAACTTGCATTAATTGATATTATTTAAATATCAGTCAAGCCGCTCAAACCTTGCCTGGAAGAATCTCAGGTATTTTGGTTCATAAACAAATTTTAAACCTTTTGCTTTATGTCTCTTTTCGAATAAATCTTCAACATGCCATGCAGCAACGTCGAGATGTGCCTGTGTATATACTCTTCTCGGGAATGTCAATCTTACCAATTCCAGCTTTGGAAAATTATGTTCTCCCGTTTCTTTATTTCTTCCGGCTGAAACAATTCCTCTTTCCATGGCTCTCACGCCTGATTCGATATAAAGGTCTGCTGACAATGCCTGTGCAGGTAATTGGTCTTGTGGGATATGCGCATAAAATCTTTTTGCATCTAAGAAGATTGCATGACCGCCTGCCGGTTCGACAATCGGTACCCCGGCATCCAATAATTTTTGTCCGAAATACCTAACCTGCTCTACTCTCGAACGTATATGGTCATAATTCACGCATTCTTCGATGCCGCGTGCCATTGCTTCCATATCACGTCCCGCTAAACCGCCATAAGTATGCAACCCTTCATAAACTACAACAAGATTTCTCAATTCATCGAATAAATGCTCATCGTTAACAGCAACGAATCCGCCAATATTCACAAGCAAGTCCTTCTTTCCGCTCATTGTACAACCATCGGAGAGAGCACAATATTCAAGTAAAATTTCTTCTATTTTCTTATCAGCATATCCTGATTCGCGGTCTTTTACGAAATATGCATTCTCAACTGCACGCGTTGCATCGAGCATTATCTTTAATCCATGCCTATCGGCAAGCTTCCTGAGTTGTTTCATATTTTCCATTGATTGTGGCTGCCCTCCAGCCATGTTTACAGTTCCTGCAACACAGATGTATGGAATCTTATTAGCACCGACTTTTTTAATCAGGTCTTCTACTTTCTGCAAATCAACATTTCCCTTGAATGGATGCTTGTTTGCCGGGTCATGGGCTTCATCTATAATAACATCGACAAAAGTCCCGCCTGCTAATTCCTGGTGCAATCTTGTCGTTGTGAAATACATGTTCCCTGGAACATAATCTCCCTGCTTAATCATCACTCGCGACAGAAGGTGCTCTGCTGCTCTCCCTTGGTGAGTCGGAACAAGATACTTATATCCATAATACTTTTTAACATTGTCTTCAAGATAATAGAAGTTTTTGCTTCCTGCATAAGCTTCGTCGCCGAGCATCATCCCAGCCCACTGGTAATCGCTCATTGCTGTTGTGCCGCTGTCAGTCAGCAAATCAATATAAACATCTGCGGAGCGGAGCAGAAATGTATTATATCCGGCTTCTTTCATTTTTTCTTCTCGGTATTCTCGCGTTGTCACTTTCAATGGCTCTACTACTTTAATTTTATATGGCTCAGCCCATGGTTTTCTGTAATTTGGCATTATTGTTTCCTTTCATTAAATTCAATTAATTTCATTATCTCAAATCACGGTTTTCAATAAGATATATAATTCAGAAACCTGTAATTATAAGAATTTTAAAATTACCTAAAGTTGTCAAGTCTAACAAATTGATTACAATAAATAGCTAATTAATCTACTCTTAATTTTTATTTCACTGGCTATCTAACATATAATAATTTAAGGCGGTAGGAAAGGTAACTCTTGAAAATTAAAAATGAACTCCCAAACTTATATTGATTCCAAAATCTGCATAATAAATATCGGTCTCATTCATAAAAATTTTATCTGTTGAAGAAAATTCATATTCCCAGTAATATAGTTTCTCGTTTGTCAGCAAATAAGCATATAATTCAGAATTTAATGTAAAATATTCTGTAAAATAATAATATGTATTCAGTGATACCAAGGCACCTATGGCTGTATTTTTAAATTTTATCGGCTCATCCCTGTTTTCAAATTTATAATAGCCATTGTAATTGATTTTTAAATTATTATCTGATTTTATTAATAAAAATCCGATTAAATAATTCAATTCAAATTTATCAATAAATTTATACGATAATAAATCATGATGTTTTTGTATATACGATGTATAAATTGAATAAATATTACCATCAGTATTTACTTCCAGAATTTTATTTTCAATTATTTTTTGTTCGGGATGATATACACTCTTGTAAGTCTTATAAATTAATCCTATATTAAAATCCTGAAAAATTTTATAATCAAATGAAATTAAGGGATTCCAATTATCTATCATGTTACAATTAATTTCACTTATTGCATCAATTTTGCCTGCCCAATAACCGCCAAAAATTCCTCTGTCTACCCAATAGATTTTATCATATTTAAGAGAAAATAATGTTTTTTCATTAATGTTAAAAGGATAAGAATACCCCAATTTTATATGAGAATCATATTGCATATTAGTTCTCATATTCGTCATTTTTGGTAAAGTTGAATCAATGTAATTCTTATAAATATTTTGTGAATTTATAACTAATGTTTCGATTTCAGGCGCTAACGGTATTATCTCATTTCCAATCATCTTCAAAAATGATGATTTTTCAATAAAGAATAGAAGATTTTTTTGAAACAATTCCTTATTCCCGATTAATTTTATTCCAATTGGCTCAATTAATTCTTCAATTTCAGAATAATGATAGAATATACAAATATTCTTTGCTGTGTTCCAATCATACAGATATTTTTCCGGTGCTAAAACTAAGTATATACTGTCAGCTACTAAAATTGTACCTTTTACTTTTTCACCTTTTATTGTCCTGAAAATAAAAGTATCCTTATTCTCACTATTATATCTGAATACAGGCATTATTAATTTATGAATTATACTATCCCATACAATTCCGGTTTTATCATTTAATTCGTATCCCTTATAAATTTTCTCGTATTCTTCTATTGATTTCTTCAAATTTTTAGAATCATCATCATTGATGAAATATTTGATTGTCTTTGTAATATTTGAAGAATCATACTTGATTTCAAAGTATTTTTCTTCACTGTCATTAATAAATGACTTTGCACTCTTAAAATTTTTTATTTTCGGAAACAGGTTGAAATATATCTTCTCATCTGAACTTATCTCATTTCCGACTCTTGGTGAAATTTCAAATTCTCTGAAATTATTTTGTGCTGATAAACATATTTCTATTAAACAATTCAGAATAATAAAATAAATAACGAGGTGAATTTTTCTCATTATAAACTCAGATTTTATATTAAAACAAATTTATATTTTTAAATATAATAATCTTTTACGAAATCCATGAAATACCGGAAATCAAATAATAAAATAATTCAACATTGTTGAAGCATTAATATCCTAATTCTGATTTTATTATTACAATCCCATTATAGGCACTATTGTCTCCTGGATTGCTCCCGCAACTTTAACCTTCCCCTCATCAGTTACGAATGCATCAATCTCTGTGCGGAAGCCGATACTCTTATGCTCGATGTAAATTCCGGGTTCAATCGAAAAACATGTGCCGGGAATTATTTTCCTCTCATCCTTTGTTTCGAGATTATCAATATTCACTCCGTTACCATGAACTTCCTCACCGATATTATGTCCTGTCCTGTGTGTGAAGTATTCTCCGTATCCCGCATCGATAATCACTTTACGGCAGGCATCGTCAACTTCCCAGCCATACAATTCTTTTCCGGCAGCAAAACTGTCTTTTACCAATTGTAATGCGGTATCCCTTGCTTTCCTGTCAATCTGGAATATTCCTTCCAATTCGGCAGGAACTTCGGTTCCTATATATCCCATCCACGTAATATCATAATAAATGCTTCCGGATTTATCTAACTTTGCCCACAAATCGAGAAGTACAAGGTCACCTTCATTCATTGTATGGCTGTTCTCCGGAGTTGGCTCGAAATGCGGGTCTGCGGCATGTTCGTTAATTGCAACAATCGGACCGTCGTCCCACTTCATCCCGTTTTCCTTCATTGTATTCTGCATATACTGCTGTATTTCATATTCGGTCGGATTATTCCCTGCTTTGATTCTCCTCGCAATTTCTTTGAATGCTTCATCTTTTACCATCTGCATGATTTTTCCCGCTTCCACGTGACTGTGCCAGTCTTCCATAGATAGATGTGATTCGAACTGGCTCACAAGGTCTGCACTCGATACGACCTCAATTCCAAAGCTCCTGATTAATTCAATCGTTCCCCCGTCAACAATCGAAACATAAGGAATGGCATTATTTGGTGAATATTGCATTGCAACCTTCTTAGACGAACCGAGTATGTCCTTCAGCATTTTATGCTGTTCTGGCCAGGGTAGATATACATTCTTTTTACCCGGAAGATGGTCGCATCTCCACGGCTCTATTTTATGAACAAGCTTTTGTGGCTCTCCCTTTGAGGGTATATAATAAAACCAGCGGCGCGAAGCAAACCGGTTTGTATCCATATTCAGTATCCTTGCGGCTATTCCATCCCTGTTGTGAAAATCGTAAAACAGCCATCCGTCGAATCCGGCTTCCTTCAATGCTTCCTGTATTGCTTTTAATTCCATAATCCCTATCCTTAAGAATATAAAATAAATTTATTGATTAGATTTTAATATTAATTGGCAAAAATAACTCATAAACATATTATTGAGCAAAATATTTTATAATTGCTTGTGAATTTGTTTTTTAGCAATTTTGTCATTATTACTTTATTATTTAATTGAATAAGAATTTAAATGGGGTATTGTCCCCGGGAGATTTTAAAATGAACGAAAATCCTGCCGACAGAATTCAGGACTATCTTGTATTTGGAGAATTCGGGGGTGTGAATCCCTCCATCGAAGATTCATCAACTTTTACCTTCCTCTCTGCCGAAAGAATGAAAGAAGTATTCCAGGGTAGGGCAGAGGGTTGTTATTTGTATTCGCGTCACATCAATCCGACTGACGAATACCTTGCACGTGTCATGGCTCTGATGGAAGCAAGCGAATGTGCTCAAATCACTGCTTCGGGAATGTCTGCCATCAGTTGTGTATTGCTCCAGCTCTGCAATTCCGGTGATGAGATTATTTCCAGCCGAACTATTTATGGTGGTACTTATGCACTTCTTAAAAATTTTCTGCCTAAACTCGGCATCACCACTCACTTTGTTGACATTACCAATCTTGCCGAAGTCATGGCTAAAATCAATTCGAAAACAAAAGTGATTTATTTCGAATCAATAAGCAATCCCCTGCTCGAGGTTGCCGATATTCCTACATTAAGTAAATTAGCTAATCAATATAATTTAAAAATTGTAGTTGACAACACATTCAGTCCCTTGATGCTTTCGCCAATAAAACTCGGTGCTGATGTCGTTGTCTATTCCCTTACAAAATTTGTTAACGGCTCCAGCGATTGCATTGCCGGTTCTATCTGCAGCACACGAGACTTCATCTCCTCCATGAGAGATGTCGGTTCGGGTGCCTGTATGCTACTTGGTCCTGTGATGGACCCGATGAGAGCTGCGAGTATTTTCAAGAACATGAGAACACTTCACGTGCGTATGGTACAGCATAGCAAAAATGCATTATACCTCGCTGAAAATTTTACAAATCTCGGCATCAGGGTTTTCTATCCCGGCTTGCCTTCTCATCCCCAGCACGAATTAATCAAGTCACTGCTCAATTCCGATTACGGATTCGGCGGCATGCTAACGATTGACGTGAAGGACGAAGAAATAGCAAACAATCTGATGGTTAAAATGCAGGAAGAGCTTGTCGGCTACTTTGCTGTCTCTCTCGGATTTTACAAAACTCTGTTCAGTTCGCCGGGAACCAGCACCTCTTCCGAAATACCAAAAGAGGAGCAGGAGCGAATCGGCTTATCCCCCGGCTTGGTGCGTTTCTCCGTCGGCATTGACCACGACATAGAACGCACTTTCGAACGCATTAAAAAGAGCATGAAAGAAGTCGGCGTAATTTAAATTAAAAATGTTATACTGAGTCAATGACAACCGCCGATGCTATGGTAAAACACAAATATGACAAATTAAGCACGTTCTTTATTATTTTGAATAGCCACTATCTTTAGATAGTGGGTTGGTTTCAAAGCCAATCTTATGACTTTAGTCATTTATTTTAAGTGGATAAATCCTTTAATGTGATAAATTACAATTCCACGACTTAAAAGTCGTGGCTATGCATAATAAAATAAAATCTAATGTGTCATTAACAGCGTAGTCGAAGGGTCGTCTCAAATCATAAATCGTTAATCTTTATTCTTAAATCCTATACTCCCTTCTTTGATGAAGGGCAGGTTGTAGTGCAACGGAAATCCCGATCCATCGGGAGTAGGTGTAAAATCTATATAACAATTCTTTCAAGCAGGGATTTAACTATCGTTATCAAATCAATTCCTGCAACCTTTGTTTTCTCATCGCGAATAAATATTAATTGTGAATAATAATAATTATTTCATCCCGCTTGCCGTACCCACTTAATCAAATCCCTTAGGTTCGGTTTTTTTCCGTACATCAGTATTCCGACTCTGTAAATCCTTGCTGCAAGCCATACTGCCACATAGAATGAACCGAGCATCAGAACAACTGATGCAATGATTTGCCATAGCGGCACAGGTGTCGCCGCCACTCTCACCATCATCAGTATCGGGGCAAACAATGGGAATAAGGATAAGACAATTGAAACGGTGCTTTCAGGATTCGATATTACATAGCCAACCAAAAGAATCGGGATAATTATCGGCAGCATTATCGGGAATTGCAATTGCTGTGCATCAGACTCCTGGTCAACTGCCGAACCAACCGCAGCAAATAAAGTTGCATATAAAAAATATCCGGAAAGGAAATAAAATATAAACGCAACAAATATCCATGGAGAAATTGCAGGTATTTCAAACGAAGAAGGCATAACCATATTCGGATTCTGTTGCATCATCTGGCTTTGCATTTTTGCAGCATCTCCTACTACTCCTCCCATCATCGGGGCAACAATATATAGCAATACTCCTGATAGAATTACCCAGAATAATACCTGGGTCAATCCCACACAACCAATACCGATTACCTTCCCCATCATTATCTCAAATGGTCGTGCTGACGATGCAATTACCTCTATGATGCGATTTGCCTTTTCCTCAATCACACCGCGCGAAACGAAACTTCCGTAAAGAAGCATCAATGTATAAATAATAAAACCGAATACATATCCTACTACTGCATAAGCTTCTGCATAATCTTTCTCAGTTCCTTCCTTGGTTATTTTCTGTGTATTGATTTCGACACCTTCTTCGACGAGCTTGATCACACTCAAATCCACTCCTGCCTCACGCAATCTTTCTTTACGGGCAACTTCACGAACATTCGATTCGATTTTATTTATGAATCCGATGCCGCCACCGCCCATTGTATAAACATCAGCCACTCCTTTTTTCAGAAAATCCTTCGGAATTACTAAGTATCCGTCGAGCTTACCGTTCAAAACTTCTTTTCTTAGCGATTCTTCAGTTTGATAGGAAATGAAATATTTTGATGTATCCTGGGATTCAATCTGCTTGCCGAGCTTATCGGTATAATCCACTATTGCTATTTTTCTTTCAGTGCTGTCTGCTCCAAGCATCGTTACGAGTATCGGAATGAATATAACTGCCAGCAGAAGCAGCGGCCCTATCAGCGTTGCAATAATAAATCCTTTTGTCTTAACCTTGGTAATGTATTCGTGTGCGATTATCGTTTTGATTTTATTCGTTGATGTTCTAGGATTCATTACTTACTCCCTGTTTTGTTACTACGTCAATAAAAATTTCGTTTAAACTCGGTTCAGCCAATTCAAATTTATAAATGTTATTTTGCAGCGATGCCTTCTGTAAAATCTGCATCGGCTTCAGTCCGTCTGTGATTCTGAATTCAGCACGATTATTAGAACGGTTAATGAATTTGATATTCTGAAAATCATTCAGGAAGGAATCGTCACCATCCCATTCCATAATTATAGTATCTCTTCCATAAGCCCGTTTGATTTCTCTTACCAAACCTGATAGCACTGGCTTCCCGGTGTCAATCAGGCAGATATGGTCGCAAAGCTGTTCCACCTGTTCCATGATATGTGTCGAAAGAATTATCGTTTTACCTTCTTCCTTTAAATCCATTACAATCTTCTTTATTATTTCTGTATTAATAGGGTCAAAACCGGAAAACGGCTCATCGAGAATCAGCACATCCGGCTCATGCAAAATTGTACTGATGAATTGAACCTTCTGCTGCATGCCTTTAGACAGTTCCTGTATTTTTTTGGATTCCCATGTTCCTGCATCTAATTTTTTCAGCCATTTTCTTGCTTCGCTTTGTGCCTCTGAGCGAGTCATTCCTTTCAACATTCCGAAATAAATCAACTGGTCAATTACTTTGATTTTTTTGTACAAACCCCTTTCTTCAGGTAGGTAGCCAATTCTATTTTGATGGCTGGCACTTACTCTTTCACCAAACATTATGATTTCACCCTCGTCCGGTTTGAGTATATTAGTAATCATTCTGATTGTTGTCGTTTTGCCTGCTCCGTTAGGTCCCAGCAAACCAAATATAGTACCCTGCTCAACTGAAAACGAGACTTTGCTGACAGCTTCGAAATCACCAAACCTTTTTACAATTGAGTTTACACTTAATATTTCCATATAGCTCCGTTATTATTCCATGTCATTTACGCAAATTAACGAAAATGGTTGCAATAATAATTGACAATAGATTATGGATAATTGAAATTTATTATCTTGAATGTAATATGAAATAGGCAGGGGCAGAAAATTTCCTGCCCCCGTTAAATATTTTAATTAATTATTAAAAATTCAAAATTCTTAATAATAACTATTTCCTATTTCCTGATTCCTATTTTCCGATTTTTACAACCGGAACACAGATTACACCCTGGTTAGGATAATATCCTTCAAGTTTCAGATAAAACAATTGCTGAGCTAAAGCTGAAGCATTGAAATTAAATCTGTGTTGACCGCCTTCGATTATTTGCTTGTCAATTAAATTTGCAATCAATCTTCCGCTAATATCATAAACTCCGAGGGAAATTTTCTCTGAACTTTCTAATGTGATTTCAACTGCGCAATTACCCTCTACTGGATTTGGTGAAACTTTTAAAGTAGTACCTGATAGTGTGTAATTATCCTCAACACCTGTGAAAACCGAGTTCTGCTCTCCAGGAGTACCGTGTAGTGTATATGAAGCTTTCCAGCTTTGAGCCAAAGAATTATCGAGCTGATAATATATTAATTCGAGTGTCGGTCCATTCCCATCCGGTTCTTCGGGCCAGGGTAACTTATCGTCATAAGTCAGTGAATCAATGATTTCTCCTGACTGGTTGAACAGCCGCACAAGCTCTCCTGCGGCATCAAGTCCGAATTCAAAATTTCCAATATAATTTTTCACATTCGGAAACTTTGATGAAAACAGTGAACCGTCCCTGCAAAGAACAAGGAAGCTGTCTTTGATAACGGTTGTACCTTTAGGAAATAAGTATTTATGAGAATCGTCGCTGTCGCTGAAGTACCAATCTGAAATGTCGGCATCCTCTGAACCCGGATTATAAAACTCAATCCAATCGGCACAATCAAAATCCAATGAAGAATTATAATTAATTTCGTTGATTACCAAAACAGCTTTTTGGTTATTGAAAGGTATTGCTCCAATATCTGCTCTTGTTCCGTCAGGGTCATTGGGGCTTGTTGGGTCACCTGCATTTATGCATGGAGAATTGCTATTCAGGTTAAAATTTTTGCTTGCAGGTGCAATTAACTGAGGGTCTGCTTTCAAACATCCTACACTTTTAAGGTAATCGATATTTGAAATTGAATAAGTTACTGTTGCCCTGGACTTAGCATCAACATCTATTGATTTGGTTCTTGAATTTGCAAAAATTGTATTTTTTATTGTTATTACACCTCCGCCGAATCCGGTGTTTTTTTCATAACATTTTATTCCATAATTATTGTCATAAAAAGTACAATTAACTACAATGGCTTCTGCACTGTCTTTTATCCCTATTCCCATAGAATTGCCGGCTATGATATTCCTTTCTATTGTTATATTTTTTGCACTTCCGAAATTTTCATTACCAATTGAAATTCCTTTATCTACAGAATTATAAATTTGGTTTCCCGATATTACGATTCCGTTTGAACCATTCAAATCAATGCCGTCATCAACCGAATTTTTTATCAGGTTATTTTTTATAGAACCACTCTTGACATCCATATATTCTACAGGGTCAATAATTTTCTCGAAATAAGAATCTTCGACATTGCAATTTCCGACACTTGTCATAATCATTCCCTCAGGTAAAGGAGTTCCATTACCGGTTAAAGAGCTTCTCCTGAAATTAAAGCTGCTGCACCCGGAACCATGTAATGTATACCTGTTGACCACTTTTTCATAATTGAATTTTGAATCCTCTATTAATACTCCTGAACCGGTCAGGAAATAAATATAAATATCTTTAACATCTGCGAACTTCAGCCAGGAATCGCCATTTCCGTTAAATACCCTTACTAAATTGGATGTAGTGTCGTCGCTGATTGATTTAATTATCACTGGTTCGCTTTGTGTTCCTTCTACCCTCAGACTGCCTCTTATATCAACCTGTGAATTATTGAGTATGTAAAGCTCCACACCGTTTTTGATTGTTAAAGTTGCATTATTAGTAACTTCAAAGTTGCAATCAATACTATAAGGTGAGCCGTCTTTTGTCAATGTTGTGTTTTGAGTAATCTGGCAGGGTAGAACAGTTCCGTTTTTAAATGTAAATTTATTAAAATTATCATAACCGTCAACATCCTTACCATTGGCTAATGCAGAAATTTTCCAATAGTATGTCCCTTCTTTCAGTTCCGATTTTGGAATTGTATAAGTTGTATCGGTTATTTCGTTAATCCACTTTGTTTTGGCAGAATCGAGCAAGTAAACATCAGTCGAATAAGTTACTCTGTATTTTATAGCAACATCTTCTGGGAAAGTACATGGATGCCACACTAATTTAATGTCTCCGGTATAGGTCCCTTCTGTCGGGTCAACCCTGAAAACTCTTGGTATAATCGGATACTGCTTATTTAATTCTGTATATCTCGAACCGATAAAATATTTATTCATATCGATTCCACCCATCCAAACCGTCGTGTCTGCTATTTTGTCTTTGTTATCTTCTATCACTGAAGGTTTTAAATCCGTAATCAGACTGTCAATTATCGGATACAGATGATTTGAATTAAATACGGTATTGCAAATTTCATCAATTCTGTTCTGAACGTCGTTAAAGATTTGTTTTATCAGAAATGACTTTTCATATATAGGGTTATCAGGCCTTGATGAATTGTAATTATATTGCTCCCCAGGCCACCATGCACCAAGGGTTTTGTCCATGTCCCAGGGCAATATATACCATTTCTTTGTACCATACATGTCATTATACATAAAATAATTATGATAATATGTACTGGTATTTGATATTACAATATTTAGCGCAAGAAAGTTTATCATTTGATTATAATCGAATATTTCATGTGTAAGATTATAAAACGTACTGTCTGGTTCTACATCTAATTTTCTGATTAATTCAGCAAGGTCTTCGGTACCCTGTCCTTCATTGGTTTTCTTTTCCCAGCCAAGTTCGATATTATCCCATTTACTGAGACATGAAAGGTTTTGGAGTGATGCCTTGTATAAATTCCCTTCATCATTTAAGCCGCGGTCACGCAAAAATCTTTTTCCCACCTGCTCAATCATGAGATACAATCCGTAATATTCACCATTGATGTACAATCTTGCGAATGTAGCATTGAAACATTGCATTCCTGACTCTCTCATAATCCTTGCGGATAAATATTGTCTCATGTACGATTTATCACCATATTCAGCATTAAAATTAAATTCTACAATGCTGTCAAGAAACGGTTCGCCATTAAATTTGACCTTTATGGATTTTTTTGGATATGCTCTCGTATCTTGTCCGTGAATTCTGAATTGAACATCCTGCCAGGTTCTTCCCTTCAATGTCAATGTTGCGTCAATATAAATATCTTCATTGTACCTGTCGTAGATTTCCTGTAGCTTTGCCGGGTCGCAAGTCAAATAATATTCTTCGACTGCATGTGCTTTTCCAAAGCCGATTATAACAATTAATATTGCCAGAAAAATGTATGTCCTCATTTGATTTCTCCTTAGTTGCAGAATTTAATAATCTTATAAATTAATTTGTTTTTATTAGTGGAAAGAATACAAAAATAAATACCATTACTCACTGTGTTTCCGGTTTCAGTAGTTCCATCCCAGGTAAATTCATTTATGCCCGACGATAAAAAATCGGTTGTTATCGTCTTTAACTTTTGACCTAATAAATTTTGAATTTCTATCTCAGCTTTTTGTGTGCTTTCTGATATAACTTTTATAGCTATCTTATCCTTAAACGGATTGGGATAGCACGATAAATTATTGCTCCATATTTCCCGGGCTGCGGTATCATCAATTTTATCGAAATTTGCAGTTATAATTGCATCACTCTGAAGATTGACCATCTGTTCCGGAGATGTACTGTCATTGAATGAAAGCGTTGTATTCCAATTTTTGAACTTATATCCTGAATCGGATATTGCCTTTATTGGCACTGGTATTTTATTAAAATAATATCCTTCCCACGGAAAATCTGTTATATTCAGTGTATTAATTTTTATTGTACCTGAACCTCTTATATTTACATTCAGAGCTACTTTAGAATAGCCGGAAAGACCGTAATGATTCACAATATTTGTTCTTTGCCAGCCGGGTCTTTCATTTATGAAATTTCTCATCTTATTGATTTTATCCTGCCATTTTTGATAACTGATTCCCCATTTATCTATATGCCTTTGCATTTCCGGCTCGATCCCTTCTGCAAGACTGTCAAGCAACTTATTTAACCTGTTCGGCAGAAATACACTGTTCATTAAATCCGCAAATTTATTAAGGAATCTTTCCCTGACCTGATTATTTTCAAGTATCTTTAAAAATAATTTTGTGAATCTTGATCTATCGGGTTCCAGGACATCCTTCATTACATCAAAACTTGCGTCTGCACCCCATAGTCCGAATGTCCAGTCTAAATCATGCAGCATCCACCTCCATTTGCCGTCGTATTTGACTGAGTTCCATACTTTGATGTTGTTCCAGGGCCAGTCCATGTTATTACAGTAAATTTCCAATGAAAGATAATCAATCAGGTTCTCGATATCAATTAAGCTGTCAATCGTTTTATATGATTCTTCTTTCGACATATCGGAACTAAATAATTTACTTTTCATGTCATCATATTCATCTATCCTGCCGTACATAATAAATTCATCCTGGTCTATGATATTTATACCTTCAACAGGCAAATGGTAATTCTTACTTAAATAAAATTCATCGAGTTTTTCCCTTAAATCGTAGAGTCCCCAATACCTGCCATTCAGAAATGAGACATAAGGACGGTATTTCGCCATTCTTTGAGAGGGTATTTGTTCTGAAATTACTGAACATAATGCATCTCTTAATTTTGAATCCTGCCAGTCAATTCCGGAATTTCTGAAAATTATTCCATTAAATTCATCGAGGTAATTATTACCAAAAAACGGGTATACAAAAGTTGATGATTCGTATCTGCCACGCGAAGTCAGCTTTAATGATTTTTGTGCATAAGTGCGGGAATTACCTCCGTGTACACTCAATTCCGAATGACTTGAAAATACCCTGGTTTTTGAATTATCAAATAATTCGAAATTGCCTTCAATTTCAGGAGCAGGCCAAATATTTTTATTGTTAAATATGCCTGAAACTGTGTCCCATAGCAATTTAGGGCTGATTGCGAATGATACTACCGGCAGTGAACTATTGTCATTCAATATATATGTATTTACAATTTCTTTTGATGGAAATAAATTTTCCTGGTATGCTTTTGCCCTGATTACTACTGAACTGTCAATCACGATTGAATTTTTATCATATATAGTAGATGTATCGGATACATCAGTTCCGTCAGTTGTGTACCTTATTTGCAAATTCGGATTATTGTTTTCAAACCTTAATAATAATTGGTTATTGTACCATCCCGCCGGTATATTTAATTTCGGCAATTCTGCATAACCTGAATTACCCTTTTGGTTACTGTTACCGGGAGTTGAAGGTGAAAAATACTCTCTTTCAACACTGCCATCAGGGTATCGCCCATAAGAAACATCAGAAGTAAGAGCAGGAAAACTCATTGAATCTGATAATTCTCCGGCAGAATTCCACAAGTATAATGTTTCTCCATCTGAACTCAATTTGAAGTCTGTATGTAACTCATTTGAATAATAACTTTTACCTGTAATATCGGTATTTATTTCAACACCGGACAATGTATCATAATTCATTGCTTTCCCATCTAATATTAAATCCGATACCACTGCCTTTGCCAACATATCTTCTTTTGATGATGATACCGCTATTCCGACAAACATAGAATTGGGAGCAGGGTAATAATAAGTTTTAATTAAGTACCAATGACCCCCCAGGTCCTTTGTATATCCGGAAACAGAATCTCCCTGCCTTTTCAGCCGCACCCACCCGTTGGGATATTTGAGTTTGAAAATTGTAGAAGGTGCTATTTCAGGATATGTCCCTTCTTCTTTTCTGATAATAAAAGTAAAATTATCCGGGTTAAAGCAAAAAACTCCTGCGAATTTGCTTCTCTCATCGATACCTTCTCGCATTATCAGTCCGGCTGAACCGTTAAAATATGAATTTCGTAAAGAATTTACACGCATTTGAATATCGTAATCGCCTGCTATTTTCAGATATTCGAACCTGAATCCATCATCATATTCATACTGATTGATTCCTTCACCACTTGCTTCAATTACATACTTATTCGAACCCGTACGGTTTTTATCCGATGCAAATACCAATAATCTTTCCCCTGCATTCAGATATGTATCGGGAAATTTCCATGCACCGGAAAAGTTTTTTTTGTCTGAAATTCTGTATCCTTTAAGATTTAACGCTGTTGAGGTGTTATTATAAAGTTCAATCCAATCGGGTGAGTCGTTGTCCTCATCGAAAGCGGACTGATAGCTTGATGCCATTATTTCGTTGATTATTATTTGGCTCTGGCTGGGAACCGGGCTTGCTAATATTAGTATTACGGTAAACGCAATAATATGTCTGTAAAACATTACTTATCCTGCTAATAGTTATACACCTAATGGTGTATCAATCTTTCATCAAATCCTTTTTTATTGTCCTACAAACTTATTAATTACTTGAGAATAATTTATAACTTTTTGAAAATTTGCCATAATAATATTTATAATGACACATAAAACCGAAAAAGGTCTCAAAAAAAATTTAAATATTCAAAGATATTATTTTTGTTGATTTTTTAAATACCTTAAATTGATAATATTAACCGAAATTTGGCTATTCACTTTTCATTATTATTTATTCATTTTTTTTATGTAACCTAAATAATAAAAAATCGTATTATCTACTAAAGTGAAATCAATTGAAATAATATAGAGGGAAATAAAATGAACAGGACATCAACCATTAAATTCTTTGCAATTGTTTTTGCAGTTGCATTGCTCTTCGCTGCAAAAATTTTAGCAGCAGACAAAGAAAATTGCACTGTCTTGAAAATCAAGACCTCTGCAAATAGCTGGGATTCTAAAAATATAATTGAATCATCTCTCAGCGAAACGCTCGGAGTTATTGATTCTGACCTCGACCTTAGCTCAAAAGTGTTGACCGTGAATATTAACAGTGAAAAGACAAATTGCGATAATATATTGAAATCAATCAGGAAGCTCGGTTACGATGCCGAACTGATTTGTAACGATGCAAAGGATAACAACGAAGCAGACAAATCGGAAAAAGATAAAGAGAAGGCACAGGATTGTCCCGGGTAATGATGATTTGAATTATTGCATTTGTTTGAAATAAACGAACCTCGTTCTACCTGAATTCCCGCTTTTTGCGGGAATTTTTGTTTAATTTATAATATAAATTATTATTATTTTTAATATACTACTTAATGAGTTCCAAATGCTTCAAGTAGAATTTCTTCAACTCTTGATTTTGAATCTTTGATTATCTCAAAAATAATTCTGACGCCATAACCTGCATTACAAGAATATAAACCGGCAAATTTACCTTTGAGTTTATGAGTTTCAATTTTGGCTCATACATATTTTCATTCAGAGTTTTTAAGTGTGTCACTAATAATTTCTGCTTTTTTTGGAAGTGAGGAAAAAAAATTTGTGCACTTTTTATTAAAGCTTTGGTTTTTAGGAAGGGTTCTTTTCAACTAATTATTTCCTTCATGATTTCATCAAACGCAGCTGGTTTTGCTTCAACCTTCATATACTCTTCTCTTGCACTATAAACTGTTTTTATCAATTGCTCCCGTTTATATTCTATCAATCTTTTCTGAAGAATATTACTAATTTCTTCCTGTTTCTCTATAGGGAAGCTGTCAATGGTATAAATTTTATTACAATTCAATTAATATGTTATATTAAATCAGACTATAATATAAATCTGCTCAAATCGCTGCTCTTGACTATGTCTTTGAGCTTATCGTTGACACGCTTGGCATCAATTGTGAATGTCTCATTCTCGATGTTGTCGGGTGTGTTGTAAAGTATGTCGTCGAGTAAAGTCGTGAGTATTGTGTGAAGACGTCTTGCACCAATGTTTGTAACTTCGTCATTGACCTGTTCGGCAATTGATGCAATTTCCTCTATGGCTGAGCTGTCGAATTCAAGTTTTATACCTTCGGATTCTATTAACGCCTGGTATTGTTTTATAAGTGCGTTCTCGGGTATTGTCAATATCTTTACGAAGTCATCTTTTGTCAAGCTTTTCAATTCCACTCTGATAGGGAACCGTCCCTGTAATTCGGGTATTAAGTCTGCCGGCTTCGATACATGGAATGCTCCCGATGCAATGAATAATACATGGTCTGAATGAACATGCCCGTATTTAGTGTTAACGCTTGTGCCTTCGACAATTGGAAGTAAATCCCGCTGCACCCCTTCCCTCGAAACTTCTGGTCCGGAACCGCTTGCACCTCCTCGCGATGCAATTTTATCTATTTCATCTACGAAAATGATTCCCGAATTTTCTGCTCTCAATACTGCTTCTTTTACTACGGCTTCCATGTCAATCAGTTTTTCGACTTCCTCTTTTTCTAGCACCTTCAAAGCTTCTGAAACCGTTAAAACCCTCTTCTTGTTTTTCTTCGGAATCAAGCTCCCGAACATATCCTGAAGATTCATTCCCATCTCATCGAGTCCGATTGGTCCCAACACCTGGAGTGAGGGAACCTGGTCAACCATCATATCAATTTCAATATTCCTGTCATTCAGTTTGCCGTTTTTCAACATCTCGCGGAATTTTTCACGCGTCTTTGCATTTTCTTCAATGTCTGTATCGGTAGCCGTATCGAATGACGGACTTTTTTTAACAGGGGGTATCAAAATGTCAAGCACCCTGTTTTCAGCCGCAATTCTTGCCTCTTTCAGCTTTTCAGCAGTCTTTTCTTCCTTCACCATTGAAACTGACCTGTCAACAAGGTCACGAATCATTGACTCGACATCCCTTCCCACATATCCTACTTCTGTAAACTTTGTCGCTTCAACTTTTACAAATGGGGCACCTGCAAGCTTTGCAAGCCGGCGTGCTATTTCGGTTTTACCAACCCCTGTCGGACCGATTAAAATAATATTATTCGGAAGAATTTCTTCCTTTAATTCGGTTTGTACTTGCTGTCTTCTCCATCGGTTTCTAAGTGCAATTGCAACCGCCTTTTTTGCATCATCCTGCCCTATGATAAACTTATTTAATTCATTTACTATTTGGCGTGGTGTTAACTGCTTTTTGAAAAAATCATTATCTGTAACTTTCCTGATTATTTTCTTTTGCTTCTCGGTCAATACTATTGAATCTGTATTTTTATTGTCTGTATTTTTCATAATTGATATTTTATAATTCTTCAATTGTTATAATGGAGTTTGTGTAGATGCAGATTTCGCTTGCTATTTTGAGTGACTCTTCGACTATTTCTTTAGCTGTTTTATCTGTATGATTGAGTAAAGCTCTTGCCGCAGATAATGCATATGGTCCACCTGAACCGATTGAAATAATCCTGTCGTCCGGCTCGATTACATCGCCTGTTCCGCTTATCAGCAAAGCGTTGGTCGGGTCCATAACGGCAAGCATTGCCTCCAAACGTCTAAGGTACCTGTCTGTTCTCCAGTCTTTTGCTAATTCTATTGATGCCCTGTATAAATTTCCGCTGTGGGCTTCGAGCTTTTCTTCGAATCGTTGCAGCAATGTAAATGCATCCGCGGTGGCTCCTGCAAATCCTGCTATGATTTTATCATTATAAACCTTTCTCACTTTTTTTGCATTATGCTTCATTACGGTATTGTTGAATGATACCTGTCCGTCAGCTCCCATCGCTGCCTTCCCGTCTTTCAACACACCTATAACAGTTGTCGAATGTACCTCGGGTAAAATTATATTATTTCTATTTTTCATCCTTCATTCAAAATTCAAAATTTAAAATTCATAATTTATTATTGGTTTCTTCTGTATGGCACAAACCAAATTTCACCGATACTCAAATCAACAGTTAACCTTCCGAAAAGCTCCCTGACCAAACCTGCATTAGTTGTTCCTCTCGAGCCGAATGTCAGCGCAAAATTCACCATTGCCGAGCCGATTACAGGCATATCCATCCCGAATGAACCGTAATATTCATTTATATCATTCCCATAAGTATTAAAGTACAATTCCCTGTATCCGAAACCAAAATTGTAATTGATTTTATCGAGGAATTTGGCACTTATTGATTTATTGCCAAGTCGTGAAATACCAAATGACAATTGTGAAGAATTTTTATACTTGGCTTTAACGTTTGTATTATAATCAAAGTTTGAAAAATCCTGTAAAATAAAATCTCCTGCAAAAAGGAATTTACCGAGTGTATAAGACAATCCGAATCCAAATGATAATGGCATCTTCACACTATATTCGGGATTTTGCTTAACAGTATCTTTTAGTATTGTCAGGTATGTATAATACAATTTACTATCGACGTTAATATTGGGATGTCCTTCGATAAATGCACCTATTCCAATATTTTCAATACCTGAATAATATGCACCGGCTTTGTATCCAAAACCGAAGAAGTTGTCATCTCTTATGCTGACTGAAGCAGCATAAGAATTTTGAGGGAATATCGTTGTAATCTGGGTCTCGATTAATCCAAATGTTGCATGTACCGATGCACCCAGGTTTAAACCATCAAATAGTCTGAATGATGCTCCAATATATGCATTTGATAATCCACCGCTTCCGTTGAATGTAGTTTGTGCAAGGACTTTTTTTGTTGAATCCAGATCAACATTATTTTCGGTTTTAATTAGGTAGTTCACCGAACTGTAGGGATGTACTCCGAAACTCACCGAAAGCCCGATGGATGTATCTACTGAGAATATTCCAAATATCCCATCAACTTTTCCATTATTCTGGAAAAGAGTATACTGCCCGTTACTGACATTATTCTGATTGAATCTGAATCCTGCCTGCAGTCGCGATGTCCTGGTGAAAGACCATAATGCCGGATTTCTCATATTTATCCCGAAATCGGAGGGTACTGCTATTGAAGTTCCTCCGAGTGATTCGTATGCGGCATTTCCTCCGGGATATATATCACCTATTCCAAATATTGAATAATTTGAACCGCCCTGGGCTAATCCTATTTTTGTTTCCATCACGGCTAAAATCAAAATCAATATGATATATATTCTTTTCACTTTATTCGATTCATCCTTTTTTTATTATTTTTTAATTCCAAATTTAGGCCTTGTAGAGTATATTATTCTCATTGCAGGTCTTTTTGTTAAGTCAGGGGTTTGCATACCGTAAAAAACCATTTTATCAAATTCACGGTATTCATTACTAAATCCTTCGGGTGAAAAAACAAGTACTCCCTTTTTCCCGTGAGTTACCCAATACTGTACAGCAGATGTTATTTTCGGGAATTTATATAATTCCCTGTTATTCGAATCGTTCCCTCCGTAATAATTTCCAAAGGAACTCGTATAACTCGAATCAAGATATAAACTCGCTGCAATTGTTGAATCCAGATTATAATTCCCGTATTGAGATGCAGATTTATTAATATGTAAATCAAGTTCCGCTACATGAATCGCCGCTTCATCGGGTATTATACTTATATCGAAACTCAGCTTGAACCTGCTCGATATTCCCCCCTGGACAGTTAATGTATTTTCATCAGGTGGATTTGAGTTTGTCACAGATGCATCAATTGCCGATTGCAATATCAGTGTATCGAGTGTATCCTGTTTCTTCCTGTATGTAATCCTCAAATATGGATGAATTCTTAATTCATCTATCGCTTGGGCGGAAAGTGTTCGTATAACCGATGAGTTAATATCCGGGACTAAGGCAATACCCCATATCGTACCTGCTGTTGCTGAGTCTGCAGATAGTTTGAACCATTCTGCTATAAGCTGCTTATCAATTTGCAGTGTCATTGGCTTCATTTCGTCTTCCTGTGAAATTTCACCGTCGAATGTTCCGAGTACTTTTGTATCGAAATAATCCGTTGTGCTTCCCGATGGAAAAATTGTATCCCAGTTAGTTTTATTTGTCCAGTATTTCATCACTTTATAAACTTTAAACGAAAGCGAATGTGATAATAACGTATCATCACCATAAGCATATCGCATTAACGGCAATGTGAGTGTTACCGAATCAATATCTGCTTCGGTAATACTGCCGAGTGTGTCAGGTATTCCGGAAAAACGAATCATCGAAATTGCTTCCAAATCATTGTATTTGCCAAGGAACATCACTCCTGCATTGAATATTTCGAGTCGGTATAGAAATGAATTCGAAGATTCGATTAAAGTCGTATCTTCTGTTGAAACTGATATTATCGATATTGTATCGAGTAAAAGGGACGAACCCATGTATGTCGGCTCATCATTGCAGGAGACAAGTAAAAAAATCAGAACTGTTATTAACGGAATAAATAAAACTCGTTTTTTTTTAATTATATTTCTTAACATATCGAAGATTTTTTTCGTTTTTAATCTTTAGTTATACTTTTGTAAATTTCATCGTATTCTTTGACGGATTTACCCCAGGAATAATCTCCACTCATTCCATTTTGTACGATTACTTCCCATAATTCTTTGTTTTTGAATAAGCTTAATGCCTTATTGATTGATTGAATCATATCGGCACTTTTATAATTTTTAAATGTTATTCCATTTCCTGATTTATTTTCAGAATTAAAATCTATTACGATTTCATTCAATCCGCCTGTCGAACGAACTATCGGGACAGAACCGTAAGCAAGTGAATACATGGCATTCAAACCGCATGGCTCATATTCCGATGGCATAAGGAACATATCTGAGCCGGCTTCTATCAGGTGAGCCATCGGCTCATCAAATCCGAATCTCACTTTTAGCTTTTTCGGATATTTCAAAGATAAATCCCTAAGCTCATTCTTCGATTCCTGAGAACCATCGCAAAGGATTACCATCTGAATATCCTCATGGAATAACTTGTCTATTGATGATAGCACTAATGGAAAGCCCTTCTGCTCATCTAAACGGGTTATCATCCCTATCATGGGAATATCTTCATTATAATTCAATCCCGTCTTCAAAGCCAGTGTTTTCTTGTTCGGCTGCTTGAATTCATTGAAATTGTTCCCCATTTTTTTGCTTATAAGGGAATCAATCTTCGGGTCCCAGCTATATGTATCAATTCCATTGAGAATACCCTTGTATCTCTTCTTGTACTTTAATAAAAGTGAATTCAAATCATTTGTGTGTTTGCTGTCCTGCAAAACGTCTTTGGCATAAGTTTCGCTGACCGTTGTTATATAATCAGAATAAATCAAAGCACCTTTCACGGGATTTATCATCTTTTTGTGTATCAGATCATTCTTTACCTTTTGGCTTAATCCCGTCAAATCGAATTGCTTCTCTGAAAATTCACCCTGCTGGTTCATATTATGAAATGTAAATACAAATTTTGTCTTCTTGAAATCCTTGGAAAATGCTGTTTTCGCCATTATCAGTACAAATGCTGTTTGCCAGTCATTGCAATGAATTATGTCAGGATACCAGTTTAATATTAAGCATGTTTCTATGACCGAACGGCAAAAATAAATAAACCTTTCGCTGTTATCGGGATATGGTTTCCCGGTCTTTGCATCGCTGTAAATCCCTTTTTTTGCATCGAAATACTTGTTATTTGTCGTTATGTATGCCTGCACCTTAGCCCGAGGATTATTAATCGATGAGGACTTAATCGTTGCTGGGTCTGTATGACTACCAATCGGTATCGGTACATCCTTCAGACGGTTAATGTCGTGTATCCTGTTTCTGCGTTCGGACACACTTCCGTATTTGGGTAGCATTATCCTCATGTCATGTCCAAGGTCTCTCAGGGCTAAAGGAAGGGAATAAGCTACGTCTGCCACTCCGCCGGTTTTTATATATGGGAGTGCTTCGCTGCTAACAAAAAGAACGCTTAAAGGTTTTGCCATTTTTTTATTTTTTTATTAGAAATAAATTTCACAATTTACAAATTTAATTAATTTTTAGCTTATATGAAACTATCTATATATATTTCAATGTTGTCAATTGCTTCAATTAATATTTCATTTTACTCAGTCATTTATTAATTTAAGCCCTTGCAATCTCGATTTTCATACTAATATTTTCGTTTAATTTTCAATTTCTCACCCTTTTTATTTTCATATTCTTCGACCTTATTATTTCTTTTAAGTAAATAAGTTGCAATTATGCCAATCATTAAATTATTTTTTTTGAAAATTTCAGTATTTATTAAATATTGATAATTCTATCTTATTGTGATAAAAAAAATATTATAATCAGAAAATAATATTTGTTTATAATTTCAGTCATAACTAATTTTATATTCAGCAATATAAATATGGAATTAAACGAGATTAAATCTAAGTTTCTCAATGCCGATAGAATTATTACCATATTGGACAAAAAAGCCAGATTCAGAGCTTCATTTATTCGTAATAGTTCAACTGTGAAAACATCGCAGGAAAAACATAATCTTGCTCAATTTCCAGCCGCCCTTTTAGCAAAATATCTTACTTCGGCTTCACTCATTTCATCTTTTTTAAAAGGTGAGGAAAGAATCATTCTCGATATTAGTTCCGACGGCTTGCTCGAAAAAGTTTTTGCCGAAGCTATGCCCATTGGAGAAGTCCGCGGTTTTATAAGGTACGGGAATCATTCGGATTCTGCTTTAAAAAAGATGATTCAAAACGGATTTTTCAAATTGTCCAAAATTCTCTATGACAAAGGCGAACCCGTCACTGGTATTATTGAAATCAATTCTGAAAATGTCGAAGATATTATCGAAGATTATTTTGCAAACTCCGAACAGGTCCCGACTTTCATAAAGCTCGAAACCGGATTTGATGATAACAATATCATCAAATCTTCTGCAGGTATCCTTGTACAATCTTTGCCGGGCGTTTCGCTGAAAGAATTAAATGAAGTTAGGACACATATCAAAAATATTCGTTCATTAAATAATTCTTTAAATGGTGATAACGACCTTACAAATTCATTACAGCAATATCTTCCCTTCGATTTTGATGTAATCAAAACCTCTCGTGTCGATTTCTTCTGTCGCTGTTCAAAAAATAATTTCATTAGTAAACTCTACACACTCCCTGTCGAAGAAATCGAATCGATGCACAGTGAGCACCAAAACGAGCTTGTCTGCCAGTTCTGCAATGCCCATTATTATCTCAGCAATGATGATTTCACACGAATAATAAACGACTTGAAAGCCAAAAAAAATTAATTTAGCTTTGCGTCTCTGGGTGAATAATAATGATGATATAGATTATACACAAAAAATGCTTCGTCTTCTTTCAGCATTTCATATAACCGACATTAATAATTCAAAATATTAAATTCAAAATATTAAATTTTTATTAGTAGTCTCTGTAAAACTTCATCCTCTGGTCAACTATTGTAGCGTTTTCTTTGACTTTGCCGAACCATTGGTAAAATTCCTTCTGATAATTGTCCTTCTTCATTTTGGAAATATACTGAAGATAACCTGTGTTCACGCTTTCAGTTGGTGGACTAACACGGCTTTTCACCTGCATTATGTAATATCCCATCGTGCCCCTGATTGGCTCTGATATAGTCTGTATAGGAAGATTAGTCGCATTTGTTGTAAATACAAAATCTTCGCCGATACCCTGAACATTACCTGTGTTTTGAACTCCTGCAAGCGATTTCACGGTTAATGAAGGGTCAATCGTCCCTGCCTTGCTTAATGCATCGAGTCCTGAAATTTTACTATATGCATCTGCTGCTTTTGATTTCAGTACATCGAGCTTTTTGATATTTGTTACCTGTGCTTTAATATATTCCTTCATATCTTTCAGAGGCCTGTATTTGTCTTCACGTATATCAGATACCATACACACAAAAACACCCTGGTTTTTCAATTCAGTCGGCTGAAAACATGTTCCCGATTCGGAATCGAATGCCAGGTCGGACAGATATTGAGAACTAAGAACAGGTGTGCCTTTTGTGAAGAACATTGTCTGCTGCACTTTATACTTGGATTTTTCAGCTAAGTTATCGAATGAATTTCCTTCTTCGACTTGCTTTTGGAATGCATAGGCATTTCTGAAAATCATATTTTTTGTAGTCGTAGAAACAGTGGGATTGATAATTATTTCACTATATTTCATCTCATCGGATTTCTTATCAACAACTTTTATTATATGGTATCCGAACTGAGACTCTACCGGTCCGACAATAAAACCCGGCTCTGCAGCAAATGCAGCATCTTCAAATGGTTTTACCATTGCTCCCTTTGCAAAATATCCCAAATCACCACCCTGGGCTGCAGAACCCTTATCCTGTGAGTACTGTCTCGCTAATGTCGCAAAATCCTCTCCTGCTTTTGCCTTTGCCATTATCATATCTGCTTCTGCTTTAGCACTGTCCTTACCCTTGCTGAAATTAATAAGTATATGGCTTGCCTTCACAACTTCGTTCGTTCCTGACCTTGTATCATCGAGTCTCAGATAAATAATTCCATTTGGAATCATTACAGGACCGACAATGTCATTCTTATTCATTTTTTGAAGAAGGTTCAATTTGTATTCAGGTATGTCTTTTATCAACTGAAAATCCTGGGTGCTTCCGCCATATTCACCCATCTTCAAATCGAAAACACTGTCTTTTGCTAAAAGCGATGTAACCGAGTTAAGGTCTGCGGTAATCCTGTCAACTTTCTTGCCTGCTCTGATTGTATCGTCAACCGAAGGTGCAATATCAAATTTAATGTATTTTAGCCGTCGCTGCGGTTTTTGTTTGAATGATTCTTTATGTTTATCGTAATAATCAGCTATATCCTTTTCTGTTACCTGTATTTGGTTGTCCTGGATTTGGTCTCTGCCAAAATAAAGGAAATCCACATCGGATGAAGTATAATCATATATGTATTTTTCTTTTGCATATAATGGAGATACTTGGGAAACAGAAGATGAAACAACACCAATGAGCCCTTCGGCAAGTTTTTGCTGTCTCAAATACTTTTCAATGTTTATCAGGTTTACTTTAAAATCCTCAATTATTTTTTGTTTCTCTTCCTCGCTGACATTTGTTCCAAGTGCACCCCTGATTTTTTCGGGGTCTGTAACGATTTCGAGATACGCTTGTTTATTGAAATTCCCCGCCGAATCGGTAAAAGATTTCCTTAAGTAATCCGGTGGGTTGTCCAACATTACATCCAATATTTCTTCATCTGAGACCATTACTCCGGCTTTTTTTGCCTCCTGTTTCAGTAGAGTTTCATCAACCATTTGACTCCATACCTGGTTTATTATCTGGTCTTCGTCTATTTGGGCATTCGGGTCTGAGGTCTGCTTTCGTTTTTGTTCCATTAATTCTTTGACCTTTTGGTCAAAGTCCTTGTATAATATATCTTCTCCATTGACTGAACCGATTACTTCTGTAGCAATGCTTCCTCTTTTGTTAATCAGATTGCTGATGTCGGCATCAGATGCAACCATGAATCCCACAAAAAGAATAGCAAATGCCGCAAGGAAATACGGTGATGTTTGTCGCATTTTTTCCATCGTGCCCATTAGAATACTATCTCCTTTTTATTATTATCGTTTTTTTTAAATTGAAAAATTCAGAACAACAAAATTATTGAGATTTGAGTTAATATCCAATTTCTAATAGAAAAGTTTATAATTTGTATTAAAATCTTAAAAATTCATTAATTTTCTTGCTTCCTTAAAATAAATCATATTGCTATAAGACATTATAATTGATTTCAATTTTGCAACTTATGAATTACAGATAAATTAGTCCGATTGAATAATTAATTTTTTCTTTCTAATATGACATAAACTATTTTAATTTGTAATAAATTTATTTTATAAATTGTTATCCATTGATAAATTATTGGTGTCCTATGTCCGAAAAAAAAATTTCAGTTAGTCAAATTGAACAAGCTCGTATGATGGCAAACTTAACTATTCAGCTTGAAAAATTCTGTCAAATCAAAGACCAGTTCTTCAGTAGTAAGTTCAAACTTACACCGGCTGAATTCAGATGCCTCAGAATTATTAAGGAGAATGATGCAGTCAGCACGAAGCAGCTTGCAAAACAAATGAAATTAACACCCGGAAGAATTACTCATCTTCTCAATTCTCTCGAATTCAAAAACCTGATTTCGAGGCAGATTGATAAGAATGACAGGCGAGGTATTCAAACCTTCATAACTCCCGATGCTGTTAATTTTATTGATAATGTTATTAAAGAATACACAAAACTTCATGAAGAAATTCTCGATTATCTTCCGAAAGATAAAAGGGAAACTATTCTCGATAATGTTGTATTGTTTTTTAATGCAATGCAAAAATGGGAAAATGGTGTTTGATTCTTTATCAACTTTTTTTGAATGATTTATCTTCATTAATCAGAAAAAGTGCATTGATTTGAAATAAACTGATTATAAAAAAGTCTTAATCAATTATTTTTTAATTGGATTGATTATGACTTTTGGGAAATTTGAATTAGATGCAGTTGATACGTGTTTATTCGGACTTGATGGAGGAGCTATGTTCGGGGTTGTTCCGAAAACTCTTTGGTCTAAAGCTTATCATCAGGGAGATGAATTTAACAGGATACCTTTATCTGCACGTCCACTTCTGATTAGGTTTGACGAAAGAACGATTCTTATTGATACCGGAAACGGAACAAAGTTCAACGATAAATTTGCACAAATTTATAACATTGACAGGGATAATTCTTCAATAGAGAAAGCACTTGAGAGATTCGATATTACCTATAATGACATTACCGATGTGATTCTCACTCATCTGCATTTTGACCATGCTGGCGGTGCTACAACATTCAGGAATGGCAAACTGGTGCCTACCTTTCCAAATGCCCGCTATTACGTTCAGAAAAGTCATCTTAAGTGGGCTATTCATCCTTCAGATAAAGATAAAGCATCGTTTATCAGGGATGATTATGAGCCGCTTTATGCCGAAGGTATGCTGGAAACACTCGAGGACACAGGTGAATTATATCCCGGTATTTCATTGCATACTGTTTTCGGACATACCAATTCTATGCAGTTGGTCAAAATTTCGGACGGTAGGCAGAGCTTGCTTTACTGTGCTGATTTGTCCCCGACTCACGCTCATATTAATATTCCTTTCGTTATGGGTTACGATAATAATCCTTTATTGACTATCGAAGAGAAAAAAAGAATTTTTGCTCAAGCTTATGAAGAGAAATGGATTTTAGTGTTCGAGCATGATGCATTTATACAGGCATCTAAGATTGTCGCTACAGAAAAGGGTTTTGCGGCAGGGGAGAGTGTTGAAATAACAAAATATTAATATGTTCAAACTCAACTTAGCCATTATCTCAGACAGAATCCAATTAGACGGAAAGGAATTCATTTATCTTTGCCAATCCGATTCTGTTTACAATGGCAGGGGATACCAATTTATTTTCGATGATGACCTCGATAAACAGCTCGCGGTTTTCCGCAGAGATGGTCAACTTTATTGTTTATCTAATATCTGTCCTCATCGTCACCAGGATAAAATTTTTGACGGAATTATTCGGGATATGAAAGTTAGCTGTCCCGAACACGGATGGACTTATGAACTCGCAACGGGTAAGAATGTTAATCCATTGCAAGGACTGAGAAAGCTGAAGAAATACGAAATATTTGAAAAGAATGGGAAAATATATATTGAATTTCCCGAATTTGAAATTCCGAAGTGGAGAGAGAAAATGAGTTTAGATAATAAATAAACCTGATGTGTGTTTTTTTGGCAATAATTAATTTTATAATTTCGTTATATTATAAGTTTTTATATCAATAAGTGATAATATTGGAAAGTAAAGAACTAAATAATTTACCAAAAATTAAGGAATCAATTCTTAGTGTTGACCCTGAAGCTGAAGTTTATCTATTTGGTTCAAGAGCAAGAAAAGATAATCAAAAAGATTCTGATTGGGATTTATTAATTTTATTATCAGATGCAGTAACTTTTGATAGAAAAGTAAAAATTACTTCCTTACTTTTTGATTTAGAATTATCGGAAAATCAATTATTCAACAGAATATTTTTCAGTCGTGATGAATGGATGAATAATTCATTACTTCATACTTCTCCTTTTTTTAGAGAAGTTATTAATGATTATATTCCTTTATGAAAGATTATCAAAAAGAATTGATAAAATATAGGTTGCAAAAATCTGAATACACTTATAATGATGCTGTTTATTTAGCTGAAGGAAAAAAGTGGAACTCATCTGCAAACAGATTATATTATTTAGCATTCTATGCTTTACAGACACTATTAATCAGCTATGAATTAACTAGTAAAACTCATAAAGTTACAAAACAACTCTTTCACAATCATTTTTTAATTAATAATCTGATTGAAAAAGAATACGGTGATTCTTATACTTTACTTTTTGAAGCAAAACAAGAAAGTGATTATAGTGATTTTACAGAACAATCAGAAGAATCCATTAAATATTTTGTTTCAAAAACCAGATTGTTCATTAATAGAATAACAGAATTTATTAGGGAAAATCGTTTAAAAGAATAATAATTTTTAATATTATTTTTGGTCCATTTGTGAAAAACTTACCTAAATCATTGATTACTTCATTTTCCCGTGACATCGGTTTCGATAAAATCGGATTTGCAAGTGTCGAGCCGTTTGTGAAGGAAAAGGAAGTGTTCAGGAAGTGGATTGCTGAAGGAAGACATGCTACTATGAAGTATCTGGAACGTAATATAGATGAACGATTCGACCCGCTGCTAATCCTCGAGGGATGCAAAACCGCTGTCGTTACTGCTATTAATTATTACAATCCTGATAATGAACTATTTCGTGAATTGAAAACAGGAAAAATTTCACGCTATGCCTGGGGTAAGGATTATCATAAAATTATTAAACTAAAACTCATTCAACTTGCTGATAAAATTAAAGAACTTTTTCCTGAAAGTACAAATTTGTCTTTTGTTGATTCCGGCTCGCTTCCTGAAAAGCTTTTGGCTCAAAGAGCTGGAGTCGGGTGGCAGGGAAAAAACAGTCTAATCCTCACAAGAGAATTTGGCTCCTGGATTTTTCTTGGAGTCATACTGACAACAGTTGAATTTGAACCGGATGAACCGCATAAGGATTTATGCGGTGATTGCACAAAATGCCTCGATAGATGCCCGACTTCTGCAATAATTAAACCCGGACTTGTTGATGCATCCCTATGTATTTCATATTGGACAATCGAAACGAAACCTAACGTTGAAATTCCACTCGACATAGTGAATAATTCACAATCGAGAATTTACGGCTGTGACATCTGCCAGGAAGTTTGCCCCTGGAACCGCTTTGCGAAACCGACAAAAGATGACGGATTTCAAGTTAAAGATAATCACACAGAACTATCAAAAGAATTTATCGAAAACCTGACAAACGAAGAATTTAAAACAATATTCAAAGACCGCCCTGTCAGACGCATAAAGCTGAAAGGTCTAAAACGCAATGTGTGTATGATAAGGGAATAAATAAATACCAAAAACTAATACTATTCGTATTTAGTAAAAAATCAATTTCACATTTGGAGTCTTAATTATGGAAAGAAATTTTTCACTGAGGGTTTCAACTTTATCATCGTTACCATTTTTATTTCTTGGCTTGTTTAATGTTTTTTCGGGCAATTTCGTGACATTACCTGATTTCTTTTCTGGATTTTTCTTTTTTGTCCCAATTTTATTAATGTTCACTTTGTTTGTTATAGGTTGGGTTAATGACTTCCCACTATGGACAATTCCATCTATTGGATTTTGTATTATATTTAGTGTATTATTAATGAATGTGTCAATACCCATGATTACCGGTAGAACGATTCTTGGTTTTTGGGCATTACTCCCTTTTACAATGGCATTATTAATTTCAATTGTAATTAAACCATCAATTAAACCAATAAAGAAACTTGCAGAAAGATTTATGGATGATATGAGTCTGATTATATTTTTACTTTATGGTATTCTCCCATTAATCGTATTAATTGTTTTTGATGAAATGTCAGATATAAAATTGATTCCTATTCTAATCAGCATTTCATTGATTATTACATTTGGAGCTTTTTTCTATCTGTATAGTAAGAAAAAAGTAATCAGAACAATCTCTTTGATATTGGGAATCTTTTTCTCATTGTTGATTATAATAATTTCAAAAATCTAAAATTTTTAATAATTGAGTTAATTTGTGAAAAATAATTTCCTCCTCACTGAAACAATTTCCGTTTTTTGGGGTTTATACATTTATATAATGACATTTTGCTTAAACTATTTGTAAATCTATTCCGAAAGGAGTGTTTGTTATGAGAAACAGAGTCCTGCTCTCGTGCGTTACGATTATCATCGCAATTTTTCTTTCATCTTGTGACTCAACCAGAACCATAAGTTATAAGACTAAGGTTTATACTCCTATTTACCAGAGTATTGATGAATTCAGAAATGGTGTAAAAACCGCTGCTCCCAGGGAACTTAGTAATCCCGGCAAAATTTACATTTTTGGTAAATACTTATTTATTTGTGAAAAAGGTGAAGGTGTGCATATAATTGATGACGCCAATCCATCTGCACCGACAACTGTTTCATTCATTGAAATACCGGGGAACGGAGATATCGCCGTCAGAGACGGTATACTCTATGCAGATAGTTACATTGACCTTGTGGCAATTGACATCAATGATGCTCTGAATCCTCATCTTGTCAAAAGGGTGAAAGATATTTTCCCAAATCCTTTAGACCTTGAAGGAGCTTATGTTGACCCGGAAAAAGGTATTTTAATCAGATGGGATGTGAAAGATACTACAATAACTTATGAAGTTGACGGCTGGGGTGATTATGTTACATCACCTACTGATGGACGATGGCAAAGCGGTGAATTGTATGATGGTGGTTCTAAAGATATCGGTTATAATGGTGGCTCATCCGGTAAGGGTGGCTCTATGGCTCGGTTTACAACCTATAACAAATATCTTTACGTTGTTGACAGGTCTAATCTGCAGTCAATAGATATCTCAATACCGGAAAATCCGAGACCATGGAACAAAGTCAATATCGGCTGGAACATCGAAACAATTTTTCCTTTTGGAGACAAACTTTTTATTGGCTCTCAAACCGGAATGTTCATCTATGATGCTTCGACACCGTGGAATCCGACTTACCTTGCTCAGTTCTCTCATGCTCGCGGATGCGACCCTGTTGTTGCAGAAGGAAAATATGCTTACGTTACTCTCCGTACTGGAACCCGGTGCTTTGGCGACTTGAATCAGCTCGATATACTGGATATCACAGAATTAACCAATCCAAAACTTATAAAATCATATCCAATGCAGGAACCGGGTGGTGTTGGGATTGATGGTACAACTTTATTCTTATGCGATGGCAAAGCCGGTCTGAAGGTATTCGATGTAAAAGACCCTTTGAAAATTGAATTGCTGAACTGGCTGAGCGATTTACAAACTTATGATATTATTCCGTTAGGAAAAATTGCTATACTTATTGGAAGTGATGGCTTGTTCCAGTATGACTATTCAGACCCGAAGAATTTGATTTTACTGAGTAAAATTAACGTGAAGAAATAGTAATTAAAATTATTATTTTTGATTTTGAAGCGAATTTTTATCATCCGCTCCCATTCCTGCGGTTTTGATCGAACTTATTTCGAGCTTACCCGCAAGCTTGAGAACTGCATTGACGTAATCGTCACTGTTGTTGTAATGGTGTATGGCTTTTTTCCAGCTTTCGTAAGTGTCTGACCAGCCGTTCTTTTTCAGGTAATTTGCAACGCTGTATATAGCGTCTTCTATATTGAACAAATCAATTACACCGTCGCCGTTGCCGTCAACAGCCCAGTTGTAATAACTTGAGGGAAGGAATTGTGATAAACCGAATGCTCCTGCCCATGAGCCGCTTAAATTCAGAACGGGAATCGTTGCAGCTTTATTGATTTTACCAAGATAAACCAGTTCATTAATTGCCCAATTCGATTTCCGTTTTGCTCTCTCTGCAATTTTTTTTTCGAGCTCCTGCAGTTCTGAAGTATCGCCGGTGTAAGTATCGTGCAATTCTTTCTTGTTTAGTTCGATGAATTCCGGTTGGTCACACATTGCTGTGCTTAGGTAAACGCTTGGTAAATGGTTGTCTCCCAAATAAGAGCCATGCTTGGTTTCCACCCACAGTACGGATGTTATTACTTCCTTGGGTACACCGTGTTCTTTTTCGCATTTATCGAGAATATCAAAATTCTTTCTTATAAATTCCCGGCATTTCCTGATTGAAAATGCATTATAGTTGTTTGAATAATCAACTTTTTTCAGATAGCCGGTTACATTTATTTTAACATATCTCTCGCTGAATTTTGTTTTAGAATCGGATATGAGTGAATAGATGAAAGAACTGTCTGCACCTTTTTTCAGCATTTTATCTATAACCGGTTTGAAAAAGGCGATTTTTTGTTCATATCCACCCGGACTGTACAAAGAATAGGAGATTCTTACAGTAGATGCAACAGCAACTGCAACCAAAATAATTAATACATCAATGGTTCTCAATATTTTTCTTGCATTCTTGTTCAACATTCATTCTACTGTACTTTCTGTGATTATTAAATCATAATTAGACACGTTTTGTTCATTATTATGTTGTTTAACTTATGAAACTTATGAGAAATGTTAAAAAGAAAATTATCAACAATATCACTTAGAGCTTCCTTCTATTTTAGTTTTACCAGCTTCAGTGTATCAGTGAATACTTCTTTATGTCCTGCAAATTTTTTTACAAACTTTTTTAAATCATTTGTTGATGCTGTAATTATTTCATTGTCTCCATTATCAGTTGAAACATGCTCCAATTTTATTTTTCCTGTTGTCACATTGTCTTTGTACCATCCATTATTAATACCTAATAGATATATTGTGTCCTTTGAAATTGAGAGCTTGTGTATTGTGTATGCCTTTAAAATGTGCATCTTATAAAATGAATTGTTTATTTTGTCTATGCCGTTCTTATCACTACTCGAATGACTTCTCATTGGATAAATATCCATAAAAAATGATTTTCCTATCTTACCTATTCCTATATCGAATTTTGCAGTATCGCTTGTCTCACCACCATCTACATCATAAGTTATTAGATTATAACTAATACATTTTTGCTCCCTGTCGCTTTTATTTTGAACAAATTCCCAATACCTGCCGTCTTTATTTGAATCCAATGTTCCCCATTTTCCTAATATTGAATCAAGTTGAACATAATCTTTATTTTCAAATAATGGATTTAGTGTTACTAAACATGATGAGAGAAGAAAAACCGAAATGCTTATTAAAAAGTATCTGAATATTTTCATTTATTACCTGTATTTTCAACAAATAAATTTTCACTGATTTAAACGAAATCAGATTCTATTGATTATTAATTATTAAAATATTCTAATAATATTATCATTTTAAGTTATTCATTTAAATGATTAATAATCCAAACGTAAGGTCTGGATCTCTTGTTAATGAAAATAATTATATTCTATTATGTTTATATTTATAGAGTTGCTGAACATTAAATATTGCTAATTTATTATTTATGTTAACCTAAATTTTTTCAATGGCGTATAAGTAAAAAAAATATATTTTTTTCTGCAACCTTTATAATATTTTTGTGTTGTTATTAATAGTATCGGGGCACAAAATTTATCATTAAACCTTTTTGGTAATATAAGAGTCAAAGGAACAAAATAAAATTTTTCTAAATATAAATCGGAGTGTATAATGAAAAAATTAAGTTTAGTAATGTTATCAATGCTTCTAGTCGGTTTGCTGATGACATTCAACTCTTGCCAAAAGAATCCGACAAACCCAAGTGACGATATGTTCAACTCGACCGAATTTCAGTTACCTGTAACAGACAACACACAGAGCGATTTACAGGACGCAACAGAAACAAATGACTTTATGTTATTACCACCTTCCGGCTATACGAATGAAGATTGCCAGTTTATGGGCTGGGGTAGTGGTCGCGGTTCGATGATGGATGGTGGAAGAATGGGTGATATGCGCAACGGCAGAGGACAGAGGATGCATCTCGGTATGATTCTTAGAAAGCTGAATTTGACTCAGGACCAGATTGATTCTATTAAAGTTTTGTTAAGAGCTCACATGGATTGCGTTCGTGAGCAAATGCACATTTTGAGGGAATCAGAGAGAACTATCATTCAGCAAGCTAACCAGGAAAGAAGACAAATAATGCAGCAGGCAAAAGATGAGGGCTGGACAAGAGTGCAACTGAAGCAGGCATTGAAGGATTTGGCTCTGAAAACGAGAGAAGCTTTGAAGAATAATCCTGTTCGTACTGAAGTATGCGAAGCAATCAAAGCTTGCAATAAGACACTATTGGATGGTATCGAAGCATTACTGAATGCAGAACAATTAATCATCTGGCAGGAATGGAGAAACAACTTGCCCGATGTTCCTTGCGGACAACAATAATCGAAATTTTATTAAAAAAGAAACCGGCTCCACCGCCGGTTTTTTTTTGTTTTATTCACTCGTCAATTCAATAACTTCGGACTAAATAAAATTTTTGTTTGCAACCAATTTCCAATTTTTGTGTTATTGTTATTAGAACGGCACTCGAATTTTCAAAAGCACAATTCTATTATCAGGGTGTCTTTTTTTAAATAAAAATATTTTTAACAACAATTTTTAGGAGAAATAATATGAAATATATAAAATTATTTGCTTTGTGCTTCATTGTTGCGGGTTTCATCGTAATGGTAAGTTCTTGTACAAAAGAACCGACTCAACCCAGTTCAAATAAAGATACATTCAGCTCGAGCGATTTTGAATTGATAATTATTGATAATACCGAAAGCGAAATAGAAGACGGCGATGAATCAAATGTTATAATTATGCTTCCGGCTTACGGCTATTCTGATGATGACTGTAAGGCAATGGGTTGGGAAATCAAATCAGACAGGGGTAATCATTACGGGCAATATAAACACATGTTCAAAAAGAACAGGGGTTACAAGATTCATCTCGGCTTTGTCCTGAGAAACCTTAATCTGACTACAGAACAGATTGACTCGATAAAAATTTATATACATGAGCATATTACTTGTGTATCAAATCAGATGGTGATACTTAGAACTTCAGAAAAAGCAATTATTGATTCGGCTAATCAGAAAAGGTTAGCACTCATTGATACTGCTAAGGCACAAGGGTGGACAGATGCACAATTAAAGGATTCGTTAATATCGCTTAATCAAAGTACAAGGGTTGCTTTGAAGGACAATCCCGTTCGTCTCGAAGTTTGTATTGAATTAAAGGCATGCAGACAGGATTTATTTAGTAAAATAGAATTAATACTGACTCCCGAACAGTATTTGGTGTGGCTTGAATGGAAAGACAAGCTGCCCGAAATTAAATGCGGGAACTAAAAACATAAGGATAAACCTCATAACATAAAACCGGCGCCCTGCCGGTTTTTTTTTATTTATTTCCATTCCCATTCCCATTCACAATCATTCCGTCTTTCAAAATGAAAAGTAAGCGTGGTTCTTTGTGTTTTCTTTCATTCTGTCCCAATAATGGATTTACAAGGAATAATAAAAGACATATTGATAATATTCTTACAAGCATGTTAAATCTCCTGTATAGTAATCAATAAAATTTTTTATTTCTATCTTTAGTTGAGAATATTACCACCAGCCATACCTTGTTAAATAATAAAAATCATCAAGCCCTTGAATTTTACTTAGGTAATCTACAACACTATCTTTTACAACGTAATCACCGAATGCAATCAAAAATGTCTTTGTACCAATATGATTAGAATCAGTTATTTCCGGTGATATTTTCCTTAGATAATAACTGCCAAATTTATTTTCCAA